>JABMPT010000014.1 GCA_013202845.1 Candidatus Woesearchaeota archaeon | reverse complement strand
TCCTCATATTATTTATTATGCAGCACATGCATGCACAGTCACATTAAAGAAGATTTTTCCCATTACATGTGAAGTAGTTTTCGTATTCTGCAAGGATGAACATCTGGAATGGGCCTATGAGGAACACGATTTAGCAAAGGCTGCATCCTATCTTATTGACCAAACAGCCAAGGATTATGATTTCATTAAAGGCTTCTATAAAAAATGGAAAGCTTTCTATGATGAGTTCATTGATTTCTGCAATAAAATTGATAAAACTGATTTGTCAGCATTAGATCAAGAAACATTTTTGAAATACTATCAGGAATTTACTGAGAAGTATGAAAAAGAATACAGTCTCTCAATGCTTTGCGATCATTTTAGTTTCTATGCTGAAAGAGAACTAAAGAACAAATTATCACAGAAAGAGTTCTCAACACTTACAACTCCATCGATAATATCTTTTGTTAGCGAAGAAGAGATATCCTTGCTCAATATGTATAACAAAGGCGACAAAGCTATTCAAGATGAGCTTGATACACATGTAAAGAAATTCTTTTGGATATTAAACACCTATAGATATCCTAAGATTCTTGACAGAGAGTATTTCATTGAAAAGATAAAGGAATGGCAGGAGGAAAACATAGATGCAGATTCAAGATTGAAAGAACTGCTTGATTTCAAAAAGAATATTCAGCAAAAAAAAGAAGCTATGCTAAGCAAACTTGAACTTGATAAAAGAAGCTTGTTAATAATCAAACTCATCGATGTATTTGCAGAGATGCATGATCTAAGAAAAAGAGCTAATTTGATGGGGTCTCATTATGCATACATTTTCCTTAAGGAAGTGTCTGTCAGAAGTGAAGTTTCAATGGAAACATTGAAATATGTCACGCCACCCGAGATTGAAGGAGTAATAAAAACAAAAGAAGTTGATAAAAAGCTGATTGAAGCAAAAAAAACCAACTGGCTCATTTTCTTTACTGGAAAAAAGATTGAAACACTAGATTCAAAAGAAGCGGATAAACTTTATCAAGAGATGTTTAAACACAAAGATGATATTACAGAGATTAAAGGGGTTACTGCTTCACCTGGCAAGGTAAAGGGCAGAGTAAAAATAATTTTCCATACAACTGAGGCAAACAAGATGGAAAAGGGAGACATCCTTGTCGCTTCCATGACCCGTCCAGACTATATGACAGCAATTCACAAGGCAAAGGCAATCGTAACTGATGAAGGAGGGGTCACCTGCCACGCGGCAATCATTTCAAGAGAATTGAATATTCCATGCATCATAGCAACAAAAAACGCGACGAGAATATTGAAGGATGATGATTATGTAGAAGTTGACGCAAATAAAGGAGTAGTTAGGAGGGTGAAAAAATGAAAATAGACAAATCTAAAACAGCTTTTCTAGTGATGGACTGCCAGAATGAATCATTGGATGAAAAAGGCGCTGCAAGCGCATTTGGGATACCAGCACACGTCAAGCAGATGGACTTGATTGACAACATTGCAAAGATGCTTGCAAAGGCAAGGGAAGTAGGTATCAAAGTTATATATGTAACAGTCACTTACAATAAAGATTACCCTGAACTAGCTGATTCAAAGACACCGATACATAGAGCTATAAAACAAGGTGGGGAGATGTTTATAAAAGGCACATGGGGTGCAGAGATATACGATAAGATAAAGCCAAAGAAAGGAGAACTCGTGTTTGATAAGTATATGATAAGCCCCTTCACCAACCAAGGCTTTGAGGAAGAACTGAAAAAGTACTCTACACTAATAATGGCTGGTGTAGCCACTAACTTTGTGATAGAATCAGCAGCTAGAGAAGCTGCAGATAGAAAGTACGAAGTAATAATTCTGAAGGATTGCTGTGCAAGCATGAACCAAGAAATGCAAGATTTTTCTCTGCAAATTCTTTCAAACTTGGCAATTGTCAGTACAACTGATGAAGTTTGCAAAGAGTTGTAAAATCGTCTGAAAACAGTAAACGTTTATAAATATCGAACGATTTCCAAACGCAAAATGGAATTAAACGAATTATTCACAAAAAAAAATATCAAGATATTGAAGCTTATAGAGAGCGAAGAACTACATATCAGAGAAATAGCTGAAAAGTTAAAGATTTCTCCAGCAACAGTACATAAATTAGTTATCTTATTAGATAAATATGATTTGATAACACAAAAACAAGTAAAGAACAGAATTCTAATCAAACTAAACAAAGAAAATCCAAAAACAGGATTAATAATGGATGTGATCAACGATAAAGAAGAGAATAAATATGTAAAAAAATACAAACACCTCCTGAAAAGAAGATGGTATATCCAAAGCTTCAACGCAACGCCTGTCTTAATACATCATGGAGGAATGTCAATGGGACCAATGATAAAAGAGTTAGGATATGCTTATAGAGCATTCATCAAAGATTTCAAGGATGATTTCTGCGAGATGTACTATGATCGGGATGACCTGCACAGAATAGCCCACGAACTTGAAGACAGACAAAATGTTGATCCAAACTACATCCACAAACTGGAGAAGAAGTGGAGAAAAGTAATGGAAGAGATGATAGAATTTATAGAAGACAATGAAAAAAGAATACCAAAATACTCCAATAAAAAACTCATAACAAAATATCAAGAACTAGCAAAGTATTATTATCAAAGTACAGGAATACCACACGTCATAGAAGGATATTCGCTAACAAGAGATGTAAGATTGAAAGCATTATTAAGAGCAGAACTAGAAAAAAACGAAAAAGGCGAAAAATTCAATAAATATTTTACTTTAGTAACAAATCCAGTAGAAAAAAGTTTTATCAATGAATATAACAACGCATTGTCAGACATATACCAACTGATAAAAAAAGAGCGTTTAACTAATGATTTCAAAGAAAAAGAAGTTGACGTTCTCTTAAAAGAAATTAAGAAGTATAAAAACATCTGGAACAAATTAGAATTTTTAGAGAAAAAATTCTACTGGATAAGAGCAAGTTACAAAGAAGCACTAAAGCTTAAGGTAAAAGATTTTTTTATAGAAATTAAAAACATGATTAAAGAAAATGAAAAATTCAATAAAATTTCAGGAGAACATTTCATAAAAAACCTTGAAAAAAAGAACAAGATTATAAAACAATTGAGATTCTGCGAACCATTGGCAAATGTGATTTGGTTAACCGATTTCTTAACTGCATGGCAAGATGAAAGAAAAAAATACATGCTAATAGGATGTTGCGGACTAGAGTTATTCATTGAAGAGATGAGCAAAAGATTCAACATTAAAAGACAGCATTTAAGATATCTCTTGCCGGAAGAAATAACAGTTGAAAAATTAAAAACATCACCAAAAGAGTTCTACGAGAATAGGATAAAGGGTTGTTTTGTAGTATATGAAGGGACCAATTATGATGTGTTCACAAAAAAAGACTTTACTGAGTTCAAAAAAGAATTACAAAAACATGAAGATGGAGAAGAAGTAAAAGATTTGCACGGAATGTGTGCAAGTGTTGGAAAGATTACAGGAAAAGTAAAAATCTGCAAAACAATCAAAGACATTAAAAACTTCAAAAAAGGAGAAATCTTAGTAACTGGAATGACAAGACCTGAGTTTGTTCCTGCAATGAGCAAAGCAGCAGCCATTGTGACAGACGAAGGAGGCATAACAAGCCACGCAGCAGTCATAAGTAGGGAACTAGGCACGCCATGCGTGATAGGAACAAAAATAGCCTCTAAAGTTTTAAAAAACGGTGATTTAGTGGAAGTAAATGCAAACCACGGATTGGTAAATATAATAAGATGACAATAAAATTAATAATATTTGACATGTCGGATGTTTGTTCTAACTCCGAAGACCCACCATTTATCGAGAAGCTTGCAAAGAAATACAACATCAACCCTGAAACTCTTGAAAACAGATTTAATGAAACAATTGCTATAGCAGAGGTTGATAAGATCTCAGGCACAGAGGCTTGGGAAAGATTAATCAAGGAATTCAACCTGAAAGAGAATCCTGAAGAACTAATCCGAAACGATATGGAGAGCAAGGAGTTCTATCCTGAAATGCTAGAGTTGACAAACAACCTTAGAAAGAAAATTCCGACAGTCTGCTTCACAAACTACAACAAGGATCACTGGGACAAGGTTCATGACAAAGTCAAAGACTATTTCGACGAGGTGTTTGTCTCATACCAGCTAAAGACAAGAAAGCCATCTCAAGAAGGATTCAAGATTATAATGAAAAAATACGATGTCAAGCCAGAAGAAACAATATTTATAGATGATTCAATAAAAAACGTCGAACAAGCAGCAGAAATTGGAATAAAAGCAATACAATTTAAAAATAAAGAACAATTACTCGAAGAATTGGAAGGCGTCGGGGTGAAATTATGAAAAGATACATAAAAAACGCTGTAAAAAAACTTCAGAACTCTGATTACAAGAAGGTTGAAATCGAACTTAAGTCTAAAAATGATTATAAAAAAAATATACTAAGGATTCTATACAATAAATTCATGTTAGCATTACAAACAAGAATAGTTCCAAGTCATATAAAGAACTTTATTCTCAGAACAACTGGTATGAATGTGGGTCATGATGTTTGCTTTCCTCATTACATAAAAATTGATCCTTACTTCCCAGAACTCATAACTCTTGAAAAAGGATGCCTGATAGGCGGTGATTCAACATTCATCACACACGAAATAAAAGGTAACAAGATAATTCTTGGCAAAATTCTTGTCAAAGAAAGAACATTAGTTGGTGGAATGACAACTATGAAGTCTGGTTTCGTTCTTAGTAAGAATGCTATGCTAATGTTTTTCTCTGAATGTGAAGAAGAGATTCCTAAAGGAGAACTATGGGGTGGAAAACCTGCAAACCTCCTGAAGAAGCTTACAGATGAAGAAATCGAGAAATACCACAAACCATCTAATAGACAACACAAAGAATATTACAAAACTTTCAAGGAAAAAATAAAAGTGTTCTTAAAAGACCCCAACCACACATATTTCAAGATTCACTATGATGGAAAAAGGCTCAACGCAGGAGATGACTGGTGGAGAGCAAGAAACTTTTTCAGAATATGGTACAACGGCATAATAATCGAAACAACAAAACTATTGCCTCACTGCTTCTTAAAAACAATACTGCTAAAAATGACAGGTATGAAAATTGGAAAAAACTGCAAAATAGGCAAAGGAGTTGTTTTTGACCATATCTTCTGCGACACCATAGAATTAGAAGATAATGTCACAATAGAAGATAACTGTTATCTGGATGGACACGAATACACCATAACACAGACAGTGTTTGGCAAGACCCTGCTAAAAAAAGGATCTCACATGAAACACGATTCTTTTGCAAGAATCGGCACAACAATAGGAGAAAACACGATAATAGAATCCCATAGCATGGTCCAAAGAGAGATCCCTCCTAATGTGGTATGGGGTGGGATGCCTGCAAAATTCGTAAGAGAACTAGAAAAACAGTAGATATAAATACTTTAAATATAATTACTGGTAAAGAGATACAATGATAATATCTATGTTTATATTCTTAGCAACACTAGAAGATGAAGTTAAAGAAGCAGAGATTAAAAGTAAACCCAAGACTAAAGAACAAGATGTTAAAGAAAAGTACGAAAAAATAGACAAAAAATATCAACCAGTAAGAGAAAAAGTATATTCTGAACCAAGTTTAGGTCAAAAACTTAAAGCAACTGTCAACAATGTCAAAAACGTTGCAAGAAACGCAGTAGATAACACGGTTGGATATGGAATAGCCAAATATCAAAACTATAAGACAAAAAAACATTTCAAGAATGAACCTGCCAGTAACGATGAGATAACATATTTAATGCATGGACTGTTCCAAAATGAAGGTTCTCAATGGAGATTAGCCAAACAACTCAGAAAAGAAGGAAAACAAGCATATCACCTAAAAGGCCATCATAGTTTACCAAAAAAAGAAAATATAGATAGAACCTATGAACAAATTGGAGACTTCCATAACAACACTAAATTAGAGAATGTCAAAAACAGAAATGATAAGTTCAGTGGGCATAGTAGTGGAGGAAATATAGGAATATACATGGCTGAAGACGAAAGAACCGCGAAATACGGAATAAAAAAAATCCAAGCAAGAGCTCCAGCAACTTACGGATTTAAAGCAAAGTCAATAGGACAGAAATTATTACTGCCATTCGCAAAAGCAGAGGATGCCAGTACATACGAAGGTATGAAACATGGCCTTGAAGCATCAAAGGGAAAACCAGCTGTTCCTATTCAGATTCTCGCTGGAGAACATGATAATCTTGTTCCACCTCCAAATGCAGTACACATACACTCGGGCGGAAAAGCACATATAAAACCCAAGGTTCTAAAAGGAAAGAATTCAACCCATTTTGGGACTGCTGGCGGTGAAGAAGAAATGAACCGTGTTATGATAGGTTATTTGAACGATCCAAAGGCATATAAAATACGCGAAATCGATAAACCAACAAACTTATATAAACCAACTAAATAATGAGAAATAATTTCTACAAAGGAGAATTAGATCTCTTAATCATTGACATAGACGACACTTTTATCTATCATAGAACTGTCGCCATAGCAAATAAAATATTCTTAAAGCTAATATATGAATTGTTCGGAAAAAAGATTAACAATGACCAGCTGTACAGAACAAAGGACTCATTCAAGCTAATGTTGAAGATAATAATTACAAATTTCTCCAGGTTTAAACCAAGAAACATGAGAAAGATATTAAGGCTAATAAAAGCAGCGCTTTATCTACACTTCCTGAACATTGTTAGAAACTTCAACAACAAGTTCTTCAGAATAACTAGCAGCGAGAAAATAATCAAGGTTTGGATCAAAACAGTGATTTCAAATGATATCAAAGCTGATGAACTGCAGCTTTCAAAGAAATCAATCGAGAAAAATCTGAACAAAGAAGTCCTGAATGTTTACAACAATCTACGAAAAAATAATCCTAAGATGAAAGTCCTTTCAATATCGCAGAATTTTATGGTGAAAAATAATCCTATTAAAGAACTACTAAGAATTGATTTTGCAGAGTCAAATAAGTTCATAAGCAAGAATGGAATATTAACAGGTTATGAAATAAATGTCAAGAACAAAGAAGACAAAAAGAGGATTGCAGAAAACATCATAAAAAGGCTTGGATCAAAAAACATAGGAATTTTCATAGATGATTATGATGATTTATCCCTATTAAAGCTAGAAAACCTGAGATTCGTACTATACAAAAGAAAATTGAAAAGATTTATATGCAATAAGCATGTTCAAATATTATCATTTTAAAATAATTTAGAGGGTGATTAAAATAGATCTTGTTAAAAAAATGGAAGAGATTGCAAAGAAGAAGTCTGCAAAGGTTGTTATTTGTGAAGGATGGGATGAAAGATGCTTGAAAGCAACTGCAGAGATTCTAAAAAGAAAACTTGCAAAGATAGTTCTTTTAGGTGAACCTAAAGTCATTAATAAAGAAGCAAAGAAGTTCGGTGCAGATATAAGCGAAGCAGAAATAGTTGATTACAAGAATGATAAAAAGCTTAAAAAAGAATTGGCAGAGAAGCTTGTTGAAGTTAGAAAACACAAGGGAATGGACCTGGAAACAGCTAAAAAGCTAATCGAGGATGAGAACTACTTCGGATGCATGTATGCATACTGCGGATACGCAGACGGAGTTGCAGGCTCAACCATATGCGCAACAGCAGCTTTGATGAGACCAGCATTACAAATACTGAGAAAGAAGGGAAAGGTCGTTTCTGAAATAGCGGTTATGCATGACAAGAAAAACGATAGAAAAATATTCATAACAGATGCTAGCATGAACATAGACCCGACTGCAGAGCAGCTGGCTCAGATGACTCACAGCGCTGCCAAATGCGTTAGAAGATTTGGGATTGAGCCAAAAGTTGCATTGATTTCATTTTCAACAAGGGGAAGCGGCGGAAACCACCCAACAATACAAACTATTAGAGATGCATTGGAAATTGTGAAAAAAGATGATCCAAAGCTGCTAATCGATGGAGAGATGCAAATAGATGCAGCTGTAAGCGAGTTCGGAGCACAGAAAAAATGTCCTGATTCTCCTTTAAAAGGACAGGCAAATATTCTTGTATTCCCAAACCTCACTACAGCAAACGTATTTGCACATTCAATGTTACAATTCTCTGATATGACAATGGATTTCACATTAATTGAAGGAATGGAAAAGCCAGTCGCCATACTAGGAAGAAGCACACCATTGAAAAGTGTCAAGAATATGATAGTCAGCGTTGCAATGGAAGCAAATTCATAAATATAGATGAAATGACTTCCCACGCAGCGGATTGTTAGCAGAGAGTTAAAAAAGTCCTGCATCGTTGGTTACACAGATCTATTCGAGCATTTCAAAGAAGGCAACATCATAGAGAGGGATACAGAGAAATGCACTATCAAAAAGATAAAATGATCAATCCTAATAATTATATAAGAGTGTTTGGTGGCCCTGGGATGCCATACATCACTTCTTACATGTTCATAAAGTATTATGACTATGTAGACCCTCTAATAACCTGGAAAGATGATCATTGGACTGTTTTTTTGAGAAAAGATATTGTCAAAAAAATCTCAGATGAAGGAGTTAATTTCTATTCTAATAAGAAAAAAGTAAAAGCGTTCAAAAAAGATTATGAAAAACATCTCAAGACTTCAATTCCTCTATTTAATAGTATAATCAATAAAAAAAAGATTACAAAAAAAGATGTTGAAACATTCCTAGAATGTGCAGGAGAAACCCTAACCTTGTATGTGAAATGTGAGTTCTTCTTCACAGAAAAAGCTTTTGAAATCTTGGGTGACAAAATCAAAGGTTTTGACAAATTAAAGAATCCTGGAAGAAAGCAGATAAACAGAGTATACTTTAACACTGACTCATTTATCTACAAACTTCTAACAGCATTAAGCAAACAATTCTCTATTCCATTTCAGGAACTTCTGTATTATAGTTCTGTTGAGATCCTCAACTTGTTTGAACACAAAACTGTTGACATAAAAGAGCTTAGTAAAAGAAGAAAGCAGCACATATTAGTGAGAGATAATAGCAGAATACAAATATTACTGGACAAAAAATATGATAAAATAATTGACAAAATGATTCCTCCTATAAAACCAAAGAAAGAACTGACTGGCAAAATAGGAAATAAAGGAATATATACTG
The DNA here is from genome assembly GCA_013202845.1 of Candidatus Woesearchaeota archaeon. GTDB lineage: Archaea > Nanobdellota > Nanobdellia > Woesearchaeales. Next base: position 36,348 of record JABMPT010000014.1, on the reverse strand, counting down.
GTAAGGTTAAATTATTCAATCATGGCTATCAATTCTATAAAGTTCCTAAACTAACTGAAGAGATGAATAAAGGAGATGTTTTAGTGACTGAAACAACCTCTCCAGAACTTACTGTTGCTTGCCATAAGGCAGGAGCTATTGTCACGAATGAAGGCGGCTTATTGTCTCATGCAGCAATTATCTCAAGAGAAATGAACAAACCCTGCATTGTGGGAGCTCATGGAATAACAAGCTCTGTAAAGGATGGAGACACAATAGAAGTGAACGCCAATAAGGGAACTGTGAAAGTTTTGAAAAAAGAAAATATCTTGAAAGAATTGAAAAAGGCTAACAAGCAGCCATGGCATCTAATAATCAACAGGCCTGGAATTCCTCCACTGCATTTCACAGTCACCTTCCAATCATTTCAAAGAATGGGGAAAGTACTTGGAACCGATTGGACTATGGAGGATTTCAAATGGCAGGACTCCAAATTCTATGTTTCTGAGAAAGACAAGCAGAAAATGCTGAGGTTCTTTGATGAAAAGCTTTCGAAAGACAAAGACTTCATATTGAGACTTTTGAAGCAGGGAGAAAAGGAATGCAATAATTTGATGAAAGAGTCTGCTAAGTATGAAAAGAATCACTACGATTATTTCAAAAAGCTTTTCGAACTGCAGAAAAGTGCAGCTCCCTACTTTAGAATAGATTTGAAACTTGAGATACTGCTTCATAAAAGATTTCCAGATATAAAATTTCTTCCACCAATAAAGATGAACTTCATAATGAAATTTCACAATGAATTGATCAAGCTTTCAAAAATAAAGGATGCCAAGCAAGGAATTAAGAAATTAGTTAAAGAGTATGGCTGGCTGACGGTGTTCCACTACACAGGCAGGTGGATGACTGCTGAGGATGTTAAAGAGAAACTTATCCCTGCATCCCAGGAAAAGAAGGTTCCTCCACCTCCAAAAGATACTTTATTGAAAATCTATAGATATGCCATTTTCCTTAGAACCCACTTGGCAGAGACATTTGCATATTCAAATGCTCAGGCCAAACCTTTATTGGAAAGAATCGCTAGTGATTTTGGAATAAGTTATGAAGATATAACTTATTTGAGCGGGGATGAGTTACTAGCTTCTTTAAAGAAAAAAGAATTAGTTGTTTCCAAAGAAGAAATTGCTTCAAGAAGAAGGAGATTTGGTTTCTTCATTTACAAAAGGAAACTACATATTCTAAATGAGAAAGAATGCAAATATATCTTTGGAAAGAAAAAAGAGGAGAAGAAAAAAGCACAAGTATTAAAGGGAATCCCTGCCTCACCAGGAAATATCAAAGGAAAAGTATGTTTGGTCAAGAACTTCCTGGATTTCTCTAAATTCAAGCCAAATGATATTTTGGTTGCCTACTCGACTACTCCTAATTATATTGTACTCATGCACATGGCCAAGGCTTTCCTAACACAGGAAGGTGGCATAACCTCTCATGCAGCTATTGTCAGTAGAGAGCTAAAAAAGCCTTGCATTGTTGGCATAAAAAATATTATGAAAGAGCTAAAAGATGGAGACTTAGTGGAGATAGATGCCTACAAGGGCGTTATAAAGAAATTAAAATAAACTTTATATATTAGGAGTTCTAACCAATATTGTATGAGAATTGGCATATTAAGCGATACACATGACAATATATGGAAGATCGACAAGGTTTTCGAGAAGATGAAAGCTGAAAAGGTCGAAGCTTTGATACATTGTGGTGATTTCTGCGCTCCTTTCGTGATTAAGAAACTTGCAGAGCTTGGAGTGCCTGTTCACTGTGTTTTCGGCAATACTGATGACCGCTTCACAACAAGCAATGTTGTTCAAGGTTTTGAAAACATTAATTTGTATGGAGAAATAGCAGAGTTTGAACTAGGTGGCAAGAAGTTTGCAGTAAACCATTATCCTCATTTTGCAGAAGCATTGGCAGCAACTGGGAAATATGATGTTGTCTGCTACGGTCACAACCACATAAAGGATGAGAAAAGAGTTGGTAAAACATTAATGATAAATCCTGGTGAGGGTTCTGGCGTTGCAAAAAGCCCTACTTTTGCAATCTACAACACTGAAGAAGATAAAGTAGAATTCTTTGATATATAAAAATAAAAAAATTAGAATTATTGTAATCCATACTGTTCAATCACTGTATCTTGAAACTTAGGAATCTTTTCTACTAATTGAGCTATACAATTCTCATAAGCCTGTCTTCCTTTCCCAAAAGTGTTCTCAATATTGAATGTAGTCATAACTTTTGGTTTTGTTTCAGCACCATCGTAAATCTTTTCAATAACATCTAGATTTTCTTGTGCCATTCCAACGATAGCAATCACTTCTGGTCTTACGATTGTTTGTTCTTGAACTCCTTTTAAGTCTTCATGGGTTCCAATGCCAAATCTTACAAGCATTTCATCTCTCAGAGCATGTTCTTCATTTACAAAAGCTTTAACAGCCAAACTATAGAAGGCTGCTACTTGACCACTATTATTAGATACAATTGCCGCTGCAAGATCTTCCTTTTGTAAAGGAGTATAGATATGCAAATCATCTCTTTTAAGTGCCTGGTCAATTGTTTCCTTCATATAATCCATAGAAGGTGCAAATCCGCTCATAATTTGATTAACCTTTGTTCCGCTTGATATAGCGAAGAATAGGTTTTGTAGTCCTTTAGCTTTAAAATCATTCAGACTTGCAATTCTAGAAGGTTCTGATCTTCCTGAATTACCAGTACAAGTCCATTCAAATGTGTTTTGAATTACTTCAGTCATTTTTTTATCCTCCTAAAATCTTAAAACTTCCAAATCACTCTCTATCCTTCTCAAGTCAGAGAGCTTGTAACCAAAGTCTTTTTCTTTAATTTTTATCTCTATGTTTGGATTTGGTGTTGCTAAACCATAAATTTCTCCTTTGAACATCTCTCCCATCATGACTGCTCCTCCATAAGTATCAGGGTCTATCTTCACTGTTCTAGCTGCAGGAGATATGTCAATGCTGCCATTTGAGAACAAAACCAACGAGTCTATGCATGGTGTATGGGTGAAGTGTGCTAACAAGCTTTTCTCTTTTCCTTTTGTACCTAGTAATTTTTCCAGACCATCTCCTATTGATTTTATGAAGTGATAGGCAATGTTTCCCATCCATGGCAATGTCTCATCATCTTTTGGTTCAAAGAAAAACTTAGTATTCAAGCCCATTATGTATGCATTAGCTTTTTCCTGCTCTGTACTGTACTTTGGAAATATTTGTTCATGATTCCAATCAGTTCTGTCAAGACCAAATCCAATCTCGGTCCTGCTATCAACTAATGGCTTATTTGTTAGGTTTGCATGTTGTGTAAAGTAATGTGCTGATTGTAATGCTCTTACAAAGTCTGAGACCATGTATACAGTGTTGTCAAAAACCTGATCTCCTAGAGCTTCTCTTCCTTGTTCACCAAGCTCCTCACCACTTTCAGGTGTTATGTAGATAAATGCTTTGTCCTCGATGCTTCCAGGATTAACTACTGGTATTCCTCCATCTTCCTTATTTATACCATGAAGTCCTGAAAACTTATCTCCATGTCTTGAAACAACAATAATTCCGTCAGATTTTGTCATTTTATCCCCCAAAAAAAAGTTCTTTTATACTTAAATGTAGATTCTAATATATAAATGTTTCTATTTTTTACTACTATTTAGTGATTAAATATTAAAAGGAGGGTGATTTCCAACAAGCTTTATATAAGAAAAACCATTTTAAAAACAAAACTTGGAGTGGGATCTATGAAAAAAAGGTCAAAATACACATTTGTCTGGAGCGACTTCCAACCACACAACACAATAGAGATGAATATACAAGCATTTAAGGATTTAAGAGAAAACATATGGAATCAAGTTGATAACACAATACAAGTATCAAGAAAAAACAGAATATTCACATACCACTCAACAAAAGATTTGAAAAAAGACAGGAAAAAAGGTAAGAACTATCTAAATCCTAGATATGTCAAGCAATTCTTCAAAGAACTAGAGGACACCTGCAACAAACAAATAAAATTCTTTGAAAAGCTCCACAAAACAAATTTCAAAAAACTTACAGACAAAGAACTACTAAGTCTAATAAAAGAATCTCATATCAGATGGGAAAACACAATCACATTCTTTAGAGCATCACAAGCAGAACCAACATATTGGGTACTGAAAAAAATAAAAGCTGAGTTCAACGATGAAGAAACTTCAATCCTTTCAACACCAGTAGAACTAGACACTGCAAACCTAGAACAATTAGACTGGTATAAAACAGTAAAGAAATCATATTCAAAAAGAGAAATGCTAAAACACGCAGAGAAATATCCGTGGACAGTCATGTGCCACAACACCTATGAAGAAGTCATAGAAACACTGAAACAAAGATACTTTGCAGATAAAAAAAGAATTATAAGGATAAATTTCAAAAAAGAAAAACGAGAAACAGCAAGAAAACAAAAAAAACTACTCAAAAAACATCCAGAACTAAAACAAGATGTCAACTTACTTCAAAAACTAGCAGTTACTAGGATGAAATTAAAATCATGTTGGGCAGGAACTGATTTCTACACAATAAGACTATACCAAGAGATAAACAATAGATTAAAAGAAGACTTGGAAGAACTAAGGAACCTCTACTTGTTTGAAGATGTAGAAAGAGCACTTCTAAAGCAAAAGAAGCTAACAAAAAAAGAAAAAAGTCAACGAAAAGAGATAATGGTTGGCTTATGGAAGAACAATAAAATAATATTCAAATCAGGAAAAGAAGCAGAAAAACTAGCTAAGAAAGAATTAGGAGAACTATACAAAGTAAAAAAAAGAGACAGTATTAAAGGAACTATCGCAAACCCTGGAATAGTAAGAGGCATAATCAGAATTCAAGAAGCAAATAACCTGCATCAGACAAGGGAAGTGAGAAGAACATTCCAGAAAGGGGAAATACTTATAACACAAATGACTCAGCCAAATATTATGGACATAGCAAGCAAAGCAGCAGCAATAGTAACAGATGAAGGAGGAATGCTATCACACGCAGCAATAATCAGCAGAGAATTCAAGATTCCATGCATCGTAGGAACTCACGAAGCAACTCAAGTTTTCAAAGACGGCGACTATATAGAGGTTGACGCCAACAAAGGCATAGTAAGGAAAATATCAAAACAAAAAAGCATCAATCCAAATCCTAAAGACTACAAAAAGTTCTTCACAACACATGCAGAAATAACCTGTTTGCATTCAGAATTCTTATTCAAAGGATCTCTTGGAAAAGCAGATCTTTTGGCAACATACAAGGATGAACTTTACAATATCTATTTAAAAAAAAACAAAGAAAAAATCTGTTTAAAAGAAGGATTAGAATTATTCAAAGACAACAAGAAATACAAGGAACATTTGAAAGAGTTCAAGAATTATATCAAGCATGCAAAGAAAGTCATAATTCCAAAATATCGCAAAATCCCTAAAAAGCTGACAAAAGAAGAATTCAAGGAAGATCTAAACATAATCAGTAAATTCTGGTATTACTACGGCACAACAGAGTTCCCATACCTGGATTTAGCTTACAAATATATGAAGGATAATAGGAATCTAGAGAAAAACCTGAAAGAATGGAGTAAATTCAAATTCACAGCAAGAGATATACTAAACGCTTATTTCTTCAAGAATGAAGTTTTAGATAATCTGTTAGGATATGTTTCCAAGAAATTCAAAGTTTCAGCAAGGTTCATGTACTCATATGAAATACTAGCAGCATTTGACGGAAAGAAACCAAGTAAAAAACTTCTAGATGAAAGAAAGAAATGCTACACTTCAACAATCATAGATGGACAGATAATAAAGTTTCCTTACAAAGAATCCTTAGAATTAAACAAGAAATTCACAACTGTAAAACAAGCAACAATAATCAAAGGGGTGACAGCAAACCCGGGAATAGCGAGGGGAAGAGCAATCATATCTCCAATGTTAAATGATTACAAAGCAATCCAGAAGATAAACAAAATAATGAAGAAAGGAGACATCTTGATTGCAGAAACAACCAGCCCTGATGTTCTGACACTATGCAACAAAGCAGCGGCAATCGTTGCAGAGCAGGGAGGGATGCTATCACATGCAGCAGTAGTGAGCAGGGAAAGAAACATACCATGCATAATACAGACAGAAGTTGCTACAAGAATACTGAAAAACGGAGACTATGTTGAGGTAGATGCAAACAAAGGAATTATAAAAAAAATTATAAAAGAAGAAGAATTAATTATTAACGAGAACATGAGATACATAAAAGGCTTGGCAAAGAAAAAACTGAAATACTGGAGTGGAAAGAAGTGGTATCATCAAAGATTTGACGGATCTCCATATCTACTACACATGATTGCAGAAGCAGAAATTGCAACGCACGAGAAGAGGAAGAAAGGAGGTAGTTTCACAGTACATTACTGCTTCTTTAACGACGGCAAAGCTGACTGGTACATCTCAATGGGTGATATCAAGAATATTTACACAGCCATAATAAAACAAGGAAAGAAAAACCCTAACTTTAGCTCTGACCTAATAAAAAAATGGAAGTCTGATAAGGAAAAGTTCTATGATAAATGCTCACAGATAAAAAAAACCAATCTAAAAAAGCTAAGTGATGAAGAGCTCATAAGACTGCATGATGAGTTCCTACAATTGATACTCAACCATAACAGCTCAAGCTCTTTAATAGATGGTTTTGCTTTGGGAACTGATGAATTAATATCAGAGAAGATAAAATCAGTCTATGATACGCATCCGGTGAAGGACAAGATGAGATTCACAGAAGTGTTCTCAACACTCACAGCACCTGTGCACCTATCATTCATAAATGAGGCAGAAATCGAATTGCTGAAAATAGCTATAAAAGTTAAGAAAAACAGAAAGGATAAGAAAGAACTATTGGAAGAGCATCAAAAAAAATTCTTCTGGACAAGAAACAATTATGTCGATGCACACATATTAAGCGTGAAACACTTCGAGAAAGAACTTAACAAGATTCTCAAAGTAAAGAAAGACATCAAAGAAGAACTAGAAAGAGTAGAGAATACGCCGAAAGAAAACAAGAAGAAAAAAGAAAAACTGCTTAGAGAACTAAAACTCGATAAGGAACTGAAATTCCTTATAAAAACATCTGAGGATTTCACGTACTGGCAGGATGAAAGAAAGAAGGGAACATTCTGGACAGCTCATTATGCTTCACAATTGCTTGAAGAGATAGGAAAAAGAGTTGACATACCAGCTCACAATCTTAAGTATATGTCTCCCAGGGAAGTAAGCAGTATCTTTGAGAACAAACCAAATATAAATATACTTAAAGAGAGAGAAAAAAATGGCGTGTTGTACTGGGACAAGGAAGGACATGAAATACTTTATGGAAAGGAGTGTACTGACATAAAAAAAACTATATTAAAGGAAAAAAACCTCTCAGACATTGATGATTTCCGCGGATTAACAGCTTCAATCGGGAGAGTGATTGGAACAGTAAAAGTGGTCAAGAGTGCAAAAGAGATTGATAAGGTTAAAGAAAAAGATATTCTTGTAGCAGTCATGACAAGACCAGACTATGTTCCTGCTATGAAAAGAGCTGCCGCTGTAGTAACAGATGAAGGAGGTGTGACATGCCACGCAGCCATTGTTACCAGGGAACTTGGAATTCCATGTATCATTGGCACAAAAATAGCGACGAAAACACTCAAAGATGGCATGACGGTCGAGGTGAATGCCAATCATGGCATTGTCAGAATAATTCGTGATGGAGAAAAACATATTGCAAAAGAGAAAAAAAGAAAAAAGGTAATAAAAATGGAAAAACCTAAGAAAATAATAACTGAAGAAGGAGAGTACACTCCTGAAAACATTCTATGGTTCAAAGACTTAAATAAGGAGGATATTCCTATTGTTGGCGGTAAAGGAGCTAATCTTGGCGAGATGTTTCACCACTTCAATATTCCAAAGGGATTCTGCATTACTGTTCATGGCTACAAAGACTTCATGGACGAAACCGGCATAGGAGCACACATTCATGGATTGCTTGACAAACTGGATGTTGAAGGAACTGAAGAACTGGACAAGATTTCACAAGAAATCAGAGAGCTGATCATGAAGCAACAATTCCCAAAAGATCTTAGAGATGACATCCTAAACAATTATCATAAACTAAAACATCAAATAGTCGCTATCAGAAGTTCTGCAACTGCAGAAGACCTACCAACAGCCAGCTTTGCAGGACAACAAGACACCTACTTAGAAATAGAAGGCGACAATGATGTAATAACAGCAACCCAGAAATGTTGGGCTTCATTATTCACAAGCAGAGCAATCTATTACAGAGAAAAGAACAACTTCCACCACAGAGATGTTTTGATATCAGTTGTTGTACAAGAGATGATTGATGCAAAGTATGCAGGCGTAATGTTCACAGTCGATCCTGTCAACAAAAAATACATCCTGATAGAAATGGTTGAAGGGCTTGGAGAAGCACTGGTTTCAGGCCAGGTAACACCAAACTCTTATTTCTTGAAGAAAGACACTCATGAAATGCATGAGAAGATGGAGCATTTTGATCTGGATTTAAAACTTGTTGAACAAGTTTCCAAAATCGGAGAAAAGATAGAAGCTCATTACAACTTCCCAATGGATGTAGAGTTTGCATATGACGACAAAGAAGAATTGTTTATACTACAGGCAAGGCCGATAACGACATTATGATTTTTTTCTCCATATAAAATAAATAGGAATAAGAACAATTACTACATTTAACAACGGTTTGAATTGAAATCCGAACACTTGTTCTAACAAGATACTTTGAGGTCCTTGATTTAAAAATAAAGGTAAGTAATGTTCAAACAAAGGATTGCCAAAAGGAATTAGATTATCAACAGCTTTTCCTAAACCTGCTTCTTCAGGGATTTGTAAGCCTAATACATTAAAGAATATAGATATCACTATGAATGGAATTATATATTTCAACTTAATTTTCTTCATTGCAAACAACAACGGTATCATCAGGAAAGGCATTAGAGGAGTTAAATTACGAGGACCAAAACAAAAGCCACCCCACCAGATAGGAAACCGCGCATTTAATATTAGAAAAGTTCCAAGCAAGAACCATATAAGAAAAGCTTCTCGTTTATGAGTTTTGTGCATAAAGAACAAACCCACAAGAGAGAATAGCAATATTGGGTAATAGAAAAATAAACCTCTATAAGGGAAAAAAGTTATTCTCAGCAATATATTAAGTCTATCAGGTTTCATGAAACTCAATAAATTCTTGGTTCGAAGCCAAAAAAAAGAAAGAGACGATTTATCGGCATAACCAACACAATTCTTTTTCATTGACTCACCAGATATTTCTAAGCAATAGTTTAAATTAAAATCTGTAAATGCATTACAATAAGATTTCCAATCAGGATCCACAATGTGCTCACAAAGAGAAGAATCTTTTACAGCGTTGGCAACATGGTACATACACTCATCAGTGTTTGAAAGCTGTTTACACATATTAATATCTGATGCAGAGATTGCCTCACACAAAACCTTTTCATCAGATGTAGAAACACTATTACAAAAAGTGGGAAAAGCCATTATAATACTATTATCAGCGTAGTCATATCCTAAACGAAGAGGATGATCAAAAACTGAGTAATTATAAGCCATAAATATAATTAATAAAGGCAAAGCTCCAAGAACAAATCTCATCCTTGACTTAGCACCTTTAAGATAAAAGAAAGTTCCAATTAATACAAAGACCAAAGGGATTGCAATCAATAAAGATAATGAGCCAAAAAAACCAGCCCAGAAACTATAATCTTTTTTCTCTTTATTTGTTTTCAAAGCTAAATAAAAACACAAGAATCCAAAAAAAGCACTTGGAACATGCTCATAAAACATGCTTGAATAAATAAACACCAAGGTTCCAAAGCCATATATCAAGGTAAGGATTTTTCTATGTGACTCTTTTTTAGAAAATAGTTCTGAAATTCTATAAACTAACACTGCTGAAAGAGCACCAAGTAGTGCTGAAGTAAATATAATGCTAATAAAGACAAGCCCTAACCACGACTTGCTAACACCTGCATTCCAAAGATTATCATGTGTCTCAGGCACACCAAAAAAGAATTTAAAAGGAGCATAAACAAACACACCTAAGAAACTCATCCCAGGAACCTTCTCAGAATAATAATGATCCTTATAATAAGCTCTATCACCAGTATTCTTGTAGTAAGAGTCAATTGACAAACTACCATCATCAACTATTGCCAAAGTTAAATCTAGACGAGAGTTCTCATTCCAATTAATGTACATTGAAAAAGAAGAGAATACAATCCAGAAAGTAAGGAATATCTTCCACTCAAATTTATTGAAAACCCCCATAAAGATTAACAATAAACGAATAATATAAATATTTTGTCTAAAACTATAAGTTTATTATGAAAAAAAATAAGAAGAAATATTGGATTTTGATTATAACTCTCTTATTACTAATTCTCATAGACCAAAAATTTTTCTTGGGCGAGAATAAAGCAAAATATAATTATGATGATTCACTTCTATGGGTACTAAAACCTAATCTTGATAATATTGTCAATTCAAAAGGTTTTGTGGATTATGAACAGATCTATGAAAGCCCAAATAGTACAAAAAGAATAGTTATCATTGGCGATTCATTCATGGGAACAATTAGTAACCATTCTTTAGAAAACACGTATCCACAATTACTTAAGAAAATATTAAATGAAAATAACTTATATTATGAAGTTATAAACTTAGGAGTATCGGGCTATGGAACAGACCAAGAATTGATAATGTTACAAAAAGAAGGATTGAAATACCAACCAGACATTGTAATCTTAGGATTTTACTTAGAAAATGATATCCCCGACAATAGTAGGAAAATATTTGAAGTATCAGAAGGAAAACTAGTAAAGAATCAAAGAATAGGTTTTAGAGCAAACAAATTATTATATAAAACATTATCATCTATGGCCGGAAGATCACTCTCATATGCTATTTTCGAAAGATATGGCGGATCAATGACTCACATATTAATTATTTCAGGAATTTATTCTCACACCCCATATTATGGATCGAAGATTTTTGAAAATTTAGAGTTAAAGTATTTAGACGAAGATGTAGAAAAAACTAAAATATTGTTGAATGAGTTTCAACAGGTATGTGAAGAAAATAATATTTCACTTTATGTTTTATTAATCCCTTCAGTATTAGAAGTAGATAATGATTTGCACATACACAATTTTTCAAAACTAAAAGATTTGAACCTGGGAGAAGTAAAGAATGAAATTACAACTTTCTTGAAGAAAAATAATTTTAGATTTATAGACCTTTATCCAGTTTTTAATAATCAAGAAAAGATCTTATATACCAACAACGACATTCATTGGAATATAGAAGGCCAAACAATAGCCGCAAAAGCAACCTATGATTTCTTAAAGGATTCAATATAAGCAGACAAGTAACCAGCAAAAAAAGAGTAATCAAGCGTTAACATAAAAAAGAAGAACAATATCGCTTTAAAAAAAGAAAGCTTCAAGACACGTACTAAAGATAGTATAGGAGTTACTAAAAACACAGATAAAACTCCTAAAAGATTTGCTTTCAAAGCAGGTTTAAACAAAGAACTCCATTTTTTCTTTAGAAAAAAATAGTTTCTTCCTTTGTAGAATTGTTCCTTTAAAGATGGAATTAGCGGTTTGCTATTTTGCCTTAGAATTTTCAGAGGATTATATTGATGTTTTAGATTCAAGAACTTCATCCTAATAGCCATATCTACATCTTCAAGACAAGATAAATTTTCATCGAACAATCCAACTTTGTTAAAAACTTCTTTTCTAAAAGCAGCAGCTCCTGAAGCAGGCAAAATAGCATCAGGAAAGTTTCTTCTACTATTAAAAACACTCAATGTTCCTCTAAGTCTTGTTTTATAATGTAAATCATTTATTTGAGAGCAAAAACTTTTGTCCTTAGCAAGAATATTAAAGGATATAACATCAACTGATTTATGTTTTCTAAAAAAAGAAGTGATAGCGCTTAAATAATTCTCTGGAAATAAATAATCCTCAGCAACAAAACAAATAATGTCTCCTTTAGCATTTCTTACCCCATTATTCCTAGCAACAGAAACACCAGAATGTTTCTGCTTAATATATCGAACATCATATTTATTAGCAATAGAAAAAGTATTATCAGTTGAACCATCATCTACTACTACAAGCTCATATTTTTCCTTAGAAACATCTTGCGCAAATAAGGATTCAAGACAAGTTTTCAAAAGTTGAGCACGATTAAAGGTTAAGACCACAACCGATATTAACATTATGCAAACCTCCTTGTCACACTTATGAATTTCTTGATTTTATGAAGAAATGAATCCTGATAATTACAGTTTAATAACACACATTTATTTTTACAATAATATATTTGCTTTCTTTGTTTTTTGGCTTGCTGAGAACTCCATATTTTTCTAGGATTATCCTCTAGAATGTTCCCTATTGGCAAGAAACTATAACAATACTTAACATCACCCCTGTAAGATATTAAGAAGTTTTGATTGCCAACAAAACAACGCACAGACACAGGTTTATTATTAAGAAAATATTGTTTCATTAATCTTAACTGTCTTTCTGAATTTAATATTTTTGATTTCTTCATAGATTTGATTGTGTTAAAAATCTTATTTACTTCATTAGAATTAGGCCAAGAAGGGTTGTTCTTATACCAATATTGATTATAAGTTTTATCATGGTAAGGCTTCTGTGTTAAACATTGGAATCTTATTCCATTACTATAAGAATCTACAAACTCAACTAATGACTTAATAGATTCAAGGTTTTCTTTCATTAAAACTGTACTAATGAAAGTTTTGAAAGAAAAATCCTTAGACACCCTCATCACATTTTTTAAGTGCTCACAACTACCTTTAGCACCGACGATTGAATCATGAATTTCAGGATTGACTGATTCTAAAGAAACACTTAGAAATGAAAGACCTGAAGATTCAAGCTTTTGCATCGATTTTGAATTCAGCAAAGAGCCATTTGTAAGGAGATGAGTCATGATTCCATTCTGGGTGCAAAAACTTATTATATCATATATGTCTTTTCTCAACATTGGTTCTCCGCCGCTAATCGTAAATACGAAAGAACCAAGCCAATTTTTTAGCTTCAAAATAATATGTTTTATTTCTTCCCTTGATAAAAAATCTTTCTTATTCTCTTCCCAGATACCACACTTGACACAGTAATAATTACATCTAGAAGTTGTTCCAATCGTTATATTAGTTGGTTTGGGCAATCCAATATGTAATAAAATCTTAATTCTGTTTGAAAAATATCTAAGACCCAAAACAAAAGCAGTTTTAGCCGAAGTTCTTAATTGTATTGTTCCAAGAAAATAAGCCACGTTTTTCAAGAGTATTAAAAAGAAAAAAACAATTGATTTTATCCCAAACTTTTTTAAGAGAATTCTTAACGTAGATGGACTCATCAAAGATACTGAATTATTTCTGTATTTCTTACCTAAGATATTTTTTAACTGTGAATCGCCAAACCCATAGTAATAGCTTTGTTTTAAGAATGCAAGAACAGTATCTCTTCGTATATTAAAAGCCTTTATTTCTGGAACAAATAAAATCTTTATATCATGACGTTTCAATTGTCTTCTTAATAACTCATCTTCCCTCGTTGTTGAAAACCCTGTTAAAGAAAACTTTTTGAATAATTGTTTTTTAACAGAAAAATTGCCTGTGCCAAGCAAATCAGTGTAGAACCGTCCATTTTGTTTGAAGACCTTCTTATCAACGTTGACAGCAAGTATGAATTTCCAGAGCAAACTTAAAAAATCTTTTTTATAATAAACATCCAAGCCTCCTTGAATAATGAGTTCTTTTTTGAACTTCTTATGATAAAAAACAATCTTCTCAACCCAACCAGTATCTGCTACGAAATCATCATCAATAAAAGCAAGAATCTCTCCGTTAGCAAATCTTACACCTTGATCTCTTACAAAACCAGGCTTTCCTGAATGATATTTGCAAGAAACTAATGAAACATTTTTTATTTCTGAATCCTTAATTAATTTTGAAACATCATAATTCGAACAATCATCCACAACAATTACTTCTATATGATTTTGAGAAAAACTCTGTTTAGATAAAGATTCTAAACAAAACTTAAGATGACTTGGCCTATTATAAGTTGGAATTATGACACTGATTTCTATTTGAGGTCTCATAGTATTCTGATTAAACTAATCATTATAAATTTTATCAAAAATACTATGAAAAGTATAAAACTGATTAAAAAAATATTAAAACAAAACATGATTTTTGTTATTATGAATAATAAATTCATAAAAGATATCCTAGATGCTAATTTAAATCTTTCATGGAAAGAAAAGCTCGCTGTTAAGTTCACAAATCTCTTTAATAAAAATAAATTTTTTCATCTTCAATATAAAAAAATAACTATGTTTAGCGTTGAAAGAGGGATAAACCTCTACCATCTACTTTCTCAGGTAATTAATGAGAATATACTTGGTGAAATAGTAGAACTTGGTTGTTATGAAGGAATCACTGCAATAATAATACGAAAGACACTTGATCAGCTAAAATCTAAGAAAAAGCTTCATGTTTTTGATTCTTTTCAAGGACTCCCAGATACAAGTTTTGAGGATGGAGAGATATTGAAAAATGGTTTAGCTTGTACAAACAAAGAGTCAGTAATCAAAAACTTTGAAAAATTCAAAGTTAAAAAACCAGTTATTCATGATGGATGGTTTAATGAAACATTGAATAATCTTCCAAAAAAAATTTGTTTTGTTCACTTAGATGCAAATGTATATTCTTCTACAAAATTTGCACTCGAGAAAGTATATCCAAAATTAAGCAAAGGAGGAATAATCCTAATAGATGATTATTGTGGACGAGAACTTGACAAACCACACAAGAGGATTCCTGGCGTGAGAAAAGCATGCGATGAATTCTTCAAAAACAAAGAGAGGGTTAAAATATTAATATCGACTAATTATGATGGATTTAATCAAGGATTCATAAAAAAGGAGTAAGGCAAATGTATTTAAAAAAACATGCTTTAATTGAGAATTCTTTTGGAATAAAGAACAGATGTGAATTATTAGCAAAGCCTATATCAATTGAGGAAGTTATAGAATGTTTGAGAATTGCCAAGAATAAGAATCTAAGAATCAATATATTTGGGAAAGGCACAAACACATTAATTTGCAAGGATGAAATTGATGGCCTGATAATATCAATCAACAATAATCTGTCAAACTATTCTATCCAAGACAACATAATGACTTTTCAAGCAGGAATGAGACTCTCCGAAGTTTCAAAGATAGCTTTGAAGAACAGTTTATCAGGTCTTGAGTTTGCAGAAGGAATACCTGGCACTATTGGAGGGGCTGTTTTTGGCAATGCAGGTGCTTTTGGAGAAACAATAGGCAAACTTGTTCAGAATGTCAAAATTATTGATATAGATAAATTGATTGTTAAAGAAAAAAAAGATTTGAAATTCTCGCATAGAAAAAGTAACATTGAACCAAACAAGGAAATAATTATCGAGGCTAAGTTAAAATTAGATAAAAAGGATAAAAAAGACATCCAAGAAAAAATTAATCTTTTCAAAGAAAGAAGAAAAGAAACACAGCCAATAGAAAAATCTGCTGGTTGCATATTCAAGAATAATCAAGCAGGAAAAATCATTGATGAATTAGGGTTAAAAGGCACTAAGGTGGGGAATGCTGAAGTTTCTAATAAACATGCTAATTTTATAATTAACAAAGGTAATGCAACTGGTTATGACGTATTGGAACTAATTGAAATAATAAAAAATAAAGCAAAAAAAGAAAAAAACATTGATTTAGATTTAGAGATAAACTTGTTGAAATGAATAAGATAATCATTAATGGAAATAATAAACTAAAAGGAATAGTTAATATTAGTGGTTCAAAAAACGAGAGTCTAGCAATTCTCTGTGCATCTATTCTATCTTCAGGTAGAGTTATTTTGAGAAATGTTCCTAATATTAAGGATGTTTCTGTAATGAAAAAATTAATCAAAAAGATCGGAAGCAAAATCAAAACTTCAAATAATAAAATAATTATTGAACCTAAAATAAAAAACCACTTAATAAAAAGTAATAACGCAGGATTAGTAAGAAATTCAATTCTTCTTCTTGGACCTTTAATTGCAAAAAGAAAAAAAGCAACCATTCCTCTTCCTGGTGGTTGTAACATTGGTTCAAGACCAATAAATCTTCATTTGGATGGACTGAGAAAGTTGGGTGTTGATATCAGAATTAAAAATAATTTAGTATACGCTGAAGCTAAAGAACTTAAAGGTGCAAATATCATTTTAGAATTTCCAAGTGTGGGTGCAACTCAGAATATTCTGATAACTGCAACTCTTGCTAAAGGAAAAACTATTATCAATAATGCAGCCAAAGAACCAGAAGTTCAAGGACTGGCCAAATTTTTAAACCAAATGGGTGCAAGTATTAAAGGAATAGGAACTAGTACAATTACTATAAATGGAGTTGAAGAATTAACAGGAACAGAATATTCTATGAATCCTGATAGGATTGAAACAATAACTTATCTAATATTAGGAAGTTTTTCAGGAAATAACATTAGAATCAAGAATGTGACTAAAAAAGATGTATCTTGTGTAATAAAAGCATTAAAAACTATAGGGGCTAAAATTGAACAAAAGAAAGATGAACTCATAGTCAAAGGAAATAAAGATTTAAAATCAATAAACATAATTGCCAAACCTCACCCAGATTTCCCCACTGACGCTCAACCATTAATATCCTCTCTTCTATCTTATGCCAAAGGAATAAGCAAAGTTACAGACACTGTTTTTGCAGAGAGATTTTCTCATGTAAAAGAATTAAAAAAAATGGGTGTAAACATTCAATTAAAAAATAAAAGTATAGAAATAAAAGGCCAAAACCAACTATCAGGAAATTTAGTTTCTAGCCAAGATATTAGAGGAGGAATGGCTCTAATTTTAGCAGGCTTATCAGCAAAAGGACAAACAATCATTAAGAATACACAATATATTGATAGAGGATATGAAGATTACATTAAAAAATTACAATTATTAGGTGCAGATATAAAAAAAATAAATTAATCTAAAACTTCCAACCATAAATTATAAATACTAATCCTTTCTAAAAAGATTATGGCAAAAGTTTCTATTGATAGCCCTTTAGCTGAGATTACTTTAAGAAAATATGAGTCTCCGAAAGGTTTGGAAAAAAGAGAGCTAGTCAGGAAACTATGCTTATCTTTAGGATTGTTACAACCAGGCGATTCAAGGGATGTGGTTGTCGATGTGTTGCAAGTAATGCTTGAAGCAAATAAAGAAGTGACTAGTAAAGAAGTTGAAGATTTAACAATTGCTAACAGGAAAAAGTACAACCAGCCAATGCTTGGCATAGCGCCATCAAATATCAGAAGACAATTATTAAGATTAAGAGACTTGTTCATTGTTGAAAAGATAACTAACAATTACAGGATAAAGGAAAAGTCTAAATTACTAGCGCTGTTTGAAGAGAATATTGAGAAGTACTACCTTAACTCAATCGTTGCAAGGGTTAAAGAATATTTGGAAGAGATTGATAAAGAATTCTAAAACTGGTAAAGATTTAAATTACTCTACAAATTCCCACTAACTGTGGCATTATACAAGTTTGAAGATGGAAAAATCCAAGAAAGCACTAGTGATGTTCATCCTTTTATAAATAGTCCAGTTGAGATTCCAACTGGAAACCCAGGAGTGTTCACAACAAACCTAGTAAAAGATAGAGTTCCTGTATTTATCGAAGACCATATTGAAAGACTTTTCAGAAATGCAAACAGTATCGGATTACAAATAGACAGAGATACAAGAAAATCAATTGAAGATATCATTGACCAAGTCATCGTTAAAGGAGATAATAGAGAGTATGGGATAAGGTCAGTTCTTTGGAATCTATATAAAAACCACGAATTTGATATAAAGCAAGACTTCACATTATATCCTTTTAACTTTGGTTTCAGAGATGAATGGTACTACGATGGAATCTCTGTCAGCTTATTCGGCTGGCCAAGAGAACAAGCACATGTAAAATCAATTCTATGGACCACAAGCTTAGATTCTGAAAGATGGGCTCAGAAAAAAGGAAGTAAGGAAGCAATTCTAGTTGATAGCGATGGAATAGTCTATGAAGGCACAAGAAGTAATGTTTTCTGGATTTATAAAGAGGTAGTTGAGACCCCTTCAACAGGAATATTAAAAGGAGTTACCAGAAAGAAGATTCTGGACATATGTGGCAAAGAAGGAATAATAATCGTCGAAGGAACTTACAATAGCAACAGGCTATTGGATGCTGAAGAAGTTTTCCTAACAGGAACAACAAAGAGAGTTATGCCTGTGGTAAAGATTAACAATGCAACCATAGGAACAGGTAAACCAGGAAAACTAACCAGATTCTTGATGGAAGAATACAACAACCTTGTTGAAAACTACATCACAGAGCACAGAAAGTAAAACCTAAGAAAACAATTTCTTTTCAAAATCAAAAAACTTTGTTTTTTGGTCTGAGAAAAAAATCGTTAATTTTTAGAATTTGTATAGTTTTTTTTCAAAATCAATAATTCTATTATTTTTTATGTCAACACCTTCTTTCTTTAAAATCTTAATCTTCTTCTTAATTCCACTACTAAACCCACCAATCCCGCCATCGCTAGCAACAACTCTATGACACGGTACTTCAGGAGCATAAGGATTCTTGTGCATCGCCTGACCAACAGCTCTATAACCTTTACTATTGACAGCTTTGGCTAATTCACCATAAGTTGTGACCTTACCTTTAGGCACTTTACGCAGTTTAGAATAAATTTTTTCTTCAAACTTTGTTGGCATTCCTAATCTCCATTGTGCACTTGGTAAATAACATGACCACAAGTTTTGCAATGACTAGCATCTTTATCGTGATATTTTAACCCACATTCAGGACAAACTATGTCTTTCTTATTAGACACATACATCCACTCTTTAACGACCTGTGCTACTTGCCAAGGAATAAGTATTATACCAGATAATATCATAAGAACAGTTACCCATTGACCGCCTTCAGAAAGAGGGGTTATATCCCCGAATCCAACAGTTGTTAAAGCAATTACTGAAAAATAAAACGCATCTCCAAAATTTTCAACATTGGGGTTCACTGAATGTTCTGAAAACCAAAAAAACCCACTTGAAACAAAGAATATTATTAATAAAGTCATCAGTAATCTCAAGACTTTTAGTAAATGCAAAGTTATACTTCCAAAGAAGAAATGCTGATCCGCTGTAAATCTCAAGAATCTAAACACTCTTAATACTCTAAAGACTCTCAGTATCTTGATAACACCTATGTTTAGGGAGAATGCAGGTATGAACATCAAAACTGTTGGCAGGATTGATATCAAATCAATTACACTGTAGATATTAAAGATATGCTTCAGTTTATTCCTTGCTCCATATAATCGTGCAAAATATTCTATTATCAAGAAAAAGACTATTACAACTTCCAGGTTCCAAAAAAATACTCTTGTCGCATCAGAAATATTATAAGTATCTATCACTAGTATAGCACAAATCATCAAGTTCAGAAGCATAATAAAAATATCAATTAGTTTTCCTGGAACAGAATTGCAATCAATAAGATAGAATCGAATTTTTTCTCTTAAAGATCCATGATTATTCTTCACCATTATCTTGTCACTGTGAAACTATCTACTTCTTCTTTTAATTTTTTAGCTTGCGTATTTGTTTCAAAATGTTTTCTAACAGGTTCGATTAATTCATTAATCTTTTCAGCTACAGCATTTTTCAAATCCATGGGATGAAGATTACCACTAGAAAACTCTTTCTCAAGTTCTGCATAGCTCTTAAACACTAAATCTCCTCCGAACTTTGCAGGTCTTTTAATTTTCAAGGTTTTGTATTTTTCAAAGATTATGTATTTGCAGTATTCCAAGATAGGATTTTCTTGAACTTGTCCTTGCGGACAGTATGCTTTATTGATTTTCCTCTTGATATCCTCTTTTGTGTCTGTCATGAAAATTGCTGAGTCAGGCTTTGACTTGCTCATCTTAAAATCAATTGCTCTGTCAACAGAGTCTTTTGAATCAGAAGCAGGCTGTCCCAAACCCATGAGCATATGGTGGCTAACAACTATTGGCTTCCAATAACCAAGTTTAGGTCCAATTTCTCTAGCTAAAACATTAACTTTTCTTTGATCCATTCCTAACTGGCAAATACATGCTCTCAAATGAAATATATCTGCTGCCTGCATACAAGGATACAATATCTGGGAGGCTTGCATAACCTCTCCTTCCTTACGACCCATTATCTGGCCGCATCTAATAACTCTCTTAACAGTGGAGTTCCTAGCAACTTGCATGACTTTCTTCCAGTATTCAGTATCATTAACCAAATCACTTACCCATATGAATTCTACATTCTTCAAGTCCATACCGCATGCTTTCCACACTTCGATAAAGTATTTTCCGACTTTCTGTATCTTCTCAAGGTCACCGCCCATCTTGTTATTGGCCCATCCATGCCAGTCTGCTACAAGCATCTTGAATTTAGCTCCAGCTTTAGTCATCTTATTGACATTTATAGCTCTTAGAATTCCCTGAGCAATATGCATTGTGCCAGAAGGCTCAAAGCCGTCGTAAGCAATAAACTTCTTTTTCGCTTTCAATAACTCTTTAAGCTCAGCAGGTTGTATTATTTCTTCACCAACTTCAGATATAAGCTTAAATCTCGCATTTACATCCATAATGTAGAAATAATAAGAATAATTATATATAATTGTTTCGAAAAAGTAAAAAAAATTATTTTTTCTTTCTGTGGTGTGGCAGTAATCTCTTGACTGTTATCGGCAGCACTCCTTCCTTGAACTCTAGCTTTGCGATTTCAACTGGGTTGTACTTCATCTCCTCTAATTTCTTTGGAGGAACCTTTACCAGAAAAGGTGCACCCATTGATATCTGCAATGATCTGCTACCAATCATTCTAGCCATTTCATACTTTGTGTGCTCGCCTTCATCAAGTGTTATTTCTACCATTTTACACCTCAAAATTTTGTTTTTATTTTGAGACCCAAAAATCTTTGATTTTTGATTGCCTCTTAGATTAGCTTTCTTAGCTCTTTGCTTTTCTTTATTGCTAGCTCAACCATTTTAAATATTTCGTCTTCTGTTAATGGAGAGTCTCCACCTTTCTGCATTGCGCAGATTGTGTCGTCTTTCAAAACAGCGACTGTGAGTCTAGCATCCACAAACTTCTCCTCTTCATAAGTCAGATCTACTAGGAAGCTGTCTCCTATCTTTGAGACTGTTACTTCAATCGGAGTCTTGCTTATTGGAAGTGGATTCTTTGACAATGTCTTGTAGTCTGGCTTGCCATCCTTCATTTCAGGAAACTTTGCTTCCTTCAATGCGATTATGCCTGCCAAAGCTCCAAGGTCCATCAGATTACCGTCCATGTTTATTGGAGATATGTCAAGGCAAACCATCCATACTTCTTCGCCTTCTTTTATGCATAGCTTCTTAGTATCTATGGTTCCTGATTCTCTTATTCCCCTATCTATGACTCTTGCAATTTCAATTGCTACTATACTTGGAGGTCCTCCTTCAAAGTCAGGGTTTGACATCTGGTGTAGTTCTGCACCTGTCATCAGCACTCCTTCATCAGGTTTGTCTGGGTAAGGTGTTCCCATTGCCATCTTAACTCCTACTATGACTTCTGAGTCTCCACAGGTAACTTTTGCAGATCCTTCTGCATTGCAAGTCACGTTTTTCTCTATTGTAATCTTTCTGAACTCATCGTTCTTTCGTCCGTCTAGTCTGACATTCTTGCTTAAAGCCTTTACAATGTGATTTTTAAAATCTTTATTCATTTTTATCACTTATATTTCTCCTTTAATGCTTTTCTTTGTATCTCAGCGATGTTCTTCAGGACTGGCTTGACCATCTGAATCGCTTTCTTAAGCTCATCCTTTGTTATAAAACCATCCAATTGCAGCAATGTTATCTCTTCAGTGCTTGGTATCATTGCAACTGGTATGTCAACTGCCCCATCTTCATGTGATTCTTCTGAGTAGTCCAAGTCAATTAGTACTTTGTCTCCTACTTTTCCACATGACACTGATGCAACCATGTCTTTCATTGTTATGCCCGCATCTGCCAAAGCTATTGAAGCTGCACAAATACCTGCACATCTGCTTCCGGCATCTGTCTGTGGAAGTTCTATGAAGACCTCAATGACTGCGTTTGGAAATCCTTCTAGGTTAACAACCGGCAATAAAGCTTTCTGTGTGACCAGTGAGATCTCTTTTGATCTTCTGTTTGGACCTGGTCTCACTCTGTCTCCTGATCCTGAAAAAGGCATCATGTTATAATTGCATCTTAGTAAACCTTTTCTTGGATTATGTTGTGATCTTGGAAACAATTCTTTTGGACCGTAAACAGCTGCGTAAGCAGATGTTTTTCCTATCTTGAAAAATCCTGAACCATCAGCGTTCTTTATAACGCCTGCTTTCGCCTCTATAGGTCTTGTTTCCTCGAATTTTCTTCCGTCATTTCTTTTTGTATAACTCATTTTTTGTCACCTTTAGTTTTCACTTTGTTTGAATCAAGGAATTTCTTGATTTCATCTGTTAGTCCACTGTGATGTGAATTTTCATCTATCTTCTTAATGGCGTTCACTGCAAGAACTTCTTGCTCTGGTTCTCCTTGAACCCATACAACACCATTCTGTCCGACTGTTATTCTACAGCCAGTGGCGTCTTTAATCGTTGACACCATTGAGCCCTGTTTTCCTATGATTCTCGGAACCTTGTGAGTGCTAACTTTTACTATTCTTCCAGCTTCAAGTCTCCTTAGGCCTGGGCCTTTAACAGTCACATCAACTAATCTTTGTGAAGTAACATTTGTTATCTTTACAACGACATAATCGTCTATTGCAAAGAACTTTGTCAGGTCGGCTCCTTTCTGGATATATTTGAATGAAGCTTCCTGCAGCATAAGGACTGCTGAGTAAGCGCTGTTTATATCCATTCTCCAACCACTCATTAAAATGTCAAAGACTCTTCCTATGATTACATCATTTCTTTTTGGAAGATATCTTCCTGCTAGAGGAATTGTCTTGATCACTTTTCCATCAATTGATAATAAGCTTGTTCTGTTTGCTATTATCTTTTCTCCTGTCCTGTACGTTCCGAAGCTTGGAAGAAAATCCATTCCTTCAGCTATAACGTCTCCAGGCACTACTATTTCTTTGTCTTTCACTAATAGTTTTCCCATTGTTTTCACCTATCTATTCACTTAGTATCTTCGTTTCGATATTTCCGTGTGTTTCTTTGTTCAATTCATCAAAGAATTCGTTTTGAAGGCCTGCTGGTATTTCTACTACTGCAAACCAAGAACCGTCATTCATCCATTGGTCTTTTTTAATCTCACCAAAGTGTTGTACTTTCCCATATAGTTTTGCTGCGTGCTCTGCTGGCACGATTAATTGTATTTCTTTTTTTGCAAATCTTATAGGAATTATTGGTGTTAATCTTTTTACAATTTCGTTAACCTGATCTTCTGGTTTTCTGAATTCATCGATGTGTATTTTTGCCTCGTTAAAAGCGTTCTCCAATCTTTGGATGGGATGTGGCAGTTTTGTTTTAGGGTCTATGCCGTTTCTGTGTATGATATCAAGTATCCTTTTTTTCTTCTCTGCTCTAACCCTTTCTCTGTATTCTGCTGTTAACTGTACTTCTCCATCCTCTAATATTTTTTTGGCTACGTCTAGAACCTCTTTTGTTCCGAAAACTTTTTTCATATCTTTTTCAGAAGCATGAAGTCCTTTGTTGGCGTCTGAGAAGATGTCTTCTGCATGAAGTATCTCTCTTATTTCAACGTTTTTTCCTTCTTTGAAATTAATAGCCAAGTCTGGATCAACAACTACTTCGAAGTTTATTCCATGTGTTTTTAACTTCGCTGTGTTTATTGATATTTTCTGATAATCAAACAGTTGTTGTCCCTTACTCATTTTCTTATTTTAATAGCTTTTTTATTGCCTCTTGTGATACTTTCTCCATCACTTTTTTATTTGTTCTAATAATTGAAGCATCTATTCTTCTTGCTGTGAAGTTATTGTTTAATACTTTCTTCAATGCCTTCACGCAAAGTTTAAGACCTTCTTCAATAGTCATTCCTTCTTTGTATTGCTTGTGCAGTATCTCTTTGACCTCTGTTTCTCCTTCTCCAATGGCTGTTGCCATGTACTGGTTATAGATTCCAGTTGGGTCAGTTTCGAAGAGCACAGGTGTGCTGTCATCAATTCCTACAATCAGTAATGACAATCCGAAAGGTCTCAGTCCACCTGACTGTGTGCATAACTGCTTCAAATTGCAGATATCTTTCACAATAGTCAAAGTGTCTATTGGAGTGTCATATGTAACTTTGTGTTGCTGCGCCTTCAGCTGGGCTCTTTCTACTAATACTCGAGCGTCAGATATTATTCCTGAAGCCGTAGCAATTACATGATCGTCAATTTGGAATATCTTTTCAATAGCTTCTAAGACAACTAATTTATCAACTATTCTCTTGTCTGCTACCAAAAGTACGCCGTCTGAGCAAACCATTCCTATGGCTGTGTTTCCCAGTTTGACGGTTTTCTTTGCATATTCTACTTGTAGTAATCTTCCGTCAGGGCTGAACATTGTAATTGCCCTGTCATATCCCATCATTTGATGTTGAATTGCTTCCATTTTTCCACCTCAACTTGCAACGTATTTATCCTTTGCTTTTTTAAGTATGCCACTCACACCTATGGTGCGTATTGTTACTTCCTCATCGTTCAGCAGGTTTATCAATGCCAAACTAGTTTTTAACTTATCAACTCCTTTCACCGTCACTCTTAAAACCCCCTTCTGCTTCTTTGAATCGTACTCCACACTTTGTATTCCTGCTTTTGCAGAGTCGAATATTCCTAGCAAAGATGCTACCTTTTTAACTATTTCCCTTGATAGATCCTTTTTCAGATTGTTTTCACTCAACACTTCATAGACCAGATATCTTTTCTTTTCTTTTAGTGTTGGTAATAGTGGTTTTAACTTAACCATTTTATGTTTTAAGAGAATATCGAACTTGATCTTCGACATAAAGTTTCGCTCTTTTTTTCTCTTTCAAAGCTAAGAGTTGGTTGAGGGTTTATAAAGGTTTTGAAAAAGAAATTGTAAGTTATGATTTGATTATTGCTTCTACTTTCGAGATTGTCTCATCTAATTGATTCTGTGTTTTACCTTCAACTCGGAATCTTAGAATTGGTTCTGTATTGCTTTTTCTGACATTGAACCAGTAATCAGGATAATCAACTGTTATTCCATCAAGTCTTGACTGGTCACCATCATTGAAAGCTTTTGCAACCTCTTCTATCTTTTGGTCTTTTAATTCGTTTGATTCTAGCTCATAGTTTAATTCATCAGTTTTTATCCAGGCCTCTTTTAGTGGCTTGACTAATTCTGATAATGGTTTTTGTTCCTGGTTGAGATATCCAATCATGTCAAGTAAGCACAAGATAGTAGATTCAGCTCCTCCTGCTTCTTGGAAGAACATATGACCAGATGCTTCTGCACCAAGCCTTGCATCATTCTTAACCATTGCATGCTTCATAAAAACATGACCAACCCTGCTTTCAACTCTTTCACAACCCATTGAATCAACTGTTTCCCTAAAAGCTCTCCCACACAATAAGTCATGCACTATCTTGTCACCGGGCTTTGCCAAGAATTTTGCCAATAAAGTAACTGCATAATCACCTGGAAGATCATTTCCTTTATCATCAACAAGTATTATTCTGTCGCCATCTGCATCAAATACAGCTCCCAGGTCAGCTCCAATTTCCATAATTTTATCCTTAACTTGTTGCTGTGCTTCTGCTTTCAGAGGATTCAATCCATGCGAAGGATTTTCCAGATTGTAATCCATATTCAAGCCTACATAATCGACTCCTGCTTTGTCCAATATCTTTTTTCCTATTGGCCCGGCCATTGCATTGCTTCCATCAACAACTATCTTTTTTCCTTTTAATTCTCCAACAGCACTGTTTATTATGAAATCAACATATTCTTCTTCGTAATTGTCTTCTGCAACAGTTCCTTTCTGTTCTGCTAGTAGAGTTTTTTCTAGTTCTCCTGATTCCAATAATTCTTCCACTTCTCTGAATCCTGAGTCCAGACCCATGAATTCTCTGCCTACTTTCATGGCTTTAAAACCATTGTACCCTGTTGGCAAATGACTTGCAGTCACCATGACACCTGCATCGAATCCTTTCTTGTATTTGAAATAATAGAACATAGGTGTTGTCACAAGTCCTGCATAGGTAGCATTTGCTCCCTGATCAATAACTCCTTTTATCAACGCATCAGAAAGTTCTTTTGACCCTTCTCTTGCATCCTGGCAGACTAAGAAATTCTTTGCTTTTAGAAGTATAACCATTGCCCTGCCTATGTTATAGGCCAGCTTCTCATTCACCTCTTCCGGATACTTGCCTCGAACATCGTAGGCCTTAAATATACCCATTTATAGAAAACCCCTCCAACTATCCTCTGCTTTTTTGAATCTCTCAGGAGTTCCTGTATCAAACCATTGTCCACTAAAAGGATAACCACAAAGCTCTTCTTCAGAAGCCAATTTTGGAAAAACATCTGTTTCCAACATCGCAAATCCTTCAGGAACATAATCAATTACATTAGGGTCTAATATGTATAGACCTGCATTTATTAGATTTGATGGAGCGTTATTCTTTGGTGGTTTTTCAACAAAGGTTATTATCTTATTACCGTTTAATAGAGCGACTCCATACATTGATGGATCTTGTACACTTGTCAATGCTATAGTTGCACATCCCTTGTTCGCTTGATGGAATGCAAACATGTCATCAAGATTCACATCTTTCAGTTCATCTGCATTGCACATTATGAATGTTTCTTTTAGGAATTGTTTTGCAAGTTTTAATGGACCTGCTGTTCCCAAGGGATTCTTTTCTTCTATATATATTATGTTCACACCGAGCTTCTTTCCATCACCAATTTTTTTCTTTATCAGATCTGCTTTGTAACCAACCGATATGATTATATCCTTTATACCATACTTCTTGAAGAGTTCTATATTATATTGTAATATTGGCTTGCCTTTTATTTCCATTAATGGCTTTGGCAAATCTCTGCTCAGGAGTTTTAATCTTTTTCCTTTTCCTCCCGCGAGTATTAGAGCTTTTGTTGGTTTCTCTACACCGATTGCTTGTCTTAGAAGCATCTCTACTGCATGGCTTCTATTCTTCACTCTACCGCCATCTACACTTTTGTCTATCTGGTCAAGCAATCCTCTCTCAAGTGTTAATGTCACCCTCTCTTTCATGCGCCTCTAGAAAAACTTTTCCTTTTTAAATCTTTTGATTTATATGATAAAGTATTACTCAAGTGTGACAAAGTATGATGAAAAGAAACTTTTAAATACTAGAACTAATTTTTACTATACAGGAGTATTTGGGGGTTAAGTTGGAATTTCATAAAGAAGACATATTAGGTCATCATGTAATAATAGCCATAGATAGCTTAGCCCTGGGACCTGCACTTGGCGGAAGCAGGATGAAGAGATATGATAGTGTAAAAGAGCAAACTACTGATGTTGAAAGACTAGCTAACGGAATGACACACAAGTCATCTTTAGCAGGACTGGATCTTGGCGGTGGAAAAGCAACCATCAATGCACCTTCTGATTTTGGAAAAGGAGATAATAATGGTGAACAGAGAAGAGAGTTATTCTTGGCATTCGGAGACTTTGTTGAATCACTTGGAGGAAATTATATTACTGCTGAAGATGTGGGAACAAACGTTGATGACATGGAAGTAGTATTTGAAAGAACAAAACATGTTGTCGGACTTCCAAGATATCCATACTCAAGAGGAGGCAGTGGAGACCCTTCAATAATCACAGCTGCAGGAGTCTATCAGGCGTTGATAGCCTGTGTTGAAGGGTTGTATAAAACAGATTCTCTTGAAGGATTGACTGCCACTTTGCAGGGAGCAGGACATGTTGGAAAGCAATTAAGCAGGATGCTTCTCAAAGGCGGAATTGAGAAATTAATAATATCTGATAAAAGAAGAAAGAAAATAGATCAGTTAAGAGAATACATAGAAGATTTTGAACTGGCAACCAATGAGAAATACAATGACAGAATACAAGTGAGTCATCCTGACAAAATATATTCTAAGAAAGGAGATATATTTGTACCCTGTGCATTAGGAGGAATACTTAACAAAGACACTGTTCCTGTCCTAAAAAATAGCTGTTATAAAATAGTATGTGGAGCTGCGAATAATCAATTATTAGATACTGTAAAAGATGGTCAAAGATTGATGAAAGCAGGAATTCTTTACGGACCTGATTACTTAGTGAATGCAGGTGGACTAATAAATGTCTATGTAGAACTCTCAGGAAGAAAGAACGGCAATGGTTACAGTAGAGAGGCAGCCCTTGAAAAAGTAAGAAGTATATACAACACGATGAGAGAAGTTATAGAGATCTCAAAAATAGAGCAAATCCCAACAAATGAAGTTGCAGATAGAGTTGCAGAAAGAAGAGTTTCTAAAGCTTCTTAGATAATTTCTCCTTTTAGATAATCCCTGAAAACATCCACTATTCTCACTTTTATTCTTTTTCCAAACAAATCTTTTCCCTTAACAACAATTGGCCTGTAAGAATTATTTCTGCCAACAAAAGTTTTGTTCTTTCCTTTTTCATCAATCATTATTTCTCCTTTCCAACCAAGCCATTCCTTGTTTGTTACAAGCTCTTCATTCAGCGCTGTCAAGACCCTTGATCTCTTTTTTACTATTTTTGTATTAAGTTTTTCCATCTTTGCAGCCTTTGTTCCAGGTCTTGGATAGAACTTTGAGATATGGAGAACTGGAAACTTGAACTCTCTAACTAATTCCAATGTATCTAAGAACTCATAATCAGTTTCAGACGAAAAACCACAGATGATATCAGTTGCCACAGTCAATTCAGGCACTCCTTTTCTTAGTTTAATTACTGTTTTTTTGAATTCCTCAATTGTATATTCTCTTTTCATAAGCTTCAGAATTCTGTCATTGCCAGATTGAACCGGTACATGCAAGAACTTGAACATCCTTTCATCTTTGTAAATATCAATTAGCGCATCATCATACCTCTTAACATATTCTGGATTTATCATGCCAAGTCTTACTCTGAAGTCTTTTTGGATTTTCAAGATGTTTTTCAATAGTTTAGGGAGAGTTGTACCAATGTCTAAACCATAAGGACCTGTGTCTTCTGATGTCAGCCATATTTCCTTGACTCCTTCATTCAATGCTGTTCTTATTTGCTTGATGATCACTTCTTCTTTGAAAGACAATAGGCTGCCTCTTGCAAACTTTGTCTTGCAGAAAGTGCAATAACCTAAGCAACCAGAAGATATAGGAATTATTTCAACCAAAGGATTCCTCCTTATTCTTGGCAGGTTTAAATGTACATCTTTAGATTGCTTTAAGAGATGAACTTTGTTACCGGCCAGGGTTTGATGAACTACCTCAACAATGTTATGTATCTGCTTGACACCAATCAAAGAATAGTTTTTCAAAACAGGATTATTCTTATCTGCTTGTGGCACACAACCGGCAACAACAACTGGTTTATTTATTCTTTTTAATTCAGAGAAAAACTTTTTTTCAGAAGGATCCTTGACAGAGCAAGTGTTAATCAGGACAAGGTCAGCACTTTTTTTACTATCGATTATCTCAAATCCTTCCTGTTTCAATTGACCTGCCATGAACTCAGAATCTGCCTGGTTATGGGCACAGCCATAGGTGTTAATAAAAACCTTTTTCATAACTTTTGAGAAAAACGCAGCGCTTATAAAGATTACAGTTTCATAAATTATATAAACAATAAGAGATTATTTTATTAAAGGTGGTTTTCATGGCTGAAGAAGAAATGAAAGTTGATGATGAAAAAGTTTTTCCTGACGATTATTATGAGTATGATAAAGAGGACATGAAGAGTATAATCCAAGGATTTGCAAGCCAGATTAATCTAGCTTACAGGCAAAAAGTGGAAGTAAACTTTGATGGTGAAATAAACAAAGTCATCATTGCCGGAATGGGTGGAAGTGCTATTGCAGGAGACATTTTGAAAGCTTATCTTCATAAAGAAAAAACACCTATAATTGTCAATAGAGACTATGATCTTCCAAACGATGCTGACACCAAAACACTCGTGGTTATCAGCAGCTACTCAGGCAACACCGAAGAGACTATTTCTTCCTACAAGGATGCCTTGAGAAAAGGATGCAAAACAGTAATTATAACATCTGGCGGAAAGCTCTCAAACATGGCGATAACCAACAGGACTCAAGTTATTAAGATTCCAAGAGATTTGCAGCCAAGAGCCGCATTGGGATATTCATTCTTTCCAATGCTGAGAGTTATGGAGATTCTAAGAATCACTGGTAATCACAAGAAAGAAGTTGAGCACTTAGTGAAAGGCCTTGACAAGAAGATATTCATGGAAACAGGCATAAACCTTTCTGAAAAGTTGGTTGGCAGAGTTCCAATCATATATTCATCTGAACTATTTGGACCAGTTGCTTATAGATGGAAAACACAATTAAATGAGAACAGCAAAGTCATGGCATTCTACAATTTATTCCCAGAACTAAACCACAATGAGCTCTCAAGCACAAAAAACCTTACAGCAAAGTTCCATTGCATCATGATCAGAACAGATTTGGATCCACACAGAGTAGTTAAAAGGATGGAGATAACAAAGGACAGATACAGAAAACAGGGCATTGATGTGACTGATATTGCGATAAAGGGAGATACTTTATTGACAAAACTATTCTCCTCAATCTATATAGGCGATTGGACATCTTATTTCTTAGCATTGAGATATGAAACCGATCCAACACCTGTAAATGAAGTAGAAGAGTTAAAGAAAGCACTGGGCACATACATAGCTTAAACAATCTCTTTTTTTTTCTTTAAACTTCTCTTATTCAATCTTATGTAACTCTTGACAAATCGCTCCATTAGAAAAGAGTCTCCTCCCTTAAGATAGAAATATCCGCTAATAGAGACAAGCAAGGCACCACCTGCGTCAACTATCAAGTCCCACATGGTGTCAATCAAGCCGGATTTCTGCATAAGTTTCACACCAGAAACAGAATCCACAGTAAACTCAAATATTTCCCACAATGCACCTATAGCAAGTGCAAAACAGAAACTAAAGACAGCTGCGAAATGAGCTGCAAAAACAACCTTATGTGTATAATACAATGAATATACTATCATGAAACCTATCAAACCAATCATTATTCCTGACAAACTATGAAGCATTAAATCCCACCAAGGATATCTAAAATAGTAACCCTTCATTTCTCCTAGCACGAACGAACTATAAAGGAACAAGGCAAACAATGTTTCAAACTCCGGTGGCAGTATAATCTTAAATTTTCGCTGAATGAGTGAAGGAAAGAAAGAAATTATCAACACCAACAAAGACAAAGCTGCCAGCAGAATCCTAAATTTAACAATTGAAGTTACCAAAGCTATCAATATAGAAATCTTCACAGCCCAAGATATGTAAAAAAGAACCCTGTCTTTCTTAGGTAGCAATGATAAGAGGTTTTTCATATTAGAACATAATAGTAGTGGATATAAAAAGTTTTTTAAATACACCACTTTTCCAACAATTCATAACGGAGGTCTAATTAGCAGCAAAGAGCTGTGAAGGAAGTCAAGAATGAAGAGAAGTTCCAGACGTTGGAAAAAGAAAGGTCAAATGCGTTGGAAGTGGCAACGTAAAAAGATGAAGAAAGAAAAAAGAAAGAGACAGAATAAATAATTCTTAGAAAATCTTATATACTATTATTATCTTTCAAACATTAATGAATCATCTAATTTACATTTTCGGAAGCGTTATTATTGTTTCTTTGATTGCTGTTCTAGCTATTATTCCTTTTTTCTTCAAGAAAAAAATACCTAAGAAGTTCTTAGTTGTTCTATTAAGCTTATCAGTTGGAACAATGCTTGGAAGTGTGTTTATCCACTTCATACCAGAAGCTGTTGCAAATGGATATACATTAAGTGTTGCAATAAATATATTATTTGGTTTCATTGTATTCTTTATCCTAGAAAGATTTATTCATTGGCATCATGAGAACAAATGTGAACATGAAGTTGATAAGAAAGCTCATAGTCACGGATATCACTTAGCACCACTAAATTTAATCGGAGATGGAGTGCATAACTTCTTAGATGGAATGATTATTGCAGGAAGTTATCTAGTTAGTATCCCATTAGGAATAGCAGCCACTATCTCAATCATTTTCCATGAAGTACCACAGGAAATCGCTGACTTTGGAGTATTATTGTATTCTGGAATGTCAAAAGGCAAAGCAGTATTCTTCAACTTACTATCAGCAGCCACTGCCATAGTAGGAGGAGTAATAGGATTAGTTCTGGCAGGAAGAATAGAAGGTTTTGAAACTTTCATAATCCCGTTTGCAGCAGGAACATTCATTTACATCGCCGCATCAAACCTGGTTCCAGAACTCCACAGGCATTGCAAACTATGGGACTCAATATTGCATGTCCTGGCAATAATTATCGGAATCGCAATAATGGTTGGCTTGACATTCTTAGAAATAGGAGCTCATTAAAGAATAATCTCAATCTGATTTGATTCTCCACAGAAGAAATATGTTCTCTTGACTTTTGGAACAAGCTTTCTTATCTTTCTTAATTGTTTCTTTGCCTTGACAGGTCTATAGCTGCATTTAACCTCGAAAGCATCAACTGTGTCCTCTCTTTCAGCCAACAAATCTATCTCTGCTACTTTTTTTCTCCTTTTAGAATAAAGCGAAACATTGGTGGATATAGAATCATAATTAGGCCTTAATCTCTCATGCAAGGCTTCAATATATCTGTCGTGTTTTTGTTTTCTCCGCGTGTCAGTAACCACCTATTTAATTACTGGTAAAAATAATATATAAATATTGTTGTGATGAAAAAGAACTTCTATTAATTAGTTCTTCGGATGATATATTTCAGAAATTATCTTTCCAAACTCATGATATTTTGGTTTTCCATCTTCTAAAAGCAAACTCAGATCTTTTTTTACAGTAATATCATCTCTGTATTTGGAGTTTTCTAAGTCTCCAAGAGCTTTGAAAAGATAGTGGTCTCTTGTAAAATGTGCTGTTGGTCTGAGACCAAATACTTTTTTATCTTGCTCACCACCAACTATAAGAACCACGGGTTTGGCAATAATACGTGAATTACGCATTTCATCTTCTGTTCCAGTGCTCTCATACTTGAAAGGTTTCTCTATATTAAAATTTGAAATATATGGAAAAAAAGCAACGACAAGATTACTATTCGGAACAAAATATCCTATATCACGTCTTATTGTATGATCTCTTTCCTTTTCTCTAAACCTTTTTCTTTCATAAGATTTTAGAATCTCAATATTAGACTCGTTAACAGCTTCAATAGGAACTACTACAATAGAATATTGTTCCAAATTTTCCGCAAATACATTTATTGAAGACCTAGCATTTGCTTTTTTTGCAAGAAAATCATCTGAATCTCCTGGCTTATCTTTTAGATCAGTAATTGGTCGAGCATTGTAAACAATGGTTGGATCCCTATTATGTTCAATATCAAAAATTAACTTTAACAAACTTAATTCTGCATGATGTCTTGGTATAACTAAATGCCTTGTTGAAAGAGATTTTGCATGTGATCTTGCTGTTTCTGTTTCAAATCCTTCCCAATCCAATAATGTAAACCAATCATAAGGATATGTTGTTCCTTCAAGCCTTCCAGCCAGAGATTGAGGAGAATCAATTATAGTAACCATAGCATCAATATTGCGGATATTATTAAACTCTTGAAAATCCTTAAAATCTCTAACAATATCTGGCACGCCACCTTCCTCTTCATAAACTGTTATTGGAGTCTCTATAATCAAAGGATTTTCTTTAACAACAGATTTTCTTTCATTGACAGCTCTCTGAAACCTATCCAAATCCTCTCTTAATAAATTCTTGGCAACTCTCTCAACAGCAGCTATCCTTAATCCTTGCTTAACATTATACTGCATACTTGGGACTTTCCTTGAAGACACTCCATAAAGCTCTTCAGCAATTTTAGAAAAAGTATCACCAAGAGAAACAACGCCTAAATCAGAATTAAAATTGTCTCTGTATAATTGTTGGACTCTCTCGGCTATTCCTGTTTTACCTATTTTTGGAAGCCCATTAACAACAATTGTTGTCATCTCATAGTCGAGAATGAGGTCATATTTATAAACCTTACTTAGTTTATTTATAAAAGAGACTAATCGAAGACCATTCCCTTAATAAGCATATCATACAAATCATCAACAGAAGTTGTCATGTCAGTATCTTCACCGTATGAAGACAATGGAACAATTTTCTGTGTAATGGCCATTCTAGGTTCACAAGAGGGTACTCTTGAATTAATAATCATATTTGTATTATAATCAAAGAATTCTTTCAGAATCAAGACTCCATCAAGTCTTCCATTAGGCTTTCCCGCACCTGCATCAATAAGAATAACTCTTTCATTGCGCAGTTTCTTATCACAATGATTTCTAACAATAAAGTTAGATTCTAATTGAGCAGAAAGCATAGAATTAATCATGTCAAAAGTTTCAATATAAATAAAACCTACATTTGTGTCAAAGAATCTGTTGTATGCTTCTGCAGAGTAGATGCCAACCATGAACTGACCATCTGACATAGTTTCAAAAGGCAACTTTTTCTCAGCGAGCATCTGTAAATGTGATTCTTTTACTTTATCAGCAAGCTCTCCAGCTGTTCTGAAATCACTTTCATAAGAAGCAAGTTCAATGCCTGACCCTAGATATATATCATCAGAATTACTAGCACAACCTCCTATAATTGTGATAACCCCAAGAGTTGTTAATAAGGTTTTTATCCCCATCAAGAACAGAAATGAAAGGAAATATTAAAAACTATGCAAAATCATCATACCTTTTTCACTATTCTAAGCGCAAGATTTATAAACAGTTATTTTTTCCTTGATATTCTCACATAAAATGATGTGAAGATGCGGAAATCCGAACCGAGATTTCCTACACATCAACTCCAAATTCTGTCAGAGACCCTCGGGTCGCTTGCATGACGAATACCATACACATATACGTGCTTGACATAAATACTCAAGTATTGATAGGAATGTAGTACCTATAATAGCTCTATAATTAGAGCCAATTCTGTACAAAATATTATTTGCGACCAAAAATAGCAATCCCACGGTATTCAAAGTGGATACTCAGGATTCAACAATTCCCGTTGATCCTGCGGGAGATTGCTGCTATTGGGATTCGACTAAGCCATGCAAGTCTTCTCGTAAGAGAGGCAAAATGCTCAGTAACACGTCGTTAATCTGCCCTTAGGTCAGGGATACCCTCGGAAAACTGAGGTTAACACCTGATAAGAGATTATGTCTGGAATGATTTATCTCCTAAATTCGAGCCTAAGGATGAGACGGCGGCGGATTAGGCTGTTGGCGGGGTAATGGCCCACCAAACCAAAGATCCGTACGGGCCTTGAGAGAGGTAGCCCGGAGAAGGACACTGAGATACTGGTCCTAGCCCTACGGGGTGCAGCAGGCGCGAAACCTTTACAATGCACGCAAGTGTGATAAGGGGATCCCAAGTGCTTATGCTTTGCATAGGCTTTTGCCAAGACTAAATCTCTTGGCGAATAAGTGGTGGGCAAGACTGGTGCCAGCCGCCGCGGTAACACCAGCGCCACAAGTGGCAATCACATTTATTGGGCCTAAAGCGTCCGTAGCCGGTCTAGCAAATCTTTTGTGAAATCGTCAGGCTTAACTTGACGGCTTGCAGAAGACACTACTAGACTCGGGACCGGGAGGAGTCAGAAGTATTCTAGGGGGACCGGTAAAATGGTATAATCCCTAGAGGACTACCGATGGCGAAGGCATCTGACTAGAACGGATCCGACGGTGAGGGACGAAAGCCAGGGGAGCGAACCGGATTAGATACCCGAGTAGTCCTGGCCGTAAACGCTGCGAGTTAGGTGTTGCACAAACTACGGGTTTGTGCAGTGTCGAAAAGAAGTTGTTAAACTCGCCGCCTGGGAAGTACGG
>JABMPT010000013.1 GCA_013202845.1 Candidatus Woesearchaeota archaeon | reverse complement strand
TAGTTTTATATTGCAGGCATTTGTGCATCATTTTAACAGTAAAAGAAAGCAAATCTGAAATGCTTTCTTCATCATCTCCAGGACTAACCATAACACTAACTACGTATTGTGCTGGGTTAGAAAGATGCTTACTACGATCTTCCTTCATTAATCGTATAATACCTTCTTTTTCAGCAGTAATTTGCTCTTCAGATCTTGGCTTACCATTAAGATTCCGACCAACATATTTCGCTGTTGATGCATTGATAGCATTTAAACCAATAAAGGTCCTATCTGAATTAAACTCATTCAATAATGAAACAGTTTCATCATACAAATCAGGCACTAACTGAGACGAATCAACATAAAAAGAAGTGTCGGGATTTCCTTTAATAACAGGCAAAATTCTCCTTGCATCACTAACACTTTTCTCATCTAAGAAAGAGCTCCTGAATTCGACCCTTGAAATAGACCCTCCTTCTCGCTGATATTTCTCTGCAAGTTCAACAATTTGTGGGACAAGATCTGGAAACGCAAAGAAATTCTGAGTGCAATAATCACAAGCATGAACACAAGCATGAGTTGGAGGAACAATTAAAACAGTTGATTTGCCTTCCTCATCATTTTTAGTAACTAATTGCAAAGATAGGTTTTCAAGAGAAGGAAATTTTCCTGCTTTAACAAATGGCTTCCCAAGTGTTGCCAAGCCCTTTTCTTGTGCTAAGGCCAATAAATCTTCCTTTGATCTTTGACCATTAATTGAAGTCACAAAGTCTATAAAAGGTTGAGTGTGTTTATAATTAACAGCGTCAATTAATCCTGTTTCTAGAAGTTCTTTATTCACATCCTTATAAAAAGTTGCTGAACCTCCAAGAACCACAAAGTTTGATTCATGTGCCAATGAAGCTGTTTTCAAAATTCTATCAAGACTTTCATAGTGAGAGCCAAAACCAACGATTGCATTCTCAGGTATTTTTTTAGGATCATAGTCGCCAATAAAAATTGCTTTTGGAGAAAGTCCTTTTTCTCTAAGAATATGTGAAATCAGAGATATCCCACCATCTTCTTCTGCAGGATCTTCAAGAAACCTGTTTGTGCTCACTAATATTATATCTAAAGGATCGACCATGGATGTTGAGATTGAAGATTTGTTTATATACTTTAACTAGAAAAGCTTTTCGTTGCAGTATATTTATATATCGTTATATTATACCTAATTTTATGAGCGAAAAAAGACCGAGAGTTGGGGCGGCTGTTTTAGTTGAGCATGAAGGTAAGTTATTATTAGGTGAACGAAATAAGGTTAATGCTAATGGTCTTTGGATAATTCCAGGTGGAGGAGTTGACTTTGGAGAAACCCTTGAAGAGGCTGCTATTCGAGAGATTAAAGAAGAAACAAACTTGGATGTTGATATTGTTAAGTTTTTATGTTGGAAAGAAATTATTAATGTTCCTGGCAATTATCATGGCATGGTTTTCTTTTTCTTGGCAAAAGCTAAAAACCTTAATGAATTAGAAGCCAAAGAAGATCTTTCCGAAGTGAAGTTTTTTTCTGTTGATGAAATTAAAGAATTAAATGTTGTTGGAAGTGTTACTGATGTTTTGACTGATTGTGGATTTATGAATTAGACTCACAATTCTGAATCTTGCATATATTTCAATTTTTTCTTAATCGCAATATATGCCTTTCTGAGTTCACTTCCTAGGTATGCTGCATGCTGCATATTTGTTATCCAGCCGTCTTTGATTATCTTGTAGTATAAATCCTCAGGATCCTCTCCGCTGTATCTTGCAAGTTCCTCATGGCTTTTCACGAATCCGCCCATTAACTGATCCTCTTGAACCTTCATAACACCTACTTCAATCTGTCCATTGCTTATCCTGATAAGAACATAGCTTTTCGTGTCCATCTCCCAATCATCTTTGTCTCTTGTAGGAACTTTGGTTGGAGTCATGTTTTTTGCTGAATAATGAAGTATTTAAAAGTCTTTTGTTGTATTCGATAATTTTATAAGAAAAAGCTTATTCGAGCAATTCATGAAGAAAGTCAAGGTTGTTTATGACCGTGATAAGTGCATCAGCGCAGTGACATGTGCTAATCTTAATCCTGAGCTTTGGGAGATGAATACAGAGGATGCAAAAGCGGACCTTAAAGGCTCTAAAAAAGAAGGTGATGTTTGGGTTCTTGAAACAGAGCTCACCATGTATTTGCAGATGGCTTGCGAGCAATGCCCTGCAGATGTCATTGAAATATTTGATTTGGAAACTGGAGAGAAATTATTCTAAACATTGTAGCTTGTATGAGTGTATTCAATTGGATCTTGTTCAGGAATATTGTATGATTGTTTTTCAAAACTGCCTTTTACTCCTTGATACCACATATTGCCTATTAATAGACCAGCCATAGTTACTGCAACTATTAGTTTTCTCAATTCAGGATCTATGCTCTTCCATCTGGTATAAGTTCTGTCTAGAAAATCAACTGTTTTAGTTAAAACATTAGGAATTGCTTCTTCAACAAAGTCGTCTATGTGTTCCTGTACTATTCCATTCATCTTTACTACATTATATTCTTAGAATTTGAATTATTTAAAGTTTTTGAAAAGAATAGCCCCGCCCGGATTCGAACCGAGGTCGCCAGGTCCAGGGCCTGACATGATTGACCGCTTACAGGTTTTTTAACCGTGGGGCTAAGCGAAGCGCATGCCGCACAGCTCGGTAAAGCCTGATAAGGATTTGGCCACTACACTACGGGGCTATATTGAATTTAAAAAACAGTAATATATTTAAATAGGTTACTTTTTCGCAAACCCATGGTAAAACTAAGAAGAGCTGTTGCTTATAGGAGGATTGAAAGACCTTATACAAGGAAAAGCAAGTACAGAAGTCAGCAATTTGTCAGGGCAGTCCCTCATAATAAGGTTGTAAAGTTTGAGATGGGTGATTTGAAGAAGAAGTTTGACTACGTTGTCTCCTTGAAAAGCGGCGCTGACATCCAGATAAGGCATAATGCCTTGGAATCAGGCAGATTGACAAGCAACAGGTTATTAGAAGCAACTTGTGGAAAAACAGGTTACAAACTCAAGGTTTTGGTTTATCCACATCATGTTCTAAGGGAGAATCCTTTGGCTGCAGGTGCCGGAGCTGATAGAATGAGTACAGGTATGAAGAAATCCTTTGGCAAACCTGTTGGTTTGGCAGCTCAGATTTCAAAGGGGCAAATAATGTACCAAGCTTTTGTTGACGAAGAATTCTTGGAAACCGGCAAGAAAGCCATTGATAGGATAAAACATAAGTTGCCTTGCTCTTGCAGTGTAGTTGTCGAGAAAAACGCTTAATAATTCTTAAACTCTTTTAACACGCTTTCTTTCAAAGAATCAATATCTGTTATAACTTTGTTTTTCTTCTTGAAATCATTTACTGTTTTCTTATCCAAGATATCAGTCTTGCTCAAGTATATTATTATCGGCTTATCGAAGTCTTTCAGGTTTTTCAATAGTTTCTTCTGGTCTTTCAAAGAGTATGGCTCTGTCAAGTCATAGACATATACCATCATATGTGCGCAGTACTTCAATGCAAGGTATGCTATCCTTTCTATATTGTTCATCTTGTTCACTCTGTTAAGAGTGCCTGGGGTATCTATGAATTGTATTTTTTTATAATCTTTTTTCATGTAGCCGATGTTAAGCTTCTTCGTGGTGAATGCATATGCTTTTATCTCTGGTTTCGAGCTTGTTATCTTACTGAGCAAAGTTGTTTTTCCTATGTTCGGGAAGCCAGTTATCGCAACAGTGAAGAGATTATCTTTTATTGATGGAAAGTCCCTCATGATTCTCCTTGACTCTTCTAGGAACTCCAGGTTTTTTGATATTTGTTTCAGGACTGATGATATCCTGCCGTAGTATTCTTTTCCAAAGCGCCTGATGACATCCAGGTCATTGCATCTCTTTATCTTAACTTTGTAGATCTTTGAGAAATCAGCAATTTTGTTCTTTCCCCAGTTCATCGCTCCCAAAGATTTCTTCAGTTCTTTGTATTCTATAACTGTCTTGACTAATTCTGTGTAGAACTCTGTCAGATTGTCGAAGTTTGGGAAAGATGTTATTATCTTTGCGAGTTTGCTGTTGAGGATGTCGTTTATAGCATCTACTTTCTCAATCTCCAATGTTTTCGACTTCTTTAATCTGTCAACTTTCAAACCGCTTCTCTTTTCAGATGCTTTCTTTCTTGCTCTTGAGAAAGCTACATCAAGATAAAAAGTCGATTTCTCTATCTTAGGAATTTCAAAGCTCATGGTGTTAGAATGGGTTAATGTTTTATAAATCTTGTTTTGGAAAAATTTATAAACATTCTTCTCATAAGATTAATCGTAAGAGGTGCCATATATGAAAATACTTCTCAAGAAAAAACCGCAGAACCCAATAATCATTGAAGGTTTTCCAGGTTTTGGCCTTATCGGAACAATTGTCACAGAATTCTTGATAGAGCATATGCAATGCGAGATGATTGGTGAGTTCTTGTACGATGACCTGCCTGCAATGGTTGCTATCCACAAGGGCAAATTGGTTAAGCCGATGGCGGTTCATTACTCAAAGAAATTCAATATTATAATTTTGCAAACCATCCTGAATCCCAAGGGCAAAGAATGGGATATTGCAGAAGCAATACTTGAAATGGCCGAACAGGTAAAGGCCAAGAAAATAATAAGCATTGAAGGGGTTGCATCGCAGGCAATGATGTCTGATAAAGATACTCAATTATTCTACTTTGGTGATGATGCCTTGAAAAAAGTCGGCTTGAAACCGATAGATGAAAGCATAGTTGTCGGTGTCACCTCTAGTATAATGCTGAAACACGATGATGCTGTATGCATCTTTGCAGAAACAAATTCTGCCTTGCCAGACAGCAAAGCAGCTGCGAAAGTCATAGAGGTTTTGGATAAATACCTTGGTTTGAAGGTTGACTACAAGCCTTTGATGAAACAGGCAGTGGACTTCGAGAGCAAACTCAAAACATTGATGCAGCAAACCACAAAGACAACAGAAGAGAGCGATAAGAAATATATGAGTTATCTGGGTTAAACTATATAAACTACTTCTAATTTCTGGCTGTTTATGAAAACAGATACTTGGAACATAGTTCAAGATTTTGAGATGCCAATCGATGGTAAAAATATAAAATTTGTTAGTTATCCTACTAAAAAACCTCTTGGTCTTAGTAAGATAATAAGAACTAATTGGGGCAAACAATTACAAGATCAATTTGAGAAGGTTAATAAACCAGACGAAGGGTGGATTATAAAACCTTATCATTTAGACAGTTCTAAGAATCCTTTAAACGCAATATACAAAGGAGACAAACCTGATATGTGGCCAGGACCGGTTGTAACCATGGTTGGTTATTTACAAAAGAATGATTCTGTCAAGATAATGGTTGATCAATCATTTTATCCTTATAACAGAGCTTTGAATGATGATACAATAAAGGATATGTATGCCGAGGCAGGAATTCTTTTACCCAGACC
Organism: Candidatus Woesearchaeota archaeon; assembly: GCA_013202845.1. Classification (GTDB taxonomy): domain Archaea; phylum Nanobdellota; class Nanobdellia; order Woesearchaeales. The sequence goes on along the minus strand of JABMPT010000013.1, from coordinate 125,117 downwards.
TGCTTTAGGGATTGATACTTTTGTAATAACAACCGATGGACTTCTGACATTGACTGTTAGAGGGGATACCAATGTATACCCAAATATTTATCATAATCAAGGCGGAGACATTGAATTAGTTACAACTAAGGTTGTAGAATATCAGATTGATGAAATTGCTGAAGAAATAATGGTTTCTCAAGATCAATATAATCCAGCTGACTTTAGATTTTTGGGATTAACAGAAGATCAACTTTCATTTCCAAGAAAACCAAATTTAACTGGTTATATTCCTATAAATGTGTCTTCACAAGAAGTAAGAGAACAAGTTAATAGTAGACCATTAGAAGAACGTCCGAATGATTCTGTTGATGTCGCTTTTGCTCCAGCTAATGAATCTGGGTTGTACAATTATTTAACAAAAGAAACAATGCAGACAGACTTTACTCCTCCATGTCACGCTGGTTTAGTGTTGTATGGAAAACATATGCATGGTGAAAAATGGGCTGATGCAGTTGTGTCTGAGATTAACTCCCGATAAATTTATTAATGATTATTTTTTATCAGCTTTTCTATGGGGGATAAAAAAATTGGTGTAGGTTTTGGAGTGATGATTCTTAGAGATGGTAAGGTATTACTTGGCAGACGCCATGACGATCCTGAAAAAGCAGATAGTTTACTGGAAGGTGCTGGGAAGTGGACAATGCCAGGCGGCAAGCTTCACTTTGGCGAAACATTTGAAGAAGGTGCCAAAAGAGAAGTGATGGAAGAAACAGGTATTAAAGTCAAGAGTATGAAAGTCATAACCTTAACAAATGACATTGTCGAAGGCGCTCACTTCGTGACAACAGGTTTTCTATGCGAAGATTCTGAAGGAGAAGCACAAGTGTTGGAACCTGATGAAATAACAGAGTGGAAATGGTTTGACCTTAACGAGTTGCCGTCACCGATTTATTTTCCAAGCGAAAAGGTTTTTGAGAATTACAAGGAAGGGGTATTCTATAAGAATTAGAAAAACTCACCAAGTCCTTTCTGCGTTGGTTTTGGCTTCTTCTCTTCTTCGACAACTTCTTTTTCTTCGATGCTGTCAATTTCTAGTTCTCCATAAACTCCATCATAGCCAGGCTTAACTTTTAATTTACCAGCCCTGTTATCCATTATAGCTTTTGCAATCTTTGGATGTGTTTCTTCCTTGATTTTTTCTTCAGGAGCATCGAATAATATATTATACTCTGAGCCGAACCTCTTCAACAATTTATTGTATTCCTTCCATATTATCTTTGCAGAAATAGTTTTGTTCATAATCGCAGCCAGTATCTCTGATAACGGGAGCAAGGTATGGAAGGGTTTTGCATCTGGTTTTTTGTAGCCTTCTTCCCTGTCAGCTAATTGCTCAACTCGATATGCAACTCCTAATGTCATTTCTCGCTTGCAACCTGGACAGATGTTCTTATGCTTCAGGGTTTCTTTTGGATCCATTACAATATTGCAGTTCCTGTGGCCGTCAAAGTGGTATTTTCCGTAGCTAGGGTCTACTTCCACAGTTCCTGCCAAGCCCTCTCCTGCTCTCAAAGCTCTTAATAATTTTGCGTAAGTCAACTCTTTTAACTCAAATATTGTCGCTTCCCTTCCCATTCTCCAGGGCCAGAAACTGTGCATGTCTGAGGACGAGACAATGTTTATCTTGTCTAACTGCTTCAACCTCCAGTTCATTGGCGGGTCAGAGGACAGACCTGTTTCAATAGCGTGGATATACTGTTCCTGGTCTTTGAAACATTCATGCAGTGAGTCAAAGCCTGATTTCGAGCCAAACAAGCTGAACCATGGTGTCCAGATGTGTGCAGGTATAACCTCAATATCGTATGATATCCTTCTCATCTCGTATACAAAATCATGCGCAGATATCTTGAAAATTGGTCTGCCATCATAGTCCAGTCTGCCGTGCTTTTGCAAATACTCGATGATCTGGTCAACAACTTCAAAGCTTGGTGCAAGAACTACAATATGAACTCTCCTCCCTTTATCTGCCTGGCTGTACATTAGCGATATCTCGGTCTGAAGAACATATGGAAATCCAGAGCTTGTTTTCAGAATTCCAGAGCCGTCCTCGACCAAATAATCCTTCAGCTCTTTGTTCCAGTCAGGATGTGTAAAGTCACCTGTGCCAAGCATATGAACACCTTTAATCTTTGCCCATTTCTCGAGAACTTTTACATCTATCTGGCTTGAACACGCCCGGCTATATCTAGAATGTATATGAAGGTCTGCGATGTACTTCATTAAAATGGCAAAGAATGACAAATTTAAAAATTTATTGTAAAATGGTAATTTATATATACTATTTGTTATGAGCTTTAATTATGAGAGAAATTGAAGTAAAAATTCTGGAGATAGACAGGAAAGAATTAGAAAAGAGGCTGGTTTCTTTAGGCGCTAAGAAAGTTTTTGATGACAAAGTTGATTCAATGCTATTTGATTTTGAAGATGATCCTATACACAAGTCTAAAGGCTTATTCAGGCTAAGAAAGAGTGGTTCTAAATCAACTCTGACTCTTAAGAAGCATGTTAAGAGTGAGAAAGCCAAAGTTCGTGATGAATATGAGGTTGAGGTCTCAGACTTTGAAAAGATGAAGCAGATCCTTAAATTGTTGGGCTTTCATTGCTGGCAGGGCTTTGAAAAGCACAGGACAAGCTATGTTATAGACAAAGTTCACTTTGAGCTTGACAAATTAACAGGTGAGTACTCTTATATCCCAGAATTCTTGGAAATAGAAGGGCCTGATGTTGAAACAATCTACAAATATGTTGAACTTCTTGGTTTTAAAAAAGAGGATTGTAAGAAGTGGGGTGGCCCAAAACTAATAAAATATTATAAAAAGAAAAATAAAAAAACTTAAAATATATTGTTCATTACCATGACTGCAATGGGGGGTAAACCAGTTTATCATAGTCATAATATTGATGATTATCTTGACAAGCCTCTTTCTTATCAGGAATTGACCCTTGCAGAGATGGTTATTGGTAAGAGAATAAGACATTATAATGATTTGCTTCTAGAGATAGCTGATGAAAGTCTCAAAAAAGGTATTACATCCTTGTTTAAGCTGTTTGAAGAATGCAGAGGTTATAGAACAATTGGGGATTATAATGCTAAACTGGATGAACTTGTTGATGAGGGTTTGGAAGAACAGAGAAAGATTACTGATGCTGAGTTGTTAGGAGACTTTTCTTGGCTTAATGAGCTAGGTATTTCTTGTTCAGCTGATAATGTTGATAAGACAAGGTTAAAAGAGATTAATATCCTAGTGTCTGAGCTAAATATTCTCTATCAAATTGTTGCCAAATATAAGCTTTCGAAAGACAAGAACCTGTCTGGTGGTGCAGTTCAGATTGGCGAAGTTCTTAAATCTTTAGGATTGTAATCTAGAAGTTCTAATCACTAACTTTTTATACTAATTATTTAATCCGTTTCTCCATGGGAAAACCTTTGATTGGAGGACAGGCAGTTATAGAAGGCGTGTTGATGCGAGCGCCGAATCATTATGCTGTTGCTGTCAGAAAACCTAATAAGAAGATATCTGTCAAGACGCAGAAGTACGTTTCTGTGACTAAAAGAAACAAGTTTCTTGGATTTCCTTTTATTCGTGGTATTATTGTTTTAGGGGAAACTGTTGTGCTTGGAACTAGGGCATTGACTTATTCTGCTAACGAAGCATTGGAAGAGGAAGAAGAAAAGTTGACAAAAAAGGAACTTGTCTTCACTTTGATAGTTTCAATAGTTGCGGTTCTGTTAATATTCAAGTTCTTACCATTACTTCTCGCTCATTTTTTCAAGAAAACTCTTGAACTTAACAATTTCTGGTTTAATCTCATTGATGGTGTCATAAAACTGGGAATTTTTTTAGGGTATTTATGGGCTCTTTCTCTGATGAAGGATGTGCAGAGGATGTTCGAGTATCACGGCGCAGAGCACATGGCTGTTCATTGCTATGAGGCAAAGAAAGACCTTACTGTGAAGAATGTTCGCAAATACCAAACCACGCATCCAAGGTGCGGAACAGAGTTTCTTTTATTGGTAGTGGTCATAAGCATAGTGTTTTATATGTTCATACCTCTTGGCACTGGATTCTGGATGAAATATTTTCTGAGGATATTATTGCTGCCAGTAATAGCAGGAGTTTCATATGAAATATTGAAAGTTTCAGGAGTGCATTACAACAAAAAAATATTCAAGATAATAGCTGCTCCTGGAATGCTGTTGCAGAAGATAACAACGAAAAAACCTGCAGATGATCAAATAGAAGTGGCGATAAAATCATTAGAAGCAGCATTGAAAGCAGAAACTAAAGACTCTTCTTCAACTCTTTCCTAGTTGCAATTCTGTCCGGACCCCAGGCATCGATCTTTCCTTTCAAACGTTCAAATTGTTCATCTTTTGTTATGTCTTTGAAATTCTTTGCTAGGTTTGAGATTATGTTTTTCTGTCTTTCAATAATCTCTTTTGCAGAACCGGATGCTTTTTTCAACTGCTCAATCTCAGACTTCAAACCTGCAACTATCTTTTTCAGTTCAGAACCTTTTTTAGAACTCTCTTTCAGGACATCTTTTGACTCATCCTCTATCTCAGATATCCTGCCTGACAGCTTGTTAATGTAAGCCACCAGTTGATAGAAATCCGATTCCTTGGTCTTTGCCATTGGTTCCTTAATGTTTTTGAATGTTTAAATATTTTATTAAAACCTTTAAACATTAGACTTTGGCTATAAAGAGGAGGATTTATAAATAAATAAACTAATAATGAGCAAGGAGGCTAAAAAATGAATTTTGCTATATGGACAGAGAACATTATGAAAAAGATTAAGTGGTATGATGTCAAGCTAGCTCAAATTGCAGCGATTTTCGCCACTCTATGTGTTATAACTTTATGGCCTGCATTTCTTGAATTAGTGCTAAAAGTTGATTGGTACTGGTACCTTGTTTTGGCAGTAGTTTTTGGAATTCGCTGGGTGAAAATAATGTTTTTTAATTAAATATGGTTAGTTTATAACTAAAGCTTAAAAATCGAAAGGTATAAATACTAGCGTCTTATTATAATGATATTAATTTAGGGGAAAAGAGGGAATATTAATGGCTAAACTTGTCGATATAGCACCACCGCCACCACCAAAGTTCTCAAAAGATGAGGCTAAAGAAGAGCCAGCTCCAAAAAAAGAAGATTCTAAGAAAGACGGTTTCTTCAAACGAATGTTTGTAAAGAAAGAACCTGCTGTGAAAGAAGAAGAAATCAAAGAGCCAAAAGAACCTGATCTGGACCTTGACAAATTAAGAGAGGATTTCAAGATTCCTACAAAGAAAGAGAAAAAGAAAGCTGCTAAAAAAGAAACACTCAGCAACAAAGTTGCTGGTGCGCCAAAAGGTAAACTTTTGAGCGAGAAGGAAGCTAAGAAAGAAGAGCCTAAAGTTGAAGCTCCAGCTTTCAAACCCGCTAAGTGGACTGAGGAACATGTTGCTGATAAAGTTCAAGAACCAACAGTTGATGCTCCAAGATGGGATGTTGAAGATCCATCACATCTAAAAGCTCCTTCAAAGCTAAAGACAAAAGCTTTAAAGCCAAAGAAGGTGCTTAAGCATCCAAAAGAGATTTCTCCTCATGCTCCGCCTATCAAGAAAGGAAAAATTGTCTTGAAAAAAGCTAAAATCCCTAAAATGAAATCTCCTGTAGACAGGGTTATAGAGCAGTACTTCAAGTCAGTTGAAAGAGAACAGGAGTTGATCCAGAAAGAACTTGACATGATAGTTGTGCATCCAAAGAAAGCCCTGCAGAAAGGACCGACAGCATACATAATCCATCACAATGAAAAGCTAATAAAATCGATGAAGGATTTGCTTGCAGCTGTAAAATCAATTGAAGATGAACAGTTTGACCATAGGGTGCAGGCCAACAAAAAAGCGTTCTTGAAATGGGTAAACAGGATATTGGCAGATGAGAAAAAAGCCGAGTTGCAGAGAAACAATGTTCTAAAACAGAAGATGAAGGAATTGCTGAAGGAATATGGTCAAGGATTGCAGAAAGACATTGTTGATAAGAAGTATGAGTTGAGCTCTCAGAAAAAGGATATTGACAGAAGTGTGAAGAAATCAGAACGGTACGAACAAAAACTAAAGAAATTCAATGCTGCTTTGAAGCAGAAAGAAAAAGATTTTAACAAATTAATTGAAGATGGCATCCAGGAGGTCATTGATAAGCGCTTGCAGAGAGAAAAGATAAATTTGCACAGAGCTGAGAACAACGCCAAGAAATTAGTAGCTGAGTATAATTCTAAACTCGAACAATTCAATGAAACAAAGGATAAGTTCAACAAAAAAAGAGCTGAAGCAAAAGGACTTCTTGAGCAAGGGAATTTTTTGAAGAGAAGGAAAGAAGCCCTTGAGAGAAAAGATGAGAAATTGAGTAAAGAAGTTGATGGTTTAAGAGCAAAAGAGAAAAAGCTAAAAGCGCAGAATGAAGCTCTGGAAAAAAGAGATAAAGAGTTAGTCACAAGGGATAAACAATTAGTCTCAAATATTAAAAAACTAGAAAAGCAAAAAGAAAATTTATTGGCAAGAGAGAAAGAGTTGAAACTTGAAATAAGAGACTTGAACACCAGGTTGAAAGAAGTGGATTTGAGAGAAAAAGAAGTCAAGGCTATGGAAGACCATCTCGCAGCTGACAGGGAAGACCTTCATGCTATAAAAGATAACCTATTGTACAAGGAGCACGAGACAAAGGAGAAACTTGCAGAAGTCAGAGAGATCGAGCATGAGATAGTGTTAGAAGAGAAACAATTGGGAAAAGACAGGAAAGAGATAGAATCCGGTGGCTTCAAAGAATATATTCATTCTAAATATACTGATGAAGTTGAAGAGCCAGTCACAGAGCTCAATCAGGAAGTTCAGGATTTCTACAATTTAATTGAGACCTGCAGAAAAATGGTTAGCATGAGCCAGTTAAATGATGCAAAAAGACTGTATTCTGAGATAAGGGGTAAATTCACCGATGCAGACATGGACCCAACTCACAAAGAGATGCTTTACAATTCTATAAGAGAATTATACGACGATATCTATTTAGCTGTGATTTCTACTAGTGCTTAGAGAAATATTCAAGCATTATATTGCCTGCTTCTGTTAAGTCTTTTCCGAAAGTGATTATTCCTTCTTCATGACCAGCCATGGCTAATATTTTTTTATCCTTGACATCAGTCTCTCTGAAAAGGCGTATTATCTCATTAGCCATCTCCGGAGTACCATAAGCTGCATCTTTAGAAGTTGTGGGAACCTTGTTGAGAATTCTCTTCCACATCTCCAAGTTATGGACATGTATGATTGCTCTAACTGCAGGATCTGATTCGTACACTGCCGCATGTGTCATCGCTTCTGAAGAAGGTGGATGTGCTTCAAGACCTTCATACTCCACTGAGTTTGTCTCAAGATTATAACTTGTGACTTTAGGATAATATTTTGCTGATAATTTTTTTATTCCACCTGTTGCGGTGGCTGTGATTATGAAATCATCACCCATTTTTTCACTGATGTTTCCGAACCCTATGCCATTGGAATACATTCCAATCAGGTTCAAATCCAACATTTTCCCTCTCCAAAGATTGAGGTTTTGCAAAGCTTCTTCAGGCAGAACTAATTCTTTTACTAGATGTGCGCTGTATTTTACATATCCTTCTTCGTCACTCATTTTTTCTTCTCTGGATATAGCCCCAGTACTCCTTTCTCGCTTGCTTCGCAGATGCCGCGCTCTGTGATCAATCCTGTGATTAATCTTCTTGGTGTGACATCAAAAGCATAATTTGCAGCAGGAGAATCTTTAGGCGTTAATAGTACTTTTTGTACTTTTCCATCTAGTAATCCCTGGGCGTATTTCACTTCTTCATTCCCCCTTTCTTCGATGGGTATCTCTTTAACACCGTCTTTCATCTCCCAGTCAAAAGTCGAGGATGGTAGTGCAACGTAGAATGGAATATTATTATCCTTTGCAGCCAAAGCCTTGAGATAGGTTCCAATCTTGTTCGCAACATCTCCAGTATGGGTTGTCCTGTCAGTTCCTACGATGACCATGTCAACCATGCCGTGTTGCATCAAATGGCCTCCAACATTGTCTGCAATGACTGTGTGAGGAACTCCATGGTTTGAAAGTTCCCATGCAGTTAGTCTTGCTCCTTGATTTCTTGGCCTTGTCTCATCAACCCAGACATGAACATTTATTCCTCTGTTAAAAGCTTCGTAGATTGGCGCGGTTGCAGTTCCGTAATCGACAAACGCGAGCCAGCCAGCATTGCAATGTGTCAGAATATTAACTGGTTCTCCGTTCTTCTTTTTGCTTATTTCTTCAATGATTTTGTAACCATGTTCGCCTAATCTTCTGCAGAATTCAGCATCTTCATCTGTTATTTCTTGTGCTGTTTTTAGCGCTATAGAGATTTTTTCCTGCACTGTTTTTCCTTTTTTCATAGCTCTCAATTGTTTTTTAACAGCGTATGAAATATTGTTTGTTGTTGGTCTGGTGGCTAGTATTTTTTCACTTAACTTTTTCACGTCCTCATCAAAATTCTCTTTAGAAGCTTGCAATGTTGCGAAGTATATCCCGAAACCCGCTGTTGCTCCAACTAACCCAGCACCTCTCACATGCATGTCTTTGATCGCTCGAGCTGTTTCTTCAACTGTTTTCAAATCCTCGATTATGAACTCATGAGGCAAATTTCTTTGGTCGATTATCTGGACTGTTTTATTATCTCCTTTTTTCACCCAGATTGTTCGATAATGTTTTTCCCCAACTTTCATGTTTGAGGGAAACTGTTTATTATTAATAAAGCTATATCTTTTTATTCGTCCTTAGAAAGTAGTTAGATTGACTAAACGTTTATAAATATCGTCTTGTTTCTGCAATTTGTTTTGAAGTTATAAACAACTTTAAAAACAGTAATTATTCACGATTTTTTGGAGGGACAAAACAAAATGGGACTAAACAGAATGTTTCTAGTAACATTTCTAATCGCTATTCTACTAACACAAACAGCATTAGCAGCAATAGAACCGACAATTCGATTTGAAAAAATTGATCCTATACTTCTAGACGCTGAAGCAGCAGCAAGAAACGCAGAAGTAACTGACGCAGGAATACCTGTTATTGTAAAGATGAAACTGCAGGAAGTTTCAAAAGTATCTGCTCTTAGAGAAGTTGCAACAACTGATTCTATATCTATAATGAGAACTCCTTTCTTAAAAGAAGATTCTATAGAGATGAAGAAAGCACGATTCACAGCTGCAAGAAAAGCAGTAACAAAAGACGTCAAACCTCAATCAGATGTAAAAGACCTTAAAATTATAGACTCATTTGCGACAATCCTAACTCAAGATCAAATAAAAGAACTAGAAAACTTAGATCTAGTAGAATATGTATTCTTAGATGCAACAGTCAACACAACACTATATGACTCAGTCCCACTAATAAACGCGGACGATGTTTGGAATTATACAGATTCAAACGGTCTTCCAGTAACAGGAGAAGGAGTAACAATCGCAATCATCGATACTGGAATTGATTATAATCACCCAGACATTGGAGATTGCTTTGGAGCAGGATGTAAAGTTATAGATGGATATGATTTCTACAATGATGATTCAGATCCAATGGATGATCACGGACATGGAACACATGTCGCATCAACAGCAGCAGGAGATGGAGTACTTCAAGGAGTTGCTCCAGGAGCAAAGCTGGCTGCTTATAAAGTTCTTAGTTCAGGTGGTTCAGGATCAACTTCAAATGTTATATTAGGAATAGAAAGAGCTGCAGATCCAAATCAAGATGGAAATACTGAAGACCATTATGACATTCTTAGTATGAGTCTTGGACATAGTGGTGGTGATCCCTACACTGATCCAGCAGCCTTAGCAGTTGAAGCAGCAGTAAGTGCAGGAGTTGTAGCAACAATTTCAGCAGGAAACTCATATAATTATGGTAGAATAGGATGCCCAGGATGTGCTGAAAATGCAACCACTGTAGGAGCATCAACAAAAACAGATGGAATGGCTTACTTTAGCTCAAGAGGGCCTGAAGAAGACTTGATAAAACCAGACGTTGTAGCGCCAGGATACCAGATTTGTGCTGCACAATGGGAAGATGCATGGGCTAAAAATGAATGTCTTGGAGATGGGGAACATACTGCAATTAGCGGAACAAGTATGGCTGCACCACATGTAGCAGGAGCAGCAGCATTACTATTGCAAGCAAGACCAGAACTAGAACCTTTAGAAGTTAAATCAATGTTAATGACAACTGCAGTTGATATTGGTGAAGATGCTTTGACACAAGGTGCAGGAAGAATTGATTTGGTTAATGCTTATGATGCTGAGATCGCAACCTTCCCTCAAAGTGTTGGATTTAACATTATGAACCTTGAAGATAATGAAACTTTTCTCCAAAAAACATTTACAATCAAAAATATGAAAGATGAAGCACACACATTTGACCTTTCTTTAACAGATTTAGAAGACCAAAATTTTACACTATATAATGATATAATTAGTATTGATGTAAGTTCAATGGAATTACAACCTGGAGAAACTGCTGACGTTACATTAACAATTGACATGGCAAATGTTTCACCAGTAGGTTTTGTAGAATCACAAATTATGATTTCAGGTGTGAATCAGAATTATCACATACCAATTATGTTAATAAACTATTATTATAGAGCAGATCCTTTTGACTATGATTCATTCTTAGATTATGGATTTGATGAGGACAATGATACTTATTATGATGCATTAGTTGTTGAACTCTCTATGGATAAGATATCTGCAGATAGAAATGTATATGCAACTCTAAAAGATGATAATAACAAAGTTTTCTATGCAGGCGCAGATATACTTGACTTAGAACAAGGACAACAAACTGTTGAAATGTATGTTTCAAGTGAAGAGTTATTTCCTGCTCAAGCAGAAGGACCATTTGAAGTCTATAACTTAAGACTTTGTGGTGCATATGGATGTCAAAGCTTTGACGCAGAATACTTTACAGATAATTATACTTACACAGACTTTGATCCAACAAGCATTATACCATTAGAAGTTGTTGCTGAAGAAACACCTGATGAAAACAGTAATGGTTTTTATGACTCATTAAACCTAATAGTTTTAGCGAATGTTACTGAAAGTGGAATGTATACTATAATCTCCAGTCTGCGAGATGAGAACTATGATGGTGTGACTTATTTTGAAGGCTATTATGTTCTTGAAGAAGGTCTAAATAACATCACGCTTGAATTTGATGCACATGATATATCTATAACTGGGCATACCAATATGACTTATAGAATAACAGATCTATTTATTTCAAAAGATGAAAACGAAAACGGAGAGTTTTATGATGACGATGCTTATAGTTTTCCTCTTTACTATGAAACATCTGCCTACAATGCAGATGACTTTGAACCATATCCAGTTTCTCTAACAGGAAACTTCACAGAAGAAGTTGTTGATTTGGATGGTGATGGACACTATGATGAATTAAGAGTAAACGCAGAAGTTGAAGTTCTTGAATCAGGAGAATACGAATTCCAAGGTCATCTGTATGGAGTGGAAGAGATTCCTGAATGGGGATTGATGCCATACACATTTTATTATGAGGAAGTATTTGAGTATTTTGATCCAGGAACTTACTGGGTTACATTTACAGCACAAGGATATCAAATATATCTTTCAGAAGTTAATGGGCCATATTATTTAGGCTATATTGATATAGAAGGAGAGACTGATAGTGGAGATGAATTTTATTACAGAGCTGGCAGTCAAGAGACATATACTACTTTTAATTACTCTTATGACGAATTTGAGAGGCCGCCAATTTCTTTAACATTGAACTTCTCTGATTCTGGAGTTGACGTTGATGGAAATGGCTTATATGAATACTTAGGATTCCAACCTGAAGTTGAAGTTACAGATGAAGGAGGATATGAGATTTCAGTAAGACTTGAGAGTTTATACCCTGTTGTTGATCCAACAGAAGTAGAAGAAATCATAGAAGAAGCTGAAGAAATGAATATATCTGCATATATAAACTATAATGGGTATTTAGTCATTAATGCTTGGGAAGAATTTTACTTTGAAGAAGGAGTACATACTCCAACAATTAATTTTAATGGAGTGGATATATTTGTATCTGCTTATGATGGACCGTTTAGTATTGACAGAGTTATATTATATGATGATGAAAATAATTTAGTAAGACCTTATTATGAAGTATATACAACTAATGATTATAATCATTCAGATTTTGAAAGACCTCCAGTAACTTTGGTTGGAAACTTTACAGAAGAAGTTGTCGATGAAAACAATAACTCTTACTATGATGTTTTGAGAATTTCACTTGACATAAATGTTACTGAAGCTGCAGATTATGATATTAGCTTTAATCTTAGAACCTCTGATGGAAATGATTACATCGATGGAGACTATATTTATGATTACTTTACAGAAGGAGTTCATGTAGTAACTGCTGAGTTCTCAGGACTTGAAATCTACCTGGAAGGCCAGAATGGCCCTTACTCTTTATTTGTGGATTTTGAGACTGAAGAAGCAGGTGGCTCAGCAGGTAGTTCTACTGAAATTGAGTGGAATTATGATTCAGTTTATCAGACAGCTGCTTATTCTTATGAAGAATTTGAGCATCCTGGTGCAAGTTTGATGATAGAGAACATTTCAGAGGCAGTAACTGATCTTGATGGAGATGGTCAATACGACGAGCTTTTGATCACAATGCCTTTAAATGTTTCTGTTGCAGGAGAATACAGTTTAAGAGGTTATCTAGAAAATGGTTATGATGCTATTACAGATGACTATATTTCTGCATACTTAGAAACAGGAATTCAAGAAATGACTCTTACTTTTAATGGTGAATATATATATCAAAGTGAAGTTAACGGTTCATACAATTTAAATCATGTATCTTTATATCAAGAAGGAGAAGGTGAATCTGAACAATTAGTACATCTTCATGATGTTTATCAAACACTAGCTTACAGTTATACTGATTTTGAACGTCCACCTATAAGCCTTGTTAACTTCACAGACTCTGGAGTTGATACTGATGCTGATGGGTATTACAACTATTTAGTTATTGAAGCACAAATGATTGTTGAAGAAGCAGGAACTTATTATGGTTATGCTAGACTGGAAGCTCCATCTGGACAGAACATAGATTATTTTTATACAGAGGAACAATACTATGAAACTGGAATTCACATAATACAATTCAATTATTCAGGAATGGACATTAGATCGCAAGAAGAAAATGGTCCTTACAATGTTGAAAGAATAAGATTCTATGAATTAATAGCTGGCTATAGTGAAGAGGTATTCATAGATTATGATATGTATCAGACAGGTGCTTATTCTTATGAAGACTTCGAACCATTGTTCGCACAGCTATTGAATATTACAGACTATGGAGTTGACACAAATAACAACACCTTATACGATGAATTAGTTGTGAACGTAGAACTAGTTGTTGAAGAAACTGGAGAATACTATGTCTACTCTAGCCTAGAGAAACATTATGATTTCAACAGCGACTACTACATGGGAAACTTCTACGGAGAATTTGACTTAGATGCAGGTTATAATGAGATTGAATTGATTTTTCCAGGAATACCAATCTACATGTCAGAATTAGACGGTCCTTACACTGTTGATTATCTTCACATAGAAAAAATGTTTGATGGATATGAAGTCAGTCTTGAAGACCTTGAGCAAGAAAGACTTGATATGAAAGCTGCTTATGAAGAAACTTTAATGAATGTTGATGAAGATGATTTATCAACAGATGACTGGGATGATTTGTATTTTTATGATGTTTATGACACACAAGTTTATTCCTATGAAGAGTTTGAATTTCCTCCAGTAACACTTGTTGGAAATTTTGTAGAAGAAGTTGTTGACGAAAACAGTAACTCTTACTATGATGTCTTAAGTCTATCTTTTGATGTTAACGTGACTGAAGCAGATGAATATGATATTGATGTCGTTCTTAGATCACTTAATGGTAATTATGTAGCCTACTCAGATTACGCTGGTTTGCTTGAAGTAGGAGTTCAAACAATAACAGTTGATTTCTCAGGATTGGAAATATACTCCGAAGAAGAAGATGGTCCTTATACTGTTGATATTGACTTTGATATTGAAGGAGATAATTATGAATTCGAATGGAGATATGAAGAAGCATATCAAACAGCTGCTTACTCTTATGAAGAATTTGAACATGCTGGAGCAAGCATAGTTTTAGAGAACATAACTGATTATGCAAACGACGCTGATGACAATGGTTTATATGAAGAATTAGTCATAGCTGTTCCAGTGTCAGTATCAGTTCCTGGAAGTTATAGGTTAGCTGGAAGCTTACGTTCATTGTCAGGAATGTGGATTGACTATGAATCAGAATATGTGATTCTTGAATCGGGAGTTACAGAAGTTGAACTTTCATTCTATGGCCAACAAATATATAACCAAGGCTTTGATGGTCCTTACAACTTAGATTACTTGTCTTTATCACAACATGTTGAAGGTAGCGGCTATGTTGAAATAGAATGGATAAATGATCCTTATCAAACAGCTGCTTACAACTATACTGATTTTGAGCATGTGCCTGCGACTTTGACAAGTAATATGTGGGATGAAGGAGTTGATCTTGATGGAGATGGATCTTATGACATCTTAAGATTGACATTAGAAGTGGATGTAGAGGTTTCAGGAGACTATGATTTTTTAGCTCAACTAAATACATTAGATGGAGAATATATAGATTACTCTGGAGATTCACATAATCTAAGTGTTGGTTTGAATAATGTATCTATTGATTTTAATGGTGATGACATATTACGTGAAGGAACTGATGGTCCTTACTATGTGAGTTATGTGTATATTAGTCATGGAAATACTTATGAATATGAATATATATATTATACAACAAATAATTACAGCTATTTAGACTTTGCAGCATACCTAGACATAGTTTCAACACCTGATGATGAGATCACACTTGGAGAAACATTTTCATACCAAGTTGAAGTTATGAATCCTGATGGAAATAACTTAACTTATTCGTTGATTTATGGTCCTGAAGGTATGACTATCAATGACTATGGACTTGTTGAGTGGACTCCTGATGAAGCTAATGGCTATTATCCTCTTGGAATACGTGTTTCAGATGGAAACATATCTAATGAACAATACTTTGATATTGATGTTGATGGAATAGAGTTAATTTTAGAATTAGATGCTCCATTTAGTTTGGATTTGTTTGATCAAAACTATGTTTTAACTGTTATTGGTGGAAATTCAGCGGATAATTATGCAATCATGTCTGTTAATGATGATGTTGAAACTATTGTAGAAGGTGTAACTTACACCATTGGCGGACTTGATATTTACATTGAAGATTTATTTATGTCTGATGTTGGCAATGGAACTGTTGTAGTAGAACTTGAAATAGTTGGAGCATATATTGTTCCATCTAATGAAGCACCTTGGATTGCACCTACTATTCTAGATCAAACAGCTAATGAAGATGATGAAACTTGGGTGATTGATTTATCACTGCATGCAAATGATGATCATGATGATCCTTCAGACATGAACTGGACTGTTACAGTTATTGATGGAACATTAGTTGAACTAAACTTTGTTTCAGAAGCAAATAATTTGCTAGAAATAACTCCAGTTGCAAATGCCCATGGTTCAACAACCATGACTTTCAGGTTGTATGACTCTGAAGGATTATTTGAAAGTCAGGATGTTGCTTTAACAATAAATCCTGTTAATGATGCTCCTGATGTTGAACCAATAGACGATGGAATCATAATGGCAGGAACTTCATTTGAAGTACAAGTTCAAGCTTCAGATGTTGATGGTGATAATTTAACATATGTTTTAACTCAAGCACCTGCTGGTATGAGTATCGATGCCACTGGTTTGATAGAATGGATTCCATCAGAAGCAGGAACTCATTTTGTTAATGTTTCTGTTTCAGATTATGAATTGTTTTCTTACCAAGTATTCAATATTGAAGTTATAGGATATGAGTTGGGAGATCTTAATTTTGACCATCAATTAACTGTTGAGGATGTATTAGTGATGGTTGATATAATATTAGGTATTATAGACCCAACAGATGAACAGTTGTCTTTAGCTGATCTTAATTATGATGGCTCAATCAACATACTTGATGTTGTCATGTTGGTTGATAGGATTTTTGATACTCAGAGTGTTAGACAATCAGTTGGCAATGAAGTTGTGGTAGTTGATTTGTCTCGTTATCATGGGCGGTTAGAATCTTCTGCGGTTGATGATTATGAGTGGGTTGTTACAAAGAGTAGTAGTCTTGTTAAAGCTGTTATTAATGGTGAGACTTTGAGTCTTAAACTTAGAGATAAGCCTGATACGACTGTTTCTTTAGATAGTGTTAGGAAGGATTCTTTAGAGTTAGAGTTAACTGCTACTTATGACGGCATGGTTGTTGGTAAGAAGAAGTTAATCTTTTTAATCAATACAAAGCTAGTGAAGATAAAGCCGTTTGTAAAAACAGATGAGCTTATCGTTAAGCCAACTCCTAAAACAATTGAAGACAAGGACTTAAAGAAACCAGACAAGAAGAAACTTGTCAAAGAGATTAACGAAGAAGAAAAGAAAGACGTGGTCAAAGAAGAGAAGAAAGAAGCAGAGAAAAAAGTAGAGAAAAAGAAATTAGTAAAGAAAGAAGCAGAGAAAAAGAAAGAAGTGAAAACAGCTGAGAAAAAGGTTTCAACAGACGCAAAAGCAGTTAAAACTATTTAATTCTTATAACATTTCTTTCTATTTCAAACTTTACATCTAAGAACTTCTCTGTAACATAAATATTTGATTCTGTGTGTTTTGTTATTTTAGAAGTTAATATTTCTCCTTTTGTGATGCCTAGTAGTGGTATTAGTTGATCTGTGAGGTATTTGTCGACGACAGCTCCTGAATTTATCTCTTTTTTCAGGTTTAGCGCTGCTTCTTTTCCTACATCCTCTGATTTTTTCTTTGGTGCTCCTAATCCATCTCCTCCTAACACTATCGGTACCGATATATCCTTTCCTTCTTGGCTATAAATTGCCCATACTGTTATTCCTGAACCTGTGCTGAATGTATTGCTGTACTGCCTTGTTATCCTTACAGGAACTCTAAGATCTGATAAAAGCAATTCTGCACTTGCAGCCTGCCTGTCTGCTACTTGAGCATTTGTCAAATCAGTTGAAGCATGTGAAACGCCTCGAACCTGCAATAATTCTCCTTTTTCTGTAAGTTCCAAAGGTTCTATCTCTGCGCCTATTGCCTTGCTCTTTATCTTAATAGTTACTTTTCCACCACCTTTAGGATAATAACCTCGAAGCATAGTTCTGACATCGATATCTGCATATTGCCTTAATCGAGGCACGAACACATTTGCAAAGTAATCAACTGGCTGCGACCATTTGACATCAGTGCCACCGATTATGTTCATGGTAACTGTTTTTCCTGAAAAAACGATTGGAAGAACCAAAGATTGTAATAGCAAAGTTATCGAACCGGCAGTTTTGACATCCACCTCAATAGTTTTGTTCTTTACTTCTCCTGGAATGAATTTTAATTTTTCAGAGCCAACTTCGTAGTTAGTTACAGAACAATCAGAGATTTTTTCCAAAGCAATGATGGAATGCATATGCTGCGCTTTCAAACCAGGCTTTGGTCTTCCCTTGCGAATATTGTTGATTTCAAAAGGTTTGCCTGTCAAAGTACTGAGAGCAAGAGCCTGTCTAAGGATTGCTCCACCGCCTTCCCCAAAAGAGCCATCAAGCTTTATCATAATTTTCCTCCGCAAAATTATGGAGTTAGAAAGCTAGTTTCTAACTATCATGTAATTATTGAAAGAAGGGTTTTTTAAAAAGGTTTATCAAAAAGAGAAACTTTTTTAAACTATGGTCTTCTAATGTGGCTCAAGGGGTGTATAATGAGATTTTCTAAAAAGGCACAGGCATGGTCAATTGACCTTGTCATAGGATTAATGGTTTTTGTGCTTATCATGGTCGTTTTCTACTCTCTTATAGGAGGCGAGAAAGAGTCTACTGTAGAGGATTTTGCTAACAAGGCTGATTACGTTGCTGCTAAATTGTTCGGGATGGGTCTTGTTAATGAAGACCTTGGAGAATTTAATGACACTGTTTTCTTGGAATTGTCAGCAGAGGATTACCAAACTTTGAAGGAAGATTTGGGTATAGCAGGTGATTTCTGCGTATTTGTAGAAACAAATGATGATCCACCGCAAGTAAAGGTTATAGTTAATGAATTAGGTGTAGGATGGATTAGCTTAGGAAGTCCTGACTTGAATGTAAGCGGTTATAATTGTGGACAAGAATGGCCTCCGACATAGTACTAGACTTGATTGTTTCGATAGTTTGTTTTCTAGGATTATTTGTAGGTTTGTTGATTGGTTATTTTGCTAAGGAAGAGTTGAAGCCTGGCAGGAAATATCTAGTTATTCTACAGAAAATCATGTTCATACTTGTTGTGTTCTTTATCTTTTATGAATTCGGTTTTTGGCTGCTTGGGCTTTTGTTCTTGGTTTTCTTCTCCTTGATATTGTTTCAGATGAAGAAGGATTACAGCAAAATGATGTATTTCTTCTCTGCTGTTTTCTTGTTCATAAGCTTTTACACCATGTCTTCTATTATTCCTGCGTTGGTGTTTTTCTATAGCTTTCCAACAGGTTCATTGTTTTTGCTAGAATCCAAAGAAAAGAAATGTTTGAGTTTGATTAGTGGATTATTTGCTAAGTATTATTTTTTCTTGGTTATACTCATTATATTTTTGCTATTAAAATTAATTTTATAAAGAGTCATTATTTCTCTTTCTCCATGAAGAAAATAAAAACAGGCGATGGCTCTTTCACTTTTGTCAATGAAAAGGTTGGTGAAGCATACCATTCTGTATCTGGAGCAGAAGAAGAAGCCATAAAAAAATATGCGGAGCCCACAAAAATTGCTCAACTTGCCAAGAAAGGAGAAGTGAAGATATTGGATGTCTGTTTTGGGATAGGATATAATTCTGCTGCAGCCATAGACGCAATACTGAAAGCAAACCCTAAATGCAAGATAGCTATTGTTGGTTTGGAGCTGGATGACAGCTTGTTTGAAAGCATGAAGGATTTGAATCCTAGTTTCAAGAGTTATGAATTCATTAAGAAAATAAAAAATAATTATTTTAAGAATGATAATATATCTATAGAGTTAATATTTGGTGATGCTCGCAAAACTATAAAAAAATTCGAAGGTGAATTTGACGTCTGTTTCTTTGATCCTTTTTCCCCTGCAAAAACTCCTGAAATGTGGAGTGAAGAATTCTTCAAAGACATAGCTGCTAAGATTAAGAAAGATGGTGTACTAGCTACATACTCTTGTGCGACATTTGTTAGGATAAACCTTGTCAGAGCAGGCTTTGATGTGAAAGATGGCCCATCTATCGGTCGGAGAGCTCCTTCTACTATAGCGACTAAAGTTTTTTAAAATAGATTCTTTTCCGATTTGCTATGAATCAAATTAGAAAAACTCTGGAATCGGTTGATGCTTTAATTATAGCTAATCCTGATTTTAGAACTCCTTTTATGACTGGTGAATTCATAGAGTCAATTGTTTTTTCAACTATATTCACAGATAGTTTGTCTAAACCTGTTATTCCTATACCTTACACTTCAAAGGCTAATTATAGGCATATTTATCCTAGGGAAGTGTTGGATATTTGGATTCCTTTAGCTAATAGTAATGATTTTAATTCTCCATCAAATTTAATGTTATCCATTAGTATTGAAGCAGGTGTTCCTTTGTCTGATTTAAGAGTTGCTTATGAAGGAATATTTTTTAATCGTTGTGTTGGTTCATTTGCAAAAAGGACGAGCACTATATATCATGGTCCAGAAGTAGGAAATCTTGGTGGTTCTGAAGCTGAAGAAAAAGCTTATGAAGGTTTTGTTATTGAATCTGCTTGTTTAAAATAAATAATCTTTTTAAAGATATCTTTTTTATTATGTTCATTGCCCCTGTAGTCTAGTGGATGCTTAGGCCATAAAGAATACAAGGTTGCGGACCTTGAGACCCGAGTTCGATTCTCGGCAGGGGCGTATTTTTTTGTGTTTAATTCCTATAAAACTATATAAAGAATGAAGTTCAATTAAGTAAACGAAGAAGTAGAGGAAATGGTATCCAATCTGTGAAAAAATGGTTTTTAAGATTATTACAAGAAGAAGTGGAGCAAGTCCTTTGATTGGGATTTACTCTATATTCTCAACTATGTCCAAGTATATTCCGAAAGTTCTGAAATTTGACCAAGATTTAGATTTCTTTGTAGAGTTTAAGAATAAAAAATCAAGAATGATAGTTGATAGTAATAAATGGTATAATGTAGGACTTTTAGCAATGAAAAAAATGCAAAATCCAGAATATGTACACATGATTATAGCTGGACTCTTTGCTGAAAAATCAAATTTAATATCATATGGAGATAAATTGCTAAAAACAAATTTTAAATCTTTATCTAGTAATGAGTTGGCAAAAGTATTCCAAAAGGTCATAGTGCAATTAGAGAAATTTAATTATTATGATGCACTTATATTGGCAGCAGAATTTTACCATGAACTATTTAGTAAAAAATTAAAAAAGATCTTAGAAAAAATATGCAAGAACACAGATATTTCAATTAATGAAGCCTATGTTATTTTTACCACTTCTCAAGAAATTTCTTGGGTGCAAAAACAGGAAGAAGATTTTCTTAAAATGCTTGTAACATATTCAAAAGATCCGAGTCAAATAGATAAAATTCTTGATTCACACTTAAAAAAATATTTTTGGATACAATATGAGCAAGAAGGTGAATTAGTAAAAAAAGAATATTTTGTTAATCTTCTTTCTGATGCAGTGAAAAGCAAACTAAATCCTAAATTAGAATTAAACAAAATTGTTGAAAAAAGAAAAAAACTTGTTGATAGACAGAAGGAATTGAGAAATCTATTAAATATGTCTTCAGGGGAAGAACATTGGTTTTCTGCTGCAACCAAACTCATGTTTTGGAAGTTTCATCTAAGGGAAGTAAAAATAAGGTTCTATGGTTGTACGGACAGATTAATGAAAGAGATTGCCGATAGACTAAATCTGAATAAAATTCAACTAAGGCATATGAATTGTGAAGAAATAACAAAGGCACTAAATGGCAATAAAGTAGACGCAAACTTACTGGATGAACGTATTAAGTATAGTGTTGTTCATTTCCATAAAGATAAAGCTGATTTTCTGATTGGAAAAGAAGCGACTGAAATTTCTAATCAGGTTGAACAAGAAATTGATATAGCTTCTATTAAGGAGATTAAAGGTAGCTGTGCTTCTCAAGGATTTGCTAAAGGTATTGTAAAACAAGTTTTAAAACCTGAAGACATGACAAAGTTTAATGAAGGAGATATCTTAGTAGCATATATGACTGATCCAGGAATAGTTCCTGCAATGAAGAAAGCCGCTGCAATTGTGACAGATGTAGGAGGAATCACATGTCATGCATCAATTGTCAGCAGGGAATTAGGGATTCCATGCATTATAGGGACAAAAGTCGCGACAGAAGTTTTGAAAGATGGTGATTATGTAGAAGTTAACGCCGATAAAGGCGTAGTTAAAATAATTAAAAGAAAATAAAACTCACACTTTCTAAATATAATTCCAGAGTTGATTAGGATTCAATTCCTGGCAGGGGCGTTTTCTTAACATTTATAAGTTAATTATTTTTTTAACTTTTCATGGACTATGAATTTGAAGAAAAACTGACGGAAGGACTAATAAAATCTCGACCCAACAGATTTATTATAATGGTTGAAATTAATGGCAAAATTCACAAGTCCCACTGCCCTTCAACAGGAAGGATTGGAGATGTGGACTTTAAGGACATCCCCTGTCTGGTTTCAAAGGCCAATACTCCCAACCGTTCCACAGACTTCACAGTAGAGGCTATATCTCTAGACTCTTTAAACAAAGCCAACAGGACTTGGATTGGCATAAATCAAACCAAAATAAACCGATACATCGAGTTTTTCATAAAAAATAATTTCTTTTCCAATTTAGTGAAAAAAGAGAGTGATGTAAGACGGGAGAGTAAACTGGGAGCTTCCAGAATAGATTTCAAAGTAGGAAATGATTACTTGGAGGTTAAGATGCCTTTGATAATGTTGCCGACTAGCAATGTTCCCAGGAGAACTCATTCTAAATTTGACTCATTTGACCGTCTAATCAAACATTTTAATGACTTGGCTGACAGCATAGATGAAAATTCACGAGCCATCATACTGCTTTGTTATATGTATGATGCAAAGCCCTTTGTGCGTCCGGCTTTGGACAAAGATAACCGGAAAATAATTCATGCAGCGAATCGATCTCAGCAGAAGGGAGTTGAGAACTGGCAGGCCAACCTAAAGATAAATGAAAAAGGTGTCAGCCTAGAAAAATATTTCAAACTAAATCTATTTTAGAATTAGATTTCGTTTCGTTGTTCTCCGCATGGGCGTTTATTTTTATATGAATATTGTCAATTAAGTTTTCTTACAAAAATATATTGGGGTTTCCATTAATCCAAAATACTTTATTTTTTTTAATATAGATATAACTTTAATATCGCTGAAAAGCAAGTTTTTGATTAAGTTTTTATATATAGTTTGATTACTGATTTTGATGCATAACCTAGAAGATGTTATAGATACTTCTTTGAATTATATTAATGAGCATAGAGGTTCTTTAAGCGAAGAAGAGATAGCGTTAGAAAGAGAGGAATTGCTTAGGTTAGCTGCTAATCATAAGAGATGGTTCTTACATATTGTTTCAGGGCTTTCAAGAGTATTGCTTCCATCTATTGGCGATACTCATAAAACAATATTAGGAAAAGTACACTTATATGTTCATGAAGATGCAACTCCTGAGAAATTAAATGTACCTGGTAAAGCAGTTGTTATTGTTGCAAGTCACGCTAGCAATCTTGATTCTTTAATCATAGGTATGCAATTTTTTCGAAAAAAATATGTTCTTCCTGTTCTTGCAGCAGGAGATAATCTATACAAAAACGATTTATTGAGACAATTGTTTAAATGGAGCGGAGCTTTTGAATTACAAAGAAAATTTCCTAGTGACAATGGGGTCTATGCCACCAGGATCAAATCATATGTGTCTGCTCTTATGGAGAATGATGTGCCAATGTTATTTTTTCCAGAAGGAGGTCGATCAAAAGAAGGCGACCTAAAAGATTTTCAGACTGTTCTTCTGAGCATGGTTTTGGAGTCAGGCATAAAAAAATTGACAGATGCTAGTTCTCATGTAGATGATGTTCTCTTTGTACCGATTGGCAATACATATACAATTATTCCAGAAGAAGAGAAATTCTTGCGTGATAGCGATGCGAAAGCTGAAAAATCAAATCTGTTTATGGATTTTCTAAAGTTAGGATTGTTCATGAAACCTGTGTATATACAAATAGGCGAACCTGTGAGTATGAAGGAATATGTTCTGGCAAAAAAAACTCATTTCAAAGTATTGAAGTATATTATGACTTCTGATAAGCTAAATGTTGGAGGAATTATTGACACAAAATTGTTTTTAAAGTCTGCAGCTTATAGAGTGAAACAGTTGAAGAATATCATAAGGCCTCTCTATAATCAGAGAGGCAGACCTGAAGACATAAGCGAATTATTGAATTTATTTGAGATTTACCTACCTTCTGAAAGACAGCGTAGGAACATCCTTGCAGATGTTTTCGCTAATGATATTAGAAAGAGTGTTGCCAGGAATGTGCCTGTACTTGAGGACCATGTTAGGGGACAGGCAGTGGTTGAATTAGTGGAAGAAGATGGGGAACATGTAATCTCTTCAGAGCTTTGGAGTGAAAGGACGAATGAATTAATTGGTTCATTAAGAAAATATGGTCATAGGATTATAAAGTCAAAACACACTATGGGTGCTTATATTAGGGATAAGCAGAAAAGACAGCAATTGTATGGAGAAGGGAAAAACCTTTTTGTCAAAGAGATAGAACGTTTCAAGCTATATGGTAACAGGATAAAGAGTTTGTTGCACACAGAAAAGAAAAACAATTAATTTCCACTAACTTTTTAAACTTCGAAATATAGTTTATACCATGGATGTTTGTCCTGTGTGTGGTGCAAAGCTTAGGCCTTTCCAGAACGAGTTTATCTGTAATAATTGTGGCTCTAGGTTTGATTTACTGACTTAAAAAACGATAGCTTTAAATATAAAAGATTAATTCAATATATATATTCATACATATATTATCTGTTGTATGTATTACATTGCATATAAATATTTAAATATATCATATCATAATAAGAAGGGATTTACAATGGGGAGAAAGGAAAAAGTTTTCAACATTTTTTTCAGAGAAAAACCAGCTATGATGCTCGTTACTCTCTTAAATAAAACCAATGATATATATGCTTCTGCTCTTGCCAAAATTGTTGACTGCACGTACAGTCATGTTGTGAAGATTCTGCAGGAGATGAACAAAGCAGGTTTAGTAAACTTCGAGAAGCAGGGCAGACTAAAAGTTCTTTCATTGACAAAGAAAGGCGAAGAAGTGGCTAAAAACATCGATAACGTAAGAAACCTTTTGTAATTCTAACTTATCTTAAATTTCTTAAGAACTATTTTTCCATCTTCTGCAACTATCTGGACATTATCACTCTCTTCAATATTTGCGACTTTTGTAATTACTTCAGGCAGTAATATTCTGATGCCTCTGAAATCAAGAGTGCTTATAATCTCTTTCTTTTTGTCAGCCTCTAGATCTTCCATTATCTTGGCGGTCCCATTAGTTTTTCCTTCCTCACTCTGTTCAAGAGTTCTCTTGTGCAGATGCTTGGCAATCTTATCAGCGACATCTATTTTAGTGATATCAGTTATTCCTTGCAGACCAGGGCTCATGTTGACTTCAATAACAATAGGTCCTTTGGCTGATTCAAGCATGTCAACTCCGCAGATCTCTGCACCAATAGCTTTTGCAGCGTCGACAGCAACTTTCTTTGCATATGAGTCAAGCTCTGCTGCTTCTCCAGCGCCACCTGCATGAATATTTGCTCTTATCTCATTCACATCAGCCTTTCTTTTCATGGCAGCGACAACCTTGTTACCTACGACTATAGCCCTAATGTCGGTTCCGCCTGTCTCTATGTACTCTTGGATCAAGAATGGTTGATTCAAAGCAGACAACGCATCAAGCATGGATGATGCAGATGCAAAGGAGTCTGCAAACATTATACCTTTACCCTGTGTTCCTTGTGGAAACTTCATGATTATAGGATAATTGACTTTTTCGAGAATCTTCTTAGCAGCTTCTATGGTTGCGCTGAGATAAGTCCTAGGCATTGGTATATTGTGCTGTTGAAGTTTTAACTGTGTCAGCAGTTTATCGTGTCCTAATGTGAATGCTGATGCTTCCAAAGGCATATATGTCTTGTCTCTTAATAATGATGTTAGTGATCTCAGCAAAGGTGCGTATCTGAATGATCCTTTTGCAAGTACGCAGTCATATTCTCCCAATGGTTTTCCTTCATACAAAACCTCGGAATTCTTTCCAGAAAAATTGATTTCTATCTCTCTAAGATTTATTTCATCAACTTCATCAAAGTATTTGTCCATCGCTTCTGCAGTCCATTTGGAACTTACACTTCCCAAGCTAATTATAGCTGCTTTCATTTCTTTTCTTTTATCTTTATTTCTTTTGATGGATCAACAAGGAATCCTTTTTTCAAGATATTCTGTCCTATCAATACAGGAAATCTCATATGACTCCTGTCTGCGAGTGTGAATTTTTCTTTTATCTTTTTTCCATGAATCTCGATATCGGCTTCTATAACAGGTCTTAGTCTTGTTCCATGGGTGCTTTTCACGACTTTTGATTCTATAATTGGTCCTAGAGTCAGTTTTGAGGCTAGGTTTAAATCTATTGAGCTGTTGGTAGCTCCAGTATCCATTCTAGCTACTATTGTCTCATTGTTTTTATTCTTACCATTAAGTTTTACTTTCTCTGTAAGGCCAACAATAGTTTTTTTCATACTGGTTGAGAAAAAAATGTGTTTTAAAAACTTTTCTAAAAAGTAGTTTTTGATATTTCTAATTTTCAGGTCTTAGCGTTGGAAAAAGAATAACATCTCTTATAGAAGAAGAATCTGTTAATAACATCACTAAGCGGTCCATTCCAATACCAATACCAGAAGTTGGTGGCATTCCGTATTCTAATGCTCTTATGAAATCCTCATCCATTTTTTCAGCTTCTTCATCGCCTTTCTTGCCTCGTTCCTCTGCTTTCTTCCAGTTTTTTTTCAATACTTGAGGATCATTAAGCTCTGAGTACATATTGCCAAACTCCATGCCGCAGATTATTAATTCGAATCTCTCTGTGAAGTCAGGATTTTTCTTAGTTTGTTTTGCAAGTGAAGAAACCTCTTTAGGGTAATCATATAATATTGTTGGTTGTATGAATTTGTCTTCACATTTCTCATCGCAGATTTCAGCCAGTATCGCGCCAATTCCCATGTCAGGGGTTATATCAACCTTTAGCTTCTTTGCTATCTTTCTGGCTTCTGCAATGCTTTTAATCTTTAGGAAATCATGTCCTGTCTCTTTCTTCACAGCGTCAACCATCTTCACTCTCTTGTATGGTGGTTTCAAGTTGATTGTTTTTCCTTGATATTTTATCTTTGTTGTGCCTACCACTTTTTTAGCTATGAACACTATCATCCTCTCTACTCTTTTCATGCTGTCTTCATAATCATCATAAGCTGACATTGTCTCCATCATCCCAAACTCAGGGTTGTGTTTTGTGTCAATGCCCTCATTCCTGAAATCCGTGCAAAACTCAAACACTTTTTCAAAGCCGCCAACGATCAGTCTCTTAAGGTATAATTCATCAGCTATTCTAAGATATAAGTTCATATCCAAGGCATTATGTTTTGTGATGAAAGGTTTGGCAGTTGCTCCTCCATAGATTGGTTGTAATGTTGGAGTCTCCACCTCTATGAAGCCATCTTTTACTAAGAATTCTCTCATGGCATCATATATTTTAGTCCTTTTGATGAAAGTCTCCTTTACTTCAGGGTTGAATATCAAGTCCAAGTATCTCTGCCTGTACCTCGCCTCTACATCTTTAAAGCCATGGTATTTCTCTGGTAATGGTCTTAAGCTCTTTGTTAGTAATTCGTATTTCTTTACATATACAGTGACTTCTCCCATCCTTGTCTTAAATATGGTTCCTTTGGCACCTATTATGTCTCCGATGTCTAGTTTTTTCAAGAACTTGTAATTCTTTTTTCCTAAGTCGTCCTGTTTGAAGTATAATTGTATATTCCCAGTGCCGTCCTGTAGATCTGCAAATGTAGCCTTTCCCATCCTCCTTAGAACCTTTATCCTTCCGGCAACGCTCACATTTGTTCTTGTCTTCTCTTCCTTCTTAAGCTTCTTGAATTTAGCTTGCAGATCAACTGCTTTATGTTTTTGGTCATACTTGTAAGAATAAGGGTTAATTCCAGCGTCTTTGATATCTTTGAGTTTTCTAAGCCTTTCCTTGATAAGATTGTCTTCTGGTTCCATTGTCTCTCTATACTTTTAGAAATAATATAAAGTTTTCGAATTATAGCAGCTTCAATTCAGAAATAATACTATCTATCTCTTCATCTTCATCAGGTCCTATAGCTATGCAGGTGGTTGTTCCTGGTGCTACAACTGTTTTTCCTGCATCTGTTACTACAGCTGTTCTGACTCCAGCGTCTTTTGCCAGCTGGTTGTATTTGTGAAGTTCTTTCAGATCTGCAACTTTAAGCACGATCTTAGCCATACCTTCCTTTCTCCAGTCCTTTACTTTTTCTTTCTCACTTCTTAGAACTGCTTCTACAGATGCATGTGCTGCTTGCGCTGCAGCTTTTCCTTTAGGCAGTTTCAAATCTTGCCTTATAAGTATGGCTTGCTTCATATTCTTTATTAGAATTTGTTATTATAAAAATGTTTTTATCAGTGTTCGACTCTTATTATCTCCTGTATCACTTTCATCATTGAAAGCAATGAGAGAATTATCACTACTACGTTTTCGACGTCGTATTCAAGGCCAGTGCCGAAAACAGGCACCCCTTTCTTCAGGTCAAGAAGAGCTAGGACGAATATGAGTGCGAATAACACTAAGAGAACCATTAATCCAGTTAGCAATTTCCTCTTATACACTGGTAACATTATATTGTTTGGAATGTTGTTTTGTTTTTAAAGATTTAGAAAAAATTATAAAGGATTAAATCATAAGATACATTGGTGGTATTAATGATGAAGAAATTATTTGTTGGTTTGCTAATTGTTTCGCTTTTATTGGCTTCTTGCTCTTCAGATGAGGAAGAAGAAATTGTTTTGGAAGATCCTCTTATGGATGCCGAAGTTCCTGCTGAAGAGGAACCTGTCGATGAGCCTGTTGTAGAGCCGGAGTCTGAGGAACCTGAAGAGGAAGAAACTGAGTCTGAGTCAACTGTTAGTTTTTCTGCTGCAGATGTTTTACTTGAAAAAAGAATCGGCGAGTATGATTATAAAAGGTCTAGTTCTGTTAGTGATAAAGAGTTATATGACTACGAATTTGCAAATGGTCATAAGGCAACCTATTCTTATGGAAGAACAAAAGCAGAAGTATATGTCCTTTACAATATAGACGGAAACCTTATATCTTTCTTAGGGGATAATCTTGAAGATAATGATTTTGAACTTCTTGATAGCGAAGAGCTTTCCTATATTGAAGATGATGTTTACTTTAACCCTTATGAAAATATATATGTTTGGATGTCAAGAGGAAAGATTGTGGTAATTGAGCATTCAATAGGTGATGATCTTTTGCTTAAATATCTTAGAGAACATCCAACTTCGGTGATTATAGGAACTTATGAGGATGAAGAAGTTGCTCTGTCTTTTGAAGAAGATGAAGAAAAATTAATTTTTTTGAATGAAAACCAGTACATTATTGAATTAAAAGATATGGATTCATCAGCTGAAGAAATAACTCTTGTAGTTAATAATGAAGAAAGCGTTTTCGAAAACAATGAAATATCAGTTGCCGGAAATCTGCTCATAAGGATAACTTCTTTTAATTTCAATGAGAGAATGATGAGTTTGGAAATAGAAAGAGAAGTGTTTGAGAAAGAATCCTTTGAATTGAATCTCAATGAACCTGTAGAGTTTGAAATGAATGGACAATCAAATACTATGAAATTAACAGGCGCGAACTCAGATTCATCAACCGTCATCATTAATTTAAATGATGTGACGAAGACTTTTGAAGAAGGGCAAGTTAGATCTATAGACAACGTCGATGTTAAGTTGGATGGGTTGTTCATCAACACCATAGGGGTAGAACAAGTCATTGCTGCTATAGAAGTCTGGCCTAGCGATTAAAAAAAAGAAAAAAATAATTTTTATTTTTTAGCTTCTTTACACATTGGACAGCCGCCAGTACAAAGAGCTGCCAATCCGCCGAACAAGAATGCTACTGTCCACCACTGGATGTTCCAGAAGTTCCATACAGCGAGGTCTCCTAGCAAAAACAAGATACCTAAAATCAACAGAACAACCCCGCACAGTTTCATGCATTTATCACAGCACATATTATCACCTACTATGTCTTTGATGTTAAGAGTATATAAATTTTTCCTTAGAATTAAATGCGAGGGAGGGGATTCGAACCCCCGGACCCACTAAGGGACAGGATTTCTAACCATCACGGTTATTACATGCTCAATACATGCATGTCCTTTTTATGGGCTTAAGTCCTGCGCATTTGACCAGACTCTGCAACCCTCGCAACTCTTATCAGGATTTGATACTTATTGTTGGTTTATAAAATTTTTGTAGAAAAGTTTTTATACTATTAGCTTCATTTTCTTAAGTAGGGAAAGAGAGGGTTTGTATGAGAGGAAGAAATAAAGGTTTTTTACTTGGAGCGATACTTCTTGTATTCTTCACTGTATACGCTTTAAGGGACGAGTTTTATGAAAGCATTCTGGCAAATTATACTACTTTCACTCAAGGATTGATTTCTTGGATTCCAAAGATAGTAACCATAGTTATTATAATATTATTCGCTAAACTAGTCACTTCTTTCTTTGATTCAATGCTGCAGAGATACTTTAAATTTGTAGGTAAGGAGAAAGAGTATTACTCTGTTAACTCGATTGTGAAATATGTCGTTTGGATGCTAGCTATTCTTGGAATGTTATCTGTTATGATAGGGAACCTTGGCGTCTGGCTGACCTCTGTTGGATTGATAGGTTTTGGTATAACCTTTGCCATGCAGAAGCCGATACTGAACTTTGTCGGTTGGATCACAATAATCTTCAGTAAAACCTATACAATAGGTGACAGGATTCAGGTCGGACACGAGAGAGGAGATATTCTTGAAATACAGATGATGTATACAGTGATGGATGGATTACTGGAAAACACAGATGAATTGAGCGGTAAGATAATCACAATTCCTAATGAACAAGTATTGACGAGCCCTATATTGAATTTCACTAAAAGCGGTGAGTATCTATGGGATGGTTTGTCATTGGATGTGACCTACGAAAGCAATTGGAATAAAGCAGCACAGATTCTACAGGACGCAACTTTCAAGGTTGTCAACAAATATGTCAAGATCACGAGAGATGATACTTCCGAGCAGCACAGGAACGTATTAGAGACTTTGAACATACTTAAAAGAGAACATCAGAAGACAGAAAGCCTTTCTGACAAGGAGATAATTGAGAAAAGACTTGGAGAAGCGCAGGAAGAGAAGAAAAAGATAGAAGGAATGAGACAAACAGCTTTCAAAGATATAAAGAAAGAACCTGAAGTAAGGGTTGAGTTAAGGGATTCTTCTGTTGGATTGAATGTGAGGTATGTAGCCCATTACAAGAATCTTAGAAGGATGAAGTCAGAGATAAACTCTTCTTTCCTACACAATATTGCAAGAACAAAGGATGTGGAGATAGCCTATCCGCACATGCAGATAGTTTCTAGGGGAAAGACAGGGAAGAAATTCTAATTATCACTTAATGGTAGTAAATAATCACAAAATTTATAAATAGTTCTGGTTTAAATTATTGAATGAGAAGTGAAAATGACGGGCAAAATGTCGAAAGCTACTTCTGTATAGACTCAAGACTTCAAAAAGTAAGCGCACTAGCAGAAGAACTATATCTAAAAGGACAAGACAAAGTTCACAACTTCGCACATGCATTATGGGATACTTCAACAGGGATAAATATAATAAATAATGAAGTTGGATATGATGTTACTTTATTCATACCTGCAGGCTTAATGCACGATACTGGAATCACAAAAGGACCATATAATAAACATATGGAAAATGGAGGTATCTTGGTAAGGAAACATTTGCCAGGATTAGGATTCAACCAAGCAGAAGTTGAAGAAATTGCAACTGCTGTTAAAGAACATAATGGTGATGAACATACAACAAACACTTCTAGAATTTTATACGACGCAGATACTCTAAACAAAGCAGGAGTCCACGGAATAAATGAATGGTTATTATACTGGTCTCAGTTTCCAACGAGTGCTGAAAAAGCAGCAGAAGAATCCATATCTTACTTGGACAAGCTTGAAAAAAAAGGATTTTATACTGAAACAGCTACAAGAATGAATCAAGAAGCTGGTTTTGATGAAGTTTCTGGATTAGTTTTAACATTAAAGTTCTGGGAAGAAATAGGTAATCTTATAAAATTAGAGGAGTTGACAGATTCTGAAGCTTTACAAAGAGCAAAGCAAAGTCTGGGAATCGAAAATGTCCTTTGAGAAAATAAAATCATTAATATCTGACGATTTTGAAAAGCATGTAAGTAGAGACTTATGTGTCTACACTTCTTCTATTTTTGGGGAAACATATCTTGAAACCCTGAAAGAATTCTTAGGATCTGAATTTACAATCACGTTCTGGCATGTAAAAGATCGAGATTTCACGACATTTTACAGGTTGACAAAAGAACACAGAGAGTTTGAGCAAACAGCAAGAAAGTACTTGTTGAAGAACAAACAAGGATTTGAAGTAGCAAAGAAACTGAGAGAATACACTGATTGGATGAACAATTTCATGGAAGAGGTCAAGAACAAAGAAGAATTTTTGAAGGAAAAAAAAGAATTCACTGATCAATACAGGATATTCTTTGCATACCATCAGATAACTTACTGGGGTACATACCACTTACATCTGCAGAACCCAGACAAAAAAGAGATTATAAAAGAGCTTGATGACGCTTATTCTTATGGCGAACGAGTCGTACCAAATGTAGAAACATACATGAAGGGATTTAACCTGGATTATCTACCGCACTACGAGAATGAAGGAAAAATGGAAGATATAGGGTTATTCTTCATAAGAGAGAATGAAGTCTTCAAAGAAGTGAATATTAAAGGAAAAGAATTGGAAGAAGCAGAAGCGTTCATACTAGCAAAGGACAAGGTTGATTATAAGGTTATAACGAAGTTGAAAGGAATAACAGTCCATGCAGGGAATATTGAAGGGGAAGTTGTGGTAGTGAAAAATCCTTCCAAACAAGGAGACATTCCTGAAGGAAGCATCCTTGTGACAGGAATGACAAGACCTCAATTCAACCCTCTCATAGCTAAATGTAAAGCAGTTATAACAGATGAAGGTGGACAATTATGTCATGCTGCGATTCTAGCAAAAGAATCAAAAGTTCCAACAATTGTAGGGACAAAGATAGCGACAAAAGTCCTTAGAACAGGGGATAAAGTACGATTTGACTCTGAAAAAGAAATAGTTGAGATAATAGAGAGGAAGTGAGTTTTGATGGACATAACCATATCCCTAGGAGAAATGACATACAGAAATGCAGCAGATATCTGTGTTACGCAATTCAACGTGATTGAAGGTATGAGTAGACTAAATGGTTTGGTAAAGACAACTGATTACAAACATATGAGAGAAACCTTTGACTATTTCTGGAGTGTTGCCAAATGTATGCCAAACAGCAATCTATCAGAACGAGAAGAAGCAAAGTTTAATGTGTTCTGGCATACAGCAATGAAATATCTCTAGAATAAAATATAAGCCTCCGCCGAGAATCGAACTCGGGACCTCTGCATTACCAATGCAACGCTATACCGCTAAGCCACGGAGGCATAGTCTTGGAAATTTAAGAGGGCTATTTAAAGTTTACTTTATTCTTAATAGAAAGAGTTATAAAATTAATAGTTTTATTATATCTTGCTCTGCCCTTAAACTCCTTGAGACTGCCTTTGGCATTCTATGACTTGGAGCGAGTAGCAGAGCGTCATAATTCTCTAAAAAATAAAAAATTAAATTATTCGAATTCACAAACTATAACACATTGCATCGTGCACATCTCTGCATCAGGGTCATTCCTGCATGCTGAAGCGCATTCATTGAAAGTTCCGCCTATAGTTGTGCATTGATCTTCAGAGATGTATTCACATTCGTTAAAGCCTTCTACCCATGTTCCTTCTAGATATTCACAGTTCTCTTGCTTTGTCAAAGCTATTCCACCATTGTCGATAATCACTTCCTCTGTGAATGTTTCTCCGTTTGCAGCGCATTGTCTTGGATAGCTTTCCATAACATCGTATCCTGCTTCTGCGCATTCTTCAAAGTTTGTAATTATCTCTTCTTCAGTAGGCGTGTCTTCTATTACTGTCAAGCATCCGCTAAAAACCAACATGCTTATTAATAATCCTATCAAAATTTTTTTCATAATTATCACCTATGTATATTATTAATATAGTTAGTATATAAATATTATTTTTACTTTGAATAGAGTTGAAGCTTTAATCAACATATTTATTAATGAAGAAAACTTCTTTTATAAGATGAAAAAAGAATGTACTTCCAAGCTTCAAGAGCTTACTGGCAAGAATCACATAGTTTTTGTGAGAAGGGGCAATACTGCTATTCTAGCTGCTTTGAAGTTACTTAAATCCTTGAGGTATGAAAATGTTCTTATCCAGGATCAGGGCGGTTGGTTGACGTATTCTAAATACATAGAAAAGTTAAAATTAAATGAGGTAAAGCTGAAGACAGACTATGGCTTGGTATCTAATATTAAGGAAAAAGATTCTTGTTTGCTTCTTACTTCAATGGCTGGCTATTTTGCACTTCAGGATATGGATAATATCCAGAAAATAGTAAAGAAAAACAAGTTATTCCTGATTAATGATGCTTCCGGTAGTATAGGTACTGAGCATGCAAAGGTTGGAGACGTAGTCTTCGGCAGTTTCGGCAGGTGGAAGCCTTTGAATGTCGAGGAAGGTGCTTTCATAGCTACGAATGAAAAAAAGCATTATGATTTCCTGAAAGAGTTTGAGGTTGATATAAACTTTGAGAAATTGCATGATAAGCTCACCAACTTGAAGGATAAATTATTGTTCTATGACATGTGGAGAAACAAGATAATCAACGACTTGTCAGAATATGATGTTATACATAGGGATAAGCTTGGTATTAATGTGATTGTTAAATTCTCTTCTGATTCTGAAAAGGAAAAATTAATAAAGTATTGTAATGAGAATAACTATGAGTTTGTCGAATGTCCGCGCTACATAAGGGTGTTGGACAATGCGATAAGCATTGAGGTTAAAAGATTGGAGCTGTGAGGTGGTTATATGGCTTTAAAGTTTCCGGAGAGTATGGATGAATGTGTTTATTTCACTAGAAGAACGATTGATAATGGTAAGGCCATGGC
The DNA here is from genome assembly GCA_013202845.1 of Candidatus Woesearchaeota archaeon. GTDB lineage: Archaea > Nanobdellota > Nanobdellia > Woesearchaeales. The sequence continues at coordinate 90,265 of JABMPT010000013.1, read as the reverse complement.
TTGGGTTTTCAAAGAAGAGTGTCCGAAATGTCACAAAGCTTTGATGGGCAAACCTAAGGATGAAAAGACTGGCAAGGCTAAAATTCGGGCTAAAGAGTATGTCTGCCCTGCTTGCAATCACACTGTTGAAAAGATAGAGTACGAAGAAACTCTGACTTGCAATATACAATATACTTGTCCTGAATGCATGAAACCTGGAGAAATACAAGTTCCTTTTATTAGAAAGTCTATCAAAGGTGCAAAAGCAGTAATCTTCAACTGTGAGAAATGTGATGCAAAGATTGCAGTTACTAAGAAGATGAAGAAGCTTAAAGAGTAATTATTTTTTTATCTCTTCAAACCTGTATCCATCTCTAAAAGAAGTTTCTTGCAATATTCTTTTTTGTATTGGAGTCAGTGTTTCAATTATGTTCAATGCAGCTTCAATGAATTCTTCACTTAGAACATCTTTTGCAGGGCAGTCAACGGAAATACCTGGCTTCAAATCCAAAGTGAAACCTATTGGGTATATTTTACAATCCTTGGGTTTGACTTCATTGATAGAGCAATCGCCGCCTTCTAGATAAGGACAACCATTAGGCCTTGGTATTGTATAATAATCCTCTCCTTCAACTTTTACTAAGAAATTTCCTTTTCCTAAGTTAATAATGCTATCAATTTCTTCTTCGAAGACATATGGTGGCCCTGGCTCTGTACAACAAGCATTCTCACATTCCTGACAAATATCATAAAGGCTAAGCGGGTCACTCATAAAAAAACAGGAATGAAGCTATATTTATTAACTTAATCTAATTCTTTCTTACTTATTGGTTTTGCTTCTTCCCAGAGTTTGAGGAATGTTTCTTTCATTGTTTCTAGAATTGCTTTGTTTCTGCTGTATATTGTTAGTCTTTCTTCTTGATGTCCGTGTCTGTTAACTCCTAATAAAAATTCTTCAGAATCAATTATTAACATACTCATCATTTTTTCAGACTCTGAAATTCTCACTTCACAACCGTGTTTCAATGCTTCTTTTGTTTTCTTCCTATTCTTATCAGTCACTGCAGGTATTATTGCTTTAGCTTTTACTCCTCTTTTCAAAGCTTTGTAGAGTGATAGATTGCTTGCGAATGTTCCTATAAATAATGGTGCTATTTGTAATATTTCTTTCTTTGCGTGTTCTCTTAGTGAGGTTGCTGCTTCTAGATGTTCTTCTCTGCCTGTAAACAAGTTCACAGATGGTGCTTTTTTATCTAGTAAGAATTTCTTTGGTTCTAATTCCAATTCTTCTACTTCTTCTTTCTTTTTTTCAAGTTCTGTTTGTTTTCTTGTTAAGTATTCTTTTAAAGTCTTTTTTACGTTTCGTATTTCGTATTTCTTTGGACTGGTTGGTATTATTTTCACAATGTTTTTCTCAATTAATTCTTGTAGAACAGAATATATTCTTCCTTTAGGAACACGAACGTTCTTATAGATTGTGTGAGCATTAGAGTTATCAACTAATGCTAAGTATACTATTATTTCTTTTTCGTAGCTGTTTAATTTTAGCTTATCTAGGAAGTTTGCAAGGCTCATAAACTTTTATAAGTTGTTTTACATATTTAAAAGTTTCGGTTGTTATCTGTTTGTAGTAGTTAAAAAGGAGGAAAAGAAAATGAATGAAAAATTAGATGATTGCAGTTATTGTGATATTCCAACAAGTGGTAAACCTTTGATTAAGAATTATGAGAATTGGACTTTATTGTTAAATTTTAAACAACCAACACTTGGAAGTGTTGTTCTGTCTTTGAATAGGCATATAGAAAATCTGAGTGATTTAGAAAAACAAGAGCAAGAAGAATACTTTGTTGCTGTTAATGAGCTTGAATACGCTTTGCGAGAGTCATTTCAGCCAGATATGATTAATCATATGATGCTTGCTAACAAGGTAAGACACTTACATTATCATAATGTGCCAAGATATGAGACTCCAAGAGAGTTTGCAGGACAGACTTGGGTTGATGAAACTTATGGGAAAATGCCTGTTCTTGCTAAAGACGTTAAGAACGATGCGTTGTTAGAAACAATAGCGAATGAGATTATATACTCTATAAATAATAAAAGGTGAGAAAATGACTGATAAACTTGCAAAGATTGTCGGAAGAGGATCGTATTTTTTGTTAGGGGCTGCGTGTAGTGGTTTTATACTAACTATGACTTGGATCTCAAATGAAAATAATATAAATGCAGCAAAAATTTCAGAAGGATTTGCTCACCCAAATAACTTGGAAATATCCTATGAAAACATAGATGAACAAGGATTGGATGAAACTTTGTTAACTCATAATGATCAATCTTATTTGATAAAGATTGACTCGATAGGAAAGCCTTACATACAGGCATATGAAGTATTGCCAAAACAGATTATTAAAAAAGATTAATTTTTTTTATCTTTTTCATTACTGCCAAAGCTGAATTCTCAGAAGTTCTATGGTTTATTGCAAAAGTTACTATTAATATATTATTTTTTTCTAGATTGAAATTATTAATTAAATGATTATAGTCATTTGGATTGTTCTTTTTGTACTCATAGTCCAAGAATGGTATTTTCAAATTATTGTCGTAAATAAACAGTATTGAGCTGTAAGCCCCTGCTCTTATAGCTTCATCCCTTAAATCGAGATTAATCTTTTTCTTGCCAGGGTTCTTAACAAGCAATCCTGAACTCTTCATTCCTTTGTATTCTTTCAAAGCGAGTTTTTTTGGACCGTCCAGCTCTTCCATAATATTTTCTTTTATCTTTTTTCCTTTTCCTGACAGAAAATGACCTGGCCTGTTCGATCTTAATAATTTTTTTTCTTTCAATAAATTTAGTATGGTTCTTATGGTTCCCTCGCCTAATTCCAGATTTTTCATCAGCTCTGCTCTGCTCACTGGTTTATCTTCAATATACAGGAAAGTCCTCAGGACATCTTCTTCTTTATAGTTTGGAAGGTTGCCAACCATGCTAATAGAAAAGTTTAAATAGTATAAATAGTTTTCTATTGGATATAATATCCAATGGGGTGTGATATGTGAGAAAAATAGTATTATATATGGTTATGATGCTCTTGTTGGCTGTTACTTCACTAGCAGCAAACACAGGAGTTGTTGTTCTATTAGCGGACGGAACATTATACACAGATTGTGTGCATATCAACGACGGCGGTTCAGCATACGACGCTTTTCAGCAAACAACTTTGGACATGACCTGGCAGAACTTCGGCTTTGGCTATTTCCTTGAGTCAGTTGAAGGAGTTGCAAGCAACGCAGACACAGGAGAGTATTGGTCATTCTGGCATATAAACTCTGCAGGAACTGGTTTCGAAGCAGCAATGGTCGGCGCATCTGATTATGAGATAAGTACGGACGATAAGGTAATAGGCATTTCATACACAGCTTTTGACGCTTCGTTCAATCCTATCACAGAGCCACCTTTCTCAAGTTATGATTCTCTATGTGATAATCCTATTGAAGTTGATAGTATGAAATCATATGTGGATGATGATAAGGACAGCATTGATGAGGGCGACACAATCGATGTCAAACCGGGCTCAGAACTATTGTTTGTATTCAAGGTAGAGAACTTAGATAATGACCTTGAGCTAGAGGATGTAGAGATAGAAGGTATAATAGAAGATATTGATGATGGTGATGATTTGGAAGAAGAGTCTGACTCAACTGATATTAATGAGGATGACAAGGAAGAAATCGAACTTAAATTCAAGATACCATTGGAAGTCGATGAAGGAAAATATGACTTGATTGTTACAGTGACTGGTGAAAGAGACATTCCTTACAGGCAGATACTTGAATTCAAAGTTGATGTTGACAAGGAAAGTCATGAAGTCATTGCAATAGTTCCTGACAGCAAAGAACTATTTTGTGGCAGATCATTCACTTTTGATGTCAAAACAATAAACATTGGCAAGGACGATGAAGAAGTCACATTGAAGATTACAAACCAAGAACTTGAAATTGATGTTACAAGGACTTTTGAGGTTGACGAAACTGACAGCGAAACAAAATCAATGACCATAAGAGTTCCTTCAGATACAGATGGAGTATTTGATTTGCAGACAACTGTGCAGTACTCTGACCAGAGAGAAGAGTATCACACCACTTTGAATGTTGACTGTGAACAAGAAGATTCTGGCGATGAGCAATTGTTGTACACTACAGTAACATCTGAAACTTTCGAAGTGATGCCAGATATTTCACAGGAATCAGAAACTATAAAAACAAATTATAAAGTCACATATATAGTATTATTGGTATTGGCAAACATTGTTTTGCTGGGATTGATAATCTTTTTAGTGATAAAATGAAGCAGAAACTGAAGCTTAAGCAAAAAAAGAAGCAAGAGACAACTACAGAGCAGAAGACAACTACCAAGCAGAAGACAGATGTGAAGCAGAGAGTTGCTCTGCATGCTTTGCAGAAGCAGCTGAGTATTTTAAATTTGCGAGAGGCATTAATACTGATATCTTTCATTGTTGGAGCTGGCCTATTGAGGGTTCCTATGCAGGCACTGCCAAGCGCCGAGCCGATAACCTTCTTTGCTTTACTGGCTGGATGGTTGTTCGGCAAGAAAAAAGGTTTTCTTGTGGGCGCAGGAGCGCTTCTAACCAGTAACTTCTTTGTTTTCGGAGGCCACGGACCATGGACATTGTTCCAAGCGGCAGGTTTTGGCATGGCAGGATTCCTAGGTGGCTTCCTGAGGAAGAAGTCTGGCTATGTATCTACAGTATTGATAGCAATCGCAGCTACATTAGTCTTTGAATTGGTTTTAAACTTCAGTTCCATGCTGATATTTCCATTCGGTTTTATGGTTTTCATCACTGCATTACCATTCACACTTATTCATTTGGTAAGCAATGTTGTGTTTGCTATGGGTTTGCCAAAAGCGAGGAAACTAATTCATGAAAAAGGACAATTTAATGAAAGGGCTCTTTGTCGTGAGCTTATTGCTAAGCTTAAGTCTAATAAGCTGTCAAAAGCAAGCAAGTGAGGGAGAAGTCTCTCTTACAGTAAGTGTTCTTGGAAGGAACGAAACAGCCAGGTATGGCTTCAAACAAGCGACATTACTGGATGTTCTAAGAAAGAAATGTGATGTAGAAACTAAAAAGACTATTTTCACAGAATACCTTACATGTGTTGACAATGTATGCGCGAATGACGAATTCTCTTGGGTCTACTATGTGAATGATGATCCTATAAATGAAGGTGTCGATGTTTACCAGGTGCAGGATAATGATAGTATATTAGTTATTTATAAGAAAATCTAAATAAGACAAATGTAGTTTAAATAAGTTAGGAATGTTACTATAAGCAGAATTATTCCTGCAGGATAAAAAGCGATTAATCCTAGTACACTCAAAATACCTAATACCCACAAAAAAGTTCTAGTGCTTGCTGTTTTTTCACATAGCTCTTGAACATCACTATATAATTTTGGGTTAGAACTATTTAAAGATTCTCCAACTATATTAGAAACATTTGTTTGTTCAATTAATTTATTGATAAAAAAATCTTTTCCTATTTTCTTTCCAGTTGTAATGAGCTTGTTTATATCAATATCTGCATTGGTTATAGGTATTAGAAGAAAAAATACTATTATGAAAAAAACAATTCTGTTCATAAGATTAAAAAATATTAAATTAATTATAAATTGATTGTTTTTTATGCTTGTCCAGTAAAAATGTTCTAATTTTCACTCTCAAAAAGGTTGATTTTGTGTGGTTATTTAGGTAAATAGAACATAAAGAATTACTTTGGATTGTTTCGTTCAATAAACTCTTTTATTTTATTCAATAACTTTCTGACTTCTTCTGTTAGTTGATCTTCATCCTCCAGAACATCTAATGCTTTATTACAAAAAGACAATTTCTCTTTAAGAGTGCCAGAAGGTTCTTTATAACCTCCTTTTCTCTTTGGGCTGTACTCTTTAAAAGCTTTTTCTTCTATAAATTTACCAAGTTTTTGATTTTTATAATCTTTATATTTAAAATTTGAGAATTGTTTGTCTTCAATTCCTTTTTCATATTTCTTAATAATATCTTTTATGACTTCTGAAGATAATGTATTCTCAATTTCTTCACACGGTAAAATACACAAATCATCACCTAATTGTTTCTCTAGTTTCTCTTTTCGCTCTAATTTAGTGTCACCATCTTTATCAACTATGACAAACGCCTTTCCAGCAATTCTTTCAGCATTAATTGTTTTTTTGTCAGTATCTTCATCCAAGAAAGACCAATGGGTTATATTATTACCACCATACTCAACAAAAGAATAGTGGATGTCTTCAATAAAGTTGATTTTATTTTTCTTGAAATATAATTCCAAATATTTTTTTAGATATAGTCTGTCTGTAACTCCTTCGACCCAGATAGTGCAATTTGATAAGAAAACCGAAGAATTCTGCACCCCTAATTCTCTTAACAACCCTTTGTCACCACTGCTTAATACTTTAATTTCAAATTTTTCATCAGGTAATTTTTTTGTAGCTAGAATAGAAATTTGATTATAATCCAGTGTTAAATCTAAGAAATGATTCGAATGTGTTGTAAGAAAATACTGTTGTGTTCCATCATTTTGTTGTAATAATTCTAAGTATTTCCTTTGTAAACCCGGATGTATCATAAACTCTGGTTCCTCAATAAAGAAAACTGCATTCTCGTATATAAATAAGGGAAATGTCAGAATTATAAGACTTTGAATCCCATCACCTAAATCATATATAGGTCTTTCTGTTTCTTTACCTATTTTGATATGCACAACACCAGTTCTTTCAACAGCAGTTATTTCTATTTTTTCCCCAAAAACGTTTTCACCTAGAAACTTCTCAAATCCAGTAATTTGATGGCGTTTTTCCTCAACTTCATTTTTGAGTTCTTTTACTTTCTCATAAAAAGTAAGACCTGTAAATATAATTCTATTTTCAAAGCCTTCATCTTTTAGCAAGTCTGCAAAAGAACCTTTACCGAGCTTCTTGCTTTTATTAAAATAATCTGCAGTAGTTCTATCATAAAATACATCTGTATGTCCTTGAAGAGGCCTTAAACCCCTAAGAATTGGAATATAAACTAAATTTTCCTTTGAGAAATACAATTCATCTAATTCACTAAAAAATGTTAAATGGTCTTTCATGCTTTGAAAACCTTGCAGTAATACATCTTTCATAGGGTGTATTTTAAAAGAGTGAGTGCCAATATGTTTCGTGACAACTAACATTTCCAAGAACTCTTTAATTCTTTTTATATCCGGAAAAATGTTGTTCGAGAAGTCTAAAGGATCCTCTAAAGTTTGCAAATTCTCTTCTATAATCTTTTCTGTTAATTTGATTGGGTCAGAAACACTAATTATATGAGAACTTTGAAGCGCTTTTAACAAGGTGTTCTTTGCTTCTTTAACAACTTTATTTATAGAGTTAATATTAACATCACTTTTTGTATCTTTAAATAAAGGATGAGCAAAAATCTTTCTTATAAGTCGACTTTTTCCAGAATTATTTTGTCCGACAAGTATATTAATCTTAGAAAAAGTTTTCTCAATCTCAGATTCGAAATTATATTCTTTGAAGTCTTCTGTTTCTAAAACTTTTTTATAAAATTCTTCATCCATTTATAAAGAAAAAATCATGATTCTTTAAATATTTAAGCATTATATTTATAAATCAAATATTTAATCTGTTTATATATGACAAAAGTTTTAGAAAAAGTCAATAGTAAACCAGTAACTTTAAGAGTAACAATAGTGGCTATACTCGTTGCAATAAACTTCGGGATAATGCAGTATTTAGGGGATAAAGTCGAACTTCAAATCTTTGAACCAGTTCTTAAAGTCATAGCAAGTGTTTTTACTAACATAGCTTTAATTATATTTCTGCTTTACATCATCGCTTTAGGAGTAGCTAATTCTCACAAGTTAGCCTTTAGGAAAAAAGTTCCTCACGAGTTCCTCTTTGACTTTGGTATATCATTATCCGTGCTAATTGTTTTCATATCTACAATGTTTTATATTGGTTTTTACCTCGCAAGTATATTCAATAACAATATTTATTTTATTTTCATTTACATGACACTAATCACCATATCTGGCGGAGTAATATTTATCATCTTAATTAGCAATAATATACAAAAACTTCTTCCAAAAAAATACTCTATCAAAAAATTTTCAAGAGAAGATAAAAAGTTCCTCTTTCAGCTAATACTGACAATTCTAGCTATTGTTTTATCATTCATATTCTTCTCAGAAAATACGAGAAAGACTATAGAATTATCGGAGAATTCATTAAATAAAACATTTTTGTTAACAACTCCTGTAACTCTAACACTTAATGAAACAGTAAATGAAACAGAAGGAAGATGGTATATAAATGTTACAAACAGCCACCCCTTAAGAGAAACCGGCGCCATTTATTTGTATAGATTAGAAAAAAACTCTGACAAACCACATATGCTAGTAGAAGAAGGCCTTAAACCTGGCGAATCAAGGTTGTTCTCACTTGCTATCAAAACAGAAGAAGAAGAAATATTATTTAACCAACAAACAACTAATCATGGTTATGTATGGAATTTTCCAATAGAAGCTTATTATGTAAATGAAGAGGTTTCTATTAGTATAAAAATTATTTGTGATAATTGTCCATCGCAGGGAGTTATGCGTAGACTTCCTGGATTTGGAGATGTTGATTATAGAACAACACTAAACAAGACCGGAGTAAAAGCAATGAAAATTCCTATTTATGAATGGGTTGATTTCTCACTTGAAGATATACGAGAATAATTCCAAGTCATATTTCTTTCTTTATCATTTCCCATGCCACCAACAAACAACTTTTCCATCCTTTCTTAAATACAACTTCTTAAAAAACAACGCCTTCCTTCTCGTCACTCTGCATTGTTCTAGCTTGTTCTTATATTGATAATTGATAGTATAAGTATACTGTTTCGAAGTATTCATCGTATCCCGCATCAAATATTAGATTTGCAGATTTCAGTGTTTTTGGTACTCCTTCCAATAATATATATCCTTCTTGTTTTGTATTTGGAAACATTTCTTTTCCTTCTATAGTTCCTTCATAAGCAGTTTCATATTGGTTTCCTTCTGAGTCTATAAGCACTGTGCTTGAAGGCCAAAAGTAATTTGGCTCATTGTCAATGTTCTTAACTAGTAAGTCTATTCTCAAGTATTCTTCTATGTCTAAATAACTTTGTGCTTTATAAAATCCGAAACTCTTTATAGTTATCTCAAGTTTTAAGCTTTTAATTTTCTCTTCAGCAATTTTTTTATTTTTGTTATAATCTTCTTCGTAAATTTGTTTAATCTCTTCTTCTGTAAAAAAAGGAATTGCTACGAAGTCATTAGAGGCTGTAAGTTGTTTGTTGTTTTTAGTGAAAATTATTTCCGCTTTTCCATAATCTGATGTTCCTTTCTTAACATCTTCCTTTGAAATGCTCCATTCATAAGCTTTACCTATACTTTGTCCTGTTAATTGGAATTGATAATCTACGTATTTTGATGAATAAACAATAAATGAATCTTCATAAAGAAGATTATTTAAGTTGTCAAATATTTTTAAGTCTATTTTTCCGTCTGTACTTATTTTGTTTCCTAAAGTATCTTTTATTTGAAAGTAGAATCTTATTAATTCTCCTTCATCAGCAGAATCAAATGATACAATACTTGCTATTTCTTGATTGTTTGATTTTTGTCTTGATTCAATTAGAAGTTCCTCTGAAGTAGGAATTTGCTTTGATTCAATGTTGTTTGTAGTACAACTTGTTATTAGAATTAATAGCATTACACACATTGAGAAATATAGTTTTTTCACTTTAAACATCTCCCCACAATTAATCATATAAAGTAAGAACTTCTATTTAAATTTAACTTTATTCTTCAAAAGAAACCTTTTTTATGAAACCAACAAGTTATCTTCCCTTCTTTGTTAAGATATAATGTTCTGAATATTTTTGGTTTTCTCTTTGTTATTGAACACTCTCCCAGCTCATTCTCCAGATACAATAAATCATCTCCTTTTGCCAGAATCTCTTGTTCATAAACTTCTTTCTTTATTTTTATCTCATTCCTTATTATCGGCAGGTATAGGGGTATCGCTTCGAAAATTGTTATGTCTGTTGTTTTTGGTTTTGTTTGTCTTTGGTATGTTTGGTTGTTGCTTCCTTTGTATATCGTTGTTTCTGTGTGTTTCTTTGTGATTATCTCTTTTGCTTTCTCTATTAGTTCTTCTTCTGTGTATTCGTATTGCTCTTTTATCTTCCTCTTTTCTGTCTTTGGCTTTTCTTTGAAGTAGTATTCTAAATGTTCTAGTTCTTTTCCAGTCATCCCGTTTATTGCTGTGAAGTCTTTGTATTCGTGGATGTTGTACCTTACCAGGTATGCTGGAATGTAGTCGTATTCTGTTTTGATATTTGCTTTTTGGAATCCTTTTATCTTCTTTAGTTGGCTTGTAATCAGTTTCTTTATTTCTTTCCTGTCTGGATGTGTTATTGCCTTGTTGGTTATTACCTGTATCTTTCCGTTCAATATGATTATGTTGTTGTCTTCGCATATTTTTCTTAGTTGTTTCCCGTTTATGAGTTCGATGTTTTCAGGCTTGTATTCCTTTGCTCCTTTTGTGAAGGTTCCTGAAGTTACTATCATTCCCTTGTTTCTTTTGAAATGAAGCATTGCTCCCTGAAGCTTTTGCAAAACAGGTCTTCCGACCTGTTTTTTATGCTTGCATTCAACTAAGATGTTTTTACCTATGAATATGTCTGCACCTAAGTCATTTGTTTTCTTGGCTAATCTAACGTTTTTGTAACCTGCTCTTCTAAGAACTATAGCTACGAAGCTTTCGAATTGGAAACCTGATAAATTGTCTATGTTCATGAAAGGATTTGTTAGAAAGGGGTTTATATGGGTTTATGGAAGAATTCCGTGGGTTTTTCGGTGAGGGTGGAGGATTTTCGGAGGATTGAAATATAACTCAAAAAATATTTATTTCTTTGATAACTTACTAAGTTAGTAAGTAGCATCATTTTTAAGAAAGAGTTATGACGATAGGATACTTTATTCTTAGTATGTTTATTACTTTAATAGTTAAAACTAATATTTTTCTTGCTCGTCAGTATACTCAAAATAGAAACCTTTTTAAATTAAGTAATAATTCTAGTATTATAGTATAAAAATTAAGCGGGTGATTGAAATAAATAAAGAAAAAGAAATTTTGGATAAACTTAGTTTATTAGTGAAACTAACAGCTGCAAGTGTTGTAGATGAAAAAGACTTCAAAGAACAAGTTAGATTATTATCTTCAGTAGGTTTAACACCGAAAGAGATTAGTGAAATCTTAGGTAAAAGCTCTAATAATGTTAGTGTCACTTTAAATTACTTAAAAAAGAAGAAGGTGTAAAGAATGAATGAAAAACAATTCAAGGAATTAATGCAAGGAATAAATGTTTTAATACATATACAGACAGCGTCACTTATAAGAAATAAAACATTAAGAGAAAACATAATACTTTTAGATCAAGCAGGTTTAGGACCTTCAAAAATAGCTCAAATTCTCGGAAAAAAGCCTGGTCATATCTCTAAAGAATTAACTTTAATAAAAAAGAAAAGGTGATTTTATGGAAGAAAAACAATTTAACATACTTTGTAAGAAAATTGACAAATTAAGTGGCATAATAATCTCTCAAAATTTGGATGATAGAGATAAAAAAGTTTATGTTTTAAAACAAAGTGGTTTAAACTCAAAAGAAATAGGGGATTTTATTGGCCTTGCAGAAAGTAGTGTTAGAACTTCTAAAGGATGGAAGAAAAAATGAATGAAATACAACTAAAAGAAGAATTGCAAGATATAAAAGCTTTAATCATTTTAGCTCTTCAAAAAATGAAAATAGATAACACAGCTATTGGTAAAGCTTTAGGAATTTCAAAAGGAAGAGTAAGTCAATTATTGGATAAGAAAAAATATTCTAGAAAGTAAAAAAGTAAAATGGATATACAAGAAATAATATCTAGAGGAAGATTTATTTTTTCTGATGCGCCAAAAAGATTAGATGTGTTTAAGTTAGTAAATGGGCGTATGAGTGCGAAAGATATTGCAAGAAAAACCAATAAAAGTTTGACTTCTACCTTAAATGATTTTAGAAAAATAAAAGATGTTGGTTTAATAAACATTAAAAAGGATTCGGAAGGAAGAAAAGTTCAAAAAGAAGGTTCTATAGTATATGAAAAAGTTTCTTTAGTTAAACAAATACCAATATCTTACTTTCAGAATCCTATAAAATCACAAAAAACTGTTCAGATAGTCACAAAGAGGAATAAAAAAAGAACTCAAAAAGTTACATATATTTCTTTTCCATCGGAGAAGAATATTATAGATATCTGTAGCTCTGGAGAGAACCAAATACATGAATTTAAGGCTGCAGGAACTGAATTCAAAAAAATAGTCAAAGAAATAGCTGCTATGCTTCATAACAAAAATGGAGGGATAATTTTATATGGTGTTGAAGATAGTGGAAAAATAGTGGGTACTGATTTAAGAGCACAAGAACTTGATCAGCCTTTACAAAACACTATTAGAGATTCGATAGACCCCTCGCCACCAAATGTCAAAATAAAACAACAAAAAGTCTTAGGTCAAGAAATAATCCTCTTATCAGTACCTGCATGGAACAGAAAAGAAGTTTATCAATACAATCATAAAGTGTATGTCAGAAAAGGAACAAATGCATTTCCAGCTAAATCTGCAGATACAAGAAAACTTCACAAAGGGCAATATTTAGAATAATCCCCGCAATCCTTCCGTTTTTCCCTCCCAAACACTTATTAAATACCTCTGTTAAACACTTCTTCATGACAAATACAGTGATTTTTGTGCATACTCCAGAGGGATGGGAGGAGTACAAGAAGAAAGAGATTGATATTGTTGGGAATTCACGCTCGGGGCATTGTATTTTTCGTTCAATTTTTTAGGGTAAAAATTTATATACTTCTTTTGATTGTTTAAAATATGCTGAAAAAAGAGATAAAGAAAATGCATTCAACGTGGACATGGGTTATTATCTTTGTTGCAGTATTAATTCTTATATCCTTTATAACATACAATAAGTCTGTTGTTAAAGAAGAAATAGCAAAACAGGAAAAATCGCAAGAATTAGAAAGACAGTTTGAAGAACTTAAAGGATATAGTAATGAACTTTTAAATTTACAAAAAAGAGCATTGCAACAACAAATGGTTATCAATGATTCTGCAGAATTAGGTGATTTTTGGGCAAATAGTGCCAGAACTGCTTATAACAATGGTAATTGGACTGCTTGCATTTCAAGTTGCATAAAATCAAAAAGCCATTATTCTAATACAATAAAGGAAGCTAATACTGCAAAAGCCCTATGGGAAAGAATGGAAGAGATACTTCTGAATGAAATAATGCCAAAATCAGAGGAGCTTTTACAAGATAAGTATAATCGGTCTGGTTTTGAAAGAAAATTGCGTTTTGTTGAATACATGATAGTTATAAGTAATACTACTCTTCATATATCTTATGCAAATTATGAGACAGGTGAATATCAAGAGTCTGCATGTGAGAGTTATGAGCAAGGAGATTATGAAGGTGGTGATTTAGAGATAGATAAGGTTAGTCAAGCAATAGCAGAGCGTAATAGGTTGGTTAAGGTTCAAAATGAGTATCGAGGAAAAATGACTGCTCTGTTGCCATAGAAAAAAGGGCTCGAGGCATTATACTTCTATTATGGTTGCGCTTACTCCTTCATAACTGTCTGGTATGCGTCCTATCTCCCAGTTACCTGCTTGTCCAGTTGTTTCTAAGTAATAATATTTTTTTCCTTTGTAATCATAATATGCTCCTTCACAATCATCACACCAGATGGCGACGGCCATGTGTCCTGGTAGATCAAGTAGTATGACATCGTAGTTTAGTGCTTCTAATATTGAAGCCATTAAAAAAGATGTGTCTTCACAATCACCTTTTTCATCTATAATTGTTTCGATAGCGTATTTAGGCCATTCTTTTCTGCCAATGTAATCTATGTCGTACTCATATATCATTGATTGAACAAAGTCTATTGCTATGCAGATTTTACAGGTTTCGCCTGTGCTTATTGAAGTATCTGTTATGTCTTTAGCGATTGTTTGTATTATTGGGTCGTTCGGAGTGGAATATTTACTCCAGTCATCACAACAACTGTTTCTTTCTTGATTTTTTAAGTATAAGTATTTGTCTTCTGGAATGCCAAATTGCGTTGTGTGTACTAATTCGTTGTGAGTCCAGTAAACAGTTATTGTGTGTATCTTTCCTCCTCCGCTTGGGTGAGCGTCTTCTGGGTCTGGTATGTTGTCCCCATCGCTATCGATTTGGTTATCGCTTGTTCCTAGTTCTACTTCTTGTTGATATGTTAGTCCGTCTCCGTCTTGGTCTCTGGTTAAAGTTTCTAGTTCTTCAGTTAACAGTTCTTGTTCTTTTACTTCTTGACTTTTTTGAAATTCTTTGTCAAGTGATGTTTGTTGTTGTTTTACACTTGCTATTTCTTGTTCGTTGGCTAGTTGTTCTTCTTGAAACTCTTTATTCTCATTATAAATTATTAACCCAAATATAATAATAAAGAAAACTATGATACTGATTGCTAAATAATGAATCTTGTTCATTTTGAAAACTAAAACAAGTGAATTTTGTAAGGTGTTTTAAATCCGAATAACCAGTTAACTTCCATTTCTCTCTCTTCCATTCGAGTTTTCATAACATCCCTTGTTTTATCCACATCTCTATACTTTGTGACAGTTCTGTACTTTGTAACATCTCGATATTTGGTTACTGGTCTTTCCTTTTCAACTTCTTCATAAACAATTTCTGTTCTATATCTTGTTACTGCCACTAAACAAGTGCATTGTGTACAACCCCCAGTCCAAAAGCTTGTATATGTGCAAACACAATCAGTCCCACAGGAGGAATAATATTCTCCGAAAGGGGCGTTATGAACAACTGTTTCATAATCAGTGTATGGAACGCTTTCTTCCATAGGCACTTGGTCAACATAAGTTTCGGTTGTTTCATAAGGTTCTTTGACAGTGTATGCTTCTTCTGTTTGATAAGGTTCTGTCTCTGTGTAAGTCTCAGTTGTTGTGTAAGGAACTTCAACTTCATAGACAAATGTTTCAGTTGGCGCTAACAAGATGAGCGCAACAATTAAAACAGCTCCTATAATTGAGAAGAAAATAATGTTTTCTTTGTTATCTTTCTTAGAATGAGTGATTGTTTTCTTTCCTTTACATGTTTTTTCATGAGCTAAACATTTCTTTTTTGTTTTAAATTCTCTCTCACATTTTTCGCATTCCCAAAAAGTTTTAGTTACCATTCTTCGTAATTCAAATTTATGAAATATGATCCTACATATTGGAAATCACTTTCTATACCTGTACAAGAGTAATCATATCTTACCCTTTTTGGTTTAAGATCTTCTTCATACCTTAAGGCAGTAAAAGATCCAAAATGATTAGGTTTATCGCTGGAAACAATGCTTAAGTCTTCTGTGAATTGAGAAAAAAATTCACCATCATAATATTCTTTTACTTGGCATCTTATAGGCTCAACGTCATAATCTGTATAAAAAACCATCCAAGCACCCTTGTAAAAACCATCAACAACATCTATTAAATTCAAAGTTGTTTGAGAATCTGGATGTCTTGGTAACTCTGGAAACTTAACCGAACCATATACTCCACTATATACTTTTATAACAAATGATTCATATTTCTCTGAACTATCAATCTTCTCTTCTTCAACCATACAGTCACCAATACAGTTGTACTCACTTTCCCCATTAAAAGTGTCACAAGCTCCATCTCCACAAAAATAACAAGTACTTGGTAAAATAACTGTTCGACCATCAGGACAAGATTGACCCACTTTTCCTTTACAACTAATAACAAGAATTAATAAACACAATAAAGATATTATAAGTATCTTTTTCACTTAAAACACCCCCCATTAATTGTACATAAAAAAGTATTTAAATAATTTTAGTTTTATATTAAAGATATACTATGGTAAGTATTAATAGAGCCAACGCACCAATGCCCAATTCTTGTAACGTAAATTTCATTTTTTCTTTACTTCCTCAATTTTTATATCTTTTTTCACGTGTAATCTGTAATGGTCTTTTTGATGTAACAACATCAAGTTTTTAGACCTGTTATTATTCTTATTACCATCAATGTGATGTATGATAAATCCTTTTGGTATGTGTTCATACTTATACTTCTTCTCGGCAACTCTAGAATAAATAGTCTTTCTATTGCCGTCTTTGGTTTTATAGGCTTGATAACCTTTCTTCTTAAATATTTTAAATTTCATTTTCTGTATATAAAATCAGTCTTAATAGAATTTTTTATTACTGCAGTCTCCTTAAACACTAATATGCTTTTATCAGTCATTTTCAATTCTTTTTCAACATTGTCAAGACAGTTCTTAGTAATCTCAAGCATCTTCTCTGTTTTTATGAATTTACTTTGAAAGAACTCCTTTGGAATACTCCTTTTTACTATTTCTGGAAAATATTTCTCCTCAAGAATACCATAACTTTCTTTTTCATCATTTTCAAAGTATTCTCTAGGTATAGGCATATCATGAACTACGTTACATCTGTAGTAATGCCAAACCCTATTAACATATTTCTTATTAAAATCGTCTGTTTGTCCGCCAAATTCTCTTATTATTTTTTTGAATCGTTTTCCAGAGTTCATTTTTGGATGTTTAATATTAGCTAAACTCTCTATATGAACAACACAAATAAGATAGGAAATATCAGTATATTCTTTTCTTAGTTTTACCGCTAATTTGTGTCTTCTCTTCAGAGTCTTAAAATAATTTTTAGCACCCCAAATCTTTTCTTTATATGATATTTCTTTTTCATCCATTTTATCTTCTTCTTATAGAGTCACATTTAAGGTTTTATTCATCAAATAATTAATTATAGTCTGAGAGATATGTGTCTGATTAAACACTTGGTCAAGAATATAATTATATAAAAACAATAACAAAAAAAGTAGACATAAAGAAATAATCAAAAAAAGAGAATTATATAAATTATATTTTTGTTCACTTGTTTTCTTAAGTTGTTTCATGTATTTACAACTTGTAAATTTATCTTTAGCTTTGTTGATTAAAAATATTATAGATATAAGCACTATGATATAAGAATATAATACAAAATGTAAAAAGTAAATACTCACAAGATAGCCAGATACTAAAATAACAAACACTAAAAAAGTTAATCCAAACAACTGTAACTTTACACTTCTATCATCAGGTTCTACATCAATATATTTAGTTAATAATTCAAAACAAAGAATTAAAAAAAGAGCAAATGTAATAAATGAAATAAAACCTCCTATAAATTTAAATGTGCTAAAATAAACAGATATAGCAGCAAATATCCCTACCACAGTAAATAAATGTGCATTATCACTCACAAAATCGCTAACTGATTCTTTTTCTTTCATTTTTTCTTTTTATATAGTTTTAACAAATAAATTATTATTGAGCCTGTCAGATTAATTGTTAATTCACACACCTCTTCTATGTTATCCAGAACATAATCTTTTTTTCCACCATGAGTCTGCCCTTTCTTAGATCTTAAAGCTTCAATTTTAGCAATTTGTTTTCGCACTAAGTCAATTTGATTGTCTATTATTTGGGGAATTTTTAGTTTCTTAGATAAATCTTTATACATTGATTCCGTTCCTTTACCACTAGCACCCATAAGAGACAAAGTAGATTCCAAAGACATATTACAAAATCTTATTGAATCTTCATAGTTCCCTCTTGTTTTTTTACGTAAGGCTTTATTAAACTCTTTTTCGACCTTATCAAAACCAAATTCACCAAATAATTCTGGTAATGATTCAACTATTTCTTTTTGAGCAAAATTCAAAGTTTTCTGTCTCACTTCTATCTTATTATTCTCAAATATTAGTTTGTAATCAAACTCTATATCAGAGAAATAATCATTTATGTCACTTACGAATCCACGCACACATTCATATCTATTAGTTAATTTTGCTGCCTCAATTATACAACCACCATAAATTTCAAGCAAATCAAAAAAAGAGTTAATTGTAGAAGAAATAAAATATTTAACAACACCAGGTAAATCATTAATTGGTAACATATAATTATCCTCAATTTTATATTTAGCTTTATCTATGAAATCACTTATAGGGTTATAAAAGATCTCAGAGCTCGTGAATTCATTCTGACCTAAGCTTATTCCGCCCATACCCGAAAACACATTTAATCCATATGAACTCATTAGTCTACAAACATTAATCAGTTGATTCCCAGAAAGAAGGTCTTTGGTTCTTTTTTCAGAAATATCTTTATTTCTTTTAGAAAACAGACCATTCACAATTCTTTTCATTTAAAAAAAGAAGTAATGATAATTTTTAAATCTACTCTTTATCTATACTTCCTCTAGATTTATTATCCTTTTTTCCACACTAACAACTAAAGAATTCCTCTCAAGAGTCAAATCTCGGCAGAGGCTCCAGATGTCTCGGAGACATCTGCAGACGTCTGGGCCTTGCTCTGCATAGACGATAAAAAAGTGTTTATAGAATATTGAATTATTTTTATTTATTTTTCAATTATGCTATGCATATATTGAAAAAGAAAATCAAAAACAGAATGTTTTTGTATATTATTTTCTAATATCAGGTCTTTCTATTCCTTTCCATAGTAACCCCAACTATTATTCTTATTTTCCGTGTGGCTTTATGCCGCACTAGGTGCTCAGAAATGAATTACCTTTCTGAACCCAGAAATCTTTGATTTCTGAGTGTCGATGGACGATACCATCGTTTTTATTCTAATAAGAATATTCTTAGTAAAAACCTTTAAATACTTCTCTCTTCTCAAGTTTCATCATGAAAAAGAAATTTTATGTGACAACTGCGATTGCATACCCAAACTCGGTCCCTCACTTGGGTCATGCCTTGGAAATTGTACAGGCCGACGTAGTTGCACGTTTCCACAGATTGCTTGGTAAGGATGTATGGTTTCAGACTGGAACTGATGAACATGGTACAAAGAACTGGGAAACTGCAAAGAAATCAGGAAAAGAGATTTCTAAATTTCTAGATGAGCATGTTGGTGTTTTCAAAAAATTGTACAAAGAGCTTAATATTTCATATGATTATTTTATAAGAACAACAGATAAAAAAGTACACCACCCAGGTGTAATTGAACTGTGGAAAAACCTGGCAAAATCAGGCGATATCTACAAAAAAAACTATCAAGGGTTATACTGTGTCGGATGTGAAACTTTCAAAACAGAAAAAGAGCTTGTAGACAATAAATGTCCAAATCATCCAAAACTCAATATCAAAGTTGTTGATGAAGAGAATTATTTCTTTAAACTATCAAAGTACAAGGACGAACTTATCAAGAAAATCAAATCGAATGAATACGAAGTAGTTCCAAAAGAAAGAAAAAACGAGATATTATCATTTCTTAAAGATGCAAAGGATATTAGTTTTTCAAGACCAAAAACAACCCTTCCATGGGGAATTCCTGTGCCTGGAGATGATGAGCAGATAATGTATGTCTGGTGCGATGCCCTGTCAAATTATATTACAGGCATAGGTTATGGAAGAGATCAAAAAGAATTTAACAAAATATGGCCTGCAGACGTTCATATAATTGGAAAAGATATTCTGAGATTTCATGCAGCATTCTGGCCTGCAATGCTATTGTCTGCAAATATTCCACTGCCAAAGAAACTCTTTGTTCACGGATTTATATTATCTGGTGGAACAAAGATGGGCAAGTCATCTGGAAATGTGGTAGAACCTTTTTCACAAATAGAAAACTATGGTTCTGAAATATTCAAATTCTATTTAGTCGGAACCATGCCTTTTGAATCTGATGGAGAGTATTCAGAAGAATTATTGGTTGAGAGGGCCAATACTGAATTGGTTAGCAATGTGGCTAATTTTATCTATAGAACTTTATCATTCCTAAACAAAAATTTTGATGGCAAAGTTATTGCTGCAAAAGATAATAAATTCACAGCTCCAATCGAATCAAAGTTTAAGGAAGTACTATCACTTTATGAAAACTATAAATTAAGGAATGCAGTAAATGCTATTCTCAAGATAAGTGCAATTGGCAATAAATACTTTCAGGATAACGAACCATGGAGTTTAATCAAGAAAGATAAGAAAAAAGCTCACGAAGTATTGTCTCTTTGTGTAAACTTGGTTAAAGATCTTGTAATTGTTTTAAAACCAATTCTTCCTATATTCTCATCTGAGATAGAGAAGCAGTTGAACCTTAAGGACTTGACATTTAAGGATTTGAACGTGAATCTGAAAAATCATAAAATTGGTGACGCAGAGATTATTCTTAGGAAAATTGAGGTTGTTCAGTCAGAAGAAAAACCTGTGCATGTTGATTACAGTGTTAAACCAGAAGTTGAGAAAAGAGGAGTGAAGGTTTTATGTGCGGTTATTAATGGCCTTAGTGTGAAGAAGAAACATGAGGGTCTTGAAAGATTGAAAAAAGAAGTAAGAAACAAACTATTTTCCAGGAAGGATGTTCTCGATGAGTACAGAAGAATTGATAAGGAAAGTGGCCTTGATATTAAAAAAAGTCCTAACTCTGTCATTAATCTAATAAACTTAGTGAAGGACAAGGGACAATTACCTCAGATCAACACTGTAGTGGATGTTTACAATGTTGTGTCAGTTGAGACAGGTATTTCCATGGCCACTCATGATGTTAACAAGATTAAAGGAGATGTTTCTGTGAGATTATCAAAGGACGAACCATTTGTTTCTTTAGGCAACATCTCTGAGAAACTAAAAGCTGGAGAGGTTGTTTATGCTGATGATGAAAAAGTGCTTGGAAGGTTTTCAAAGCAATGTCAACAAACAGTCACTGATAATAGGAGCAGAGCGGTTTTACTAGTTGCTTTTGGTAACAAGAAACTCTCTGATAAGGAAATGCGAGATTCTGTTAAGAAGGCTTGCGATCTGATAATCAAGTTCAACAATGGATCATATAAGATTTTGGGCCTAAAGAAAGAAAACGCTTTTTCAAAGTTGAATCTTAAAGTTGCTGAAGTAAAAGAAGTAAAACAGCACCCTGATGCTGATAAACTATATATTATGCAGATTGATGTTGGTGAGAAAAAACAGCTCGTTGCCGGCTTGAAAGAGCATTACAAGCCTGAAGAATTGAAGGGTAAGAAGATAGTTGTGGTTACCAATCTACAGCATGCTAAATTACGTGGTGAGAAATCAGAAGGCATGCTTTTGGCAGCGGGTGATGAAAAAAGCGGAGTTGGAGTACTATTTGTTAAAAATTCTAAGCCAGGTGACTCTGTGTTGGTTGAAGGTGCAAATCCAAACAAGAAGCAGATTACTTTTCCTGAATTTTCCGAAGTAAAGTTAGTTGCTAAAAATGGACAAGCTTACTTTGAGGGGAAACCTTTGAAAACTAGTTCTGAAACTGTTAAAGTTGACAAGAATATTGATGGGAAGATAAGCTAATTTATTTTTTTTCAAACTTGAATGTATCGTAAAAGTAAATTAAATCTATTGTTATTCTTCTTTCTGGAATTATTTTTAGTCCCGATGTATCTGCTAATTGTTCGAACTCCTCCATGCTTTCCAGAGTTATTTTTGGCGGGTAATCTATGTAAAGGGGAGAATAACAGTATTCTACTAAAGGTCCAATTTCTATAATGCCTGCTCTATTAATTGAATAGAATAAATTTATGTCTTTTAGGCTAAGGTTTTCTAAAGGCGATTTTTCACCTCTTTTTTCTGCTTTTTTTAATTGGTCTCTTTTAATGTGTTCGTATGCTTCAAGACCTACTTCGCCCAGTGTTGCTAGTGAGGCTATTTTTTCAAAAATTGGGGGCATTAAAGGGTCTCCATAACTTAGTGTTGCGCCCCAATCAGCTTGAATTAGTTGTTTTTCTAGAGGTTTTTGATGATCTGCTTGTGTTAAATGACTAGTTTGATTCATTGTAGTATTAGTAATCAAACAAAATATATATTGCTTATACCAGATATATCTGGTGTTGCTTTATATTCTTTTAGCACTCAGATTGATGATTTTATTCTCTGCTTTTAGAAGATGTTCTCCTACTGTGGAGCTGTTTAGATTTAGAGCTTTTGCAATTTTTGCAATTGTTGTTTTTCTAGGAGTTCCGTAATAACCTTGCTCATGAGCGTAAGTAAAAACTTTTTTCTGCTGCTTTGAAAGAATTGTGTTTTCAAACTCAACTTCTCCAATGTGCAACACTTTTAGTTCGCCCATTTTCTTGAATTCGCTAAGCATATCATCAATTGATTCTCTTTTGATAACTCCAACGTGCCAGTATTCATAACCTTCAGAAACTGTGTGCAGCTCGATGAAAAAGCCATGGTGTTTCTGGATTATATTTTGGATGTAGCCTGTCTGATGAAGAACAACTAATAATAGTAGGGTATCTCTTGATCTTTCTATTTCCTTTACAAGTTTATATCCTTTTGATTTCTTTAGATAAGTTATTATTTCATCAAACTTATTAGCAGAACCTGTGATGTAGTAGAAATACTGTTTCTCTTCAGGGTCAGTTGATTGAATATCAATGACAGTTATGTGGTGTTTTGGAAAATCTAAACTAAACCTTGTTTCATGACAACCCTTATGTCTAACCTTAAAACTAAATTTGTACATACCAGATATGTATGGTTTTAGAATTTATAAATATTTAGAAAAATTATTTGAATATTGATGACAAGATAAGATAGTTCTATAATAGAAAACTATATATAGAATAACCTCGATAATTATGTTAAAAGAGGGTCGGTTGCATGAAGAGAATATCCTTGATACTATTACTTCTAATCATACCATTTGCTACTGCTCTAGAAGTTACAGAGCTTGAGTTCTTGGAATTCGAGAGTCATGGCAAGCCATTGACAACTGTTTCAATGGGTCGGGTGCCAAACATCGACCTGAAAATGGTTATTACTGGTTCTGATTTCAAATGGTTGAGCACAGATTTATCTGGTTTGAACAGGAACGATGCCTTAGTTCAGCAACTCGGTTATGAGAACAAGGCCATGCAAGCAAGTTCCTGTGAGAAAGAGAATGACACTTATACTTGTTACATAAGGAAGATAATTCTATTGCTGCCAGGTGATACAGTTATCATACCTATAACCTTGCACAACGATACAGATAGTGTGCTGATAGAAGAAGCATACACTTTTGATATTGACAATACAGAGCCGAATGCGACCTATATTGGTACAGAGACCTGTTTGAACACGACATGTTTCATAGCATCTGATATATCCTCAAAGATAAGGATTGACTTCAGAGATGAAAAAGCGACTTTTGACAAGAAGATAGTTAGGTATGAATTAGCAGGCAAAAAGAGATTTGTGCATGAATGTGAAGGATTGACTTGTTATGGTTTTGCTAAGGTTACATGTAATTCTGGTCAGAGGATACCAGTGAGCATAAGACCATTGGAAACAATGGATGATGCCTACAACAAAGTTGCGAATAATTTAAGGAATGATTTGTTGTGTGATAGTGATGCGCCTGAAGTATTAAACGTTACTGTTGGAAGCGAGGATGAAGAATATGTCAAGATAGGCGATACTCTTGTTGTTATTGTTAATGTCACAGAAAACCTAGGAGAAGTAAGCATTGAAGGAAACTTCTCTGAGTTTGGCGGTGAAATAGAGACAGGAGCTTGCTCTGAGAACGATGACGGAACGTGGGTTTGTACTGTTTCTTCCCCAGTTATAGGCGACGGTCCATATACTGGCAGTGCAGAACTATATGTAAAAGACACAGCAGGGAATATGGTTATCGATACTTTTGAAAAAGAAGTGTGGGGATTGAATGAAACAGTAGAACTGGATGAATGGACAGTTGGAACTGTTCAGGGAATGCCCGCTGTTTTAAACACTGATGTTATTAGGCATACTACTTCTGATGTCAAAATATACTATAAGATTCCATTATCACCAAAAGTTGGAGATGTCGAAATATTAGAGATTAGACCAGAGTCTTGTGTTTCAAAACAGAACAAGTCAGTGTTGAATGAGAATGATTTCAAACTCTTCAACGCATTCCGTGGCACAACAACACCACTTATAGTAGGAGAAGTCGCTGCAAGGAAATACGACCCGGGAATATATGAGTATGAATGTATAATCAAGATAAGATCAAAAAAAGGACGATATTATCACACAAACTATGAAGTAGAGAATATTAGTTTTAGTATTGTTTTGAAAGAAGGTGGGAATGCAAAAGATAAAATAATAGAAGAGGCAAACAAATTATTAAGTGATTCTTGGTTATTTGGTGAAAGAATGGATACATTTATTGAAGTTGGTAATCTAATAAAACAATCTTGCGGTTATACTAGAGGTTTCACAGGAGCAGTTGAAGGGTTCAATAAGGCTTATAATGAAATAAAAGTTGGTGTTGACGCAAAACCTGGTCCTACATCAGAGGTAATAAAAGAGACTAATCAAGTAACTGGTGATGCAAATACTCATTGGCTACAGGTTGCTGGGAAAAATTATTGTGACATCGCTTCTTGTGATAAAGATAGTCCATTAGGAGGCATAGGTGAGAAGTATAAAGATCTTATGTGCTCAAAGTTTTCACCAGATGCATTAGTTAGTCTAACTAAGGATGCTTGTAGAAATCAGTTATCATCTGATAAGAGTTTAATTGTTGCTTCTTTGAGTCTTTGTGTTCCTGACATAGCTCTGCACTTAAGAAATCTTAGAGGTATTGAAACCTCTTATCTAGATTGTCTCCTGGAAGGTGTCCCAGCCGGAGTGCCAATATCAACCTGTCAGCAAACTAGGGGTTTCCAGAAATGCAGATTTATTACTGGAGAAGCTTTGAACGCTTTTCCTTTTACCAATATGTTAAAGGATTTCACAGCCGGAGTACATACAACTCTTAGGGATCCTCTTGCCATGGCTGGTTTAGCAGCCACACTCGTTTGTAGGGTTCCGCAAATAAGATCTTCAGCACTTTTACATGCACCATGTCTTTACTTAGCGAAAGCTGCTCATTTGGCTGCAATCTCTAGACAAGCGCTCAAACCATTGCAATCTCTTTATGAGCAAGCGAAGATGAACACTTATACTAATGGCGCTCTTCAAAACGCGCGTAGCAGAGTGGATGCCTTGAAGAACAATGAATAATAAAATATTGATTGGGATTTTGGTAGCTTTGATTAGCTGCAGCTTTGTTTTTGCGCAATTACTGGATATTGAACCCTATCAACCATATACCAATTTCTTTCTAGGTGACACTATTCTTGGACCTGTTGACAATTCTGGTGATGGAGTGCCTGATAATTATGTGGAAATAATACCTTCAAAAGATCTTGTGTCTGAACAATCATTGGAGCTAAGACAGGTAGAATGGAATCCTAAAATTTTGACAACTACTGAGATGGAAGCAGAAGCAAAAGAAAAAGCTGCAGCAGATAAAAAGAGACGCGATGATTTCTTTCTCAAAGAAGCTTATGGTGGAGATATACTTGACACAATAGGTTATGGAGTTGCTCTTGGCAGATCAATTGCTTTTGTTGGGTCCATTTTTGATTGGACTGCAAGCGATTCTTACACAAAGTCATTTGATAAATTCTTTTCAGAAGGTCTTGGAAGAGTTTTTGATGCTACTAATTGGGAGAATAACCTCTGCTTGTTAACAGGTTACACTGATAAGTCAAGGACTATAATGGTATCTGATGCAGGTTCTTCTCAAGTAAGAAACGGAGCCTATCTCAAGGCTTACAAAACAACTTCTTTTGAAGATCAGGATGGAACTACTTGGAAGTATTATTTTGTTGATTGGTATCTTACTTCGCAGAAAAAGTCTGGTTTGGAAGTTGATGTGAGACTTTATGAGCCTAATGGTGGGTCAAGATCCATACTTGAGAATGAAGAAACTAAGGTGTTACAAATAGGAGAATTTATGGCTTTAGGAACACAGACATATAATTTCACAGATGATTATGACAAGGTGTGCTTAGTATTTAAGAATGATGACTTGTACAACTACTTTGACTTTCACTCTTTAGACAACGGCAAACTTTGCCAGAGAATAAATTTAATAGAATAAAAATGAAAAAAAGAGGTCAGATAACAATATTTGTGATTTTAGGAATAGTTCTACTAATAATAGTAGGTGGCGGACTATACTTCCGATCAACAATAATTGGTGACGAAACAGAACCAGAAGAGACAATTCCTCAGGAATATACTCATATAAAGAAATTTGTTGAAACATGTATGTATGAAATTGGTAAAGAAGGTATCTCAAAGTTAGGTGAGAAAGGAGGATATATTTATCCACATCTGGCAGGTATTGTATCTATTCCAGGGTTTCCAACAAAAGGAAATAGCTTTGAGTTTGTAGAAGGATCAGACATGGTTATTCCTTACTGGTATTATATGAAATCGCCTGATTCTTGCATATCTGGTTGCCAGTTTGATAGTGAGAAGCCGGATTTAACAGGAGATTCAGTGAATTCAATAGAGTCACAAATAGCTAGATATATTGTGAACAATCTTCCCTCATGTATTAATGATTTTGAGGATTTCAAAGAAGGAGGATTTGATATAACAAGGTCAGAAAATATAGCTGCTAAAGTAACTATAGGTGAAGCATCCATAGTTGTTAATCTTAACAACAAAGTTACTATAAATGAAAATGATGTTGTTTCAGAAATATCAATGTATTCCGCAGAGCTGGATGTGAAATTAAAACAGATGTTTGATCTAGCAACTCAAATAGTAAACTATGGGGCTGATAACAGAACTAAGTTCTTAGAGGCTATAACAAGAGAGACGATCGCTATTGGTTCAATAGGTGAGAATCCAACTTTACCGCCTTTTAGAGATTCAAAAATCACTCTTGGAGCTCCGGATTATTGGTTACTTGAGGATGTCAGGAGTTCTTTGCAGACATTGTTAATGACTTATATACCTTCTTTGCAGGTTCTATTTGCCAAGAATTCAGCTTATTTCATTACTGATGATGAATATATAAATGCTATTTATAATCAAAAGATGATCTTATTAAATTCCACAAAAATAAATCTGGCAACATTGAATAATTATAATGTCAATTTTGTTTATTTGGGATGGTGGCCGATGTATCTAAAAGTTAAGCCTGGAGGACAATTAATAAAACCAGAACTGAATTTTAGGATTTCTAACAAATTCTTTAATTTTGGATTTGATAATTACAAATTCGCTTATGACGTATCCTATCCTGTACTTGTGGTCCTTGAGGATGAAAACGCTTTCAACAATGAAGGATTTACTTTACAGTTTGGGTTAGAAGCAAATCTTAGAAATAATGAACCTGTGATAGGAGAACCATTGCCAGAAATAGAAGCAGAGGAAGAGGAAAACGTTTCTATTGACTTCTGTGGTTTAGAACAGAGAAACTCAGGAGGTATAACAATAAGAACAAAAGACTCAGTAAGTGGAGAGTCATTAGGCGATGTTGCACTTTCATACCACTGCTTTGAAGAACTATGCGTATTAGGAAACTCTGTTAAAATAGGTGATGATGCAAAACTAATTACACAACTTCCAATATGTTTAGGCGGCTATTTCACAGCTTCTAAACAGGGATACATGACTTCTATAACATCATTCTCGACCAACCTAGATGTGGATGGAATTGTCGATGTAGAGCTGATAAAAGAAAAAACCTTCAATGTCGCTATCGAAAAACATTCTTTGATTAAAAGTGGTGATTGGATATTTCGAACATCCTCTTCTGCATTAGATGATAACGAAAAATTGTTTTTATTGCTTGAAAGAGTTGCTGCTGAAGGCGAACCAGAGTATATCAAGTTTGTAAATGTTGAAGGTATCCAAGCCAACACTCTAGACTTAGTGCCTGGCAATTACACTATAGAAGGAACCTTGATGCGAGAACTAGGACCTGGGAATGACCCTGAAAAGATAATTCTATCAGGCGGAGATGACATTGATGACATGGAGATAAACTCAACTTTCTTAGAAGGAGGAGTTCAATTCGACATAAATCACACATGGGAATTCACCTTAGATAATTATGACAAGAACAAGATTACTTTCCATGTAGTTGGCTTAGATGTGGATTCTTTATCAAGCTTTGACGATTTGGAACAGATGGATGCCTACATCGACTACTCTGTTTCAGAAAGGGCTCTTTTAGAGCCAGAATTTGAATAAAAGAATTTAAGCTACTTCTTTTTTTTCTCTATGTATTTCACAGCAAAGCGGTCGTCAAACTCTTTTCCTTTAATCATCTGCTCCCTGAGGCTGATTAAGGTTTTGTAGTCATGCATTGAGTACTGGGTTTTATCGCTTATTTCAACTCCTCTGTCTTTTAATTTATCTTTTAAGTAGTCTCCGATTAGTTCTGGCTTTTCTTCATATTTGCCAAGTTTTTCAACTGCACGCTTAGCAGTATAATTCCCTTGAATTCTATGTGCGTGTTGAACCATTTGACTGCCAAGTTTGTCTTTCAGATCAAGCACAGTTGCCTTTTTATTTTTTGCATGTCCTTCTATTAGGCTTCTTATACTATATAGTCCGTTCTTAAAATCTTCTTCTCCTCGGTGTTTCAATTCAATTTGGTCATAGAGATTCGAAAGATATCTGAACTTGTCCTCTTCCTCCATCTCTTTTACTTTTTCGTCAAGACCTTTGTAACCTGCTTTATCAAAGAATTTCAGCATTCCTTTGACAGCTATTCCTTGCAGTTCCTTCTTTTTTCCATGTATTGAAGCTTGATCATCACCAAACTGATTACTAAGTTCATCAGCTATTGTATTATACATTTCCTGCTGAGCAGGCAAGAATATATTTACGCGCAGGTTCTTTTGCACTTTTTCATCTGTATGTGCATCATAGTGTTTGAATGCTTCATCCAGATCGCCATAATAATCTGCCATATAATCATCAAGTGATGTAACTTCGTGGAGTTCTTTCTTTTTAGCCATAATATCACCAATATCTTATTATTCATTTTTGGGTTAACACATTAATAAAACTTTCGATTTCCTATTCATGTTTTAAGCATAACTTTTATAAAGCAACCTGTAGTAATACAAGCATCAACAATAAAGGTGATGCCTTTGGCAGCAAAGAAGAAAAAAGAAACACTTGATAACCTACCTAAAGATATTCCTGACGAAACAAAAAAGAAGTTAGAAGCTATAAAATCAAAGCTCGACAAGTTCAAAGACAAAGTTCTGTCAAAGTTTGAAGACTATATAATGGGCATAGCTCTAATGCCTCCTTCAAAAGATGAGAAGAAAAAAGATGATATCAACATGCTTATCTTGGTTGATGATTCTGACAGTACAAAGATGCCAAAAGAAGAACTGAAAGAGAAATTACATACTATAATCATAAAGATGGCTGAAGAAATTGACAAGAATCTAAAGCCGGACGTTCTTATTCTTACAGAATTATGGCAGTCATGCTACGATGCAAAATATGAACTATTGCAGATGATGGCTTTGGCAGCACCTGTTTTTGACAAGGGTATGCTTGCAGCTATCAAGATTGCAGAAGTACACAAGACAATGGTTCTAAAGAAGTTTGAGAAGTACATTGTTTCATATGTGCTTGCAGGCTCATTGGTTCAGGGAAGAGCAACACCACAGTCAGATATCGATGTTTTCATAGTCATCGATGATACAGATGTCAAGAAGATGACCAGAGCCGAGCTAAAGGATAAGTTAAGAGCGATAATCATCGGCATGGGTCTGGATGCTGGAAAAATGACTGGCATCGAGAACAAATTGAATATCCAGGTCTATATATTAACTGACTTCTGGGAGAACATAAAGGAAGCTAATCCAATTATATTCACATTCCTAAGGGATGGAGTTCCTTTCTATGACAGGGGTATTTTCATGCCTTGGAAACAATTGCTTCATATGGGAAGGGTCAAGCCAAGCCCTGAAGCAATCGATATGTTCAAATCAACAGGAGACCAGATGATCCAGAGAATCAAATTAAAATTAAGAGATATCGGAATGGAAGACTTGTTCTATGCAACATTGACTCCGTCACAGGCAGCCATCATGCTTTTCGGCATACCGCCGCCAACACCAAAGGAAACTCCTGAAGTGATGATGGATGTGTTTGTAAAGAAAGAAAAAATCTTAGAAAAAGAGTATGTCCAGATACTGGAAAACATTATCCAGGTAAGAAAAGAACTGGAGCATGGTACAAAAAAAGATGTTTCAGGTGCAGAACTGGATAAATTATTGAGCTCTGCAGAGAAATACTTGAAGAGGCTGCAAAAACTGTTTAAACAGATTGAAAAAATCAAAGAGGAAGATGTAGTCGTGCATAATTATGACAGTGTGGTCACTATTATAAGGGATATATTAAGACTTGAAGGTATTGAGAAAGTCAAGGATTCCGAGATGATAACTATTTTCAAGGCTGAAGTTGTGCAGAAAGGCATGATTCCTGAGAAATACTTGAGATTGTTCAAGGAAGTTGTAAAATCAAAAAAAGATTATGATTCCAAGAAACTATTGAAACATGATGTGAGCAAACTCAACAAAAACGCTCGTGAACTTATAAGGTTCTTGGTGGAGTATATCCAAAGAAAACGTGGAAGAGAACTTGAAAAAACCAAGATTAGAGTGAAACATGGCAAGAAGTTCGGAGAAGTGATTCTCTTAGGAAAGCAAGCGTTTATCATACATGACATTGACAATGAGGATAAGGATATTTCTTCAGCAGAGATAAAAGCTGACGGTTCATTAGGAACCATAAAGAAATCCTCTTTGGAAGAGCTTGAAAAAGCTCTGACAGCCGTTGAAATACCTGCAAAGGTATTCATTAAGGAGCCTATATTTGAGGACTTGAAGAATATATTTGGAAAAGATGTAGAAGTGTTGGTTAACTACTGATTTTCAATAAATTTTTAAATAGATTTTCTTTTCGAATTACTATGAAGACCGGAATAAAAGTTTTTGATGCTATGACGACAAAACCTGTCACAACTAGACCAGATAACACTGTGACAGAATGCGCCAAGATTATGAGAAAATACACTGTTGGCAGTTTGCTTGTAAAAGAAGATAATGGTGTAATTGGTATAATCACAGAGCTTGATTTCGTTACGAAGATAGTTGCCAAAGGAAAGAATCCTGATGAGATGCTGGCCAGAGACATCATGGAGACAGATCTTGTAACAATAGCTCCTGACAAGGACATATATGATGCGATGATGGAGATGAGAGCGAGTGATATAAGAAGACTGCCTGTTAAAGAGGATAAAAAGATTGTTGGCTTCTTGACAATGAAGGACATAGTCAAGATTGAACCGCAATTATTTGAGCTAATGGTTGAAAAGATAGAGTTAAGGGAGATGAAATCAAAACCAATATCTTCTACTAGAAACGAAGAGGGTATGTGCGAGAGTTGTGGTAATTTTTCTTATAGACTAACAGAAGACTCAGGTCTCAAGGTTTGTCCTAATTGCAAGGCTTAATTAACTTCTAGAAATGTTTTATATGCATCTATATTTCTTCTAGGTATCTCTCCAAACTCACAATTGTCACAAGTCCAATCCAAATACACCCATGAAAAATCGCGCTTGTACTTGCTCAATGCTTCTGGAAGTTTTATTCTCAAAAAAGCATGCCCAGGTATGAAAACCAACTGGCTGTCTATTCCAACAGCTTCCATCAGATTAGCCATTAGCAAGGTTCCTGACTCGCAGTCGCCACCACCGGATATTATGAAATCCTGGGACATCTCAACATATTCAAAGTTCACAGGGTCTGCAATGTATTCAAAATTATCCCTGACAAAGTAATAGATTGCTTTTGCATGGCAAACCTTTTCCCCGCTGCAACCGTAAGATGCTATTCTGTTTGCAGTTGTCTTTATGATTGGGTTTTCAGGAACCACAAAGTCCAAGAAATCATTCCTTGTCTTCAAGCTTTTTGGCTCTGTTGAAAAATTATCTTCAAATAGAAACACCTCTTCAACAGTTGGCATGCTGTCAGGTCTGGGGTCGAGTTTCACACCATAATGAGGGAATATCATAAGAACTAGTAGTAATATAAGGAAAACAGCTGCTATGTATATTATAGGACCTTTCTTCTTTTCCTCCTCAGGTTGCTCAAATTCGTCCATTAGAAGCTACTTATTTAGGAAAATATTTAAATATTCCTTATTTTTTAAGCTTATAATGAAACCAGTGGCTAGTCCAGTACCGAAGCATTTAGGATTAATTCTAGATGGGAATAGGCGCTTTGCTAAGAAACTAATGATGAAACCCTGGAAAGGGCATGAGTGGGGAGCTAGAAAAGTCGAGAAGTTGTTTACTTGGGTTAGAGATCTGGGAATAAAGGAGCTAACTCTGTATTCTTTCTCAATCCAGAATATGAATAGACCGAAAAAAGAGTTTAATTACTTAATGACACTTTTCAGGAAGGAGTTTAAAGATTTACTAAACGATAAAAGAGTGATGAAAGAAGGTATAAAGATTAACATCATCGGACGAATCCATTTGCTTCCAAAGGATATATATGACTTATTTCAAGAGATTATGGAAAAAACCAAGGACAATAATAATTACATAATAAATTTTGCAATCGCTTATGGTGGTCGAGAAGAAGTAGTTGATGCAGTGATGAAATTAAGCCAGGATGTAAAAGATGGTAAGGTTGATGCGAATAAGATAAATGAGGAGATATTCCAAAACTATCTTTATACAACTGATGAACCAGACTTGATCATAAGAACAGGTGGTGCTCATCGAACCTCTAATTTCTTGATATGGCAATCAAGTTACTCAGAATATTTCTTCTTTGAAAAAACCTGGCCAGAATTCGAGAAAGAAGACTTGATAGAGGCAGTGGAAGATTACTGTCAAAGAGAGAGAAGGTTCGGGAAGTAGATTAAATATTTCTGTTTATAACAAAATCAGCAAATGCTAAGAAGAAGTTTTCTTGTTCTTTTCTCAGATTGGCTTTCTTAAGCCGTTGTTTTCCTTGTTTGACTTTATTCTTTGCAAAGCTTGTGCAGTAATCAACAGATCCTGTAGAATATAATAGCTCTATAGTTTTTTTTATCTCTTTTTTAGAAGAATTATTCTTTCCTAAAACCTTCAATAGTTTTTTTTTATCTTTTTTATTACCCAGTTCTAAAGCTTTGATTATTAACATAGTTTGTTTTCCCTGCTTGATATCACTTCCTAGTTCATGACCTTTCTTTGAGTTTGGATCTATATCCATCAAGTCGTCTTTTATCTGGAAAGCTAGTGTGACATTCATTGCGTATTTTGATAATGCGTTTATCTGTTGCTGGCTAGCGCCTCCAAGTACTGCTCCTATCTCGACAGAAGCCCTGACAAGGTATGCTGATTTCTTCTCAGCCATGTCAATATAATCCTCTTCAGATACAAACTCCTTTTCAAACTCCATGTCTTTCATCTGTCCTTCATTTACTTTTATGAAAGCTTCGTTGTATATCTCCAATGCTCTCCTGGTTTTTTTGTCTTCAAACTTTGTCAAGCACTCTGCTCCTACAGAATACAGGATATTTCCCAGCAATATTGCGTTTGAAACAGCGTTTCTTGAAGACTCCCTATCAAACAACGAGCCTTTGTACTTTATTTCACCGTAATCGTTTAGGAATTCATCTCTTAGAAGCTTGTAGATGGTAGGTTTGTTTCTTCTGTACTCATCCTCATCCATGATATCGTCTTCGATCAATGTTGCATTGTGAAAGAACTCTACTGACAAAGACGCTCTTATGACATTATTCTTTCCGCCAACACCTTTGTAAGCCATCATTAAGGCCAGAGGTCTCAATCTTTTTCCACCGTTAAGAACAAAGCTTTGCAAGAGTTTGTAGTTTTTCTTCAAGCTCTTATCCTTCTCTTTTTTTATTTTTTCAGCAAAGAATTTCTTTATTTCAGAATCTACGCTTTGTTTGTACTTCAACACCGCTGCTTGAAAAGAGCTCATACACAGCAGGATTTGTCGAAGGTTTAAATAGTTTTTCTCACTTCTCTTCTGAGAATACTTCTGCTTGAAACTTGTAGATTTTGTTAACAGGGTCTTCCCAAGCAGAGAATGGCAGTCTTGCCTTCTGGCACAAACAATTTAAGAATTGGGAGACTGTGAAATTATTTTCTGTAGCGACTTGAGGAAGTAATAGTCCTGAGCCTAAAGTACCTCTTATTATCAAGCCGTCCTCTCCAATCTTTATTTCTTTCTTGTAATCCTTAGTGTTTTCCACTTTTATCTCTTCAGGAACTGATAGAACTGATATTTCGATTTGAATGGATCTTAATTCATCACTTGTTACGATAGGAAAGCGTGGGTCTGAAAAAGCTGCGTTCCGAGCTGCTTCAATCACAGCTTTAAATAAAGGCATGACAGGCTCTGGAAAACCAATGCAGCCGCGAAGATCTCCAAGCTTATGAAGAGTTACGAAAACGCCCTGCTCTTTGTTGAGATGCAGAACATTGTTTATGTCAGGATCCTGCCTCTTGAAATAAGTCTCGATAGACTCTCGGGCAAGCCTTAACAATGTTTTTTTATCCTCTTCCTCCATGGTATTAGGAATGGTTGTTTTATTATTTAAATTTTATTGATATTAACAGAAATAATTATTTAAGCTTCTTAATTTTTGTCAGAAAAGTAGCATTCTTCTTCTTCAATCTTCCTACAGCGTCAATAAATGCTTTCTTAACATCTTTTTTTCCGGTGTGAGTCTCCACTATGATTCTAGGTATTCCTATCAATGGATGCTCAACATTATACGCAGAAATCCTTATGTCCTTGTCGTTCCACATCTCCTGCTTCAAAGCGTTTGCAAAGCTGTGACCCGCTCCTTTTATGTCGACAACAACTTTGTATTTTGTGTCTTCAATAAAGTCTAGTTCCATGTTTTTTCGTGAAAAGCTATTCCTTTATAAATTTAACTATGCGAAAACAGCTCACTCTAATCCTTTCAAGCTTCTTCCTGTGCTGTTTCATTGTTTTTTTCAACGGAAAGTCGAGCTCCCAGTACTGTGAGGTTTTGAAACCTGCTTTCTCGACGTGAGAATATATAAAATCCTTTGTCTCTGTCTTATGGAATGTGTAGATGATAGGCGCTAGTTGCATTGCTTTGTCAAGGAAGTTTATGTCAGCGTGCTTCTCTTTTGTGCCAAACGGTGGATTTTGCACTACGACATCTACTTTTTGGTTAAAGGTTTGTATATCTTCATTAACAATTTCAAAGTTTTCACATCCTGTGCCTGCAAGGTTTTTTACCAATACTTCAACAGCTTTCCTGTCTTTCTCGACGAAGAAAACTTTTTTTGCTCCGAGCAACAAGCAACCAATACCTAAAATTCCAGTTCCTGCGCCAAGATCAGCGATTGTTTTCTCTTCAATGTTACCATTCATATAAGCCTGCCAAAGTATCTCTGCAGCTATTTCAGAATCTGTAGGATACTGTTCTGCTCTTACGTCTGGCGACGAGAAAAGCTCCAGTTTCGAGAGTGTGATTGCAAGCTCTTTCTTTGTCATTCTCTGAAAAAAGCTTCATTTCTTTTTAAAATTATTGTATGGATAAGTATAGATAAGTATTTGACCACTGCAATATATGAAATGTCAGCATAATAATCTTTAAAAAAGAATCAGTGCTCATTTCTATCTGGGGTGATCAACATATTTAGCAGTAAGAAATTTACAGAGTTAGCTAAAAAATTGGTGTTACTGACGAAAGATTTTTCAATCTTGAAGCACAACTTAAAAGGTGCTTTTAAGTCGACAAAAGATGAAATAGACATGCATCTTGATTCTATAAACCAGAATACCAATGAGATACAGACAAACTATGAATATCTTGCTAATATTGAGGCCAAAGTTGATAAGCTCTCTGATAAAGTGGATGAGATACAGATGCAGCTTAATCCTCACTTTTACTCCCAGAATTTCAGTGAGATAGAGCTTTCTAAGCGTGAACAGGAGATTTTCTTAGGTATTTATACTGAAGAAGACCGTGTTTCCGTCGTGAAACTCTCTAAAAAGCTGGGTTTAACTATGGAATTATGCGAGGCACTTATAGGCAGGATAGTCGCTAAGGGCATTCCTGTCGTGCGGCAGCTCGTCAATGGTGATGTGTTTATCTCTCTTGACTATGTGTTTAAGGACCTGCAAGCACGGAAAAACGTGCTTAATATTGAACTTGCTGTTTCTCAGATGATAGAATAAAGCCTATTTTTTGTTTTTTGTATCCTTCTTAGCTCTAACTTACTTTTTCAAACCTTCTTTTTGGTCAAAAATCATGGATTTTTCGTAATTTTTAATATTGTTTATCCAATAAATAGTTCGTACAATATATAGTCTAAACTATATATTTTATAACCAATATATTTATAAAATATTTTCTTTATATGTATTTAATGACTCGAGCTAAAACAGAGACAACGAAGCGAAGAACTAGGACTGTAAAGATGAAACAAGCAGCGAAAACTCGAAGTGACAACAAAGTTTCAAAAGGGCAGTCTAAGAAAACCAGTGACAACAAGGTTGAGTCGGAGTATCTGGAGCTCAAAGGTTTTTTGAGCTTCTTGATATTACACGAGGTTGGCCGAAAGAGGCTTTGCGGCGAGGACTTGGCAAAAAAAATAGGGCGGAGGAAGGGGGCGATGCTTACTCCAGGGACAATTTACCCGGCACTAAAGAAGCTGAGAAAGAAGAAATTAGTCAAGTACAGGAGGTTTGGTCGAAAGAAGGTGTACCAATTAACCCCTGAAGGCGAAACTGAGATGAAGTTGATGTACAAATTGTTCAGCAATTATTTCTATGGGCTGAAGCATGTCATTCAGAGGAAGCACTATAGAGTTAGTTAAAAAAAGTATGAGAAATGCTTAAAAGTTTTAAAAACAAGTTTTCAGTTAAGAGTTATATTAATTTACTTCTTTGTAATCTATTCCTTCTTGTTTAAGGTAGGCTCGTATCTTAGCCTCTAATTCATCTGGTTTACCGCCTGAAAGATGATCATTACAACCAAATATTGATAGTTTATATTCTTCAGTTGTAGCTATCTTCTCTTGTTCATTTGGCATCTGAATTAGATCTACAATGAACTCAACTCCTGGTGAAGAGTTAAGACGGACAGTATTATGTGATAGTAAACGATCTATCCCTTTTTTTTCTAAGAATTCAAAATGGCCATCTACTGTTGGTGCATCATGTGTTTCTGCAAATAAAACAAATAATTGTTTAAGGTTATCTGCATTTATTGGTTGATTCAATACAAGTTCTGCATTCATTATTACCCCCCAATTAGTTAGGTAGTTTATTTTCATACTTAAATATTATGTTTTTCTTTCAAAAAGCCTGCCTTTTCTGGCATAATAAGGGGTTTTAAACAGCTTCTCGTCGAGAAACATATCAAAAAACGATATATTTATAAATTAAACTTCGCATAATGTATCTTACCCGAAGTTTTTAAGGGTAAAAAGAGGTAGACAATGTTCCCGCTCTTAGAAAACGAGTTAAAATTAAGGGGTTACAGCCCTGAAACTATGAAAGCGTATCTAAAGTATAATAAACACTTTGTTCTGTTTGCAAAGAAAAATCCTAAAGAAGTGGGTTTAAATGATGTTAAAAGCTATCTGGCCTATTTGATGTCTGATAGGCAGTTATCGCCTAGAAGCGTTAATCTAGCTCGTTCAGCCCTGCTTTTCTATTATAATGAAGTGCTTGGAAAGGGTTTTACTAATATTAAGACTCCTAAGATTTCCAGGCAGCTTCCAGTAGTGCTTTCTAAGGAAGAAGTCAAGGAGATCATAAAGAATGCAGGATCCAGGAAGAGTAAGTTGATGTTAAAGATGCTATATGCTTCTGGAATCCGTGTTTCAGAGCTTGTTAATATGAAGGTAAACCAACTTGAATTGGATAAGAAAACTGCTTGGGTTAGGGGCGGAAAAGGCGCTAAAGATCGCTTAGTAATATTGTCTGAAAAGCTGGTCAAGGATCTTCAGAAATATCTCGAGAAGCATGATTCAGAGTATTTGTTTCCTGGAAGACGAGGTGCACTCACTACAAGAAATGTACAGCAAATTGTTTCAGCTTCTGCAGCTCGTTCTAGCATTAATAAACATGTTACTCCTCACACTTTAAGGCATAGTTTTGCAACCCATTTATTGGAGAATGGAACTGATATTAGGCTAATCCAGGAGCTGCTTGGCCATGCTGATTTGTCGACGACACAGATATATACTCATGTTTCTGATGCTGCAAAGAGACAGGTTAAGAGTCCTTTGGATATGATATAATTTTTGATGATTTTTCTTTTTAAAAAATTTAAGCAAAAACTAAATATTTTATTAGCTATATTTTTAGTATTTATTGGTTTTACAATATATTGTTTATACAATAAATAGTGAAAAATAATGGTTCTAAAACTTTTAAGCAAAACTTACAATTTTTACTAGTCGAAAATCCTTCAGAAAAAACGAAAATCTTTCGAAAAATCTTGGTAAACACTTTTTAAACAGTACATCCATTAAGATAATTGAGGTGTTTTGGTGCAAAATTTAACTGTTGAAGAATTGGAAAAAGAATTCGATGATTTAGAAACTCTAGAGATAAAAGTAAAGAAATCAAGAAGACGCATTCCTAAACAGATGTGGTTGTTATCAGCATTAACAGTATTCACAGTGTATGAAGGAGTGTGTGGGCTAACAGATTTTAGAGAGTACTCTTTGGTGTGCCAGACAAAAGCAAGAGTTATGAATTCAGTGCAAAACAATCTTGATGATTCTGTAGAAGAGTATTTGGCTAGAGATTATAATTATAAAAAGTTGAGGAATGATTACAATTCATTGCTTAGAGAAGTAAATACTCTTAAATCAACACTTGAAGCATATAAGAGGAATAATAAACCAAAAGTGCCTGAAGATTACGCAGATATATGGATTAATATAAGCTTTCTATATAGTGAAATGAAAAAATATGATGAAGCAATAGACGCGTGCGATAGGGCAATAATCTTGAAGCCAAACAATAAATCCTATAGACTTAGAAAAGGTGACATTCTAAATCAGATGTATCATGGTAAAAAGAAGAAGTTTATATTGTTCTAAGCCAATCCTTTTCTCTCAATCTTGCTAATATTCATGTCAAGCTTGCAAGCTTCCGTAAGGACTTTAAGTTCATTTGTAAGCAAAGCTTGTATCTGCTCTATTAGGGCATTTGCTTTGTTAAGCCATGCTTCTTCAGCTTTGACATGTTGTATGAGTTTGTCAATCGTATTTTCTGCATTGGCAAGATTAGCATCATTTGGGTTGGCGATAGCATTCTTTAAAACTTTTGTCGCTTCTGTTACATTATGCATATCAGTGGATATAGTTGTTATTATGTTGTTCAATTCACCTTCAATTGCAGCGACTTTCTTGCTGTCTTCGATTGCTTTCTGTACATCTGCATCAGCTTCAGTAGCAGATTTTCCTACGGTATTTATGAGGTGTTGTTTCAGATCATCTTGTTCTTTTTTATAGCGATTCAACCCTTTTATAACCTTACCGTCTCTTTCTTGAAGCTGTTGAAGGACATCTTTTATTTTAGTGTCTAATACACTAGCCATTGTTTCATCTTGTAATATAGTAGAAAACGTTCTCAATGAAGTGAATAGTTCTTCTTTTGCTTCCGGGCTACCAGTGTTTCTCAAGACAACGATAACCTGCTTTAATTTCTCAAGTTCTTGGATTAAGTTTGCACCTCTGGCTTTTTCATTTCCTATAAGCCCTCTAAGACCTTTTAAAGCAGAGCCTTCATTCTTGACAGCTTTTCCTTCTCTGTAAGTTCCTCTAACCATGTCTGAAGCTTCTCTCCAGGTCTGTTTGCTCTCAGCACCATACTTCGAAAGGCCTGAAAATCCTCTGCTGCCAAGACTTGTAATAGCCCATAACAGCAGTATACCAAATAATATGGAAGCATACCAAATAGCTATGCTGAACCACGAATGCATGAAATTTGTGATCATAACTGGAAGTGGAGAACCGAATGAAACCAGTAAAGATAATGATATTGCAAATATCTTTCTTGCACCTTTATATTCCTGACCAGAATCTTTGAATGGAGGAATCTTTCCTGTGCCAACCCAGAAAAGTGAGAAGATAATAAGCCATGTTGCAAACAATGCAAGATACGAAGCCTCTCCGCCAAAT
The DNA here is from genome assembly GCA_013202845.1 of Candidatus Woesearchaeota archaeon. Classification (GTDB taxonomy): domain Archaea; phylum Nanobdellota; class Nanobdellia; order Woesearchaeales. Next base: position 49,982 of record JABMPT010000013.1, on the reverse strand, counting down.
ATAGGCATTGTGACAGTTTTACTTGCTAAATTCAGAAATACAGAGATAACCATTTCGAATACCTGCCCAAAAGCTTCTTCAGAGCCCTGTTGTGCACTTACAAAAGGAATCATGCTAAGAATAATCAAGAACAGCGTCAATAATGCAGGTAATTTTTTCTTCAAGCCATACACCTCTTAAATAAGCTTATTTATAAGTTAAAATTGCCATCACTACTATATAAATTTTTCTAAAAACAAAGTTTTTGATTTCTAAAACACTCTCTATAGAAAGTTTTAAATAGTCTGAGCTTCATAAATAATTCTAATAGAGAGGTGAAAACACAATGTTAATGTCTCCGGCGGATTTCATCAAAGGTATCATACTAGGATTCTTTATAGGCGCAATATTCATGTTCTTAGTGGCAGCAGGAATAATTCCTATACCGATACCAGGATTATAAGAAAAATTTATTCTATTTTTACTTTTTGCCCTATAGATTGACCAGGCATACCAGTCTCGAAAAGAACTCTTAAAGCGCCTCTATTGCCATGAGCACTTCTGATCTCACCAACAATGTCTTTCTTGCCAGTATTCCAAGTGACTTTCTTGCCGACAAGCTTCTCAGCGTCTAATTTATTCTTCAAAGAATCAGCTATAATAATCATCTGATTACTATAAGTGTGATGTCTTGCCTGTCTGAAATTTGAAATAACTCCTTCCATTTTTCGTGTGAATCAGGAACTGTTTTTAAATGTTGCTATAGGGGCTTGAGCGTATGCGAAACCCCTTTGCGTGTCAACGGAGCAAACCATTGTATGGGTCCACCCAAGACAATCTTTATCAAGCTTGACCAGGATGGTGTTTCCTTCGGTCACGTCAGGCCTTGTGCCTGACTAGGTGTTAACGGACGATGCCGTTATATGGGTCCACCCGGGATCGAACCGGGGATCTTCGCCTTGTAAAGGCGACGTCATAACCACTAGACCATGGACCCAAGATTAGAAACGAAAAGAATTTTATTTATAAAATTTGCTTTTTGAATTGTTTTCTTTTCATTAGTGAAGACAAAGTTTTAAATATCTTATAAACAAAAACATAATCTAATGGCTATTAATTACGCTGAAGGACTTTTTGTTATTGTAAATACTTTTCTGGCGTTCTACATAATAATCTATGCTTTTGTATTTTTATTAAGGACTAAGAATTATCCTGACAGGAAACCCTGGGAATTATTGTTTGTCGGAGCTATATTCTTCTTGATAAACCAGGTTTTTGCAATATCAGGGGTTTACGGCATTGTTTCTTTTTTTGGAGTTAGTGTGATAGCCATTACTGCAGTATTGCAGTTCATCTATGTTGCACTGGTATTGATGGCGTTCATAACACAGTCACATCTAATTTTAAGGTCCGATATGATACTTATAACCAAGAAAGTACAGGAGAGAAAAGAGGAAGATAAGAAAACAAAGCTTAAAACCAAGACTCACAAGGATTTCCTGAAATTAAATAAGAACTTAACTCCAGATGAAGAGATTAAGTTTGAGATAGGAAAGAAAGAGCTGGAGAAGGAGATGGAAGAGGAGCATTTTGAATCAGAGATAAAGTCAGAGGGAGAGTTAGTTGAAGAGGATAAGTAAATTTTATAAATTTCTGTTTTAATATATGCCGCCAGGTATTCCGGGGTGATTTGGGTCTATCTGGTTTATCTCCAGCTTTGGTTCGTATTCAAAGATTCTTTCATCAACTCTAAATTCTTTTTTGAATGTCTGATATTCATATGTATACATATCAAACAGTCTTTTTGCTCCTTCTTCATTAATGTTTTCATATTCGAGTATTCCGTCTCGGTTTCGAGTTATTGTAATATCAGTGTTATTAACATAATCAAATACACATATCCTGTCTGGTATTTCATCATGATTTTCGTCTGTAATCAATACAACACTTGTGAGATTTTTTTCATAGTGACCAATTATCAATTTCTCTATTGCATTATCTTCAGAAAAATTGTTAACTTCAAAAGTATAATCTGTGCCATACTTATCATAAAACATCCCGAGGTTTGGCATATCAGTACCCCTCTCAACAAATTTCAGATTCTGAATCTCCATCTTAAATCCTACTTTTGAGAGCAGATAATTATCCAAGGTTTCTGGGTGTGCTGGTTGAAATGTTTCGTTTACTGAAAAACTGTCAGGAACTTCATAATCCGGTCCGATTAGAACAAATTCTGAGCGGAACTTCTTTGCTTCTTTCTCATAAAATTCTCCGATGATTTCTTCTATCCTGCTATCGACTCTTTGTTTAAGAGTTATATTTGCAGCAATATAGCCAATAACTAAAGCTAATGGCATCAGAATGAGACTTTTGTATAATGTTTTCATTTCCTTTTTGATGGGAATGATTATTTGTTTTTAAAGTTTGAGGAGAAATCTTCGTAGTGAAATCAGGATAAATTTTATAAAGTAGTTCTAAATTGCTAATCATGGCGTAGTTGACGCCGAAGGCTGCTGACTGAAAGGAAGCTGATGGTGTCGACGGACATAACCGTCGCGGTGGTAGTATAGTGGTTAGTATTCGACGTTGCCAACGTTGTGACCCGGGTTCAAATCCCGGCCGCCGCATATTACTATTTTGTGACTGCGTAACTTTATTTTTCTTTAACAATATTAATAAATAAATTGAATTTTAATATCTATATGAAAGAATATTTGAAAAAAAGACCTCGAAAAAGAATTTTTCAAAAAGGAGAAATCGATTCTCTTAGAGATATAGCTATTGAAAAAATAAAATCAAAATTACTACCTGATGAAAAAATAATTAAAATTTTCTTAATTGGCTCCTCTATAAAGAATTCTTTTGGAGAATACGAATCGCCAGGATTTAGAGGTAGTTTATACTCAGATTTTGATTTTATTGTATTTGTTGAAGAAGATTATGAAATTCCAAAATGGCTTGATAGGAGTCTAGATGGAAAACCTTTTCCAGATAATAGTATGAATTTAGCTTATCGAAATAAGAAGTTTATTGAAGGTAAATACGATGTTGAAATATTTATTATTAGAAAATCAAATATGCAAGATTCTAAGATGCAAGAATTAGGTGAACTTGTGGGAATTCCTATGGTTCCTAATAGCAAAAATAAACATTTAGTTATTTATTCTAAAAAGTAGAATTAATATTAGATAGCCAGGCCGCCGCATATTCTATTTAAATCATAAATTTTATAAAACAAATATGAATTCAAGGTTTCACTGGGCCTATAGCTTAGTCTGGTTAGAGTGCTGGTCTTATATGACCCTATTGCGCCATTAGCAATAGAAAACTAGGATAATCAGTGGTCCCGAGTTCAAATCTCGGTAGGCCCATATTTTCGTTCAGATGCCTTGGCATCCCGACCAACGGGAGGTTATGGTATCGACGGAAATGACCGTCGCCCCGATGGTGTAGCCCGGCCAATCATCTCTGCTTTTCGAGCAGAGGACGTGGGTTCGAATCCCGCTCGGGGCATATATTCTAAACCTTTATAAAACACTAATCTACTCTGTACAGCACACAACACAGCTTCTGCTCTTTCTTTGAGCAGGGGCTACTTTCTATACCTTTTTAACATCCTTCTAATTCCCTTTTTTCATGGCATTGATTACTATGTCTATAGCTGAGGCAAAGAAACCTGTTTATCAGGATGTGTGGTATATAGTCAGGAGAGCACCGAAGATAGAGAATGGTGTCTGGAAGCATCAATTGTCTCCTTCTCCGCTATTGTTACATAACTATCATAAGGATTTTAATTTTGACAACCTGCGTGATGGATACATCTCTGAGATTACTAGACGCGCATGTGATGATTTTCTTGATTTAGTAGAGCAAGCTTCTAAGAGTGATGTGCGTGTTGCGTGCTATGAAGATGATCCTGCAGACTGTCACAGAAGCATTCTTGCTGAAATGGCTCTTAATTATGATCCTGATTTAGAAGTTATTCTTGAATAACAGAAAGACTTAAAATACTCTTGTTATTTCTTTTTGTGCATGAAAGCTGTTATTTTAGGAGCTGGTTATGGTACAAGATTGTACAAAACAGCTAAAGAAGTCGGACAGGGAGACTTTGTGATGAATACTCCTAAGCCTTTGCTTCCAATAGGTGAGAAGCCTCTCATCAACTTTATTCTCGACAGATTGAGTGATATTGCTGTTAATGATGTCACGGTTATTTCTAATAGTTATTACAGACAACAGTTTGATAAGTGGTGGGGTGTAGCTCATAAACAGTATAATTTTAATATCGGTCTTAAATATAATAACTCAGAATCTTGGGGTGAAAACAGAGGGGCTGTTGTTGATATGTGTCTGGCTGCTGGTTTAAGACCGAACAGTGAAACTTCTGAAAGTTTAGGATTGGATTCTTATAGTCATGCTCTAACTGATGATTACATTATCTTGTTAGGTGACAGGTTGCCCACTCAGGATTTGGACCTTGGTGACATGGTCAAGCTTATGCAGGATAAGAACTCCAGTGTTATAGGTGTAACAGATACTGGCTCTATGGATAAGATGAAGGGCAAATCACAAGTGAAATATGATCCTGATGGAAGAGTAACTCTATTTGAAGAGAAATCTCCTGCTCCTGTTGTTACAACTACTTGTCCTGGTTTTTACTTCTTGAAAAAAGAAGACTTCGCTTTGATAACAAATTTCTTGGAAGAAGAGGTTGCTAAGGGAAATACTCCTGACGCGCCTGGTTACTTTATCCAGTACTTGTTCGACAATAATGTTCCACTGTACGCTTTTGAAGTTGGTAAACCCCATGATATAGGAAGCTGGGATTCTTACCAGGAAGCTATAGAAATTTTTGGAGGGAAATAAAGATGGGTGTTTTTTCAGATTGGCGTGAGAGGATTGGTGAATCAATTTATGTGAATATTATATATCCTTGGGCAAACTCTTTAACTTCACCAGATATAAGTGAGGGAGATTTGGATCAAATTCTGAATGAAAAACCTGCTCTTCCTTATCAAGATAAGATAGATAAACTAACAAAGATGGCTGCAGATTATAACCTAAATATATGCTCTTCAAACAATGATAGGCATAATCTTTATCCAAGACACTTCATGATATTCTCTGACAAAAGCTATGTTGGAACAATACATGCTGATGGTAAGGTGAGAATTACTGATGAACTGCAGACGAGTGCTCGACTTGTTCAAAAAGATAAAGAATTGATTGAGATAATCCATAATTGTTCTGATGTTTTATATTCTGGATGTGATACTCAATCGAATTAGAAGTATTCTATATTAAATTCTTTAAACTCTTCTATGAATTCACTCCATTCTTCTTCTACTTTTATGACCTTTGCAAAAAAAGGTCCTTTTCTGCAGTGCTCTAATAATGTTTTCAAGTTTTCTTCTTCGCCTTCTGCAATAACTTCAACTGTTCCATCTGACAGGTTCTTGACAAAACCTGTTATTTCTAGCTCTCTGGCAATCCTTCTTGTAGAATAACGAAATACAACTCCTTGCACTCTCCCATGAACTGTCAGATGAAGTCTTTTCTTCATAATTAGATGTGTGTTTTTATCTTTTTTATTTATTGTGGTTTTGGTTTTCAAAAACTTTAAATATAACTTGCTTAACTATCGTTAAAGATGGTTAAAAAGAAGATAACAAAGGACATGAGGATTGGTGAGCTTGCACAGCAGCACCCAGAAACAGTTGAAATATTACTGGAAGAAGGAGTCCACTGTGTGGGTTGCGGAGCAGCATTCTTTGAAACAATAGAACAGGGCTTAGCACTACATGGAAAATCTAAGAAAGAGATCGACGACGTTGTTACGAGGATGAATGAGCAAATAGAAAAGAAAAAATAAGCTGGTCCAGTGCTATAACTCTTCAACCTTTATAACATCAACAGGACAGCCATCTGCAGCTTCTTGTGCTTCACCAAGACTATCAACTTCTAAAACCCATAATCCGGGCTTGACCTCTTTTCCACCCTTCAAGTCAGCTTTCCCATCAACGTTCATCTCAAACCTTTTAGGATCCAAAGCTGCGCATGCTGCTGCACCTATGCATGCATCCCGATCATAGGTGATTCTGTATTTAGCCATAATAACACCTCAAATTCTAAAAAGTTTAATGAAGAGATTTATTTTTATATTTTTTGGTAAAGTTTAAATCTGAGAACGAATTCTCACCATTATGAGCGAGACAGATGACATGCACAGGGATGCAGCTTTTGAAAAACTAGAGGTTATAGTAAATGCTTTTGGTTTAGGTATTGATGTTGCTCCGCATTATAACGAATGGTCTGGAGTCACGTTTTCTTTTTTTCGGTTGAATGGTTTCTTTCCTAAATTTTTCAGGAGCGTAGGTCGCATAAGTTATTTTAATGATCTTGAGCAATTAGATATTTACTGGAGGAAAGAAGCTTATCCAATTATTAACATGGCTGTCATGAAATATGTTCAGAAAAGCTATAATTCTTCTCCACTACTTGTTTTGGCAAAAGGATTTTATACATATCCTAACATTGACTCCATTGCTTGAGTTTTGGCAGAGGTTGGTTTAAGGATGCTTACAGTGCCGAATGATAGCGTTGAAATTTTTGATTATAATGTGGCTAAGAGTCCTATTTACAAAGGAAAGAAATGATCTCTTCTAAAAACATTTAAATACACATCTTTTTATTTTCTTTCAGGGTGATTATTAATGCAAACTAAAGTTATAGCTACTACTGGTGAACTTGAGTTGGAGCAGCAGATTAATGCTTTCATTGTTGGCAAAAACATTGTTGACATAAAGCTCACAGAATGGGTCAATTACCAGCACCAAACTGGCGGATACAGTGCATTGGTTCTATATGAGGAAGGTACTTCAACAAGACAGGTTCAGGTTAAGATATTTGCAACAACTAGTGAAGTGGATTTGGAACAGCAAATCAACACTTTCATTGTTGGAAAATCAGTTGTCGATGTAAAATTCACAGAATGGGCTGAGTATGAGGCAAAAACCGGTGGATACTCTGCTTTGGTGATATTTGTTGCACAATCAGGTGGTTTTCAGCAACAGCAACAACCGCAACCAGTAAAGTCGCAGCCAGATCCGGGAACTGGAAATGCAGCGCAATTTGATGTTATCTGAGGTAAAATGCGTTTAGGAGTAGACGTTGGTGGAACAAAGATTGAAGGAGCACTTGTTTCTGATAAATTCAAGATTGTTAAGAGCATAAGGAAACCAACCGAAGCTTCTAAAGGCAAAGAAGTAGTAATTAACAATATTCTCTCTGTGATAAAAGCTTTGGACAGTGAAGATATTCCTTTCATAGGCTTGAGCATAGCAAGTATAATAAGCAGAGAAGGATTGATGAAATGTTCTCCTAATCTTTCTTGTCTTGATGGTGTAAACATTGTAAAAGAGCTGGAAAAACACACGAATAAAGAAGTGCTGCCTGAGAATGACGCTAATTGTTTTGTTCTTGCAGAGCATAAATTAGGAGCTGCTCGTGGTTATGAGACTGTTGTGGGTATTATCTTAGGAACAGGTATTGGTGGAGGAATAATAATCAATAGAGAACTCTACAGAGGGAAAAATGGCGATGCAGGAGAGTTTGGTTATATGATTATAATTGAAGGGAAAAGTTTTGAACAACTTTGCTCAGGACCGAGTATTGTCAAGAGATACACAGATGCAGGAGGAAAAATAGAACATCCTGACCCAAAAAAAATATTCGCTTCAAAAGAGTATGTGGCAAGGCAGATAGTTGAGGATACTTACAAATACCTGAGGATTGGAATTGTAAACATAATCAAGTCTTTGGGTCCTGATATCATAGTAATTGGAGGAGGCCTAAGCAATCTGCCGATATATCCAAGATTGAACACAGAAATCAAGAGGCATTTGCCTGAGTCCATGGCTAAAAATGTGAAGATTGTAAAGAACAGACTTGGGGATTGTTCTGGTGTTATAGGAGCGGCTTTTCTTAGAATTTAACCGAAATCTTTATATACTTGTATTGTAAATAAATTATTAATCACGTTTAAGGAGGGAAACACTATGAAAAGCCTTTTTTCATTGAAAAAGTTTGCAAAAAAATCCAGTGAAGACTTAGAGGAAGGAGAAGGTGGTGAGGAGTACGTAGAGATTGACACAGAAGCAGAAAGAGAAAAGACTTCAAAAATCATAGTAAAGCCATTTGTGATGGAAGATTTCTCAGATATCAAAGAGATTCTGGACTCGTTGAGAGAAGGTTATACAATAGCTCTGATAAACATCAAGCCTTTGAAAGACAAGGACTTGGTAGAGCTTAAAAGAGCTATCAACAAACTGAAGAAAACCTGTGATGCAATCGAAGGCGACATTGCCGGATTTGGCGATGATTATGTCGTTGTAACACCAAGTTTTGCAGAGATTTTCAGGACAAAATCCACCAATAATATTGGTGAAGAATAAGTTTATTCTTCTGCTTTCTTACATTGTTTTTTCTAAAAGTTATTTTTCCAGAAGTAGACAAACAGTTATTGTTTCTTCTCTTTTTAAATTTTATTGGCTTTTAACACAATAATATATTTAAATAAAATTCTTCAGTAAAAAGAACATGGCCAAGAAAGAAGAAAGTGTTGGTGAAGCGAATGTGATGGAAGGTCAACAATGCCCTTTTTGTCATGAGAAAAAACTGGTTTTGAGAGAGACTGAGAGAGATATTCCTTTCTTTGGGGAAGTGTACTTGTTTTCTATGGACTGCGATGGATGTGGTTATCACAAAGCAGATGTTGAATCTGCAGAAGACCACGGAGCTGTAAAGTATGCTTTAGAGGTTGACTCAGAAGATGATATGAAGATTAGGATTGTGAAAGCCAGCACAGCCACTATCAAGATCCCGCATGTTGGAAGCATTGAGCCTGGGGAAGCTTCTAATGGATATGTGACCAATGTTGAGGGAGTTCTTAGCCGCTTGAAGAAACAGGTCGAAATACTGAGGGATGAAGCAGAAGACAAGTCTGATAGGAAGAAGGCCAAGAACATAGTCAAGAAGCTTACAAGGGTCATGTGGGGTCAGGAGAAGCTTAAAATGACTCTGGAAGATCCTAAAGGTAATTCTGCAATCGTTTCAGAAAAAGCAGTCAAGGGAAAATTATAGTTGTTCTTTTAGTAAATTTTAAAAAAGCCAGAATTAAACCTTTTTTTATGAAAAGGATTATCTTCATAATTGCTTTGTTATTGTTAAGTTCTTGTAGTGGAGATGTCAATCCTTTCTTTATCAAGGCAAGTGATGGTGTGAAGATATCTGCTAATTTCTTTCCTGCGGAAAGCGAGAAAGGAGTTATCTTGTTGCATATGTTGAATCATGGCAAGAATGACTGGAATGACTTTGTTCCTGTGTTGAATGAAAACGGCTACAATGTATTGGCTATTGATATGCGCGGTCATGGTTTGAGCGAGCTTGACTGGCGTGAGTTCTCGGATGTGGAATTCAGCAGAGCAGTTTTAGATGTCGCTGCTGCCAAGAGTCATTTAGAAGAGAATGGTGTTTCTGAGTTTGGAATAATAGGTGCAAGCATCGGCGCAAATATAGCTTTGAAATACGCTGCCCAGGACAAAGAAATTAAATCCATTATTTTGCTGTCTCCAAGCCTGAATTATCGCGGTGTAACCACTTCTGACAATATATTGAAGTATGACCGAGCAGTCTTTACAGTTACAAGCAGTAAAGACACGCAATCAGCAGATGATGCTTTTGTACTGCATGAAGTCGCTTCTGGAGAGAAGAAATTCCTTATCTACAACGATGCAGGTCATGGCACTGACATGTTTAAAGAGCCAAGCTTGAATGAAGTTATAATTACTTGGTTAAAGAAAACTGTTTAAGCTTCGTATAATTCTTCAGTTTTTAGAATGTCTTGAACTATATAGTTGTCTAAGTCAGTGGATTTGTTGGCCATTCTTTTTATATCTCTTAAAATAAGATCTTCTGCGGGTTTTTCTGGAGTTCTTGCTCTATCATAAACTAAGTCGTTCAGATATGCTTGTGCGTTTCCAAGGGGTTGTTCAGGCGCACCCATGAGTCTTGGGATGCTGTTATATTCCATCAACTGTGAATAATCTGAAACCCTTTTTGGTATGACTTCGTACATTTTCAATATATTGTTTGTTTTCTAGTATATAATTATGTGTAGTGGTGCAATATACAACACTTTTTTAGAGGAGAAAGCTTATTTTTTTATAAAGGTTTACAAAAGTGTGCAGTTGCAGCTAGTTACATCTCATTAGGCGCTTCAATACCTAGAATATTCAAACCATTCTTTAGAACCTGTTTAATGGCAAGTATCAAAGCCAATCTTGCGTTCCTGACATGGTTCTCTGCTTTCAATACAGGATGCTTGTGATAGAACTCGTTGAACATCTGTGCAAGATCCAGTATATGTCTTGCCACCAATGATGGCTTGTAACTGCTTGCAGCTTCTTCGACTACTTCGGGATATGATTTAAGCATTGCTATCAATTCCTGCTCTTCAGATGCTTTAAGCAGCGAATAATCGACTTTACCGCTCATATAAGAGCTTTTCTTAAGAATAGAGTTTATCCTTGCATGAGCATACTGTATATAAGGGCCTGTCTCTCCTTCAAATGATATTGATTCTTTTGGATCAAATGTGAAATCTTTTGCAGGCTCGTACTTTGTTATGAAGAACTTCAAGGCACCCATGCCAATCTGCTTGCTTCTTTTTTCCAGTTCTTTTTTGTCCAGTTTATGCCTCTTTTTTATCTCTTTCTTGGCCATCGTAGTCATTTCATCAATCAAGTCGTCAGCATCAACAACTGTTCCTTCCCTTGACTTCATCTTTCCTTCTGGCAGATATATCATTCCATATGCCAAGTGATACAGGCCTTCTGTGTTTTTGAAACCAAGTTTTTTCAGGATTGTGAACAATTGTCTGAAATGAAGTTTCTGCTCAGAGCCAACTACATAGATTGAGCGGTCCATCTTGAAATCATCGAATTTCAGTTTTGCAAGGTTGATATCCTGAGTCATATAGACAGAGGTTCCGTCGCTTCTCAACAAGACCTTGTTTGGCAAACCATGCTTCTCAAGCTCTGCTATTATGTTCTTCTGATCATCCCTCTTGAATTTTCTTTTTTTGTAGGCTTCCATTACAATGTCTTTTGCTTTTTCATAATGTTCACTTTCATTGTAGGTTTTGTCAAACTTTATGCCGAAAGTCTTGTAGGTTTCGTCAAAGCCTTTCATAGCCCAGGAGTTCATCTTTTTCCATAGAGCCCTTGTCTCTTTGTCACCTTTCTCCCATTTCTTGAGCAAGTCATAGGCCTCCAACTCTAGTTTTTCATCACTCTTGACTTTTTTTGAATATAAAACATAGAAGTCTCCTACAAAATGATCTGATTTCTTATTCGGCTCTTTGTTCTTTCCCCATTTCTTATAGGCAAGCATTGATTTGCAGATATGAATTCCGCGATCATTGTTCAGATTGACCTGGATGACTTTGTAACCTTGGGATTCTAATATGTTTGACAGGCTCTTTCCTAACAGCATGTTTCTGACATGACCTAAATGCAATGGCTTGTTTGTGTTCGGCGCAGGGTATTCAATCATTATCTTCTCTTTCTTCTTAGAAGTTTTGCCATAATCATTCTTTTCTTTCAGGACTTTAGCTATGACTTCTTTGTTCAGAACTTCGCGGTTTATGAAGAAGTTCAGATAAGGTCCTTTAACTTCTGTTTTGCTGATATTCTTACTCGGCTTTATCTTTTTTAACAATTCTTCTGCAATTATATGAGGTGCTTTCTTGAACTCTTTTGAAAGAACAAAGCATGGAAAAGCATAGTCTCCGAACTGTAATGAAGGAGGAATTTCCAGAACTTTATCTAGCTGAGTTGCTTTGAGATTTGTATGCTTCTCTAAAATCTTTATAACTTCTTGTCTGAAATTCATTCCAACACCATTTTATTGATAGGCCAGCGCCAATGCTTTCTTGTAAATAAATAGTTTTTCTCTATAAATCTTTTTATTATTGCAGGAATTAATCCTGTTTTGACTGATTTCTTTTTTATCATTATAGCTTTTCCTTTTCCAAAGGTTATTACATAAGGCCAATCCTCTGCGTTGAATGATTTCTTTTCACCTTTTGTTATGTCTGCGTTTATGTTATGCGCTGTTACTTTTCCTTCCTGGATTGCAATCAGAGCTGTAGTCGGTTGGGGGTTCTTGTAGAGATATGCACAGTCCCCTATTGCATATATGTGAGGGTGGCTTGTCTGTAAATACTCGTTTACCATTATCGCGCCTCTGTCATTTGTTCTTAAGCCTGTCTTATGAGTTAATGGATTTGGCTTTATTCCGCAGCACCACACCATAACATTGCTGTACATCTCAGTACCATCCTTCAATGTTATTTTTCCTTTCTCAGCTCTTTTTATGTGAGCATTATTGATTATTGTGACTCCTTTTTTCTTCAGGACCTTTTCTGCGTATTCTATGACTTTCTTGTCAAATCCTGGCATTATTGTGCTGTTTGCTTCTGCAAGAATGATTTTGGCTTTGCCTTTAGTCATGTCAACCAATTCTCCGGCAGTCTCCACACCTGTCAATCCAGCGCCACAGATTATTATCTTTATTCGGTCAGTGTAATATTTTGCTTTTTCAACTTCTTCCATGACATGCTTTTTTATCTTCATAGAATCTAGTACTTCTTTCAGTTCAAATGAATTCTCCTTTGCACCTTCAACACCGAAATAGTTTGTAACTCCTCCAAAAGACAATACAATATAATCAAAGTTTATCTTCCTGGAAAGTGTCAGTACTGCTTTTTCTAGTGGCTTTACCTGAATTACTTCATCATTGTAGAATTTTATCCTGTGCTTTGCTAATAATTCTTCTAATTCTATTGTTATTCTTTTCTTCTTTGACCTGCCAGAAATAAGTTTGTGCAGGGAAGCTTTGTATGTGAAAAATGATTTCTTGTCAATCACAATTATCTCTACTTTCTTGTTCTTCTCTCTAAGTCTTAAAGCGGTTTCTAAACCTCCAAATCCAGCCCCTGCGATTATAACTCTGTCAGTCATTTTTTCTCTTGAATTGTAATATGGCCCTGCGAGGATTCGAACCCCGATTAACCGGTCCGAAGCCGATTGTGCTATCCATTACACCACAGGGCCATTAAGATTTATAGAACTAGATATCTTAAATATCTTCCTATTTTTTACTAGAAGTAAAAAATTATTTCTTTCGTTTTAGTGTTATCTCGATGGTTGATACCCTTACGTCTTTTCCTTCCTTGTTCTGGAATTCCTCTGAGTCGATTTCTATGCCTTTCAGCTCTAACTGGTCTTTCAAAAATCTCTTCATTGCCACTTCTGATACATCAACAGCTCTGCTGATGAACTTTCCCCTAGCCTTCACTATAACTTCTGTCGCTTCTTTAGTTGTAAACTGTATAACCACACTTGTAACATAGTTCATAAACGGTTTTCCGCCTATGAATATCGAGTTGTCTTCGTTTGCCATGTTTATCCCCCACTTTTCTTCAGTCTTGTGATGTAACCGGCTATGATGTTCCTTATTTTTTTCGACGGAACATCAGCAAACTTTGTCACTAATGTTTTGTTTTCACCGAATTCTTTTGTGAATTCTTCTCCGTGTTGCTCTATCAGCTTATGTGTAACGCTCTTTACTAGTTGTGTCTTTATTCTTCCCATCTTGCATTTTGTCAAATTTCAACCTATTTATAAAGATTATGCTATTTTGAGTTTTTTTACGAAAAATTTATAAAAGTTGTTCTCAAAAGTATTATAAAGTAATACTATTTGGGGTGATATACAATGGGAAAAGATTGTCCAGTTTGGTTAAGTTGGGTCGTGCTGATAGTAGGTATTCTTTATTTGTTAGCCGACTTAGGTGTTTTTGCTTGGTGGACCATCAACTGGTGGACTGTTATGTTTGTCTTGATGGGACTATATAAAGTCACTAAGTAAAGCTATAAATAATATTTTTTTATTTTTTTTAAAAAATTTAATAAAAGAAAAAGAAATTCTTAGTTTGAAACCATGACTCTATTAGAATAGATTGTTCTTTCCTTGTTTTTTTTATCCAAGAAGGTTGATCTGCTTCCAGGCAATGAGATATTACCTATTATCTTGAGCTTTGACTTTATCTCATAGGTTATGATTCTCTCTTCGAATGGCTCCAGGTTTTCAAGGTTCCACTTGATCAATGTTCCTCTCTTTTCCTGCTTTGTCACTTTTTCAGGATGGATTGTTCCCAAGGTTTTCTTTTTAATCAATTCTGCTATTCCAGGAACTCTGTCAAACACTGTGACTTTCTCAACTGTATTTCTTGATCTGTTCTTCACAAACAATCTTATCTTTAAATTCTCTACACCATCCTCTGATGAGCCTGATACAATTGCTTCTTTAGATATTATCAAAGGGCTTCTCAATACAAAGTATAATATTATCACAGCTAAGACTATGATTATTATTGTTATTGGTATCCTATAGTTTGTTGTAACTGTTATTGTCTTTAATTCCTGTGGTTGTATTGTTATATCCCATTGAAGTGATGCCTCTCTTTGTTCTTTCACAACTTCAAAGGCTGGCTCTGAGCTTGTGAATATTCTCTTGGTCCAAGGCATTATCAAGTTGACTTGTTTTGTTTTCTCAGCGTTTCCAAGATTTTCTAAGGTGATGACTTGTTTGTTCTTGAAGAAGAAGATCTCATCTTTTCTATCCATGGTAATGGTTGAGTATGCTATGACTTCATAGTTTTGAGTTGATCTGCTTATTGTTATGTTTTGAACCTTTACTTGGATGTCCAATGATTGAAGTCCTGGTTCTTCAAGGTCATCTATATCAAACAAGTACTCTGTTCTCTTCTCTTCCAATGGTCCCAGATATGTTGTTATCACTTCAGAGAACAATGTTCCTTCAATATATATCTCAACCTTTCCAATATCCAATGCATTCCTGTTCCTCATATAGATTGATATTGGAATCTTTTTTCTTGGGTCGACTTCCTTGTCAATGCTTGCACTGAATTGTACTGAAGGTCTGTACTCTCCAAATATTGGATCATAAGGTCTAACATTCACGATGAATACTTCCTGTAAGAAGTTTCCTGTCATAGAGGATTTTATTTTAACTGTGAACGCATGTGGCTCGATATCGATATTGGCTACAGGGTCAATTTTTATGATAAAAGACTTTTGACTTTCGGCTGGAACTGAAACCTGAGTCGTTAGTAAGTTCCAATTAGTGTCCAATATAGACAAAGTAAATACGTCTGCGGTTTTAAGCATGTTAGCAATAGTCACATTGAATTCTGCAACTTCACTAATGAAGATGTTTTCTTTGATGGACTCACTTGTTACATAAAAGCTTGCACCAAGCACAGAGTACACTGTCAGAACTAGCAATAATGGTAAAATTAAAAGTTTCATCCTCATGTTATCCCTCTGAAGTGTTCTAAGATTATTCTACTATATAAACTTTTCCATGAGTTTTATATTCTACAGAACAGAAAAGTATTTATGTAAAGGAAGAAACATATTTATCTGCAGAAATGTTAACAGCTGTAATAACTAAAAAGGTTTTGGACGCTAGTTTTCCTTATAGAAGGTTTTTCTTTGGTAATGTTAAGCGTTGGCGCAGACATCTTGCTCCTGATAATGTTGAGGCTTACATCCTCTATTACGCAAGGCTATTTCGGGAAGGCGAGAGTGTTGAAAAAATAATTGATTTGGGCAATAATTTTGAGACTAAAGAAGTTTTTTATGATACATTAGATATTGCTTCGAAGATTTATGGTATCAGGAATATTAATTATAAGACTTTTCGTTTCATGAACCTGAAAGAGGCAAAGCAGATCTTGACAGAATATCAGTCCGGGACTCCTGCGCATAAATTGGTTAAGAAGCATGGTCTGCTTAATGATAATGTTGTTTATCATTTGAAGAGAGATCTTAATAGGCGTGTCAGTAGGCTTTTTTCTGTTTTAGGCGATTTGCATGATAAGAAGTTTGTTGAAAAAAATCTTGAGAATAAAGTTTCTTCGTCGGCTGATGAAACATCTGTTAAGCATTCTGATGACAGGCCTTTTGCTTATCACGCTTAATCGAAAAACATTTATAGGTGAAAAGGTAGTTTTTTTCTATGAATCCTTTTGAGTTTTTACCTTTTTCACCGTTTCTATTTGTTTTAGTAATTATTGCTCTTGTGTTTGGTCTTGCCTATTATTTTGACAAGAAAAGACGACAAGCTATGAGTGAAGAAGCAGTCAGGATTGGTTTTTCTTTTGAGCCAAAAGGAGATGATGGGTTTGTTGAAAAATTATTAGTGTTCAAGAGTTTTAAGAAGGGACATAGACATAGAGCTAAAAATGTTCTTAAAGGCAGAAGGAATAGTTTAAGCTGGAGTATATTTGATTACAGATACAGTGTTGGATATGGCAAGCATTCAAGAACTTACAACCAGACCGTTGCCATGGTTAATTTGGGGATTATGGCTCCTAGCTTCTATTTGACTAAAGGGTCATTCTTGCACAAGCTTGGTAGTACTTTTGGTTATAGAGATATTGATTTTGAGTCCAATCCTGAGTTTTCTAAGAAGTATTATTTGAGCGGTCAGGATGAGCAGGCTATTAGAAAGCTTTTCTCGTCGAATATTCTGAACTTTTTTGGTAGTGTGGAGGTCAAGTTCACTGTAGAGGCAGAAGGTGATAAGTTGGTTGTTTTTAGACCAAACAAAAAAGTTAAGCCAGTAGAAATTGATGATTACATACAAGACGCTTCTAAGATTGTAACAGTTTTTCAAAGAGAGTTGGAAAGAGGACAATAATTCTTTAAGGGATGGTGAGCTTGGCAAGGATACGTGCTTTGGGGCCAATCCTACTTCTCTGCTAACAATATAATCTAACTCCTCTCTATCAACCATCCAAAAAGAGAACAACAAATACTTGAAATATATCTTATATTCAGTAACTAGTGAAAGAAAAATATGTGAAGGAAAACAGTTAGGATGTTGAGTTTTTTAATTCAATCCATTTATTGTTATGAAGTGCCACTTTATCTGCAACCTGAAATATCTTACCATAAATGGTTTTAGGACTTCCTTTTGTACGATGGTTGAGAATGCAATCACTAATTTCTTCCTTTAATCCTTCAAATTCAGGATTTTCTTCAAGAAATTTATCAAGAACCGATAATCCGATCTTATGGTGTGAATCTTTGTCGGTTTTTATTCCCAGGTCATGAACCCAGCCTGCGATTACAAAAACTTCTTCCTTCAAGTCAGTTCCTTTTATCATATTTTGGCATGCTTCTATGACGCATTCTGAATGAATCATTATTCTTTTATCTCCCCACTCCTTCATGAAAAAGTTGAATGAAGCTTTATTTGGATTCTGCATATTTGTCACTCCAAAACTTATTGTCATGATATGCTTCTTGAAAGATATTTATAAGTTTTTTCAAGTTTGTTCTGAATTCATTAGTTGTTTCAGCTTTGAAATGTGTATGAGACAATCTGCATGGTATGAGTTTTTGATCAGAACTGTACAGGATAGTGTATAGTCCTTCTTGGCATGGTAAATTATTACAATCCGGGCAAAATTCTTCAGAAAATCTTGTTCCACTCTGGCTGTCTTTAATTCTGATAAGTGTCCTTGATTTCAGTTCATATTCTAATGAAGGAATTCCAAAATGTTTAGTGTATCCCACTTGTCTGGTTTTTATAGCCTTTTTTTCCACTTCTTTTTTTGCTATTTGCATTGGTGAGTAAAGGTTTTTCCACAGTTCTCTTGTTTTGGTTGTAGCGTACATATCAAAAAGTTTCAGATTTATTCCAAGTTCTTCGCAAAAATCTATTATATCTTCAATTTCATGTACATTATCTCTTGTCACGACAGTTGCAACTCTATTCAGAATCTTTTGCTCAGCTAATTCTCTGATGTTTCTCATTACTTGTTTGTATTGGTTCTTTACTCCACAGATTTTATCAAATTTGTTCTCATCTAAAGTATCTAGGCTTATTCTCAAATCCATTCTTGATAGGTATTTTAGATCATCAATGTGTTTATGCACTAGGCTACCATTAGTTGCAAGCGCGTATTTTAGATTGGTTTCTTTTTCCAAGAATTTGAGCAAATCAACTATTCCCTTAACTACTAGAGGTTCTCCTCCTGTTATTCTAATTTTTTCTATTCCTTCTTCTTCTGCAATCTTTATCTTTTTCTCTAAATCCGAGAAATTAGTTTTTTTTGTTTTTGTTTTGAATCCTTCTCCGAAACCACCCTTTCCATCAGGGCTGCAGTAGTTGCATCTGAAGTTGCAGGCGTTTGTAATTGCTATCGTCAAATAAGGGAGTCTTTTTGTTGTCATTTTCTTCTTCCTTCTATTAATTTATAGAATCTTTCTGGAATAGTCTTGTCTTTCATTATGTGGAAGAAACTCACACTACGTAGCAGCCTATTGTCCTCATTGTACTCTAAAGCATAAGTTGCAAACTCGAGATATTTTCTTTTCTTCTTGTCAACAGAATTAAGAACAGAAGCAATGACGCATCTTCTTTTCATTTGTTCAAGTCTCATGTCTTTTATAACCGAGTAAATATCCTTTATTGATTCAAAGGAGTATACAGTTGGAAGAGCTTCATATCTTTTCTTTAGACTATCAATTATTTTACTATTGTCAAGGATTATTCTGATTAGCTTGTTTCTTGTTAATGTGTGCTTTGTGAAATATTCAAACCCTTTATCTTGAAAGAAGAAATATTCTTCACTCATAGGACACCCGTTTCTTTGCATGTTACCCAAAGATTCGAGCTCCTTTATGTTTACTTCTTCAAAGAAAGTTCTTCCTGATATTGGCGTCAGCAAAACCCTTTTGGCGAGATCTTGTTTGTATCTGTCTTTTATACATTCGCTTTCTATCTGGATTCTTTCAGGGTCAACCAAGTGATCCAAACCAAGAAGCTCATAATCGAATTGTAAATTGAACAAATCTTCTGAACTGTAATCACTCGGATTTTGATGCGCATTGATTATTTTTTTTCTTGTTTTTTTTCTAATGTTTAATAATCTGTCAACGAAGGTTGAATCGTTTAATTCATTGTGTAAAAACGCATATATTGGAGTGTTATCCACGCATATTTGTGTTGATTTGTCATTATATGCTAGGGTGCATGATTCTGGAAGGTCATAAATATCTTTTAATCTTGTTTCATGAACATCCAGCATTATCTCTCTTAATGGTTTTTCAGGTATTTTCATTTT
Source organism: Candidatus Woesearchaeota archaeon (assembly GCA_013202845.1). Taxonomy (GTDB): domain Archaea; phylum Nanobdellota; class Nanobdellia; order Woesearchaeales. Next base: position 30,719 of record JABMPT010000013.1, on the reverse strand, counting down.
CATAGCTCCCGCTAATTTGTTTTATCATCATACTCTTTGAGTTTAAGCTGCTTAATTGTTAGTTACTTCTTTTTATATGTCTTTATGCAATTTTTTCGGAAGATTTTCGACTGTTGAAGAAAAAGAATTCTTTTTTGTCACTTTACAGTAGTTCTAAACCGAAACATTTAAATAGCATGAAACGCATAATTAGACGATAATGGCTGAGACTCTAGTTTCAAGAGTGAAGAAAGGCTGGAAGAGCATAAGTAGAGGAGTTAAATTAACAGCTGCAGGACTATTTCTATCGACGGTGGTGGCAACAACAGCAGTAGCCCAGACCAATACTCAAGTAAACGTTCATGTAGAAGATAAAAAACAAGCTTCTGTAGAAAATGTATTTACAAAAATAGGACAAGGTGAAGTCACTCATGACAGCACATGGACTGATTATAATGGAAATGGAACTTTAACCATTGCAACAGTTGGAGTTGTTAATGATCCTTATACTCCACTAACATTCTCATTGTCACAAAATTACCCAAACCCTTGGAATCCAAGTACAACAATACACTTCTCAACCACAGACAAGGGTTATTTTGTTATTTATGATCTTCTAGGTCGAGAAGTAGCTGGAGGAGAAGAGGAAGGAAAAATCCCTGGAGCAGGAAGATATACTGCGAGGTGGGGCGGAGCAAACGATAATGGTTTGAATGTGGCCTCAGGAATATACTTCTATTCTGTTATTACTCCTGATGAAATAAAGACTAAGAAGATGATACTTTTAGGTGGCGGAAGCGGTGGAAAACTAGGCATTAGTGGAACAGCACAACAAGTAAATAGATCATTAGGAAGAATAACTAACAATCAATATCAGTTAAGTTTTGAAAAGGATAACATGACAAACTTGCTCTTACCAGTGATTATTAATGGAGATACAACAATAAATGCTGAAGTAAACGTTGGACCAACTGTTTTGGATACAATCCCAAACCAATTGTTAAATGTTGGTGATACAATGCAGGTGAATATGGATGACTTTGTGTACAACGACGAAACTGGACTGTATCTGCCAAGAGATTCTGCTAACTTTGATGTAGAAGAGAATATTGTTAGTTATATAGCTGTGCAGCCAGAAACTTTATCTACATGGATAGATATTGTAGATGGAACAGACAGTGCTTTAAGAGATTCTTTATTTTTGAGAGTTCTAGTTCCTTATATTGCAACACCTTTAGCTTTTGATTTGCCTAGTTTGATTGAGATAAACGAAGATTCAGACATAGACACTTTGTTAGCTAATCTGAATGATTATGTATTGCCAGCAGGACAGGATGTTGCTTTTAATTTGCTAAGTCAAAGTAATCCAGGATTAGTAAACTTGATTTTAAATAATTACTCAGTTCTTGTTGATAGCTTAAGACAGAATGGTTATGGAGAAAGCATGTTTAGTATTAATGCAAGCAATGCAGATACAACTGTGACAGATTCAACATTGCTAAGAGTTTTAGGAGTTAATGATGCTCCTGTATTTATTGGTACAGTGCCAAACTACACCGTTTCACAAGATTCTTCATTATTGATACCTGCATCAACGTTTTTTTCTGATGTTGATGGTGATACTTTAGATTATATAATCCAGAATTTATCAAATGCATCGCAGACAAGCGAGAACGGGATAGTAACAGTAACTCCATCTGCAGGATGGAATGGAACATTATCAGGGCTTGTCTTGGAAGCAGCTGATGCAGAATACACAGCACAAAGCAACGAGTTTGGCATAGATGTAGAAGCACCTCCAATGGTAGATATAACATTCTTATTCAAAGCAGCCTATCCAGACACATTCTTGACTTCAGGAGTGAATGTTTTGACATGGAGACAGATGCTTGCAGATACAAGTGGATACGTCGGAGAACTAGACAGTGTAATTGTAACAGGATATAGTATTACAAGATCATTCCCAGAAGGAACATTGTTTGACATAAACGGAAAGAACTCAGAGTCAGCAGACAATTTCTTCCCAGAAAGAGCTTATACTTTCATAAGAAAAGGAGCTGATGTATTGGAGCAGAGGAGCTACCAGGATGAACAGAGCCCTTTGACATTCACACAAGATGATACTTTAGAAATACGTAAAATGATGGACTGGACACAAATTTATGGAATACTAGATTGGCTTGACCATGGTGAAGGTACAAGAAGGTTTACAAACGGTGTAATACCTGTGTGGTGGAACACAAGCGGAGACTATATGGAACCAAGCGCAGCAATGTTAGATATAACTAATGCAACAATAGATACAATAATGACCTGGCCTTATGTGAATGGAGCAATAGAATACCAAGTAATGATAGGAGACACAGCACCAGAATATCCATATGTAGAACTAGTAAGAGACCCAAATCAGCAAACACCTGTGAATTATACATGGTCTAATGATAATAATGAAATTCGTTATGTGCAACTAACATTTCCAGCAAGTTTCACTAGTAATGAATTCAAGGGTGAGTTCTGGGAAGGTACAACAGACTCGTACGAAATAGGAGGTAACAGTGCACCTGCTATTAGTGGTGGAGAATTCACAGAGTGGGGAAGAACATACTACTCCTTAAACCATATTGGCAAGCCAAAAACAACCTGGTAAAAGAAAAACTTCTTGCTTAGGTTGGTGGAGTGTAGGCATCAGTTGCTTGCTGCACATAATATCCTATTTCTTCATAATTATACTGGTCGCTTCCAGAAATCCATATCGGACAGCAACACTCAGGGTTAAGATTATTTATAACCGGATATAAGTCAAAGCAGTTATGATTGGTTTCAAGCCATTCTTCGATATCATTTTTGGCATAAGAATCTACACTTGGATCATTGAATAGGTTGCTTAAATCTGCAACAGTGTTTACTTCTAGAACTATAGGATGAGTACTCTCTAGTGCTGCTTTCATTTCATCAAGTAATGCTTGTAAATCAGCCATCCAAATATCAAAACCAGCGCTGAAATCATAATCACAGTCCAAATCTTGCAAAGGACTGAAACATTCTTGAGACTCTTGACATCCGCCAACAGATCCGTCAGGGTTTACTTTTTCAGGGTTCCAGTACCATCCTAACTCACAGATATGCCTTGTATTGACATTGTTCTCTGTCATGTTCTGGACATAAGCAGGCAATGGATTATTTGGGTCTCCTCCTATAGAGCAGTGGAAGTATCTGCACCTCCAGTAAAGCTCTAGAATATTAACATTTCTGTCAGTGGCTTCCTGACAAAAGCTAGGACCTAAGTTGCAAATATCAGTTTTGAACGTGGCGCCATCAGGACAGCCAGCAGGATTAGGTTGGTTTAGGGAATTACGTAGTGCCAACTCAATGTTCACACCATCAGCAGATGCTTTATACCTGCACAAGCCAGTGCCAGGAATATACTTTTGTACGCGATAACCTTCCACTAATTGGTGATCAGGATTTCCTATACTTGTAAAATCACAATCAACTCCGTCTGCAGTACAGAAGCCGTCTCCACCTTCAGATGAAGGTTTCATCCAGTCACAGGAGCCACTAATAGTTGCATCATCATTATCATCATCAAATTGGAGCTGGTTGCTTATACCGCAGATAGTGCCTTCTAAACAGACTCCAGTAGTTGGATTTTCATTGTCAGCAGTATCTGCCCATGTGTTGGAGTTATCATCAATGTTGTTTGTGCAGTCCTCTGCTATCTGGCAGCACATCTGGAATGGATAATTGTTTGAATCTGTCTTTTCTGAGCAGTTAGCAAAATGAGTGCTTGGAGGCTCAACTATTGTTTCGTCATAGTAAAATTCATAAACGCAGGAAAATTTTTCAGGAGGAACAATATTTGAACATTTTCCTTCAACTGCTTGACATTCTGTTCCTTCTCCTAAGCTGCCTTCTAGATAGTAATATTTTTGTTTTAAACTATCAACTGAGCCATTTCTATGCCCCCCACCTATTTCAGATTCAGAATCGTTTTGCAAAACTGCAAAGACAGGTTTACCAGTAGGATAACTAGATCGTACTTCAGGCCATAATGAACCTGCTCTGCAACACACTAGATAATTATATGAATTTTTCAAAGGATCTTCAAAGCCCCGTGCATGAGTATTGAATCGACTGTAGAATCTCATTAGTTCTATGTCTTCAACAGCGCAGGATCCAACTTCTAGATTACAGTGAAACTCTGTAAGAGTCGGTTCTATAATATAGATCGTTACAGTTGCACTATCACTAACTGCATTACTGTTTGTCACCGTCACTGTTACAATGTGTGTTCCTGCATCTCCAAAGCCATAATCCACTGTGGAAGAGTATCCCCATCCAAGAACATTTTCAGAGCTTGTGTTGCCGTCTCCGAAGTCCCACAAATAATTATACGTTAATCCATTATCTGGGTCTGTTGTACTGGCTTCAAAATGCACTGTTTGAGGTCTCATAGGCCATCCAGTGTACATCTCAGGCCAGGTAATTGATGCCATGTCAGTTCCGACATTGACTCTGAAGTCATCTGTTTTTATAGTTCCTAGTCCATTATCATCAATCACAGTTAGTTCTACTGTGTATGTTCCAGGAGAATTAAATGTAACTCCTCCTGGTGGATCTACTAACTCTGTAGGATTGCAATTATTACAAGTATGCTCTTGTGGCACGCAATCTCCACAGAAATCCCAGAAATAGTCATAATTAGGGTCTCCCCCAAATACAAGAGATTCAAAAACAATAGATCCTCCTGTAGCTATTGTCATAATACCACTATCTTGTGGTGGAGGAGTACTTATCGCGGCATATAATGATAACTCTAATCTTGGTTCATCTAATGCTATTTGTGCTTGGACGCACCAAATAGCTAGAACAAAGATTATCAATAGTAAAAGTATTTTCTTCATACACCAACTCCTCTTTCTATTTTTTATTAACCTTTTACTATATAAATTTTATGATAAGGATTATTTATATACATTGTCATGATGGTCGAAGTCTTCTAGAATTACAATTTTGGTTTCTTCCTCAATTGAAAATATTAAAACGAAGTGTTTGTCTATGTGGATTCTTCTAAAATGCTTAAGACTTTCCTTCAATTTTTTGAATCTATAAGGGTTTTTAAGAATTTCAAGTATTTTTTTATTCAATATTTGTAGTTGCTTCGGATTTTTCTTTGCTATTTTTTCTAGTTTTTTGCTTAGTTTATCTCTTGTATCTAATTTATACATCTTCTTTTATTCCATATCTCTTTCTAAAATCTTCAATAGTGCCAATATGAATTCGTCCTTCTTTCTCTATTTTCTTTAGTTTCGCTAGGTATTCTTCTCTCACTTCAGGTTCATCTTCTGTTTGTACTTTCATAAACATTGTTACTTGTTTGCTCATGCTTATCCCTCTTTCTTTGCAATATTTAGAGTATTTGCTATATACTTCTTCTTGAACATTAAATGTTTTCAATACCATATTAAGCACCTCGTGTTATTTAATGTTTAATAAAGTTATTTAATGTTATTTAAAGTTTTCTATTTAATTTACATTAGAAATCGGCGTTTAATAAGTTTTTATTAGAAATAACCGGAAATCTTGCGGAAATTTTACCTAAACGCTTTTTAAGTACCTATCTTATAACTACTGTTAGGTGATAAAAAATGAAAAAAGAAGATTTGGAGAAAAAAATAAATTTTTTGTATAAACCACTAAAAAAATTAGGTCAATATGGAACTATTTTTATAGCTTCATATATGATTTCGAAGGCAACTGTGCCAGTCATGCTAGATGGAGCTTATTATTTGCAGAACAATGAAATTGTTGCTTTTCCAGACTCAACAAGTGAAAAACTAAAAAAGTATAAATTTCATAGGCTTGTTGATAAAAGTGGTGATTATCTAAATCAAGGCTTCATTGATGAATACATAGAATTTCTAGAAGAAGCTTCAGATATTCTTCCACAAGAATATCCAGTTTATATCCTAAAAGGAATTGGCTATGAGATTAAAGGAAACTATAAAGAAGCTATAAAATCATTTGATGAAGGCTTGAAGATAAACTCTGATTGCGCTGATTTATGGTATTATAAAGGCGAAACATTAGCTACAATGCGAGAATACTCCAAGGCTTTTGAGTGTTTGGATAAGGCTATTGCGCTGGAACCTGAGAATGATAGATATACAAAAGGAAAATCCCGCATATTAAATAAAGCAGGAATTATATCCATATGATAATACTCAAAAGAATAATTTTTTTATTTTTTCAATTTAGAACTCTTATACAACTCAGGCTTGAAAGCTTTGGCTCTCACGATTCTAAAACTCTTAAAACCTCTACTCAGTAATTCTTTTTCTAGCTCTCTTTCATCAACTCTTTGGTCATAGCCAAGACATATAACATCAGGTTTCTCGTCGACCACAACCTTGTAAATATCTTTTTTATTGCCAAGCACAGCTTTGTCAACGTATGCACATTCAGAAATAGCTTTTAACCTTTCATCCTCAGAAAGATGTGGTTTTTCACCTTTCAATCTTTCAGTATTAACGTCTCTGCTAACAACTACTAAAAGGAAGTCTCCAAAGTCTTTAGCCTGTCTCAAATACTCTTCATGTCCATGATGAAGGACATCGAAAGTTCCGAAAGCCATTACTTTAACCATATAAGGAACAAAGAGTCAACCTTTTTTAAACATTTTGAAAATGTTTAAATATAAGTCTTTATTCCCTTTTTCTTACAGAGAGGTGGGGGAGCAGTAAGATGAATCATATTATTGACCATGCAAATAAAATTATTAATTATATTATAGATAGAGAGAATTATGATCCTGAACACTTAAAATCATTGATTAATCAGATGTACCCTGGTATGGGTACTAAGGAATATTCTAGGATAACTATGAATACAGAATCATACATAGATTATACACAGGATCGTGAAATGATGTCTTGGAGAATTGGTGATGGTGAAATTAAGATTCCTGAAGAAAGTATTCTTCCATTGTATAGGGAAGGTCAGTCTCAACCCGCACATAATGTTCCTATATCTGAGATTGTCATAAAGCCTTTAGGTTCAATAACTTTTGCAGAAGCATATCTTGATAGGAGACAAACACCTGACCAGTTAAGAGCTGAGCTTAGAGATATTTATGAACCAATCTTCGAAAGAAAGGTCAAAGACTCTGAACCAGGTTCTGGTTGGATGCTAAGTCCAGATATTATTACATTATAATGCTTACTTTTTATATTACTATGTTTTGTGGTTAGAAAAATTTATATACTATAATGGTTCTAATTAATAAAAAGAGGTGTGGATATGGTTGATGATTACGAACTTCTACCCCATGAAGAATTAGAAGCGCTTAGAAGGGAAGTGCAACATCTGAAGAAGAGTCCTTATCCTGATTCCAAGCAGAACAAGAACTTATTGGATACAATGGATGACTTGAACACTTCCATAAATAAACTAATAAAGATATTTGAAGGCGCACAGGAGGATATTATCAAGGAATACTCTGAATCAAGCCCTACGCAGATACTCAAGCAGATATCAGAGCAGAACGCAAAGATTGCAGAGGGAATTGTTGCGTTGGCAGATTTAGTCAAGGGTGGACCTCCAAGAGGCATGCCAAAACTACCTACTGCTCCAATCCCAGGAACAACTCCTAATATTCCACCATCTGACTTGGGCAAACCAATGCCTGGACCGCCAAAGCTGGGCGATGATTTTAAGCTACCAGACCTTGATGAGAAACCAAAAAAGAAGGGTCTTTTCGGAAAAAAATGAGTTTTGCTAAGAATGATTTCTTTGTAGCAGCTTCAAAAGCTAGTAGGACGACTGTAGTGGTCAAGAAAGAAGATGATATAGACACATTCAGCTTTGATGATGCGACTTCTAGGGATGATTTGAAAAAAGATTTAGCTGTGGCTGAAGATATCTTTAAGAAATTAAAAGGGAAAGTCAGCAAAAAAAAGCTTACAACTATTAAAGAAAGAATTGAAGATTTAAAAGCGAAAATAGAAGGTGAAAAACCAAAGGCGCCTGACCATGTTCTAGAGCATGATGGTGTAGCTATTACTGCACCTATATTTGAGGATTTACATGATGAATTGAAAGAGTTAGATGAAGCTTTTGACATCCCTTCTAGAGAAGAAGAAACAAAGGAAGACGTCAAAGAGCTTCCAAAAGAGGAAATAACTCCTCCAGAAAAACCTGCCGGCTTATTGAATCTAGCTCCTCCACCTAAGAAATAGTTCTTACAAGTCTTTACCCATAAGAGTTCTTCTGCCGTTAGCTTTTGCCCTGCTTATAGCTTCTTCAATAAGTTGCTTGACTTTATCGTTTAGAACATCTGAGAAGTCTCCAGCAACGTTTAAGTCACCAGCTATTTCCTTTATCTTTGCTTTCACTATGAATAGGTCAGACATCTTTCATACACCCAGTTAAGCTAAAAATCCACTAGTATTTAAACATTACTATTTATGTGTGTACAAGAAGAAAAGCTTGTTCTTGGTCCTCTTATTCAGCTTGCAGAAACCGAATCTTTCAAACTGTATCAAATCCCTTTCTTTTAACTCATTGACCAATGGCTCTGCCAATCCTTCTGCAACCTTTTTGTCTGGCATTAAAACTTCAACTTCTACAAGGCCTTTCATTACAGGCAGCCAGTGGATTATCATCTCACCTTTTTTTCTGTAATCCTCAACTTTCTTTCCCTGGAAGATATAGTAACCATTCTTTTTTGTAAAGTTCACGCAATTCATCAATCTATACAATGATTTATCCTTGAACTTCAAAATATCTTTAGATGATATATAGAACAAGTCATATGTGTTGAATTTCCTCTTGCCTCTTTCTGGAAAATCAGGATGTAGTTTAAGCTCTACCTTCATCTTTGGAGCATCCTGTAACCTTATCCTGATAGGATCTTCAATAAAGAAATAACGGTTGCAATTAGCATCCAATAACCGCTTGTTATGGACTATTAAATCATCCCATGTCAATGTCGATTCAGACTTTGTTATTCCAGTGCTCAATACGAAGTTTCTTATCGCTTCAGGCACAAATCCGCGCCTTTTCAGAGCAACTAACGTCGTGAGGCTGGGATCATCCCATCCAGTGAGTTTTCTCTCCTGAATCAATTCTCTGATCTTCCTTCCAGAGCTCTCAACACCTTCCAAATTGAATCTGGCGAACTCGTAGATTGAAGTCGGTTCAAAACCCAATAATTTCTGTATATATCTCTGAAGTTCATTCCTCATCTCAAACTCCTTGCTCCTGAAACGATGGGTTATTCCCTGCAAACCATCCATCACAGCGTTTTCAAAGTCATAATTAGGCCAGACAACGAATTTCTTGCCTGTCCTGCAATGTGGCTTCTTTATAATCCTGAAGATTGTAGGATCCCTCATGGCAGAGTTCTTATGGTTCAGAGCAATCTTCATCCTTACAATTGCTTCTCCTTCCCTGAAACTAGGCATTTTCTTCCACATTATGAGGTTTTCCTTGATGTGTTTATACCGGCATTCACAGGCTTTTTCTTTCCTCCTATTTTCACTTATCTTTTCTTGTTTACAGGTGCAGATATAGGCTTTATCCAAATGCATTAATTTATCAGCGTATTTGTAGAAATCCAGCATATGGTCTGAAGCGTATTCAACCTTGTCAGGCTTTACACCAAGCCATTTGTAATTTTCTAGATGAATTTTGTAGAACTCTTTCCTTGCTAGTTCAGGATTTGTATCTTCAAACCTTAATATGAACTTTCCTTTATGTCTTTTAGCGAATTCATAATTGACTAATAATGACTTTGCATGGCCAATATGTGGATATTTGCTGGGCTCTGGGGGAAAAGCAGTTATTACCTTTCCTTCTGCAGGGAAGGATGAGAACAAGTCTTTCTCTTTTGCCTTCTTTTTCTCTAAGAGTTCTGGAGCTAATTCTTTTAGCTTCTTTTTTTGAGCATCTAATTTCAAAGAATTGACTTTTTTTATTATCTCATTAACTTTTTTAGAAAAAGCTTTCATATCTTTCTTAACAGAAGGGTCTTCCTTGAAAATAGAACCGATAACAGCGCCAGGATTAGCCTTGCCGCCGTATCTTACAGCATTCTCTAAAGCGTACTTCTCTATGAGTTTTTCCATTGTAAAAAGAATTAAAAAAAGAATACAAAAACTTTTCGGTTTTTGATTGACAAAAACTTCTTTTTTGTAATTTTAAAAACTTTGTGAAAAGTTATGGATTATTTACTCTAGTAGTGGCATGCAATCCTTCACCTGGTCTCTGAGTAATGAAAAGATTCTTGAAAAGATTCTTGAAAAATTTGTTTTTCTTCTTTTTAGCCGCTTCTTCATATGGATCTTTCTTTTTTACTTTCTTCTCTTTGCCATCACTCTCTTCAACTACTTCTTCATATTCTGATATAGTCCCACCACACAGGCTTGTTATCTCCATGTCATAATCTATTAGCTTTTGCTCTTCTTCATATGTTTCTGGACTGCAGCAATAGTATTCGTTTACTATTCCACTGCATCGTCCTTTTTTACAACCATTCTCTTCTGTGCATCTGCCTCTCCATATACTGACTCTGCATTGACAGCTCCATTCAGAATTATATGCTTGGCAAGATGCGTGTTCAGGACCCAACTCTTTCTTATCTTCGTCTGGAGATTTAATTGGTGTTATTATTTCTTCTTCTTCACTTTCTTCTTCTGTTGTTTCTTCTGGCGGTTTCAATGGTGCTTCACTTAAGTCCAGGATAGTTCCATCTTTTTTTTCTGTTTTGTTCCAGCAGTAAGTTCTGTCATTTTTGATCTCATATTTTTCAGGGTCTGGTTTGAACCTCTTGGTCCAATCAGCTATGTCACAACTACCTCCGTTTACGTCAGGGTCATTTTCTAGTTTTAATTCTCCTTTTAATGATACTACAATGCCTTTCTGACGGCCGTTGATGGTTCCTCCTTTCACAGAAACAGCTCCTGCAAGTATATAAATTCCTTCTAATTTTGTTCCTATGATTTCAGATTCAAAAATTTCAACAGTTCCTTTTTCAACAGTTAATCCTCTGCTTCCGCTTATTTTCGCTCCTTTAATTAAAACAGTCCCACCTTTCACTTCTAAACCTGTTGCAACATCAGTCCATGTTCCTATGGCATTAAGCTCTCCTCCATTTATTTCAACGATTCCATTCTTTATTATTAATCCTGTTCTCTTTCCTGTCAGTTTTGTATTTTCAATTATTATTTTCTTGTCTTCTGGCAGATTTATTGTTAGTGCTGTTTCATAATTTTCACATAGAAGCCTTTTAGGCAAAACAAGTTTTCCATCTTTGACGTATTTATCATTATCATAGTTGTATTTGGTTATGGTTACGCCGCAGTCTTCTTCATTTGGTTTTTGTTGCCAGCAAAGAGAATTAGTAGTACCTATCTTACTCTTTTTGAATCCTTGTTCTAAGTGGAGTTTTCCTGCTATGTCGTATACATCACATTCAGAACCTATGAGTTTTGCGTTAAGTATAACTAGAATTCCATCCTTTGCAACCATTATTGCTTCTTTACCTGCTTCAACAATTGATTCATCTTTTAAGACAACTCTGCCTTCTTTGATGTATATTCCTATTCCGTTAGTTAAATCAGTAGTAGATAATGAAGATTTTCTTATCTCAACATTTCCACTTAAAACTGCGAGTGCTATTTGCTTTGCTATTAATGTTTGATTTTCAAATATTATTTTTTTGTCTGAAGAGATATCTATTCTCAGACCAACATCGGAGTTAGAACAGTCTAAGTCTTTTAATTTGAATGTTTCGTTTTCAACATATTGTTCATAGTTTGAATCATTTATAATTGCTCCACATATCGCCGGTGATGCTATTCTTACACCATCATCTATTATCACATCTATGCCGTCGTCTTTTGCATTATCTATTATTTGATCTTCTTTACTTTCTTCTTCTTCTTTTGGTCCTTGTTCTGATAGGTATTCCCACCACGCTTGCCAGATCATATCACCTGGTTTATCATAAGTATAGCGATAGCAGGCATCCCACATAGCGTTTTTCAGTTTGATTCTATTGTCGATTGCTTCTAAGTATTTCTTTCTCTCATCAGATGATATTTTTTTCTTGTCGTTTAACTCGTCAACGGTTTTTTGATAACCTGCTAGTGTTGCATAGTTCTCTGCTTCTTCCTTGCTGATTACTATCTTCGTCTTGTCTAGTTTTAAGGCTTCGTTCTCAGGTCTCACAAAGTTCTCTGCTTTTCTAATCAAAGCTACTCTTGTGTCGTATAATGGCATATTCTTTTTAGTCGCTTTTAGAAGTTCTTTATACTGCTCTTTTAGAGCTTTATACTCTTTTTTTTCGAGGTCAAACTTTAGTGTTTCTGCTAGTTTCTGTGCTGCTTGTAAGTAGAAATTATCTCTTTCTATTGCAAGTTCATTACATTCCTTTGTATTCTTTGTTCTTGTCTCTCCTCTCCACATTATTCCAGCACAGTTCTTGTTTATTAAATCTTGAATCCTCTCTATCTCATTGAGTTCTTCAGCTGCGCTTATATATGTGCTTAGCTTTTGATTGTCAAAGTAATATGCTGATGATTTTGTTATGAGTTTAAAATTTGGAATTGCATCTGAATCTAGGTCTTTAAGGAATGGTATTGAGCCGTCTTCTCTAATATTTATTGTTCCTAATTGGTTCCACCACTTGGCTTTGTTTCTTTTAAACCATGCCTGTTTTTGAAAAGTTATTTTCGTTTTATCCTTGATATTGCTTGCATCTATTGTCATGTAATTGTTCTTGTCAACTTCAATGTTTACTTTTCCTTTGTCTTCATCATCTATTACTGCATGGAAGTCTCCGCTCTTATCTCTTAAGATATAAACCTTGTCTCCTTTCTTATACTTTTCAATCTTCTTCTTCAGGGCTTCAACTTCTTTGTCAATGTCTGAGCCTTCTCCGATTATTCGCCAATACTCATAGTATTTCTTATCTCCCATCTCTCCAAACTTATTAGTATCATATGGGTCAATGTTGTGCTTTGTTTTTAGTTCTGTGACAAGCTTTTTTCTATTGCTCCAATCACCTTTTTCTTGAGCAGTTGCTAACTCATTGAATAATTCTTTTTGTTCTTTTGTCAACCCTTCTTCTTTTGTTGGTTGTTTTTCTTTAGTTTTTGGTGCTTCTTTCTTGGCTTTTTCTTCTGGTTCAAGTTTAACCACTACTGGCTTATCGCTCTCTATGAGTTTTTCGCCAAATAACAAGAGTTTGATTTTCTTCAGCAATTCTTGATCTCTTGTCTTGTCACTGCAGCAGTACTTATCTTTCACAGAATCTGCAGTACATAATCCTCTCTGGCATTCTTCTGAAGCATCGCATTGTTCTGCTGTCCATTCAGAGTCACTGCATCGGCAACTCCATTTAGCATTGTGCTCTTCACAGGCAACGTTAGACATGTCTACTTCTCCTTGTTTATTTAACTCTGAGAATAAATTATCTCTGCTTGTTATAATCTCTGCTTTTATACTATCTGATGGTGTTCTTTTATAACTAACAAGCAGGTTTTTTAGCCTTTGAGATGCCACTATTGCTTGTCCGCTACTGACTCTTGATAACGCTGCATCGTCATATCCTTGTAAAGTGCTTATAATGCCAGGAGTTATATCTGGAAGTTTGTCATATGTTTCTAAGTAATCCTTTAAATCTTGAATTGATTGCCTGAAGGTCTCTCCGCCAGTAACATCTCCTGTGATAGTGCCAAGGCCTTCATCTGTTGTTGTTTCTTTTTTTATTAGAGCGACATATACATTGTCCTCAGGGAATAATTCTTCTTTTCCATACTCACTGGAATAAGTTTCATACTTCCACACACTTATATAACGTGTTTTTTTATCTGTTAAGAATGGGTATTCTGTTCCAAATTCTTTTTCAAGGGCAGCTATGTTTTGTTGAACCTCTTCCAGCGTTGGAAGTCTCCAAGACGCATCATAGTTGACAAACATATCGTATCGTCTAGCTGACTCTATCCCTTTGAAATACAAATTCCATTCCCCGCTACCAATCTTAACAGTTTCTTCTGAAAAGTCTACTTCAGCCACTTGACTAATCATAACAGCCAATTGCGCCACCATATCAAAAGGTTCTTCTTTTTTAAGTAAAGCAACGTATGCTGCTTCTTCAGGAAATAATAATTCTTTTTTATTTGCACTGGAATAAGTTTCATACTGTTTATTGAAACCCTGAGGAGCTTTATCTGTTAAGAATGGGTATTCTGTTCCGAATTCTTTTTCAAGGGTGGCTATGTTTTGTTGAACCTCTTCTGGTGTTGGGAGTTTCCAACCTACATAGTTGACAAATATATCATACTTTCTAACTGTTTGTATTCCTATGAAGTTCCATTCCTCGTCATCTGTAAAAATGATTTTTCCGTTTGGAGCTATTCCTACATTTCTTATTAGTTCTTCTCTAAGGGCTTTTTTTTCTTCTTCTTCAGCATCTGCTACAAGTTCAAAGTCTTTATTCAGGTCTATTTTAATTCCTACTACCATACCGCCGCCTGATGAAACGTAGAATAATAGTTTTTCATTAGGATTCTTGGTATCGATGACTTTAAAGTATGAGGCTCTATATTTCTCTCGGTCTCGGTCTATGCTTGGGTCTATTTTTAGTTTGTATAGTTTTTTTGTATCAATCTCATATCTATAGGTAGAAAGACTCTCCCATTGAGTACCTGGTGGTTTTCCTCGAAAGAACAGGTGTTTTCCATCATTGCTAAGAGCCGGTTGGTATTCTCTTGAAACAGTGGCTTCAATATTGAACTCTTCATTGATATTTACACTTTCTCCATTATTTATGTTTTGTACTATTAAATATAGTTCTCCTTTCTTTTCAGCGCCGTATGCTAATGTGTTGCCTTTAGCATCAAATTGAGGTATCCCGTAATAGTCAGTAGCAGACATTCTTTTAGGGCTTCCTTCTCCTATTGAATATAATACAAAACCTCTATCTCCTCCTACAAACATTTTATCATCACTAAAACCAAATTTCATCACTTCTTTAGGAAGCCTTTCCACACTGCTTGTCTGTTCAGTTTTAAGATTAAACTTGTTCCATCTTTTACTGGTTGTTTTATAGTAAACATTTTGTTTTTGGTCTGCAAATAGAAACCCCATAGCTGGATGAATGTCTTTTAAATCTAGTTCTATTTCTGTTTGAGTCTTTAGGTCCATCTGGTATAATTTGCTGTTTCTTTGTAGGATTATCTCATCTGGACCTGTGAAAAAGAGGCTTCTCTCATAGCTTCTAGGTGGTGGTGCTTGTGTCTTAAACGGATCAGCTACTTTTTGTTTTCTAGGGTCTCTTTCGTACTTTATCTCTCCAGTGTTTAGGTCGATGACACCATAGAATTTGTACGCTGATGTGTACAATTGTACTGCCAAGTATTTATCATTAGTTAAAAGGTCTCCCACTGCGTAGTATTTCTTAGCGTCCCAATCTTGCTCGTATATTATATAAGGGTTGCTTGGTGATGAACGTTCTAATTCAGCTCTGTTGAAAGTAAATAATGACTCTGTCGATTCTTCATTTCCTCCTTCTTCATCGGTTACTTGTCCTGTTATAGTAGACAATCCTTTTTCACCGGTTACTTGCCCTGTCACAATAGACAATCCTTCTTCAACCTGTGTATCACCAGCTTCTTGCAAACCTTCTTTGGTTTGCGTGGTTGCCTCTGCGTAGTTTAAGAAAGTCATTGATATGTCTGAACCAACATTTAAATAATCTAGATGAAAAGAATTATCAGGATTTTTAAAATAATAAAAGAATGTTCCTATTTGTGAATAACCAACCTCTTTTTCAACGATTGTT
Organism: Candidatus Woesearchaeota archaeon; assembly: GCA_013202845.1. Taxonomy (GTDB): domain Archaea; phylum Nanobdellota; class Nanobdellia; order Woesearchaeales. The sequence goes on along the minus strand of JABMPT010000013.1, from coordinate 14,893 downwards.
AATTTTACATGGTCATAAGGATGGCTGAAACCACCTGCTAGAACTAGTTCAAGGAGATTTTTCAGAGCAACCTCTGGCTTATCACCCCAACCGTAGCTTATTGTTATAGGGTCAATGTACCCTTCATTCAGCCTTTTGCTACTATAGGAGACATATAAGTGTTCATCATTCCTCTGTCCATCATTGAAGAATGGATAAAGATCTCCGCAATAACCACCCCAAGCAGGTTTTTCTATACAAGAGAGTACAATCTCTAGGTTTCTATAATATATGGTTAAGAGTTTCCTTTCTGGATAAGTAAGGTCTTTGAAAGGTATGAATTCTCCATCTGGGAGGTTAGCAGCAAAATATTCTTGTATGGCTTTACGGTAAGCATTTATGCTAATGGGGACTTCTGGTAGGATTTCGTCCCAGGTTCCAGCATCTCTTTCTGCCAGGATTAGATCTGCACGTGAAAATTCACCAAGTGACTTGTCATTGTTTATGAAAACACCTGTTTTGGCAATCTCTCTTACGATATGGCTATACATCAAAACCATTAAATCCTCGTTTTCACTTATCTCTCCTTCAGTAATCTCCATGATTTCTTCAAATTCTTCTGCTTTAAGATTCTTCTCAAGTCGATTCTCAAGTCTTGTAGTACTTATTCCCAGGTAATATGAGAGTGACTCGTCATCACTTATAGTGGCTTGAAATGTTATTGGAAGTAGGTGTTCGATATAGATTTCCCAGAATCTGAATCTTTTCTCTTCATCCTGTAATTCTGGGAATTGTGTGTGAAAGTATCCTTCAAACACATCTCTTAGGGCTGCCAGCTTATTTTGGCTAACATCCACTGGGTTGTTTTTGAATTGATCATGCCTAATATCAACACCCAATGATTCATAAACCCAATTCTGATAGAAATAACGTATGTATTCATTTGAAGTTGTAAACTCGCCATCGCCAACATATGTATAGTAGAAGTGAACATTACTAAGATCAACATTTCCTATCTTTTCAAAGGCTTCTAGTATTAATTCAGGGTTAATCCATCTTATCTCTTCCCTGCTCATGTATTTTATTACTGTAGGGTCATTTCTTATCTCTTGCTCCCACATCTTCACTTCTTCTTCGTATGGTGTCGCGTATACAGTGCTGGAAGCTAATACTAAGGTAATCAGCAGGATTGTTATTAATGAGTATTTTTTCATTGCTTTTTCCTCTTAAACTGCGAATCCGAAAACAGAATCTCCTCTTTCAACGTAGTATATACTAGTTATCTCGTCAAAACCTATATATACATTATATTGTGCTTGTAGATAGTTTAATTGTCCTTGCTTTATTCCTTCTTCAGAGTGATGTAAATTAATGATCTTTTCAGCAACAAGTCTGAGCTCTTCTAAATCAGTGTTTTTGCTCACAGAGAACTCCTTCCCTTCATCTTCATAGAAAAAACTAGCAGTAGCTGTCAATGAATCTTCTCCAAGAATTGTTTGCACTTGGAAATCAGAGAAAGAGTTTATATTAAAACCTGGAAAATCAGACAACTCGAAGCATTCTTCCATTTTCTCCTCGACATAAGAAGCTATGCTCTCTTCGATGGTTGAAGCTGGTGTTATGGTCTCTAAGAAAGGCACTTCAAAACCCCCCCTTGAGGCGTAAGGCTCAGGTGTGTAAAGATATCCTCCTCTTAGGCTGACCTCTTCTAAGCCCTCATCTAAAAGGCTATCTGCACAACCCCTCACAAAAAGTGTTATTTCATCATAATCCATATAAGAATCTTCTGACTCTGGCATTTCTCGGAGTAGAAATAAGGCGAAGCCAACAATTATGAGCAATACTAATCCTAGAGTTGCGAAAATAGTAACCTGTCCTCTTCTCATACAGTTTTAATCTTATAATATATACTATATAAATATTTCTTTTTATATAAGAATAGAAACAGTTAAAAAACCAAGATTATTCAAGACTTAAATGGGCTCTTAGCTCAGTCCGGCTAGAGCGCTCCGTTCGCAACGGGGAGGCCGTGGGTTCAAATCCCACAGAGTCCATAACAATAATTTTTTAAACAAATGACTTTTTTCATGATGCGAAGCATCGCGACTGAAAGGAGCGTGATGGTGTAAACGGACATCACCGTTTGGGCGAGTAGTTCAGTCTGGTAGAACGCTTGGTTGGCAATCAAGAGGCCTCGGGTTCAAATCCCGGCTCGTCCATTACAATGGTTTTTTAAGAATATTTAAAAAGAAGAAACTATTTTTTTGAAGAATGGGTGGTTATAATCGCTAAAGCTAAACTAAAAGGAATACTGTTCGATTTCTGGGGAACAGTTGTTGAAAACGGTTTGTTTCCTAGTCCTTCTAGAAGAGCTCAAAGAATCTTGAGATTAGAGGTTCCTTTCTCTGACTATATAGTCAAGTTTGAGGAAGCTTTTATGACCAAGAAGGTTGAGACTTTGACAGAGGCTTTTCATAACGTTACACAGGTTTTTGATGTGAGTCCGCCTGGTTTTGTCTATGATAAATTAGTTGGTATGTGGAACAAGAACACTTTCTTAAGCAAGCCTTTTCCTGAAACCATAGAGGTTTTGGAAGAATTGAAAAAAGATTACAAATTAGTGTTGATTTCCAACACTGATAATCTCTCAATACCGCAGCTATTGGATAAGTTTGATTTGAAGAAATACTTTGATGCTATAATCTTGTCTTGTGATTTTGGTATGTTGAAAACTGACAAGAAGCTCTTTGCAGAAGCTTTGAAAAAAGTGAAGCTGAAGAAGTCAGAGGTTCTCATGGTTGGAGATGCCATTCCCACGGATATTGAAGGCGCTAAGAACGCAGGCATTAAAGCAATACTTGTTGACAGGAGAGATAGTAGAGAGTATGATTTCAAGATAGCTAACCTTTCTGAATTAAAAGCTAAGTTAAAAGAGGTGTGAGAATGGATGATTGTATCTTTTGCAAGATTGTGAAAGGTGATATTCCTTCTACAAAAGTCTATGAAGACGATGAATTCTATGCTTTTCTGGATTTGCACCCTATAAACAAAGGCCATGCTTTGGTAGTTCCGAAGCATCATTGCAGGAATCTATTGGATTTTCCAAAGTCTGAAGAAACTGATTTGATGGAAGTTTTGAAGAAGGTTGCAAATGCGGTTGTGAAAGGCACGAATGCAGATGGCTTTAATATTGGTATGAATAATGAAAAAGCTGCAGGACAGATTATTATGCACGCGCACTTTCACATCATTCCACGGTTTAGTGATGATGGTTTGTCTTCTTGGCCTGATAAAGAGTATGAAGAAGGCGAGATGGACAAAGTCAAGGACGAAATAGTTAAATATATATAAAGAAAACTTTTTTTCTCAGATGACGCGTAGCGTCCCGACCAAAGGGAGGCTGCGGTGTAAACGGACGCAACCGTTTGCCGAGGTAGTTTAGCCTGGTTAGAGCGCCACGCTCATAAACACTTGAGCGATGAGACAATCTTGTCGATGATTATCAAGTTGGTGCACCGTGGATGTCGGGAGTTCAAATCTCCCCCTCGGCATATTTTTCAATAGATGCGCAGCATCGTGACCAGAGGGAGCATCATACCTCCAACGCGTATCTGCGTTGTTTCAAAATGGATATCTGGATTCACACAGTAATTTCAGCAATCATCGCAGCAGTTCTATGGCCTTTCTTTGGCCCTTTATCTTTACTTGTTTTTGTTGGCGGCGTTCTTTCTGATGCTGATCATGTTTTGTGGTATTTGGTTAAGTACAAAACTTTCAATCTTAAGAAGTCTTATGATTATTGTAAGGATATTTCTGTTAATAAGAGAATAGAAATCTATAAGAAAGCTGTTCTTATCTTTCACTCTTTTGACGCTTTGATTGGTTTACTAATACTTTCTATTATCTATAACCCTTTATATATAGTATTATTAGGATTGGTTGTTCATCTGTTCCTTGACTTTATAGCTCCTATTATTTTCTGGAAAGGAAACTATTTTGCTTGTGTTTTCAGAAAATCTGCAATTGTTTTCCTTTATCAATTAATATTTAAGAAAAAGAGATTCTAAGCCTGTGCAAGATTGCCCATTGTGCCGTCTTGTTTTCCTTTTGTTATGTTGAATGTGCTTTTTATGTTCTGGCTTTGTTTTTCAATGAATGGTATTTGGTCGTCAAATAATGTTCTGTATTGCATTACAAACTCATAGAATTGGTTTGCTGTCTCTTGGCATATTTGAAATGATTTTTCTGTTAAGTCATAATTCCTAGCTTGTTCCATTGCGGCATTATAAAATTCTTCTTTTTCTTGTATGAGAATCTTTCTCTGTTCGCTCATTTCTTGTTTTTGTTTTTCATCAAGTTCTTGAAATCTCTTTTTTAGAATTGTTCTCATTTCTTCGTATGGCACTTGTTCTACTTCTTCATAGAATGCTGTTTTAAGATTCTGATATCCTCTGTAAATGGTTTCTTTTGCCCTTTCTTCTGGAGCTACGTTGTTTACAAAGTAATCAACCGCTTTTAATCCTATTGAAAGAGCTTTTCCGTTTAGTAATTGGTGTGTTGAATTAGCCGTTAATTCTCCCTTTTCACTAAGATCTATTCTCTTGTTGAATTTTTGCACTAGTTTCCGTTTGTTAAGATAGTCCAATAATACTTCTGGATTGCTGAATCTTTGCTCTAGTTTCTTGTTGTTAAGATAGTCTAATAATGCGTCCGGATAATTTGTCACATCTTGTTTGTACAGGAAGTTTTCTAAACTTCTGAATCCAATTTCAAGCATCTTCTGACATGCCAAGTAATTTGAATCATCGCTTTCATACATCTTGAAATCATCTTCAAGTTGTTCTATTTCTGTGAATGCAAAGTCCATTATCTCGAAGTGATCTGTTGTTAGTTTTTGTTCTAGTAAGTCTTTTTCTACAATCTCTAAGAAATCATAAGCTTTTTCAACTAGTTGTTCTTTTTTCTTTTCGAAACAGTATTCTAATACATCTTGTTTTGTTATACCTATTTCTTCAAGGTCAACTTCCAATGACCTGTATCCATCTTTTGGCACAAACCATTTACTTACTTCTTGCTCGAAGTTTGGCAAACCAATTTTTTGTATTACTTTTAACATGATTTTACTTAAAGGCAGATTTCCTTTTGTAGTCATTTGATTTGAATATGTAGTATTTGCTCTTGAGAATAAGTCGTCTAGGATTATTTCTTGCCCTCTTTCAGGAGAGTGTGTTTTTAATCCTAATTTGTTAGCTCTTTTCAAGTACTCTTTTATTATGGCTGTTTCTGTGTAGACGTTTGTTTCTTGCTCTGCTCTTGTAAGAAGGTCTGTTAGTTTTTGAGCTTTCTTTTCAATATTTCTATTGAGAAAGTTTGCTATAAGAGTCATATTATACTTGAGTTCATAGTTTTTCTTTATAAATCTTTCGTTTATTCGTCACTTAGCAGTGGTTAAATAATTATTTTCTTAATTAAAAAATTTTATATACTTCAACTAATATTATTACAAAATGCTCGATATAAGACTGATAAGGGAAAAAACAGCAGAGGTAAGGAAGAACCTTGCAAGGAGAAAGGACAAAGGAATTCTGGACAGGTTTGATGCTGTACTAAAAAAAGACGAGAAATACAGGAAAACACTGTATCAAGTAGAGCAACTAAGAAAAGAAAGAAACGCAAAAAGCCTTCTAATCAACAAGCTAAAGAAAGAGAAGAAAGACTTCAAAAAAGTGATATTAGAAGTTAAGAAAGTAGGACAAGATCAAGCCAAGAAAGAAGAAGAATTACTTAAAATGAAAGCAGGTCTGTGGAATGAACTTCTAAGAATTCCAAACCTGATGCACGAAAGCGTCCCTGTGGGAAAGGACGAGAATGACAACAAAGAAGTGAAAAGAGTTGGAAAACTGCCAAAGTTTGGGTTCAAGCCAAAGAATCACTTTGAGCTTGCAGAAGCATTAGGAATAATAGACTCTGAAAGAGCAAACAAGGTTGCAGGTCACGGATTCTTCTATCTCAAAGGAGATCTGGCAATGCTAGACTTTGCATTGCAGAAATTTACGATAGACTTCCTGGTGAAAAGAGGATTCATGGTCATAGAGCCACCATTAATGCTAAGAAGAAAACCATACGAAGGAGTGACTGACCTAGATGATTTTGAGAACGTGATGTACAAGATAGACAAGGATGATTTATACTTAATAGCAACATCAGAGCATCCGATGGCTGCATATTACATGAATGAAGTATTAAATGCGAAAGAGTTCCCGATAAAATTCTGTGGAATAAGTCCATGCTTCAGAAGAGAAGTAGGTTCTCATGGAAAATACACAAAAGGATTGTTCAGGATGCATCAATTCAACAAGATAGAGCAGTTTGTATTTTGCCATCCAAAAGATTCATGGAAGATACATGAAGAACTGCAGAAGAACTGTGAGGATTTGTATAAAGCATTGGAGATACCATATAGAGTTGTGAATGTATGCACAGGTGACTTAGGAATAATAGCTGCAAAAAAATACGACACAGAAATATTGATGGCAGACGGACAATATAGAGAAGTCGGATCAAACTCAAACTGCACAGATTATCAGGCAAGGAGATTGAACATAAGATACAAGGAAGGAGAAGGAAAAACAGTTGCTGGCTTTGCACATACATTGAACAATACAGCAATAGCAACTTCCAGAACAATGATTGCATTACTAGAGAACAATCAAAACAAGGACGGAAGCATTAATATTCCTAAAGTTCTACAGCCGTATATGAATGGGAAGAAAAAGATAGTTAAGAATTAAACTCTTTAAATTTTATAACCATCAGGGATTAGTAACCCATCAGTATTTTGCTTACCAATAACTAAAATTCCGGATTCTTTATCAAGATAAAAGTCTCCCCTCACATTATTTTTCGCATCGTGGTGTATCAATCCTAACTCTTCAAGTCTGCTAACTCTTTCCTCATATGTTCCATTCTCAGGTCTAATATCTACTTTTGACCCTATCTGAACATTCTTATCTATAATTGCTTTTTCAACAACTGAATGTCTGCCAATTCTCGTGGAGAATTCTCTTCTAAGCAATCCGTTGTGATAATCATTTCTATCAGCGCCAAAAAGAATGCTGTCAAAAACCTTTGCACCTTCTTCAAGAATTACTTGATGTCCTAAGACGCTCCCTTTAACTATTGACCCTCTATAAAATTCGCTTCCAGGAGTTATAATTGAACCTCCTTTAACAGTTGCACCATTCATAATTCTAGCGCTAGGCAAGTCTCTTAGATAAGTTCTGAACCTGGCATGAGTCAGATTAATTGGTGTACCATGAACAAACTCTCTATTTGTTGCGAAAAAGTCTGGAATTTTTCCAACATCTCTCCAATAGCCATCAAAGAAATAAACATAAATCTCTCCATTATCTCTATGAACAGCAGGAATTATATCCTCTCCAAAATCAGTTCCTTCATGATTCAAAGCTTGTTTGAGACTATCTTTTGAAAAAACATAATTTCCCATAGAAGCAAGATGAGTAATATTTGAATCTCTAATTCCAAGATTTGCTTTAGCTCTCTCACTTAACTCAAAATCATCAATAATTTTTCGATCTTTTGGTTTCTCCTCAAATGCAAGAACTCTTCCATTATCATCAACTTTCAAAACACCGAAATCGGGAGCTTTAGTTTTCTCAACACCTGTAGTCATAATAGTCATATCAGCACTATGGTGTTTATGTGTTTTGATTACACTTGTATAATTAGCAGAGTAAATATGGTCTCCTCCAAGGACAATGATTGTATCAGGATCGTAATGTTCAATTCGGCTCATATTCTTTCTGACAGAATCCGCAGTTCCATCAAAAGAAAGATTAGCAAGTTCATCTTGATAAGGACTTAGAATTTCCATATGTTTTTCTTTACCATCAAAACCCCACGTCTCTTTATACCCCATATGGGTGTTTAAAGATACAGGTCGAAATTGAGTTCCTACAAGCATAATAGGGATATCTGAATTTGCAACATTCGAAGCAACTGCGTCAATAATTCTATAAGGACCTAATATAGGCACAGCAGGTTTAGATCTATCTCTAGTTAAAACTTCAAGCCTGGTGCCTCTACCACCTGCCATTATAAACGCTAGAACTCGTTCATCTAATGTCATGACGCATGGGATTTTGTTGTTATTTAAAAAATTATAGTAGAAATTATTTATTTGCCCAGTCACGAACTGCTTGATAACCTTTTACACCGCCATAAGCAAGAGCTAGCATTGTAAGAATCGGTTGATCTCCTGGAATGATGTAGGTTCCTGCCAAAGCAGTTCCACCTATGAATGCTTTTAATCTGTGATTTTCCATCATATGAGGCAGTGGTGTGTAGTTTATGGTCTCGTTCTTCAGCCTTGTGAATGTTTGTTGCACAATGTTTCCCAAGTCTAATTTCATTGTGAATTCCTCTCAAATTGCTCATATTTTTGGTCAAGAAACTGTGTGAACATCTTTGCAGCTTTCTTCTTTCCATTGTCACCAAGCATTCCTTCATACTTGCCAAAGTTCAATGCAATATCTTCTTCAAACAATTCTTGGTTTATTCTGACTTTTGCAACTCCGTTTGTCAAGTACAAGTTGTTTTCTCCGTTTTTATCCTGTTCAACAACTAAACTTATATCATTTACAGACATTGAGCTATCACTGTATTGTTCGCTGAATTTTGCATTGGTTGCAGCTTGAAAGACATCAAAGGATTCATCGACAACTTCGTCAATACTTTCATCTTCTGAGTAACCGTCTTCAAACCTTTTTTGCATTGCATCGACTATTGTTTTATTTGATGGGAGCATGTCGTACAAGACTTTTGTTTTTTTGCCGCTAGAGTTGTTCACTAAGTAAGTCTCTATTTCTCCTTTGTCGTTCTCTTCCCACTTAATATCAAGTATTGGTGGGTTCTGATAGAAACTTTCTGCGACAGGAGCATTCCTACTGAAAATATTGTAATCGAGTTTCTTGATATCTGGATGAAAACTATATGTTAAGAAAACTGCTGTAAGGACACCTCCTTTTACAAGGATTGCCCATCCCCATTTATTTAAGCTCATTCCCATTTTAGATCACCTATTGTTTGTTTAACCATTCATCGAAGCTAGGTTTGTTCTCAACTTGAGTTGTATCTTCTGTTTGAGGAGAAGTGTAGACCGCGGTTGTGTCATTAGAAGATTTTGGGGTACTGACAGAGGTGTATGGCTTTTCAGGTAGATTTCCAGAAACCGCATAAATAACGGTGTTCTTTGCTCTTTCATACACGCGGTCTACTCTTTGTGCTACTTCTAGTTTATCGCCAGTGTATAATAATGCGCTGGCTGTGATTAGTGTTGTTAAAGTAAAAGCTTTCCATCTCGACTTTTTCTTAGGCTTAATTTCTTCTTCAAGCGGTTGTTCCATAATACCACCTCGATATAGCTCTCGCTATTATTGATAATATCAGTCTGTTTAATTCAAACTAGAAATAGAATAGATTTGTTGATTAATAAAGATGTGTAGTAGTGCAGAGGACGACAGAGATTATTTCTTGGTCGAGGATCTTTTTTTTGGCTTTATTATTCGTCAAGTTCTGCTAGTATTTGCTTAGCTCTTTTTAGATCATTTCTAAAAGCTTGGTTATTTGGTTGTAATTCTATTGCTTTATCATAGTGTGTCATTGCTTTGTAAATCTCTTTTTTTTTGTTGCTCTTGAACCAGATTGTTTTAGTTTTATTGATATATTCATCTCCAAGTTTGTTGTGTGCTTCTGCATAATTAGGATCACATTTTATAGCCCAGTTATAGTCCTTAATGGCCTCACTAACCAATCCTAACTTACTTTCCATTAGTCCTTCTTTGTAATTTAAGGAGGCGTTACCAGATCTTCCATATTGTGCCATACCATAGGCATGTCTAGCTTCTTCTAAGTAATCACGAGATCCAGTTTGACTTGACTTTTTTTCGTAGACATCACCAAGTTTTTCGTAAGCTATACTTTCCTCTAAGCTTTTATGCTCTGCTAAGTCTGCAACTCTCTTGTAGGTAACAATGGCCATGTCTACATCGCCTTTATGAGTGTATATATCTCCAAGAAGAACACGTAAGAAAGTATTGTCAGGTCTTGATTTGATTTCTTTATTACAATAAGAAAGCGCTTTACTATAATTTCTTGATTTAATATATGATTCTACAAGTCTTTTCTCTGCTCCTTCTCTGTTTTGTTTAAATGATTTTTCAGAAGAGTTTATGTTTATTGCTTTATTGTATGCTTCTATTGCTTCTTCTAAGTTTCCTTGGTTGTGTAGTGCTGTTCCTTTGTTGTCCCATGCGTGTGCATATTCTGGATTTATTTCTATTGCTTTGTTGAAGTTTTTAATTGCTTCTTCATATCTTCTCAGACTAGTTAGTGAAATTCCTCTGCCTGACCATGCGATTGAATTTTGTGGGTTTATTTCTATTAATTTATCAAAGCTCTCGATTGCTTGATTGTATTCTCCAAGCCTGGATTGTTCTAATGCTTGTTCGTACAATTTAACTGTTTTTTTTGATTCTGACAGATTAAAAATGCTTTTTATTACTGAATGTTCTCCTTCGAACACTAAGTTGTCTATTGTTTCGTATGCTGAGAATGCCGACAAGCCAATAACTATTCGTAGCCAATTTGGAATCTTTCTTTTTCTTAATGAAAACTTTTCTTTTTGAACTTTCATCTCTATCTCTGCTAACTCTTCAAATTCTCTTTCCAGGTTTACGTCTTCATCAAGTGTCATTTAGTTCCTTTTGTGCTATCTCCTTATTTCTTATAAAAAATTCATTAGAAGGATGTATCTCTATTGCTTTGTTGTAGCATGTTATTGCTTCTTCATATCTTTCCAGGTCATGTAGTGCTATTCCTTTGTTGTTCCATGCTGTTTCATGTTCAGGGTTTATTTCTAGTGCTCTATCATAGCACTGTATCGCTTCTTCTGATTTTCCTAACCCATGCAGAACCGAAGCTCTGTTAATCCATGCTGCTGCGTTTTCTGGATCTATTTCTATTGCTTTTTTGTAGCATTCTATTGCTTCTTCTCGTCTTTCACTAAATAAGCTCAACACATTTCCTTTCTGGTGCCATGCTGTTGCGTTTAGGGGGTTTATATCTGTTACTTTGTCATAGCATCTTATAGCTTCTCTAAATTTTCCGGAAAGATGTAGTATTCCTGCTTTTTCGTACCATGCTTTTTCGTTTGCAGGATTTATTTCTATTACTTTCTCAAAGCATTTTATTGCATCTCTCCCTTTGGTTGGAAGTAGATTGGAGACTCGGTTGGAGAGTCTGATTCCTTTCTCATACCAAGCTTGTTCATCTCCAGGGTTTATTTCAATTGTTTGTTTATCTTCTTTTATTCTAATCTCTAGCTGTTCCAACTCTTCAAATTCTCTTTCCAATTGTTTAATTGTTAGGTCAAGGGTCATTTTGTTCTATTTCTTAGTTCTTTTTGTGTTGTTCTTTCGTTGCTCAATGCTGCTGTGTATTCTGGGGATATTCTTATTGCTTTTTCAAAGCATTTGATTGCTTCTTCTAGTTGCCCTAATTTGTTTAGTTGAACTCCTTTGTTGTTCCATGCCCACGCGAGTTCTGGGTTTATTTCTATTGCTCTATCATATGCTTCTATTGCTTCTTCTCGTTTCCCCATTTCACTTAGTGCTATTCCTTTGTTATTCCATGCAAACGCGTATTCTGGGTTTATGTTTATTGCTTTGTCGTATGCTTGTATTGCTTCTTCTAGTTGCCCTAATTTGTATAGTGCGAATCCCTTGTCATACCATGCCAATGCGTGTTTTGGGTTTATTTCTATTGCTTTGTCATAAGCTTTGATTGCTTCTTCTAGTTTCCCACGTTCTATTAGTGCAAACCCTTTGTCATACCATTGTACAGGTTTTTTGTTTATTATTTTTGTATATGTTTTTTTTATTAGAGAATATTCGCCATTAAATACTAAGTTAGTTGCTCCTTCATAAACCATGAATACCATTAGAACTGCTACTGGCCATGGAAATCCTAGTATTTCATTTATTGTTGACTTATGATGAGCATTTATTTGAGTTTTCTTTACTTTTATCTCTATTTCTTTCAAAGATTGAAATTCTTGTTCTAATTCGTTAACTGTTAGGTCGAGTGTCATTTTCTTATTTTATAATCTAATATTATTCTTTGACCATGCTTGCGATTGCTAATCCTGATACTATGTAAGAACCTGCTACTGTTCCTTCTGGACCAAAGAATAATGCTCCAAGACCTCCTCCGGCAGCGCCAAGTAGGGCAGGAAAAGGTGTTATGCTTGTTATGTCTTCAATATCAGGAAGTTCTAATTCTTTTACATAGTATGCAGCTAAAAAAGCTAGTCCTACACATGCTCCTGCTGCTAACCCTGCTATTATTCCTCCTACTCCATTCATAGATATATGATTAATCAATGCAGATGTTTCTGCAAGTGGAGAACCCATAGTGTTAGAATTACTCATAAAAAAGAATGTTCCAGAGCCTTCCTTGTAGTTTTCAACCATTTCCATAAATCCTCCTGCATATAATTTATTTGCAAGTCCGTAAAGAGCAGTATGTGTCTTATAAGCTCCATATGCCAAACCACTCCAAAGTGCAATTCTAGTAGTCCATTCTAAAACTGTTCTATCACGAGATTCATAGGATAGTTTTTGCTTGAATTCAAACCATTGGTATCTTCTCTTTTCTTTGCGAGCAGCTTTTCGTTCTTTTTTGGCAGAATCAACTACTTTCATCTTGACATTTTTTAACTCGTCAAATTCTTTTTCCAAATCTTTTATGTCATCATCAAGGGTCATTTTTCTGGTTTCTTTCTAGCTAACAGTTTTTCCTTATTTGCTTGCTCTGTATGTCCTAGTGTGTCATAGATTTCTCCGAGTTGTCTGTGAATGACTGCAGGATTATCTACTCCTTCTGCAAGCATATTTTCATATCTGCTTCTTTGTGTTTCCAGTCTTTCAAGTTCTTCATCAGAATAATTAGGTCTAGGCCTTGATCTAAGTATTGTTATGTTCTTACTTTTTAGATCTTCACTAACTGTTTGTTTTTTTTTCTTAGTTTTTGTTATTTTCATGTTTATGATTACTTCATAAATATTTGTTCTGTTTTCTACTAGTAAGTCTTTAAATTCCTCTCTGTCAACACCTGTGTGGCTAATAGTTGCACCGTCAAGGAATCCTCTTGCATCTGTTTCTACAAGTTCGTCAATTTTTTCTATTTCTTCAGGCTTCATGACAATAATTTCTTTTGCAACATATGCTATTATTTTATTATACAACTTATTAGCTAACTCCTTTGCTTCTTCTGTTGTGAAACTTGTTTTATAGCTTGAAACTCCATCCTCTTCATGCTTTGTTAATTCTAGTAAATTATCTATGAGCATTGATTTTAATTGAATAGCATAGTGGTCAATGCCTGATTCGTAAATTTGTTGTTTTAATCCTTCTAAATCAACACCTGAAACTTGTTTTAACTTAATCTCTAATTCTGCCAACTCATCGAATTCTCTTTCCAAATCAAGGTTTTCGTCAAGGGTCATCTTCTTTTATTTCTTAGTTCTTTTTGTGTTGTTCTTTTGTTGTTCCACGCGGTATCGTTTCCTGGGTTTATTTTCATTGCTTTGTCATAGCATTGTATTGCTTCTTCTAGTTGCCCTAATCCATTTAGTGCTACCCCTTTGTTGTTCCACGCGCTTGCATCATCAGGGTCTATTCTGAGAACTTCATCAAAGCTGATTATCGCTTGCTTGTATTTTCTGAAATTATACTCTATTTCACCCTTTGAGTTCCAAGCTTCTTTGTAGTCAGGGTTTATTTCAATTATTTGTCTGTAGATTTTAATGGCTTCTTGCACATTACCAACTTTTTTTAAGGAATTGGCTCTTTCAATCAACAAATAAGTTTTAGACTTTGTTTTTATCTCTAACCTTGCTAACTCTTCAAATTCAGGTTCCGGATCCGATAATTTCTCATTAATTGTCATCTTTCATCAACTAACCTCGCTCTTTTTTATAGAAAAAATAAAAAAATTAGGATATTATGTCCATTAGTTGTTTTTGGTTTCTCCAGGCTTCGTAGTTATCACAGACAGGGTTTTTGTACTCCAACAGTTTAAACCTTTGCGTTCCAACTTTTTGTGCTTCACTTTTATCGAATTCAGTGGTTCTTATCCTTTCTTTCAAATCTCTTACTTGTCCAACTTTGCCTTCGATGTATTGGCTGTCATTATTCCATCTCTCTATTATCGTTTTGTCAACGTTGTTTCCTTCAAGTATACTGCTTATTTCATCCTCGTTAGCATATGTTCCTACTTTCTGAGCTACTTCTGTTAAGAACGATTCTCTTATATTTGCAAGATTCTGTATCTGTTTTGGTGTAAGTAGTCCTTTTTCGCTTTCAGTAATCTTATTGACTCTTGCTAGATAAGTTTGTTCTATTGCTGTATACTCTTGTTCTTTTACTTGGTCTTTTATGCCTTCAATTTTGTCTTCTAGTTCTCCTTCTGCCATTTTTATCGCCTCGCATTTTTTCTTTCAAAATATTCATGAATAGGTGTATAATCTAGAGAATATGCCAACTTAGTGTTTTTGCTAATATTTCTCATTGTAACTCTAATATCTTCCAGTTCTCCTTCTTCAATCATTTTCTTAGTTCTTTTTCTGCTATCTCTTTGTTTTGTTGGTATAATTCATCTAAGGAGTTTATCTTTATTGCTTTGTTGTATGCTTCTATTGCTTCTTCTAGTTTTCCTTGTTTTCTTAGTGTTACTCCTTTGTTGTTCCATGCGTAATCGTTTTTTGGGTCTAGTTTTATTGCTTTGTCATATGCTTCTATTGCTTCTTCTAGTTTTCCTTGTTTGTATAGTGCTT
>JABMPT010000012.1 GCA_013202845.1 Candidatus Woesearchaeota archaeon | reverse complement strand
GAAGAAGTCTCAGAAACAAAAGTTTCTGACGATGCTCAGAAACCTGAAGAGGTTTCAGACAAGCCTGCTAAAGAAGAAGCACCAGTCGAAGAGAAAGCAGAGGAACCAAAAGAAGAACCTAAAGCTGAAGAACCGACTGAAGAAGAATCAAAAGAAGAGCCAGTTGCTGAAGAAGAAGTCCCTGTTCCTGAAGTTGAAGAAGATAAAGAATAATTCTATCAAATCATAATTATAAAAACTTTCTTAATCACTAAACAAGAAACAATTACTTCTTCTGCCGTTTCAAAGCAGTCTTCAAAAGCAAGGTAGTTTGTTCTTCCAATTCTTCAATGCGCTTCTGCTTCCTAACCAATTCTTCCTCAAGGTCTTTTATTATCTTCTTATAATCCTTCTTGACAGATTTTATCTTTACCACTTCCAAATCTAATAACTCATAATTTTAATATTTTCCGATATCACCGAAATAACAAAATTAGAAATTTTGAACTTACAAAAATCAAGATTTTTGGAATACAAAAGCATACTTTTGTTATTCGAAATTCCGTGAATTTCGAAACATTTCCGAAAAAAACTAGTCAATCCTTATAAACAAAAAGAACCTACAAAAAACCATGAATGAAAAAGAAAAAAAAGTTCTAATAGAACTAAGAAAGAACAGCAGAAAGAACTTTGCAAAGATGGCAAGAGAACTACAAATCCCTGTAACAACAGTTTTTGAAAAGCATGAAAAACTACAAAGAATAATAATCAAACATGTATCAATAGCAGATTTCTCAAAAGCAGGTTTTCCAATAAGAACAATGTTGTCAATAATACCAGTAGACCAACAAAACATGATCGAGTGGTTGGAACAAAAACAAGAGGTGAACAACCTCTACAAAGTAAAAGACAATAATATACTAACAGAATTATTATTCCAAACCCTAAAACAAAAACATGAATTCATAGAGCAGATAAAACAACAAGGAACATTGGACATAGAAGAATACTACCTAATAGAAGAATTAAAGAGAGAAACCATGAATGTATAACTTCAACTAAAATTTTCCATAATAACACCTATTAATTAAGTTCTTATTTATCTCATTGTAATAATCGCAAACTTTATATATCTTTTACTAATAAATAATCTATCATGAAAAGGGGTTGGTTGGTTTTAACGATATTCTTGATGATAACAGCTGCTTTTGTTAGCGCAAAAACTGACGACATGACAGGATGCTGGGGTGTAAAGCTGTGCAGCGGCAACCATACTTGTGGAATCAACGACAGTATTTGCCCTGATGACTTCTTCTTACCCGGCTCAGGAGCAACCTGTTTCTTGGATCCTGAGAGTCCGCCGTTAGGATATATGAAATGCATAGACCCTGATTGTTGGACATGTGTTGATGGTAGTGTTTTCAAAGCAGATGATCCTACAAAACCAATCGTAGGAGCAACAATAACCTACAGTCAGGACTTGACAAACGGCACAAACTGGTCCACTGTAATAATAACAGCTGTAACAGATGATAACGGATTATATAACATGGATGTTCCTGCAGGAAACGAGATAATAGTTCATGCAGAAGCAGTAGGATTTACACCTGATATGAGTACTTTCTTCGACGTAAAACAAACAGATCCATGTCTAAACGTAAACTTTCTATTATATAATGGAACTTGTGAAAGTGATTGTACAAGAACAGGCAGCAATTTCTGCGATGCAAGTTGTCAAGGACAGGGACCAGATGGAACATGCAGCTTTAACACAGAAACAACATACGAAGCGGATGATGGTCAAACAATAAATCTCCTTCAAACACCGATGGAAGCTTGCACTGAATTTGGAGTGCAAACAGGCAGCTTTGTGGATGTCGCCAACTTCACAGATCTGACAACAGAAAAAAGGATGTGCGTAAGAGTGATGTGCTGCCAAGCAGAAAATATCTTTGAAGTGCCGTGCCCAGAACCAGGTGTCACTGAAAGCCTAAACCTAGTAACAGGAACTCTTGAAGACGCTATAAAAGTGACCAGGATTGCCAGGTACAAAGGAGAAGCAGTCAAGATAAGAGTATATTACTGGGAATGATGCGAAGCATCTCGCGACCATCGGGAGCATGTCGGTGTTCAGAAATGAAAAACATTTCTGAGCCCAAAAATCCTAGGGGATTTTTGAGTGTCAACGGACGAACACCGTTGGGCGAAAAGTTTTTTAATACTAGTTAATAATATCTAGAAGATGAAAAAAAGGGGTGCATACTTTTTTGTACTGGATGCCTTGATTGGAGGGGCGATATTTCTTATCAGCGTAGTCATGATTATGGGCTCATACATGAACGCTCCGCAAACAAAGCAAACCTACACACTAGCAGAAGACTTAATGGACTTGTTACTGAAAACAAAAGTGATAGAGTTCCGAGACTCTGAAGGAGTCGTGGCTTTCTTATCAGATAATGGTTATATAACAAACCCACAGCAATCATTATTCCAACAAATAGCAGAACTGCATTATACAAACAACGATGAGCTAGCTTTTAATCTAACAAAAGTAATTGTCGACTCCTTACTAGAGGATCAATATGGAATGAACTATACAATTCGTGAAACAAAAACAGGAATTAACACAACAATATACAATCGTTCAGCAGAGACATTAGAATCCGCACAATTCACATTGACATCTAGAAAGATAACTTTTTTTTCTTTAGATGAAACCACTTTTTTTGGACCAGACATCACGGAGTTTAAAATATGGAGCTGAATCGAAAAGCAATACTATTCACATTCATATCAATAATGATAGCAGGACTACTTTCAGCCATGTACTCAACTTATCAAATCACACCTCTAGACCACAATGTAGACTTAGAAAGAATGAGAATAACATCAACAAACCAACTGGTTGAGAATGTGATGTCATACGCCGAAATAAGCTTGAAAATTTCTGGTTACAAAGCTTTGCAAGAGATGATTGCATATATAAATGAGATAGAGTTATTCTATAACAATAAACAAGACATTAATAACACATTCAAAGAAAGTGTGACAATTGGAAAAGTGAAAGGCAATGTCAGACCTGATTTGGAAGATTTTACAATCAATGCACTCATGTTACAAATAAAGCAGATTACACAAAAAGAATACAATATAAGCCTTGATTACAATATTAGTAATGTGTGGATAGACCAAAAAAATCCATTCTCAGTAATTGCTTATATGAACATATCAATAACAATCAGAAACAAAAACATGATATGGAATATAACCGAAATAAAAAGCACAGATATAACAATTGAAGGATTGGATGATCCGATATATTTCTTTATGGGTAAAACAGGTTATTACACTATCGATTATATTCCAACATTTAAAAAGTCAAAAACTCTAGCACGAAAGTTCAACATAACAGACCTCGAACGATTCACAAACAACAGTGAATACATAGTTTCGCCATACAGAGTAAACATTAGTTTTGTTGGTTATTTCCTACCGCTAAGCTTCTTTGGCAGACTAACAAATGATACATCAGTTAAAAATGAATCCTCACTAACATTATTATCAATAGTAAATCCAAAAGAAATGGGAGGAGCTCTACCAGTAAACGAGAGCTATGTTGACTTCATGATGAATAGAACAGAATTTGAATGGAGCAGTTGTACCAATCTAAAAAAAATAAAGGACTTCAGCGTGTTAGGAGATTCACCAGTTATTGACAGAAACCATCTAACACTAGTTTTCAACATAACAGATACAGTTGAAGACTTAGAAGATGTTAATTGCTAACCACTTTATAATAATGAACAAAGTTTATATAGCAATAGACGAATAAAAATGACTGTGGTAGAGGAGACTATAACAACCAGTGTAGATTCACTGATTGAACTATTGAAGAAGGTAAATAAAATTGAGCTAGAGCAAGCTGCAGCCAAATTAAAGATGCCAGTTTCAGTTGTTCAATCATGGGTTGATTTCTTAGTAGAAGAAAAAATCATAGGACTTGAATACAAGTTCACAACACCATTCATCTATTTGAACAAACCTCATGCCGCTGCAAAGACTGCAATTGACACAACTGATGTTTCAATAGACAAGTTCAAAGAAGATTTTCAAAAGAAAGCTTCTGAAAAAAAGATACCAACACACCAATCAACAGACCTTTGGAAGAACCACCTGCTTCAAAAGTTGGACAAAAAAAAGGATTTCTTCTTCCGTGAAGCCAGAAAAAGAGGTTTTTTCAATCAAGAAGAGCTGTGGATTCAATACAGAAAGAAAATAATCGCTATGTAAAATGGACTTAGACAAATTCCTGGAAAGAGACGTTATAGAATTCTTAGAGCAGAAGGACCTGGAAAGAAAAGAAAAAAGAGAGGTCATAAGCGAAGAAGTAGAAGAATTCTCAATGGACAAGGATTACTATCAAATATTCAGAGAAGCATTGGAGAAGAGAGACCTATATTCTGCCAAGAAAATGTTTGAAGAAGTAAAAGAAAAGTTTGCAAAGGCTGAGACAGATGTTGAGAAGAACACATTCACAGGATTAATAGAGAATATGTACACAGACCTAAAGAATTTTGACGCAAAAGAAGATGTAGAGAAAGAATTTGTTAAAGAGATAACAGGAATGGAAGCAATCACAAAAGAACCAATTGATGACAAGAAAGCAAAGCAAGAAAAAGAATTGGTAGATAAAAAAATCAAGATAAAAAACGAGATAGCAGTCCACCAGGAAAAGACTGCAGAGTTCCTGCAAAAGATGGATCTGGAAGCTGCAATGAGTGAATACAGGAAGATGAAAGGAAGTTTTGAAGGGTTCCCTGATGGGGCAAAACAGGAAAAAGAGGAAATTTTCAACGATGTCATCTCATCCTACTATCAAATAAAAAGACTTGAGAACTTGAAAAAGAAAGAGACATCTCAAGAGGACAGAAAAAAAGATGATGAGCGAAGAAGAATACTTTCAAAAACAAAACAAGAAGTTCTATTATCAACGAAGAAGACAAAGGTATTCTTGCAGCAAGGAGACCTGAAAAAAGCGATGATAGAGTATGATAGTAATCTCAAAAAGACATTTGAAATGTTTCCAAAGGATATGATAGAAGAAAAAAGAGCATTGTACCATCTAACACTCAAAGTCTATGACCAGATACACAAAAAATCAGAAGAAATAAAAAGGAGTGGAACAACAAAGAAAGATAGAGGGAAGGAAAAAGAGGTTCCTGAACACAAAGAACATCTTGATTTCATCATGGACTTGAAAAAAGAGGTTAGAGCCACTATTACCCTGATGAAAGAAAGAAAAATAGTGGATGCGGGACATAAACTCCTGGAAATAAAACGCAGGATGAATAACTTCCCTGAAGACAAGGTCATGGAGAAAGCCCAGTTTGAACATCTGATTGAAGAGATAACTCACAGATTAAACTTCCTAAGACAAAGCTTAGAGGTGAAAAATGCCTGAACTAGTAAAAAAAGAAGAAACTGCCGTAAAAGAAGATGAAATAGACTTGTATTCCATAAACATAAATGATATAATCGTGCAGATCAGAATTGTAGCAAAAGAGGACAAACCAGTTCCCCAATACTTTGCATCCATAACAAACATTAGTGACACAACCAAGCTGATTCTTGAGAAGATAAGACAGGAATTCGTCACTAGGATCGATGTTGAAGAGATGTCGAAGTTCGAGGATAAGGAAGCTACCGACATAAGATCAAGATTCCAGAATGAGATTAGAAAACTCCTAAAAAGATACTTCCCAAGAACAGATGAGAAAACAACAAACATGCTTGTAAACTATTTGATAGAAGAAAACCTAGGGTTAGGAAAAATAGAGATTCTGTTAAGAGATTCTAATCTTGAAGAGATTGTTGTAAACAACCATGTAGAATCTGTATGGGTATACCACAAAAAACACGGTTGGTGCCAGACAAATATAAGGATTCCAACAGAGGCTAGGATAAGGCATTACTCAACTATGATAGGAAGGGATGTTGGAAAGGAAATAACAACCCTGAACCCTCTGATGGACGCTCACTTGGCAACAGGAGACAGAGTAAATGCAACCCTGACACCCATATCATCAAAAGGAAACACCATCACAATAAGAAAGTTCGCAGCAGATCCTTGGACCATAATCAAGTTCATAAAAGCAGGAACAATTTCTCTGGAAGCAGCTGCATTCTTATGGCTGGCCATACAGAACGAGCTATCAATACTAGTAGCAGGAGGAACAGGATCAGGAAAAACATCCACCCTGAATGCAGTCAGTAACTTCTTCCCGCCAAACCAGAGAATAATATCAATAGAAGATACCCGTGAGCTGACACTTCCAAGCAACCTCCACTGGGTGCCAATGGAGACAAGATTGCCAAACCCCGAAGGAAAGGGCGGAGTGACAATGCTTGACCTGGTTGTAAACAGCTTGAGAATGAGACCTGACAGGATAATAGTAGGAGAGATCAGAAGGAAAAAAGAAGCCGAAGTATTGCTGGAAGCAGCAGTTACAGGACACTCGGTATATGGAACATTCCACGCAAACAATGCAGAAGAAACAGTTATGAGAATGTCCAATCCTCCAATAGATATTCCAAAACAGATGCTTAGCGCTTTGGGATTAATACTGGTCCAGAACAGAAACAGGAGAACCGGAAAAAGAAGGAGCTTACAGATAGCAGAGATTCTACCTTCAGGAGATCCCAATGTCATCATGCAATTGAATGCAAAAAAGGATGTTCTGGAAAAGGTAAATGAGTCAAAGATAACAATGGATACACTGGAGCTTTACACAGGAATGACAAAAGAAGATATTGAATTTGATTTGAAACAGAAAATGCAGATTCTCAAATGGATGATTAAGAAGAAGATCGAGGAAGTAGACGAAGTTGGAGAAGTGATGGCAAAATACTACTTAGGCAGATTACAACTGGACTAAAATGCGATTCCGTGAATTATTGGATAAAATATCATTGACATCTATTTCTAAGAGAGTAGCACATATTTATCCTAATTTAAGGAAAGAGCTCTGGATTGCACAGATAAACAGGTCTCCAGAGGATTATGTCAAGGAAAAGCTAAAGAATGGATTGATAGCAGGAGGAACCATGGCTGTTCTGACCTTCTTTCTCGTCGACAAAATGGAAAAATCATATACTTGGATCCTGGTTGCATTCCTGGCATTTTTCTTCATAGTTTTCTCAACAATGATGAAATCTGCCCGCTCGAAAGTCAACAGAAGACAAAAAGACATCGACAGGGAAGTATTGTTTGCAGGACGATTCCTGCTTGTAAAACTCAACTCAGGAAAGCCATTGATAAATGCACTGATGGATGCCTCAAAGAGTTATGGAGTTGCAAATGAGTATTTCAAATCAATTATTCATGAGATAGATATCGGGACACCACTAGAAGACTCGTTAGATAAGGCCATAAAGTATTGTCCTTCAAACAGGATGAGGAAGATATTGTTTCAGATCACAAACGCATTGAAGATAGGAATAGATGTGACACAATCATTGGAAGCTGCCCTTGATCAGGTTGCAGAAGAACAATTGATAGAAATCCAGAGATACGGAAAGAAACTAAACAGTGTTACGATGTTTTACATGCTTGGAGCAGTTGTTATGCCATCACTTGGCTTGACAATGTTTGTAGTTGTTGCAAGCATGATAAACATAGAGGCAAACATGACCTTATTCATCGTATTAACATTTTTCCTTGTAATATTAGAATTCATATTCATGACAGTATTTCGGTCTATAAGACCAAATGTAAACATATAAGATGAAAGACTACCTATACTTTGAAACATTCGGAAAAGCATTTGTGCCAGAGAGGTTCAGATCAGAGCTTAGAGATTATCTGTTTAAAGCAGGAATAGATGAGGTTCCATACAAATTCTTTGGAGGACTCTTCTGGGTCACACTGGTTCTGACTTACATAATATACTTCTCATTAATCTTCAGGCCAATATCAGACATGGGCGCTCTTGTAATATTAATCATGACTTTTGTCTCATGGTTCACCATACAAGCAGCTCTTTCATTCCTAATAATTATGGGCGTCTATCTATATCTCAATATCAAGATATATAATAGAACAAAAACAATTGAAGAAGCATTACCTGATTACCTGACTCTTGTTTCAACAAACTTGAAAGGAGGATTGTCCTTTGAGAAATCCCTTTGGGCCGCTATAAAACCAGAGTTCGGAATACTGGCCAAAGAGGTAACACTTGCGTCAAAGAAAGTACTCACAGGAAATGATGTAAAGGACTCTTTAGAAGAACTTGGAAAGAAGTATGATTCACCAACATTGAGAAGAAGCCTTAACTTGATCATTGGAGAAGTTGAGAGCGGAGGAAGAATAGTTGAGGTTATAGACAAGGTAATTGACAATATGAAGAAAAGCACTGTTCTAAAACAGGAGATGGCAGCAGCAACAGTGACATACACAATATTCATGATTGCAATAGTCATATTCATAACACCAGCTCTTTTCGCACTTTCACAACAATTATTAGAGATTATAATCAATGTTACGAAACAACTAGGTGGTGCAACAAAGTCGGGAGTGCTTCCTATTACCATTGGTGAAGCAAGTATTGATCCAAAGGATTTCAAAACATTCTCTGTGATGGCAATAGGCATAATATCAACTTTTTCATCAATGATAATATCCATAATTTCAAGAGGAGATATAAGGGGAGGATTGAAATTCATACCTTTATTTATAGGCAGTGCAGTAACTCTCTTTTTCCTATTCTCGAGCGTACTAGGAAAACTATTCGGAGGTATTTAAATCTAAACATAGGAAAATAATAAGTATTTTTCAAGTTTAGATTTGTTCCAAATCGAAACTTTTATATATAAGAGATACGAATACAAACTTATACATTCAAAAATATAAAGAGGTGTAAAAACATGCATAAGAAAGGACAAGCAGCTTTAGAATTCTTAACTACATATGGTTGGGCGTTTCTAGTTATTCTAGTTATGATTGGTGCCCTAGCATATTTTGGAGTATTGAATCCAAGTAGATTCGTACCAGACACATGTACATTTAGTGGAACATTTATGTGCGAAGATGCAGTTGCCGCTGCAGGATCAGTTACTGTAAAACTAAGAAATAATGTTGAAGCGATTACATTAACAGAAATACGCTTGATAGACACAGATTCTGCAACCACCTACACTATTGATGCAGCGGGTGAATGGGATGATGGAATTACCCTTGGTTGTGGTATTCCAGATGCACTTGCAACAACTGCTGTTTGCAACGCAGGAGAGGTATTTCAAGTTGTATTTAACTTGGCTTCCTCAGAAGTTCCAGCAGCCGCTTTTATTGTAGGAACTAAAAAGAAGTTCTCAGTTGACTTCGACTATTATGTAACTACTTCCGGTGCCACCTTTACCAAATCTACTGGCGGAGACATCGTAGGAACAGTACAATAAACATAATTTTTTTCTCTTTCTTTTTTTTCACAAACTTTAAATAATGCTATAATCATAAATCTTCTTAAAGAGGTGTTATATTGAAAAAAGCGCAGGCAAGCTTTGAGTTCTTATCAACCTATGCTTGGGTACTTATGGCAGTCACAGTAACTATTGGCACATTGTTCTACTTCAATGTATTTGATCCAAAAAGATACCTTCCTGAAGAATGTGAATTCGGACAAAACATCTTGTGTGAAGACTGGAGCATACAGAAAGCTTCAGAGTTTGATATGAACATTAAATTAAAAAATAATCTTGAGAAAAGCATAGAGCCAACAGATATAGCTATATATGACAATGATTTTGTATCTATAACCTGTGAATCATACTTGTATTGTCCCTTTGATGGCACTGACATAAACTGGACAGATGATGATATGGACGGCGATTTTGTAATAGATGGAGGTGGAAAGTGGAGCCCTGGCATGTCCTGCAACCTGGAACTATTAAACTGCGATAAATCAGTCATTCAAGGAGCAAAACAAACTTTCAAGATAAGCTTCACCTTCAGAAGACATACTGATTCACACACTGCAACAAAACACACAGTCCAAGGAAAAGTTTTCAGCATGATACAATGATTAATTCTAAACAATTACAGAAAAATTTAAAGAATATTTCTAAACTTCGAATAAATTCAAAGGCTCAAGCCGCTGTAGAATACCTGATTAATTATTCATGGGCATTTCTGACACTACTAATATTTATAGGTGTATTAATGTACTTTGACGTGTTCAATGCAGAAAGATATGCCACCCAGTATTGTATATTTGATGCTAATTTTTTCTGCAATGATTATTCAATTGAAGCAGATACAGACAAATTTAACATGAGAGTTCTATTGCAAAACAACATGAACAAGGAAGTTGTGATAAACCAAACAATGTTAAGGGATGAGAATGGCCAAGAAATTATTTGCGCAGACTTGAAAATATACTGCAGATTTAATGAAATAGTCACTTCTGCTACTGCAACACCAAGTAATGTAAAAGTAGTGACAACCAAGCCAGAGAAATGGATACCTACAAGATTATGTAAATTAGACTTCCAAGAATGTGATATGCAAGTATTTTCAGGTACAAAAGAACGCATTAGCATTAGGTTAAATTTTAGTGGTGTCAACAACACCCAAACACATTTGTCCCAAGGAGTTGTATTTGCTAGCGTACAATCAAAAACGTAAACTTTTTAAACATGGCATAATTTACGAAGCTTAAATTAGTTCTTTTAAAGGTCTAAAAAGGTGATTGAATAATGGATAAAGTTTTAGAAACAGGAACTACAACTGTAGGAGTTGTTTGCAAGGATTGCATCGTATTAGGTGCAGATAAAAGAGCAACAGCAGGACACTTCATAGCCAACAAAAAAGTTGAGAAAGTTGTGCCAATAAATGACTATATGGCTGTTACAACAGCAGGAACTGTTTCTGACATACAACTACTTATCAAATTGATTAAGGCAGAGTTGAAGCTTAAAGAGATAAGAACAAACAGAAAACCAAGTGTGAAAGAAGGAGCAAATCTTCTGGCAGGAATGGTGTACTCAAACATCAGAAAGATGTCAATGATACCTGGAATAAGCCATTTCCTAGTAGGAGGATATGACTCTGAAAAACATCTGTACGATTTATATCCAGATGGTTCAATCGCTGATATTGATGATTTTGTTTCAAGCGGATCTGGTAGTGTTATTGCATACGGAGTCCTGGAAACAAACTACAAGAAAGATATGAGTGAAGAAGAAGGAATTAACTTAATAAAACAATCTTTAAACGCTGCAATGCAAAGAGACTCAGCTTCAGGAGAAGGTATTGACATCTTTGTAATTGACAAAAAAGGAATTAGAAGAGCTTTACAAAAGATAATAAATACAAGAATTGAATAAATAAATTCTTTACAAACCTAAGGAGGTTTTACTATATGTCTGAAATATTAAAAGAAATTTTAAAAGATTTACCGGATGGTAAAATATGTGACGCAAGTTTTGAAGGAGCAAATATTGTTCTGTACACAAAGGACAAGGAATTCTTCAAAAACGACCACGGAATGGTCAAAGAGATAGTTAACAAAATAAAGAAAAGAATAGAGCTAAGACCAAACCCTTCAGAATGTCTAGATCAGGAAAAAGCTGAGAAAAAGATAAGAGAACTAATTGGTGAAGAAGCAGGTATTGACAAGATAACATTTGACCCACAGAGATCAGTTGTAATCATAGAAGTTGAAAAACCAGGTTCTGCAATAGGAAAACAAGGAGATATATTGCAACAGATAAAGGAAAAAACCTTCTGGGTGCCTGTGATAAAGAGGAAACCAGCTATCAGAAGCCAACTGATAGAGAATATAAGGTCTGTTCTATACCAAAACTCAGATTACAGGAAGAAATTCCTTCACAAAACAGGAGAAAGAATCTACAATGGGTGGTTAAGAGGAAGAAAAGAGGAATGGGTAAGGATAACAATGCTCGGAGGAGCAAGACAGGTCGGAAGATCAGCAATTTTGCTACAGACACCAGAATCCAGGGTTCTATTGGATTGCGGTGTAGACGTTGCCTCAGACAAACAACCATATCCACATTTGGAAGCGCCGGAATTTGACATAAAAGAATTGGACGCAGTCATAATAAGTCATGCTCACATAGATCATTCAGGAATAGTGCCATTACTCTTCAAATACGGATATCGCGGCCCGGTTTATTGCACAATGCCAACAAGAGACATATCAGCACTTTTGCAACTTGACATTATAAAGATTCAGAGAGGCGAAGCAAAAGAGTCACTATACTCTACTGAAGATGTCAAAGAGACGGTGAAACACACAATAACACTTGAGTATGGAGAAGTTACGGATATAACCCCTGATGTAAGGATAACACTATACAACGCAGGACACATCCTAGGAAGTTCGATGGTGCACATGCACATAGGAAACGGCTTGCATAACTTTCTATACACAGGTGACTTAAAGTTTGCAAAGACAAACCTATTAAGCCCAGCACACACACATTTTCCAAGACTGGAAACATTGATGATAGAGAGCACATACGGAGCAAAAAATGCTATTTCACAGAATCCAAGAGACCAAGACAAGGTATTAGGAAAGATTATAACAGATACAATTGCACGAGGAGGAAAAGTATTATTGCCAGTACTGGGTTCAGGAAGAGCACAAGAAGTAATAACACTCGTCGAGAGAATGATACGTGAAGGCACAATAGATAAGATACCAATATTTATTGATGGAATGGTTTGGGATATAACAGCCATCCACACTGCTTATCCAGAATACTTAAACAATACTGTAAGGGAACAGATATTTCACAAGGACAATAACCCATTCATACAGGACAATATTAAAAGAGTTGGAAGCACAAAAGAAAGAAAGGAATTACTAGAGGAAACAGGTCCTTGCGTGATTCTGGCAACATCAGGTATGCTTGTCGGAGGCCCATCAGTAGAATATCTTAGACAAATAGGTGATAATCCAAAGAACTCTCTAGTGTTCACATGTTACCAGGGAGAAGGAAGCATGGGAAGAATGATACAGAGTGGTGTAAAAGAGATAAACTTCAAGAACGGTTCAAAGGGTGAATTGGTCGAGTTGAAGCTTGAAATCCACAAGTTAGAGATTACAGGACACTCTGACAGGAGAGAACTGATGAACTTTGTCGGAAGATGCAGCCCTAGACCTAAAAAAGTCATAGTTAATCATGGTGAAACAAGCAGATGTCTTGACCTAGCAAGGTCTATACACAAAGCCAACAGAATAGAGACTACTGCTCCAAGAAATCTTGAATCTATCAGGCTAAGATAGTTCATTTAAAAAGCAAAAATTTTATATACTCTATTTCTTAAGAGAAAGCATGGGCGAAAAGGTTAGAACAGGTCGAGCATTTGTACAATTTAAAGGAGATTACGACTTTGACGGACTATTCAAACTAATAGTCAACTGGATGCTTGAAAGAAGATATGAATTTCATGAAAAGAAATTCAAGGAAAAAGGTATAGGCCCCGGTGGCGCTGAATTAAAGATAAAGCTCATTGGTGAGAAAAAAGAAACTGGCTACGTAAAATTATATATTAACGTCTTTATCCGTGCATGGGACTACGTAGAGAAAGAAGGAATGCTACATGGCGAGCACAAGATATATTCTGGTGGCAGAATACAAATTGAGATAATTACCACATTAGAAGTCGACTGGCAGAACAAATTTAGTGGATCAAAGTCCAAAGAACTCATGGGTAAATTCTATTACTGGGTTAAAAAGAAAGAGATAGAACTATTGCATATAGATGTTCATGAGTATGAAACACTGAGATTAGAGTATGAAGTAAAAAAGTTTTTAAAGATGGAAACCGATACACATGCATTCTATCGTGGAAACTAAGGATAGTTGTGAAAAATGGCCGAAACATTAACAGTTGTGGACGGAATAAAGCTCGAATACGAAGGATTATTTGACCCAAAAGAGTTGTATACTGTAATTGACGAGCTATTCAAACAACATAGCTTTGATAAGCATGAATTCAGGAATGCAGAGCTCACACACAAGGAGGGTAAGGACTTGGTAATGGACTTAAGACCTTACAAAAGACTATCAGACTATCTAAAGACAGAAATAAAGATAGAGATCATGGCTACAAACCTCAAACACGTCGAGATAAAGAAGAAAGGACTCAAGAAAAAGATGTACAAAGGCCATATAGACATCACATTCACAGCATTCATAATAACTGACTATGAACATGCATGGGAGACAAGACCAATATACTACCTGATAAGAATGCTCATAGACAAATTCATCTACAAAGGATACACAGAGCAGGTAAAGAACGAGATAATAACCCTGACAAACGAATGCTACGACGAAGTAAGATCATATCTAAACATGAACAGATACATAGCAGAACCTATCACAGGCGACAAAGGCATTGACCATATGCACATGTAAATTATTTCTATCGATAATTATATAAAGAATTTACCTGTCCTCAGACTCGTTGCCAGGGTGGCACAATCTGGTACTGCGCAAGCCTGGAAAGCTTGTCCCTTTTGGGATTCCCGGTTCAAATCCGGGCCCTGGCGTCATAATCAAAATCTTTATAAATAAACCACAGTTTCACACAATAACCCGTAATCACTACTTTACGTAGGAGGGAAGAATGGATAAAAAAACTATATTACAAACATTAGAAAAGCTGAAAAAAGACTCAAAGAAAAGAAACTTCTCTCAATCAGTTGACCTTATAGTAACCCTTAAAGATCTTGATCTTAAAAATTCTGAACAACAAGTTGATTTCTTTGTGAACCTTCATCATCCTATCAATAAGAAAAAGAATGTTTGTGCTTTAGTTGGCCCTGAATTGGCTGATGAATGCAAGAAAATCTGTGATGAAACAATAGTCGCAACCCAGTTTGATGCTTTTAAAAAAGATCCAAAAAAAGCCAAAGCTTTAGCTAAAAAATATGATTTCTTCATTGCACAGGGCAGTCTTATGACTCAGGTGGCATCTGTTTTCGGACCAACATTTGGTCCTAGAGGAAAGATGCCAAACCCTAAAGTTGGCGCGATAGTTGCTGCAAAACCACAGATAAAGCCTCTTTACGAGAAATTGCAGAAAACAGTGCAGTTGGTTGCAAAGAAAGAACCAACAATCCATGTGATGGTCGGAAAAGAGGACCAGGATATCACACATGTTATCGATAATATTCTGTACGCTTATGATCAATTAATACATCATCTTCCAAAAGAGAAGAACAATATCAACAAGATATACTTGAAATTTACTATGAGCAAAGCAATAAAGGTCTAAAATGGCACATGTAGCACAGCACAAAAAGGAGACAGTAAAGGAATTCACTAAACTGATAGATGAATATCCAATAATTGGTGTTGTCAACATGCAGAATCTCCCTACAAAACAGCTACAGATTATGAGGGAGAAATTAAGAGGCAAAGTGCTTCTAAGGATGACTAAGAGGAGACTGATAAACATCGCCATTAATGACAGCAAGAAGCCTCACATTGACAAATTAAAAGAATACCTTAATGGTATGCCAGCAATATTGTTCACTAAAGAGAATCCTTTCTCATTATTCTCAACAATCAAAAAAAACAAGTCAAAAGCACCAATTGGTGCGGGACAGACAGCTCCAAATGATATCGTTATTCCTGCTGGAAAGACTAGTTTCGCTCCAGGACCAGTTATTGGAGAGCTTGGCAGCTTTGGTATAATGACTGCTGTTGAAGACGGAAAGATTGCAATAAAGGAAGACAAAGTGGTTGCCAAGGAAGGAGAAGTTGTAGATGCCAAACTTGCAGGTATCCTTCAAAGGCTTGGTGTTGAGCCAATGGAGATAGGACTTGATCTGAAAGCAGTCTATGAAAAAGGTGAGATACTGACAAAAGACGTTCTTGATGTTGACGAAGATGCATACAGGAAAGACTTCCAGAGCGCAGCTGTAATGGCATTCAATTTGGCCATCAATGCTGGTTATCCAACAACAGAGACAGTCACTTTATTGATACAGAAAGCAGCAGCTGACAGTAAAGCACTAGCTTTGGAATGTGATATATTAACAGATGAGACTGTCGGAACCTTGCTTGCCAAAGCAGAAGGTGAAGCAAGTGTATTAAATTCAAAATTGGATATTAAAGCTCCTGTTGAAGAGACAAAGGAAGAAATAAAGGAAGAGAAAGTTGAGGAGCCTAAGGAAGAAATGAAAAAAGAAGCTAAGGAAGAAATTAAGGAAGAGCCAGCAAAAGAAGAAGAAAAGGTTGAAGAGAAAAAAGAAGAAGAAATTACACCTGAAGCAGAAGTCTCAGAAACAAAAGTTTCTGACGATGCTCAGAAACCTGAAGAGGTTTCAGACAAGCCTGCTAAGGAAGAAACAAAAGAAGAAGAGAAAGTCGAAGAAGAAAAAGACGAAACAAAAGAAGACAAAACTGATGCTCAAGAGGCAGACGCCTCGAAAAACAACGAAAAAGATTCCAAGGAATCATAATTTACATCGGAGGTATAGAAGATGGAATATGTATATGCGGCAATGCTCCTGCACAAAGCAGGAAAAAAGGTTGATGAAGCTTCAATGAAAAAAGTGCTAGAAGCAGCAGGCGTAAAAGCCGATGCAGCGCGAATAAAGGCTCTTGTAGCAGCCCTTGAAGGCGTTGATATCGATGATGCTGTCAAAAACGCAGCAGTTGCACCAGCAGCAGCAAGCGCACCAGCAGCTGAGGCACCAGCCGGAGGAGATGCACCTGCAGAAGAGAAAAAGGAAGAAAAGCCAAAAGAAGATGAAAAAAGTGAAGAACAGGCAGCTGCAGGACTAGGAGCACTATTCGGTTAAATGCTTAAAAATAGAATATTTTTGGCATGCTAGAAATCGTTCAATCGATTTCTATCATTTTTTTATTTAATTTTTAAGTGAGACAATATGCTGAAAGAAGCTGAAAAAAGAAAATTACTAGATGACCTAAAAAAGGCCAGAGAGGAAGTAAACCTATTAAAAACCAGGCTGAACAAGATTAATTCTGAGAAAGAGTCCTGGTTTAGAAAGAAGAATACAATAGGTGACGAAATAAAAGGCAAAATATTCTCCATCAAAGGTTCTAAAAAGCAGAGAGACAGCCTTACTTCCGGAGTCAAAGGTTCAAAAACCAAGAGAGATGAATTGAATAAACAGATTTCTGAAGGGTTGAAAACTTTGAATGATATGAAGAAAAGATTTGAAAACATAAAGAAAAAACAGAATTTCAAGGAGAGACCTGAAGCATTGAAGAAGAAGATAGAAGCAATGGATATGAAGATAGAGACAGAAGCGATTAGTTTTCAGAAAGAGCAGAAGATAATGAAGGAACTCAAAGGATTGAAGAAAAAATACAACGAGATGAAAGAGGTAACAAAGGAGCTTGATGAGATAAAAACTAAGACAAAAGAGATAAGGAAGCTGAAGAAGGATGCTAACAAGTTTCACAAGGATATCCAACATCAGGCAAAAGACAGTCAGGAATTCCACGAACAATTAATAGAAAATTCTAAAGAAATCGATTTGTTAAAGAATAAAGAGAAGGAAGCTCATGAGAAATTCTTGGAAGGGAAGAAGAGATATCAAGAACTCAATGACGAGATGAAAAAGAAGCTTCAAGACCTGAACAAGATAAAGGAAGAGCTTAAGAAACACGAAGTAGAGATTGAAGAATTAGAAATTGAGAAGAAAAAGAAGACCTTGAAAGAGAAAGAAAAAGAGGTAGAGCTGAAAATAAAGAAAAAGCAGAAGCTAACCACTGAAGACTTGCTGGTTATGCAAAGGTCTACTAAGAAGTAAATTCTATAAAATTATTGATAACTTTTAATGTTATTTCTCGATGAGAATCTTTGAAAATATCTAAAACAGAGAGATCCTTACCATACCTAGTTCCTAATATTCTAGCTGTTTTCACAGTCATTTCAGGGTGAAACTGCACACAGAAAGTGTTTCCAATACTAAAAGATTGTATACAGAAATCATTCTCTACCAGCAAAACAGCTCCTTCTGGAATCTTTATAACTTTGTCCTGATGTGATTCTAAAACTAGAAAATTGTTAGAAATATTCTTGAATAAAGGACTTCTAACCCCTTCCTCTGTTAAAAGCATATGAACAGGCCCAAACTCCCTGCTACCTGCAAAAACCACTTCTCCACCTAAAGCTTTTGCAATTGCCTGATGTCCAAAACAAACACCTAGAAGGGGTTTTCCAATAGAGTGTATTTTCCTTATCAAGTCTTCAAGTTTTCTGAGCCAATCAAGTTCTTCATAACAAGAGGTTGCAGAACCAGGAACTATAAACTTATCATAATCAAAGTTTGTAGGAGTTTCTCCTTTGCAAACATTAACAATCTCAACATCATGATCTTTCAGAACATTAAGGAAATGATGTGCCGCATTCATCTCCCATTCATCAGGGTCAGGATTTAGTATTAGAATCTTTGTCACTGTACATATAGTTCTGAATTGAAATGTTTTTAAATTTTATGATAAAAACCTAAACCCTTAAAAAAACAGCTCTTATACCTCCTTCTATGACATTATACATGATAGGCATTGGTCTGAATGACGAGGAAGACATAACTATTAAAGGACTTAAAAGGATAAAGGAAGCAGATTATGTCTTTCTAGAGTGCTACACTTCAAGATTACAAGTAGTCATGAAAAGGCTTGAGAGGTTCTACAACAAGAAGATAATACCTGCTGACCGTGAGTTAGTCGAGAAAAATGCTGAGAAAATACTTGACAAAGCAAAACACAAAAGAGTTGCATTCCTTGTTGTCGGAGATGTTTTTGGAGCCACAACACACACAGATTTGTTCTTAAGAGCCAAAGAGAAAGACATCAAGATAGAGGTAATAAACAACGCTTCTATTCTAAATGCTGTTGGTATTACAGGGCTTGAATTGTATAAGTTTGGAAAAACAAGCTCAATACCCTATCCAGAGCCTAATTTCAAGCCAGAAACAGCTTATGACGCTATAAAAGCCAATAAAAAGCTAGGATTACACACATTAATCCTTCTCGATATCAAGCCTGAAAAGAACATGACTGTAAATGAAGCGATAAAAATTCTTTTGGGCATCGAAAAAAAGAGAAAAGGAA
Organism: Candidatus Woesearchaeota archaeon; assembly: GCA_013202845.1. Lineage (GTDB taxonomy): Archaea > Nanobdellota > Nanobdellia > Woesearchaeales. The sequence goes on along the minus strand of JABMPT010000012.1, from coordinate 89,630 downwards.
AAGTCTTTACAAAAGATACCATGATTCTCGGTTGTGCAAGACTGGGCGGGGATTACAAGATAAAGTACGGAAAAGCTTCTGAAATCGAGAAAACAGATTTTGGAAAACCACTGCATTGCTTGATTGTTCCTGGAAAGCTGCACTTTGTGGAAGAAGAAGCATTAAGCAATTGGAAATAAAATAAAAAAAATTATTATTTCTTCCTAAAACCTTCCAAAGCTCTCAGAACTTCTAAAGGCATAGCAAATATTACTGTGTTGCTCTGGTCTGATGAGATATCATTAATTGTCTGTAAGGTTCTCAAGTGTAAAGCACCATCATATTTTGAAAGCATCGCAGCTGCTTTAGACATGTTTGTGGCAGCGATAACTTCTCCTTCAGCCTTAATGATGACTGCCCTCTTCTCTCTCTCAGCTTCAGCTTGTTTACCCATGACTCTTTTCATATCATTAGGCAAAACAACGTCTTTCAGCTCAACAGCTTCAACCTTTATACCCCAAGGATCCGAAGCTTTGTCAACTATTACCTGTATTTTTTCAGAAACCTGGTCCCTGCTGCTCAATAATTCGTCAAGCTCAACCTCTCCAACAATGTTTCTCATGGTTGTCTGAGCCAACTGGCTAATAGCATAGTTAAAATGTTCAACATTTATAATTGCTTTTTGAGAGTCCATAACCTTGTAATAGATAACTGCATTGACATTGACAGAAATATTATCCTTTGTCATACAGTCCTGGTCAGGCACGTCAACAGCCTTAACACGCATATCAACCTTTTGCCAGGATTGAATCACTGGCAGAACAATTCTAAGTCCTGGATTCATAACACCTGAGAATTTTCCAAGAGTGAACTTAACCCCTCTCTCATATTCTTTAACAATCTTTAAACCAGAAAAGATATAGAAAACAACAACACCAACAATCCATTCCCACATAATAAACCACCTCGTTTTAAAGGATAAGACAAGCATTTTATTAATAAATGTTATGGTTTTAGGATTATTTTCCAAAAGTTTTATATATGATAAATTGTATAAGTTGAACTATGAATAAAAGAGGTTTGAGTCCTATTATAGCTACAATTCTGCTGATTGCATTCGCAGTAGCCATTGGAGCAATGATCATGAGCTGGACAGCCGGAATAGTTAAAGAAGCTCCTGAATGCGGTGATTTACCTGAGGAGATAATAAAATCAAGCGCTTTCTGTAAAATGACTGATAAGATTATTCCAAGAATAGAGATTGAAAAAAACAAGTTTAGCGTGTGTGAAGACCACGCAATATTACTAGAAGAACTCTCAACTTGCTAATTCTAACCCAAAAACATAAAAAAAGCTCTGTATTTGAGGTATTATAATGGACATAAATACCACTATAAAACTGAACAATGGAGTTAAGATGCCTGTTTTCGGACTTGGAACATACAAAGCAGCACCAAATGAGGTTGGCAATGCAATCCTTTGGGCTTTGAAGGCAGGTTATAGACACATCGATACAGCCGCAATATACGGAAATGAAAAGGAGATAGGCGATGCTATAAAAAAATCAGGATTAAAAAGAGAAAATATATTCATAACCACAAAGCTTTGGAACGATGACCAAGATGATCCTGAGAAAGCCTTGAATGAAAGCTTAAGAAAACTGCAGACTAATTATGTTGACTTGTATATGATGCATTGGCCTGTGGAAGAAACGAGAATCAAAGCCTGGAAAGTAATGGAAAAGCTTTACAAAGAAGGAAAATGCAGATCAATAGGTGTGAGTAACTTCCTTATCAGACATCTGAAAGAATTGCTAAAGACTGCAGAAGTGGTTCCAGTTGTAAACCAGGTTGAGTTCAGTCCATTTTTGTTTCTGAAAGAATTATTAGATTTTTGCAATGAAAAAGGAACTGTCTTGGAAGCATACAGTCCTCTCACAAGAGGACAAAAGCTAAATGACCCTAAATTGGTTGAAATAGCTGAAAAATATAAAAAAACCCCTGCTCAACTGCTCATAAGATGGGTTTTGCAACACAACATGATTGTAATCCCAAAATCAGTTCATAAAAAAAGGATTGAGGAAAACGCAGATATATTTGACTTTGAGATAAGCAGCGATGATATGAAAAAAATGAATTCATTCAATGAAAACTTCAGAACCTGTTGGGACCCTCAAAATATACCATGAAACAAACAAAATCAAAGATTTTGGTGTTGTCAAAAATTAGATATTTTTGCAACCCAACATTTGAAATGTTGGTGTCCCATAATTTTAATGAGGTAAAATTATGAAACTCGCACTAGATTTCAGAAAAACAATAGAAGAGAACGCAGCAGAATACTTTGAGAAGGCAAAGAAAGCTAAGAAAAAGCTTAAAGGAGCAAAGAAAGCATTATTGAAAAGCAAAGAGCGGTTAAAAAAAGCTGAAGCAAAAGAGGTTGTCCATGAAAAGCCTGTTATAAGGAAGATAAAGAAAAGAGAGTGGTTCGAGAAATTCCACTGGTTTGTTTCTAGCGACGGATTATTGGTTATTGGCGGTAGGGATGCAACAACCAATGAGATTGTTATTAAGAAAAACACAGAGAAAGATGACTTGGTATTTCACACTGACATGGCTGGTTCACCTTTTGTTGTTGTAAAATCAGAAGGAAAAAAGATTTCTGAGGCAACACTTCAGGAAGTAGCTGACTTCACTGCAGACTTCAGCAGGGGCTGGAAGCAGGGAATGAGCACATTAGAAGTTTTCTATGTAAACCCTGACCAAGTCTCAAAAGAAGCTAACTCTGGAGAATTCATGCCAAAAGGAGCATTCATGATAAGGGGCAAAACAAATTATATAACTCCGAATATGAATCTGGCGATTGGCATCTACAAAGACAAAGTAATGAGTGGTCCTGTTTCTGCAGTAAAGAAGAATTGCAAAGAATTTGTTGAAGTAATTCAGGGCGACAAGAAAACAAGTGAAGTTGCCAAGCAAATAAAGAATAAAATAGGTGGAGAACTGGATGAAATAATAAGAGCGCTGCCAGCAGGTGGATGTAGTCTAAACTCTTAGCAATCTTCCATCTACTTTTACAATAGCATTTCTAATAACATGGTCAAGGTGAACTAGGGATTTTATCTCACCGCCAAACCAGGAGTTTGAACCATTTGCAATATGAACTGTCCCTATTGTTTTCTCATCTATGATTGTAGCTCCAATGATCTTAGCATTAGGATTTATTCCAATACCCAACTCAGCTATCTTTCTGATGGTTTGTGGTCTCTTAGCTCTTCTATGAGCCCATTCCAAAGTCTGTTTGAAAAGATTGCCTTCATAATTACTAGATACATTGACTATTTCACCACCTTCAACATCAATTCTTACAGGACTTCTTACTAAATGAGTTTTATTTTTCAATCTCATACTGCCATCGATATAGAAAGTTCCTTCTACCTTGTCAAGCTTTGGATAAATATAAACCTCCCCAGCAGGCATGTTTCCACCAGCACCTGTAGCTGCGTAATTACCTGCATTGACAACTGATTTGCTTCCAGTAACATCAAATGTTATGTCAGTACCTATTTTTGTTCTGACATTAATCTCTCTAGCAGAGTCCAGTAATCTCTTGATTTTCTCCCCTTTAGAATTCATTCTTTTATAGTCAACATTCAAGACATTCAGGACGTCTCTTAGACTATCATTAGCCAGACTACCTAAAGATGAAGAAGTCACAAATTTATGTTCATTATTCCTACAGAATCTTCTAAAACTCAAACCCAATGAACCAAGCATTCCAATCCTGTTGGAAACATTCATCACTATAATGCTTCTTTTAGGAAGTCTTTTCAGGCTGTTAATCATAACCTCATCAGCAAAATCACCTCTGGTCTTAGCGTTCTGCATCAACACATTGTAGTTTAGATCAAGCTCTCTTGCTGCCAAAGCATACGCGTTTGTCAGTATAGGAGACAGAACCCTGTTTCGAACACCATAATCTCCAATTATCAGAACCTTCTCCTGACCAACTGCCAAGCTTTCAGAAAAAATACTTTTGAAAATGTTAAGATCAATCTGTTCCCTAAATCTTTGCCAATCTATCATAAAGTATTTTCGAAATTAACTATATTTAAACTTTTCTAAAATATTCTTAGCAAACCTTTAAAAATTAATCTCAAATACAACAAACTATGGACTTAAAAGAAAAGATAATCATTGTAACAGGTTCTAGTAGCGGCATTGGTGAGGCTATTGCAGAAAAATTTGGGGGGGAAGGAGCAAAAGTTATTCTATGCGCTAGACGTGCTAATCTGCTTATGAAAAACACTGAAAGAATAAAATCCAAAGGCGGAGATGCTTATTATTTCCAAATTGATATAACCAATGACAACGAAGTTAAGAATATGATTGACTCGATCATGAAAAGCTTCGGAAAGATAGATATATTAGTTAATAACGCAGGAGTTGCTCTGGGCGGAAATATAGATGACTTCCCAATGGAAAACTTTGATAATATGATGAACCTGAATCTTAGAGGATTATATTTCATCACAAAACTAGTTGTGCCAATCATGAAAGAACAGAAATCAGGAGCAATAATAAACATCTCATCTGGCTCCGGAGTCAAAGAAAATCCAAGCCAAAGTGCATATGGAGCTTCAAAAGCAGGAGTTATAAAAATGGGAGAATCAATTGCTGAAGAGCTAAAACCCTTCAGTGTAAAGGTTCACACAGTATGTCCTGGAATGGTCGCTGTTAAGAATCAATATGCTAACCTGCAAAAAGAAAAAATACTCCAGCCATCAGATATAGCAGACACAGTTGTTTATCTTGCAAAACTTCCACAAAGAGTCAATATCCCAGAAGTAACTATAGTTCCTTATTATCCAATCAACATGATTAGAAAATGAAAGAAATAACTGAAGAAAAACTTGAAAAATATTTCTCCATAACAAATGAAGCTCTGGAAGTTGCTAAGAAAGCTGAAAAAAGAAAAGATTTTGAAAAAGAAGCAGATGACTTCTTAGACATGGCCTCTCGCTACTGTTCTGATGCACAGCATTTCAAAGAGAAAGGTGATTTTGTTCTTGCTTTCGGAGCATTAAATTATGCTCATGGATGGCTGGATGCAGGCGCCAGAATTGGATTGTTTAAAGTTAATGACTCAAGATTGTTTACGGTGGATGACTAATGAAAGAACTATTCTCTAATTTACCAAAGCTAACATTAAATGATAAAGTAGACTATCTAATAGATACCTGCTTCTTTATCTGGATATTTGAGCATCACAAGGAAAAACATTTCAAAGAGTTTCTGGAAAAGAATAGATGTGCAGTTACATCTTTCAATGTTGAAGAATTGATTCATGTCGAACACCACTTGCATGACAATATAAAGGTTGCAACAAGGAAATTCTTTCATAAAGTTGAGAACTTGTTTGTAGTTGAAGTCCCTGTTCATCCTGGTAATCCAAAACAAGAGCATGAATTTGTCAAAAGTATCTTGCCAGAGCTTGATGAGAAAGAGCATGATCCCAGCGATGCAGTGTTGCTAGCAGCAGCTATAAAAACAAAAGCAGATGTATTGACAAGGGACAAGCACGATATCTTCAACGTAAGATTGGAGAACTTTCTGCAGAAATACAATATTAAAGTTTTGAATAAGTTCTAGCTTCTATAAGCATCAATCAAGTTCCAAACATAGGTTCCTATTAGAATAATCCAAGCAACTACATTCAAAAAGCCAAACCAGAACATCTCTTCTGGCAAAATATTCTTCACACCCCAGCACCATAAAGCCACTAAGAATCCAAAATAAATTGCAAATAAATCAACCCAGTCTTTCTTGTACAACTGTCCAAGACCAGGAACTATTGAGAGGAGTAAAGCTACTTTGTCTTTTTTAAGCTTTTTCTTAGCTATTTGCTTCTTCTTTGCAGCCTTTTTCTTAGCCATTTTACTCCTTAAAGAAGTCTTTAATGTTCTTCCAGGTCAATTCCTTATGGTAGAAGTATAGCCATATGACTATCCAGCCAACAATCCATGTCAAGAATGCCATGAACAATGAACCAAGTATCAAACTTATGATCATTGAAATCATAGGACATTCAAAAGAAGCATGTAGTATTGGTTCAAAAAATGCAGCGCATTTGTTCGGCAAGTATTGCGGAAGCATGACAAGAGCCCATATAATCCATGAACCCCAGAAAATGTATTTGTTTGCTTTCTTCCTTTTCTTCTCTTTAGGACTGACTTTAGGAACAGACTTTTTAGAAGCTTTTTTCTTAGCCATTTTTATTCATGTAATTATCTAATCATATTTATACTTTTTCAATTTTAGGATATGTTTCAGGCTTCATGAACACCTGATCAGGTTTTGCAGCCACACCCTTCTCATCCTTTAACATTTTATTTGAGTTGAGCTTTGCTATAGCAGTCATAACCAGCTCATCCTTTAAAGTCATCACAGCAATCTTCATATCCGGCTCTATGCCATCATGAAGCTTTGCAATGCCCGGAACCTTAAGAGTTGCTCCATGACATAAAGCATCAACAGTTGTATCCAGCACCCAAACCTTTGGAAGATGTTGAACAGCATACTCAACTGAATTAATCAGTTTCTTCAAGTACTTATCTTCTCCATCTTCTTTATAGAAATGCAATGCATCTTTTAAATCCTGCAAAGTGCAAAGACTGTCTTCTTGAAACGGACCTGCTTTTGTTCTCCTAAGCTCAGCCATGTGGGCACCTATTCCCAAAGTTTCGCCGATATCATGGCATAATTTCCTAATATAAGTACCCGCTTCTGTGCCAACCTTGAACAATACATCCCTGCCATCAACTTCCAATACTTCCAGATAGTAAACTCTACGATAACGCAATTGTCTCTTTACAGCGCTCTTCTTAGGAGGTAATTGTCTTATATTGCCAACAAATTTTCTCAGGACCTGCATTAATCTGCCTTTGTCAACATCTCCGTGGAGCCTCATCAAGCAAACATATTCTTTTCCAGCAGTCAACAATGATTGCACAACTCTTGTAGCATTGCCAACTGCCACAGGTAAAACACCTGTAACTCCTGGATCAAGAGTTCCTGAATGACCTGCTTTTTTCAAACCAAGAATGTCTCTTGTATAAGCTGATATCTGATGGCTGCTTGGACCTGCCGGTTTGTCAATATTGACAACTCCATAACAAATGATTTCATCAGCGCTTCTCTCAGAAGGTTCTTTTCCAAACTTAGAATCAGTATCTGAATCTCTCTTCACAAGAAGTTCTCTTTTCTTAATCTCAAAAGGTAGTTCCCCCATAGTATTAGAAGTAAAAAAACCTGTTTTTTAAAGGTTTACTATAAACCCAACTTTTTATCCAAATCCTTGCCTATCTCTTTCAAGTTGTCGAAAGCTCTATCCACATTATCCTTAATTATGTCAACTAAGTGTTCTAGTTTGTCAACCTTTAACTGGTATCCACCTTTCTCCGATGTTACAATTCCAGAGCGCATAAGCTTGTTCAAATGGTGCACTACTGTACCTCTAGTAAGACCAGTCCTATCAGCGATTTCATCAGAAGATATAGGTCCTTCTTCTTTCAAATTTTTCAACAGAACTATGAATACCCTGAAACAACTCTTATCCTTGTCCCGAGTACCAAATAGACCTAGAGAGCCACCAAACCATTGTAGCTGTTCATTTATATCATGCACTGCAGGCTTTCTCGAATTGATAATCGTTATCTTTGTAAAACGCATGGTTATAATAAAAGAAAGAGTTTATTTAAAGGTTTTGGAGGAAGTAAAGTATTTAAACAAATTTTAATTCCTAATCTTCATGCATATAATGCCAAGAAATAAAATAACAGTATTAATCAACAATCTGACAGAATCTTACAGACACAATAATCCTATAGGAAAGATAAAAAGAGCTAATGCTGAGTTAGAAACTGTTCTGGAAAATGAGAACCTGACTACTTGGGCTATTAATCCAAAAGTAAATGACAGCTTCGGAATAGGTGTTAATCTTCATCTTCCAAGGAACGATGGAACTGTTATGATGAAACAAATTCAAAACATACAAATCAAAGCAAGCGAAGTAGCAAAAAATTACGATCTAGAATCAGTTGTTCGAGCACCGGAAACCTCTGGAAACAGTCTCTGTGCATATGTTCTCTTCAAAAAACCATATAAGTTCAACTAATAACTCTGCTCACATGTTCTTCTTTATGAACTCTTATTATATGATCTACATAACTCTCCAGTTTTGGTTCATGGCTTACAAGAAGAATCTGTTTTATCCTTATCTGCTCCAAAACCTCTCTTATCTTGTCGAGTTGCTCTGAAGAAAACCCATCTGTTGGCTCATCCAATATCAACAAATCTTTTGTTTTCACCAATCCTATGAAATCATTGATTACCTTGTTTAGAGCAAGCCTGTAGGCCAATGCAACCGAGGTTCGCTCTCCACCTGAAAGATTGATTAGGAAAGTATCATAACCATTCTGTTCTATAATTGGTGTGAATGTTTCATCCAATCTAACATTCAAACTCTCATCTTCTATCAAGGTATTGAACCATTCCTGGAAATGTTCGTTAAATTCTTGATGTATGTTCAGCATTATCTGCTTTTCCATCAAGTAAACCAGATTCAGGAAGAATTTCATCATCCACGTCTGCAGTTCAGTAACAGATGACAACTCTTTTTTTGATTTTTCCTTTTTTTCAATGTCTGATTTTACTTTGGTCATAACCTCTTCCAAAGTTCTCTGCTCTCTGACAAACTCTGCTTTCTTTATCTCTTCTGTTTTCTGCTTATCCCTAACTGATTCCATCATTTTCCTTGCTTCTGAATAATTTTCCTGAATGCCTTTTTTTGTTTCAAGAGTTTTTCTTATCTCCTGAACTTCCTTAGAACACTTCTCAACCTCTGATTTAAGTCTTAATTGCTCTTTCATCAAATTTTCTTTCTTTTTTTTGTACTCTTCTAATCTCTCTTTCTTGACAATTGTCACTTCTTGTTTACTGAGTTTATCTGTCAGTTCAGTTATTTTTTTACCAATCTCTTCAAGCTCAGTCTTTCTTTGTTTTTTTAGTTCAAAGAGTTTTGATAATTGCTTTTCAATATCCAGAACTTTTTTGTTCTCTCGTTCCCTTACTCTATGCTTGTGAGCATCATCAACATTCTGCTTACAAACAGGACATTCATCAAGTGAAGATAGTTTTTTCATTATTTCATCAGAGTTATTCTTCATAGCATTGAATGTTGATTCACGATCATTTATTTTCTCAAGGTTATCAGACAGTTTCTTTTTCTCCTCTTCCAATCCTTGCTTTTGTTTCCTTAATTCATCAATATTTATTGTTTCAGAACCTTCCAACTCCTTGCTTATCTTCAGAATGTTTTCATTTACATCTTTTAGCTCTCTTTTATCATTAGTTATTTTTTCTTTTTTATTATTCACATCGTTTGTTTTTATCTCCATCTGATTCTTCAGAGACTCTATCTTCTTTATCTCATCTTCAAAGTCTTTAACTCTTGCTTCTTTTTCTTTCAATTCTTTTTGAATAATATCTATGACTTGTTGTATCTTTGCAGTTTCTGCTTTTATCCTGCTTATTTTCTCCTGGTATTCTTTGTGCTCTTTTTTCTTTTCTTCTAAATCCTCTATCCTTGTCTCTAGCTCTGTCTTTTTTGTTTTCAAGGCTTTAATGTAATTAAGCACGTTCCCTTTTATCCTCTTGTACTTGTCTATGTCAAATATTCTTCTAAGAACATCGAGTCTTTCATCAACAGATTCAAACAGTATCTGCTTCATTTCTTCCTGAGGTGTGTATACTGTATATCTGTAGATTAATGATTTTGATTTTGTCAATAACTCATCAGGGTATCCTATAAGCTCAAGTATCTTTGATTTCAACTCAACTGGTGTTAAGTCATGCTTGTCATTGCCAATAATTATATATCCAGAATCTTGTGCAACTGTCTTTTTGCTTCTTTTAAGATGCCTCCTTATAGTTATCTTCTTTCCTTCCAATGTAAAGGCTAATTCCACAAATCCTTCATTTTTTCCATGTCTCAACAAACTGCTGCCAGTAACCTGACCTCGTATTATGCCAAACAATGCAAATTCTACTGATAACAGAATACTGGTCTTGCCAGTGCCTATATCTCCAGACAGCATTACAGAACCCTCTGGAAAGTTAATCTCTTCGTCTGTGTAAGAACGTATATTCTTAAGTTTAATAGAATTTATTATCATTATTATTGTAGAAGGATTTGATAGTTTAAATTATTTTTGTAACAGAATTAATAAAAAAAATTATTTGAAATACATTCCTTGTACACCTTTAAGATGGTCTCCCTTAAAGAAATTAGCCATCTTGAACAGTTCTTTTTTTAGGACATTTCTATCTCCATCTGTTAGGTGTTGCTGATTTTTTATAACTAAAGTTAAATTGTCCATAGACTGATGTAATCCACCAGAACCTTCACGTTGATTAAAATCTAACCATGCATGTCTAAATGTTAGAACCGTGCGAACTCGTTTGTTATCAGTAAGAGCCATTGCTTCATTAAGATAATGTCTTGCTCCAATATAAGGTCTATTCTCTCTCGTTGCTATCCCTTTCTCTATTAGGGCCCTTGCATAGGTGTGATAAGCATTCATAAGATCATGCCCTTCTGATTCGCCATTGTTTTTCCTTAGCTCTATTTCTTCTTTTGCAAATTTTAGGCTTTCTTCCAAAGGATCTTCATTACAAAAAGGATGTCCTCCTGAATCTCCTATCTTATGTACATTTAAATAAGCCATTGATAATAGTCCATGAATTCTAAAGGATCTTTTGTTTATTTCAGCCTCATCAACAATCGAGATGTCGATTTCTTTTAGCGAAAAGGAATATTCTCTTGCAGCGTTATCAAGATATTGTAAGCTTTCTCGGATGGCAGGTAAAGGATTATCTTCTGGCCTAGAAAAACGCATTACAAGCCCCATTTCCTCATGTAATCTGGCTTGCCCAAAGTGAGGTCTTTCAAATTTCATATTGCATATTCGCTTCATCCATTCTCTCTCAGTGTCCCTTAATATATTCTCAAGTTCAACCCGATCATTAATCAAATGCCTCATAGCATAAACAATATTAGCACCTGTTACAAGTATATAATCTGGATGAACTTCAGAATTATCTTTTACAAGAGATGCTGCGTCTTCATGTAGCGCAAGTGCTTTAGAATATCTATCAGGTTCATTCGTTTCAGTTAGTTCGATTCCTTGTTTGTTTAAGTCATTAATAGTATCAATTACTTTGTCTAAGCTCATTTTATTTCTTGGAAAGTGGTAATAATATATAAATATTATTTATTCTCAGGTTCATGCCAACCCAACATTCCTTTATAGAACGCATCTAAGTGTTCTATCTCATCATTAGTTGCTGTGCCTGTTAGAACACCTCTTATTATATTTGGAGCTTCTCTCTCAAACAAGTCTTGTTGAGGTCTCATCAGATCCAGCTCAAGATCTAATGGAAATGCTGCTTCTATAAGCCTTCTTACATGACCTGCTTTCTCTTTTCCCAGGTTCTCTTTCTCATCCAGTGCTATTCCATCAGGAGTTTGTTTTTTTCTGCCTTCTTTTGTTAATTCATAATGTATTCTACCATCGTAAAAATCTATCTTCACACCAAAAACCTCTTCCATCAACTCTTTTACATCCGGATTGTATATGTATGTTTCTCCCACTCTTATCCTTTTTTCCACTAGCTTAGGGATATACCACTGAGTTGCAGCATCTGAATATTCTGAGAAGTTTTTCTTTACTTTATCAACCTTGTATTGTAGCATCTCTTCTTCAATCAAATTGTTTTGTATTCCCCAAGAAAGATCCCTTACAGCTTTGAGTGCTTCAGCAAAATCTCTCTCTACAAGCATCTTATTAAGTATTATCTTCAAGGTATCTTTGGTAGCTTCATTTTTCTTACCTTTGTTTGAGCGTGGATCTGCAAAGCCAAAATTTATTAGTTGACCTTTATACGATGCCGCAAACATACTATCAGCTATGGAAAGCGCATCTACTTCTCCAAAAACAGTTCCAAAATTGTACTCCTCAATTTTCTGGCAGCAATCATCAATTGTATCGCTATCTTTAACTAATATGAAATTTCGATATTGGTTAACAACTGTCTCATTTTCTAGGCCTCTTTTCAGACTCTTATAATATTTGACTAATCTGTTATGATATTTCTGGATATTATTGCTGTCCTCCTGTAAATTGAATTCCTTGCTAAATCTCCATTCTAAAGTCTTATCTCCTCTCGAGTTCATTAGTTTTGTGAGTTTTTTATCAGAATATTCCATTATCTTGAACAAAGGATACTCTATTATGGCTTCCAGAGCTCTGTAACCTCTTATCCTAGATTTCGATGTATGTAGCATTTCCTGTAATAGCTCTTTAGTTTTCTTATCAATAAACAGGTTTCTAAATACTTCAAAGCCTTTTTTTATAAACCCTAAACCTTTGCTTGTTTGTTCTTCCTCTGGCTTGGATGACCTGTTGTATATCCTCATGGCGTTCTCATCATTTATGAAGAAATCCTTTAATGCTTCAACATGAGGGTGCAAGTAGATAAGCCTGCACTTTGCAAGTCCTTTCTTTGACTTTCCAGTTTTCGCAAGATATTTCATAAGTCTATGATGAAAGTCTTCAGCCTTGAAATCCTCCCACTTTATCATCTTTGTGTCTCCCCTGGCCCTGTAGATCTTCCTTAGAGTGTCAGTCACTGTTAAACTTTCTTTTCTTGGATCAGTGTAACGAAAAGTAAGGGTTTTATCAAGACTTCTGCGATTCCAGTATTCCTCTGAGAGCCTTTTCTTATCTGTTGAGCATACCCTGTGAAAAAGAGTTCTAAACATTAAAGCCATCTCAGCTATCTCAGGAGCTAGAAGAACCCCGTTTATCAAGGATTTCATAGAGTCTCTCAAAGCGTATTTATGCAGAATGTCTCCTATCTTTACTCTTTCTTGTTCAGTTAATTCTTCTCCTTTCAATATCCTCTGTATTGTTTCTTCTAGAACAAGATGAGTCATTTCTTTTTTTTCAATTCTTCCTGTAAGGTCTTGGAATACTGTATCTAATTTGTTGTTGAGTGTCCAAGGAGAATAATGCTGGTAGAATAATACTGGGTCTATATCCATTCTTCCCTTGCTGACTCTTATCTTAACATACTTGTTCAACAATCCCCACATATACTTTGGCACTTCACCATTTATTCCAATGGTAAGCTCTAAACCCAGTTGATCAGCCTTTCCATAATCAAATGTAAGATAATTATGTCCTGTCATGTGAAAAGGATTCAATTGCATGACAAAGCTCCCAAATTTATCTGTTAACTCTTTCTGATTTGATAATGAGTATAGTTCTGGCTTTATTATCAAGTCTGAAATCGGTGCCTTGACGCCCATGGATTTTGCTAATGGAAGGACCGATATTATTATGTGTCTGCTCTCCTTCCAATTACCCTTCAACAAATCCTTTACAGACCTAAAGTAGCTTAGCGTACCAACAACTATCTGTTCCTCTCTCACACTATCCCTTTTTTCTTCAACAAGGTCCAGCAGTTGACTTCTTGTCAGCGATAAGAGGTCTTTCTCCTCTGTTTCATCCTGGGTTAAATGGTATTTTCTTATAAGCTCTAATGAAGCGGTTAACTTATCTTCTGGAGAAAGGGTTATTATGTTCCAATCAGTTGTCTCAAAGTCTCCTGAGCATATGCTACTGTTCAAAAAGGTTTCAAGATTCAAAACACCATTTTCTCTTTTAGCAGCAAATAAATCTTCAATAGGAGAACATTTTCCATCTGAGAAGATGAGCTCATTGAATGGGAATCCCATATCTAGTTTTATCAAATCAGTTGATTTTGTGTATCTCTTGTTGTGGTGGTATAAATCATTTAAATAGGTTAGTTGGTCATCAGATAGATGAGGAGTTTCTATAACATACACAAACTGGTCACCTATCCTGCCAGGGCTCTTGTAGCTTATTGTACTCGAAAGTCTCCTTATGGCCATCTCTATCATCTGCATCTCTTCTGATAGTTTTTTTGCTGCTTTAGAATTAGGTGATTTCTCTTCAAGCATCGCTCTTTTCTGTTCCAATATGTCCCTGTAATCATTCTCTATCATCCTTCTCTGAAACTCTAGTTTGTCCTGAATCATATCCCCCACTCTTGGACGCTCTGACTCCAAAAAATGATTTGTCGGGAATCTTCTTGGAATATGCAGAACATCAGTTCTTGGATTAACAAAACGATTGTCTTTTGGGTTTATTTCCCAAGAATCCACTTTAACTTTAGAAAGGAGTCTTCCCTCTAGGCTTCCATCTAGTTCTAGATAAGTTACAACCCTTGTTTCGTCTGTTTGCGCCACTAAAATACCGAAATAAAACAAAATTTTTAAACTTTTCTCTATTCGTCAGTAGTTATGGGTGTCGACAATATTTTTATAATCAAAACTCCTGACTCATTATTCAGGGTTCTTAGAGGAGTTTTTGAAAAAAATAACTTAGAAAAAGCAGAAGATTTCGCTCCATACATATTATATTCTTCAAAATCCAAGAGAGAAAACGAACGATTAATGGAATATTTAGAGTTAATAATCAACAATGCAAATGACGACAAGAAATCAGGTCGAATGAGAAAACATGAACTCTTTGAAAAAACATTATTTGAGAAGATAAGTGAAGAAAGAGATTTTTTTAAAGGAAGAATAGTGATTCCCATCAACGGCCTTAGCGTCGATGAATATGGTCGTAGAGACGGACTAGATCCTTACTCTCCAGAGTTCAGGTTCTCATCCAGAGCTCTTTCTCTACAGAATCATTACGACCATGAATTTCTTAAGACAGTTCCTCTGTTTATGTACATGCAACCAGCGACCTTTACACAGATGTTTAAAGAATGGAATGGAGGTCTTAGATTAGAAGATTTACTTTCTCAAGATTTGAAAGAATTCACTTATGAGGAAAGGTACAAGAAAAAATTTCAGAATGACTTTCCTGAAGAGCTTAGATATCAAGAACAACAAGAATTAGAAGAAGTTGTTTTGAATGAATTCGAAGAGATGCCCTTTCAACCAAGCATTCTCGAACTAATTCATGAACCAGAACAAGAATACGATCCATTTATTGAAACTGTCGGTAGCATTGGATTCGGCTCTTTAACAAAGCCATCAGATATGCTGGTTGGATCGCTCAGGTACAGAGAGATATTATTTGATTTAAGGCCTATAAAGAGAGCTATTGAGAAGAGTCCATCCACGTTTGAAAAAGATGTCTTGAGAACAGAGAAGTTTAGCTCAGTCAAAGATTTTCTCAGACATCACTCACGAAGGATACACATAGCAAAAACACTGATGGCGATAAAATGGGGGTTCTATTTCCAAATGCTTGAGGAAAACCTCAAGGAGATGATAGATGAATACAATCTTCGTGGAATACCTTTATACATGGAGAAGACCAGTGCCACTTCTGACATTATTAAACAAGCCATCAAATTCTCAGGAACAAATCTTCCAATACAATACATTGGAGGTTTTGAAGGAATTGTAGCAGGCAAACTAGTGGTTGATGGTATTCACTCAGAACCAGCTTTTCGTAGATTGAGCGGTTTCTTGTCAAGCACACAATCAATCTGGAAAGGAGACTACTCAAGAACAAGAGTTCGTGCTAGCAAACCAGACACCACGCTTGTAAAATATGAATCAAGTGAAAAAATCCCGTGGGTTAAGCTTGAGGAAAGCATTCACGGAAGACACCCAAACATGGAAGACATGGTAGAAGCCTTGATGATTGAGAGAGAACAAGCGATTGTGGATAGATACTCGAGAAGAACCCAGTCAGGGGTTTGTAGAATAGAGCCAAGATTGGTTGAACTGAAGAACTACAAAGGAGTTATTATCGATGGAAGAGCCAGCGAAACAAAAGTATTATTGGAATGGCAAAAAGAAATAGAAGGAAAAGAGTGGATTCTTGATTTGAAAGCAGAAAATTACTTCGGAGACAAAGCGACATTTCTAGAAGAACAGGACCCTGACAATGATGTAGAATCTGACTTCAGAGGATCAGAGTTCTCACCACCTGTAAACTGTTCCATAGAAAAAGTCATAAGCAGAGCAATGAAAGAAAATGGTTTTGAATTAATAAAAAGGATAACAACTGACGAGCAGAAAAGAGACTTCTATCGTTTCTTTGACCCAGAACTAAAAGAACCAATAGCTGCTCTGAGAGGAACAAAGCTTCATGAAGTAGGTTTGCAACCATTTCCAAGTCTTGTACACTACGAAACTCTGAGACAAATAGGTATTGAGCCTATGCCATCAAGTAATTATTGTGAGATACTATTTCAAGACACCTTATTTAATCCAAGAACAGAAAATAACTTCTCGATATCATTTCACCCAGACACCCTGTTCTTCATGAAAGACCAGAACGATGTATACGATGTGGTTGTTATTGATAAAAAAACCAACAGAGAAATAAGCTACCCAGAAACTTACTACACAAAGCAAATAGCTTTCTATGGTTTGATGGTCAAGAAGTTCCTGGAAGAAAACGGATACAAAACAGGCAACACGTATTTAATACTGGACAAGAATGCATTTAATGATCAATTCGTAGTCAAAGGAGAAGAACTGCCGCCTTTCCACAACATAAACGTTTTCAGACCACAAAAGTATGAGAGGATAATGAGATTCACACCAAAAAGCACATTTCCAGATAGTGTGATGGAAGAAGTGTATAAAATAGTAGCAGAGAAAGATATCCTCATGAGCAACGACTGGGCTTATTTCGTTGAGATGAGAGAGAGAATGGAGATAAGTAAGGGAAAATCCTGTAAAAACTGCTTTTTTGAGAAACAAGTCATCTGCGACAAGGTAATTGAAAAAAATATCGGCCTTATGGATGTTCTAGAAGGAAACTTTGAGAGTGTATAGCCCCGCCCTGGCTTCTTGATAGTTTCGTCCAATAGTTATCTTATTGCCCAACATTCTCAATTTCTACTGCTCCAATAGGTGTTCCATGATTCTTATATTTTGATTGATCTTCGAAGTTTTCTTTTAGAGGCCAATATCCTATAAGATTGTTATCCTCTTGCATTTCTCCAAACACCCCTTCTTCATATAATTTTTTTACTTCTTCTTGATTTAGTGCTTTGTTGAATATTTTTATTCCTGCAAGGTTTCCTTTGTATGGGTATGCTCCATCTGTTTCTTGTCCAAACACTAAGCTGGCTGTTCCAAGGTACAATTGCTCCGGAATTACTCCTTCAAGTTCCCCATAACTAGGCTCTCCATTCATATACATATTTACAGTTCTTGATTCATAATTATATACTGCCACTATATGTTGCCATTGATTAAGTTCCAAATTATGTTTTGAAGTAAGTCTGCTTCTAACTTTTCCTTTCCCATCTTCAGATATCCATAGCATAGCTTTTGAACCGGTCATCACAAAAAGACCATAGCTTTGATCGCTCGGACCCAATATTTTTGAGACCATACTTCCAATGTGGTCGACCTCAGGTTTTGCCCATAAAGATATAGTTAGGCTTTTGTCAATATTAAACAGATCTTGATTTCCTATTACTATACCATCTGAGTTTGTTTTGAAACTAGTACCTTGACTTATTAAATTTTGTTCGTTTTCTTCTTGGAAACTAGGATCATTATTTGATTCTATATTTTCAATCACCTTATTATCTTCTACAATTATTTGCTCGTTATTTTGTTCGACCTCACACCCAACAAGAGTCATTAAAACTAACATTAGAATAGAAAATAGCATTTTTTGCATTTTAGTTTACCCCCAAATTATAAAATCATGTTAATATATTTATAAATTTTACTGTTCTGGTCGACAGGATGACACAATTGCTTTGGGCACTAAATTACAGTGTGTTCTCGCCGACTAAAAGTGTCTAAAAGTTACTTCCTAAATCATAAAAGACCAATAACTAAGCATTGTAAAGCTATTCAATTATGAGATAGAATGGAGAGATAAGAAAGAGGTAATCCTTATAAAAGGACATAAAAGTAGAGTAGCCCCGCCCGGATTCGAACCGAGGTCCAAGGACCCAAAATCCTCGATGATTGACCTAAGATTACATCTTGGTCTTCAAGACGCAAGTCTTGTTTGGCCACTACACTACGGGGCTGTGTTGTTATAGAGGAATAATTCTTTTTATAAAATTTATGTTCTAAGAAGTTTTTTAAATCAAGAATAATTATATTAGTATCTGCCGAGGTGGCACAATCTGGTACTGCGGTGGTCTCGAACGAGGGTATCGTTCCTCGAGCCCTGGTGGGTCTCGCTAACGCTCAAGCCTACAAAGAAAATCGAGTAAACCACTCCCTTTGGGATTCTCGGTTCGAATCCGAGCCTCGGCGCTTCATCTTTTCTTCTTGTAATGCTCTACCATTCTTTTTATAGCAATTATAATAACTATCAAGAATCCCAAATGATAGAACAATCTTGGTTCTAATCCAGTGAGATATCCTAAGAAATAGAAAATAAAGAATATCAAAATCATTACAGGCATGGTTAATAAAAAACCAATTGAATGTGAGGCTATATGTTTTTTCTCCAAGCTTTTCTCTAAGCTGTGACCAAACAACAAGGTAATCATGATGTATAGAAACAAAGCTAAATACCAATCATCTAATAATCCTGGAAATGTTTGTTCTACAGCAAAATATAGTTCGTAAAAAGCCATAAAGAAAAGTTTGGTTTTAGAATTATTTAAATTTACCTATTCCTGTACCAATCAACAACCAGGTAAGTTACTATAGCTACAAAACCACCTACCAAGAACCATAGAGCTGCTTGTTGCCATATAGGGAATGATTGCACAACAATATCCTGAACTACAGGTGCTGTTTCTTCTGCAGCCGTCATAACCGGCTCTGCACCATAATCCATAGCTGCTTCTGAAGCCATAGTTCTTACCGCAGGAGCATTTTCCATTGCTGCCTTGAAACTCGCACCACTAGTTCCCAAGAATCTTCTTGCAAATTCAACTGCAAAAGCACCTACAACGACAACTGCAGATATTGGCAGAACTTTCCTCAGTTTTTCCTTCAAACCCCAGGTTGTCTTAGGAGCTATGATTATGTATTTATTTGCTATCTTGTAATGATTCACTTCCTTACCTTTCTCAGAATAATGGAATTCTTCAGCAACAACCAAACCTCCCTTGATTAATTGCTGCAGATTGTAATGAACAGTAGAAATAGGCAGTTTTAACTCTTTGGATACTTCAGACTCTGTAGCTTCATTATCAGCTAAGTAATCCAATATCATTCTACAAGTGTCATTTGTTATAACTTGCGCAAGTTCTTTTGCTTTATCCTCGTTTAAAGACACGAGTAAAAATGATTCTTTCTTTCCTGCCATGACTTTAAGAATAAAAACTGTTCTTAAATAGTTTGTCATAACTTTGAAAGAAATAGAAATTATAAAAGAAAAAAAAATTAAATTATTTTTAGCTCCAAAAAGCTAGTTTCTCAAACACTTTTCTGAAGAAATCAACTAGACCACTACTAGTTTCTTCTTTTTCTGTTTCGTCAGTTATGATGTTTTCGTAATGGATTACTTCTGGTTTGTCTTCATCAGGATTTGTTTCATACACAACTCCTGCATTCATTGCTTCTGCCATCATTGATTTCTTAGCGAACATTCCAAGTGTGTTTGTCAAGATACTGTTTGATTTCTTATCGTAATCTGCACTTGCAACAGCTTCATCTTTCCATTCATCACTTATACTTTCTTCAGCATAGTATTGATCAACATTTCTTCTGACATAACTAAGTTTCTCGTATTCACCGCCAGTTTGAGCAGCAATGCTTTTCCAGATTCTTACATCATCTGAATTCATTCCTGAACCACTTATAGTGTAGAAAACAATATCCCTCTTGATAGCTCTTTCGATTTCATCTCTGTAATCATATTTTTCTCCTCTTGTATAATCGTATTGACCATCAAACATTCCTTGAGGACCTGCATCTCCAATCAAGAATACTATCTTCTTTGAGTTGTCATACCAATTCATGTTTATCGCTTCATGCATTCCAGTAGCAACCGCTTCCTTGTAATCTCCACCGCCTTGGGCATTTATAGTTCTCAAGAAATTCATTGAACTTTCAAGATTACTTGTCAGTCTTGACTTAAGGAAAACATATTCCCTTTCTTGGTTTGGATAATCTCTATAGGTTACGATACCAACCCTGACATTAGGAGTTGGACTTCCTTGTTGTACTTCTGAAACAATGTTCTCGATGTGCATTTTAACTTCTCTTATCTCATCACTCATAGAACCTGTGCTGTCAATCAAAAAGACAACGTCAATGAAAGGTCCTGAGAATGGTGGCATTGGTTCTATGCAACCATCATTATTATGGCCACATGCAGTCTCTTTTTCTGTATCTGCACTGACAACGCCCATACTGCTTACCAGCAATAACATCAATGCAAACAAAGCAAATAATTTTTTCATTTTATATCCTCCACGTCTCTCGACGTGAAACCTGTTAAGAGGTTATATTATAAATAAGGAAGAGTAAGTTTCGAAATGATTTGAAACTACTTTTAGACGAGAAAAAGCAGTTTTTTGGCAAGAATTTCGTTTCTTAATTTATCAAAAGATATATAAAACAAGTAGAAGTTTCTCTCCTCTATGGGTCTATGGCTCAGCCTGGTAGAGCAATCGGCTCTTAACCGATAGGTCGGGGGTTCGAATCCCTCTGGACCCATATACTTAAATTTATAGGATAAAAGATTAACATGAGAGAATTATTGCAAGACTACAACTTAGGTAAAATACATTCTTCGAAGCATATTAAGACAGGCGTCTTCAATAAACATTACATTCTAAATACCACAAAAGGAAAATTTGTAGCAAGGATTTCTAATAAAACAAGAACTTATGAAGAAGTCATGTATGAAGTTCAAATAATTCAACATGTCCAAGAAGAAAAAGTTCCTATGTTTATAAAAAATAAGAAAGGGGAATATTTAACTCAAAGAAATGGCGAGATAATTGTAGTATCAAAATATGTTTCTGGAAAATTTCCTACAAAAGTAACTGACGAAATGTTGAGAGAAACAGGAGGATTTCTTGGAAGATTCCATGCTTCACATAAGACTTTGCGAATGAAGTATAGACGACCTAAAGTATATGTTATTACTAAGAGCAGACTTGAAAATATGCGAAAAGACCTTAAAAAAAAGCTTCCTAAACTTGCAGATGAAATAGAATATGTTTATTCATTAGTAAAAAAGTATCAGTTTCCGAAGTCGTTTCCTCACGGTCCATGCCATTTAGATATGAAACCAGAGAACGCTCTCGCAAAAAATGGTGAAATAACACTTTTCTTGGATTTTGATAACTGCGAAGAAGCACCATACCTTTTAGATATCGGAAGAACACTAAAATGGTGGTGTTATGACAAGAAAGGTTACAGCAAAAGAAAAATAAATATCTTATTATCTGAATACGAAAAATACAGACTATTAACAACAAGAGAAAAGAAAAAAGTTAATGAATCAATCATACTTGCAATAGTAACACAATTATTAGTAATATATCATTTGTTTCTGTATGCATGGGATGGACATGAAGAATATTTGCATTTTTACAGAGATTTGTTTTTACCACAGTTAAAACTTTTATTAGCAAAAGAATAAAACAAGTTTTCTATTTTAGAAACATTTTTAAGAAGAATATTGTTTCTCAAAATATCATTTTTCGACGCTTTAGCGTCCCGACCAACGGGAGGCTGATGGTGTCAACGGAAATGACCGTTGCCCCGTTAGTGTAGTCCGGCCAATCATCTTGCCCTCTCGAGGCAAGGACACGGGTTCAAATCCCGTACGGGGCATATATCTTAAATTCAATATTTTATGTTATGCTTCTCCTTGTACCACATCATGATTATTAAAACTATGACAGATAAGAGAGCAAATTCACATAAGATACTTGGGAACTGAACTTCCATAGAAGGAAGGAATAATATAAATACATAACTTGGCACGGTAAATACAAACATACCCAACATGCCAAGATAAAGAAGCCTTTTCTCATATTTTGCTTTTATTGTTGTGGATCTAAAGTAAAATAATATTATTACTCCAAGAACATAAATAATATAATACAATTCAAAAAATTGACCCAATAATCCTGAATTAGGATATTGTAAAAATACAGAATTGCAAACAGCAGATTCTTTATAATATCCTGTAAGAAAAAACATTAATATAAAGAAAACTGCAGGAGAATATATTAGTAGATTCCAGTAATATCTTAATTTCTTTCTCCATACCATCAAAGCAAATGATATGCCAAGAGCTGGCAGTATAGCTGTAATTGCCATAGCAAACCTTGTAAAGAAATTAACAGAAGTAACACAAATAAGAAACTCATTTAGTTGGTAGAATCCTAATAAAAATGATATTAATGCTATTATCCTATTAAATTTGTCTTTTGGATTTCTAAACAGAAAAAATAATGCTAATAAGAATTCTATAACAAATGTTGACAATGATACATACGGAGCAAAACACATATTATCAAGTTAAAATCTTCTTCTTTAAAAATTTTTTTCCAATAAACCTTCTATTAAATTTATAAATCATCAAATTAATATTGGAAGAAAGAGGTGAACAACGAATTAATACTTCTAATGTTTGTCCGCATGAAGATTAGAGAATTGTTCTAATTAGTTAATTCTTAGGTATTCCAAAAATTTGTGCTAGTTCATTCATTCTTGGTTCTAGATCATTTGGTGATTCAAATTCATAAGAACTTTTCTCAAAATAAAAATTATCGCGACCAAAAGCTCTAATTGTTGATTCGAAGAATTCTCTTTCTTGGTCTTGAGGAACCACTTCTAAATCAGTAGAGAACAATGCACTTCTTGACAATGCAGATTGTATATAACCTCTTTTATGTTTGTTTCCAAGAAATAAACCATTTGTTTGTATGTAGCAACCAATCCTGGAATCTCTTATGAAACAATCTCCTCCATGATCTAAGTATACTTCTTCATCTGTTTTTCTTAAGAAAGATCTTACACCATTAAACTCATCTGTAAGAAGTGTTCCAACAGGTATAGTTCTGTATGATTCATAGAATGCTCTAACTTTGTCATATAATTCGTCAAACTCTTCTTCTGAAGGAGGCATTAGAAAATCTCCTACTTCTATATTACTATTGTATAAATTATACACAAAACTATGAATGAATTGAGCTGTGAATTCATATGCATACTCTATGGGTTCAGTTCTATATATATCTCCTAATGATTTTGCAAACATGAATAGTTTTCCAATGCTTGTCATGTCACAATAAGCATAGTATAATGAGGTTCCTTTATCGTCTTCATCATCAATAATTTGATACCCTGACTTAGAATTCATTATTGACTCAGACCATTTTTCTCTAACCCTGTCTGTTTCTTTTCTCACTCTTTCTGCTTCTAGAACATCTTCTTCTTTAGGAACAAAATCAGGTTCAATATCTGGAAACATAGTGCGAGTTCTATCATCTGCTTCTGAATAACAATCCCATAAAAACCCTGAAACATTACTTTTAATATCATCAATCATTTCTTCTTGAGATGTTGTTTTTATAAGTCCACCTCTTCCACCATTTTCAAACATTATGTCGAGTTGTCCATAGAAAACAGTATTATCTACAAAGTACTGCATCATTTCTTCAAAAGGCATCGTCCTAAAATCAGGTAAGTCATTAAACATAAGGTTGGGAATTAAAATTACTTTATATAAGTTTTAGAATTCTATTAAATTAGTCTGTCTCTTTCCATCGACTTCTATGAATGGCTTTGCTCTTTCGACCCAACCTCCTAGCTTGTGTAAGTCTTCATATTTTCTTATTTTTTCTCCTGCAAGTATTCTTTGGGCTGTTCTTGGTCCTATTCCAGGTATCCTTATCAGTTCATCATAACTTGCCTCGTTTATATCAACAGGGCCATCAAAAGTCAACTTTGCAAGTGCAAGTTTTGGATCTTCTCTTGGCAGCATATCATCATTTAGTACTTCATTGAATTCTTTGAATTTGTAGTTATACCTTCTTACCAAGAAATCAACGTTATAAAGATGAGATTCTCTTGTATGAGATTCTGCTTTCTCATTCTCAAAAGGAGTGCCTTTCACAGGTCTGAAAGCAGAGAAATACATCCTTTTCAATTTCAATTCTCCATACTCCCAGTTCATCATTTTCAAAACATCCTTGTCTGTTGACATATGATTTATTATCATCTGGGTTGCTTGTCCTGACCCTAATCCAAGCTGTGATATCCATTTCTGCCTTTTCAATATGTCATTCTTGAAATCCTTTGTTGAAGAAAACTCTGACAAAACACTGCTGTTTGGAGCTTCAATGTTCACACTCATCCTATTAGAAAATTCAGCTGCTTGTTTCACCAATTCATAGGAGGTTCCTGGCAACACCTTGAAATGCACATAACCTCTGAAGTTGTACTTGTTCCTCACAAGTCTCACAGTAGAAATCATCTTCTCAGTCATGATATCAGGGTCACCAGGAACTCCGGAGCTCAAGAACAGACCATCAATATCTAATTTGTGATTCAAATAGTTAAAGAACTTGGCTAACTCTTCCTGTTTAAAAGTAGCAGGTTTCTTCTTGCAGCCAGCAGAGTTTGAGCAGTATTTGCAGTCAAAAGAACAGGTGTTTGTCATCAATGTCTTGAAGATACGACAAGTCTTATGCTCTGCCTTTGCATGGTATATCCCACCTATGCCTTTTTCCACGTCAACTTGGCAGGCTTTTGGACCGCAAGAATCATATTTTCCAGAATTACCCAGTATTCTGGCTTTTTCAAAAACATCCATGTATAATCTCTATAAAAATAGGTTTAAATACCTCACGCGTCTATGTCCAGTGACCATTGCAAAAAATTTATATAATATCATCCTTATTATCCCTATATGAGGGGTGAGAATGCTTAGAATTCTGCAGTACGACAGCCATCATCATAATATTTCTGAGATATCCCTAGATCAGATGGATTTTCACAAGCTTAAGTGGATTGACTGCTATAACTTAACAAGAGAAGAAAAAAAACAAATAAAAGATATTGTAAAAATCCCTAAAAACGAGTTTGACAGATGTGTCGACGAGGATGAAAGGCCAAACACCACAGAGTTGGAGCATTTCTCGATGCTGATATTCAAATGTCCTTTCAAAGAAAAAAAGCATTCATCAACTACTTCTTTAGGAATTCTTTTATCTGAAAGATTAGTGGTTACATTCAGAAATGAAGAGTTAGAAGGTATTGAGAAGATATGGAACCTTGATTATGAATCAAAGAAAAAGGTTTTCAAGAAAGGATCTAGTTTTCTCATTTATGAGTTGCTTGAGAGCATCATGGATGATTACTTCACAATTCTTGACGATGTTGAAAAAGAGATAGACATCATTGAAAACAATGTTTTCCACAATCCTGACAAGAAGACTGTGATGAATATTTTCTCTATGAAAAAGACTCTTATCTACTTCCACAAATCATTATCTGCTAACAGGGAGGTTCTTTCAAGTATTGACAAGGAATTCGCTCAGAAAATACATCAATCTCATATAAAGAGCTTCAGGTATGTTTACGACGACACTATCCAACTGATTGACATGGTGGCAACTTACAGGGATATTCTTACCGGTTCTTTGGATATATATCTTAGCAGCGTTTCAAATACCCTAAACACAAACATGAAAAAAATGACTGCTTTTGGTTCATTGGTATTGGTTCCAACTCTTATCACAGGCCTTTATGGTATGAACTTCAGGTTCATGCCTGAAATATCTTGGAAATATGGTTATTTGTTTGCATGGGGTTTGATTATTGCCTCAATGATATTCTTAACCATTTATTTTAAGAAAAAAGACTGGTTCTAGACAACAAATTTAATAAAATTTATATAGTATTAAGTATAAGAATACTATAAGAGACAACTAAAAAGAGGTGTTCAGTGACTAATATTTTTTTCGACATAGGGATTATAATAATTTTCGCGACTATTCTGGGTTATATTGGTAGACTTCTAAAGCAACCATTAATACCTCTATACATACTTGCAGGTATAATAATCGGGCCTGTCGGTTTTGGTTGGATAACTGATTATGAAGTCATCACCACTTTATCTGAGATTGGAGTCGCCTTCTTGTTATTTGTCGTCGGTCTTGAACTGGACTTTAGAAAACTGAAAGATATTGGTCACGTCGTTATCATAGGAAGCATAATTCAAATAGTAACCATGTTCCTAGTCGGAGTAGTTGTGGGGGTATGGCTAGGCTTTGTGAGTGAAGAGTTAATATATCTTGGATTGATAGTTAGTTTCAGCAGCACAATGGTTGTCATTAAGCTGCTGGCTGACAAGAATGAACTGGACACCCTCCACGGGAGGATTGTAATTGGAATTCTTTTGATGGAAGACCTCTTTGCCATACTAGCCATATCATCCCTACAAACAATCGGCAATTTTTCTACCTTCTTGCTCATAGAAGCACTCCTGAAAGTGTTTGGACTAATAGGACTAGTATATGTAAGCGGCAGATTCATCTTTCCGCCCATATTCAAGGTGGCTGCAAGATCACAAGAAATTCTATTCCTTATAGCGATTACAGTCTGCTTCTCATTTGGAATGCTAGGAGTAGTTCTAGGTCTCTCAATAGCAATAGGAGCTTTCCTAGCAGGAGTATCACTGGCAAACCTGCCATACAATATGGAGATTGAGAGCAAAGTTCGCTCTTTAAGAGACTTTTTCGCAACAATATTCTTTGTGTCATTAGGTATGAAGCTAGTGTTCACAAATATCAGTTTCTGGATACCAACATTAATAGTCCTAACAGCAGTCATAATAGTATTCAAACCATTATTGATAACATCAATCCTGAGCTTCTTCGGTTACAAGAGAAAAACAGCATTCATGACAAGCGCAACTCTTGCACAGACCTCAGAATTCTCACTCATAATAATCGCACAAGGAGCCATCCTTGGACATGTGAACAACGAATTTCTGTCAATAACAACACTTCTAGCAACAATAACAATTACCGCATCTACTTACTTCATAAAATTCGATAGCCAGATATATGAGAAATTAAAAAAATACTTGAGGTTCTTTGAAAGTTTCAGCAAGACAAATAGGGAATTGACTTATATGGATGAACATCCAGAACATAAAGTCGTTCTGATAGGTTATGACAGGATGGGCTACAGCATCGCCAAATCATTGAGAAAAATAAACAAAGAATACCTGATAGTGGATTTCAATCCTGACATTATAAAGAAACTTATAAGATCAAAACAACCATGTATCTATGGTGACGCTGGAGATACTGAAATACTAGAGAAGCTAAAGCTTCATCAAGTCGAGATGGTCATCTCAACAATTCCTGATATCAACGCAGCCAAACTCTTAATACAAAAAATCAGGCATGTGAACGCGCATGCAATAATAATAGTGACAACAATGGATATAGAGGATGCATTGCAATTATACGATAAAGGAGCTGATTATGTCATAATGCCCCATTTACTTGGAGGAAATCACATGGCCATAATGCTTGAAGATATATCATATGATTTTGACAAGCTGATAAACACAAAGATATCACATATAAAGGAATTGAAAGAGAGAAGAGAGGTTCATTATCATCACTAAACGAAAATAATATAAAGAGCAAAATCGAGGAATTATAGGTAAAATGTCAGAGTGGTCAAAAGATTTATTGGAGACAGAGTTTTGGAACAAGAAAGGAAAAGAAGTTCTTGAGCCTATGGATCCAAAAGCAAGGAAGAACTTCATAAAAAATCTATCTGACAAAGAAGCAGAGAGATTTGCAGATGAAGAAATCGCAGAGGAAGCAAATATACAGCCACAGATAGATGCAAAGATGTCAGATTATTTTCCGACTGGCTATCCTGCTCCTGCAAAAAGATTCTGGCTTATGCTCGAGTCATTCACAGCATCCGTTGAGGAGATATACTTCTGGATGTTGAGCCAGTTGAGAAGGGATTGGTCATATCATCAGATTTACAAATTAACAGATGTATTCTCAGCTTCAGAACAAAGCGCTTTCTGGGGAGCTGCACAGAGCAGATTGAAGATACAGCAGGAAACAGTGAGCCAATACCTCATCTCCATAGGTAAACTTGTCAGAGAATTATTCCAGATAGTCAGGGAACTAAGGATCATCGATGAGCGACTTGTTATGTATGATAACTGGGAAGAGATGAAAAGCGCAGATATCTCATTGAAAGGACTGTACATCGATATGGTAGAGGGTGCAAGCAAAAACCCATCTTCAGTATATGGATTAGCACAACAAGTAGGATTCACAATACTACCTGATTTGTTCTTCAACACACATGTATACAAGGCAAAAGATGTAGACAAGGTTGTTGATGAAATGAAGTACAACACCGCTATAAAGAACGTTTTGAAGAGAAAATTAATATCCTATGTTGTCTGGAAGGATAAGACACACAAGGAGTTAAGGGACAGAAGAAGATTCCAATTAAAATACTTAAGGCAGCACTGGGCTGTTATAAAAATGTACATGGACTGGCTAAAACCATACCTGAGGAATATCAGAAGGATGCAGATGAGTGAGAAACAGATCGAGAGTCCAGACTTAATAGCAGCTTTTGAAGGTTCAATGACAGAAATAGAGATCATGGCTGTAAAACCATCAAAAACAGGCGCACATCCTGTAATCATCGGCACTTTTGAATACAGAACAAGACCTGATATGAGCTTTCACCAAGACCAATACGCCCATAAAGGACCATTACATGTCGGAAGAGCATCAGTCAAACTAAGGATTTATGGTTGGTCAGACAAAGAGATAGAGAACTACAAAAAATACAAGAGACAGGAGAGCATGAAACTATTCAGTGTTATTGATGGATCTGTCAAAGCAGCGATGGAAGCTCTCGGAGATGAACTGGAAGGATATCTACAAGAAGCAGGTGAGAATATACATTTGGAAGAACCTGAACCAAAAACGAAAAAAAAGAAGAGAAGTATGAACCTTGGAGTATTAGACCCATTTGTTGCTGTTTTTGGAGGAATAGGAGAACTATTCGGAGCACTTCTGCCAAGCGGATTATTCAGCGGAAAGGAAGAAAGAGAACCAGCCTCCAAACCAATTAAAGTGACAGATAAAGCCCGTAAGGCAGCAATTAAAATAGCTTCTTTCAATGCATATCAAACCTATAAGAATTACAAGAAAGGCCACCAGATGATCACATGGTAAATCTTGCAGATAGAAGAAGGGAATGGCTTGAAAACCTCGCAGAGTTGAGGAGAAAGAAAGAAAAAGAACTCAATGACTTAGAGGAAAAAAAGAAGAAGGAGCTTAAGGAAGCAGAAGAGATGCTTCAGGCTGGCGCAGAAGAACTTTCTGCAGAGGAAGAAGAGATCCTTGAGCAACTAAGACAAGAGATTCCTGCACTTAGAGAGATAGAAGAAGAAAAGGCTGAGAAAGAAGAACAAGCAGAAGAGAGCCTCGAAGAAGTAGTAGAAACCGAGAGAATCTCGGAAGAGGCAAGAGAGCAGGGAGGTCCAACATATGGAGGACCAATAGAAGAAGCGCTTGCAGGGACTCGAGAACTCTATCAAAACACCGACTATAATGTTTACAACAAACTCAGAGACACTTTAGAAAAGGTTCAAAGCGGAGAATATCTTAATCAAGTAGAAAGAAACAGACTATATGAACAACAGGAGGAACTTAAGAGACTTTCAGGAAATCCTGACTTGATAGATTCCAAAGACCCCTATGGCTATGTTGAAAGATCAAAACAAGTTGTAGAATCCATAACAAACGCATTCCAGTCACAAACACAGTATAAAAAAGGAGACCACATATGATATTTTCACAAGGATACTACCACTCTCTTGACAGGACTTTTCAAAGAGAGTTTGACGAAGAAGGGATTGAGCTTCCTATAGAACTAAGTTCAGGAGACAGAGCAGAGAACACAAATCTGGGACCAGGAGAGATTGGTACATCCCTAAATCCATTCCAGCATCAACTGCAAGCGTTGAGCGCTAAGATAAAAGAAGGAGCAAGCAAGGTGGAATTTGAGTTCTTCGGGACACAGAAAGGACAAAAAGAAAGAGCAACTCCTGAAAGCTTTGACAAGGAAGAAAGAGAAGAGATGAGGAATTTAGCAGAGATTAACAAGGTAAAGAGCAGCACACACGCGACTGTCGGAGTGACAGGATTAGCAGGATTCAACCCACAAAGAGGATTTGAAGAGGAGAACAGGGAGCAAACGCTTAGAGAAGTTAGGAAAGCCATTGACTTTGCAGCAGACGCAACCACAGGCGGTGCAATAGTTGTCCATACAGGAGAATGGAACAGACCAATATTTGACCATCACGGAAAAGAGATAATAGGTGATGAAAAATATGAATTCATAGGTTTCCCAAATGAGGATAAGAAAGCACCTATAATGGTTATAGACCAGAGAACAGGTGACATGAGAGCCATGAGAAAAGACACTCCTATCTACGAGCCTGTTTTCAGAACAGTAGAAGATTATGAGCAAGAGAAAGATATAAAGCTTGTTGGTACAACAGACAAGAATGGCAATACTTATGAAGCAGAGGATTGGATAGGCTTAACTGGAGAAACCATAAAGAAAGATTGGGAGTACATGCCAGATAAAGCAGAGATGATGTTCAGAAGAGTACCTGAATGGGTGTCTGAGAAAATGAGCTTCGCAACTGTCAGAAGGGACTGGAGATACTTTCAAGACAAAGCAGACAGATGGAATAACAAACATTCTGAAAGCCCTCTCACTCCAGAAGAAATGTTTTCTAAAATGCAATACATAAACCAAGTACTGCAGCACAAAGGACATTCACTATTCTATGCTCAGAGATACGAGCGAGAAAAAGAGATATTAGAGGAGCATAGAAAAGCATTGACATTTTATGAAAAACTAGATAAAAGTCTTCCAGAAGAAGAGAGATGGAGATTAACAACAAAAAAACATTTCAGCAACAGTGAAG
Source organism: Candidatus Woesearchaeota archaeon (assembly GCA_013202845.1). Classification (GTDB taxonomy): domain Archaea; phylum Nanobdellota; class Nanobdellia; order Woesearchaeales. The sequence continues at coordinate 58,567 of JABMPT010000012.1, read as the reverse complement.
TTGTTCCCCCAAAGGATATGCAAATAGTAGAATGGTTAAGAGAACAGGTAAGAGGTGGCGAAGCAAGTCTAAGACACACTCACGAAGCATCTGCAGCAGCAGATGTTCATGCTACAGAAGCACAGGAAGCAATGGACAACGTGGTTACAATGCATAAATATGGACTTGAAAAGTCTTCTGAGTCATTGGCAGATCTTGGTATAATGACATGGCAGAAATATGAGAAGAACAAAGACAAACTGCAGGATGCTCTCTATGTCGCCCCTGAAAACTGGCATCCAAACCAATTCGGAAGCCATCCTGATGAGTTATTGGAACTTGTGCAGGTATCAAGAAGAAAGATGGCTGAAAAGTTAGCGACAAGCCTTGGTGAAGAGAAAGCCAAGAAACTGGCTGAGACACATATTAAAACAACTCTTGACACAGGACATTTGAACATGTGGAAGTCACATCTGAAAAGAAAGACTGATGCAAACGGAGTGCCAACAGAGAGCGATGAAGATTTCAACAAGAGATTTGCAAAATGGGCTCTTGACAAGGTAAAGAAACTACATGAGGCTAAAGCACTCGAGCACATCCACTTGACAGACAACTTTGGCTATGATGATGAACATTTAATAGTCGGAAAAGGAAATGCTCCTATCAAAGAGTTAGTTGGATTCATGAGAGAAAAAGGCTACAAAGATTTTATTGCAGAACCTGGAAGTTTCAATGCACAGACAATACTGCCTGAAACATGGTCTAGGTTTGGAAGCCCTGTCTATGGACTAACAACAGGTCATCCACAGAGATTTTCAGAAGTTCACAAACAGCACTTTGGTTATGACGCTCCACCATTGTATATTGTGGGGGCTTATTCACCTTCAAATGAGTGGAAATTATGGAGCGAGGTGCCATTAGAGTAAAATTTATATAATACTATATCAATCAATAATTTAGAAGAGGTGGGTTTTTGGAATTCAAGTTAGAAAAGAAGAAAAAGAAGAACACAGATAAGTACGGCAAGAGCGATATTGATCTTGCATACACTTTTTCTAAGAGAGTTTACAAGGAGTTCGGTAATTTCATTAAAGCAATAGTTATTTTTGGAAGTGCTGCAAGGAAAAAAAAGAAGACTAAAGACATTGATATTCTATTGATTGTCGATGATATCACAATGGTCATTTCCAAAGAACTTATCCAGACCTACCGATTAATTGTTGAGAAAATAGTAGCTGACATCTCGACAAGACTACACATAACAACCTTGAAGTTCACAAATTTCTGGGAGTATGTGAGATCCGGAGATCCTATAGCTCTTAATATATTAAGAGATGGTTATGCATTGATTGACACTGGCTTCTTCGAGCCATTGCAAGCATTGCTCCATCAGGGAAGAATTAGGCCATCACCAGAGTCAACATTCGCTTATTTCAACAGAGCTCCTTCTACATTGATGAATTCTAAATGGCATTTATTGCAAGCAACTGTTGATTTGTATTGGGTAGTTGTAGACTCTGCTCACGCCGCTTTGATGAAGATGAATGAAGTTCCGCCTTCACCAGAGCTTGTCGCAGAAATGCTAGAAAAAAAATTAGTCAAACCTGGTTTACTGAACAAGAAGTATCCTAAAGTTATGCAAAGGTTCTATGATTTGATGAAAATGATAACTGCTCGGGATATAAAAGATGTTTCTGGAGAACAATACGCAGAATACTTGAAAGAAGCCCAGGAATTCATGCAAGCAATGGAAGAAATAGTAAAAAAATAAAAAGGGAAAAATAAACTCTATTTCTAATGAAGAATTTAACACCTTTAGAAAAGAAAAAGTATGTTATGCCAACTGATAGAGATTTCGAAATTCTAGCTAAATGCAAAGAACTTGAAAAGTTAAAGCTGACAAAAGAAGATAAATTATTAGTGAAGTTTATCAAAACACAATTAGAACGCGATTGGAGAAAACCATTACTAGTAAAACTAAATAAACTTCTTAGAAAATATAAAGAAAAAAAATAAAAAATTAGTTCTAAGCTCTCACTAAGAACTTCACGACTAGTATTACTATGATTACTAGCACCAAGATATTTGCTAGAACCATCAATACTGTTCCCCAGACACCGAAGCCTGTTCCGGCTGTAGAAGTTGTTGTTGTGTCTGTACCAGCATCTACGAATTCGAAGTCTTCCTCTTCTTCGTCATCAGTATCATCTGGTGTAACAACTACAATCTCATCTTCTTCATCTTCAACAGTACAACTTGATGGAACTGTGAAGTACAAGTATTTTCGGTGTGTCTGTTCATCAAAGTCCATGAAAGCTCTTATCTCTATAACATGAGTTCCAGAATCTGCATTTGCTGGAACATCAACTGTTAATGTCCTTGTTATTTCATCATCTTCATCAATTTCAAGATCTGATACTCTTTTTTCATAGTCAAGAGTTGTTGATTCTATCTCAATCGCAATATCATCTTCATCCTTTGTTCCTACATTTGTAAGCTCAATTCTTAAATCGAATGAGTCCTCTCCACATCTTAGACTTTCAGGTATCATCTCTGCCTTAGTTATTATGATGCCTTCCTCATCCAATTCGAACTCAATAGTCCAGGTTTCACCATGCATTGCTCCATTCTCGTCTTCTCCTTCAACAATTATTTCTATGTCATAATTTCCATCTTCTGCGTCTTCATCAATTGTGAAGCTGAAGCTAACTGTGTCTTTCTTTCCATCTTTTATCTTTGAAATGTCATCATCTTCATCAATGTCATCAAGATCATCTTCTCCTTCTACAGTAACTTCTATATCTTCAATATTCAAATCAGAATGTGTATTCTTTAACTCAATGACCATCTCTATTTCTGCTACTGGAAAAACCTTGACATCATCTCCATCATCAAGACTTTCATCATCTCCATTAACAGTTACATCAACATCTTTTATTATAAGATTATTCTCAGCACCCATAGATAATGTTGAGGTTGCAGTCACCTGGCTTGCATTGCCTGTTCCTGTTGCAGTTATTGCTCCTATGCTCTCACTTCCTGCATCTTGGTCATCCGGAACATATCCTTCAACTGTAACAGCTGTACTTGCACCTGCCAAAAGACTTGATACGCTTGACGGCGAGAAACCAATATTATAAACTGATGCTGCACTTGAACTAAAGGTTATATCAGTTAAGTTTCCTGTGCCTGTATTTGTTACAGTAAGTGTTGCAGTTGCGTTCTCTTCCCTTTCCTGAGAACTATCGCCAAGAGTGACGGCTGATAATGTCATAGTCCATGTCTGTGCATTCACAGACATTACTGTCATCAAAAGTATTACCAAAAAAAGCAAAAGTTTCTTCATTTTTCAATACCCCCTAAAATCTTCTCCATTTAAGAGTAACAATATTAAATGATAATTATAAAGTAGTATATAAAGGTTTTCTTTTTTCGACTAAAATAGAAGTTATAAAAATATTTTTAACTATTTTTTACCAGTATTAAAGACCTTGCCCAGATCAACCTTTGACTCAGACATATCTTCAATGTCTTTCTTTTTCTCTTCCTCTGATTTCTCAGTCTTTGACTGAGATTCAGAATCTTTTGATTCTGTTTTCTTCTCTACTTCTTTTAATTCTTCATTCTTTTCGATATCAGTGCTTATCTTTCTGAGCTCATGAGGAGCTGGTTCTTCAGGATCATAAGTCGGATCATCAATAGATATCTTATCCACACCATTAGGATCCTCAGGATCATAAACAGAATCGCCATTGGAAAGATTTTCAGCAGCCATAGGCTTAGGATGTTGAGGGTCTGAAACAGGGCCATTAACAGGTTTTGGTTCTGAAATAGTTATTTCCTCTTTTTCTTCTGGTTCAATAGGAGTTATACTCTCTTCTTCAGAATCGCCTGTCTTATACACTTCTTCTGCATCTTCTTTCATCAAATCCTTTACAGATGCATCAGGGTCAACATCTCCGCCAAAACTCGATTTAATAACATCCTCTTGTTCTTTGAAAACTTCTTCCTGATCAAATTGTCCAGGCAAACTTCCTGGCTTGTCTTCCTCAGCAATCTCAGGAGATTCTTCTGTTTTAGGAAGAGGTTTTGGCTCTTCGACTTCTTCCTCTTTTACAACTCTTGAAGTTGCATCTTTCAAATCAGTGCTCGCAGCTTCATCATGCTGGTAATCGAATGACTTCTGAACCTTGCTCTCTGTAGAACTCATCTCCTCAGCCATCCTTATAGCTTCAGTGTCAGAAGAAGCCATTCCACTCTGTCTCAGAGTTTCAGCCAATTTTTTAATTCGCGCATCCTTCACATCTTCAAAAGCCATAAAAACACCTTAAAATTAGTATATTATTTAGTATATTATTTAGTATACTGAATATTATAACCAGTATTTATATATTTTGGTTTTGCAAAATAATCTCATCTCTGCCTTTAGTTTCTTTATATCTTGGTTCCCCATCAGGGTAGCCGACAGGAATGACATAAGGAACAATGTAATGTCCAGGTATATTCAGAACCTCTTTTATTTTCTCCTGGTCAATCCACCCAACAAAACAAGTGCCCAATCCCAGTTCTGTCGCTCTCAACACTAAAAAAGCAGCTGCTAGCGATAAATCTCTTACCGCACGCATTTCATTTCCACTATCACGTCCTTTCTTTTTCACGTATTCGTTAGGATCTGCACAGCAAATAATTATTACAGATGCCTCATAAACAAAATCATTATAGAACGCCTTGTTCGTTTTCAGCTTCTTCTTTGTTTCAGTATTCTTTACAACAAAAAACTTCCAAGGCTGGATATTATTTCCAGAAGGAGCTAATCTCGCAGCCTCGATTAATTCATTAATTAAAGAATCAGAAACATCTCTATCTTTGTAAGCTCTTACACTTCTTCTTTTTTGAATTGATTCTTTGACATCCATGGTTATAAATAATAATTACTGTAATATAAAGTTAACGCTAGCATATCATGATAAAATCCTGACTTCCGTTAATAGCTTTCTTAACAATGAAATTCTTTTCAATGAAAACTTTTATCTTGTCAAACTTTTTTGAGCTCTTTAGGATTGAGAATACAAACCTTGACTTCCCAACTCTTTTCATCTCTCTTATGCCTTTTCTATAATCATCAAAGTTATGGATGGATGTCACTGAAATAACAACATCAAAATAACTATCTGGAAAAGGAATATCTTCTGCTTCACAACGAACAGTTTTAAAAGAGCATTTCTTAAGAAGCTCTTCAGAAGGGTCAAGACCTGTTACATTGCAATCAAAAACTTCTTTTGCAAAACCAGGGCCACAACCAACATCGAGCATCCTGTCACCAGGCCTAACTATCAAGTTTTCTTTTATGATATTCAGCTTCTTCATCTGCTCTTCTCTATGAAGCTCTTCATATCCTTCTGCGATTTCGTCAAAGTATGTTTTCATTCTCACTTAAAAAAATCATGGGCCCGGTGAAACTCGGAAGAACGGTTATGTCCGTTCACACCATCATGCTCCTTGCAGTCGCGATGCTACGCATCAAACTGTGTGGCTTTATGCCACACTAGGTGTTGACGGACGATACCGTCAATGGGCCCGGTGAGACTCGAACTCACGATTCCCGCCATGTCGAGGCGATGTCATAGCCACTAGACCACAGGCCCACAGAAAAAACGAAATATAACCTTTTTATAAATATTTTTGTTTACTCCTTACTAAGTATTTCCAGCATTGCTGCATATGCAGGTCTTGTTATGAACACTCCTACAGATATTCCTAGCATTGTTGTGATTGCGAATCCCTCTAACAAACCAGCCCCTGCAAGCCATAATAATACCATGGCAACCATTGTTGTGAAATATGAAGCCATTATTATGAAGAAAGCATTCTTTATCCTGTCCTTCCAAGAAACATAAGCAGAAGTTTTAGTGCCTTTCAAAATCTCATCAGCAATTACAATCTGATGATCAACTCCAGTACCTATGGCGATGATTATACCTGCAATCGCTGCCAACCCAAGGTTCCAGCCAATGATTGAAGCCAATCCGAGAATTATGATAGCTTCAGAAAACATTGTTATAACCATTGGTATGGATATTATGAATTTCCTGTAAACTACAAAAACAACTATAGCTACAGAAGCAATAGCAAACAATCCAACCAAAACAGCGTTCTTGAGAAATTGTTCTCCTAAAATAGGAGATATAGCATCGCTCTTGACAATGTTCAATTTTACAGGCAAGCTACCTGTGACAAGCACTGTCTGCAATTTCTTCATACTATTAAGAGCATCATAGGTTGCTTCTTGCTGTGAACTGCCAAATCCGCCTCCACTTATGGAAATATCAGTAACCGGATTAGCTTTCAACTCAGAACCTATCCTTAGAGTGTCTACAAGCTGATTATCCAGATATAATTCTAAAGATTCATTGAGATAACTCTGGGTTCCCTCAACAACAACATCTAATCTTGAAGTTGCATCTGCATGTTTCTGGGCAGCTTCAGGACTCAATGAAATACTGAATCTGAAATTACAAGCCCAGCCATCGCCAGAAGGACCACAACCAGAATTAAGATCTATACCAGCACATTCTGCACGCCTACAAACATAAGTTATATCAGTTCCACCTTTGAAAACAGTTTCACCAGCAACTTTCGCTTCGAACTTTCCTTGTTTTGCCAATAGTTCACGAACTTCTTCCTTATTAGCTCCTGCAATCTCAACAACTATGAATTTGTCTCCTTCCAGATCGCTTGCAACTCTCACAGTTATATCACTCAGCCCATAAACATTCAATCTTTCCTTGATATTTTCAACAACAACATCAAGTTCTTCAGAATCAACTTTTTCTTCAGGAGCAAGAATAACTCTTGTTCCTCCTGAAAGGTCCAATCCTTTCCTCAGATTATTTTTTGGAGCATCATAAACCACAATACCTATATCTTCTGTGCCGATTATCTCTTTGTGTACTTTATTGACCATTCTTGTTACATTGACTGTTTGGTTCAAAGTCTCATTAAAAACTTCCTCTGTTATTTCTTCTGTCTCGTTAAGAACAGTAATATTATATTCAGGCTTGGTAACAACTCTGTAGAATTGTTCATCAGTCTTGATTGTGAATGTTTTGTTAGGTGGAAGGGTCTCAACAAAGTCATAATAATCCCTTGCATTAGTTATAGGCAAATTATTTATGGATATTATGGTTTCTTTGCTCATAGGAGTTCCGCCAGATGGAGGACTTTCTATACCTGCAAGAGAAGCAGAACTGTTCTTCAGCACAAACCTTATGGTCGCTCCTTCATGCCAAGGATTTGGCCGGATACTGATAATTGCAAAAAATAACACAACTAATACTATTATTATTCTCCAGTTCTTGAATAATTGTTTTACTTTATTCATTGTGCTCCTTTTCTCTCCAAATAATATCTTAATATTGAGACGTTTTGTATCCAAGTGTTTATCATGTCAATAATTAGACCTATTAGTATGATTGTCATTATCTGTTTGATGACTTCTGAATCTGAAACTATTAAGGCCACAATAACTGCCACAATAGTTGTACCATTCATTGTCAGACCTGTTTTTAGAGCGCTATAAACCCTGGTCATCAAGTTTCCTTCCTTCCTCTTAAGCACTCTAGTACTTAGCAGAATATTCGTGTCTACACTGTAACCTATCAACATCAAGAAAGCAGCTACTCCAGCAGTGCTCACCTTCATCCCTATAATATCAACTATAGCAATAGTGATTACTATATCTGAAAAAGCTGCTAGTATAACAGCTGCGCTTGGAACAAGTGTTCTAAAATACCAAAACACAACCATCCCCATGAAAAGAAGAGCCAACAAAACAGCTATTATTGTTTGCCTGAAAAAACTCTCACCAAGAGAAGGACCAATTGTTTCTATAGAATATGAATCTCCAAAATCTCCTAAGAATTCTTTTGTTGCTGACAGTAATTCCTGCTCTGTCAAATCCGATGCTTCTATAATAACACCTGTCTGCACTCTAAACTCTGATACTTCCCTAACACCGATATCCGCTAACAGAAATTGTGAGTTCAGAAAAGAATCCAGTTCAGCAACTGAAATTTCCTGTTCAGTAGGGATTGTAAGAGTGATTCCTCCTTTCAAGGAAACTCCTTTGTTCATGAAATCTCCTGTGGTTACTATATTTATGCCTATTAATATGAAAGCTATCAGAAGAAGGGTTATGGGTATAAAAACAAGCTTTTTGTATTGAGTAGTATATATCCTGTCAAAAGCATTTCTATACTCCTTTTTCGCTGTTTCTTTAGGAGCTTCTTGCTCAGGTTTTTCTTCAGCATCTAAATCTGTAGGCTCCAGATGATACTTTCCTTTCTTGAACTTCGCAAGCCTCCTCTCCCTTCTGCTTTTACCCATAGCAGATAAGTGTTTTCAGAGCATTAATAAAAGTTTTGCTTTGTCGAACTTTGTTTGATAATCAAAAACCAAAGGTTTTTGCTTTATTTTTGTATTCAAACTGCATAAAATTTATATAGTCTAATCTCGTAGAATAATAAAAAGAGGTTAACGTGAAAAGCAAGGCGCAAGTATCTGTTGAGTATCTCTTCATCATAGGTATGGCTCTTGCAATCATAGTTCCAGGCAGCATATTATTCTACAAATACTCCCAGGATTCCAATGAAAAATTAGTCGCTAGCCAGATAAACAGAATAGGAAAAAACATCATAAATGAAGTGGAGCGGATGAAAGCTATTGGAAAATACTCTTGGACAACACTGGAAGTTAACTTTCCTGAAAGCACTAGAAACGTTTCCACAAACGATTATGAACTAATAATATTTTACCAAACAGACAGAGGGATAACTGAATCAGTTTTCTTTTCAGATGTGAATATTTCAGGAGAATATAGTAGGGATATTTCTCAGGACTTCCATTCAGGTTATATGAAAATAAAGATTGAATCAAAAGAGGGATACGTATCAATCCAAGAAAGGGTTTCTTAAAAAAAGGGCAGACCAGCATGGAGTTTGTCATATTAATGACTTTCATGATGCTGATATTCGCAGTTACATTTGTAGTGATACAACAGAAAACCATTGACATAAGAAACCAGCAGACACAGAGACAAGCTGAAGCATTAGCAAATGTAATCCAAAATGAGGCTTATATGGCTGAATTGGTGCATTACGGCTACAGAAAATGTTTCTGGATACCAGAATTCATCAATGGAGAGGAATACACTATTGAAATAAAAGATGATAAGGATTTGGTTATACAGTACAAAGACAAAACTTACTTTTCATTCCTGAACATAACAAAAGGTGTAATCTCTCTGGATTCCATGTATAACGGTTATCACACAACCACCAAGAACAGTTCAGGCATTTTCATAGATCCAGGTAGAAACTGTTAATAATGCCACCTGATGGTATCCCCAAAAGGAGTTGTTTCTTGAATACTAACTTCTTTCTTATGAAGCATTTCTTTTATAGCTCTCACAACAAAATTAACCTTTACACCAAAAGCATTACTCCAATTATCATCTATCTTTCCCCTATATCTGAGAATCCTTTCTTCATCAAAAACAAAAGCTTCAGGAGTACAGATAGCATCAAACTCCTTCGCGAGCTTCTGATCCATATCTCTCAAGTATGGAAAGTTAAAACCATGTTTTCTTGATTGTTCAACCATTCGATAATAGCCATCATGGATTGAATAAGATTCATCATTCGAGTTCACACCTATCACCTGAACTCCTTTATCTTCAAACTTTTTCTGAATAGCCACCAATCTGCTGTGATAAGCATGGGAATAATTTGAATTATTGGAAAGAAAAACAAAAACCAATATCTTTCTTGTTGAGAAATCATGTAAATGATATCTCTTGCCATCAACTCCTTTTAGAGAAAAGTCCTTTATTTTCACACCTATCTTCAATGGGTCTGATAGGAAAAGGCCACTCCTCACCTCTTGGTGCCTCATAAAGTATCTTTAGAGGTTCCTATATTTATATTTTTAGATTTTAAAAAGAAAAAAACACTATTCTTGCATGATTACAAAAAGAAAAATTTTATATAGTAAAACCTTTCTAAACAATAGCAAGGTTAGAGAAATATGGCAGGAATATTCACTAGATTGTTAGGCAAATTCTTCCGAAATCTTTTCAAGAAGAAAAAACAAGTCAAGCTAGGGCTATATGGTCCACCAAATGGTGGAAAAACAACACTGGCTAATAAAATCTGCAAGGATTGGCTTGGTGAGGAGATGGGTTCTGTGTCAAACATCTCCCATGAAACCAGGGAGATTCAGATAAAGGAAGAGATAACTATCAAAAGCAAGGGTCGCGAGCTAACATTCAACCTTGTCGATACTCCTGGAATAGCTACCAAGATAGACTATGAAGAGTTCATAAAAGAAGGTTTGAAAGAGAAAGAAGCAAAAAGCAGAGCAAAGGAAGCGACAAAAGGAGTTATTGATTCCATAAAATGGCTTGATGATATGGACGTTGTCATCGTTGTACTTGACGCAAGCAAGGATCCATACACACAAGTTAATATCACAATCATTGGAAACCTTGAAGCAAGAGATATACCAGTTCTACTGGTAGGAAACAAAGTTGATTTGAAAAAAGCTGACATCAAAAAAGTCCAGTCAGCATTTCCACAATATGAAGTCATTGGTATAAGTGCTAAGTATGGTAACAATTTGGATGACTTCTATGAAGCGTTATTCAGGGTTACTGATTAAGAAAAAGAGGGTTTAGATTGCTAACTTTACAATTTGTTCCACACAGAGAAATTGAAGGATTAGATTCTATTCATAGAGTTAACAAACTATTAAAAATTGTAAAAGAAGAAAAGATAATTCTTCTGGAAGGAAGACTAAAAAGTCATGAAGAGACAGACTTGATCAGCAAAACCATGGAAGAGATTGACAACAAGTTCAAAGGTATCGAGTTGAGTGCTATCAATCCTGAAAGCAGTGAAACAAAGGATGTCTGGCAGAAACTAAGATCCATGTTCATAAATATGGTTCTTGGAGACAGAGGAGGATTTACAATCATAGGTCCTGCATCTATAATAAAGGATATAAAAAAAGATCCAAACAAGATACAACTTTTCACAGAAGAAAGTCCTAAAAGGTGATATGAATTCCCCACCAATGCGTTAAATGCGGAACAATGTATGATGACGGTTCCAGCGAGATTCTTCAGGGTTGCAAATGTGGCGGGAAACTTTTTTTCTACATAAAGAAAAGCGCTCTTGAGAGAAAAGAAGAGATAATAAATCTCAGCAAGAAAGAGAAGAAGCAGATAGAAGACGATATCTATGATATAATAGGCAACCAAATTGACAAGGAAAAGCCGATTGTTCTAGACATTGAAACAATAAATATTCTGAAGCCAGGAAAGTACGAGATAGATTTGGTTAATCTTTTCAAGAAACAACCTCTTGTTTACAAGCTAGAAGATGGAAAATATGTCATTGATATAATTGAAAGCTTTAGCAAGATGAGAAAGAAAGAGGAGTAATCTTTAAATAACCAACATCTTTTTTCTTCTATATGTTAGTCGATGTACACACACATTTAGAATTCGAGAACTTTGACAAAGACAGGGATGAAGTAGTCGAAAGAGCTAAAGAAGCAGGAGCGGTTGCTATTATCTGCAACGGCACAAGGCCTAACTACAACAGGAAGATTTTGGAGTTAGCAGAGAAATTTGACATTGTCAAGGTTGCTCTAGGTTATTATCCTTGCGAATGCGACAATGTTTCTGAAGAAGAATTCCAAAAAGAATTAGACTTTATCAGGAGTCATAAAAGCAAGTTGATTGCTATTGGAGAAATAGGACTTGACAAGAAGAACGACAACAACTTTGAAAGACAGCAAGAATGCTTCAGAGAGTTTGTTTCAATGGCTCAAGAATTTGACATTCCTGTAATAGTACATTCAAGATTGGCAGAAGAGAAAACCATAGATATTCTGGAAGAGATGGAAGCAAAGAAAGTCGTGATGCACTGCTTCTCAGGAAACAAGAAATTGATCAAAAGATGCATTGACAATAAGTGGAGTTTCTCAATACCTTGCATTATTGTTAGAAACCAGCAATTCCAGGAAATGGTAGAGATGATACCATTGAATCAACTACTAACAGAAACAGATGCTCCATTCTTGACACATGATGCAAGTATCAAAAGAAACGAGCCAATGTACATCCAAGAAAGCTTGAAAAAGATTGCAGAGATAAAAGGATTGGATGTAAAAGAAATTACTAATATAATATATACTAATTACTCACGGTTGATGGTGTAGAAGCAGCTTGATCAATGCTTCCTGTAGGGAAATCGAAGTCAACTCTTCCTTTCTCTTTCTGAGCAAGCACATACGCAACTGTAGCCACGTTTTGGATGTATAAAGGTTTATCTAAAGACATTGAAGTTTCTGGCAAGCCCAATAATGCTCTGACTTCTTCAATCTTCAATAGTGCTTCTGCTTCATCAGATAATCTTTTCTGTTCCGAAAATGATAATCTCTCAAGATATTTCCGCTGATTATTAGCGGGCACATTATTTATGTCATCTACTGAATAAGTCTTATTAAATATTGACGAATAAAGTTCTTTAATTTTTGAAAACATTTTTGTAAGGAAGTCAAAACTTTTTAAAAATGTTTAGTCCCATAGCTAGATATATACTAATTACCAGTGATTGTTTGTGTTGGGATTAAAGCTTGTTCATTAAAAGCTGTTTTTGATGATCTTGTTTCTTTCCATAAGTTTGTAGCTTGTCCTGAGAAATATGATTCTCTTGCCTTATAATCGGCATACATTATCAGAGCTCTGTACAGGATTTTTCTTGATATAAAAACAAAAGGAACAATCATTTTTTCATGAGTGTTGTCAAGTTGTTTCCATTTATCATACCATTCAGGCACTCTTTGTTTTAGTTTTCTTATTAATCTTTGAGAAATATCATAGTTCAAAGAAGGATGTTCATTAGCTAATTGGTATTGGCCTTCCTTAATTCTTATTTGTTCAGCTAAGAAATCTCTTATTTTGATTGGTTTGAAATAAGCCTTCGCATTATTTGTCCCCTTCCAATATTTCTTTACAACTTTATTATTATTTCTGATTTCCAATACTAAACTAGCCCATAGATCTTCATTGATAACATCAACAGGCATTTTATGATATCCCTTCTGATTCATCATTCTGAAGAAAGGTTCTCTCTTAACTGAATAAAGGCGACCACAAAAATTATTTCCAGGAGGTAAATCTTTAGGCAAGTTAAAGACTTTAGTTAGAAAACTGAAATCATCGAGAACTTTAATGCAACCTCCTGAAACCCCATAAATCTCTGAACCATTATCATATACAGTCTGAATAGCCTCAAAAGATCCCTGTTTTACTACAACATCACCATCCAGAAAAACCAGATCATCAAAGGAAGCTTCCAGAACCAATTCATTCCAGGCATTTGGTTTGCCAGGTTCACTTCTCAACAATCGGACATTTTTATGCTTTGCAGAAAGTTCTTCCACTACTCTTTTTGTGTTATCAGTACATGCATTTGCACAGACTAAAACCTCTAATTCTCCTGAAAAGTCTTGATTAAGTGCGGAAAGAACAGTAGAAGCTATAGTATTTTCTTCGTTCCTTGCAGGTATACATACAGACATTGCTTGCGCAGTCATACTTTAAGTAACTTATAGTAATATATAAAGCTTAACCTGATTCTTAACAAAAAGAAATATAAACCCTCAATTGTTTTCTAATCATCTCGGGCCTGTAGTCTAGCGGCTATGACGTCGCCTTCACACGGCGGAGGTCCGGAGTTCGAGTCTCCGCGGGCCCATTAGTGACTTAGTATGACGAGAGCAGAAGAAAATATCTCTGAAGAAGAGATTGATGAACTCATTCAGGACTTAATAACTAAAAATAGAGAAAATCAATCTCAATCAGAAGAAGAAACAGAGAAAGATCCTGAACTAGAAATTCTTTTAGAAAAACTTCAAGAGCACGATATCAGCGAAGCAAAGTATTCTATAAAAGAAGAAACAGAAGGTGATAAAGTACGAATAAGTGTTGAAACAAAGTTAAACAAAGATGATTACCAAATTGTATTTGTCAAAAAAGAATCAGAGTCAAGCGCTTATGCATTGATGTCATTAAAGAGCCCTCTATTATTTGGAATGAGAGTATATAACGAATTAATAAAAGAGATAATACCTTCAACAAGCGATGAATTCAAAGAGGAATTCAAAGAGTTTAAACTAGGAGATAGTTATATAGACGCTTTGGAAAAGATTATAGAAATCTATAAAAAATAAAAGAAAAATATTTATACTTCAACAAACAAACTTCTTAACAATGAGAATTGAAATCGATACAAAAAAAGATTCTGTCGATGACATAAAGAAGACAATAGATTTCTTGTTGAAATTCGTTGAGCAAGGCAGCATAAACACTGATGACATGCCAACAGTTGGAGAAGGATCATTCAACATTTTTGACAATCCAACAAGCGATGACGACGATAAAGACGACGATTCTTCTGGCGTAACAATAGTAGAATATTAGCTACAGAAAAATATTTAAAGAGATGCCAAATAGTTTTAAAAAGGTGATTTGGAGTGGCAAAATATACAATAAAGAATGACATTGATGAATGCATTGGTTGCGCAGCTTGTGCTGCAATCTGCAGTAATTGGGAGATGGTAGAAGTCAACGGTGATGAGAAAGCAAAACCATTGAAAACAGAGATTGATGATTCAGAGCTTGAAGACAACAAAGAAGCTGCAGAGTCCTGCCCTGTAGAAGCAATCCACATTGTAGATAAGGAGACAGGTAAGAAAATAATCTAGTTCTTTACAAAATTTTTTAAATAAAAACACATTATTCTTACTTATGATAGTGTGGTTATGTGAGGGTTGTGGATGCGAATTAAAGCAAGAGGATAAACCAGAAGAGTGTCCTCTATGTCGAAGAAGTGATGCTACTTTTATGAAGATGGACAGAAAAGACCCAGATAAAGAAGAAAAAGACATCCAGAAAAAATATGACAAAGTAGTCGAAAAACTTGAAAAATACACTAAAGATTGTGAGCCAGAAGACTTGAAATATTCTGTTGAAGATTAACTATCTTTCTTTCAAACTTATACTTTTCTTATCCAAGAACACCAATGTTGAAGGACTACCTTTTATAGCTCCATCATCTATCACATAGTTAACTCCTTTTTTTATTTCAGGATCCAAATTATCCACAGAAGTCATAAAGTCTTTTCCTGAAACATTTGCAGAAGTAGTAACCACTGGTACACCCATCTGAGAAACAATTTCTGAAAACCAATTATCAGGCATCCTGACACCCACAGTATCTTTTTCAAGGTTGACATTTTCTGCTATGACATCCTTGTTCTTCAGCTTCATGATTAAAGTGTATGGTCCCGGTAATTTATCAAGCCATTCCTCTGCTTTTTTATTAACCACACAATTCTCCCTTATCCAGTCTTTTGAAGGTGCAATTATCGAGAATGACATGTCAAATCTTTTCTTTAACATTCGTATATTATCTACAAGTTCTTCATCCTCCGCATTGCAACCAATGCCATAAATAGTATCAGTAGGGTATACAAACACTGATGATCTTAACTTTTGAACCATAACATGTTTTCTTCCTAAGAATTCATCCTTATTCAAGACTTCCATAAAGAAAAAGAAAAAATTACTCTTTAAAAAATTATCTACTAATATTCTGCCTTCTTACAGATTGCTGCCAATTAAACATATCTAAGAAATCTACTTTATTCATATAAGAGTTCCATTCCAAGTATTGTTTTTTTCCAAACATCTTAATAACCTCTTACAAAACTTGCAAATGCATTCTCTTCTCCGGGCAGTATTAGCTCATGTTCCATCATGACACGAGCCACTTTCTCCGGATAATAACTATAAACTTTTTCTTCTGCAATCATATGCATCACCTCACATCTTTGCATCACTATGTTGTACATCAAAGCTTTCCACAGTTTTCTTTGTCAAATACCTTATCTGGTTGTAAAATAATTGTTCAATTTGTTCTGTTGACATTGTGCATCACCTCCAATGAACTTTGTTTAATGCAACATAGTAGAAATGGTTATTTTCATTTAAATACCCCACGGCAGAATGTCCAGTGCCCTCGACGAGAAACAAACTAGTTTTTAAGCTGTCCAGTGGTCAAATAATAATATTTATATAGAATAAACCGTAGAGAGAACAACAGGTATTAATGAATAAACACAAACATGAAACAGGTGTTCTTGTAATTGTTCTTGTCCTTGTATTTATTGGATTATTATTTTTGCTCACTGATGAACTATCAGTTACTGGTCATTCAATAGCTTCAGAATCAACGCAATATTATTGTGGTGGTGGAATATATGAGGGCAAGGGTTTCTGTCCAGATGAAGAATGCATAAATCTGAAGTTAATAGAGTGTTTTGATAATGGAGGATTGAGTTTTGGTTGGAGCCATTCTTAGAAATCAGTCAATTTCTTCTCAACAATTGTGGTATTACCACCCTTACCTGTCTGTTTTTTTGTAGAAATGAATTTGTTCTCTGATAATTTCTCTATCTTTCTCTGGAAGGTCTTGTAGCTTGATTTACCGTCTTTTTTTTGATAAACCTCAAATAACTCGCCAATCTTCATTCCAGAATTCTCTTTCACAAGACCATAGATGAACTTTGTTTCACTTTCTAATTCCTCACTGTTCTTGATTGTGAAGTCATCAAGTTTTGAGAAAGCTTTCTTAACATCCTCTAATTCTATCTTTCTCTTTGCTTTCTCTTCTGCTGCAAATGCAGATTCCTTTAGCAAGAACAATCCTGATCTTATATCTTTTAGCTCACCTGCTTTCTTCGCGACCAAGCTAAAAGCTTCATCATTCCAAACATCTTTTGGAAAAGCATATCCTAACCTGTCTCTCAATATTGAAGAGGTTTCTTCTGGAGTGTATTGCTTGAACTCCAGCTGCTCAAGCGTTAATCTGGAACGAACTCTTTCATCAAGATCCGTCAACCAGACCTTATAATTAGTTATTAATAGCAATGTCTTCCTGTAAACTTCTTCAAGCAAATGATACAGGAAATCAGTATCTTCTACTTTGTCTATTTCATCAAAGACAAACACAACTGATGCCTCATTGACAATCCTTGCCACTACCTGGAATAGTTCTGTTGTGTTCTTGTTCTGGACAAACTTGAAACCGATTTGGTCACAGATAGAAACAGCTACTTTGTAACTGGTGTTTTGCTGCCAGCAATTAACATATACCGCGTGTATGTCATCGTATTTCTCTTCAAGCTCTCTAAGAACATGTTTTGCTGCAACTGTCTTGCCAACTCCTGGCTTGCCAAAGATGAACATATTCCTCCCGTTTCTTTTCCCTAGTAATGGTTTTATCGCTAGAGCTACCTGTCTCTGCTCTTGTTCACGATGAGGTATGAGTTTCGGTATAAAATCATAGTCTAATGCATTCTCATTCTTTATCAAAGACTCCCCATGACCTAGAATATCATCAAATGTTCCCATACTGTGAAAAGATAAGATATTCGTTTAAATATTTTTTCAAATAGAATCCGAAAGAAAAACGAAAAAAGAAAAAAAAATAAAAGAAATTAAGTTAATTTCTTTATTATCTTCTTGGCATCATCTTTTAGTGCCATTCCGAATCCAATTCCGATTGCTAGTGCCAATGCCAACACGATTCCAGTTAGTAGTATCAAGTAGGTTGACTCAGCAATAATAATGTTTATTCCTATTTCTTTCAAGGAAATGTCTAACACGAACAGGATTATTATGACTCTTGCTAGTCCTCCCCAGAAATGTCTCCACTTGAACTTGTGGCTTTCAATGGACGTTTCTGCCATGTCAGCAAGTACCAAGCCGAAGTAGAATATCAACACTCCTGCGATGACGTGTGGCAACCATCTTGCCAAGTCATATAGTAAGGTTGATAATACTCCCAGGTTAATCAGCGCTGCTGCCGGACTCATGAACAGTACTAATGTATACCATTTAGCAGCTCCACCAATGATACCTGATACACTCGCTTTACCAAGTGCGTGGTGTCTCTCATGTTTCTCTACCCAATGGTCTAAACCAGCTTTTAATAGAGCGCCTTTAATTATTCCTTCGAATAATGCTCCTAAGAAATAACCGATCAATAGCAAAATAACAGCTCCGATCAGTCCTGGTAACAATTGAATAAATTGAAACCATAAGTTGGCTAATACATCCATTAGAGATATACCTGTTGCTTCAAGATAAGTAACCAAATTTATCACCCCTTTTAAAACCTCTTTTTAAAATATTAATAGTTATAGAGAACAGATAATATATAAATGTTTCTTTTTTTGATAAGGAATCTGAAGCAAATAACCGGAATCCTAACAATATATCATTAATAAGTTATTTTAATTCACAACAAACCTTATAAATAAATTCCAAACATTCATCTTTCATATGAGGATTACCAACTGCATATTTTGTAGACAACAAGCAATTGCGAAGAATGAACAGGGATTTGCAACCTGTAACATGCATAAGAAAGAAGTATTGCCTGAAATGAATTGCGCTTGTAAAGAAATTCTAAGCATAAAAAACGGCAAATACGGAGCTTTTTTTATTTGCGCTAATTGCGGACCAATCTCTCTGAAAAAAGCATTAAGCATTAATCCACTTGTTGAAACTGAAAAAAAAGCAGTTCCAAAGGAGATAACAATAAGGTCAGATGAAATTGATTTCTTATAAAAAAAGTATAATATTAATCTTTAACAAGGTAAAACTATAGAAAATTATATAAAGAGAAAACCCTAAGAATTCATATAATACAAACAAGAGGTGTATGATAATGATTACAAGAAGAAAAGACGGTTCTTTAAACATGAGTATTCAAGCTATAGTAATACTTGTTATGGCTATGGCAGTTCTTGGATTAGGAATAACATTAATCAATAATCTTAGGGAAAGACTGGTTAATCTGCCAGAGGCTCCTCCAATTCCAAACCCTGCATCAGCATCAGAACCATTTACTACTAATCCAGCAAAGCTAGTTGTAAAATCAAGTGGGGAAGATACATTTGTTGCCAGTGTGTACAACGATAACTTCTTTGGAGCTGACGATTTAGTTAAAATAGGATTAGGAGATTGTACTGAAGAAATTCCATTAGATGTTGTTTCATTATCAGAGAAAATCAATCTAGGAGACCATGTCGAATTTGCTGTTCGACTTAAAGGATTAGGAACAACTCCAGGAACCTATCTCTGTAAACTCCAAGCAAAAGTAGGTGATGTAGCAAAAAGCACCAAACAAGTTGAAATTATTGTGAATGCTTAGAGGTGTATAATATGAAGAAACACATGAGTAAAGAACAAGAATTTGATATCATGAAGCTAGTACTTGACAAGTTCCTATGGATTGGCGTTATAATCATGGGCTTTGGATTCTATAAGATTATTACCCTTAGCCAGGATTTCTGGTATGGATTCTCAGTGCTGATC
This sequence comes from Candidatus Woesearchaeota archaeon, assembly GCA_013202845.1. Lineage (GTDB taxonomy): Archaea > Nanobdellota > Nanobdellia > Woesearchaeales. Next base: position 39,075 of record JABMPT010000012.1, on the reverse strand, counting down.
GCAGGAGCTGTTGTGATGTTCTTATTCACATGGCTGCTTGTCAAAGAATACCACTTCATGAAATAATTTTTTTATCTATATTTTTAAAATGAATTACAAAAAACCAGGTTTTTTGAATTCCCAAAAATCAAGAGAGGATTTTTGATGAATAAGAAAGGTTTTGAACTTGCTACAAATATGCTTGTAGTTATTATTCTATCAATAGCATTAATAACTATAGGCTTTGGATTGTTCTCAAAGTTTATAGATACTGGGAAAAAGCTTCAAGCTTCTATGACAGATAAAATGGAACAGGATCTTGATAAATTGATGGATGACGGCAGTTTGATAGTTATTCCAAGAACAACAATTAAAGCTGAGAGAGGAAAAGCAGCTATTTTCACAGTTGGTTTTTGGAATGAGCTTAATACTGTAGCAGATTTTAGAGTTAAGGTTGAATCAAAAAGCACTAATTTTACAAGTAATGATATAATATACTTTACTGAAGATTATTCTCTTCAACCAAACCAAAAACAACACGCCTTGATACAGATAAACATACCAAAAAAAACTTCTAAGGGCCAGCACGCTTTTGATGTAGAAATCATCTACAAATATACATCTGGAGGAGGAGTTGTATTTGAAAACACTTATGATTCCAAGAAAAGAATTTACGTCATTGTCTAAAGTGCTTCTGCTAATTCTCTAAGAGCTTTTTCAGGGTCTTCTGCTTTTACAATGCCTGAAGCTATGAGTATTCCATCTGCTCCTAGCTCTATGGCTTTCTTCACATCTTCGCCAGACTTCACGCCTGCACCGCACAGCACTGGAATAGCTGCCACTTTCTTAACTTGGGCTATTGTGTCTGTTATCACTTCTGGCTTTGATGTGCTTACAGAAATATCTCCCCCTATCAATTCAGGAGGTTCTACAGCTATAAAATCAGGTTCAAAAGCAGCTACTGCTTCTGCAGTGTCTGCATCATTTGCACAAACAACTGTTACTAGTTCCAGCTCTTTTGCTCTGCTAATGCTTCCTTTAAGCATATCTATCCTAAAGCGATCTTCAGAATGATTGAGAATTGTACCTTTTGCACCGTTTTCTTTCAATGCTTCTGGCAAGTTCTGTCCTGTATGTGCTCCAGGATGTATTGGATCCATGTGCTCAGAGAAAACAGATATATCAACCATTGAACTTATCCTGTGCAAGTCAACCTCTTCAACAGCTATAACAATGTTTTTTCCTGTATCATGAGCCACTTTCTCACATATCTTCGCAAGTCTACCAGCTCCACTTCCAGTTCCCTGGATGTATGCCTTGAAATTAACTATTATCACAGGTGTTTCCAGTTTCATCCTAGAAGAATAATTCTATGAAGAAGTATTTAATATTTTCCGTTTTAGGCTCAACGTCCAGCCAATATCTTTTTAGCCTTCTCCCTTATCTCCAGTGCTTGACGTTTCTTCTTTATATCCTCTTCTGTTAGCATAGGATCTATGTTGAAAACCTTTTCCCCGGGTTTTTCTCCCAGTGTTTTTTTGTTCAAGAACCTTGCGACACTGCCTTTTGAAATCTTATGATAACACTTGGTGCAGTATTTCTTTCCATCACCTGCCTCAATACATTGTTTGCATATTGAGTCTCCACACCAACTACATGTTGTCTCGTGATAAAGGCCATGAACAGAGCATTTCATCTCGTTCATTTTATCCCCTATATCTATTTATGGAAGAAGAAGTATTTAATTTTTGCTATTTTTCAGCTTGAAAAGGAAATAAACAGCTATTACAACCATTATCAAGCTTAGTATTTGTCCCATTTCTCTGTCGACGTCTCTCCAGAAGTTCACTATGAATCTCAATAATCCATACATCAGTACAAAGCTCCAGAATATCATTCCTTTCTTCAGTTTCTTCATGTCCTTCATGAACCACAATACTCCGAAGATAACCAAATTCTTAGCAGCTTCGTACAACTGCGATGGATGTCTGCATCCTTCAACTCCTTGGAATTGGACACACCAATTCACATTTGTAACTGTCCCCCATAGCTCTCCGTTTATGAAGTTTGCAATTCTGCCAAGAAATAATGTGAATGCAAATGGTATCATCAACAAATCAGCTAAGTCGTAAAACTTAACATCATATTTCTTCCTGAAGAAATAATATCCAACTACTGCTCCTATCAAACCACCATGAAAGGATATGCCACCATGCCAGATAAACAATATCTCTAAAGGATCTGTCCATATTACACTTGGATTGAAGAATATGAAGTGAAATAGCCTCCCACCGATAATGCTTCCAAGTATCAAATAAACCATGAAGTCTTCTGCTGCTGCTTTTGTTAGGTTCTTAACCTTCTTACTCTTTACAGCTTTTATCAATACAAAGTAAGCCAGCAAAAACCCTATAATATATACTAAACTATAGTACCTTATCTCTAAGAAACCTAGTTTTAACAGAACTGGATTCAAATTATGGATAAACATTGAACATTATTTGAATATTTTTTCTATCTTTGCTTTTAATGCTTCTTTTGGCAATGCACCGACTACTCTGTCGACTTCTTCGCCGTCTCTCAGGAAAATCATTGTTGGAATGCCTCTGACTCCATACTTTCCTGCAAGTTCTTGGTTCTCATCAACATTGACTTTTGTGAATTTATAGTCTTTCATTTCTTCGCCTAGAGCTTCAAAGACCGGGCCAAGCATCCTGCAAGGACCGCACCATTCCGCCCAAAAGTCTATGATAACCTTTCCTTCTTTTGTTTCAGCATCAAAATTTTCTTTTGTTAAATGTATGATTTAAAACACCTCAATTATTCAAAAAAAAATTACTTTTATAAATGTTTTCTTTGACATTAAAACTAAACTTTAAGTAAAGTCTGGTTAAGTCTCGCGGAACCTGTGCTATGAGAGCCTTCTTATTAGATTCGACATAGTAAAGACTACCATCTGTTACCAAACTGATAGTACCATGGATATCTGTTCTATAAACTTCAACTCCGTATTCTGAAAACAAGTCTAAAACTTCATCGTGAGGTGAAGATTTAGGTTTTTCTTTCTTTGTATGCATAATAGCTACTTCTGGCTTGAGATACTCTAAAGTCTCACTATTAGTCCCGTTTCTATGACCATGATGACCTGGTTTCAAAAGGTCAACATCCTGGAATTTTCCTAAATCAAAAATAGACTCTTGTCCTTGTATCTGAAGATCACCTGAAAACCATGCAGAGAACTCTAAATAGTTTACTACAACAACCAGAGAGTTATCATTCGCCTTCTTATTTAACCCTTCTCCATATGGAACAAAAATATTAAGTTCAACATACTCTCCAACATACATGGTTGTATCATTCGTCATAGAAATCCTGTTATTCTTCTTAGCTATTTTGTTATATTTATAGTAACTAAAACTCTTTGACTTTTGGCCATTGTCAATTATCAGTCTTGGATTGTATTCATCTATTATTTGTGGCAAACCTCCTATATGATCTCCATGAGGATGACTTGCAATTACTGCATCAAGAGTGTCGCAACCAAGTTCATCCAACTTTTGACTGATTTCAGGATAACTCCATGAGAATCCTCCATCTATAAGGATATAATCATCGTCAGGTGTTTTTATTATAGTAGCATCTGCGTTTCCAACGTCTAAGAAATAGAATTCAAGAAATCCATTTTCTTTCTTCAGACTACTAGCATATGAAAAACCACTATTCAAAGCAAAAAGTAGTCCTAGTAAGCCAACCAGTCTCCTCATAATTATCCCTGTGAAGAGATAGTAGGTAGAACTAGTTAATATTATTTTCTAAAAACACTATCTTAGCTTTTTTATATAAGATTTAATATCATCTACAATTTTTATATTCTTATGTTCTCCTATCAGGAAAAGCCCAGCGAAAATAATCAATAACCCCTGAAGTATTGGCAGAAATATACCTACAACACCTATAACTATCAAGGTTATCCCAAGTATCAGAAAAAACGTTTTCTTGCTTATTATCATCAGGACTTTTTCCCTCTTTTCATCTTGGTTCTTGAGACTCCACCATCAGTATCGATAAAGTAAAGGTATGCTCTTTCTTTTTCCAAACCTACTTTCAGCACTTTCTCATGCTTTTTCTTTCCCTTGTCAGCTTTGCTCTTGGCTCTTTTTACTCTGGAAACATCTCCTTGTTTGTCAATGAAGTATAGATAACCAGGCTCTCTTTCTATCTTTAGCTCCTTGACTTTCTCTGCTTCATGCTTCATAATCTTTCCCTTGTTCAAATGGCCGTATTCATATAAGAAATTGCAATTCTTGCAGTAGAACTTCTTCTCCTTGCTTCCTTTCACATCATTGCCGCACATCGGGCAGCCTTTTTTGATAGTGAACATCATTCAAATCCCTCAATTGTTATTATTCTGGTCTTATTATTGGATTTCCTTATAGTAATACTATTGCCTTCTTTTAGATTATAAATCTTTGGGTTGTTATCAGCAGCGATGTCTGCATCTCCTCTTAAAAGCTTCACTTTCAACACTTGATTCTCATTTAAAATAACATGACCATGTTCCTCGACAGGATTGTTGAAAGCAACACCAATACCTCTGTCAAAAGTTTCTCTTGTTATGGAATTGAAATAAGCTGTAGAGCCAAAAGGTGTTGAAACAACCAATCCGTCACCTATCAGTTCAGCATGTTTTCTCTCACCATCGATATGAATCTCTAATCTTATTGCCTGATTAAGATTCTTATTTCTCACTATCACATCATTGACAGCTACTAATTTGTTTTTTCCGAAACTAGTTTCAAGTTTCATCTCTTCTTTAATGTCATAAGCATTCATCTTTATGAAATCAAGGATTGTTTCCCTGTTGTCACCAACGCATTTCTTGCATATCTTGCTATCCCTGATTAAGAGTTTTGGTACGTCTGGATATAGCTGTTCAGAGTACAAGAATGTCCCATCCCCTCCTAAAGAGATTACAAAGTCAGGATTATTTGTAACATAGGTCAAACCCTTGTTTTTTAGAATATTTTTCATTTCAGAAAGTTTCTTACTGTCTTTAACACAGATAGCAGCCTTTTTCATGTATTTGTTGATAAAGTAGTTTTTTATATAGTTTGCGATTAGTAAAATATAAAAGAATCAAATAAAGACAAATCATTATGAAAGGAAAAATTATAGTTGTAGATGACGAGGATAATGTTGTCGGTTCTGAATACAGAGAAACGGTTGACAAAAAAAACTTGACTTACAGGGTTTCAGCACTATGGATAACTAATTCTAAAGGTGAAATATTATTAGCAAGAAGAGCGTATACAAAAATACATAGTCCAGGAAGATGGGGCCCTGCTGTTGCAGGAACTGTTGAAGAAGGGGAAGCCTATGAGCAAAATATAATCAAAGAAGCTGAAGAGGAATTAGGTTTAAAAAATATAACTATAAAGAAAGGCCCTAAAACTAAAAATGAAGGAAAATACAAGCATTTTACACAATGGTTTGAATGTGTTCTTGATATTCCAATAACTAATTTCAAAGTACAAGAAGAGGAAGTTGCTGAAGTGAAATGGTTTTCTAAAGAAGAGATAAAAGAAGAGTTAGAAAAGAATCCCAAAAAATTTCTTAAAAAAACTAAAAACTATCTTAATTTATTTCAGTAAACTTTATATACATCATCAGAAATCTTTTCTTCATGATGAAAAACATCTTCATCAACATAATTTCTATGATTATTATTAGTTAGAGCTCTAGTCATATCTGGCTAGAAATGAGGGTTGCAACATAGAAATTAATATAAACTAACGATGTTCAATGATTAAAATGAAGGAAAGCTATGATTTCAGGATTGTTGAAAAAGAGATAAAGAAGCTCTGGGACAAGAACAAGATATATGACAAAGCAAAGAAGAAAAACAAGGGAAAAAAGAGCTTCTACTTCCTAGATGGACCTCCGTATACTTCTGGAAGTGTTCACATAGGTACTGCCTGGAACAAGGCTTTGAAAGATGTAGTTCTGAGATACAAGCGAATGGCTGGCTTCGATGTCTGGGATAGAGCAGGTTATGACATGCATGGATTCCCAATATCATTGAAAGTCAGAGCAAAACTTGGCTTGAAACATTTAGACGAGATAAAGAAATATGGGGTTGCAAAATTCGTTAACTACTGCAAAGATTTCGCTGTTAAAAACATGCACTCAATGACTGATGACTTTGAAAAGATGGGTGTGTGGATGGATTTCAAGAACGCTTATTATCCATTAACTAAAGAATTCATAGAAGGTGAGTGGTGGCTTGTCAAACAGGCAGAGAAAAAGAAGAGATTGTACAAGGGTGAAAAGGTCATGCATTGGTGCTATGACTGCACAACTTCTCTGGCAAAGCATGAGCTGGAGTATGAATTGGTCAAGGATGATTCCATATTCATGAAATTCAAGCTCAAGAAGACAAAGAAAGAACATTTAATCATTTGGACTACAACACCTTGGACAATACCATACAATCTTGCTGTGATGGTGAATCCGGAGTTGGAATATGTCAAAGCAAAGGTTGATGGAGAAGTCTGGATAGTCGCCAAATTGCTTGCAAATGTGTTGATAAGTGCTGTTTGTGGCAAGAGTTTCAAGATAATAGAGACTTTCAAAGGTTCAAAACTCAAAGGATTGGAATACGAGCATCCAATGGAAAAGGATCTGCCAATATACAAAGAGTTGAAGAAAAAACATCCAAAAGTCCACACAGTTGTCATGTCTAAGGAATATGTTGATGTAAGCGCTGGTTCTGGACTTGTTCATTGCGCTCCTGGATGCGGACCTGAAGATTACGAAGTCGGTAGAAAGGAAAAGATACCACCATTCAACAATCTGAGCAGAAAAGGAGAGTTTCCAAAAGAGATGGGTAAGTTCACTGGTTGGAAGGCAAGGGTTGAGGACAAGAAGTTCATTAAGGAGCTGAAGGATTCTGGAAGCATACTGGCAGTTACAAAGGTGGAGCATGACTATGCTCATTGCTGGAGATGCAAGAACCCTGTTATTTTCCGAACTACAAAGCAATGGTTCTTCAAAGTCGAGGATCTGAAGAAGAAAATGTTGCAGTTACATAAGAAGACTTACTGGGTTCCAAACGCAGCTTATAACGCTTTTTCATCATGGCTTGAGAATCTAAGGGATAATGGGATTACAAGGCAGATGTACTGGGGAACGCCTGTTCCTATATGGCAATGTGATAAATGTGATGATTACGAAGTAATTGAATCTGTCTCTGAATTAAAGAAAAAAGCAAAGAAAACTCCTAAGGATTTACACATTCCATGGATTGACGAGATGAAGTGGAAGTGCAAATGCGGAGGAGAAAAGAAAAGAATTCCAGATGTTCTTGATGTATGGATAGATGCAGGAACAACTTCATGGAATTGTCTGGACTTCCCATCAAAGAAAGATTTGTTCAAGAAATTGTATCCAGCAGATTTCATACTTGAAGGAAAGGACCAAATAAGGGGTTGGTTCAATCTACTTCTTGTTGCTAGCATGATAGCTATGGAGAATCATTCTTTCAAATCTGTTTTCATGCATGGTTTTGTACAGGATACTCAAGGCAGGAAGATGAGCAAGAGTCTTGGAAATGTCATATCACCATATGAAGTAATTAATAAGTATGGAGTAGACACACTGAGATATTACACAATATCCGCTTCAAAGCCAGGATTGGATATGAACTATAATTTTGATGATACTGAAGTCAAGCATCGCAATTTGTTTGTTTTCTGGAACTTGCAGCATTTATTGATGGACATGGCAAAAAGCCTTGGTAAGAAACCTGGAACTCCAAATTATAAAAAACTAGGTTTGGAAGACAAATTCATAATTTCAAAGCTACATAGCACGATAAAGAAAACCACTGAGCAGTTTGACAAATACTTGATCAACGAAGCTCCTGTAACAGTTGAAGAGTTGTTGCTGGAATTGTCAAGGAATTACATACAGTTTGTAAGAGAGAAATCAGGCTTTGGCTCAGATCAGGAAAGAAAGAATGTTCTTGATGTTGTGTTTGAAGTCTATCTGAAATCATTAGTGATGCTTGCACCTACAGCTCCTTTCATAACAGAGAAGATTTATCAGAACCTGAAAAAAGAGTTCAATCTAAAAGAGGAAAGCCTTCATCTAGTTAATTGGCCAAAACATGATAAGAAATTAATTAAAAAGAGCTTGGAACAAACCTTTGAAGCATCTGAAAGAGTCATCGGAGCTGCATTGTCATGCAGGGACCAGGCAGGCATTGGCGTAAGATGGCCATTGAAAGAATTGGTTGTAGACACTAGCAACGACGCTGTGAAAAAAGCAGTTAAAAAAATGAATTCACTTATCAAAGCACAGGTCAATGTTAAGAAAATAGTTTTCAAGAAAGTAAAGCTTGAGTATGAGATAAAGCCAAATTATTCAGCATTAGGGAAAAAATTCGGTAACAAAACAACCAAAGTTGTTGAATTGATCAAAAAAAACACTTCAAAGATAGTCAAAAATATTGACAAGACAAAACTAGGAGTGTTTGTGGTTACAAAGGATGATCTGGAAGTGAAAAAGAAAATTCCTAATGATTACAAGATGTCAGAATTTGTTAAAACAGCTGTTTTCCTGAACACCAAAGTTTCTAAAGACTTGGAAAAGGAAGGATTTGTAAGAGAGATAATCAGGAGAACCCAGAATTTGAGGAAGAGAGCAAATCTGGACAAGCAGGACCAGATAGAATTGGTCATAGAGACAAAAGAGAAATGGATTTCAAAATATTCGAGTGATATAAAGAGAAAAGTTGGAGCTAAAACTATTGATGTGACTCATGAGACAAATGAGAAGTTTACTTTTTCTTCAAAAGAGAAGATTAAAGGCAAAGAGTTTCACATATTGCTTGACAAATTATAGAAAATGGTTAGAGTAGAGAGCCCTAGCAGTATTAATACCTATAAACAGTGCCCTAGAAAGTATTATTATCATTATATAGAAGAATTGCCTAGTTTACCAAGCATTCATTTGATTAGGGGGAATATTGTACATTCTGTTCTTGAGGATTTCTTTGATATTGATAAGAAGATTGATTCTGAAGATTCTCTTCGTTTGCATTTGTTTTGGCTATTAGAAAAGAAGTGGGCTGAGAACAATACAGAACTATCAGAGATAGGATTGGGCGATAGAAAGTTAAAATTCTACTATGATGAAAGTAAATGTATGTTAAAGAACTGGTTTAATCGTTTTAAAAAAAAGTTAAGAGCTCAAAACAATAATGGTTTAACTTTTAATCAAGCTATTAAACACTTAACACCAAACAGAGAAGTCAAATTCAAATCTGAAAAGTTCCAGGTTAGAGGTTTTATTGATGCATTGTTTGAGAACAACGGCAATGTTATAATATTAGATTACAAAACAAGCAAGAAGAATGAATTAACTAGAGAATATAGATTGCAGCTTGGCATTTATGCTTTGATGTATGAAGAGGTTAAGGGTGTCAAACCAGATATTGTTGGAATTGATTTCTTGAAACATTCTGAACTTCTAGTTCCTGTTGATGACAAACTTGTTGAAGATGCAAAAAGAGAAGTTTCTTATATCCATACAAAGACAACAAGTAAGAAGAAAGAAGATTACTCAAAAAAGCAAAGTCCTTTGTGCAAATGGAGTACAGGACAATGTGATTACTTCGAACAATGCTTCCATAGGTAAGTTTTTTAAATATAGTTCTATACACAAATTCTAAATGGATTATTAAAAAACTAAAATGATCAACCCAAAAAGAAAACTCTGGAAGTGGGGGCCAATCGATGGTTACCCATTATACATAGATCACTTTATGGAGCAGATGATTTCATTCCAAAACCTACTGAAGTATTCTTGGTGTGATGCACTGACTCATATGAAAGATGGAAAGGTTCTCATAGTTGTTGATAACAAGGATTTGTACGACCGGGGTGAGAATATATTCAAATCATTCATAGAACCAGATAAAACAAGGGAGAAGTATTACAAGCTATGGCTTGGATTTGTAGACAAAATGGTTAGATATGTTTATTCATTAGATAAAGAAAAATTAAAACGAATGAGTGATAAAGAGTTATTAAAAGCTATAGAATACTTCCACGTACAATATGATAATTTCTGGACTTATGGTTTCATACCTGAACTATCAAATTGGGGCGGAGAGCGTTTATTGAAAGAAGGCATAAAGAACTTTGACTCTGAAGAATTCATAGAGATATTCGAAGCATTGTCTGCGCCTGAAGATTTGTCATTTTATCAGGTTGAAGAAATGGAGTTGTTAAAAACCGAGTCATTAGAAGAGCATCAAAAGAAGTATTTCTGGATAGGCAATGGATATGGAGGCGTGAGAGTAAAGACTGTTGGAGAATTCAAGAAAGAAAGAGATCAGATAAGTGCAGAAGAAGCCAAGAAGAAGATTGAAGAGACTGAAACTTTTAAATCAAGAGTCAAGAAGAAAAAACAAGAGGTCATAAAGAAGTATAATCTTAGTAAAGAGGTTGAAAAACTTGCCTCTAAACTTTCATTCAGTATCTGGTGGCAGGATTACAGAAAGAAATACATCTTCATAGCACTACATGCTTTAACATTATTTGCTAAAGAGCTTGGAAGAAGGAACAATATCAAACTTAAAGACCTGCTCTGGTATGCAAGAAGAGACATTTTGGCTTTAGCAGAAAATAAAATAAAAGTAGATGCTGAAGAAAGGAAGAAAGGATACCTGTCATACTATAAAGAAAAAGAGAACAAGTGCGTCTACTTCTTCGGTAAAAAAGCAAATGAAATACTAGAACCATATGTACACATCGAGGTTAGTAAAGATATAAAAGATATCAAAGGATTAGTGGTTAGTAAAGGAAAAGTGAAAGGTCAAGTAAGATTATTATCAGGAGCCAGACACTTCGACTCATTCAAAGAAGGAAATATACTGGTTACAGCCATGACCTCACCGGATTACATAGTCGCTATGAGAAAAGCAGCAGCCATAGTGACTGATGAGGGAGGCGTAACTTGCCATGCAGCAATCGTCTCTAGAGAACTGGGGATTCCATGCATTGTTGGAACAAAGATAGCTACTAGAGTTTTAAGGGATGGCGAATTCGTTGAAGTTGACGCTGACAAAGGAGTGGTGAGAAAAATTGACTAAATGGATGGGTGGAGTGGTTAGAGAATCAAACCTTTTATGGGTTTCATTATTAAATAAATCAATGTCAGAAAATGTTGATGAACACTATTCATTCAAATTCTCGTTTACAAAGCATAAATATGTACGAACTAAAGTTTACATCAGTGAAAAGGAAGTTGAAGAATTCAAAAAATTGCTTGCGAAACATGATAAAGACTTAAGAAAAGTTATTGAGGGTTATAAAAAAGACATTGAGAAATTAATAAGTTTCTGCGATAAATCAACGACAAAAAAGTATACAGATATTAGTTTCGAAGAATTTGAAGAAATAATTACAACAATGCTGCCTGTAATCGGACAGACAATGCCAATTGCATACTGCATCGATCAATACTTACAGAATAAAGTTCTTAAGCTTTTGAAAAGAGAGTTTGGAGAAGAAGCCGAAAATTGTCTTAGAAAAATAAGTATTCCATCAAAAAGTAATTTAGTAGTAATAGAGTTAAGAGAAGTTCTAGAAGTAGCTGCTAAAGAAACTGATATCAAAGAAAAAAGTATGGATCTCTCAAGAAAATATGGCTGGTTTAACATCAGACAATTTGTTGGAGAACCATTTCCACCAGAATATTATGAGAGCAGAATAAATGAGTTAAGAGATACTGCAAAAGATCAACTTAGTGAATATGAACAACAAGAAGAGATATTAAGGGAATCATCTGAAAACGTCATTTCCAAAGTAAAAAATAAAGAACTAATTGAAACAATCAGAACTCTTCAAGAATTCATCTATATAAGAACTGCAAAAAAAGATTCTTTGAACTACATGGGCTTAATTATGAAACAGGTTATTGAAGCTTTAAACAAAAAACTAGGAGTTGACAATGCATTCTTATTAACATACTGGGAAATAGAAGATGCCTTGAAAAACAATAAAAAAGTTGATAACCAAATTTTCTTAAACAGGAAAAAAGGATTCAATTCTTTATTTGACAAGAAGCTTACAATTCTCGATTGGGAAGATACTTCACTAGAAGAAGAAATTGACATTGCAAGTTCAAATGAAGTAAAAGGAATGGTTGCTTTCAAAGGGAACATTAAAGGAAAAGTAATTGTGATCAATAATAGAGAAGAACTTAGCAAGATGGAAAAAGGAGCAATATTAGTTACTCCTTTAACAACACCCAACTTTATCTCAGCAGTTGAGAAGTGTTCCGGAATCGTGACTGATGAAGGAGGTTTAACTTGCCATGCTGCAATCATCAGTAGAGAGATGAAAAAGCCATGTATAATAGGAACCAAGTACGCCACTAAAATATTCAAAGATAATGATATTATTGAATTAGATACAGAAAAAGGAGTTGTAAGAAAGATAAAATGAAGATATTGTCAAAGCAAAATATAATTGTGAATAATCCCAATCATGAATGGCTAGAAAAACTCTATCCAGGATTTTTGCATATGATATTCATGCAAGGAATACATGCGGGTGTCTATGAGATGTGTAAAAAACATCCCTTTGGATTCAAAAGCGGATATACTATAAATTCCAACAGCGAGGTTGATTGGTTTTGGGATTTGCACGAACTCGAAAGAGTTAGAAATATTTTCTTGGAAAAAAACAAGGAGAACTTGGATTTCTTCATGAATGTGTATAATATCTGGGAAGAAGATCATAAAGCAAATATTGAAGCGTACGAAGAAGCAGAAAATATAGATTTTGCAAGTCTAAGTGACAAAGAATTATATGATGCTTACGAGAAACTATACCATGCAAATGTAAAACAAGGAGCATCAGGATATCTTGCAGATTCATTTCTCTCAGTGGGAGAAACAGATTGGTTCTCAGAGTTCATAATTTCTTTCATACCTGATAGAAATGACAAAGAAGAAGTGGTTGTCATATTGACTGCTCCTACAATTCCTTCATATGTAAATGAAGAAGCAATTGACCTTGCAAGGATTGCAAAGAAAGTAAAAGGTGACTGGAAAAGCTTTGAAGAGTTCTATGAATATGTAAAAAAAGACAAAGAAATTTGGACACTTTTGCAGGATCATGTCAAAAAACATTATTGGGTTCAAAACAATTATTTTCCTTTGATATTGAAGGAAGAAGACTTTGCAAAGAAGATATTTGAACTTGATACTAAGGAAGACTATGAAGAAATGCTTACACAGAACAAGAAGAAGAAAGATGTGCTCTTGAAAGAGATTAATAATGATCACTTAACCAATGTTGTCAGGATGTCAGAGCTAATGACTCATATGCAAGACTACAGAAAGATGGGTCTTGTTAGAATAGCTCATTTCATGAAGATATGCTTTGAAGAAATGGGGAAGAGAATGAATCTGACTGTGACAGACCTACGCAACACAATAGAAGATGAACTTGAAGATATGTTTTTGAACAAGAATATTGACAGAGAGAAACTAAGACAAAGAATTGAGAAGAACTTTGCATGCGGATTTCCTGAAGGATGCATCGTGTATGAAGGGGAAGATTTGAAAACATATGTGAACGAATCAGATTTCATAGAGAACTATGGCGACATAAAAGAAATACTTGGAATGCCTGCATCTCCAGGACTTGTAAAAGGCAGAGTTCGACTAGTAAAGGATGCACAGAAAGCATATGATTTCAAAGAAGGAGAAATACTTGTAACCAACAATACAACACCTGAATTTGTCCCAATAATGAAGAAGGCAGCGGCAATAGTCACAGAGCAAGGTGGAATAACAACCCATGCAGCGATAATATCTCGAGAATTGAAGATACCTTGTGTAATAGGAACAAAGATTGCCACTAAAGTTTTGAAAGATGGAGACTTGGTAGAGGTTGATGCTAACAAAGGAATTGTTAAAAAACTAAAATGAAAAAGAAACTTGTTTATTGGTGGGGAGGGAGAATATCAATGTTTCTAATAGATGGAGCGATGATTAGCTTCATGAAAAAGTTTCCTTTTCCTGGAACCACAATGAGAGATATAATATATTATTCTGAGAATCATTTGGGTGAAGGATATTTATCTAAAAGATCTTTCGATGAAACAGTTGAAGAAGGGAAAAAGTTTTTCAATCAAAATTTCGCAGACAAATATTTCAAAGCAGCTGAAGAAACCAGAAGAACATTTTTTGAAATCATAAAAAAAGTAAAAAATTCAAATGTTTCTCAAATGAGTAATGAAGAGCTTGCTGATCTATTTTGGGAACTACAAGATTGTGTTGCTGACGGAGTTGCTTTTTATTGTCAATCACAACATGAGCCCTTAATGGCTGCAGAGAACAGGATCAGAGAGATTGTCAAAGACGAGGATAAACTGCTAACAGTTGTAGAACCTTATGAACTTGATGATATCAACAATGGGGAAATATATTGGTATAATTTGGTAAAAGACAAAGATAGCATCAGTAAAGATGATATCTTAAGCTATTTAGAAAGGTTTTCCTGGCATATGTGGAACACACATGACTTGGATGAAGCAATCAATTATTACAAGAATAAGTTCTTAGATGATAAGAAAACAGACTACCAAAACATTACTCAAGAAATAATCGATTCAAAAAAGAGACATAAGAAAAAAGTTATATCTATACTAAAAGAATTCAACAATGATGAATTAAATCAATTAGTAGATCTATTTCATAGAACAACGCTTGGTAGGATGAGATTGAAGCCTACTTGGGCAGGAGTTGAGTTCCTAGCTCACAATCTTATGGATGAAGTTGCTAAAAGGCTTGATATTAAAGTTGTTGAACTAGTTTCGTACTACAGGATTAAAGAAGTTATTGAAGCTTTGAAAAACGGAAAATCATTATCAAAGGAAGAACTGAAAGCGAGAGAAGAAAGTTATTTTGTCGCGCTCGAAGATTACAAAGAAATATTTTTATCAGGCAAAAAAGCCAAAAAATTCGCTAAAGACAACTATCCAGAATTATTCAAAGAAAATACTAAAGAAGAAATCAAAGGAACCATTGTAAGCAAAGGAAAACACACAGGCAAAGTCAGAGTAATACTATCAGAAAACATCAATAAAGTAAAAGAACTCTCTAAAATTTTTGAAGAAGGAGATGTGCTGGTTACGGACATGACTCAGCCTAATATGATGGTTTTAATAGCCAAGGCAGGAGCCATTGTGACCAATGAAGGTGGTATAACATCCCATGCAGCTGTTGTTTCAAGAGAATTTAGGATTCCTTGCATTGTAGGAACCCATAAAGCCACAACAACTTTCAAAGATGAAGACCTTGTTGAGGTCGATGCTAACAAAGGAATTGTTAAAAAAATAAAATGAATAAATTCAACCATCTAAAGAAATACGATTACAGGATATGGGCTACAAGGCCTTCTTCTATTGCAAGGGAATATGTGTTTATGAAGCACATAGCAAAACATGTTGATATATTTGTCACAATCCCAAAAGAAAAACCAAATGCTACCTATTATATGGATAAAGACTTGTTTCACAAGTACTCTATGAAACTTCTGAATAACTGTGTTAAGAACTATAAGAAACACCTGAAAGAATATCCTAAAAAAAGAAAAAACCTGATTGAACCTGCAAAGAAACTCGGAAAAATAGCAAGAACTGCTTCAAAGAAGAAACTTTGGAAAATGTGTAATAAATATATTAAGACAGCAGAAGAATTTCAGGATTACATAATGCTCCCATTCACATTAAACGAAAACTGTGAGACAGAACTAATAAAAGTCTTCAAAGACAAGTTCAAGATAATTGTACAAGCAGAAACTCCAACAGTGTATCAGAGATTTGAAAAAATGCTTCTTGACAAACCACTGAAGAAAGTCGCAGAAAAATATGGGTGGTTAAATGTCTATTCTCTTTCAGAACCACCATATACTGAGAAGGATCTGGCTAAACTGAAGAAAACAGTGAAACAAGAAGAGATTGAAAAAACATTTTCAAATATAAAAAAAAGCAAAAAGGAATTCTCAGAATTAATAAAAAAAGTTAAAAACAAAGAGCTAAGAGCAAAGGCAACATTGATGCATGAATACGCATTCATAAAAAATGACCGCGTTGATGCATGGAAAAAAGCACTCTACTACTTACAACCATTTTTCCAACACTTGCGAGATATGTTCAATGATAAAGACATAACTCTCAGGACAATTACAAATCTTACTTATGATGAAATAAAACAAATACTGCTTGAAGGAAAACTACCCGACCCAAAAGAGATAAAGAAGAGAAACAAACCATTCATACACTATGTTTACAAAGACAAGATGCATATTGTGACAGATTCTGATGAAATAGAAGAAATCAAGAGAATAGTAATAAAAGATGTGAGTGGTAGAAAAGAATTGAAAGGATCAACTGCTAGTAAAGGAAAAGCTAAGGGAAAAGCAGTCATTGTAAAAACACTAAAAGACTTGAAAAAAGTGAAGAAAGGAAACGTACTAATAGCAAGAACAACTGATCCAAGATATACTCCTTACATGAAAAAAGCAGTAGCAATCGTTGCAGATGAAGGAGGAATGTTGAGTCACGCTGCATTGACAAGCAGAGAACTGGGGTTGCCATGCATTGTCGGAGCAAAAATAGCCACAAGAGTTTTCAAAGATGGGGACTTGGTAGAAGTAGATGCTAATAAAGGAGTAGTTAAGAAAATAAAATGAGCCGAGCAGATCTTATAAATCCTGAAGAATGGGAGTACTATGGTCAATGGATTCAGCCACCGCTTTCTGCTTCTTTCTGGGTTGACTGGCATGATGAAGAACTCTGCCAAGAGATTGGTTTTAAAAATCTGGATTGTAAAATATTGATTATTGATGGACACACCATTCCTTCTAAGAAAGGTTGGAAGATTATCAAAGATAGATTAGCAAAAGCCATTGATGAACAAGATGAAGAATTCTTTAACAATTATATGGAAGTCTCAGAAAAAGTATTTAATAATCATCTGAAACTGATTCCAAAAGTTAAGGAATGCCAAGAAGCAAATACTAACTTATTCAAAGAATTCATTTTTTCATCAAGAGATATAATGGTTCCATGGCTTCTTACTTGCATGCTCACTGATGACTTGATTATAAATTATTCTAAGAAAATTAAAGTTCCATATACTGAAATTCTTAACAGCACGCCAATGATTGAAACACCTATGATAACAGAGCATAAGGAATCATTGAAAATAAAGAAATTACTTGAAGAAAAAGGGTTACTAGATTTAATAAGAAAAGATTATGACAAAGCATTGGAAGAAATAAAGAAAGATAAAATTATCTGGGATAAGATTGAAAAACATTTAGAAGAGTTTGACTGGGTAGGATTTCATCATTTCTGGGGTGAAACCCTAACATTAGACAAATTTCTGAAAGAATTACATAAAGTTGAAGAATTACACAGTAAAAAAAACAAACCTTCAGAGAATACAAGGTTCATCACAAAAGCAGCATCTGAACTAGCCTATATCAGGCAAAAAAGTGCAGAAATCTTCAGCAAGGTTTCATTCAAAGCAAATAATTTTCTAACATTAATTGCTAAGAAGCTGGGACTAACATATAAAGAGTTGTTATTACTAACTTTCAGAGAAGCTATTAACCATTTAGAAAATAATACTAAACCAAATATTAAAAACAGAGAAAGAGATGACTTTTGTCTATTCTTGCATAATGATAAAGAGATTCTTATAAACAATCCTGAAGAATTATCCAAACTAAGAAAATCATTGATGCCAAAAGAAGATTTATCAGATAAAGAAATCAAAGGAATTCCTGCTTGCGAAGGAAAAGCGAAAGGAATTGTAAAAATATTCTCTGTTCCAGAAAATATGGACAAAATGAATGAAGGAGATGTATTGGTATCTCCTATGACAACACCAGATTTCATTCCGATGATGAAAAAAGCATCTGCAATAGTAACAGATGTCGGAGGATTACTAAGCCATCCAGCAATTGTTAGTAGGGAGATGAACATTCCTTGCATTGTAGGCACCAAAATTGCCACAAAAATTTTAAAGGATGGAGATCTTGTCGAGGTCGATGCAAACAAAGGAGTAGTGAGAAAGATAGAATGAAAAAAGGATACATTCTTGGTTGGAGTCATTCAAATTCTCCTTTGTTATGGGTAGAAACAATATATGTTGGAGATACTGATAAGATGTTCGAATATTTTGGTTTTAAATATGACAACCATTATTTTACCAGCAGGAATCAGAAAGTTACATTTTACAAACATATCAAAACCGAGATGAAAGCAATAAAGTATGGAGCCATTAAATACAAAGACCATAAATTCATAAAATTTTTCTGGAAAAAAAGTAAGGAAATCGAAAAAAGGATTAACAAAGCAACAAAAAACATTTTAGATATGGATCTGACAAAGAAAAGTAACAAAGAAATTCTAGAATTATTCGAAGAGTTTTTTGATTCTTATTCAGCTATTATGGGAATTTACCGTTTTTGCAGAGGAGATTTCTATAAAAAAACAATTGAAGATATCCAAAAAGGATTACCAGAACCAAAAGAAGAAAACATGGCCAGATTATTAAATAATGATTTTAGTAGAATGAAAGTGGATCCTAAAATTAAACAAATCTTAATAGGTATGAAGAAAGTAGGAGACAGGAGATTTGAAATGCACAAAACATGGCAAAAAGCGTATACTGAGGGAAAAGTTTTACTCAAAGAGATTGGCAGAAGATTTGGACTAACCACTCTTGAGATCGAGAACTGCATCAGTAAAGAAATAATAGAAATGCTCAAGAGAAAAAAAGGACCTAACAAAAAAAAGATACAAAACAGATTAAAGAAATACAAACTAACATACTTGAAAGAAGGCTATGAAGTAACAATACCAAAAGGAAAAATAGAAAACTTTGAAGACTCGCAAAACATAATAAAAGGCCGAACAGCTTGTCACGAAAAAGTCAAAGGAAAAGTAACTATACTAAGAGAATCTTTGTCTGGAACCTTAAAAGAAGATATTAAAAAGATGCCAGAGGGAAATATACTAGTAACAGAGATGACAGCACCAGATATGATATTAGCAATGAAAAAAGCATCTGCTATAGTCACAGATGTTGGAGGACTTTTATGTCATGCAGCAATTGTTTCAAGGGAGTTGAAAAAACCATGCATCATAGGGACAAAAGTAGCCACAAAGGTTTTAAAAGATGGAGATTTCGTCGAAGTTGATGCCAATAAAGGTGTTGTGAAAAAGATAAAATGAAATTGTTTCAAAAACCAGATAAGAGAATCATCTTTGGTGCTTTGGCTATAATGCTCGCTGCTCTTTTCTGGAGCTTTGATGGCATCTTCATTAGGCCAAAGTTCTACGAGTTGTCAGCAACATTGGTTGTTTTCTTGGAGCATCTGTTTGGCTTTGTTGTCTTAAGCCCTTTTATTGTCTTGAGCTGGCATAAGATAAGAAAATTATCCTTAAAGAGCTGGGGTGCAATCTTATGGGTCTGTATCTTTGGAGGAGTTATAGGAACCATCACTATCACTAAAGCCTTTTTCGCGGCTATCTATGGAGAGACTACTTTCGCAACTGTTATCTTGTTGCAGAAACTCCAGCCTTTTTTTGCTTTGATAATGGCAGCTATTATCTTGAAGGAAAAGCTCAGCAAGAGATTCTACTTCTGGGCTGTTTTGGCTGTGATAGCAGGTTATTTTTTGGCTTTTGGAAAGTATGGTCTACATTTATCAGAGATTAACTTGTTCCACCATGCTGCGTTCTATTCTTTAATAGCTGCATTCTCATTCGGCTCATCAACTGTTTTCGGAAAGAGAATTGTAAATCATCTAAATTTCAAATCAACAGCTGCTCTAAGATTTGGAATCACAACTTTCATTCTCCTTATAATAATACTATTCACAGGAGATATACATAAAGTTAGCAATTTAACAACTACTCATTGGAATTTCTTGATATTGATAGTCTTCACAAGCGGTGCAATGGCGATGTTCTTCTACTACTTCGGCTTGAGAAGAGTCCCTGCCTCAATTGCAACAATTCTTGAAATGTTCTGGCCTTTCTCAGCTGTAATATTAGATTACTTGATTAACAAGAACATCTTAAACACTGTGCAGATAGTTGCAGCAGTTGTATTATTTATATGCTTCTACCAGGTTGTTGGTGAGGGAAAACTAAAAGGATTGACTTTCAAAGCTAAAGTAATGAAAGGGAAAGGCCGAGGAAGAAGACTTGGATTCCCAACTGCAAATCTTGATAGAAAAGATTTTGATATTCCTCATGGAGTTTACTTGGTGAAAGCAAAATATAACGGGAAAAAGTACAAGAGCTTGATGCATTTCGGCTTTGTAGAGACATTTGACGAAGCGCCAAGACTTGAAATATATATTGGCAACTTCAAAGGAGACATCTATGGCAAAGAGTTGAAAGTAAAGATTCTAAAGAGAGTCAGAGATGTTAAGAAATTTGAAACTGTTGAAGAATTAAAAGAGCAGATTAAAGAAGATTTGAAGCTTGTCAGATAATTCTACTCATCTGGTTCTTTCTTGTAACCTTTTGGAACTTCCCCCATATCTCTTACTAATTGTATTAATTTAACAAAAGAATCTGTAAGTGTCTTGTTGTGTATGAAGAAACTGTATACCTCTCCTTTCTCATCAACATCTGTTATCACAGTATTTTCTCCCAAGGTGCTAAGATTTGGCAAATCCGTATATTTCTTTTTTAATATTATTGGATAATAGTCTTTTCTCTCAGACCTTCTGTGCACTGATTCATCTTTTTCATGCCAGGTGTATTTGTCATAAACTACTTTCTGTGTTATGTGTTTCTCTGCGAATTGTTCACTTTGGGGAAACCAGTGTTTTTGCAGTTTAAAGGCAACTCTTGATCCTGCAATTGCATTGTAGGTATGTTTTTCTTTTGCTAATTCAAAGAATTTTTGTCTGAAACTTGCAAATCCCTTCTCTCCTCTGACATATTCTGCAAGTGGTAGTTTGGTTCTTGAACCCTGTTTCAATTTAAGGATTGGTATTATGTCACTTACTTTTTTCTTGTTTGTCTCTATTATTTTTTTCTCGTTATCTAAATACTGTAAAAGCATATCTGGCGGCAGGGCTGTAAAGACCTTTTTGCCTTCTTCTACAATCATACTCACTAATCCTTTTCGCATTAATCTCTGCAAAATTTGATATACTTTTGATGCTGAGACTCCTGAATATTTTATTATAGCTCCAACTGTTGATGTTCCTATTGCAGATAATGCCAAGTATGTTTTTGCTTCTCCTTCTGTCAGTCCTATGCTTGTTAATGTGTCTATGATCTCCTGTTCCATATTATTATAGTATATATTATCTTTATAAAACTTTCTTTTATTAACCCCCTATGGGGGAGATAACATTTATATAGTAATTGTTCCTACCTAGTAGTAAACATTGGAGGTTGATATTATGACAAACATAATCATTAGCAACGGAATAGTACCGGTTCATTCATTTGACTTGTGGGGGCCAATAGTGGATGCAACAAAACTAGGAAGAAAAGCATTAGAAGACTACATAGATATTGCGAAGGTAACAAGCATACCTGTAGAAGAAGCAGCCAAAGCAGCTAAGGAATATAAAATGCTGATAGATGGACACCCGGATGCAACAGGCGCTAGAAAAGGCGAAATCATAGACGCAGTTGAAAACGTGCTAAAAGCAAATGGTATAAGTAAAGACTTTGGAGTTGCATTGCAAGAAGATGGATTATATGTATTAAGAGAAATTCTAGATGCAGGTGAAAAAGCAATAATTTTCTCATCAAAGCCATGGGATAAGTACCATCTACCAGAAGACATCGCAGACAGAATGGGAGATGTATATGACGGTGGGAAAACCAACCCAGCAGAGTTTGTAAGAGTTTATAACACAGAAAAAGGACTTGGAAGAATGGTTGTAACCCATACAGCAGACGAACTTCCTGAGCTAATCGCAGCTACAAAAACAGAATTATTCAAATCACAAGGATTAATATATGTTGACAGGAACCAAAGCAACACAAGAGAACAGGTGCTTACAGCAGGAATCGGACAGTTTGTGACAGACCTAAAACAAGTCGATTACGCAAATTTAGTCACAACACAATAATTTTTTAAATTACTTTTTATTTTAAGTAGCAAATGAAAGAAGTTTATGATAAAATAAAGAGTCTTAAGTGGAGAAAGCTCGCTATTAGAAAAGAAGCTATAATATTCCTATCGATGACAGAAAAAGGATACGAACTTTTCAAGGAAACGACAAATATTGACTGGAAACCAAAGTACATGATCAGAAGTCATATAGGCGAACTAATAAATACTGAAGAAGATATAAAGCTTCTAAGAACTATACTGAAAGAAAGGAAAGACATACAATTTATGGATTTCAGGAAAAGAGCATTAAAGTATGTTACAAGACTCGATAAAACAGCAATCAAGATACAAAGAACAAATGTTTCTAAACTAAAAAAAGAGCAACTAGTAAATCTTATACAGGAATACTTTGAAACAGCAAGAAGAGCTCAAAACTTCTTATTACCAATGATTCCAATCGACAGGGAATTATCCAACAGAATACTTTCTTTATTGCCAAACGCAGCCGAAGAAACAAAACAGGAATGGCTGAGAATACTCACTTTTCCAAAAAAAGAAAATGAACACACAAAAGAGGAGAGATCATTCTACAATCTGGTGAAAAATTACAAAAAAAGAAGCTTCAAAAAACTATTGAAAAAACATCTGAAAGAATTTAGTTGGATAGGAGCAAGAGGATATTCATGGGATAATGAGTGGACTGAGAAAGAAATTGTTGACAGAATAGAATTCTTCCTAAAACAAGGAAGAAATCCTAAAAAAGAATTATTGGAACTGGACAAGATAAGAAAAGATATGGGAAAAAAGATGAAGAAACTAGTAAAACATTTAGATATAAAAAAAAATTCCAGACTTCACAAGCTCACAATGATTGCAAAAGAATACGCGTTTCTTAGAACTTGGAGAACAGACAAAATATACGGTGCAGGATATAAAGCAAAGAACTTGTTTTCTGAAATAGCAAAAAGAGCAAACATGAACAGAAATGATCTTAAGTATCTAACATATGAAGAAGTCTTTAAGACAGCAAAAGAT
This sequence comes from Candidatus Woesearchaeota archaeon, assembly GCA_013202845.1. Taxonomy (GTDB): domain Archaea; phylum Nanobdellota; class Nanobdellia; order Woesearchaeales. The sequence continues at coordinate 15,872 of JABMPT010000012.1, read as the reverse complement.
AGTAAGAGTCCAATAACAAAAGCAGAATTAGAAAGAAGAAAAGAATGCTCTGTACTAATAACTTTTGACAATAAACAAATTGTGCTGTCAGGGAAAAAAGCTGGAGAAGAAATCAGCAAATTATTCAAGCAGAAAAAAAAGAAAAAAACTATTAAAGGAATTTCTGTATTCAAAGGAAAAGTTAAGGGAACAGCAAAAATAGTCATTTCCAGTGAGCAGATATCCAAAGTCAAAGAAGGAGATATTTTGATAGCTGCAATGACACATCCAAATTATGTTCCTGCGATGGAGAAAGCAGCAGCGTTTGTAACAGATGAAGGAGGAATACTCTGCCATGCTTCTATAATCGCTCGAGAGCTAAAAAAGCCATGCATTATCAGCACAAAGATAGCAACCCAAAACTTTAAAGATGGCGATATGATTGAAGTTGATGCTAATAAAGGGATTGTAAAGAAAATAAAATGAAAAAAGAAGATTTTCTCAAAACAGTTAGAAGACCATACCCACCATTCTTTGCATCAATGATTATGGCTGGAGCCACTAATAAAAAGAATTACGAAGGAATCTTAGACAAAGAGTATAAAATAACTAGGTTTGTCCATACCAATCATGACTGGATCTACTATTTAAAAGACATTGAATTGGCTAAAAAGCTTTCTTATAATTATTGGAAAAATCCTGCAGTTCTAAAAAAAGTAATGAAAAAATTCTTTGAAAAAGAAAAACATCTCCTGATTGCAGTAGGAAAAGATCTAAAAACATTCAGTGATGTTTATGAGAAATACATGCCTGCACTAGTCATGGTTTTTCTATGTGAAGATCCTGTGGAAGAAAGAATAAAAGAAGTGTTGACACAAAAAGTAGGAGCAATAAAAGCAAACAAAATGTTTGACATCCTAAACATTCCTCTTAAAGAAAACTTCTACAAGAAAGAAGAATATGAATTAGTGATGACGGATGATCTGAACAAACATATAAACAAATATAAATGGATATTATCTAGATACGGAGATGAAAAACCTTATACAATTGAGCAAGCCAAAAAAAAGCTTAGAAAAATAGACAAATCAAAATTCCTAGCCAAAAGAAAAAAAGACAAAGAAGAATTAAAGAAAACAATAGTTCATGCCAAAGAATTGATGGGCAAAGAGACAGGTCTCATAGATCTATTACAATTCTTAGTTTATTATAGAACTCAAAGAACAGATATTATGAACAAAAGCGGATATCTGTTCATGCCAAAACTAAAGGAAATAGCTAAAGAGAAAAATCTGACTTATAAGGAAGCTTTACATTGTACACATACAGAGTTGTTGAACAACAAACTGCCTGACAAGAAAATCATACATGAAAGAATAAAAGATTTTTCAGTTATTGTAAAAGAAGATGGATTTCATATCTTTTCAGGTGAAAAAAGCGAAGCAATAACAAAACAGTTTTCAGATAAAATAGATAATATTAAAGAAGTAAAGGGAAACATTGCATTCAAAGGAGTCATTAGAGGGACAGCAAAGATTATCAAGGACAAGAGAGATTATCCTAAATTAAAAGAAGGAGACATATTGGTGACTTATATGACAACTCCAGAAATGATTCAACTAATGGAGAAAGCATCAGCTTTTGTAACAGATGAGGGGGGTATAACTTGTCATGCATCAATCATCAGCAGAGAGATGAAAAAGCCATGCATTATAGGCACAAAGATTGTAACTCAAGTGTTTAAAGACGGCGATTTCGTCGAAGTTGACGCAAACAAGGGAATTATCAAAAAGCTTTCCTAGACATCTTCCAAAAAGATTCGAATTGTTTCTTATATATCTCAACAATATCTTCATGTTCTATGATTGTTGCGAAACCATTATCAGTAATTGACATTAATACAACTTTATCATCTAATACAAATGTTGCAACTGGAGAAATATAATCTCCTGGCATGAACCTAACATCATAATAAGGATCATCCTTGAATATATGCACTCTATCTCTAGCGACCTTTGTATCTACATAAATCATTCTCGTATGAATCTTATACTCTCTTCTCTTCCTATGCCATTCATTTATGAATTCTGGGAATATCAAAACACTTGCACCAGAAGTTCCATATACACACATTTCCTTTGGTTTTTCTTCAAGAATCATCATCAAAACTCTTTTCACCCCTTCCACACCTCTGTATATTCTTTCTTTCTGATTCCATAATGTATCAAATTCGCTTCTAAATCCTTTTGCAATATTCTTATCTTCAATCATTATTCCAAAAGTATCATGCTCCCCCCATCTAAAAATCCAAACCTTATCATTATATACAACTGAATTAAAAGGAGAATCACCTCCTTGCATTGGAATGAATTTCGCGTCTCTTAGTTCGCCTAGATATGGTTTGGCTATTTTTCTAGCGGCCTCAGAATCATTGAATATCCTTCTATTATTGATGTTTAATTTTATTCTTTTATTATTCCATTCAACCCATTCTTGACCGAGCTGATCTGCGGTTCTTCCTGAGCTCCCGATTGTCAGATATTCTTTTGGTTTTGATTTTATAATATCTTCCATCATCATCTTAATGGCTGTATCTCCATGATAGGTTATTGTTTTCTGATTCCACATCAAATTGAAATAATTCTTGAAAGATTCTGCTAATTCTTTATTCTCAATAAGAATAGTTACGATTGTATCCAACCATAAAATAAGGCAGGTCTTGTCTCCATACATTACTGTTGTTGCAGGACTAGCATATTCTTTTGGTAATGATTTGTATGTGTTCAAGGGAACCTTGAGTACATCTGTTCCTTCTGGACTTAGTAATCGTCCTTTGAAACCTATCTTCTCTCTTTTTCGCAGATATCTCTCTAATGCTATTGGCACTTCTTTTTGCCAATTAATTGTTGGTCCTAACGCAGAGAAATCTTCTCCTAGTTTTATTAGCTGGTTAAGAACAACTTTCAAACCTTCTTTTCCTTCATATACTTCTACAACTGGTTTTTCTTTTTGTGGAGAGTAGAGTGTTTTTAAATCTGGAAGAATGTTTTTTAGAGAATCTTCTTTTGATTTAAGCAAATCCATAAAAACTTCTGGATCTGCTGGCTTGAAGTATTTCTTCCCATTTTTTATGACATAGCTTGCAAGCCCTTTGTCTATTAACTTTGCTATCGTGTCATAGATGTGTGGTCGTGATATTTTTGACTTCTTTGCGATATCTGCTGCAAGTGCTTCTTTTTGGTTTAATAGTAGCAAATATACTTCCGACTCATTATCGCTTAGTCCTAGTGATTTTATGATTTCTTTGCTCATTTTTGTTAAAAAGCCTTTGTTATTTATATATTTTTGTACTTTTTTGTACAACATACATTTATATAAGTTACTACTATTACGTAATTAATAAGTTTTGATTTGAACTTGAGAGCGATTTGCATTAGCGACAGCTTTAGGAGGAAAGAAAAATGGATAGAATCAAAGTAATAAGTGATAATGAATGGAAGGGAAAGTATTCCCTGATAGAACAACAACATTTGGAAGACCAATTACCAATATGGTCTTTAGGAGACAACCTTGAAACAGGAATTCGAGGAACAGTCGGAAGTGGAAGCTTCTTCAAAAGAAAAAGAAAGGATTTCATAAAAGAAATTCCTAGCTTCAAACAACTTAGCCTATATGAACAATTAAAAGCAGTGTATGAAGCATATCCTGAAGAATTCGTGGCAAACTACAGTTCAGTAATCCAAATAATGAAAGGAGGTGCAGAATTCTTAAGAAATTCAAACTTACCAGTTATGCTATCAGTTTCCGGAAATAGAGAATTTGTCTATCAAGATTTACTTGATCTGTTTGAAAAAGAAATAACTGGAGAAAATCTTGATTACCTAGAACTATTGAACAGCACGCAGAAGTTTGATCTTAGAATAGAACCATTCACAGGATTAGAAGGATCAACAAGTACATTATGGATTCCATACAACACCACATTAAATCAAGAAGCACACGATTATGATTCTCATCTTGATGAGATTAATGACCATAATAGTGAGAGAATTCTTGTTTTAACACACGAAAATCCAGTTCCTGAAAATTATGGCGCTGACAGAGCTGCAAAGATGATAACAATGATTGACAAATATCTTGAAGGAGCGAAAAAAGTAAATCAAGACATAACATTGCTTTGCGGCCACATAGATGTTTCAGGAGATGCTTCAGAATACAATGGGGCGATGGTTCAGCCAATATCTGGGACAGAGACAATGCAATATAACTTGGAAACAGGAGAATACACCATCGAAAGCCTAGTATAATGAGACTTAAAACCCTTACTTGGAAGCAAGAGACAAAGAACCAGATAGTGCCATTAGTCATGGACTTTCTTTGCAAAAATCTGAAAAAGACTTTTATTAGAAAAATAGGTTTTCCTTATCGTTTTTACAAGAAGATAGATGATAGGAGCTACTCAGTTTATGAAACAAACAAAGAATTTGAAGAAAAACTTCGAAAAAGATGTAATAAAGATAAGAAATTCTTACATAAAATATTCAAGCAACAATACAAAGACGCGAAGCTCTTAAAAGACACCGCTATAAGAATTTCTAGAATCAATCATACAAATTCGAGTAATGAAGAAATAATAAATCATTTCAAAGAAGTTGCATTTGCAATGGGAAACGCTTCCTATGCACAATTCATGTCTCTTCCAAGAGCACCATTACTAGAAGGAATTATAAGAAAGCAATTAGAAAAAAGAATCAACAACAAACAAAAAGTTGATAAATATTTCAGAGTATTGGTGAATTCAAAAAAAGAATCCAACACAGGTAACGCACAAAAAGAGCTTCTCAAAATAGCTTCAAGCGAAGTTTCCAAAGAAAAAGTTAAAGAGTACGTTGAGAAGTATGGTTTCTTAAATGTCAAGTTTGGATATGGAGAAACATACTCTTACGAAGACATCATAAAAAGAATAGAGTTTCTAAAAAAAGAATATCCACAAAAAAAGTTAGAATTAATAAAAAAAGAAGAAGAACTCCTTAAAGAAGAAGAAAAAAGAATAGTCAAAGAGTTAAACTTTGACAAAGAATTTATTGATATTATAGAACTTGCAAAAGAAAACGCATACTTCAGGACTTTCGGACTTGAAAACTATTCATATGCAGGATGGATACTAACAGATTTTTACAAAGAAATCTGTGAAAGAGTCGGGCTTAGCTATGAAGAGCTATTCCATCTAAGGATATATGAAATAATAGACTTATTAGAAAAAAGAATCTTGATAAAAGAAAGAAAAAAGCTATTTGCATATTTATATCTTGATGGAGAAACAAGAATAGTAACAGGAGAAGAAGTCGAGAAATGGGTTGAGAAAGAAGAACTAGACCAAACAAAATGGTTCTTCAAAGGAACAGTTGCATCAAAAGGAAATGTTGAAGGAACAGCCAAAATTATCAAAAACAAAGATGATCTTCCTAAAGTCCTTCCTAGAGATATACTAGTCGCTGAATTCACAACTCCAGACTTCATTCCAGCTATGGAAAAAGCATCTGCAATAATCTCTGATCTTGGCGGTTTGACTTCACACACAGCAGTTGTTTCTCGCGAACTAGGAAAACCATGCATTGTAGGATTAGGAGACGCTTCAAAAATAATCAAAGATGATGATCTGATAAAAATAGATACTGACAAAGGAACAGTAACAAGGAAACTTAATCTAGAAAAACTATCAACAGGCGATTATAAAGTCACATTGACAATGACCTTATTCATGAATGGATTTGTAAAAGAACAGAAGAAAGTAATTGGCTATGGACATGACAACATGATCGTTATTTTCAATGATGCAAGAACGCGTTTTTACATGAGTCCAAAAGAATTGATAGAAGTTGGGAACTTGGTTATATCAAAACTTGAAGAGAATCCTAATTATGCAAATGAAATAATAGCGCAGCATTTAGCAGTAGGAGAAGAATTACTAAGTACTTGTAGAAATATTCACAATCAAAATCTTAAAAAGAAATCAAAGAAAGAATTATGCAAATTATTGATTAATTATTTCAAAACATTCGAGAAATTCTCTGGATACCATATATTGCCTGTCAGCTTGGAAAAACAGATGGCGAAGAAAGTTAGAGAATATCTTGAAAGAAAAACAAGCGATGTAAATGATAAACTGATTGCACTATCCACTCCAATAAAAGAAACAGACAATACTAGGGAGAAAAGAGATTTGTTGAAGATAGTAATCTATGCTAAAAAGAATAATTCCCCAGCAGAAGATAAACAAATATTGGAATTGTTAAAGAAACACAAAGAAAAACACGAGTGGATGGCAGTAGCACATAAATACACGCCTTATCCTTTAGAGCATTATATTTCTGAATTGAAAAAAGAACTTTCAAAGAATCCTGAGGAAGAACTGGAAAAGTTAAACAATAGACCTGATGAGGTTGAAGAAGAAAGAAACAAAATACTTTCTGAGTTAAACCTTCCTAAGAATATTAAACTGATAATTGACACTTTAAGAGAATTCACATTTATGAGGGATTTCAAGAGAAATACAGGTTATAGATCACATTATTATATGCAGAATATGTGGTTAGAAATCGGTAGAAGAGCTAAGATTTCAGTTGAAGAAGTTAAGTTTTGCACTCCAAATGAATTAATTGAGTTCTTGTTGGGAAAAAAGAAGTTAAACAAAGAAATTAGTCATGAAAGGAAGAAATACCATATCATTGTAGTACTGAATGGAAAGATGAAGTTATTGATGGGAAAAGAAGCAAAAGAGTTTGAAAAAGCACAGATAGGAGAAGAAAAAGTTGAAAAAGTTGATTCTCTTAAAGGAATGCCTGCTTGTAAAGGTTATGCTAAAGGAAGAGTAAAAATTGTCTTGAAACCTGAAGAAATAACGAAAGTTGAGAAAGGTGATATCTTAGTTGCGGTTAATACAGAACCTGCAATGGTTCCTGCAATGGAAAGAGCAGCTGCTATTGTTACTGATGAAGGTGGTATTACCTGCCATGCAGCAATTGTTAGTCGAGAAATGGGCAAACCATGCGTGATAGGAACAAAGGTAGCAACCCAAGTGCTAAAAGACGGCGACATGGTAGAAGTTGATGCAGAAAAGGGAATAATACGTAAAATAAGCTAATTCTAAGTAAATTTTTTAAATGAGCGTCTATAAACACTTACAATATGGGGATAGTAGCAAAAATAGTCTCAGTTATCAGTAGAGAGTTGAACATACCTTGTGTTGTGGGAACAAAAGATGTTACTAAGATTATTAAGAATAATGAAATGGTTGAAGTTGATGCTAACAAAGGAGTGGTGAGAAGGATAAAATGAAACCAATAGACAGACTAAAGGAATATATCAGCAGCAACAAATTATTCGTAATAGAGAGAATGCCTGGAGTTTTACACACAATTCATCATCCAGGAACTTCAACTGTTATGGGTTTAAAAGATCAGGGTTATTCTTGGAAGAACATCTTTGTAGGAATGCATAATGATCAAATTATAATTACTTTCTCAGAAGACCTCATGATTGAACTTGGAGAAAGAATCCTGAAAGAAGAGAAAGCAAAACCTGACTACTACGAAAGCATGATTGAAAAATGGAAAGGATATGATAAGGCCTACAAAGAAATCTGTCAAAAGATTGAATCTTTAAACTTAAAAGAATTGTCAAATCAGGAATTAAAAGAAATTTATTCAGAATTTAACGTAATATATTCTCAAGCATGGGAAGTAACTCTCACAACAAATAATATTTCTTACTATACTGACAATGTTTATACTCCAAAAATACTGAAAAAATATGGTGAGGATGGATTGAAGGATTTCTTGATTTTGGCGACACCAACAACAAAGACTTTTATAAAAAAAGAGGAAGAGGATTTGTTCAAGCTAGCAATAAAGAAAAAACAAGGAAAAGATATCAGCAAAGAATTGGAAGATCATGCAAACAAATACCATTGGTTAAAGAATAATTACAGGGATGTAATAAGACTGGATGAAAAGTATTTTCTGGATCATATTAATAATATTAAAAATCCTGAGAAAGAATTGGAGAAGTTAGAGAATGAACTTTTAGAGCTCAAAGAAGCACAGAGAAGAATAAAAGATAAATTCTCAGATGAAGAAGTTACCCAAGTAAAACTAATAAGATTAGCAACAACATTGCAAGATGATAGAAAAAAGAACAATCTCATGGGAGACTATTATTTACTGACATTCATTAAAGAGATTGAAAGAAGAACAGATTACAACTATAGAGAACTGTGCTATACCACTATTGAAGAAATGAAGCGAATTCTTGATGGAGAGAAAGTTAGTGACATGAAAGACCGACTTGATTATTGTGTGAAGATGGTTAATTGGGATTGCAATCAAAACCTAGGCGGCGAAGAAGCAAAAGAAATGTTTGATATATTAGAAAACATAGACCAAGTAAAAGAGGATATCACAGAAGTCAAAGGAGCAATTGCATCACCTGGAAAAGTGAAAGGAGTGGCAAGGATAGTCCTTGATGTTTCCAAAGTAAAAGTCTTCAATAAAGGGGACATATTAATTTCTTCTATGACAAGACCTGAATTTATTCCACTGATGAAAATTGCAAAAGCGATAGTTACTGATGAAGGTGGCATTACATGTCATGCAGCGATTGTAAGCAGAGAATTAGGGATTCCATGTGTAATAGGAACAAAAATAGCAACAAAGATTTTTAAAGACGACGACTTAGTAGAGGTAGATGCAAATAAAGGAGTGGTAAAGAAAATATGATCTGGCAAAAAATATTTTCAAGGGAGATGTCATTAATGACTGCACATTATGCTCTTGAAGGCCAAAGGGATTATTTCGGAAAATTAGTTGGGATTCCAATTACTAATCTAATTCATTACTATAAGAACAGAATACTGCTTGTGTGCAAAGATAAAGAAGAAATCAATAAGATCCAAACAAAGCAAAGAGAAGATGCAAAGAATAGCGGATTCATTATTAAGATCTTAAATGAGTTTAAAGATTTGATTAAAGAGAAATACAGATTCCTGGCAATTCAAAATCCGTTAAATTCTTTCAAAGAATTCAGCGATTTTTACAGAAAATATTGGGTTTATCACCTCTATGCCTATAACCTCGGATTAGCCTTACAGAACCGTCCTGATGAAAGATTGCTTTCTGGTTTCAACAAGGAACTCGAAGAAGTCAGGAAAGAACACCCATATCATGAAATTGAGGAAGAATACTTGAAAAACCTCTTTGACTCAATGAAAACAAATATTGAAAATGAATTATTGTATTTTTGCTTACCAGAAGAAATATTGGCTTTTATTGAAGGGAATAAACTTCCAAGCAGAGAAGAATTAGAAGCAAGATCTGAAGAATATCTCAATTGCATTATAGAAGGTAAAACAATGTTCTTCACAAAAGAAGAAGCAAAGAAGAACTTCTCGAAATATGTTTCTGAAATATTGGATGACTATGAAAAGAAATGCATTGTTCCCGGAAAAGTCAAAGGACATGCGAAGATTGTTGTTAAGAATAATGATTTTTCTAAGGTTGAAGAAGGAGATATAATAATTGCTCATATGACTACGCCAGAATATGTTCCTATAATGGAGAAAGCATCTGCATTCCTAACAGATGAAGGGGGAATATTATGTCATGCGGCAATCATTGCTCGTGAATTAAAAAAACCGTGCATTGTAGGTATGAAGAATGCCACAGACAAATTCAAAGACGGCGACTTAGTAGAAGTAGACGCGAATAAAGGAATCGTGAGGAAAATATGACAAAAAAAATCAATTGGTGGATCTGGGAAAGACCTTCAGCAATCCATATAATCTATACTGCTGCGCTAAGTGCTACAGCTCCTCTTAAGAAAAGATTTGGTGAGTGTTATGATAAGCAACTATACGGTTTTTTTAAAGATGGTATGATTAGATGGATGTGTGATTTAGATGAGCTTATCAATAATGGTAAAAAGATAATCCCAATGTTTCTTGACAAGAGAAAATATGAAAGATTTATCCAAGAATGGAAAACAAAGTATTCAGAAATAAAAAAAGAGCTTGAAAAAATAAACTCATTAAACCTAAAAACCTTAAGCGATGAACAACTCTTAGATATCTACAATGAGTTTGACAAAAACTATCTTGACTGGTGGGGAATCGGTCAGGTTGCAGAGATGGTATCTTATGGAGGCGAAGATATTCTCAAAGAAAGACTAACAAAAAAACAATTCAGGATGTACTTCAATATTCTGGTTACGCCAACAAAGAAATCAGCTGCTAATAACGAAGAAGAAGAATTCTTCGAACTGGTAAAACTGGCAGGCAAGAAAGGATTCAAAGACTCTGGATTTAAGAAAAAAGTAAAGAATCACGCAAAGAAGTACTATTGGATTCAAAACAGTTTTGGAGGAACAAAAGTCCTTGATGAAGAATTCTTTATAGAGAAAGCAAAAAAGCAATTAAAAGACAATGCAGATGTTGACAAACTAGTGGAAGATAATGAGAAAAGACTTGAAAGTATAAAGCGAGAGAAAGAAGAAATTTTCAAAGAAATTAATGCAAGTGAAGAGACAAAGAAAATAGTAAGGTTACTAGATTATTTCTGCTTATTCCAAGATGAAAGAAAAGCTCTGGATATGCAAGCAAATAGCATACTAAACTCTTTCTGTAGAGAGGTTGCCAGGAGAAAAAATATAGAATTTCATTTACTAGAATACTGTGTTCCTGATCAATTAAGAGATATATTATCAGGAAAAGAAATTCCTCTTAGAAAATTAGAGATGCAGAAAGAAAGATGCATAGTAATATTTAATGAAAAGAATACTTCTTCAGAGATTTTCAGAGGAAAAGAATGTATTAAGAAAGAAAAAGATATTCTCGGAGAATTTGTTCTTGAAAATAACAATGAATTAATGGGAATGTGTGCTAGCACAGGAAGATACATCGGAAACGTTAGGAAGATTATAACCGCAAAAGATATTGATAAGATGCTACCTGGAGAAGTATTAGTTAGTACCATGACAACTCCAAACTTTATTCCTGCGATGAAGAAAGCAGGAGCAATAGTTACTGATGAAGGAGGTATTACTTGTCATGCAGCGATTGTTAGCAGAGAACTTGGAATTCCATGTGTTATAGGTACAAAAGTAGCGACAAAGATTTTCGAAGATGGAGACATTGTAGAAGTCAGAGCAAATCACGGAACGGTGAGAAAGATAAAATGAAACTTAAATATGTGCAGTTTAAAGCTAATGTAAACTCAATTTTTTGGATGATTGGTAATGGTTTAGGTATGAGTCATTACCCAACAGAATTTGTCTATAAGGGCCATTCATTAGGAAATTCTGTTTGGTTAGGTAGGAAAGGCTATGGTTATTTTTTCTGCGCTGACAATACTACAAGACTTAATGAAGTTATTAAAGAAGTTGAAGAAGAGTTAACCAAGGATCCGGATCACATTGTTAAAGTCAGAGAGATTTTTGAGAAAAAGGTAAAAGAAAAGCAAGAATACCTAAAGTTCTTAGAAAAAGGAGATTTTTCAAAATTATCTGATGAAGAGCTCTTCAATTATTACAAAAATATTTTAAAGACTTATTTTGAAGTTTATCATTTTGGTGAACCAATCACTTTTATCTCAAAAGATTTTGCTGAAGATTTGAAGAAATACTTGCTAAAAAAGGGAAGTTCTGAAGAAGAATTCTACATAATGATTGCTCCTACTGAGAAATCATTCTTTCAGATTGAAGAACAGGAGATGCTAGAGATTGCAATAGAAGCAAATAAAACAGGAGTTACTAATAGAATAAAACAAAAAATAAAGGTTCATACAGAGAAGTTCAACTGGATTCCTTATGATTATGGAGCAAATCTATATAATGAAGAACACTTCTTTTTCGAGTTACATAAAACATTGAGAAATACTCTTAAAGAGATAGAAGAGAAATATAATAAGCTTAAAAATTACACAGAACAAACAAAAAAAGAACAAAAAGTGATCATCAAGAAATATGATGTTGATGAACTACATCAGAAGTTGTTCGCAGTTGTAAGACATAGCTATTTCTTGATTGATGCTAAAAAAGAATTCTTTACAAAGTTGCATTTATATTCTCAGAGAGTTTTTCAAGAGGTTAGCAGAAGACTCAAATTAGGTATAGATTTAGTTAGACATGCGTTTGTTGAAGAGATAGAGAATTACCTGGTTAAAAAACAAGAACCTGAGGTTGAAAAACTAAAAGAAAGAGAAGAGAATTATTATATGGTTAATAGAGCAGATGGAAAGATAGATTTAAAACAAGGACCAGAAGCAAAAAAAATTATTGATGAATTCTTAGCAGACTATGAGAAGAAAGAAGAAAAAGTTGAAGAGATCAAAGGCAGGGTTGCTCAACCAGGAAAAGTAAGTGGAAAAGTTAAACTAATTATCAATGCAAAGGAATGTAACAAGATTAAGCATGGCGACATATTAGTTACTGTAATGACTTCTCCTGATTACATGGTTGCAGTGAAGAGAGCTGCAGCTATTGTTACAGATGAAGGAGGCATAACCTGCCACGCAGCTATTGTTGCAAGAGAACTTAAGACTCCATGCATTACAGGAACCAAGAATGCGACTAAATTGCTTAAAGACAATGATTTAGTTGAAGTTGACGCTAATAAGGGAATAGTGAGAAAAATAAGATGAAACAACAAAAATCAAAGATTTTTGAGTCTCATAAATTCATAGAGGTGAATTTATGAAAGATCTGAAGAAAATAGTTGAAAAAGATGTTTTCTACAAGCAGCAAGCACCAGGTGTATATCTAATAGTGGATGCAGCCGGAGAATCAGGCTTTTACATGAAGAAAACACTTGGTTTTGGATACACACACATCCTATACAAGGGAGAGAATGATACATTCGAGATGAATTATTCAAGGAAAGACCTTCATAGGATGAAACATATAATAAAAAAAAAACTCGAAAAAGACAAAGATTATTTCTTAAAAGTTAGGAAACTACATGAAGAAAGGTTCAAAAAGCTACACAAAGAAATCCAAGATAAGAAAAAAGAAGCTTCAGAATACACAGACAAAGAACTAATGAAAATGTTCAAACTAACAAAGGACTTGTTAACTGAAGGTGTTGGCGAAGGACATATGATAGAACCATTTGCAATAATGCATGACCATGAGTTAAGAGTTGATCTAGCAAAACATATCAAAAACATCAAGGAACTAAATAGAGCGATAAATGTTTTGACAACATCCTCTGAGAAAAGCTTTGCAGGCAGACAGCAAGAAGACTTGATAAGAATCTCAAAGACAAAAAACAAAAAGGAAAGAGAGACAGAACTGCAAAAGCATTTGGAAAAATTCAGTTGGATAAAAAACAATTATTCAGGGAGATATCCATTGACAATGGAAGAAGTAGAAGAAGAGATAAAATCATTAAAGAAGAAAAAACACAAGGAAGAAGATATTGAACAAGAAAAGAAAGATATTATAGAAAAATACAAACTTCCGCTAAAAATAATCACACTCTGCAAAAGACTCGTATACCTAACTAATTGGCAGGACAAGAGAAAAGAACTAATCCTGAAAGGAGTTGAAGAGTTCGACATAATCATCAAAGAAGCAGCTAAGAGAGCAGGAGTAAAGTATGAACTCTTCAAATGGGCTTCGCATGAAGAAGTAGAGAAAGGACTGACAAAAGATTATGAATCATTGCTTGAAAAAAGAAGAAAATTTAGCGTTTTATACAGGAATTCAGAGGACGAAATTCAGATTGCTGTAGGAGAAGAAGCACATCAACTTAATGAATTAATGAAATCTAAAGAAAAGAAAGAATCAAAAACCATCAACGGTATGTGTGCATCGCTTGGAAAAGTCATTGCAAAAGTACAGATATGTAGAGACTTGGATGACATTGCAAATTTCAAAGAAGGAAATGTGTTAGTTACAAGCATGACAAGACCCGAATTTGTGCCAGCTATGAAAAAAGCAGCAGCAGTAATCACAGACGAGGGAGGAATAACATGCCACGCAGCAATAGTTAGCAGAGAGTTAGGCATTCCATGCGTTATAGGCACTCAAAACGCTACAAAAGTCTTGAATGACAATGAATTAGTAGAAGTAAATGCTAATCATGGAGTTGTGAGAATAGTAAAATGAACATAAAAAAAGAAATCAAAGAAAACAAATGGACAGGACAGGGAATTAATGCAGTTCCTTTAGTTTTTGAATCAGCAACAAGCAGTCTTTTTAGCTTGCATAAAACATTGGGTTTCTCTTATACAAAATTTTACTGCGCGTACAAAGGAAAGTTCAGCGAAGGCAATTATTGGAATAATGACTTGGAGAGATTGGCAAAAATACTTCTGAAAAAACTTGAAGACAAGAAGTATCTTCCTTGGCTTGTCAAGACTTACTTCAAAGAATTTAATGAAGCTGCCAGAATCCATAAAGTAATAGACAAAACTGATTTGAAGAAAGTTTCTTACGATGAACTAGTTGATATAGCACAGAAAGCAAACACTTGCATCAGACAGAGTTTGGGAATAGCTCATATAATAGAATCATTCTCAATTGTAGCCGATGATATTCTAAAAGAAAAGCTAAAAAAAGAGATTGGTGACACAAAAGAGTTTAATGAAACATTCTCACTTTTGATTTCGCCTGTTAAGAGACCATTCATCATAGAATACGATGAGTTACTCAACAAATATTTCAAGACTCACAATAAAAAATACATTTCAGAAATACAAAAGAAATTCTACTGGATAAAGAATAATTATTCTGGAAAAAGAGAACTAACAGAAGAGATTATTATTGAAGAGAGCAAAGAAGCCAAGAGTTTTAAGAGAATAAATTACAAACAACTAAAAGAGAAGAAAGAAAAAATAATCAAAGAGTTAAAACTTTCTAAAGAATTGAAAAGGCTTATCAGGGTAACTGAAGAATTTGCTTATCTGCAGGATGAGAGAAAGAAGAATTCCATGATTGCAGTTGATTACTTCTGCAGAGTTGGAGATGAACTGATTAAAAGATCTCCTCTAACAAAGAGTGAATTCTATTATTTGTTGCCTCAAGAACTAAACAAGGAGCACCTGAACCTATCCTTCAAGAAAGAATTACGGAAAAGAATGAAGGAATTCACCTTGGTGAATATTAAGGGGAAGATTCACATAACCCATGAATATGTTCCTGAAAAAGAAAATGAGAATGTAGAAATAATCAACGGCATGCCAACCTCACTTGGAACTGCTGTAGGCAGAGTCAAGGTATGCAGGAATATTTCCCAACTTGGAAAAGTTGAGGAGGGTGATATCTTGGTTGCCCCGATGACCAGGCCTGAATACGTTCCTGCAATGAAGAAAGCAGCAGCAATTGTAACGGATGAAGGGGGATTAACATGCCACGCTGCAGTCATAGCAAGAGAACTGAACAAACCCTGCATCATAGGAACAAAGATTGCGACAAAAGTTCTGAAAGACAATGACCTTGTGGAAGTTAAAGCACACCACGGCACTGTGAGGCGGATATCATGAAAGAAGAACTAAAGAATAAAATCAGAGAGATTGAATGGTACAGACAAGCAGGAGATATAACTGGCTTTTATTGTAACACTCCAGCGATTGCTGTAACCCGAAAGTTTGGTCCGCCTGCATTTTTCATTTATATAAAGGACAGGTTTGAATTCTTTTATCCAAAAAATCATTTAGTGAAACAATCAGAAGAGTTCTTGAAAAAATCTAAGAAAGATAGAACAATAGTTGATGATTACTTTGAAGTTTTAGATAAAATCTATGTTGAATTAAAATTAATATTCAACAAGTTGAGCAAAGTAAACTTTAATAGTATCGACAAGGAAGAAACACTTAATCTTCTAAAAGAGTTTGATGGTT
>JABMPT010000011.1 GCA_013202845.1 Candidatus Woesearchaeota archaeon | reverse complement strand
TTCCCAATCATCCCAATCATAATGAACTGGTTTTCTTCGAAGATAAGCAGAGAATAAAGAAGGTAATGATGCAATGGAAAAACATTTCTGGAAATGAATGATATCTGCCTGTTTAGAAAGTTTGTACATTCTACCAATATTGTAAGGTAAAAACCATTTACTTCTCTTAAAAGGAATAGTTTCAAACTCTTTATGTTTTTCTTTTAGGATTTTACCTCTTTCGTGAGATGGAAGTGGAAAATAAACGAGCTTTACTTCATGACCAAGTTTAACAAATTCTTCTGCAATATGTGTGATTCTTATAGTCCAAGGTTCTGAAGCAGAGTAGATATCATGTGGATGAACCATTAAAATTTTGAGTTTTTGTTTCATTTTATGATCCTGGGAAAATCTTGTGCCTCCTAATTCTTTCCCAAAATAATAAAAACACATCAAGAGCTAAAGTTAACCCAAGTAAGAATAATAAAACTATAAATTTGAAAAAACGATTCATCTAAGAAGCGAGTATGTTTTTTTATTTAAACGTTTTCATACAAAGTTAACATGTCGAGGTTTATCTTTAACTAAATAGTTCAAGAGTTCATTGTTTTTGTCAAACCAACATGGAGGACAATGTTTAAGATTTTGACTTCTCAAGTATTTTTTTCTTTTTTCTCCAAACCAAATATCTTTAAAATTTTGTTCATTAATAGAGCCTAAAATATGTGGAGTTAAATTTTTAGTCCAACAACAAGAATAAACATTACCATTAGCACCAACTACTGCAACAAAATGTTGAAATAAACATTTTTCATAATCTTTATTGTTTTCAAGTGCAATTTTTCTTTCAGTTAAACCAAATATTTTAAAATTTTTATCTTCAAGTGATTTAGCTTGTTTCAGAAGTTTAAAATATTCTTCATAAAAAGGCAACATAATATCTTTACCATCCATAGTTTGAACAATTGAGAATCTAATGTTATCTGCCCCTAGTTCTTTAGCCATGATTGCAGCATCATAAGCTTCATGAAAATTTTCAGGTTTTGTTAAAAAAGAAATTCCAAGAACAGTATCTTTGCAAACTTGTCTTATAAGTGTTATTTTGTCTTTTGGAATTCCATGTTTTGAACCTTGAACCAATTTATAAGTCTTATCAGTTGCAGCATCAATACTAATTCTAATCCAAGAAGCGTTTTTGAAAAGAGCAGCTTTTTCTTCGTTAAAAAGACTTCCATTGGATACTAAAGCAAATTCCAAACCAAGATCTTCGATGTGCTTAACAATTTCTTCAATTTTGGGATGAATTAAAGGTTCGCCACCACCCAGAAGAAGAATAGCTTTTACACCAACTTCTTTTGCTTCAGAAATCAAAGAGATAATTCTATCTGTTGTAATCATGCTTTTTTCATCAAAGTCAGTCCCAGACCTTTTATTTGGGTTTCTATGAGTACAATATAAACAATCATGATTACAAACATTAGTAAGATCAATTTGCATCTGAACAGGACCAGGAAGTTCGCCTTTTTTTAATTGTTTAATTCTGTCTGTATGATGCGCTGCTTTAAATGGAGAATATTCTTCTTGCATGATTACCACTTGTTCTGAGATTGGACTCTTATTAAAATAGTTTTTGTTTTTTATTAGAATTTTTTTGTGCTTTCGGAAACTCTCCAGACTGCATGATTTTTTTTAAAATAATTGTCCATACATCCCAAAACCCTCCCAAATCCTTCTAAAGTTATTGCTATTATAGAAAATAGAATATTTTTTCTAAACACTTTTAATTGTAACAATATCTTAAATATTTTAATAGAATTTAATGATGAAGCATTATACTGTTTTCTTTTTCTTAATTCAAGATGCCCGCAATAAATTCTTCTTCTTTGTCTTATGAAATCTTTTATTGTTTCTGGACCTTTGTTATAAACAATCGCGTTTGGTTCATAGATTAATTTTAATTTTTTCTTCTTTATTATTGAAGCGATTTCTTCTTCATCTACAATTGTTTTTGGGATTTGTTTCATGATTTTTCTAAAAGCGATTAATTCTCCAAATTTAGGATTATTTTTAGATAACTCATGATGTAATTGCCATTGTAATTGAACTATGAAGTTTATTAGTTTATTCTTATTTTTTACTGGTATTGACTTTCCTCCAACAACACCCATTATTTTATCATGAAATTTAGAACAAAGAATCTCTATAGTATTCTCTTTTGGAATTGTATCTGCACTTTCTAAAATTAGAATATTTGATTTTGCTTTTTTTAGAAAAATGTTGATAGCAGAACTTTTCCCTCTTCTTTCTTCTTCAACTATCAGTTTTATCTTTTTGTTTTTTTTAGAGAAATTGTTTACTATTTCGTTTGTTTTATCTGTACTTCCAGAAGAAACAACAATTATTTCTTTTATATTAGCAGTATTTGTTTTTTGTTTTAAAAGTGAATCTAAAAGTTTAGAGATATTTCTTTCTTCATTATATGCCATTACTCCAATAGATACATTCATTACAATATTATAATTACATCCGCTTTTTTATATTTTTGTAAATCTGAGGCAGTTTATTTGTTTTAAGTTCTAATAAATCTTCAGGACTTTTTAGAAAAGTTTTAATAAATTAATTAAGTTTATTACTTGCATGGCTATTTTTGATAAGTCTCTTTTCAAACTTTTTTTGATTTTTTGGATTATTTTCATAACATTTGCAAGAATTGATGGATGGGTTGAGAATTCTCGTTTAGATCTTACAAGAGCAATTGTTGATGAAGGTACTTTTAAGATTGATAGTTATGCTAATAATACTGGTGATAGAGCTTATTACAATGGTCATTATTATACAGATAAGTTTCCAGGAGCCTCTTTTCTAGCCGTCCCTCCATACTTTGTTTTTAAGCATATTTTTGGCACTCCAAACATAAATGATGATTTCTATGAAACAAATCCTGATCCACTTTATAATGGGATGGTTTTTTTTATAATCATTTTTACTTCTGCTTTGTTTTCAGCTTTAACAGTTGTTCTCGTTTATAAAATCACTATTTTTTTCACAAAGAAAAAAACTCACAGATATATTGCTGCTGTTACTTATGGTTTAGGAACGATTGCTTTTAATTATGCAACTTTGTTTTATGATCATGCAATCTCTACTTTTTTTTCGTTCTTGGCTTTTTATATTATTTATAGTTCTTTAAAGAAAAGTGATTTATCTATTTGGAGATTTGTACTTGCAGGTTTATCCATTGGTTTTGCAGTTATTACATCACCTTTCACTTTAGTTGTTTTGTTTGGTCTATTTTTTTATTTATTATTTAAAAAAGCATATCGACAGACATTATATTTTATTGTTGCTTCATCACTTGTTATTAGTTTATTGTTTATTTACAATTTTTCTATTTTTAAAAGTTTTGATTTTACTTATAATTATATTGATAAAGAAATTTTTGGTACTAAACCTTTACTAATTGAGGAGTCTGGTTGTATTAAAGAACTTATGGACAAAAACTTTATTCACAAGTTATTTCTAAGATTTTATTATAATAAATACACCAGAACTGACTGTGAGACTAATTTTAGTGTTTTGTATTCTAATAATGAGGATGATTTTTTTCCAATTATGGAAACTAACTCCGTTGGTGAATCTTTTTTATTAACAAATGTTGAAGAAGATTCTTATTATTTTACTAAACATTATTTAACAAATAATGAGTTGAAGCCTTATTTCTTTAAATATGTAAAAACTAATTCAAATATTTCGATTTTTTTTAGAAAACATATTTCTGATGTTTGGATTAAAATATTTTATTTGTCTATTAAAGATAGTGGTTATACAATAATTGATTATGAGAGAGGGCTTGTACGTGAGAGTGATTGTCCTTTTGATAAAAGACTTATAGAGCAAGATGTTTCTTGTAATCGGATGGTAGTTTCTTTGGATGGTATTATTACAAAAAAGCACAGAAAAGAGTATATTCTTCTCAATGAAACGAAAACAATCAATACTACTTTAAGAGAATTTAAGTTTTCTTGGAATAAACAATATGAAAAAAACAATCTATTTATTAACCTGATAAAATTGATGTTTTATCCTTACAGAGGATTATTATTTTATTCTCCAGTATTATTATTTTCTTTTTTAGGATTGTTTTTTATGTTTAAAAAAAACAAATTGGAAACAGTTTTCATATTTCTTATTTTCTTAAGTTTGCTATTTTTCCAGTCATCTTTGTTTCTTTGGTGGGGTGGAACTGCATTTGGACCTAGACATTTATTACCAGTCATCCCTTTTTTAATGATTCCTTTTGTTTTTGCATTGAAGAAAATCAATATAAAAATTGTTTTGTTGATTACATTCTTTTCTATTTTGATTAATTTATGTGGTATGCAACAATTAGAACAAGTAAGTGTGCCTATAGGTAATGGACAAGTTTTCATAGAAGGTGAACTTTGGAATGCGGTTTATTCTTGGAAGTCAATAGGTAATCCTTTATTTAATTATTATTTGCCTCTGTTTTTTATAAATGGTCCTGAAAGTACTTTATTAAAAAATATTCTTTGGTTTCGATTACCTCCTTTTTTGAATGTAGTTTTTTTATTACTTATTTCTTTTTTTATTTTATTCACTAGAAAAAATAGGTCTTATTTTTTTAGATATTAAATTGAATTAGTTGAGACTTCACAAAACGTCCAGCATCCAGGACAATTCTTTGTATCTACTTTTTTTATATTTCCTTTTTTTATATCTCCAATATTTTTGTTCCATTGAATACAAGGTTTTATCTTACCATTATAATCAACAAATAATGATTTTGTACCTGCTTGACAATCTTTTATCTTTGAGCCTCTTAGATAGTTTTTTATTCGCCATAAGAAATATATATTAAATACTTCCTTAGGATTAATTATTCCAAAAGAAAATATCTTTTTCCTCATAATATTTCTAGTTTCATCTAAAATTTTTCTTGAATCGTAATTAGTTTTTGAGAAATCTTCATAAAAGAATCCTTTATGTTGAAATCCAACATTAATATTTTGTATAGATATGTTGTTTTTTTTCATCTCAGTTAAGAATCTACTGAATTCTCCAACATTTAAATTTGAAAGTGTGTAATTAATATGTTGTGAGAAATTGTTTTTCTTTATTGTTTTAATAAGATTGTATGTTTGAATAGCTTTATCAAATGAACCTTGTTTACCTCTAATAAAGTCATTGATTTTTTTAGGTCCATCAATACTAATGCCAAGACTAACATGGATTTTTTTATTACTGGTTAGTATTTTGTTTATTTTGTGGTATATTAATTTAGGATTCCATCCATTTGTTGAAATATCTACATAAATTAAATTCTTTAATTCTTTGTAAAGATAGTTTATAAGTTCAGTTATATCTTTTCTTAAAAATGGTTCTCCACCAACTAAACTTATCCATGTAATGTTATTCTTTAATTTATTGATTATTTTTTCATAATTTTTTATAGATAATTCTTTTGTTTTCTTTTTTTTCCAAACATTACAGGTTTTACAGTGGCTATTACAAAAGTTATTAACTTTTATAGTTAGTTTGAATGGTTTTTTCCCAATACTTTTATAAAATAGTTTTAGAAATTTCATTTATTTTGAATAATTTTTTCTATTAAAAATTTTACACTTATAATTATCACTTTTAACTTTGTCCTAAAATCTTTTGCAAGTATTATATTATACTTCCAATCTATTAATTTTGGAAAATTGTGAATCTTTAAAACGTTTCTAGCAATCTTTTCTATTCTTTTTATTTGTCTAAAATTACTTTGTTTTCTTAATTTTGTTAACACATCTGTAGGAATTGTTGTTGATAAAAGTTTTTTGGTTGTTTTTAATGTTACATACACAAATTCTTGAGTTTTTGTTTCTAGACTTAGAGAAACTATTCTTCCCCAATTTATTTTATTATTTGTTATTATTAAGTCTATGTCTTTTAAATTTCTTAGTCCTTGTAAGAATTTGTTATGAAAAGAAGTTTGTATGCATAAATATATTATTTGTAGTTCTAGATTGAAACTCTTTAGTTTTTCTTTTTTTAATCTTATTTCTGAAATATTTTCCCACAATAATTCTTTTTTTATTTTAAAAGGATTGATGTTTGGGACGATATTTGTATGAATTTCTAATAATATTTTTTGATTATTTTTACTTTTTACAAGAACTGGTTCATGATGTCCATAATATTTTTTCCAATTTCGCCAGTAATTTTTGTTAGTTTTGATTATATTATAATCTTTTAATGCAGACGTTATTTTTTCTAATTCTTTTTTCTTTACTAACAAATCAATATCAACCATAAATCTAGAAGATTCATTTTCTTTTGCTTGCTTTATTATAGACAATCCTTTTAGCAAAATAAAATCTATTTTCTTTTCTTTTAATTTTTTACAAAGTTCCTTTGTCTCGCTTAAAAGAACTAGATTTCTTTTAGAATTGCTTAATGTTAATGATTTTAATTCTTTTTTTACTTTTTCAGGTGTTTCTTCTTTTTCCTTTAAATAATTATGTGATCTATACCAAGTAAAATGATATTTGTTTAATTTCAAAAATTTTCCCCAATTAATATCTTCTATGTTAAAATAAGTAAATCTGTTTTTTCTAGTTTTTAGAATGTTTAATAATAGTTTTTCTTCGTCGTTCATTTTAGTAAGATTAATAAAGATAATTCTTATATTGGTTAAATAATGTCTTATTTAAAAAATTTGTTACAGATTTATAATATTAGCAAATCAATATTTTTGAAAAGACCGAGGATTGTTCTTGTTGATTTGACTTACAAATGCAATGCTGATTGTATTTTTTGTCATGCAGATAAAAATAAAAAAAGTGTTTTATCATTAGAACAATGGAAGCATCTTTTGAATCAGATAAAAAATTGGTTGGGAACTGTTTTTATTGATTTTAGTTGTGGAGAACCTTTGTTGAATAAAGATTGTCTTGAAATACTTAAATATTCAAATAATATTGGCTTAGTTACAAGTTTGTCAACTAATGCTTCTTTAATAACGAAAAAAATAGCAAATCAATTGATGAGTATTAATCTTGATAAAATAATCATTTCTTTTTATGGTACAGAAAAAACTCAAAATAGTTTAATGCAAAGACATAATTACAAAAAAATAGTTAGTGGTGTTAGAAATCTATTAATTTCTCGAGAAAAACTTTCTTCTAAAACAAAAATCTTTGCAAGAATCATAATTCACAATAAAAATCTTTCAGAAATTAATCAAATCATATCTTTTATCAAAAAAGAGAGTTTTGACGGAGTTATTTTTAGACCACTTACATATAATGTCAATTTGATGAAAAGATATGATAATTACGATTTATGGATAAAAAATAAAAAATTATTACTCAAATGTTTAAATAAAATAAAAAAATTAAAAAGAAGCGGTTTTAATGTTATTAATTCATATAACAATCTGAATTTTATTTTTGATTATTATTTTTCTGATTTAGGTTTAAAAATATCTGGAAAAGGCAATTGTTTTCTTCCTTTTAAAAGATTAACAATTTTGTGTAATGGCGATGTTAAAACGTGTTGTTTTAATCTTGGAAATATTAACTCTGCTAATTTAAAAGATTTGTATACTTCAAAACTTTCTAAGTTGAAGGAAGACAGCAAGATTTGTACTAGGGTTGGTTTGATTGGATCTGCTGAAAAAACTAGCATTAAAGAGAAATTAGTTAAGGCTTATGAGATGCTTTTTAATTGAAAAAATTTAAATAGTAAAAAGCTTTTATAATATTGAAATGATTAAGAAAGATTCTTATGAGAAGCCGACTATCAAGAAGATTGGTAATTTATCAGATTTAGCAAACAAGGTTTGCACCACTACTGGAACTGAAGCTTGATTAATTTTTTTTTAACTTAGTCTAAATAATTTATCATGTTTGCTTTTTTTCTTAGATTGTTAGAATGATAATGATGGAATTCCAAGAACGCTTCTGGATGAGATTGTATTAGAGTTGCTAATTCTTTTCTTTTTAGTATTTCATAATTGAAAGTCACGTTTGATATCAAATCTTTTGAAAATCTTATTCTTTTTTTATATTCATTATAAAGGGACGTGTTTCTTTGAGGAGCCAAATGCAAGAGTGCAGGAGTTACTTTTATGTTTTTTAACTTCATAATGAACAAAACTGTTTTATTGAAATCTTTCATTGTTTCGAATGGAAACCCCCACATCATACTTGCTACAACTTCTTCTATATATTTGTTACTGATAGAGATTTTTTTAAAAGCTTCATTTATTGTGAATCCTTTTTTTATTCTTCTAAGGATTTTATTCGAAGCTGATTCTATGCCATAAAATATTCTATAACAACCTGCTTTTGACATCTTTTGTAGCATTTCTTCATTCATGTGATTTACCCTTCCATAACATCTCCATTTGATGTCTCTCCCTTCTTTTGAAAACAGGTCACAGACTTCTATAACTCTTTTTTTGTTTATAGTAAATGCTTCTCCGCTTAACATAATGTTCTTTATTCCTTTATCATAAAGAGTGGTTATCTCTTTTCTTAGTTGCTTTATTGGCGTGTAATATAATTTTCTTCCTGGCATTATAGGAATGTTGCAGAAAGTACAATTGTATGGGCAGCCTATCGAGTCATTTATGTAAGCTATGTCATAATCTTGCATATTGATCTTATCAAATGCAGGTTTAGAAACATTAGAAGCATTGACTTTTCCTTCTGTGATAATAGTTTTATTATTCTCAGAAAAAACTATTCCGTTTATTCCTTTTAAACTTTCTCCTTTCTTTAATCGTCTATAAACTTCACATATGCGCTTATCTGCAAAACCAAGAGTTATTACATCTACAAAGGAGAAATGTTTGATAATATATTTTGCTAATTCTGGGGCCATGTGTCCTCCTAGAATCACTTTCTTTTCTTGATTTGTTTCTTTAAGTTTTTTCAAAGCGAGAAGAAGATTTGGTAGTACACTTATAACTGAAGTTAGGAACAAATAGTCTTCACATTTTTTTAAGAAATTACAGATTTTATCAACATCATAAAGATTGCCTTTCTCTAAGTTGTAATCTTTGAACTCAATGTTTATATTTTCATCTTCAAATATTGATAGAACTTGAAGTGTGTTGGTAGGAACATGTTTTAAGTTTCTTTCTGAAACTTGCATGCTTATAAGTGTAGCATCACTCATTTTGTTTTTAGAATATTTTTCTCCTTTAATTGGTTCAAGAATTCAATCACATCTTTTTTTGCTTTTTCTTCTTTTAAGTTGAAATCTTTAGATATTCTTTTTATTATTGTTTTAACATCATTCTTTCCATTTATGAGTTTGAATATTCTTGTCCCTGTTTTGTTAAGTGAAAAAAACTCGCCTTTCTTAGGTATGAGAATGACTGCTTCTTCATCTAAGATGTTGTATTCAACAGTTGTACTCTTTTTGTAGATTATGTTGTTAGATTTCATATTTCTTACCTCCAGATGTTATTTTTATCATTGCTGCTTTTTTATCTATGTTTTTTGAATGATAATGATAGAAATCTGTGAATATTTCAGGATGATTGCTTATAATCTTTCTTAGCTTTTCGTCTTTTTTAATTTCCTTATAATCATATCTTATGCATATCTTATCTGGTGAGAATCTCATCCTGTGATTGTATTTTTCATAGATAGGAGTGTCTGTAACTGGTGATAACAACCATAATCCTGTGTCCATTCCCATGGCATTTAATTTGGCTGATAGCAATATTGTTTTCATGAAGTCTTTCATTGTTTCAAATGGATATCCCCACATTAAATTTAGGCGGACTCCTTCTATGTATTTTTTTGTTTCAATAATTTTTTCCATAGCTTCTGTTGTGTTGAATCCTTTTTTAATTGTTCTAAGTACCTTGTTTGAACCAGATTCTACACCATAAAATATGTTATAGCAGCCTGCTTTTGATATTTTTTGCAATATTTCTTTAGTCATGTAGTTTATTCTTCCATAACAGCTCCATTTTAAATCCATTTTTTCTTCATTGAAAAAATTACATATTTCATTTACTTTTTTTTTATTTATTCCAAATGATTCTCCGATAAAGTTGATTTTTTTAACTCCTTTATCGTAAAGAGTAGTTATCTCTTTTCTTAATTGACTTATTGGGGAGTAATATATTTTTGATCCCATAGTTGTTGGTGTTGCGCAAAAGGTGCATTTATAAGGGCATCCTACAGAGTCACTTATGCACACGGTATCATAATCTTTTATTTTTATTTTATGGTATGCTGGTTTTGGTATGTTTATATCTGTTCTATTTATTTTTTTACTTATTATTATTCTATTATTTTCTGAGAAAACTATTGATCCAATTCCTCTTAAGCTTTGTCCATCCTTTAATCTTTTGTATACTTCGCAAATTGTTTTATCTGCATAACCTAAATATATAACATCTATAAATGGGAATTGTTCAATCATATGTATTGCAGTCTTTTCTTGTATATATCCTCCAAGGATTATCTTCTTTTCTGGATTTGTTTCCTTAAGTTTTTCCAAAGCAAGTAATAAGTTTGGTCGCATGTTTGCTAAATAACTTATTAGTAAAAATCTTTTTGTATTCCTCAAATAATTGTATGTGTTTTTGATATTAAACAAGTCTAGATTCCTTTTTTTTTCTGCATAATCCTTAAAATCAACTTCTATTCCTTCATTTTCAAACACAGATACAAGAGTGAGTGCACCTGTTGGAAGTTCTTTAGATGTTTGTCTTCTAACATTCATATTTACAATGGTTATATCACTCATCTATTTTCCTCCAAAAATCTTCTTCCAAACTAAATTCTAGTTCATACGCAAGAACTTCTTCAAATGTTTTTTTTGTTTTGTAAAATATGTTTTTCATTAAAAATCTTTCTTCTTTGCAAATGATTTTATTAAATAAATGATTATTCTCTATTATTTTGAGGAATTTCTCTGATTTAGAAAGTTTTTTTATTTCAGTATTGTTTGATTTTTTTATAAAGAAAATCTTTGTCAGTAGAATCTTTTTATTTAAAGGTTTTATCTCTCCTCCAAATGGAGTTCCGTACATATAGAGTTTTCCTTTTACTCTTTTCACAAAAATGCACTCGTCACTAATCACTTTTTTTGCTTGTTTTGCTATAGTTGTTTTTCCTTCTTTAGGAGGACCACAAAATAAATAACCTTTTTTATTTCTTTCAATGCCTGCTCCATGCATTGCCATTAGATCTTTCAAAAACCATAAAAGATAACAAATTCTTATGGCGTTTCTAATACAAAGAAATATGTTTTTGTTTTCTTTATCTATAAAAAAAGCTTTTTGTTCATATATCTCTCCATCCATATGAGGAGTTTTTATGATATATCTGTCCTTAATGCTTTTTATTCCTTCAGGAATCCAGAATTCTATAATTTTACCGTTTTTCTTAACAACTTTATTTATTATTTTCTTTTTTGACTCGGATATTATAATTTCATACTTTGATTTCTTTGAAGTTAGAAAATCTTTCATCTCTTTCTTTATCAGATTGATATTTGTATCTGTAGATTTGATTTTTACTGTTTTGTCGGCAACGCAAATATTACATGTTTTCATTTTAATTATGTGGTCACTTTATTTTTATAAGTTTTATTTAGTTATTCTGTTAGTTTCTTTCTATAAATAGTTCTTTGTTTTAAAATTTTTGTGTTTAAAAGGCATGATTATTATTTAGATTTATTATGTTTTTTTTTGAAAAAGATATTCTTTTAGATATGTATTGCAACTGCAGAATTAAAAAATCTATTCTCTGAAATAGTTGTTGAGTATATTTAAAGAATATATGAGGATTTAATTATTCGCAATCATATAAATGGTGTATACTATCTTCTGGAATGTTGGCTTCTTTATCAATATTGGTACATTCTTCTTTAAACCAAATAATATCCTTTTGGTTAAGAGGATTATCTCTTTCATCAGTTTTAATCTCTACAAATCTTACTTCTTTGTTTGTAACATATTCCTGTAAACTCTTTCTCAAATAATCTGTGCTTATAGGTGGTTTTTCAGTGTAATAAAACATTCCAGGATAATATCTTGCTATTATACTATAGTTGTATCCCTCAGTTTTATTATTGATATATTTGCCTATTTTGTCATAATGAGTTTGATATAATATTTCATTGCTTTCAAAAATAAGTTTGAAAGGATTAATTATGATAATTATTAATATTAATATAAAAATTGTTATTACAGAATAATTGATGATTTTGTTTTTTATTTTAAGTAATTGTTTAAAGATAAAATAAATTGCTATTCCTATGGTTATAGAGAAGAAGGGTGTTAATATAACATAATATTGCATGAAATGATTTTTCCCAAATTGAAATGGTAAGAAAAATATCAACCATATCATCCAGAAAAGATGTTTCTCTTCAGTCTTATTCCGATGTATAAAATAAATAAATGATTTATATGTTATTATTAAGGTTCCAATTAGTAAAAAAAATAGGTGAATTTTAGTAAATATGTTTTCTTGAAAAAAATGTCCTAGGTGTATAATTGAAAAGTCGGTTAATTTTTGAAAAGGAGTAATTGTTTTAAAGTCATAATATTTAGGAAAGAACTTTTTTTCATAGTTAAACCCTATTGCAGTTTCTAAACTTGTTTGATTTTCAATATTAATATTTAAGATAGAGATTGATAAAAGATTGTATGTGAAATTAATTATTATTATTAGAATGATAAAATAAATACTTGTTTTTATAATTACCTTCTTATTATGTTTAAATCTTGTTAGAATTACAAATAAAAAGACTCCTGCAATAGTTATTAATCCTGAAATTGTTTTTATATACCAATTTATTATTATTAAAATAGAAATAAGACATATACTTTTTGGATTAAATTTATCTGCTGATTTAATTATTACAATAGATGAAATAATAGTTATTAATAATACTAAAATCTCTACTTGATAAATTCTTGAAAAAACTATGTGGAGTGGTAGAGAAGAAAGAATA
Source organism: Candidatus Woesearchaeota archaeon (assembly GCA_013202845.1). GTDB lineage: Archaea > Nanobdellota > Nanobdellia > Woesearchaeales. The sequence goes on along the minus strand of JABMPT010000011.1, from coordinate 106,502 downwards.
ATTGAAGAAATAATAGCTATTTTTTTGTTGAATTGATGTTTTATTAGAAAATAGAATGCTAGAATTGAAAGACAGCCAATAATAACAGATAAGATTCGATAATTGAACTCATCAATATTGAATAATTTTATTGATATTGCACCTAACCAAATGAAAATAGGTGGTTTTCCAAGTCTAATTTCGCCAGTTCCAATATCAGGAAACAACAAATTCGTTTTTTCTTCTAGAATGTTTTTTGTAGCTTTGGCGTAGTATCCTTCATCCCATGCAGATCCAAAAGGCAATGAGTGTAGATTTATAGTTCTTACAAAAAGAGAATAAGCTAATATTAAAATTAGGATTATAATCTCTTTCTTAGCAATTTTTTTCATATTATAATTATTTTAATTCGAAAAGGTTTATAAATATTAGGTATATTTTATAAGTTAATGAAAAATTTAATCAGCCTTACTTATAAATTTATTTTAGGAATTCATTTTTATTCTATTAAATGCACTATTTTTATTCAATGGTTAGTCACTATTTTTTTTGAGAAATTCTTTATTTTTCAAAGAAGTAAATTGGATGTTAAAACCAATCTTAAACATTTGAGAATGGGCATTATCACTTCAGGAGAATCTGTTGAAAGAGGTGTGTCTTTAAGGCAAGGAAAAAGAATTTGTTATAAGATGAAACTTATGGGTTTAAATGTTAAAATAATTGATTTTAATAGGAGTTTTTTTAATAATATTAAACAAAATAAGATTAATTGTTGTTTTATCATATCTTCTTTAGACCATAAAATTGATGGGAGTGTTCAATCTATTCTTAATATGTTAGAAATTCCTTATTTAGGATCAAATATTGAATCTACAATGATGGGCTTTGATAAATACTTATCCAATGTTCTACTTGAGAAAAATAATGTTTTAACACCAAAGTACTATAAATTGTCAAAATATGATTTTCTGAATAAAAAATTTGATAACTTTGATTTAAAATTCCCTTTAATAATAAAACCTGTTCATTCAAGCTCAAGTATGGGTGTTTATTTTGTAGAAACTTTTTTTAAACTTAAATTTTTTTTAAAGAAATCTTTTATGTATGAAGATAATGTTTTAATTGAAGAATTTGTTAAAGGAAGAGAATTAAGCATTGGTGTATTAGGAAATAATGAACCTTCAGCATTATCTATAATTGAAGTCCAGAAATCTTCAAATAAAAGTTTCTTTTCAACTTATTCAAAACACTTAGAGAAATATGATTCTGTAAAAGTATTTCATTCAAATATTGACGTTGACTTATATAAAAAAGTTCAATCTTTAGCATTAAAAATTCATAGGTTAGTTGGTTGTCAAGTCCTCTCAAGAATTGATTTTATTATTGATAAGAATGAAAAAATATTTTTTTTAGAAATAAACACTCTTCCAAGTATTTTTGAAAAAAGCATTTTTACTCTTTCTGCAAAATATTCAAATGTCTCATATGAAGATTTAATTTTAAAACTAATAAGATTATCTTTAAAAAAGAACTAAAAAGTATCTCTTTTATATCGATAGTTAAAATCTTCTTTTTCTCTAATCTTAAGAAGCTTATTTTCTTCCAAAATAACTATTTTCTCTTTTGGTTTTATGAATTGCCAAGAAACATTGATATTATATGCACCAATATTGGATATACAAAACAAATCACCTGTTTTGGATTTTTCCCCAAAGTAGTAGTTTCCAAAAAAGTCATCGGTTAAGCAAAGAGGTCCGTAGATTGTTTCATGAGTTGTTTTAATGCTTGGTTTTGAGATATTGATAATTGGATGATAAGTATAAATGATATTTGGAACAAGATTTATGCCTCCATTAAGTATTATTGAATTTTTTTTCTTGTAAAGAACTTTTAATAACAAACTTGTTGATGAATTAACAATAAATCTTCCAGGTTCAATTCTTAATTCTATTTCTTTAGGAAATTGTAAGCAAATATTTTTTTTAAAGCTATCAACTATTTTTGAAGCTATAAGATTAATGTTTTCTGTTTTTTGAGTTAAAAATTTTCTTTTCATATATTTTATGAAAAAAGGATTCTTTCTAGCAAGATATTTTACGAAAAAATCTTTTTTACCCATGAAACTCATTGATTCTACTCCAAACCCCCCACCTATATTGAAATGTTTAAAACTTTTAAGTTTATTCTTGTTTATGTTTTTTAGAGCATTACCAACATTTTTTATTGCTTTACAAATAACTTTATGATCTCTGATTTGAGTCCCAATATGAAAATGGAATCCTTCAATTTCAATATTTGAATATTCTTTTTCTACTTCTTTATGTAAATATTTAATTGTTATTCCAAACTTATTCCATAAATTATCTTCAATATTTGTTGGTTGAATCCTAATTCCCACGCCAATATTTTTTTTAAGTTTCTTAGCTATAGAATTAACTTTTTCAATCTCTTCTTTACTATCACAAATAATTAGTACTTTGTTTTCTATTGCAGAAATTATTTCTTCTTCTGTTTTACCAGGGCCATTAAATATGATATCCTTCACCCCAAGTTTTTTAGCTAATTCAAGTTCTAGAAGAGAGCTAATCTCACTACCTATTTTTTTCTTATGAATTATTCTACAAATATATGGTAAATCATTTGTTTTATAAGGATAATAAATCTTTACTTTTCTATATTTAGACATAAAGGCAGTCTTTATTCTATCAATATTTTTTTCTATTTCTTCTTTATCAATGAAATATAGAGGAGTTCCAAATTTACTTGCTGCTTTTGTTAGTAGTTCTTTTTTGTTTACTATTCTTCTGAAGAAATCATGTTTATTATTCATCTTCTTTGGAAAATTATAAATACTTTTATATTTTGTTGTTTAGAATAAATTAAAATGAAAATATCTTTATTATATCCTGGATTTGAGAATTGGGTGACTCCACCACTTGGTCTTGTTTATTTAGCAACTTTTCTGAAAGAAAAAGGTTTTGATGTTTCTTTGAAAGATTATTCGAAAAGAAAGATTTCATCTTTAGAGGTTATAAAAGATATTGAAGGCTCAAATCTTGTTGGAGTTTATGCTGGAACAAATAGTTCAATATTTCGCTCTATAAAAATTAGCAAGATTGCTAAGAAACAAGGCTTACCTGTTTGTTGGGGTGGACCTCATCCTACAGAACTTCCAGAAATCGCAATCAAAAACGATTTTGTTGATTATGTAATTCCTGGTGAAGGCGAACTTCCTTTTCTTTCTTTATGTAATTTTATTGCAAAAAAAATTCCAAAAAAGAATCTACAAGGTGTTATCTACAAAGAAAAAGGATTAATTATCAAAACTCCAAGTTTAGATTTTTTAGATTTAGATACTCTTCCTGTTCCTGACTGGAATTTATTGGATGATAGTTGTTTAGATGAGGATTTATTAACTTATTCAAATCCTTTAATTGAAACAAGCAGAGGTTGTAATTATAATTGTTTCTTTTGTAGACGACCAATATCTTTTGGTAAAAAGCTTAGATATAAATCCATTCAAAGAGTAATAATTGAACTTAAAAATCTTAAAAAGAGATTTCCAAATCTAAAAAGAATTTTTATTATTGATAATACCTTTACTGCGAATAAATCTAGAACTATTAAACTTTTAAAAGCCATAAGGAAAGAAGATTTAAATTTTTCTTATACTTGCGATACAAGAGTTGATTGTGTAGATGAAGAGATAATTCATGAACTTAAATTAACTGGATTTGAATGGATAAATTTTGGTGTTGAATCTGGTTCTCCTAAAATACTTAAATTAATGAAAAAAGGAATTTCTCCTTCTCAAATAAAAAAAGCATTTTATCTTTGTAGAAATGTAGGAATAAAAACATTTGCATTTATTCTTTTAGATAATCCTTCAGAAACATATAAAGATTTATTACAAACAATTATTTTATTATTAAAGATAAGAGCGAATTATTACAGGATTTCTTTTTTAAAACCATTTTCTGGAACTGAATTATTTGACTTAACAAAAAAATATGGTTTCACTAAACCAGAATCTTTAAATGATTATATTTATAAGATTTATGATGAAGATAAATTGACTTTTAATTTTTCTAAAATTCATCCTTTTGTTTTGATTTTAACAAGAAAATTATTTGATACTTATAATTTAATTAAGAATGAAGGAATTAAGAAAACAATTATTTATGTTATAAAGAAGTTTATCTGAAATTTATTCTGTTTTCATTTGAACATTAGTATAATATTTATACAAACATTTATGTTTGTGAACCCTGTTTTTCGAAGAGTTTATTTTGGAAAGATTATCAATTATTTTTTCTTTAATGAAACCCAGCATTTTTTTATTGGTATCTATCGAGATAATCATTGGAGAGAAAAGATTAAAAAAAGTGTAAAAAAAAGCAACGAATAAATTAATTAAATATTTTTGGTAAATATTTCCTTTTTTTGCAAGGAATTTAAACTCATTATTTTTTTCATATATTTTTGTTATCCCATACTTTTTTGGATTTTTATATAATTCTGAGAACTTTAGTAGTTTAAAAGTATAAATTTCACAAATAGGAATATGTCTTCTATTTTTATAAATGAATTTAAATGTGTTAAATGCATTAAAAATAGTTTCAGTTGGAAATCCTGTTACAACTGCCACTATTGTTTCAATTCCTAATTGATTACATTCTTTTATTATTCTTTCTGCTTCTTTTAACTTTATTCCTTTTTTGATTATCTTATTGTTTATCCTTTTATCTCCTGATTCTAATCCAAAAACTAATTCTGAACATCCGGATTTTTTCATTAAACTCAAAAGTTCATAAGAAAAATCTTTGTCAAATCTTAAGAAGCCAAACCATTTAATCTTAATCTTTTCTTTAATTAAAGTTTCAGAAATTATTCTTATTTGGTTTGGATTAATTGCATCAGTTATAAAAAAAACATTTTTGTTCATAAGTTCTTTTTTATTCTTTTTTAGATCCTTCTTTATTATTGATAAACTTTTTTCTCTATAATTTATTTTATTTCCATATTTATACGCACAAAAAGTACATTTATTATAGTAACAACCTCTTCCAATTTCATATTCAAAAATAAGATTCTCATTATTTTGTTTTATTATTGTTTGTTTGTTTATATCAAAATCATTGTTTATTGAATTAACGTTTATTTGTTTATCCTTATAGAATATCAGGTTTGGAATTTTTCCTAAATCTTTTTCCCCTAAAGATGATTTTAGTAATTTAGTTATTGCTCTTTCTCCATCTAAAATAACTGCGTAATCAAATCTATTTTCAAACAAATTCTCATCAATAAAACCATTCATAAAAAGAAATGAAATATATTTTCCACCAATAATTATCTTTTTTTCTGGAAACAAATTCTTAATTTTTTTACCTAAAGTTTTTACAAACTCAAAACAAGATTCAAATGGGATTGATATACCAATGACATCAAATTTTAGAATTTTATCATCTAGTTTGTTTATTAGTAATTTGATTAATTCATTCGAGTTTTTTTTAGTAATGACTTTATTATCTAAAACATTATACACATCTAAATATTCACTCTTGATTTTATTTGATTTTAAATGTTCATATAATGTTATCAATCCAAATGGTGGGGCTTTAGGGAAAAATAATTTGCTTGTTTCTAATAATAATATAGATTTCATTTTTTGGTTATTTCAAAAGCTAAAAACCAACCAGTTCTAATGCTTTTTTCCCTTGATTTAAATACTATAATAAGTTTTTTTATTAATTTATCTATGATTTTTAGTTTGAGAGAGTTCAATATGTTAGCAATTTTGTTAAAAGGTGTTGGAATATGAACTATGGATGTATAATTATTTATTTTTAAGTTTAATTCACCTATTATTTCTTGTACTTCTTTAACTGAGTAACATCTTTCTTGATAATATGGCTTTGAAAATAATTTTCTTATTTGATAAAAAAAGTAATATTTTTTGTTTTCTTTATTATCTAATGTCAATATTAGTTTGCCTTTTGGTTTTAATACTCTTTTCATTTCTTTTAGAGCTTTTATCATTTTATATTTTGGAAAATGGTCTAAGGTTGAGTTAGATATTATTACATTAAAATAATTATCTTTGAAAGGAAGTTTTTCTATATCACTTCTAAAGAATTTTGTTTTAGGATAATTATTTGTAGCTTTATTAACAATTGTTTCTGAAACATCAATCCCAAATACTTCATCTGATTCCTTTTGTAGCCAGTCCATAAATGAGTCTGTCTTAAATGTTTCTTCGTAAAGATCTGTTTTCAATATTTTTTTGTTCTTAAGGTTGTTATTAGTCCATTTCTTTATTAGACTTATGTGCTCTTCTTTTTTGTATTTTGCAATGTTTTTTTCTAAATGATGCTTCTTGTTTTTTTCTGCTATTTTATTCCAGTAAGCAAAGGTTGTTTTATTCATTATTTATAGTCTTATTTTTCCCCCTTCATCTTTTAAAATTAAACATGTAGATAGTTTAATTTTTTGAATAGTTTTTCCCAAACAATTATAAATTATGATCTCTTAATAAATATTGTGATGAAACTATTATTTGTTGAAAAAATAAGTACTTATTTTCATATTTATTACTTTTACAAAAACATTAGAGAATAAAATTAGGAACGATGTTTGTTTATAATAATATTTAATTTACGTTTAAAGATAATGGAAATATTAATATAATATTATTCTTTGCTAATTTATTGATGAAAAGAATAAATAGAGATTTCTTCTACATAATTTTTATTGTGATAGTTGGTTTTGGTTCTTTTCATAGTTTTCTTGATAATTACTTTATAATTTCTGATGACTTCCCTATTTTAGATATTGTGAGTAGTTCTAAACCTTTCTTCTATAAACTTATTTCTTTGGATATAGGACATTTTTTTATGCCTGTACCAATTTTTTTCCTTATAATTTTTCTTAAGTTATTTCAGTTTAACCCTTTTTGGTTTTATTTCACAAGTATATGTGTTCATATTATTAATTCTATTTTAGTTTATCAGTTATCAAAGTTTATTATTAATAACAAGTTTTTTTCATTTGTATCATCTTTAATTTTTTTAGTTTATAGACATAATGCTCGTCTTGCAAGTGGATTGAGTGTATTAGATAATTCAATTTCAGTGTTTTTTTATTTGTTTTCTTTTGTGTTTTTCATAAATTATTTGAATAATAAAACAAAGAGAAATTATTGGTTATGGTTAATTGTTTTTTTACTTGCTATTTTGAGTAAAGAATCTGCTGCGTTGTTACTGTTTATTTATTTTTTATTTGAATATCTGTTTTCTGATTTTGATTTTAAAAAAGAAATATTTAGGAAGTATGTTCCTTTTGCAATAGTCACGTTTATTTATTTGATATTTCAAGTAATAATCCAACAGAGAAGTTATTTACTAAAATATAATTATTATTCTTTTGGTTATCATGCAGTTATTAATATGTTAAATTACATTATTGGTTTACTAATTCCTATAAAAAAATTTATTGATGCTTCTCACAAGATTTTCTTTTATGATTCTATAAGTATAATACTTTCTTTGTTAATAATTGTAATCACAATTATTTTGTTTATTAAAGGTTCTAAGAGAATAAGATTCTTGATTTCTTGGATTTACATAACTTTTATTCCTTACTCTTTTTTTACGTCATCTAATGTTCCTCGTTATAGTTATATTCCTTTAGTTGGTTTTTCTATCTTAATTGGTTTGCTTCTTTTTCAAATTTCAATGAAATTAAATCAGATTAATAAAACTTTAAAGAATGTGGTTTTGTCAATTATAATAGTAACAATTGTTTTAACAAATGTGTTTTTAGTAAATATTGATGAACAAGAATATGAGTTTGGCGGATATGTATCGGAAAAAATAATTTTAGATTTTAGTAATGTAGAACATCTTCTTAAAGATAATGCCTTATTATTTTTTAAAAACGATGATTTTTCTTGTTCTCATTTGAGGAGAGGAATACAAGTTTTTTATGAAGTAGATAATTTAACTTTTATTTGTAAAATAGATCACCTAAAATTAGTAAATAGAAATCTTGAGGATTTTTTGATTATAGGCTATAAAAATGGTATTATTCAAGAAATAAGTTAATGATTTCTTTCTTAGAGATTATTTTATTCTATTGTAAAAGTTTAACGGTTTTGATTGTTTCAACAATTGTTTGTATTGATAGAATTATTGATTTTATGAAATTTATTTTACTTTTTCCTGTTACTCTTGGAATATATTTTGTTCTTATCTCTTCTGTTTCTAAATTTAGTTTTTTCCCTAACAAAATTACTTTTGGGGTGTATAATGCGTTTGAAAAGATATTAATCTTTAGTTTTTTTGCTAGTTTATTCATTTCTTCTAAGTTTTTCTTTCGGATTGCTAGAAAACCATTAGTATTGTCTTTTTTTCCTGTGAATATTTTTAATATTTTATTAAGGAATTTTGTTCCTATAATTCTATAATATTTATTTTTTAAATCTTCATTTCTTATGAATCTATTTCCAATTGCAATCTTTCCTTGGTTTGCTATTTTTATCAACTTAAAAATATCTTTAGGTGAATGGCTAAAGTCTGCATCCATTAATACAATCGTGTCTCCTTTTGTTTCTGAAATGCCTCTTTTGAAAGCACTTCCTATTCCTCGTTCTTTTTCTCTTATTATAAGATTAATATTTGTTTGTTTTTTTTGTTCTTTTTTTATAATTTTTATTGTTTTATCCTTGCTTTTATCATCAACTATTATTAATTCATGTTTTATTTTTTTCATGGTTGAAGAAATAGTGTTTATGAATCTGTGAATGTTACCCGCTTCGTTATATGTAATTGTTATTATTGAAATAGTCATTGGATTATTTTATAGATGTTTTTATCACTTTGATAATCTTGTTTTGTTCTTCTTCTTTCAAAGTGCTTGAACAATTAATGTAGAACCCTTGTTTGTGAACTAATTCAGCATTAGAAAATTTTGTTCTTACTTTCTTAAACAATTTTTTATAGTAATAAAGTTCTGTTACAGGGCCAAACATGTTTCTTGTTTCAATTCTGTTTCTTTTCAAATCTTTTACTATTTTCTTTTTCTTTTTAGACATGATTGGAAATATATTCTTAATATTGATGGGTCTGAAGAATTATATGATATTAAAGTAGATTTTTATGAACAAGAAAATCTTATTGAAGATTATCCTAGCATAGTAATTTCTTTACAAGAAAAATTAAATATTTTTCTAAAAAATATTCATTCAACATAACCCAATTCTTTTAATCTTTTAAGAAGTTCTACTTTTTCTTCTTCAGTTATTATTTGTTCTTGATTTAAATTAAAAGAAGATTCGTTTGTATTATCTTTTACTAAAAAATCTTCTATGTCTTCAGAATGGGACAATAAAATTATTATTATTAATAAAATTAATGCAATGATTGTTAAAAATTTCATTAATCTTATTTATTCTTTTTATTCATTTTAAACTTTTTCTTTTTCTCTATCAAAAACTATAAATACTAGAAGCATTTCTCTGTCACTATTTTTTAGGGGGTGCATTTTAATGGGTGCAGATATTGTTATTGGAGCTCAATGGGGCGACGAAGGAAAAGGAAAACTTACAGATATTCTTGCTGAAACGGCTGATGGATCTATAAAACCTAATGGTGGTGGAAATGCGGGTCATACTGTTATTGATGAAACAGGTATGGAAGTTATATTTCATTATCTTTCAAGTGCGATGATGAGACCAAATATTATTTTAGCAACAGGTCCTGGTTCAGTTGTAAATCCTAAATGTTTGATGAATGAAAGAGCAGCTGCTCAAAATATGGGTTTAAAACTTGATGATCGATTCTTTGTTGATGAAAGAGTTTCCATGTTGATGCCTTATCACAGAATTCAAGATTTCGTTGAAGAATGGACTAAATCAAAACAAGGCGGCAAAATTGGAACGACAGGACATGGAATTGGTCCTGCTTATACTGACCAAGCAAATAGACATACAGATATTATGTTTGTTGATTTTATAAAGGGTTTTGAAGAAAACTTTTTTAATATTGCTGAAGATAAAATTTCTTTATTTAGAGGAAAAAATGGTGTTACTTCTGATGTTATGAAAGGAATTTTACAACAATTAACTAATAATCAATTAAGAGATAACAAATCCTTATTAGAGAAAGGGCTGGTTAGAGAAGAGGATTTAGATTATAACAAATATTTTGATAAAAATAGTCTTCTTAATTATGAAATCATGTATGAAGAGCTTTTAAGAGTTTCAGAACATATGAAACCTTATTTAACCAATACAAGTCACTTGGCCAATAGACTTATCTCTGAAGGTAAAAAGATTGTTCTTGAAGCTTCTCAAGGTCATTTTCTAGACAAAATATATGGAACAAGAAAGTTTGTAACTAGTAGTCATCCTATTTCTCAAGGAGCAGTTTTGGGTTCAGGTATAAGCCCGATGCTTGTTGATAGAATCTTTGGTGTTGTAAAAGCTTATGTTACTAGAGTTGGTGCAGGTCCTTTCCCAACAAAGTTTGAAGATTCTATTGCAGAGAAAATTAGACAAATTGGTAAAGAATATGGTGCAACAACTGGTAGACCAAGAGATTGTGGATATTTCGATGGTGTAATGGCTCGAACTGCGCAAGAAATCAACGGATTTACACATTTGGCAATTACTAAATTGGATGTTTTGACAGGCATGGAACAAATTCCTGTATGTTATGATTATGAACTTGATGGTGAAGTTTTAGAAACTTATCCTGCTTCAATTTCAGACCTTGAAAGAGTTAATCCAATTGTTGAAATACATCCGGGTTGGAAAGAAGACATAACTAGTGCTAGAAAATATGCTGGTCTTCCAAAAAACGCTAAACGTTATGTTGATGTGATTTTAGAAGAACATCAAAGAGCTTATAATGCTCAAGACTTAAAAATAGGATTTATATCAGTTGGTCCTAGAAGAGATCAAGTCATAAAAATGTTTTAATCAAGTTTTTTAATTTTAATTTTCTTTTCTAAAAAGAACTGTAACTCTAAAAACATCTTTACTTTTTTGTCTGTCGAATGTGTGCAATTTTTTAGAAGTTTTCAATTCGCCTTTAAAGGATTTATTAAGTTTATTTCCAATTCTTAATGCAAACTTTCTGTCTGTTAAAAAATAGTCTATTCCTTCTTTGAGCTCGACTTTTTTTGGCACAAACACATCAGGATTTTTCTTAAGTTGATGATCAACAAACTCTTCTAATTCTTGATCGTTAGGTCTTAATTGGAGAATTGCTTCGTAGTATTGTCCGCTTTTCTTTGCACAAGCATTACAAGTTGTGACTTCATATTTGAATGGAATAGTAAATTCTTGCTCTTGATAAATAATTTCAAGTTCTCCTTTTCTTTGAATCCCTGGTTTTAGTTCTATTTCGCTGACAGATGCAATTTCTACTTTTACTTTGGTTGCTTCCTTTGCAACTTTTCTTATTGATTCCTTAATATCTTCAAATTTAATCCATTTATTTTTGTAGAAATATTTGCCACAAGGACAGAATTTAATATTGATATCTTTATATTGGAAGTCAATCTTTTGATGTTCTTCGCAAAAAGTTCCTTTTTCTATTTCTATTCCGCATTCAGGACAAAATCTCATGATGAAGTTAAAAATGTATGCGGATTTAAAAAATTAATTAAAAAAGTATTTAATATCTAACTTTTAATAATTAGAAATATGATTAATCTTATATCAATAATATCTTTTGTTTTAATTATTGTACTTCTTTATTTTTACCGAAAAACTAATTCATTAGAAAAGAGAATGCTAAAACATATTCAATTAAATCATCCTGAAGAGTATAAAGAATTATCTATTGCTTTACCTAATCATGATGATTTTAAATTTATTTTAGGAAAGCGTATTATGAGAAAGTCTAAAGATTTACCAAATGATAGTTTTTTAGACGAAAATTACGCTGTTTTTAGAAAGAATGTAATACTGCTTTTTTCTTTCTTTTTTGTTTTAGTTGCGTTGTATATCTATCAATTCATCCTTTATTATATTTAAAATTCAAAAATTAAATAAACAAAGCAATATTCTAAAAATTAAAATGAGTGAAAAAAAACTTTATATTCAAGCCGAAGAGTTCTTATTAGATTCTTTTAGATTGGGAAAACAAATATTAGAATCAGATTTCAGACCAGATTTCATTGTTGGTATTTGGAGAGGAGGAACACCTGTTGGAATTGCAGTACAAGAATATTTGGCTTATCATGGTGTCATAACAGATCATATAGCTATCAGAACTTCCAGATATGACAATACAGAAATAGATAAAGAATCAGATTCTATAAGAGTTCATGGAGAGGGATATATTGTTGACAAAGCTAATTCACATAATAAGTTGTTATTAATTGATGATGTTTTTGACAGAGGACATAGTGGAGAAGGAGTTTTACACACGCTTGAAAAAAAGATGAGAAAGAATTTTCCTGAAACAAAAATTGCAACTATTTACTATAAACCAAATAGAAACCAGACAAATATTAAACCAGATTTTTATATTCATGAAACTGATGATTGGTTGATTTTTCCTCATGAATTAATGGGTTTATCTTATGATGAAATTAAAGAGAAGAATCCTGAAGTTATCAAACTCTTAACAAAATTGTAGAATCAAAGTTATGATATTTTTTCTTTTCTTTCTTCAAGTTTGCCTTTAACGTAATGATATGAAAAAAGAGTTACAATTCCAAATAGAACTATCTTCATTATTATAGTTACTATCCAGAAAGCAGGTGTTGTTAAAAGTTCTGCAAAACATTGGCCTATTGTTGGTTGAATGCATTCACCAATTCCAGAACATAGTTTGTGGCATGGTTTGACAAAAATAACAAATGCAACCCATACAAGTACAACAAATATTGGAATGCTTTTATGACCATGGTTGAAATAAATCTTATGATGCATTTTATTATTTGAGAATTAAGACTATAAATATTTTTTCAAACAATAAGCTTATAAATAATCATTATTTCTCCACAGATTATGTCTAAGAAGAAAGTCAAAAAACCAACGACTACTACTGGTAAGATTTGGTATTTTATTTGGCACGATGAATCAATTCTTAGTTTATTAGTTAATGTAATCTTGGCTTTTATTATCATTAAATTCTTGGTTTATCCTGGAATGGGTGCAATCTTTGGAACTACTTACCCTGTTGTAGCTGTTGTTAGTGACAGTATGGAGCATAATGCCAAGTTCTATGATTGGTGGAATGCTAATGAGGATTTCTATCTGAAGAGCAACATAACTGATATTGATTTTCGTGAGTTCTCATTCATAAACGGTTTTAACAAGGGAGACATAATGGTGTTAATAGGTACAGATCCTGAAAAAATAGAGATTGGTGATGTCATTGTGTATCACGCCAAAAAGCCTTATCCCATCATTCACAGGGTTATCCACATCAGAGATACCGGTGGTGAGCTTTACTTTACCACGAAAGGAGATAATAATCCTAACATCATAGTAAGTAGTGAGTTAGATGAGAGAAATGTTTCCAAAGAGCAATACATTGGAAAGGCTGTTCTGAGAATTCCTTTTATTGGCTATGTAAAGATTTGGTTTGTTCAGTTCATGAGCTGGTTTGGTTTGGGAGGAATAGTTACTTGAGAGAATTTTTTATAGTGAAAAATGGTAGAGATAATTGAATTTAAGGGAACCTTGGTTAAGAAGGAAAGGCTTGCTCCTGATATTGTTCTATTATCATTTAAACTGGATGAGGAGTTTTCTTTTAAGGCAGGACAATATGTGATGGTAAAGGTAAATGATGGAGACTCAAGTAAGTTAAAGGCATATTCTGTTTTCAGTCCTCCATCACAGAAAGATACTATTGACTTATGCATAAAAATTATTGAAGGCGGTTTTGCATCTGAAGTTTTTGATAAGGTTGAAGAAGAGACAGAGTTTGAGATGAAGGGTCCTTTTGGAAGATTTTTCTTTGATGAAAACAACACAAGCACTGTGCAGTTCTTTATTTGTGCAGGTACTGGTATTGCTCCTCTTCACAGCATGTTAGTAGAGTGTCTGCATAAGTATCCTGATAAGAAGTTTAAATTATTGTTTGGTGCCAGGACAAGAAAAGACTTGGTTTATCACGAGCAATTCTTGGAATTGGAGAAGAGCAATGATAATTTTGAATATTTGCCGACAATCACAAGAGAGGAATGGGACGGGAGACAGGGAAGAGTGCAGCAGCATCTGGAAGGTGATTTTTCAGACACAACTTTCTACATCTGCGGCTTGAAAGAGATGGTTCTGACAACAAAAGGCCTTTTGATAGAGAAGGGTGTTGACCCGGAAAATATAAAATTCGAACGATATTCTTGAGAATTATGAAAAAGATTGATATTGACAAGATATACAAAATTCTAAAAAAAGAATCTGCCAACTTCAGGGTCCCTGTTGTTGACTTGATAGACTTGCAGACAAATGACCCCTCAAAGGTTTTGCTTGGCACTATTCTTTCTGCCAGGACAAAGGATGAAGTCACTGTTCAGGCGAGTTCTAGGCTATTCAAGAAAGTCAATAAGATTGATGATTTGAATAAACTTAGTGTTAAAGAGGTTGAGAAGCTCATCTTTCCAGTGGGCTTTTACAAGACTAAAGCAAAGCATTTGAAGAAATTACCCAAAGTTTTAAAAGAAAAGTTTAGTGGAATTATCCCTGACACTGTTGAAGAGCTTGTTGAACTGCCGGGTGTTGGCAGGAAAACAGCTAACTTGGTTGTAGCAGTTGGTTTCAAAAAACCTGCTGTTTGCGTTGATACCCATGTACATAGAATAAGTAACAGATGGGGATATGTTAAGACAAAAACTCCTTTTGAGACGGAGATGGCTTTAAGGAAGAAGTTACCTGTCAAGTATTGGGAGAAGATAAATTCTTTATTGGTTGCGTATGGACAGCATCTATGTGCTCCTATAAGCCCTTGGTGCAGTAAATGCTTTATAATTGATTATTGTAACCAGATAGATGTTAAAACCAAGAGATAATCAAAAGCTTTTTAAATTACTTCTAAAAACAAATTTCTAATATGCTATTTTGCCCTAAATGTGGCTCGATATTGAAACCTAAGACCGATAAAGGAAAGAAGGTTCTGTACTGCTCTTGTGGCTATACAAACAAGGAAGTCGAAGGAGCAGAGATAAAAGAAGTTGTTTCTAAGCAGGAAAAAGAAGTAGAAGTTGTTTCTGAAGAACAAGATGATGCAGTCCTTCCATTGACAAGCGAAGTGTGTCCAAAGTGCAAACATAAAAAAGCACATTTTTGGCTTGCACAGATGAGAGGTGGAGATGAGCCAGAAACAAAGTTTTTAAAGTGCGAGAGATGTCGACATACTTGGAGGGATCAAAGCTAAAATGTCAAAGATTGAGTACGACGAGCTTTCTAATGAAGAGATGGAAAACATCAGAGTGACTTTTGTTCCTAAGAAATGCCCTAAATGCGGCGAATTAATGGTTTGCCGTGAACTTGGTGTTTGGGGTTATTACTGCATTGATTGCATGTTCTGGTGGGGGACTTATGATCCTTATCCTGAAGTCAAGGGCGAGCCTAAAAAGGTAAAGAAATAAATACTATTTGTTCTTTGATTCTTTTATGGAAGTAAATGATTATGTTGTTGATTCTAAGTTAAAGATAAGAGTAACTCCTAATGCTAAAAAAACTGAGGTGAAAGGAGTCAAGGATGATTTATTATTGGTTAATGTAGCTGCTCCTCCTGACAAGAACAAAGCTAACCTTGAAGTTGTAAAGTATTTTTCTAAGTTATTGAAGAAGAAAGTTAAGATAAAAAAAGGATTGAAAAGCAAGGAAAAAACATTAGTTATTGGTTAGGATATGGCTCTGTTGTCTTATCAAAGTATTCTATCTTCACACCTGCTTTTTTGAAGAGTCCTTCAGATTCTTGTCCTGCATGATACCTCTTCTCACAAACGACTCTCTCAATTCCCGCATTAATTATTATCATTGCACAAACCCTACAAGGTGTCATCTTTGCGTATAGAGTAGCTCCTTTTATCGAAACTCCTAGCTTTGCTGCCTGTGCTATTGCGTTCTGCTCTGCATGCACTGTTCTTACGCAATGCTGAGAAATAGAGTCATCTTCGTGAATGACTTTCTTCATCTGATGGCCAACATCATCGCAATGAGGTAAACCAATTGGTGAACCAACATAACCAGTTACTAAAAGCTGTTTATCTCTTGCAATTACGCAACCACTTCTTCCTCTGTCACAAGTGGCTCTCTTAGCAATAGCCCTAGCAACTTCCATGAAATATTCATCCCAACTAGGCCTGACATATTTTTTACTCATTTTTATAACCAAAATTCTCCAGAGCTTTTTCAATCTTTTGGTATAATTCCTCAAACGTGCCGTCATTTATGAAAGTGTAATCTGCTAGTTCTTTGCATCTGGAAAGGTTTTGTTTGTGTGGATCTGTTGAAGTCATCTCGGTTGCTTCTTGTTCTTGGAATTTCTCATATGATATGTTGTCTTTTGAACTTTCTCTTTTTTTATTCCGCTCATATCTGATTCTTTGATTCGCATCAACTGCAAAAAGAGTAAATTTGTCTTTTTCTTTTAAGGTATTAACCTCTCCTTCTGTTCGGATGCTTTCAATGACTGCGTTGCATCCTTTTTTCTTTGCTTGGTCATATAAGGATGCAGCAACATATCCAGGACCGTATTTCATTCTTAAATCATTCCCGACTGATACCATCGAATCTCTGTTAACTTCTAATCCTCTTCTTACAATCTCCTCAGTAATAAATCCGCTGCAAGAATAATGTTTGAATTCTTTTTCTTTAACTAAGTAGTCGACTATTGTTCCTTTGCCAGCTCCGAGTGTTCCTGTTACTCCGATTATCATTTTATAATTTCCTTTACTTTTTCCCAAACCATTTCATGAATAGCTTCAACACTCATAAGTTTATTGTCTTTTGTGCATTCAATTATTGGCCAGCCGAATTTCTCTGCGCAGTATCTGTATGCTTCTGAAGCTTTTTTCAGATGGTTCAGATCCTTTGTGTGAATATCATACGGACTTTCCCCTTCTATGTATTCTTTCTTGCCTTTTTTCTCAACTAACTCCTGATTTTTCTCAGGAGGTACGAATAACAATACAGTCATGTCTGGCTTAGGTATGTTTAATACGTTAAATTCCAGATCTTCTACCCAGTCAAGGAATTTGTCCTGTTCTTCTTTTCCTTTTATCTTGCCTGTCTGATGACCCATGTTTGAAGAACAGTATCTATCACCAATAACTATTTTTCCTTCTACTAACCAGGTCCTTATCTTTCTTGCAGCAGCGTACCTGTCAACTGCGTAGAATAATGATGCCTGATAGGGACTTACTTCATCAGCAGTGCCAAACTTTCCATTTAGATATTCTTCAACCAATGCAGCACTCTTTTGACCATGCTGAGGAAAATCTATTGTTTCAACATCATATCCTTCTTTTTTCAATCTTTCAACAAGAAGTTTTGTCTGAGTAGCTTTACCGCTGCCATCAGTTCCATCGATTACTATGAATTTTCCTTTCATAACATCCCCTTAATCTTAAGAGAAGATAGCTTATTTAAAAAATTTATTGTGAATGATTCTCATTATTGTTGTATAACTCATGGGTTATTTTTTCTAGAGTTGGCATTATATCCCCATGATAGAAAGGTGCTTCACCGCTTCCATCAGCCAAGATTAACTTGTTTGTGTTCATCAATATTTTTTTATGAGAATACTTTTCAAACCATTCTTCGTAAAGAACATTAAGATTTTCAAGGTAAGGATTTTCAGACCCTGTAAGTTCTCTTTCGTTCTCTCTTTCAGGATTTAGCTCTATTCTCTTTGCGATTCTGTCTTTTAATACTTCAACATCTGCTTGTAGATAAATAACCAAATCAAGTGGTGTTAGCGAAGCACTCATGTATTCTCTGATACTTTTTATCATATTGAATTGTTCCTCGGTCATATCTCCCTGTCTCATTAGTTGGTATGAGAATATCCAGACATCTTCGTGCATTAATCTGTCTATTACAGAAGATTTTAAGCTTGACTCCATTTGAGCAAGACTTTGATATCTTGTTGACAGAAAGAACATCTGTGTTGGAAATGCATATTTTTTCATATCACTATAATATAAATCAAGTATTTGTTTGTTAACGACTTCTTGTTGCAAATTGAAATCAAGAAAGGAAGAAATAAGTCCTGAAACAAGAGTCTTGCCGGAACCAATGTTCCCTGCAACGCCAATTCTTTTTTTTGGTCTTATCATTTATTAATCTCCTTTACTCTTTACCTCACCCCTCTTTTTTGTTTATTTTTTTCTTGTATAAATTGTGAATGAAAAGTCAACATCTTCTTTTTCACTGTGATGCTTCTTGCTTTCTTTCAATTCCCATTCATCATCTCTTATCTCTGGGAAAAAAGCATCACCTTTATAATCTTTGTGAACTCTTGTAATCATGAGCTTATCTGCGATTTTCATTCCTATCTTGTAAATAGTTGCTCCTCCTGTGATGAATATTTTTTTATATCCTTTGTCCTTACAGTATTGTATTCCGTCATTAAAGTCATAAAACACAGTGGTTCCAGGCGGATGATAATCCTTGTCAAATGTCAATACAACATTCTCTCTTCCTGGCAGAGGTTTGATAGGTAAGGACTCGTAAGTCACGTCTCCCATAACGCAGGGATAATCCATTGTTTCTTCTTTGAAATGTTGGAAATCTTCACTTATATGCCATGGAATATCTCCTTTGTTACCTATCACGTTGTTCTTTGCAACCGCTACGATTATTATTACTTCACTCATTTTTCACCTCATACTGCTATCTCGAATTTTATTGGCGGATGGCTTTCATAATCAAGCACTTCTGTGTCCTCATACTCCCAGTTAAATATTGATTTGAAATTGTTAGTTTTTATTTTTGGCAGTTTCATAGGTTTTCTTTTCAGCTGCTCTTTCAATCCTTTTATATGTGGCTCGTAAATATGCACATCTCCCAGGAATCCAATGAGTTTTCCCTCTTTGAAACCAGTTTCTTTTGCCAGTAAATGCAGTAGTAATGCGTAGCTTGCAATGTTGAATGGCAAGCCGAGTGCAGAGTCAACTGAGCGTTGGTTCCACATCAGGTTTAGTTTGTCTCCGATGACTGTTACTTGGAAGCCATAATGGCATGGCGGCAGAGCCATCTGATGAAGTTTTGTCGGATTCCATGCACTCACTATCATCCTCCTGTCAGTTGGATCTGATTTAAGCTTTTCTACAACTATTTTCAGCTGATCAACTCCTTGTTCTTCATAATCAGTTTTGTAATCTTTGTACTCTGCTCCGAAATGTCTCCATTGAAAACCGTAGATTGCTCCTAAATCCCTTTCTTCCCTCATTTTCTTCTTTGTCTCTTCATCATGGCCGTATGAAACTATTTCTGGATTGCACCATTCATTCCAGATAAAATTCTTTCTATCTTGAAGCCATTTCTTGTCGGTTATTCCTTTTATGAAAAACTCAAGTTCTGAAGCAACAAGTCTAAGATGGGTTTTTTTGGTTGTTAACAGTGGAAAACCTTTTGCCATGTCATGCTCGAACATCGCCCCTGCTAAAGCTATTGTCCTGACGCCTGTTCTGTTATCCTTCCACTCTCCTTTCTCTAGAATGTTTTTTATGATGTCAAGATATGCTTTCATAAATTTTCCCTCAAAATTTATGGAACACAAAAAACTTTGTTTTTTGTTGTTTCATTTTCCCCCTGGCTTACAAAAAATATTTTCTATTTAAAAAAATTGTTGTGATGCAAAATGGAGATAATTTTATCTAAATCAAAAATCATTTAAACAAAATGTTTTTTTCATTTCTAAAATGGTGTCTAAAGAGTTCAAAACTGATTTGTTGTTGGGGTTGTTTATTGGTGCTCTGATATTAGCAAATACTCTTGGAACTAAGATAACATCTATCCTTGGAGTGAGAGTTTCTGTTGGAATATTCTTTGTTCCAATCTTATTTTTAGTCACTGATATAATCGCTGAGGTTCATGGCAGGAAAAAAGCCAAGAGCTTTGTATATATCGCTTTGATAATTATGACTTTTGGATTAATTATGATTTATGTTTCTATTTTGATGCCTCCTAATTCTACATGGGGGAATCAAGCAGCTTTTGCTTCTGTTTTTGGAGCAACTCTCAGGATGACCCTTGCTAGCATTGTTGCTTTTTTGATTAGTCAGCTGCATGATGTTTACACATTTGATTTCTTGAAGAAGAAAATGAAAGGTAAGTATTTGTGGCTGCGAAACAATGTCTCTACAATGATAAGTCAGTTCATAGATACAACCATTTTCATGTTTTTAGCATTTTACATGGTTGCGCCAAAGTTCACAGTACCTTTTATCTTTTCTTTGATAATCCCTTATTGGCTGTTCAAGATAGTGTTTGCCATCATTGATACTCCGTTTGTCTATGCAGGAGTTTGGTGGTTAAGGAAGAAATAATTCCTCTGCTTCTCCAATCATATAGATAGATCCTGTTATTAATATTGGTAAGCTCCCATTCATCCCCATTGCTTTCTTAACAGCTTCCTTTACATCTTTGATTATTATTACTTCTTTGTCAATTAGATCTTTGTAGTCTTCTGGATCTTCTCCTCTGTATTTTCCTTTTGTTAGAATTATCTTGTCTGCTATAGGGATTATTTCTTTTAACATTTCTTTCTTGTGATCTCCATCAATAATTCCAAAAACCAGAAACACTTTTGGATAATATTTATCTATAAACTTCCTTAATGCTTTCATTCCTGCTACATTGTGAGCTCCATCAATTATTACCAATGGATTTTTGCTTACTGTCTCAAGTCTTCCAGACCATTCAGTATTTTTCAGGCCTTCTTTTATGTCTTGTTTTTCAACTTTCAGCATTTCTGCAACTCTGACTGCTAAACAAGCGTTCATGACCTGGTGTTCTCCGACAAGTTTTATTTCATAGTTTTCTCCATTGGTGCTGAACAATTGATGTTTAGTGTCTGACTCTGAGATTTTTATGTTGAAATCATTGTTTATGTTATAATAATCAGAATTGTTTTTTTTACATTCTTCTTTGAACAAGTTAATTATTTCTTCATTTGTTTCAGCAGTTACTAAAGGAATGTTTTGTTTGATAATCTTTGCTTTTTCCATTGCAATTTCTTTTTCAGTTTTTCCCAGGTGATCTACATGATCTATTGCAATGTTTGTTATCACAGAGATAATTGGCATGACAACATTGGTTGCATCTAATCTTCCACCCATGCCTGTCTCCAGTATTACATAATCAGGTTTTTTCTTTGCAAAGTATAAGAAAGCTAATGCAGTTGTGAATTCAAAAAAAGTTGATTGAATGTTGTTGCTTTCACAGGTTTCTTTTATTCTCTTGACAAGTTCAGCTATTTCTTCATCACTTATTTCTTCTCCATTGACTTTTATCCTTTCATTGAATCTTACAAGATGTGGAGAAGTGTATAATCCTGTGGAGTAACCAGCAGTTCTCAGTATTGATTCAAGCATTGCTGCTGTTGAGCCCTTTCCATTTGTGCCTGCAATATGTATGACTTTCAGTTCTTTTTCTGGATTATCTAGATGTTTCAACAATGACTTTATGACTTCCAGTCCTGGTTTTATTCCAAATCTCTCCAAGGCGTACATGTAATCCAGTAATTCTTCAATGTTCATTTTAGCCTTATGTTGATGTCTGGTATTTCTTTCTTTACTGCATCTCTCAAGTTTTCCAAGAATGAGTTTGTTGGGCTGTTGATCTCCCTGTACATCCTGTCTGTCACCACTCCACTTCTGAAAGCTTGCAGTTCCCAGACAGCGTTTATTCCTTCTATCTCTTCAGCCATTTTCAATAAATCTTCCTTTCTGAAGACTAGCCCTGGCACTATTGTTGTCTTGAACACTATCTCAACTTTTTCATCGTATGATTTCAGTATCTGCAGTGTTTGTTTTATATCTTCCATTATGTTTTCTGCTGGTTTGAAGAATGTTGATGACTTTGTCACTTTGTCAAAGTCTTGGTTGAATGGCGCTTTGAAGTCCATTATGATTATGTCTATCAGTTCGTTCTTTAGCAATGCTTCTATTACTTCTGGCTTTGAACCATTTGTGTCAAGAACTGTCTTTAATTCCAGCTCTTTTGCTTTCCTTAATACTTCTAGTAATGCTTGTTTCTGGAAGCATGGCTCTCCGCCTGTCAGCAAGACTCCTTCAACAGTTCCCCTCTGGTTTTCCAATTCTCTCTTTACTTCTCTTAAGTCTATTTGGTGCTCGAACTTTGTCTCTAGCATGTCTGGGGTGTTGCAGTATGGGCATTTGAAATCGCAGCCTGAGAAGTATATCTTTGTGTACAATTCATTTGTGAATTCCACACCCCCTGCTGGTATTATCTCTGCTATGAAAGCTTGCATGAGCTAGAAGTAGTTATCAACCATTTATTAAGTTTAATATTTTAGAATTATAGTAGGGTATGAAACTCAGAAATAGCCTCTGTTTACTCTTCTTCCTCTTCAGAATTAAAGAATTTACTTAGGTTCTTACTGGAAATCTTTGCTTTGTAGCTGATTGCGGACATTTTATCATCTCTTGAACTTGGCTACTTCTGTTAGAACTCTTTCATTTATAAAGATGGTGGGCTTTGAAAGTATAAACATTAAACCATGTCTTTTAAACAGTTATCTTTTGAAAAGCTAGTTTACAAGCAACTCTATTTATAAAGGCTCAGTGGGTTAAATATTATTAATTGTTTTAAAGGTTCTCGACGAAGAAGTTTACGCATTCTCTTGAGGTGTATATGAGAGTGGCTATGTCTGAGAACTTGTGGTCTGCCCCTTGTATTGGGAGTGTTTTTGCATGTCTTGCAAGGTCTTTTATGGCTTCAGCTTCTCTAACATCTTCTTCATTCTCAGAGCCATATATTAGTAGCAGGGGAGCTTTTATCTTCTTTATGGCTTTCTTCAGTCTCTTGTTGTGCTTGAAGTTCTCCTCGAGGAATTCCTTGCTTATCTTATGCTCATTCTCTATGCTGTCAACATGTGTGAAGTACCCTTTTTCCTGTGCTTCCTGGTGCCATGGATGATCACTGTATTCTTCACCTAGCTCGAATTTAGGTGATAATGTTATCAATGCTCTTATCTTCCTGTTCTCATGAGCTGTCAGTAATAATATTGTTCCTCCTAGAGAATGTCCAACTGCTCCTATCTTCTTATGATTGACTCTGCTGTCATCCAGGATGTACTCCATTATTCTCTTCAAGTCATGCTCTTCTGACTTAATATGGAATGTTGCTATGTCTTTTTCCAAACTCATTGTAAAATTAAATCTAACTGTTAAGAAACCTGATTGAGCTAGTGTCTTGCTGATTTCATGATAGATTGGGTGGCTGTCAACAGGGTACATCGGGTTGGATGTCAATCCATGGCAGATTATTATTGTGGGAAATGGTGGTTCTCCTTCAGGAACTTCCAAGAATACTCTTATGCTGTGGAAGTATCCTCCACTTATGTTTAATTCCTCGATCATTGTTTTTTTAAGCCTAGAATTGATTGCCTTGATTCATGCAAGACTTCACCAGTCTTTGCATCAATCTTTATGTTTATGATGTTAAAAGCTTGAGAAACTAATGTTAAGTTGTACAGTTCTGTCTCTAGGTTTTGCAAGATGCAGATTGTTTTGTTAACTAGTTCTGCAGAGTACTTCTTCTTTACCAATTCATTAGCTTTCTTTATTGCTTGTTCAAGGTTTAACTTTATGTTTTTCATGTTGAGTTCTTTCACTTTATGCCCTGGTTTCTTGAAAACCTCTTCTTCAGGGCTTTTTGTAATCTCTTTTCCTGTCAGGAAAACAACAACCTTGTCCTTTGTCTTGCTGTAATACCCTACCTGCCAATCTTGTTGAACCTTATCTATTAATGTGAATGCGTGTACCAAATAGAAATCTTGATTGTTCTTTTTGAAATCCTTGAACTCTTTAGAAGCTTCGATATTCTTTATTGCAGTCTTTAATAACATACTTGTTTGTTATATATATAGTATATAAGGGTTTTGGTAGAATTAATCTTGAAGTTCTATTTCTTCCTTTCTCCTTTCCCGAATCAAATCCTTAGTCCCTTTTCCACTCAATCCTGTTTGTGGCGTTGGGAGTAAGAAGTCTTCTGTTTTTAGATTGTTGTTTTCATGAAACTTTTTGAAGTTTATCCAGGTATGCCATTTGCCTTGCTTTTTGAATTTCTTTTTTGCAAGCAATATTACGCGAGATGGTATGTGTTCTGATACTATGTCATACTCTGGCAGTTCTTTCACTAATTCTTTGCTGAAAGCTACTATTTCTTCATGAATTGGCATATTCTCTCTTTTTAGTCTTTCTCTTGATTCACCAATATGCATATAGGCTTTTACTTCTATGAAGTCTGGGTCTCCTTTTTCTAAAAGTGCAGCGTATTCTTTCAAATGATTGTCATTAATGCCTTTAATGATTGTCAGCCTGATGCATGTTCTTCCTTTCTTCTCTGCCATGCATTCCAGGCTTTTATTCAGTCTTTCCCAGTAATCTTTGAACAATGGAAGATCTATCTTTTTCAATAATTCTTTTGTTGGTGCGTCCAGGCTTATGTATAGCTGTGTTATTGGTTTCAAATCTCTAATCTGCTCTGGATATTGAGCATTTGTTACCAGGAATGTTGATATGCCTTTTTTATGAAACAGGTCTATTAGCTCGTTTATCTTAGGATATATTATCGGTTCGCCTGTTAGTGATAATGCTACGTGCTTCACTGTTTTTGACTTTTCATATATTGCTTTATTTGCTTCTTTATTGCCTTTGAAACCTACAAGCAAATTATGGTGTGCTTTCTCGCTTTCTTCGAGTATCATCTCTGGATCATCAACTTCCCACTCCCATTCCTTGGATACTGGTGCTTTGTATCCTCTCCAGCAGAAAACACATCTGTTTGCGCATGACATCGAAGTTGTCATCTGCATGCATTGATGGCTTTGGATACCGTAGAATTTTAGTTTGTAACAGCCTCCAAGACCTCTTATCATGCTTTTTGTCCAGCCGCAGACTTTTACAGCGCTGTGATTACCTATGACTCTATATACTTGTTTCTTCAATTCTTCTTTTGCAGATTTAGATAACATTTTCAAAGGTCAATAATCTCTCCATCTGGGCCTGGATTAATAACTCTAGTCTTTCCTATCTTGTCATGCTTGTGGAATGTCTCATGTAGGTGTCCGCATAGAAATAGTTCTGGCTGTTCTTTCTTGATGAATCTTGTAAAACTCTTGTTGCCCACATAACCCATACCTAATAAGTCTGTTTTTGTGCCGTATGGTGGGCCATGTGTTATCATTATTGTCTTTTTTCCTTTCATTACTTCCTTAAATTTCTTAGATAATTCTTCAAATAATGGGTCTGTGGTTGCGAATCCACCTCCGCCGTATCCGATAAAGATATATTCATCAGTTTCAAAGTATCCGCCATGTATGAATTCTATGTTCTTGAAATGCTTTGCTAAAAACCTTACAGTGTCTTCATCTTCATGGTTTCCGTGTATCAACAGAACTGTTTTAGACAGCTTGTTCATCTGCTCCATGATATACTCTATCTCGTTCTCAAAGATTGTGAAGTCTCCTGCGCAGATGATGATATCTGCTTTCTTTGCTTTCTTAGCTATCTCTTTAAAATCTTCAGGGCTTCCATGATGGTCTGCGAATGCCAGTATCTTCATTTTTCTTTGAACTTTTGTTGTTTATTTAAAGGTTTTCTGGAATGTTGGTGTGTCTTCATCAATATACAGAAAATATCAAATATTTTCTGGTATATATGTTTTCTTTACTATATTGTCGATGTCCACTATCAAGTATTCTTTTATTGGAAATATTGATCTTAATTCGTTTATTAGATGGTTTTTTCCCATGCTTTCAAAAACAATGCATAATTGGTATTCTCCAATAACCTTGATTAGTTCAGTTATGTTTTTATGCGTTAAACAGTATGCCAGCATCTTGCTCATCTCTTTTATTCCGATGCTCGGGAGCTTTAAAAACAATAATTGTCTGTTTATTCCTAGTTTTTTGTAGTTTAAAATGCAACTGTATCCTCTTATTATTCGGTTTTTTTCTAATCTTCTTTTGATATTCACTATTGTTCTGGCTGCAGAATCTGCTTTCTGAGATAGTTTTGCATATGTTATATTAGATTCTTTGATAAGTTCTTTGAGCACTGTCATCTCCTTCTCGTTTAGTCTCCTAGTCTCTCTATCACCACATAATATTATTTCTTCTATATTATTCTTGTTTATCAAATAAGATTTTGGATACTTGTGCTTTACAACTACTGGGAATATGAATTTAGTTTCTATACTTTTGTGGAATTTATGGGTTATTTCTGAGTGTATTTTGTTAAATGCTGATAGATTGTTGATACAATATTCTAAGATGAGATCTGCTCCCTGGCTTCCTTCTTCTATGCTTATTATTGAGTCTATTTTTTTTAATTCTCCAAGAATTTCTCTCTTTGTTTGGGTATCAAAAACCAAATAATTCAGACCTACAAAAACGTTTGTGAATCCTAACTTGATAGGATCAACTATTGCGTTGTAGTTTTGAATGATTTTTTTCTTGCTAAGTTGTTTGATGAGATATGACGCTGATTGCTGACTGGAACGTATCTTTTTACTCAATGCCTGAGTCGTTATCCGACTATTCTCCGAGAGAAGAAATAACAATTTACTAATTTTTTTGTTCATATTGTTTGTAAATCTTTCAATATTTATAAATATTCTGCCTTTTCTACAAAAATATGAGTGGTTGTTTTTATATATTATTCTTACTTATATATGATATGATTAACGATTTTGGAACTATTGGCATTGTTGGAGGAATGGGTCCGGAAGCGACGGCAAATCTTTATGCTGAAGTTATAAAGGCAACTCCTGCAAAAAAAGACCAGGAGCATGTCCCTGTATTTATTGCAGGGGTACCACAGGTTCCTGACAGGACAGATGCTATTCTTTTTGGTGGCGAGTCCCCTGTTCCTGCTATTTTGAACTCTGCAAGGAAACTTGAAGAGATTGGAGCTGATTTCTTGATCATGCCATGCAACACTTCACATTTTTTTATTAATGAGATAAGGCCTTTTGTCAACTTGCCTTTTCTCAGCATGATTGAGGAAACGGTTTTTTTTGTTAAGAACAATTACCCTGATATGAAAATGATTGGGCTTTTGGCAACTACAGGAACTGTGGAAACCGGAATTTATACTAATGCCTTTAGAAAGGAAGGAATAGAAATTGTAACTCTTGATCAATTCAACCAGGAAGGATTGGTTATGGAAGCAATCTATGGCTCAAGAGGAATTAAATCAGGCAGGAAAAATGTCCCCAGAATATTCTTGCTAAAAGCAGTTTCAAAGCTTCTCAAAAGAGGAGCCGAAGCAATTATTTTAGGTTGCACAGAGATACCTTTGGCTTTGGAACAGAAACATGTTAATTGTATTCTTATAAATCCAACTAAAATTCTGGCAGAGAAAGCTGTTCAGCTGTCAACTTCAATAAGGACTGATAAGCTTTTTTTGCTTGCTGAAGAAGAGGAAGAATGAATGATATATTTGTTGTCGGTGATGAGAGAACTCTTAATTCAGATTTAGATCTGACTTTTCCGTATTTCAGTAAACTTTCTGGAGTTAGATCATTTACATATCAGGAACTAGCGAATTCTAGTAGAATCGCTTCAGATGTTCCCCTATTGTTTTGTTTTCCTTATTCTCTTTGGGATGAAATAGTTGATACACAAAATGGAGAGTTGTATGGCTGTGAAACTTTTGGGAATTCTATAGTAGAACTTGTTAATAATATGAGAGAGTTGTTCGAAAATTCTTTTCCTAACGCTATGTATGTCAACAAACCTGAAATCATGCTAATGGAAAGGGATAAGTTTCAACCAAAGGAATTGTTGGCTAAGCATGGAATAAGGGTTGCAGAGAATCTTGACAAGTCCCTGGATGCTGTAATGTCGGAGGTTGAATCAGGCGGAGCTGTTTACATAAAGGTCCGTTATGGTAGTTGTGGGAAAGGAATCTCTTATATAAGCCCTGGCAAATGGACCACTAATTTTAAGTATGATGGTAATGTCATTTCTAATTGTGAAGATGATCATTCTTGGAGAGAGGTAGATATCACAGGCGATACTGATTTTTTAAAAAAGCTTTTAGAGCATGAAGTTATCGTAGAGAAAGCTGTTACGAACCCTTTAACTGACCAAGTGAATTTTGACTTAAGGGGAAGATATTTTTTTGGTGAAGTTGATCCGTTCTTTGGTTATAGTCGTAGAACAACCGGTTCCATTACCAGTGCTTCTCAAGGAACTACAAGAGATCCTGTATATGCTTTGCTTTCCATTTCTCCGATTGAAGGACAAATTAAGGAAGCGTTTGAGCTAATAAGGAAAAGTTCAGAGATTTTAGGCCTAAACTATTCAGGTGTTGACGTCATTTTTGAAGGTGAGAATTTTGAACCTGTTTTTTTGGAACTTAATAGTTATCCATATCCAGATAAAGTAGAATCTACTGTTTCTTTGTTACATAAAAAAATTCAGGAAAATCTATTGCAATAAAAAGGTATAAAGAAATGAGATGTTTGATTGTATCCCATGAAACAGCTTTTGAGAATGAGCTATTGAATTTGTTTGCTGATTATTCACCTGTACTTGTGAATCATGCAGATTTTATAGATGTAAACACTGTAAGATTTGATTTCATCGTGCTTTCAGGTGGTCCTATAGATATACCAAAAAGATCGGAGCTTACTGATGAAAAGAAATTCATCAAAACCACTGATAAGCCTATTTTTGGAATTTGTTTAGGTCATCAGCTGTTTGGAGTTATTTTTGGTGCAACTTTGTATAATTTAGGTTATCGTAGAGAAGGTTTTTTTAATTTCGAGTTATTAGGGAAAAAGGGAAGACTCTTTTACACTCATGAACAATTCTTGAAAGATGCGCCAAAAGAATTTAATGTTCTAAAAAAAGAAGGCGATATAATTGAAGTTATGAGTCATAAGACAAAACCTTTTTTTGGAGTTCAAGGTCACCCCGAAGCATCTGGCGAATTTGGTGAACACATAAGAGATTTATTTATAGAAAGATATGTCAAAAATTATGGTAAGGATATGAAAATTTAGCTGAGAGGTTTAAAATGAAAGAAGTAGGTTTTGTTAACTCAGGTATGCCTGAAGAATTTAGAGTTGCTCTATTGCCGAAAGATGTTGAGAGAATTGAGAATCCTCAAAAATTATTCTTTCAAACTGGTTACGGTGCACATATAAATTTATCCGATAATGATTACCGAGACGCTGGTGCTAATGTTGAGAGTAAGCTTGAAGCTTATGGACATGATATTTTATGCATTCCTAAACCATGGATTGATGATGTGGCATTCTTCCAAGATGGTCAAACTTTAATGGGTTGGTTGTATTTATCTGAGAAGAAGGATGTTGCTCGTGCAGTCTTAGAACACAGAATGACTGGTATTGCATGGGAAGACACTTATAGTGATAATTCTAATGGCGGTAAATGTGATTATTTATTTGAGAAGAATCGTTGGTTTGCTGGATATATAGCTGCAAATCAAGCATTGCCTTTTGCTAGAGCTTCTCCTGAAAACCTAGAGATAGGAGTCTTGGGAAGAGGTAGAATCGCTCAAGGTGTTTTTGATAAACTTAAAGAAGCAGGAGCAGAATATGAGTTTGTTGGTCGTGATGGCTTTGATGATTTTTTGTCCAAAATAAGAAATTTTGATGTAGTCTTTAATTGTTGGTATTATGACCCTGCATGTGGCAATTATTTAACAATTGATGATTTACAGGATATGAAATCAGGTTCTTTGTTTGTAGATGTTTGTAGTGATGGTGTTGAAGGAAGTGTTCCACATCCTCCAACAGCGCCCTTTTATCACTTAGGTCGTTTTGGACAGATTCTGATTTATAACAATCCGCACACACCAAGTGTTTGGCCTTTAGAATCATCAGAGGCTATTAGCAAAGCACTAACTCCTTTCTTAGATATGGTTATGAAAGGAGAACCTAAGAAAGGAAAACTCAATGAAATGCTTGAGAGAGCTACACATGTTTATGAAGGACAAATAATAGATAAAAGAATTAAGACTTTATTACGCGTCTAAAGAATAGTAATCCTCCAATATAACCTTGTCAATATTCTCTAAATCTTTAACTCTGTAGAGCTTTCCGTCTCCAACTTCTGTTATCCTCTTTGCGAGTTTCTCTCCTTTCTTGTCAAGCTCTATGCCTATGACTGAGATTGTTATGCCTGAATTCCTTGCAAGGGATACTGCTTTCATAGTATCTTCCTCAGGCCTCTTGCCCTTTGTTGGAAGGGCATCTGTCAACAAGATCAAATGCTTTGTCTCTTTTCTGGCTGGAAACAACTCTATTGACTTCTTTATTGTCTTCTCAATGTCTGTTTCCATGGATGCTCTGATACTTGTCAGATTCCTTAAAAGACTCATGAAGTCATTTGTTGGCTGAACAACGTTCTTTATGTCAGAGCCAAAGACAATCAAGCCAACAGAATTCTTTTCCTGGATTGCTTTGAAAGCCAATGCAACCCCTGCTTTCTTTGCAGTTGCTAATTTATCACCTTTCATGCTGCCGCTTGAATCAAGTCCGTAAATGATTGAAATCTTTCCTTTTCTGCGCCTGTCATATATCTTGATATCTTCTTTCAATATTTCATCATGGCTTCTCCTAATAGTTGTTTTAATTGTTCTCCTTATAGCAATATCTTTATACCTTGATTTTTGAAAGCCACGGGTATCTTCTTTCTCGCCATGAACATCCTTTTCTTTTTTCCTCTTCTCACCAAAACCTTTAGCAATCAATTTATCCAGTTCTTCTGTGTACATGACCAGAGAGCTTAAGAACAAACCATCATCAGTAATATGATTCTCTTTCGAAACCAAGTCTTTCTTCTTCAGGCTTTCAACATTCTCTTCAATATTCTTTCTTATCTCTCTTTGAAACTCAGGAATGTTAATATTTTTTTCAACATAGTTAGGAGAATAATTTGTTAATCTGCGAATTATAACTTCACCATACATCTTATTGGCTAATTTGTAATTACTCACTAAGTTCTTCATCATCAAGTCAGGTGTAAATGAACCTACACCTTGATTAATGCTTTCAAGAATCAACTTACCGTCATCTATCTGGTCCTTGTCGCCCTGCAAGACAGAACTCATCAACTTATCTAGTTTGTCATCTTTCTTGAGCTTACCAGAAATCTCATCTATTGGTTCAGCACTCTTTACTTCCACTTCCTCATAATCATTTTGTAGGCTGTCAAAGATAACCACCCTTATCGCAGAACTTTTCAAACTCTTCCTTTACATAGTCCTCTGGTTTCTTCAAATACTTGATGGATGGCTTCAACCTTATCCTGTGGCTGATAACAGATATAAGAACTGCTTGCACATCCTTGATAGAGACATTTTTTCTATTACTTAATATAGCATGAGTCTGTGCCCTTTCATACAATCCAATGCTTGCCCTGACACTTGGCTTCTTCTCAACGTTCTCGTCCTCTCTCAGCATCCTGATGAATCTCAAGCAGACATTCATTAATTTGTCTGGGAAATCAATCATATTCTTTCCTGACATATGAATTATCTCTTTTTCAATCTCTGCTGTTTCCGGATACTCCATGTAAATAAGGTCGAATCTGTCCAGGAAAACATCTGACAATGGCTCTGTGCTTGTATCTTCAGGGTTCATAGTACCTATGAATACAAAGTCTGCTTCGAAGTCCACTTTGTAGCTGCCAATAGTAACTTTCTTCTCTTCCAAAGCCTGCAACATTGAGTTCTGCAGCTTTTCAGAGCAACGGTTGATCTCGTCAAAGAACAGCACTCCGTTGTTGGCTTGAAAGATTTTTCCAGGCGAGAATGCTTCCTTGCTTGTCGGACCAAACTTCAATGCCTTGATTGGATCAATGTCTCCGATAAGGTCTTCTGCAGTCAGGTCTGGGCTTCCCTGCACTCTGACAAATGGAGCTTGCTTATTACCAGTTTTTGGCATTAGCTTAGAAACATTCTTAGCTAAGGTTGTCTTTCCAATTCCTGGTGCGCCAACAAGAATAATATTTCTCTCACTGAGCAATGCACTTTTCAAATGCTTCTTTGTATCATCCTGTCCTAGTATGTCTTGAAAATCCTTGTTAATTATTTCTTTGTACTTCATTTTTTCCCTCCAAAACTCTATAGGGTCAGGGGCATGTGTTGAAAGTATATAAAGCTTTTCCCGAAGAAAAACACAGGTCACCCGGAATATTTTCAAGACGAGAAACACTAGTCACAGGACATACAGCGTCGTAGGGTATATTAAGAAACATCGATGAATAGGACATATGACATTCATAAAAATCAATAATAAAATACAAGATTACAGAAAACATAAGCGAGAAATATTCCTTACTAAGAACCATATAATAATATCTATATATGACATTTTAGTTCCGCATGGCTTTGAAAAACATGGCAAGAACTTCATCAATAAAGATTTGAACCTGAAGCTTGATCTGAAGTTTGAAAAATTGGAAGAAGAAGTGTTTGTTTAAAACAAAAGATTTATATTGCACTTGTTTTGTATCCTCTTTTCATGGCTTTCAAAGAATCTTTCATGATATTCTTGCGCGGTTTGTTCATGGGCATAGCTGATGCAATCCCTGGAGTATCTGGTGGAACAATCGCTTTGATAACAGGGATATATGACAGGCTTATCACTGCTATCAACGGCATAAACAAATTATTTGTGAAAGAGGTTTTCAACAGGAAAGTTGACAGGGCTTTCAAAAACATCAAAAAGATCGACTTTGCTTTGTTTGTTCCTTTGCTTCTGGGTATAATGCTTGCGATGTTTTCCTTGTCCCATGTCATGTCTTATTTGTTGTCTGAGTTGACAGCCATCACTTATGCTTTCTTCTTTGGATTGATACTCTCATCTGCTTTCTTTGTTTACAAGCAAGCTGATAAGGATAATTTTAAGAAAGTCATATTTCTGTTAATTGGTTTTGTGTTTGCTTTCTGGTTTGTGGGTTTGAAAGCTTTAGAGGCAAATCATTCAACTCCAATCATAATTTTAGCTGGGGCTATTGCTATCTGTGCAATGATATTACCTGGTATTTCAGGAGCATTCATACTTGTTTTGTTGAATCAATATGAGTTCATGATAAACAGCATCAAGAATCTATTGTGGGATAAGATGGGTCTTTTCATTGCCGGAGCAATTGTTGGAATACTGTCTTTCTCTAAACTCTTGAATTATCTGCTGAAAAAACATAGGGGCAAAACAATGTCCTTCCTTACTGGCCTGATGCTTGGCTCTTTGAGACTGCCTTATGGAAGAATTGTTGAATCCATTGGAAACTTGGCATATCCTATAGTTGCGGCTATTGTTGGCTTTGGTATTGTTTTTGTTTTAGAAAAAAAGTTTAGGTAATAGTAATTCCTAGTTTCTCAAGAACCTTTATTGCTTTCTCAATATCTTTATCTTTTATCAAGAAATGATCTCTGGAATAAGCTGCTATTGGCATTATTGTAATTCCTTCTTTTGCCAAGGCTGTTGCAACCTTTGCAGTTACTCCTGCAACATTCATTGGAAAGATAATGTCTAAAGTCAAAATTCGCCAGTCTTTTTCATTTTCTATAATATCACTATTTAATTTTTCTTGGTCTATTATTACTGTTATTTCTTTGTTATCAATAATATTTACAAATGCATCTGGAATTGTTTTTTTGCTTTTACAGATAGCGTACTTCTCTTTCCAAACATATGCTTTTGCATCTTTAAAATAATCATCTAATTTCAATTTTCTTAACCCTTTCTTGAACGTATTTATCTTTCAATAAATCTTTAACTAAGTCTTTAACTAATCTATACTTTCTTTTCTCTTCTGCAAAGACTCTATCTCCTTTTACAAAGGTTTTCTTGTGCTTTTCTTTGAACCTTTGCACTCCTATCTCTTTGCTTAGTGGTGGACCTCTGAGTATTTCTTTCTCTGATAATTTTTCTTTTTTGATTATGAAGTATATCTGTCCTTTATCCTTGAATTCCCATCCTGTATTTGTTATTGTGAAACCTTTTGCTTTCAAACTCCTTTTCATATGATTGTATGCCTTCATAATCTTTGCACCGACAACATCTCTCTTGCCTTTCAAAGGAGTTGCCTCTATGAAAAATAATTGTTCATTAGACAATGTTTTTCTTGCAAGTTTTTCTTTGTCTAATTTCTTTATCTTAAAGAATTCTGCAGTTGGATTTAGTAAAAACTTTTTACATCTCTCTACAAAATAATCATGCTTTTCTCTGCTTAGAGCTGCAGCTGCATTCCTATCTGGTTGCATTGGATCAACTATTATCAATGGAGCATGTGTCTTTGCCTTGTCCAATTCTTTCAATGGGTTTTTCAAATGCTTTTCAATGTCTATAATCACTTTTGGCTCCCAATCAACTGCTGCTTTAACCAGTTTCTCGAAAGAACCATGATGTATTATCAACAAATCGAGAATGTGGCCTGAAAAACCTTTGATATAGCTCTCTGCACCATAGACCTTTGCTGCTTTGCAAAATTGTTTTGCTAGCCTTATCTCATCTGCCTGTCCTTTTTTCAGTTTTTTCTTGACATAATCTACGTGCAAAGGGCTCATGTCTGTGACGTTTTCAGCCTTCTTATAATTGGAGATCTTCAGTACAGGAACTATCTCAAACAATAATTTGTTCTGCATCTGAAAATAATCCCTGCTTCCATGGACTCTGAAGATTTTGAAACCTTTTCTAAGCACTTTCTCAAGTATATCAGACAGTCTTTTATCCTTCATAGAATAGTCAAATCTCACGAATAAGTCGACATCATAGTCGTTTTTCAAAAAAGTTCCTTTTGCAATACTTCCACCTTTTACACACTCTGCTTTGACTCCTTCTTTCTTGAGCAAAGAGTTGATTTTCTCCATAGTTTCATCTATTTCAGAGATTACCCTCGTGTCAGGCTTTAGTTCTTTTCTGATTTTTTCCAAAACTTCTTTCATACCCTGTTCGAATGCTTGCGATTATAAAAATCTTATCTATTTCTCTCCTCTTCCAAATCGAAAATTATATATAGGAAAAGGTCTGAATTCGTAGAAAAGAGGGTAAAGGGTTGGATGGTCAAACAGCAGTTGGTAGATTATTTAGAAAAAGCGACACATAGAGGGCTAACTCTTGCTCAGGCAAAAGACCAACTGACCCAGGCTGGTAATAAAAAAGAGGATGTAGAAGAGGCAGCTTCTAAAGTGAGACGAAAGAAGTTCGAAGAGGTGGGAGCTATTGTTCTAGGAGTGATAATAGTAATTGGACTTCTTGGTTTATTCGTCGATAAATACTATTTAAAAGATCCTGTTATAGAGGAACCTAAATCATCATACGACATGCTTAAGGAGGCAATTGAAAGTGGGGATATATCTGCGTGCGACCAATTCAACCCTATCAAAAAGAATATTTGTCAAAAGACGATTCTTGGGGAGCTAGGCGCTGATAACCCTGCTACGCCTCCTGAATACGAGTCTGTAATCCAGCAAGCTGTTGAACAGCAGGATCCTTTGCTTTGTGAACAGATAACCAACGCTATACAAAAGAACAGATGTCTGATATTAACTGGAGCAAAAGAAGTAGAGAAGGACCCACCGATATATTTTGATAATGAGACCAATCAAACAAAGACTGAGTTTGAAATAATAGAGGATGTCACTTATGAAGCAGCAGAAACAGGCGATTCAAGTTTATGCGATCAAATAAGCAACCCTGTCCTAAAACAGAGGTGCTTTGCTAAATCACAAACATAAAAATTTTTTGATCATGACACATCTAAAACATGTGTCATAAATCATCGTAAAAATAAAGGGTGAAAATAAAAATGAAAAGGGCAATATTATTAATCTTTTTGATGTTGGTATTAATGTTGAGGATTGTAAGCGCAGATTGTAGTGGGGATCCTGCTTATGGTCCTATTTTAGAGGGAGAAAGTATTGTTCTTACCTCACCAGGTGGTCCTACTACTGCTGATTTTGACTGGACAATAACTAGTCCTGTTTACCCTTATGATGATACAGACCCTCTTTTTCAATCAGCTTTTTCTGACCAATCAGGTTGTGATATTACTTTTTCTGCTGTGAAGGCAGGTACTTATAATATACATATAAATGCTACAGATGTCGACGAAGATATAACAGTTGATGTACGTGATGTTCTAACAGAGAAAGGCTTTGGTCACCAGTGCTTTGTTGTTGATACGCAGAGTTGTGCTAATGTTTATTCTTATGGAGAAGCTGCTTTTGTAGACTCATTAAGCGCCCAAGATGTTGTTTCTTACGGCTTTTTATGGGCTTATGATAAAATAGAGATAGGAAACCCGATAACAGTTACTATTACTAGTACTCTTGCTGATCTGCCGGCAACGACTGTTAGTGGTTTATTAACTGCTGATGGTTTGATATTGACAGCTGGAGCTAGTATATCCCACTCTGACCCGAGTTCGGCTGTTGTGATTGATAATAGTCTGCAAGTTAATGGACAAATATTAGGAGGGGATGATGGAATACTGCCAATAGGAAGCAATGTTGAGATTGGTGATGATGATTTAATAGGTCCAAAAGACTTGACTGTTTATGGCTCTACAACCCTTCACAAGATTGAAAGCTTGTCAAACGCTGGTGCACCTATTGATGTGAATGCAAACCTTGATGTTGAAGGTGATGTTGATGTTTCAGGGGAAATATGTCTTGGAGTTGATCCTGTTGAATGTAGGGATCAGTGGGAGAAGCGTTTTGAAGAGGTTGGCATTGAGAACCTTGTAAGGAATCCTGGATTTGAGTATTATGATTATGCTTGGGTTTTAGACAATGCTGATACTGGTTCTGGCTTTAGTGCAGTTAGAACTCATACTGGTCAATATAGTGTAAAATTAGTTTCTAAGAGTCCTGAGAGTCTTTGGTGGTCTGATGTAGTTCCTATATCTCTGTATGAAGATACTGAGTTTACTTTTTCTGCTTGGTATTATCTTGAGTCAGGAGAGGTTGATTTATTCTTATTAATGTATCCTTCCTATGATGGCTCTACTTATTATCCTACAGGTTGGAGTGGTAGTTATGTAAGAGGAACTACTATTGGTGCTTGGACTCGTTTAAATTACACTTTTACTGTTCCATCAGCCACTACCTATTTGGTTGTCAGGCTGGATGCCAATTATGATGAGAATAATGTAGGTACTACTACGGCTTATTTTGATGATGTTCAGTTAGAGAAGGGAGGGACTGTCAACAGGTTCAGGCCTCGATTCCTTGATTTCAGAGGTGATGCTGAGTTTGGAGACCTTGATGTGATGGGTGAATTGTATACAGAAGGGTTCCTGACTGCTATGAGCGGAGCGAGTGTGATTGGTGACCTTGTTGTCGCTGGAAGAGCAGATGTTTCTGGCTATATAAAAGCTGGTGATGCAGATGTGGCTGGTAATGTAATCGCTACTCAGACTGATAGCAGGTTAATGGGTGCTGTTAACTTGAGAAAGGCTTGCGATGGTTCCAGTCCTAGGATGTATCAAGATGGTGATGACTTTGTTATAGAGCTTGGTCAAGCAGGACAGTGTGGTGATGGTGATCCTTGTGAAGATGTGGATGATTGTCAGGCAAACATGGTATGTGATGACTTGTATGATGGTACTGCATATCCATTTATACAGTGTATTCCAACTATATAATAAATGATTAAAGTGTTGAACTTAATTCATAAAAGGGTTTTTGTCTTCTTTTTACTACTTGTAGTTATGTCTGTTTATCCAGTATTAGCGTTTGAAAAGTACATAAAAATTGGTGAAACTTGGGATACTTCAGCTATTTGTGGAGCCGATTATGATGCAGGCTGTAGCAGAGACAATGAGGATTATGTTGTTTGTCAGGTTGAGGAAGGAGTAACATACACAGTATGGAGCTCTGATAGTCCTGTTACTAGATATTGGTACTCATCAGGTTCAATTTTGAATTTTTTTAATGAAGGAATGTCTGACAATAAAATGTATGCTGATGTTACTTTTCCACTTGTTGACGAAACTACTTTTGTAACTGTATATGCTCAAACACCAGGAGGAACATGGAGTTCTTGCGCTGATTTTGAAATATTGGATGTCATGCCGGTCAAGCATGAGTGCTTTGTTTTGAACACCACTCATTGTGGAGATGTTGATTTCGACACTTTGACTTCTTACTACAACTTTGTTGATAGTCAAGGAGATACTGATTTGCAGGCAGGTCATTCCTGGACTGGTAATATATGGGGTTATATTGAAGCTAGTCGATTGGTGGATATTATTGGTCCTGGTCCTTTATTATTGCTTGGAACTTCTTTTATTTCACCTGATATGTCTATTAGTGATGTTGCAGCGACTTTTCCAACTACACAAGCAGGTGTTGTCACTGTTGTTAACTCTTCACTAAGTTTGACTACTGGCACTATTTGGCATGATCCTTCTGAAACAGTTGTGGTTGATGATAACCTTAGTGTTTCAGGCAGTCTTTCTCACTCTGTTGGTTCGATTCTTGTTTTTCCTGAAAATGTTGAGATGTATGAAGGTTTAGAAGTTTTTGGATTATCGACTTTGACAATTGTTCCTTTGTTGGAGAATTATGATGCTAATTATAATTATTTCTTTACAATGGATATTCCAAACTTCCTGCCTGATGATAGCTGTTATTGTGATCTAGAGCCTGATGCAGCTGATTGCAGTACCTCATTCCCTGCTTCTGGCTATACATATAATAGGTGTTATGATGAATTTTTTAACGGTGAAGAAACTAATTGGAATATCTTTCAAAGAATAGTTACTTATCTTGACACACAAATAAATCCTGACGTTAATCCTCTTCCTGATCCTACTCTTGATATAACTGGTAATTTAGACGCGGGTAGTATAACTCTTGGAGGAATCAAAAGAAGTAGCTGGCCTTCTAGTGACCAGTTTGGCATAGATAATCTGGTTAATGATCCTGGTTTCGAGTTTTTTAGCGGTTGGACTAATACTGGAGATGATGGTAGTGGCTTTAGTGAAGCCAGAGCTCATAGTGGAGTTTATAGTGGGAAGCTTATCTCTAGTAGTGGTGAAGAGTATTGGTGGTCTGAGAAGATTCCTATTAATATTAATGAGCAAACGCAGTTCACTCTTTCTGGCTGGTATTATCTTGAGTCTGGACCGAGTGTTGAATTGTTCTTGTTCTGGTATACTAGTTCAACTCCTGATGATGATCACTATCCTACAGGTGCTTGGGATGGTAATTCTGTTCTTGACAACACTGTTGGTGCTTGGACTCGATTTTATTTGTCAACTACTGTTAGTCCTGATGTTGTTGAGCTAGGCGTTCGATTGGATGTTAATGGCGCAGGCTCTGTTTTCTTTGATGACATCCAACTTGTAGAAGGCAATCAATTATCCAAGTTTAAGCCTAGAACTCTTAACTTGGAAGGTGACGCTGGATTTAACAATGTTGATGTTCGTGAAGACTTGGATGTTGAGGGTAGAGTAATGGCTTGGAGTGGTGCTAATATAAGAACCTCTGGTGTTGGAGCGGTTGGTTTGCTTGCTGATGGTAATATAAAAGCAGGTACTCTCTTGGGTGACTTGAATCTGAAGGTAGCTTGTGACCCTATGTCAAATCTTGTCAGGGAGAATAATCGAGGTTTGGTATTGTCCTTCGCAAGTCAAGCCAATCTTTGTCAGGGCTATGAATTGTGTGAAGATGATTCTTTCTGTGATGCTGGAATGAGTTGTGTGGATAATTTTTGTATTGAATCTTCTTGCCAAAACACTGTTGATGATGATGATGATGACACTTTTGATTATTGTGACTCTGACTGTCCAGTCTGTGATTCAGGAGAAAGACTTGGCTGTGCTAGATGTGGGATTTGTACTGTTCTTACTCCTATTTCTATAGAGGAAGGTGAGTCTGTGACTTTTAGTCTTGATATTACTGAAGGAACTTCAGGAGATGATTGTTCTATATACTCTGGTGTTGGAAACATTCATGATACCTCTGGTTGTGCAGACAGGACTCATAGTTTTAGTTATGCTAATGCTGGAATTTATTCTCCTTATGTGGAAGAACTATCTGCCGATGGTGTTGTAGATAAAATATCTTGTCCTACTATAACTGTTGGTGGTTTGGAAACTGATTGTAATAATGGTGTGAGTGATGAAGTCTTTGGCTTGCCTGGTTATGATGATGATATTGATTATTGTGATCTAGAATGTAATTGTGCAACCGGTGACAGGCTTGGTTGTACTTTGTGTGCTAGTTGTGTTCCTTCTGCTACATCTGTTCCTCTTGGTCAATCTGTAACTTTTAACATAAACTTTACTTCAGGTTATAGCACTATAATAGTTGCTCATGCTGTTTTCGGAGATGGAGTTTCAAGTACTGATGTTGGTAGAACCAATGGTCAAGGATTCAGTCATACTTATACATCTGCTGGTTCTTATGTGACAACCATCCATGAAATCAATACTGATGGAGTTGTTGATAGTATTACTTGTCCAACAGTTACTGTATTATCAGAAGCTGGTCTTTGTAATGATGGTGATGACAATGATGGTGATGGAGCCACTGATTATAGTGATTCTGAGTGTCCATGTCCTGCACCACGCAATAAATATCTTAATTCCTGTTATGAATGTACTGTAGTCCCATCAACTGCTAATACAGGAGAATCCATTACTTTCACTTTGTCAAGGGTTGGTGGTACTGATCCGCCACTGTCAATAGATAATCCTCCTAACACTGCTTTCTTTAAGGATAGTGGTGATACACCACCTGGTGATGCTCAATATTTCTGGGGCACTGGAACTTCTTCATGGGCTACTACTGCTAGTTATTCAACCGCAGTGGAACATACTGCTGTTTTCCAAGATACTACTAATTATGATGTGATAGCTGAGTGTCCGCCTGTAAATGTAGTTGAAGAAGATTGTAATCTTGTTGGTGATGAGGATGATAATGGTTTGGCTGATTTTGATGATCCTGTTTGCCCTGATTGTCCTGATGATGCAACTCAATATGGTAGTTCTGTTTGCTTGAGATGTGAGATTGATGGTGATGGCACTTCAAGTGTTAGTGGATTAGTTAGTGATACTTTTACTTTCACTTTGGCAAAGTATGGTCCTGGCAGCGAACCATTTGCAACAGCTGATTTCTACAAGCATACAACTGATGGGTCCCCAGTTCAAACTAACGTGGCTGTTTCTGGTTATGATTACTCTTTCCCTTCAATGAGTAGTTATACTCCTAAATTCAATATACCTTATACTGGTTCGGTTCTTGACGCTTGTCCATCTGTTTCAATTGTTGAATGTGTGATGGCTAATGATTGTCCTGGAAGAACCAGCACGAATGGTATTATTTGTAGATATGATGTTGGTTATGAAAATACTTGTTGTGATTCAGTCTCTTGTTCCGAGAGTAATAATGATGAATGTGGCAGTCACGCAGCAGGTTGCGGGTTGGGATTTGTTAGTTGCGGAACTTGTACTCCCCCTGCAGAATGTTATGAGCGTGTTGGTATCCGTAATATTTGTGTAGATTGTAGTGATGATACCTGGGGAGATTGTAGTGCAAACTATGCAGTAAGTTCAGAGTGTTCAATTTGTAGTCCTCCTCAAACTAAATGTAATTTAAATGTAATAGCAGCTACCAATACTTGCACCAGTCCTTGTAGTTCTACATCATATACCATGTGTGGAACTCCGGGAGCATGTGATTGTGCGATGCTAGGTGCGAATTGAAAATGGCAAAACTAAAATTATGGGAAATTGGAGTGTTGGTTTTGATAGTGGTAGTTGTTTATCTTATTAGCTTGTATGTTAAGCCTGAAGAGGTTGTTGAAAAGCCAAAGGCCATCATACCTGAAGGTGCTAGTGATGAGTATATAGTTGAGAAGGCTTACAAAGCTGCCGATGAAACTGCTTGCGAGTTGATCGAGGACGAGGCCAAGAGAAATGAATGTTTTGGCATTGTTGAAGATCGAGTAGAGTTAGAACAAGCAGCTGAAGAGGTGAGGCAGGAGTTAGGCGGTGCCTCGTCTGCTGATAAGAAGTTGCTTGGGAGAGCCATGCTCACAAATGATGCTTCGTTGTGTGAGCAGATTGTTGATGAGGCTACTAAGAATAAATGCTTTGATACTATAAGATGAGAAAAACAGTTTTAATGATGGTGTTGGCTGTTCTTTTAACTAGCTTTGTCTATGCAACTTTGGAAGATGAGTTAGTTGCATGTGGTAATAATGTTAGGTGTAAGTTCAGGGTTGCTGATAAATATGCTGACTTTGATGCCTGTTCTTCGTTAGAAGGGCAATTAGGTGAGAATTGTGAGGACTTGGCTGTTGGTGAAGAAGAAGCAGAAGAGCTTCGTTCTGCTCGACCCGAAACAACTGGTTTGGTGGTGGCTACTTCAGCAGTTGCAGGCATAGTTGTAGGTGTTGTTGGGTTCTTAGTCCTAGTATTCTTTTTGTTCTTAGTAAGTCGAAAGCAAAAAGTATTCATAAACACCCATGCTGATTTGATAGATTATGTTAATGATTCATTGAAGAAAAACTTTTCAGAGGAGTTTATAATAAACAGACTTAGAAATGCCGGATGGAAGGAGAGTGTGATAAAAGAAGCTATAAAAG
The DNA here is from genome assembly GCA_013202845.1 of Candidatus Woesearchaeota archaeon. GTDB lineage: Archaea > Nanobdellota > Nanobdellia > Woesearchaeales. Next base: position 63,724 of record JABMPT010000011.1, on the reverse strand, counting down.
ATGCTAACAAATTGAAAAAATGAATTTAAAAGAAACAGCTAGACAGACGGGAGTAATTTTTTCTTATGAGTTGAAGCAGTCTTTCAAGGATTGGAAGGTTGTATTGATATTGTTTATATACATCGCTTTTCTTGTAGGAAGTCTTTATTTGGTTGATACTGTTGAAGGTAGAGTTAATGAGATGAGAGCACGTGATTATCGTGGAACTGCGTCTTCTCTTGATTTGCATAGAGCTATTGAGAATGAATTTGGTAGTTTAAACTTCATAGTCCCTTTCATAGTTTCTTTTGTAGTTATACCTTTAACGGTTTTATTCTTGACTTTTGATGTTATTTCTTCAGAAAGATATCATAACTCTATAAGGTATCTTATAACTAGAACTAGCACTTTTTCTATTTTAATAGGAAAATTTCTTGCTAATCTTTTCGTAATGTTTCTGGCAACCTTTGTTTTCTATGTTTTCTCAGGAGTTTATTTCTTTTTCAAATTCAATGAGACTTTAACTTTTTGGAACATGTTTTATCCATGGATTTTTTTGACTTTCTTCTCAGCAGCTATGATATCTTTCATTACTTTCCTTTCAACTTTTCCAAAGTCATCAGCCAAAGCACTTGGCTTAGGATTTGTTGGTATTATAGTTATGAATTATATGTTATCAGTTGATTGGTTGAAGTGGTTTAGTATCTTCAATTACTTAAGAAACTCTTTTAGAGGAACTCCTAAACAGTTCCTCACCAACTTTGTTGGAATGAGTGTTCTTACAGTTGTGTTTTTAATATTAGCAAATATTAAGTTAAAGAGGACAGATTTATGAATTATATAATAAAAACGAAAAATTTAACGAAGTATTACAGGAAAAAACTAGCTTTGAATAATGTGTCTGTTAATATTCCAAAAGGTTCTGTTTATGGGCTTTTAGGACCTAATGGCGCTGGAAAAACAACCTTTATAGGTGTATTATCTGGTTTTGTTAGGAAAACTTCTGGAAATGTTCTTGTGGGTTCTTATGATATTGATAAGGATATTCAGAAAGTTAGGAACTCTGTTGGTTTGCTTCCACAAGATGCGCTTTTGTATAACAACATGACTGCCATTCAACACATGACTTATTTTGGTAGATTGCAGGGTTTATCAAAGGCAAAAGCTTTCAATTCTGGAAAAGAATTATTGAAAAAAGTAGGTTTAACACGTGACATGGATGTTGTTGTCAGGAAGCTTTCTCATGGTTTGAGAAGGAGACTTGGGATAGCACAGGCATTGATAGGAAATCCGAAAATTCTGATTTTAGATGAGCCAACATCTGGCCTTGACCCCTTAATAGCTGCGAATGTCAGGAGTCTTGTTAGAAAACTGAAAGATGAAAACGTCACTATCATATTTTGTTCTCATAACCTTTACGAGGTCGAAGAATTATGTGATCATATTGGTATCTTGGATAGGGGTAAACTAGTCAAGGAAGGAAAGATTTCTGCGCTAAAGAAGTCAAAAGTCTTAACAGTGACTTTTAACAAGATTTCAAAGGAAGATAAAGATATAATAAAAAAAATAGGGAAGAGAAGCTATGTTGAAAAGGTTATGATAGAAGGAAAAGAAGTAAGAATTGTTATAACACAGGGCTCAAAATCGAGTAAAGTAATGAAATTACTAGTTGATAGTAGTTTAGATGTTAATACTATTAAGAAAGGTAGTAGCTTGGAGGAAGAATTTGTTGAAATAGTTGAATAACTTTCAAATGATAAACAAAATTAATAAACGGATTGCTTGTTGTTTAAGCTTAGCTGAAAGGGGCGGTTGTTTTTATAGATTGAATAGTTGATAATTATGGTGACTGAGAGATATATTGGAGAGCACGGAAGAACTAAGATGTTTTTGTCAGGTTTTATAGTATTATTAATGCTTTGTTTATTGGTTTCAGTAGTTAGTGCTCGTCCATCGCAACCAGGTGTTTCTTACATTAGAGGAAACAATCAATTAGTTGCGAAGGTTGACGTTGATAATGATGCATACTTGTATCAATTGGATTTCCAGAGAAATGTTAGGACATTGATAAAGCAGGATGGTGATCCTAGTCAGCCAGTAGCGTTGCAAGAATACTATCCTTATGGTAAGATATCTTCCTATCAAATGGACAGCATATACAAATACAAAATGCTTGATTTTGATGAAGAATCACAGCTATACATGGGTGCTTACAATCCTGAAACAGCCAGGTACATAATCCCTATTAGCCATAAGAGCAAGTTTCTGCCAGAGAAATACACTCCTTATATTAAGACAACCAATCCTTACAGGGTTAAGAGAGCAGAGGAATTATATCCTTCATCACTAGCAATGGATACGCCGCCTGCTTTGAGTTCAGCACCATCACCTACACAGTCATCTTCAGTATTGCCTTCTCATGAGACTGGAGGAGCTCCTCATAGAGATTCTCCTAGTACTAGTGTGTTGGCTTTTGCAGGTATTAGATTGCCATATGTACCTCCGAAACAAGTTGTGTCTTCAACAACTGGATTTACCACTCCTCCTGTATCAGTTACTCCTTCAAGTCTTCCAACTGTTAATGAACAACCTTTTGGATTTGGAGTCAAGATATCCGGCAGTCCTTCAGGTCCTTTTGAAGCACGAACTATCTCCGAGGGCTTTGGTAGTTGGGTTGAGTATGACAGGTTTTTGGATCCTGATTCAATAACTGTGCATTATCGTGCAGGGGAGGTTATTGGGATTTATTCTAGGGAAGAAGTGTTAGGAGCACTTAATGCTGAAGGAACTGGATATGTGCATAATAAGGATGCAACTTTACGTCCTGGTGATGTTATTAATACTATACCAGGAGAAGAAGCGCTAAAGCTACAAGATGGTGAGATAATGGCCTACTTTGATAATCTTGATGCGTTAGAGTCGAAATCTTCAATAAAAGATAGTGCTAAGGAGGCTTGTGGACTTGGTTAAAAATGAATAAGAAAATATTGCCGTTGACAGCGTTGTTCATGATTTACTTAGTGTTTAGTATAGTGGTTATTAGAGATGTCGCTGCAGGTGTTCAAGTAGCTGCTTCAACCGGTGATATGGGTTTGACTGTTCCTCTTTTGACTGTTCCTGGAGTTAAGGGGGAAGATTACCCTATAATCCTTAGTTATTCTGGCGCTGGAATAAAAATGGAACGAAGCAGTGGCTGGGTTGGCTTGGGGTTCTCGCTTGATTCAGGAGCTGTTTCCAGAAGTATGCTGGAGTTCCCGGATGATGTCAAGGATGGTAAAATATTTCTCAAGCACTTAGCTCAGACGGAGGATACTAGAGGGTGGTGGCAGAGGTTTGTGGAGGATTACTTGGTTGCTGTGATTCTTCTTATAATAACAATAATTTTAGTTATTGCGCAACAGTACTGGGCTTTAGCTCTCTGGAGTATTGTATCTGAAGCCGTATCAATGGCTTATTATCAAGGAGGTGTTGACTTAGCGACTTTAGCCAGACACATGTATCAGAAAGGTATTTTAACACTAGCCACTATGGGTGTTAGTGAGTTAGCCAACTTGAAATCCCTTTCGTTCCTTAAAGACATTATGAATACTGCAGGTCAGTTGATGGCTTTTGGAGGATGCGCTGGTATGGCTATAAGCGCTGTTTCAATGGCTGCTTCTTATGTCCAGGGTCAGGGTAAGAGTTTTCCTGGAAGTGGCAACTATGAGGAGATTCGTACCATGGACGGGTTCTTGCATGATCCTACTTTCCAAGAGGAGTATGCTGATGATAACTACATTGCTCACGATGGAGGAGCACCTGACACTTGGACTTTGAGCGGTCCTGTATCAGGAAGTCTGGTGCTTGCACAAAAGGATACTCTTGCAAGGTTTTCTGGGATTACAGACGCGAAATTCTTCTTAGCATCCACTCCTGAGGTTCCAGCTACAGATGTTGAGCACATCATGAGTAGTGACGGTAAATCTATAGAGTCTTTTGTGGTAACTGATTCTTCTGGTCAGAGATACGTGTTTGGCGATCCATCCATTAGCGGCAGCATCATCAAGCAATGGACTTCAGGCAGTTATGCAAAGTATGATGAAGATCTAGGAGATGAGTTTTACAAGTTAGATGATATAAATTTGAATGTTGCTTCTCATACTATGTCTTGGAAATTAGTGGCCATGCTGAGTTCTGATTACGTTGATGGGAATGGTGATCTTAATCCTTATGATGCATCTGAAAGTAGCAATAAGGGTTCTTGGGTGGCTTTCAGGTATGATTTGACTCATTGGTATGCTCAAGATAGTCCTAATTGTGGTTTTAACTTTGGCAACAGCTATGATGGCAGCTGGCAATGGATGAGTGAGCATGATGGCAGTGATGATGGTTGGAGAATGAAATCTGGTGGTGTGATGGACAAGAGTTACTTACAGGCAATAATCACTCCGACTCATAAAGCTGAATTCACTATTGAGGAGCGTTATGATGGAAGAGAACATTATTCTGCTTGGAGCACTAATATGGTAGTCGTTATTTGTTTGGGTGGTGGAAGTGACTGTGATGGCTCTATTCCGTGTTGTGGTACCAGTTCATGTTATGATGATTTAGAAGCGGGGTGGATGTGTGATGGCACCGAATCTTCCCAGTCCAAAACAATTTACAGAGGTCCGCACTCTTTTAATCCTGTTACAGAACAGTTTTGTGAAAGCACTACTTGTGGAGAACATTATTGTAATAGTGATGTTGGTAGTGTTGATTATCCTTATCGTCTGACAACTATCACTTTGTATGCGCGAGACAGTTCTTTAGTGCCGATGGGAGTTGTAAAATTCAATGGTGGAACTTCAACAAGTAATATGTATTATTTGAAGCCTGGAACTCCTGGAAATGAAGTTACTAATAATCCTGATGGAGGAGTTTACACTTTGAAAAATGTTAAGGTTTGTGACGCAAATGGAGCGAACTGTAAAAGAACAAGTTTTGAATATTGAAAATGAATAAAAGAAATACAAGCAAGAATCTGATGATTGTATTATTAGTGGTTTTGCTAGTGCTTTCAGGATGTAATATAACTGCTGAAGACACTATTAGACTTTGCAAAGCAAGTAGTAATTGCTCTGTACAAGTTGAAGATGCTAGTGGTAATGTAATTGAGGAGTACATTGATTACTCATACACTTGTAATATGGACCGGTTTGTGCCATGTCAGACATCTATGGATTGTTATCCATACAGTTGTTATGATCATGACTCTAATCCTGGCACTTCAAAGATTTGTTACGCACTGACTCAAGGAAACCAGCCACTAGGAAGCTGCAGCAACAATTTCGGTTATAACAAGACAAAGGTTGATAGCTTTGGAATGTACTGTCCTACCTGTGATGAGACTGACCATGCATCTCCTGGTTCTTGGCAAACAGACTGGGGTTCTGGTTCTTTTGATTATCTTTCTTATATAAAAGATGCTGCTGATGCATGGACTCTTAAGAAGGTGACTTGGCCAAGTGGTTCTACTACTGTTTGGCATTATGATGTGGATCAGTGGTACACTTCCAGAGGGGATGAGGCGTCACCTGTCAACCCGATTTCTAAAAACTATTATCTGCAGTTAAGGAATGATGGTGATGGCACAAACGCTTGTAGTCTAATATCTGGCAGTAATTATGGTGGCGGTTTGAGGGTTAGTAGCCAGGTTGATTGTAATGGTATGGGTGACTGTATCCCTACTTATTATTCTTACGAAATGTATGACCCTGAAATGGGCTGTGTGCGTTCATCAGGAGCGATAGACATTGTTCCTTTCAGTAAGAGCATACGTGAAGAAGAAGACTTGAGAAGGCCAAGTCACACAGGTGGTGAACAAACAAGTGGAGGTGTGCTCTACAACCGTGTTGTTAAGAGGGTTGGTGATGACAACGGTTATCAGGTTTATTACTTTACGACAACTGATAGCACTCCTGAGAACACAGATGGAGCAATTGACACTCCTGCAGAGGATTATTTTCCTATGGATACGCCAAGGGATTACAATCTACTAGCTAGCTCTGCGGCAATCAGCGCTCTTTGGAAGAGGGGGTTGGAATACAAAGTCGAGACTTATTCAGATGAGATTCTTTCTGGCAAAGAAAGGTTGCTTGCTGAGACAAACAGGATTTATTCGACTGATGAGAATTTAAAGTGGTTCTTTGGCGGTATGAAACTTCTAGGCAAGAATCCTTTGTTTAGGGATGATCCTGATGAACCTCTTATTTTTTCAGCTTACGATGCAAACAGTTACTTCTCTGGTGTTGCATCCGGAACTATGAACATTGATGAAATAAACAATATTTACTACACTACATATGGATATAATAATTTACCTGATGGAAATTATAAAGTACAAATATTGAATAGAGGAACAGATGCTAAAACAGGTTCGCCTAATCATATAACTGAAGTGATCTCAGATGGTAATCAGGTTTATTATAAAACTGATAGAATAACAAGAGTTTACGAGACTGACTCTTCAATAGAATCTGCTCACATGTTCAGTCTTATAGATACTCACAGGATCTATGACGGTTGGGATGATATCGGTGAGACTGAAAGTTATCTTGTGATGGAATACTCTGACTTTGGTTCTGGAGAAGGTTATTGTATGGGCAGGCTTAGGAATAACCAATGCTCTGAAATCACTGATGCAAATGATATAATTAATGTGAATGCTTGTGGTTGGGATGGGTCTCAGGGAACAGGTGAAATTGTTTCTTGTAGTTCTCATGGAAAATCAGCTTGTCAAGCAATAAAGAAATATAACCTTGGTTGCTTCTGGGTTGGAAACAGGATTTTTTTATCATCTACAAAGAGCTGGTTAGATGCGGATTTCGATGAAGTAGTTGATAATAATGAGTTGCATATTGTTGCTTCTGTTAATTCTTACGATGATTATGGTAACCCATTAGAGACACAAGACAGTTCAGGCAACAATGTTTTTATAAGATATAATTCGAAAGAATTACCTTCTCATGGATGGAACCAAGAGTATGGATCTGATGGCAATCCTGCATGGGTGAAAAAGTATTATGATAACGGTTTATTGGCTAATATAACTGATGAGAATGGTAAAACAATCAATTACTACTATGATAGTCACTTAAGACTTGAGAAAGTCGTGGATGAAGGCGACTCATATTACTCTCCTTCAAGAGAATATGTTTATCATGACTATGAGAGTAGCAATAATCCTAACTGGCAACTGACTAAAACAAAGATATCTTCAGGTGTGTATTCCGAAGTAAAGGAATTCACGGATGGTTGGGGAAAAGTTGTTCAAACACAGCGAAAAAAGGAAGGTTCAACATGGATAGTTGCCATCGTAGAATATGATAAGGTTGGAAGAAAGTATCGGGAGTACCAACCGTTTGAGAGTTCAACAAGTGGGAATTACTATACAGGATCAGCTGGAACATCTTTCACAGAGTATCAATACTATCCAGATCCTTTGAATAAGGTGAAGAAGAAGATTCTGCCGAATGGAGCGGACATCCAGTACTTGTATGGAAGCTATAATGGTCTTCCAACAATAACTGTTAAGGATGAGAATGACCAAGTGAAAAGATTCGTTTATGACACATCAGGTAAGATTATAAGGGTAGAAATGAACTCTACTAGTGGTTTAATGATAACAGGATTCGAGGTATAAGATGAGGTTTAAAGACTTTGCGGGATTACGTTTATCATTTCTCTTAGTGATAGCTTTTCTGCTTAATTTCTTGCTTGTTGTTGGTGTTGGACCATGTGATAATACTGATACTAGTTGTGGACCCGATGGTCTTAATTGTCAGGATTGTACTGCTTTGAATGATTGCGTTGATGGTTATCAGGAGACACATTCTTGTTTTGAAAACTCTTTTTGTGAACTTGATATAACTGCCTGTACTCAACAATGTTGTAATGAATACCAACCAGGCACTGGTGCTTGTGTTGCTGACCTTGATAATGATGGCTATTATAGTAATATAGGTTCTGATTCATGCATGCCATCTGGTTATACCCCTGACTGCGATGATGACACCTCCAATGATCCTCCAGGTTGTCCTAGCTCTCCAGCAGGATGTATTGATCCTCAACTCACAACTAATTCAGATTTTGATGATGATTTAAATGGTTGGACTACAGAAACTTTTTGCTCTGCATCTAATCCTTCTGTAGGGAATTATGTAAATGGTGGAACTAGAGTTCGTTTACATGTTTCCGATGGATCTGAATCAGTAACTATTTATCAGTCAGTAGCTACTGTTGCTGGAAACACTTACACATTATCTTTTGATTATGCTTATGGAACAGATGATTATGCTTATACCCGTGATTATGATCCTGTAGCATATATTGGTTTTTATAAACCTGCTTCTGAATGTGGAGGTGATACTTGGTGTAGTGCAGGTCACAATGTTTCTCTTTCTAGAATGGGCGATCATTATGGAGTTTATGACTATGTGCCCATTCATGATAGTTTTACTTTCACAGCAAATTATGATAATGAGATTATAAGATTATTCATTGACTATTCGATATGTCGCAACTCACTTGGCGAAGTTGTTAGTTGTACTGATTGTTCTGATACTCAGCGTCGTTATAGTGCTGCAGATCTTTATGTAGATAACGTAGAATTAGTTGCTGGAACTAGTGAATCGCCAGATATTTTTTCTTGTGCTGTTTGTAGAAGTCCTGGCGCGACTGAAATTTGTGATAGATATGATAATAATTGTGATGGTTTGTTTAATGAGAACACTTGTCCTGGTGAAGTCTGCTACCAAGGTGATTGTGTTTCTGGACCAGTAGTCCCTGAAGCTTTAATAGATGATTATTGTCATGCAGGATATCATTATAATTACAGTGACTCAACCTATTTCTGGTGGTGGGAAGGCAGGTATGATTCGAGTCATTCAGCTAATTATATTAATGAAGGACAGGGTTATGTGTCTTTTGAACCAACGCATTCTGGTTGTTCAGGGGGAGCTTCTGATGGTAGCGGTTGTTGTCCGGACTCTGACTATGCTTGTAAGGAATCCAACTATGGAGTCTGGGCTTGTTGGGATTCCACTGATTATACAGATGTAGGTTCTTATTGCGATAAAAGCGTATTGGGAGATGCAGAAGGCATTGTGAGTCCTGAAGGCATCTGTGTTTGCAAGGATTTGGATGGTGATGGATTTGGCAGCCCTGCAAGCAAGATATGCTCTGATTGTCGGGAAGATTGCAATGATAACAACGCAGGTATTTATCCTGGAAACGGTTGCCCAAGCCCTTATGACTGCAATGATTTACGTGATTGTAGTGGTTCGAATGACGCTTGCGAGTTACAAAGCGGTTGTGAGGATTTTCAGTATTTAGGGACTTGTGTAGATTGTGGCTGTCAGTATGTTAATGAATGCGCCAATTTCCCAATCGGTTATGCCTCTAGAGATGCGAATGGTATTGAATTTACTTATAATACTGTGACTGATAAATGTGTGCAGACATATTGGCCGTGTGACGATGCTGATGATTGCTGGGGTGATAGCAGAATGGCATCCTGTTATAGAGCATGGATTAATGATGGTGACTCCTGCAACGGCGGTGCTGGTTTTTGTTATGGGACTCACTGGGTGTCTCGAGATCCTGAGTGTTTACCGCTTCAGTCAGCTATAACTTGTGATGAAGGTTATGATGTGCACCCTGATGAGGCGCCTGTCGACTGCACTATAAGTTCTGGACAATCTCTGATTCTTCCGTTTACAGGCAATGGTCCTCTAAGGACAACTTATTACTTCAACAACTTGGTCATAACAGGCTCAGGAAGAATAAATGCTTCTGCAGGGTCTTATGATATGACAGGAGGTTATCTTGTGCCAGGAGGACAAGGTGTTCACTGGGGTGGAGAAGGTGGTGATGGTGGAACTGGTGGAACTGGTGGGGGATTGTATTGGACGGACGACATTAATAACCTTCCAGCTTCTACATCTGCTTACAAAGGAACCAGCGGTACAGATGGTAGTGAATGCAGTGGAAATGGAGAGAGCTGTCAACATAGTACTGGAGGTGGAAGCGGAGGTAGTGGAGGGTTGCCAGGGGCTTATATAGTGATTGAAGCTGTTAATGTTGTTCTTGATGGAGACATAGATTTTTCTGGACAATCAGGTGTTGATGGCGGTGACGGAGCTCCTGAGGATGATGATGGTGATGATTGCTCTTCTCAAGAAGGTGATGGTGATTGCGGAAGTGGTGGTGCTGGTGGTGGCGCTGGTGGAACAGGAGGGGCGATTGTCATAATTGCTGATACTCTAACAGGCAGTGGAAAGTTAATGGTTGATGGTGGTGATGGTGGTGATGGTGGCAATGGTGGAACAGATGATACTGATGGTGACTTGGATGATGGTGAGCACGGCGCTGGTGGTGGTGGTGCTTACGGAGCTAACGGCGGAACTGTAGTGGTCGCTGTTGGTTCAACTACTAATAGATTTGCTTATCCTACTGGAGGCGGATATAGTGTTAATAGAGGTGAAGGAGGAGATAAAGGCATGGCTGGTGGTGGTGGAAGGCATGATGCTAAAGATGGAAGAGAAGGTAAGCATGGTCAATATGGTGACATACATATATTATTAGATGAATGCACTAGTTGTGATGCAACTTCATATCTTGCTTGTGCCTGTCCAGCAGGTTGTGTTGAAGAAGAGGGAACAATCATATATTCTCCTCTTTTAGGAGCTAGTTGTGGTGGAACAATAACCCGGTGTGCTTCTTGTACTGCTTTTATTACAACTCTATCCCCTCCTTGTACTTGTCCAGCCGATTGTTTCTTGTCAGAAGGAGCAATTATTAGCTCAGGTTCATGTGGCGGGTCCCCTGACTTCAGTGTTGTTTATGAATATGAATATGACATCCTTGGAAACTTGTTGAAAGTTGTTTTCCCATCAACTGATCATTATGACACTTATGAAATTGTTAATACTTATGATACTATGGGGCGACTTAGCAGCGCTCAAAATCCTGATGCAGGAATATTTCATTTCACTTATGACCTTGGTGGAAAAGTCAAGACAAAGACTGACCCTGCAGGTAACACTATAAGATACGCTTATGATAGTTTAGGAAGAATAATCAATGTTTATAATTCATAGAAGATGAATAAAAAAATAATTAATTACATTGGATTGCTTTTGCTAGTGATAAGTTTATTCTTTTTAAATACTATTTCAGTTTCTGCTATCACTGGTGCTTGTCCAGGAGGTTGTAGTTGCTTTGATGAGAATACATGTACCGATTATAGTGAAAGATTCCCGGGGGACGGTTATGACTGTCAGGAGGGATATGCTGGTAGTGATTGTAACCCAGGATATATTTGTCAAGGTGGTTCTTGTTTTCTTCCTTGTAATGATGGTGATGGAGATACTTTTCAAGGTCTGACTCCTGCTGGTTGTTCTCCTACAACACTACTTGACTGTGATGATGGTAACGCTGCAATTAAGCCAGGAGCTACAGAGGTTTGTGATGGAGTAGATAATGATTGTGCTAATGGTGTTGATGATGGAGGAGTTTGTTCTTATACTTTTTTCTGTGATTCAGATAGTGATGGAGTTAGATCTGAAAGTGTTTCTGGCACTTGTGATTCTTATGGTTGTGTTCCTGGTGGTTGTTCTGAAACTCAAGGAACTGATTGTGATGATGACAACGCTGCAACTAAGCCAGGAGCTGTTGAAGTTTGTGATGGATTAGATAATGATTGTGATGGGTTTGTTGTAGATGAGATTTTTTGTGATAGTATTAGTACTTGTGATCAATGTGTTGATAGTTCTGATTGTGACTCTCAAGAAACATGCATTGGAGGTCAGTGTGTTATATCTGGCAAAACTAAATTAAGGAGTTACTATTATGATGCTTGTGGTTCAGAAAGTCCCGGCAATACATATGATAATTCTATGGGAAGACTTTTTATGGTTGACGATTCGTCAGGAACAACATTTTTATTTTATGATAAGAAAGGAAGAATTTTGTCTGAGATGAAATCTGATAATGCTGTTAATTTATTGGTAAATCCTGGGTTTGGGACTGGGGGAGATATTCTTTTCTACTCTTCCTCTGATAGTTATGGAGATTATTCAATAACAACTGAAGAGGCTCATTCTGGAACTTATTCTTTGAAAATGGTTGATAGAGTTGAATATCAGATTAATGTTCCAGGAAGGTTTTTTGTTCCTGGAGAAACTTATACTTATAGTCTTTGGGCTAAAGTTGTTCCAGGAATAATTGGAGATGATCTAAGAGTTAGTCATGGTCTTATGTCTTATACTGATTGTGGTTCTGAAACGTTCTCTGGTCATGGTCCGAATCCTGCTTCTAGTGCTTGGCAAAGAATAACAGAGACTTTCACTGTTAATCCTGCTTGTACTCCAGACTACCTAGCGCTCCATGTTGGATACACAAATGTTGCCAATCCTATTTCAGGGACAAGATACGTTGATGATATACAAATAGAGCGAGGAACTACTGCAACAAGATTTGTTGAGAACACTTTCCTAACTAGTTATATCTATGATAAATCTGGGAATATTAAGGAAATGATTGACCCTGCAGGAAGGGTGATTAACTATGATTATGATCTTCTTAGCCGATTAAAGAGTTTTTCTGTTGATGGCGTTTCAACTAATCCTCAGAATTTAGTCGAATACGATTATGGCCCATTTTCAGCGATAGATGAAATCAGGTTTGGATTAAGCGATCAACAAATATCTTTTGATTATAATTATTATCCAAGTGGCCGAATACAAGATGTTTCTTCAAAGGACAGCTCTTCAAACATTATTCCAGAGTTGTTAAATGAACAATACACTTATGATATTGAAGGTAATGCGTTAACTGTTGCGATGACAGGAATGAACTTTGGTTTAGAATATGATCCTTTAGACAGATTAACAAGTGTAACTGACAGCAACTATTTTGGAAACTCTATTTCTTATACTTATGACAGGATTGGAAATATGCTCTCGAGGATAGAAGGTGGGTTAACGAGAAGTTATAACTATGAATACGGAACAAACAAGTTATTAACTATTACATCAGACAGCGAAACTTACACATATTTTTATGATCCAAGAGGATTCATATCAAAAGAACAACTAATCACTGATGGTCAAACATTGGAAACTTTGTATGATTATAATGAAGAGGGACAACTTGTAAAGGTGACTAAACCAAACCTAGCAGAGATACATTATGTTTATGATTATAAGGGTTCAAGGACTAGGAGAAATGATGTTGTGTATATCTTTGATCAAATTGGTAACTTGATATTTGAAGGATCTACTGTGTTTAGAAGATGTTATCATCAGGATTTTACAGAGTCAGGTAGAAATTTCGTGATAAAATATGATGGGGAAACAGTTGCTTCACTTGATGTAAATAGTATATTAGCTCTAAAAGGTGATGCGATTAATAATACTCAAATAAATCCTAATAATTTTGTGGCGTTCGATATAAGAACCTCTAGTGGAGATGTTGTTGCTTCAATCACAAAGAATGGAGATTTATATGTACAAAATATTTTTGAATCTGACAATGTTGAAAGTACTCCTGGTAAGGACTTTTTAGTCAAACAAGATTCAAACGCACTAATGTTAATAACTGAGACAGGTGATTTGTTTGTCAATTGTATTTTGCCGAACCACGCTTTTTCCTGAGGTGAGTTAATTTGAGATATAACAAAACAATGAATAAAAAAATTATTGTTTCAATAATTTTTATAGTTTTATTTATGATAGTTGTTTATAGTTTCTACATTTTTCGTCAATTACCTCCTGATATACCCATAGATAAAATAGGTGAGTGGTATGAATTGAGACAGGAAGAAGAAGAGAGAATAGAAGAGTGGGAAAGAAATAATCAGCAGAATCTAGATACTTTTCTTCAAAAACTTGAAGAAAGAAAGAAAACCAGACAAAATTTCATTAACACACCAGTTCAGGATATGGATGCTTTCAATGACGCTTTCTTGAGTCTGTCTAATGTTGAATGTGAGTTCATAACAAATGCTGACTTAAAGTATCAATGTGAAACTTTAATCCTATCGCAAGACTCTGATATGAAAACTGTTCGTGCAGCTATACTAACTAATAATATAAAACAATGTCTCAATGTAGATGATGAAATTAAAAGGATTTTATGCAAGAGAATAATTGCTTTGAAAGAAGAAAAAGAATTCTTGCAGCAAGAACTTGCCAACAGAGAACAAGGGATATACACTATCTCTCAGCAAGAAAGTATTGATAGACAAGAATATCTAGATGCGCTCTCATTTGATGACTCTTCTTTTTGCTACAACATACTGGATGATTCTCTAAAAAACGATTGTATTGAGATTTTTACCTAAAAATATTTCCTTTAACAAAGAAAAACATTTATATATTAATAACTAAAGATAACTTTTCGAGGTGTAATTTCATGAACCCAGCATTCATTGCTTTTTTCGCTATTATCATCGCAGTTGTTTGCATTATCCTTGCTTTTAGATTTGGTAAGGTTTTCTTCAAGTTCCTAAGTTTCTTCTTCTTCTTGTTCATCATTTTCTTAGTTGTTTTCGGCTCTTTTGTTGTAAATGACGCTGTGAATTTCAAGGAAGGGATCACTAAAGGGAGTAGTCTTTTCTTGTTGAAAGATGATGATAATCTCTTAGCAGGTGTTATCCTGAAACCTGTGTATCAAAGGACGGGTGCTGATATCTATGAGCAAAGATTGATTAATGCCAGCACTAAAGATATAATAGATAAAGGAGGACTAACCATCAGAGAAGATGAAGAAGGTTCAGATATGCCATTCAAATTCCCTGAAGAAGCAGTCCTTAACAGATATAAGAGCCGCTATGCTGAAGAAGATTTAGATAAAATAGCTTCTTCTTACTATAAACTCTTTATTTTCGATATATCTATCTTTGAAGGAAAGGAAGATGAGGTTTTAAGTCTTGGAGATATTGAATTAACTGTTGGTGAAGCTCTTGAGGTTTTAAGAACAGATGATCCTCTGAATTCATTGGCTTGGAAAGTCTCTAGAGATGGAGAGTTCACTCCAGATGCTATCAAAGAAGTAATAAATGAAAATTTCGATGCTGACATCAGAGGAGTTTTGTTTGCAATGGCTTTGGGAACTGTTATAGATAATCTTGGGGATTTGACACCTATAATTGGTTTTTTCAGAAGCAAACAAGTGGATGTTTATCCAAGCAGTTTGATATTTAACACTCTTAGCGCGACACCTGATGCTATAGTTAAAGTTGCGATGCAAAAAGTCATGGGTGGGGTTGAAGAATAATGGGTTTAATGGACAAGATTAAGTTCTGGAAGAAACATGATGACCTTGGCTTGGGAGATACGCTGCCACAAGATACAAGCACTGACATGGTTGATCAATTAGGTTTAGAGCCTGTAAAAGATGATATTCTTGGAAACCCTATAGGTCAGGAAGGAACAGTTGACAAACCTCTTAGTCTCAACGAGAAATCAAACTTTGAAGAAGTAGGGCAGAGTCCACAGCCAGGTTTGCAGCAATCATCAAATGACTTTGAACTCATATCATCCAAACTGGATACAATAAAATCAGAGCTAGACTCCATCAACCAGCGAGTGCAGAGGATAGAGAAATTAACAGAGGCGTCAGCTGAAAAAAACAAGAAAAAGTCAGTATGGTAGCTAAGAAAAACTTTCTAATATTTTTAGTTTTATTAATATTAGACCAACTCACAAAAATAGTTATTACATTAAAAGTTCCTTCTATTGACCTGAAAATATTTGCAATAACTCTCGTCAAGAACACAGGAGCTATATGGGGAATCTTCAAGGATTCAAACATGCTGTTCATATGGATTTCACTCATAGTCATAGGTGTTTTAATACGATTCTATGACCATATACCTAAGAAAGCGTATCTATTCTATGTTCTATTACTAACAGGAGTGGTTGGCAATTTAATAGACAGAGTTTTCAGAGGACATGTAATAGACTTTATAGATTTCAAATTCTGGCCTGTATTCAACTTTGCAGACGCATTCATAACAATAGGAGTTATAGGATTAATACTCTATTTATGGAATGAAAAGAACTAGCTAAACTCGTCGAACTCATCTAATTTATCTAAATAACCTTTTTTCTTCAGCCACTGAGTTTGTGTAGGTTTATATTTGAAGATTATATCTCCTTTCTCATCTCCACCGAGTTCCCATGGCTCTATAAGAACAACGTTTCCTTCCCTGACCCAAAGCCTTCTCTTCAATCTTCCAGGAATCCTGCAAATCCTTGTTTTACCGTCGAGGCAACGGACTGAGCATCTGCTTCCACCAAGCCTTCTTTCAAGAATGCCAAAGGTCTGATTGCCACGAGGAAGTTTGACTCTACGAATCTCTTCCTGAATCTCTTCTTCTGTTTTAGGTGTGTTATCAAATCTTCCAGGCATTGTCAAAAAGAAGAATGGTCTGTTTATATATCTTGCGAAAACACACGAGAAATCGCAAATTTTTTAAATGAAAAACACCAAGTAACTAATCTCAGCTCTTAATATTCATGTCAATCAAGAGAGAAGTTGGAAATCACGAGAAGGAATTAGAGCAGAAAAGTTGTGTAGTCTGCAAAGAAACAGCTGAGTTCTGTATGAGAGGTTTACCTGAGAATACATACTGTAGAGATTGTACTAAGGAATACTTCAAACTTCTAAGCTATCTTGAAAAACTTAAATGAATGGAACATCTTGATCTGATTTAATGCCATAGACAAAGACATAGTTCCAGAAAAAGCCTTTTTTTCTTATGACTCTGACAGAGAAACCTGCTTCCCTGAAAAGCTTCTCAATCTTCTCATTCGAGGAAAGCCATTCAACATTCGGCAACACCCAGAAGAAGTCAACATACTCTGCTAGGAATATCCGACCATTTTCAGGCAGTATATCTTTCATATCCGACAGTACTTTCCTGATATTCTGCATATAACCCATCATGCCGACAGAGAATATCATATCAACATACTCTATGTTTGGATGAATCCTGCTGACGTGATGCTCGTCATGTATTACCTTGACATGATCATAGCCGCGCTTCTTCAACCTTTTTTCTAATATGTGAAGATTCTTATCGCTGAGATCTGTGGCATATATCTTGCCTTTTGGACCTACAGCTTCCGCTAGGTGGAGTGTCAAAGTACCGACGCCAGAACCATACTCAAGAATATGTTTATCCTTTATATCCTCAAATTTTGACAGTATATCCTTTCTGACAGACTTAGGAAGTAAGATATTTTCAAATAGCAGATTAAAGAATGCGAAGTAATTGTTAATCTTGATAATCGCGTCAGGATCATAGTAGAATAATAATAGGAAATATATAGGTATGCCGAATATTATGAATGAAGCTCCTATCTTTAGTATATTGGTTGCTCCTTCGATATTTGTTGCCCAGAATCCAACCAATCCTAGCATTATCAATATCAAGATTATTGGTCCGAGCTTTCCGAATTTAACCCTGTAAGGCCTTTCGACTTCAGGCATCTTGAACCTCAATACTACAAGGCTCAGTAAAGTCATAGAGTATATGATTAAAACGAGCGGAAGCAATAATTCAAGCAGTGTTTCATAAGATCCAGAGCCTACTATCACCAGTATGATTGTAAGAATTGTCTGGAATATTATGGCAACGTGAGGTGTGTGATTCTTAGGATGAATCTTTGCACACTGGGTTATGAATAGCTTGTCCTTAGCCAATGCAAGTATCAGTCTTGGAGATGATACTATCCAACCTGCAACACTGCCTATTATTGACAGATAGACAAGGATTGTGAAAATACTCCTTCCCATGTCTCCATAGTGGAATATCGCTAAGTCTGTTAATGGAGCCTGTGAATTTCCAAATGTCTCCCAAGGAATCGAACCTAAAGAAGTTACTACAAATAATATACAGATTATGGCTATGATGATTGTGCCCATGACAAGAGCTTTTGGAATAACCCTTGTTGGGTTCTTTGTCTCTTCAGACAAGAACGTGGCAGTCTCCCAGCCAAAAAATGTTTCTGCAATGAAAAATATTGCAATTAATACAAGTGGCCATGAATGTGTGAAAAAAGGAACAACATTGTTGAAATCCATTGACATTACTCCCGGAACTATTAATCCAAGAATTGACAACAAGGTTATTATTGCAAAAGCGACAAGCATAACAGCACTTGTTTTCATGCCCTTGTAAGCCATGAAATTAAATGCTAATATGAATAAAATGCTTATAGCTATCTTGAGAACATCTGGAAGTCCTGGATTAAGGTATCTTATGGCACCTACGACAAGCATTGCTATTGTTATGTTACCTGCTATAAGAGTCATCCATCCAACAAGGAAGGAAGTGAAACTGCCGTAAGCCTGCTTGCAGAACTCATATATTCCACCAGATTTCGGGAACATGCTTGCAAGTTCTCCAAAACACATTGCAATATAGATGGAGATAACTGATAGTATCAGCCATGAAATGATGGACATCGGACCTGCAATCTTTGCCCCTAATGCTGGTAGGAAGAAGATACCAGTGCCCATAATAGAGTTTATAGTTATCAGAAGTATGACAGGAAAATTCAAAGTTCTTTTTAACTCACCCATAACTCTTCTAATTGAGTCAATAGTATATAAATGATTTGTTCAATTCGTTAGTGGTAATCTATCTTTTTTGCTTTATTCCAGATATCATAGAAAAATTTTCTGTATTGTTCTGCGTTTTCTTTGCATTCTATGACAAATGCTCTTGGTGTTTCTCCCCAGTTGAAGGTTACCACATAATCTTTGCAGATTCCGATCCCTGTTGGCAATGTTACATCAGTTGTTCTGAACTCATAAAACCCTGTTCTTGAGAAGTTTACATTTTCTTCTTTCGCTAATTTCTTATCACTTGTTAGAATCTTTGCTTTGGCTTTTTTCTCTGCTCTTTTCAAATGAAAGTTTTGAAAGATTCTTGTTGGTGATTTACCGATCAACCCTTCCCAAGGTATTGTCATTGCTAGGTATTCGTCGTCTTTTTCTAATTGATTTATTATTTCATCGAAGAATGTTCTTATTCCTTCAATTCCCACATATACTTTTGCTTCTTGCTTTGCCTCGGAATATTTTAGCTTCTCTATTAGTTCAGGAAGTATTTTATTAAAGTCTTTTTCTTCTTCTTTTAGTTGCTGTTCTTTTCTTTTGATATAGTCTAAGATTTTGTTTGGGTGTGCTGCTTGGAAATATTTTTGCTTTCCTTGAATTACATCTGTCGCCAAGCCTTTTAGTTTCAATCTTTCTAATATCTCATATACTTTTGACCTGGCCACAGTTGACTTTGTTATTATTGGTCCTGTGGTTGTGTTACCTAATTCTAATAGTGCAAAATAAACTTTGATTTCTCCTTTTGTGAAGCCGATATTCTCGAGTACTTCTGTGTTCATATAATTATTAGTTAGTTGTTTTATTTAAATCTTTTGTTTGTTCTCCCCTAAGGGAGGACTAAGTTTTATATCTTTGCAAGTTACCACTAATACATGAAATTTTGGGGGATAATAAAATGAAAAACATAGCTGTAAGATGATACAATGGATACTTAGATGGGAGTCAGTCCATCCTCTTTGCAGGATGGATTCTTTCTTCCGAGCTCATAAAAAGAAGCAAGTTCTCGGAAGTAATTATTCAAAGCTTTTGGGTGTTAGCAGGGATAACAAAATGCAGATGTATTATTCTAAAGAAGATTTAGATAGAAAGTCAAAGCTTGCTTTAGAAATCTTTAATGATAAAAAGAAAGTCAAGAACTTTTTGAAATACGTAAAGAAAAATAATGCTGAATTGATTAAAGATATGGATGCTTTGTTAAAGGAAAAAAACAAATTATCAAACTCTGAATTTATAAAGATATATAATAATTATATGCAAAAATTTGAATCACTTTTTGCAAGCTATGACCTTTCAAGACCTGAGTTCTTTGAACCTGTTGAGAAAGAGATAAAGAATCATTTGAAAGCTAAGGTTTTTGAAAAAGATTTGAATGATGTTTTTGCTCTGCTTACAACTAATACTCAAACTACTTTATTGGATCAAGAAGAATTAGATAGAATGGATATTGCTTTAAGGATTCATAAGCATCAACAGAAATATGGTTGGATTGGAACTTCTGAAAATGAAGAACCTTGGAGTGTTGAGCATTTCAAGGAACAATTGGATAAGGATTTAGAATTACCTTTTGAAGAACTAGAAGAACAAATAAATTTCAAGAAAAAACATAAAGTTGAATTTAGTAAAAAACAGAAAGAAATCATTAAGAGATTAAAGATTTCAAAATCAATACAATCTTTGTTGAACATCGTTAAAACTTTCTCTAACTTAAGACTTAATATTAGATTGAGATGGGTTAGAGCAGGATACTTGACTAATTTTGTTTTCAAGGAAGTTGAGAAAAGAACAGGTGTTGATTCAAAGGATTTAGAGAAATATACTCTTGATGAAATCATAGACTTATTAACAAACGGAAAGAAACTTAGTTCTGAGGAGTTGAATGATCGAGATAAATATTCTTTTTTCTTGAATAATGATGAGCTGAAATTCTTTAGAGGAGAAGAAGTTGATGTTTTAGAAGAACAAGAAATCGAGAAAATTGATTATTCTAAAATCAAAGAAGTAAAAGGACAAATTGCAAACTCTGGTTATGCAAAAGGAAGAGTCAGAGTTATCAATGCATTGACTAAAGATCAAGAAAAAGCAATCCAGGAAATGAAGGATGGTGAAATATTGGTTACTGGTATGACCAGGCCTCATTTGATTGTTGCTATGAAGAAAGCTTCAGCAATAGTTACAGATGAAGGGGGTATTACTTCTCATGCAGCGATTGTTAGTAGGGAATTAGGAAAGCCATGTATCATTGGAACGAAAGTAGCTACAAAGGTTTTCAAAGATGGTGACTTAGTAGAAGTTGACTCTGATAAAGGAAAAGTAAAGAAGTTAAGATAGTTAGTTTAATAAGATTTTTAAAACAATTATTCTTTCAATATTTTATGAAGACATACTTTGTCGAAGCAAAATATGATAAAAAAGTGACCATTCCAAAGAATGTTCTAGACAAAGTCCCGAAAAAGATAATGCTCTTCATGACAGCGCAGTTGATAGAGCAAAAAGATTCTCTTATTAAGCAGTTGGAGAAAGCAGGAAAAAAAGTTTTGCTGACAAAGCCAAGGCATACAATGTATGAAGGGCAATTGCTTGGATGCGACACAGAAAAAGTTGAAGGGGATTTTGAAGCTTTCTTCTACATTGGAGATGGAATGTTTCACCCAGAAGCATTGATAATAAAGAATGACAAGCCAGTGCATATCTACAACCAAGCGCAGAAAAAGTATTCCTTGCTAACAAAGAAAGATGCAGATATGACTAGGAAGAGATTAGCTGCTGCAAAGTCAGAGTTCGTTATAAGCAAGAACATTGGAGTGTTGGTAACCACAAAGCAGGGCCAGAACAAATTAAGGTTATTCGAAAAGATCAAGGAAAAATATCCTGATAAAGAATTCTATTTCTTAGTCAACAACAATGTGGAATTTGACCGCTTGGAAGACTTCCCGTTCATAGAATGCTTTGTCAACACAGCATGCGAAAGGATAGCATATGGCGACTATAAGAAGTTTACAAAACCAGTGATCAATTTTGAGGATTTACTGTGAAAGAATTTTTTACTATTTGCTTGCATCAGCCTGCCTTTCCAACTCTAACTTCTTAGCAATTGCGTTTGAAGTATGACTTAATTGGTAAGCTGCTATTATTTCGTCAGCCAGACAAGATTCTGCTTTCTTTTTAGAACTAAATGTTTTCTGGTAAGCGCCCTGGGTCATCATCTTCAAGGCAGTGTCAATCCTTCTTTGTGGGGCGCATTCAACAGCTTTAGGATACCTTGCTCCTCCATATTCGATTGCTACTATCTCTTCTCTTGGAGCAGCGTTTTCCAATGCTTTGACAAAAACCTCTATAGGATTCTTATTGGTTTTCTTCTCGATTATCTTGAAAGCCTTTTCTACAATGTCGTAAGCAGTTGTTGATTTGCCTGTGCAGGATCCGCTAGAAATCTTGTGCTTCTTACCTTTGTGACCCGGCACCATAACTCTGTTAATAAGCCTTTCAACTATGAATAATTTTGACTTGTGGAATCGGTTGCCAGCATACCTTGCACCAGTCTTTGGAACTATAACTGGTTTGATGTTTATGTATCTCTGCAAACCAGGATCCTCAACTTTAATAGCTGAGCAATCCCACCTGTTAAAAGCTTCTATATTTGCCATTCTTGCTTGGAATTATAGACCATTTATAAAAGTTTTCTTTGGGCAATATTTATAAAAAGGCAGTATTTCCGTGACTATAATGGCTGGAAAGAAAACAGAATCAAAAAAAAATTCTGAATCTCAGTCAAAGACTGAGAAAAAAGAAGATTTAATGCCTGAAGTCAATATTGGCTTAGTTGGACATGTAGACCACGGAAAGACAACTCTTACAGAGCAACTTTCAGGCAAATGGACTGATACTCATTCTGAAGAAATCAAGAGAGGTATCACAATTAGGCTTGGCTATGCGGACACTGTTTTTGTAAAGACCAAGAAGGGAGAATATACAAGTCAGGCTAAGGCTGACAAGGAAAAGAAAGCTTATACAGTTCTCAGAAAAGTTTCATTTGTTGATGCGCCTGGGCATGAGAGTCTTATGGCAACAATGCTTTCCGGTGCTAGGATAATGGATGGAGCAATTTTACTAATTGCTGCTAACGAGACATGTCCTCAACCGCAGACAAGGGAGCATTTGATGGGCTTGCAGATTGCAGGTATCAAGAATTTAGTTATTGTCCAGAACAAGATTGATTTGGTTCCAAAGGATAGGGCTTTGAGAAACTACAAGCAGATAAAAGGGTTTTTGAAAGGGACAGATTATGAGAAATCTCCTATAATCCCTCTTAGCGCTCAGAAAGGAGTCAATGTTGGTTTCTTGATCGAGGCTTTGGAAAAGAATATTCCAACACCAAAGAGGCCTACAGGGAAAGACCCTATTATGTTTGTAGCCAGAAGCTTTGACATCAACAAGCCAGGATTCAAACCTAAGGATTTGAAAGGCGGTGTTTTGGGAGGGGCAATCTTGGAAGGAAGGATAAAAGTTGGCGACAAGATAGAGATAAAACCTGGACGCATTGTTGAGGAACAGAACAAGATAGTTGCGAAGCCTATAGTAACCAAGGTTACATCTTGCATGACTGGAAGTGCTTCTGTGAAGGAGATTGGCTCTGGAGGATCAGTAGCTATAATGACAACTCTTGATTCCAGTGTTGTCAGTTCTGACAAATTGGTTGGAAACCTAGTTGGATTATCAGACAAGCTTCCGCCTGTATGGTATGAACTCACACTTGAAACAAATCTTCTAGACAAGGTTATAGGAAGTGAAAAAGAAGAAACTGTCGAACCGATAAAGATGAGTGAAGTTCTTATGTTAAATGTTAATAGCGCAGCAACAGTCGGCTTTGTTGAAGAGCTTGGCAAGAACCAGTTCAAATGCCGCTTGAAAAAACCAATATGCGCAGAAGTCGGCAGCAAAGTAACCATCAGCAGAAAAGTCGGCACAAGGTTTAGATTGATTGGTTATGGTGCAATAAAAGAATAGTTCTGTTTTTCTATTCCTTATTTACAAGTGCAGAAATTTCCCTAATAGAAAGACCATCTTCTTGGTAATGAGGAAAGTCTTTTTCTTCTGCGTATTGTAAGAATGCTAATAATTGAGAACCGTATCCTCTTAAAATTGCTGTTACATCAGTATTTCTCTCGTCTAAAGTTTTGTATTTTTTTGAAATTTTGTAAGCTAGTCTGTCTTTAAGCGTGAGGTTTCTTCCTTGTTGTACATCAGTTAGAATATGTGTTAAATCATGAGCTAATCCTCCTTCTATGACTTCTGTTGGAGCATCTCTCAATGATTTATCGACTTCTATGTAGAACCCTTCTTCTGTTAACCCGCCGTATTCAATAAGAGCGTCTTTTAATTTTTTCCAGTCTATCCAAATATCTATAGACATCAATTCAGGAAAACCATTTTCAATAATGTTGTCTCTTATCTTTTTTAAGTCAGTCATGATGTTGGGAATATAAAATTTTATTTAAAGCTTGGTTTTCTTAACTTCCCAGTGGTCTTCTCAGAAAGATATATATACTAGCTAACACTCCAAAACTTTCATAATGGGGAGTAGTGATGCAGCAGCTCATACTGGGAATAGCCAGGCAGAGATGAGGTGGGTGCCAGGAACATCAAGACAGAGACTGGAACGTATTATACATTCCCAAGAACCTTTTCTACCATCAGATGCACTTGCATACGTAACTCAGCTTGTTCATGAATTAGGAGTTGAAGATACTACTGCAATTGATGATCTTAATACTATTGGAAATGAAGAAACTGATATTTCTGAACCTTTGGATGAAGCTATTTTGAATGTTTGTAAGGATTTGACATCCAATGGAGGAATCGAATTAGATTATCTTGAAACTGTTAGATTTGTTAGTCCTGAGTGCGCAAAGAATCTTGTTGAAGAAGGAGAAGAGCTATTGGCTATTACTAAAGGTTACAAATTTGTATCGCAAGGAGTATTGATTGATTTCTTTGCTGGAAAACAATCTGAAGGGTGGAACGCGACTTTGCAAGCTGCGCTTGATGGAAATCTTACTGAGTTCCCAAGCAATTTATTTCAGCAGATGTATTGGAAGGTTGAAACTCTAAGAAACCTTGCTTCAGATAATATGTTTGAGAATCTTGGAAAAAGAGTTCCGGGAAAATGGATCCAGAGAAGGCTTGATATTTTATATAGTTCTTTAGATTTGAATAAAAGTCAAGTGAGACAGTATTTGATAGAAAAGCTTGAATATTATGAGGGTATTCGTGCTTCAGAACAAATTCTCAGTCCCGGATATCTTAAAAAAACAAATGTATCTGCAAGTCTTTTCTTTGCAGTTAATGAAATAACATCCAATGTTTTTAAACCAACAAAACCTAAAACTATGCCTGCTGAAGATCTAATTAGTTTGTTGAAAGAAGGTTTCAAAAAACAGGATTTATTTGATTATCCTAGTTATTTAAGATTTGTAATAGCTGAAGCTCAAAAAGGTTCTAATATAACAATTGGAAAGCTAGCTCTTAATGATTCTACTTTGTCGAAACAAGAAACTGTTGGAAAAGAATTTTATGATGCTGTTAACGCTGTAACTGAATATGTTGAGAAAAAAGGAGTTCCTATTGGAAAAGCTCATCTTGGTGAAAGGGTTCTTTCTTCCAAGATCAATAAGCTGCTTGATGGAGCTAAGCTGCTTGATGGAGCTGAGAGTCTGATTGAAAGCCATTACAATAAGAAACCATGGAGTCCCAATGCATGGCAAAATTATCTTGCGGATGAATTCTCTACTCCATTCCAAACAGTGTACCAGACGTTGAGTGAATTAGTGGTTACTTCAGATGCTCTCTTGCTTAAAAAAGTGAATAGGTTTGTCAACACTCTTGAAAAGATTGTTGCTGGTAAATCTGATAAGAAGATTGATCTTCCTAAAGAATATTTTGGCGAGGTAGATGCAAATGGTGCTTTCATTGGCAAGAGACCAAGAAAGAAAACAGTAAAGTCGGTTCCTGCTGGTATGTTTCATCAAGTTTTGCAAGAAGCTTATGAAAGTCAGGATGTTCTCCCACACGCCAAATTCCTGACTTACTTCCGAAAACAGATGAACAAGAAACTCGGGCTAACTCTGAAAAGTAATTTCTTTTCTGAAGAGAATCTAAATAGTCTTGAGAAGATAGCTAAAGATGTTTTCAAAGCAGCATTAGAAACAGGAAATGATATTGAATCTGATGGAATAGATGTGAAAGTGGCTCTTGGTGGAAAATTTGTTCCTGCTTCACAGATAACTGCTCTGGCAGCTAAAGAAATGGCTTTGATTAAAGAGCACTTTAGAGTGAAGCCATGGGATAATAATGCAGAGGATAAATATTATGCTCTTGAATTATCTTTAACAACCCTTGCATTCTCAGATTACAGAGAGCCCAAAAGACTTGCCAAGCGAGTCATACTTGAAAGAATGCAAACACATTTTGAGGAAACAAAGAAAATAATTTCTGGTGACTCAGATGAAAACCTTGACTTGCCTAATAAGTTTTTTGGTAGAGTGGATAGAAAAGGCAATTTCACAGGACCAAGAAGCCGAGTCAGACATGCAAGAAACATAATTAAAACGATCAGACCACAAGTCAAATCGTCGGGTTATGTGTTTGCAGAGCTCTCTGAAAGAACAGAATCGGTTCCTTATGATGAGTTCTTGAAGCTGATCCAGTTTACGTCTGAAAGACAAAATATTTTTCCCTCAAAGTACTTTGCAGAATTTTTAGTAAAAGCGTTTAGTAAACAACACAAGCTTCAAAGGAGCACTGAGTATTTCTCAAATACAGTTGCTGGAAGAACCAAGACTGTTCCTGCATGCGACATGTCTGCGTTGGAAGCAATCGCCAAAACAATTGTTGACAATGATGGAGTGCCTCTTAAGATGATCTCTTTTGGAAATGAAATCCTTTCTGAAAGAGTGCTTGAAGCAGTTGAAGATGCTGAATCTGTTCTTGAATCAAAGTATCAGAGAGTGTTTAATAACTTCCAGCATAAAATTCTTTACTTTGCAGAAGCTGGTCAAACAACCCAGAACACTATGAAGGACTGCTTATTAGGAGAAGCCGATGGTAAGCTGGAAACAATTCCAAGCAGTGTTTACGTTGCTCTTCTTAAACGTATCCAAGTGTTGAATATGAATGCTAAGGAAAGGAAAAGGCGAGGCATAAAACTGGAGTTGCCAAATGCATATTTTGACATCATAAAAAAACAAACAGGTCTGATTGGAAAAAACACTCAACAGATACAGGCTTTTATGAACAAAACTAAACTTTATATAAGAGAAAAGCATCAGTTAGTGCCTAAATCGCCTCGTCTGATGATTGGGTTCTATGTCAGGAACACTAGCTTTGACCGAAGCTTAGTCTCAAGGCTCGAGGAAGGCACACTGGGTCAGGCTTCAGATGAACAATTAGAGACCTTCCAAGCATTATACAATAATCTTGTCGATGGAAGGATTCCCATTAGCAGACTGTTCTTCAGACCTGTCACTGCAATCTTCTCGACAGCTGACGAGCTAAGAACTGAGGATGGTGACTTGGTGATATATACTCCTAAGATGTCGCCAGTAGCAAAACAAAAATTTTTCCATGAAGAATTTGGAGAATGCAAAGTGTTTAAGATAAGACCTGATAGGAAGGCGATGATAGCTGTGATAACAGAAACGGGTGAAGATAAAAGATTGGCTATAAATCGATATGATTTGCAATAATTTTAAAAACAACCATAAGTGATTTTAAGGGATGGGTTTTAGTTCTTCTGTTCCTGCTTTCTGAATTATGACGTTGCATAATTGTGTATATGTGCTTTTGTTCTCCTGCAGTATCCCACTGTACTGGTTGGCATTAGCGATCTTACCTCTGGTGAACCATTTGTTGCTCTTTCAGTTAGAATATCACATAGACTCTCACCAAAACGTGCGATAGTTGTTCCTGAGAAGTCATCTAGAACATAGTTTTTGTTTCTGACAAAGCGAACAATAAACCTCCGTTTTCTTCTACTCTACCAATTTGACCGTGTATTTTCAGGTTGCTCTTGCTTAATCTGATATCTATAATTATGATCCCTTCCTGTCTTTCAAATAAGCGTAGAGCAATGTTATCTATGCTGCCGTAATCATATGGTTGCCCAGAACTTCTCCTGTTTTCTTGGGCATACAGTTCTCTTAAATGACTCGCGTCCTTAAGAAGTTCTAGTACTTTTTTCTTGCTTAAATGCACATCGCTGTTGGACATTTTCGTTCTAGGAGCAATATAATATTTAAATACTTTGCTAAGTTGTTACTATTTTAGAATAGATAAATTTATATAATTTAATACTGTCCCTTCTTTCAAGTACTTGCGGGGTGCATTAAATGGGTGAATTTGATCAAGTTAAATTCAAAAAATTTGTTCTAGAACAAGAAGTTGTTGGTATAAAGCCAGAAGTATTTACATTAAAGTCAAAAAGAGAGTCTCACTGGTACATCAATTGGAGGGATGTGACAAACAATGCAGCCACATTATATGAATTGGCTAAGCATGTTATAGCGTTTAATTGGAATGTAGATGATAAAAGCCTGACATACTATGGAGTTCCAGAAGGTGCAACAAAGATTGGAGTTGTTATGAGTCATATTGAAAGTTCTCCAATCCTGAAAGATCCTCAGGCACGTAAAACATTGAACCCTGATGAACTTACGCAAATTGCAGGAAATATTATTGATAAAACGAAAAGTTTAGACCCTGACTGTTTTATAGGTTATCCTGCGTATACACCAGCAAGGGAACTTGGTCTTATAACACAGTTTGAATGGGCTAAATCTCATAATTTCAGTCTAGAGAAATCGAATTTGCCAATGTTTAGAACAGTGACAAAATCACATGGCGATGAAAAAGACCAAAATAAATTTGTAGGTATGCCAAAAGGAAAAACAGTTCTGGTTATAGATGGAGATTATGCTAAAGAAGAAATATTCGAATCTTTATTCACAATGCCGAACACAGAAATAGTTGGAGTTGTCTACACAGGCCTAAACACAAAAGATGCTTTGACATTAGGCGCATTCAATAAAACACCACAAATAAAAGGACTTGAACTTTTCTTTGTCAATGAACCTTCATTGTATGACCTTACATATGATGGTATTGTGCAAATTGAAGATGTTACAACCACAGGAACTTCTTCTTTAGCAAGCGCACATCATTTAAGAGACTCAGGAATAAATGTTGTAAGGCAGATTGCATTGTCAAATAGAATGGAGTATTCGCCTATTCCAGGTTTGGACGATGATGCAGTCGTTGAAGCTTTCAGAAAAATATACGAAAGTGCGAGTGGGTTGGAATATCCGGGTGGGATGAGTGTAGCTCAAGCATTTACGGACTCTAAATTTCCATACCATGCAATGCTGAACGCACCAGACATTTTGCCAACAGTTTTCAAGCAAAGTGGGCATGGACCAGAACTCGGAAAAGCAATACAAGAAGAATTTGAAACATATGGATTGCAGGAATTGAAACTGGGAGGACAATAAAATGAGTGAATTGATTAAATTAACAGAAAAAGAAGAACTTGCCAGGCAAAGAGTTTGTTTTGCATTGGATAACATGGATGTTCAACAAGCTTTGGAAGCAGTAAAAGAATTAAATCCTTTTGTTGGAATGTTCAAAGTTGGAAAAGAACTGCATTCTGAAATTGCTTGGTCAACAAGAGGTGTTTTGCAAGAAATATACTATGAACAATTTAAACCATTTATATCCGGTCTTGATGAAAAAACAAGAACTTATCTTGAAACTACCAATAGAAAAGATTCTTTATTTTTTATGACTAATGTTATGGGGTCTCAACTTTATGATGGAAATATTTTTTTGGACTTGAAATTTCATGACACACAATTCACTGTTGGTCAAGCATCAGCAAGAAATTCTAGACCTGGAGTTCACATGATGAACTTACATATTTCAAGTGGGGAAAATGTTTGTAAAAAAGCTGTTGAGCAAGCATATGAAGCAACAGAGAAGTATAATAAGGGTTTGTCACTAGTTCAAAAAATGGAAATGCCAAAAATTATTGGTGTAACTGTTCTTACAAGTCTTGATGATGCAGAACTCAAGAAAATTGGTTATGATAAAACTTTTGATGAGTTAGTTAGATTAAGAACTGGTTTAGCAGTAGAGTGGGGCCTTGATGGAGTAGTTTGCCCTGCAAATAAAGCAGGAATGTTACAGCGAGAATTTGGAGATATGGTATATGTCACTCCTGGAATTGAATGGGCTGGATTACACGGAGATAAACAAAAACAATTATACACTCCAGATCTTGCGGTAAAAGATTGCTCAAACTCAATACTTGTTATTGGAAGCGCAATCAGAAAAGCAGAAGATAGGCCTAAAGTTGCTTATGAAATAATACAAGCAATGGCAAAAAAACTTTAATTTTTTCCTTTCCTTTTCAATAAATTATATAAATAACCATAGTAGTTCTTATCCTAATGGGGGAAATAGCTGTTATAGGTGGATCCGGTTTTAAGGATTTTGGGAAGCAAGGAGCTGTATTTCTGCAAAGACACGGTGAAGGTATTCCGCCGCATAAGATAGATCACAAAGCCAACCTTTTATCTTTGAAAGAAAAAGGAGTTGACAAGGTTATTGGTGTATGCTCTGTTGGTTCGTTAAAACTAGATATTCCACCAGGTTCAATTGTTATACCGCATGACTATATCAATCTAACAAATATGCAGACATATAATGATTTGGAAGCAGTTCACATCACACCAAGCCTGGATGAAGAGTTAAGGAATAAAATAATTGAAGCTGCAAAGAAAGGCATTAGCATTGTCAATAAAGGAGTCTATATCCAAACAACCGGTCCAAGACTCGAAACAAAGGCAGAGATAAACATGATAAAGAACTATGCAGATATTGTCGGCATGACAATGGCAAACGAAGCAACACTGGCAAAAGAGCTAGGAATGAAATACGCTGCAATTTGCTCTGTGGATAATTTTGCAAATGGTTTGACTGATGAAGAAATAAGTATTGAGAATGTGAATAAGAACCAAGAAAAAAACAAGGAAAAAATCTTGAAATTACTGGAGGCAGTATTATGAGTATAATCATCAAGAACGTTTCGCTAAATCATAAGAAAAAGGATATCTATATTGAAGATAATAAAATTAAAGAGATAAATGATTCTATAAATACAGAAGCAGATCATAAAATAGATGGGAAGAACAAAGCGGCTATTCCTTCTTTTGTAAATGCTCACACACATGCAGCCATGACTTTGATGAGGGGTTACGCAGATGATATGAATGTGATGGATTGGCTGCAACAGAAGATCTGGCCATTGGAAGAGAAGATGACAGAGAAAGATGTGTACTGGGGTTCAAAACTCGCCTGCTTAGAAATGATAAAGTCAGGAACAACTTTTTTCAACGACATGTACTGGCATTTTCACGGCACAGCAAGAGCAGTTGAGGAAACAGGGATAAGAGCTGCAATCTCAGAGGTTTTCATTGACTTGTTTGATGAAAACAAGGCTGATGAGAATATTAAGCTTAACAAAAAAGTGTATGAGGAAGTAAAGAAATACTCTGACAAAGTAATGTTTGCTCTCGGACCCCACTCCATGTATACTGTATCCAAGAAAAGCCTGGTTTGGGCAAAAGAATTTTCAGATAAGAATGATGTCCTAATCCATATACATACTTCAGAATCAAAAAAAGAAGTTGATGACTGCTTGAAGCAGCACAAGATGAGGCCAATAGAATACCTTGAAAAAATAGGTGTCCTAGGACCAAGAGTTCTAGCTGCACATTCTATCTGGGTTAATGACAAAGAGATTCAATTGCTGAAGAAATATGGTGTAAAGATAGCCCACAACCCATCTTCCAACATGAAATTATCTTCAGGTGTCTTGCCGTATGATAAGATGAAGGGATTATGCATTGCTTTGGGAACTGATGGATGCGCTTCCAACAACAATCTTGACATGATTGAAGAGATGAAGTTTGCAGCTTTGCTCCAGAAAGCTCAGGGAAATCCTACAACAATGCCTGCAGTAGAAGCTTTCAAAATGGCAACCATAAACGGAGCAAAAGCATTTAAATTAAACATGGGGGAAATCAAAGAAGGAAAACTGGCAGATTTACTCTTAATAAATCTAAAAGATATTAATCTCACACCTGCGCATCATTTGATTTCAAACCTTGTATACTCTGCAAATGGCTCCTGCGTTGACACAACCATTTGCGATGGAAAAGTGTTGATGCAGAACAGAAAAGTGAAGGATGAAGAGGAAATATTGGAAAAAGCAAGTGAAGTAGCTAAAAACTTGACAAAGAGATAAAGATGGATGAAAACAAAGCGCACTATGTTGTTGTTACAGGAATAATAATCAAAGATGGAAAATACTTGGTCACAAAGAGAGCCGCGCATGAGAAAGTTTTTCCAAACAGGTGGACAGTGCCAGGTGGTAAATTAGAAAAGGATGATTACACTAGCAGGCCTAAAGATACTGATCACCACTGGTATAATGTTTTCGAAGTATTACTGAAAAGGGAAGTGATAGAAGAGACTAATCTCAAAATAAAGAATATCAAGTACCTGACAAGCCTTTCTTTCATAAGACCTGATAAGATACCTGTTGTTGTAGTAAGTTTGTATGCTGACTATGATAGTGGAGATGTAAAACTCTGTGAAGACATGACTGATCATGCATGGGTCACATTAGAAGAAGCAAAGAAATATGATTTGATTGAAGGTATCTATGAAGAACTAGAAATGCTAGATGCTCACTTGAAAGGAAAAGAAGTAGGTGAATGGAGTAATAAATAAAAGGGGTGAGATGAATGACTTGTTATGCAATACCGACACTAGCTGCTATAGCACATTATTTCTTGAAGAAAAGAGTTAATTCTTGGAAGAATGATAAATATCATCAATGGCTGAGTCACTTGCTTATAGGAGGAGCAGTCTTTGGAATGGTTGACCATCTATGGAATGGGGAACTTTTTTTGATAGGAGAAAAAATAATGTTGGACTTTTTGCTTGGAGTAGTGATTACTATAGTTATATTAGTTATTTGGAAAACTATGGTTTTTGCAGATAGAACTAGTGCTTATACAAAAAGTAAAAATAAAATAAGAACTTAAGAAATATCAGCTATTTTTAGCTTGAAGTTCAAGTTCTTTCCTGCCAATGGATGATTGATATCCACTGTGATTTCCTTGTCAGTAACATCTGTTATCCTTGCAGGAATCTGTTTGCCGTCAGGTGTGCCGATAACCAGCATCATTCCTGGTTTTGGGTCCTGATCTTTTGGAAGCTGTTCTCTTGGAACCTTCTTCACAAGCATTGGATTTGGGTCACCGTAAGCTTCTTTTGATGCTAATTTGATTTCTTTCTCTTCACCTTTCTTCATGCCGACAACAGCGTCATCAAAACCTTTGATAACTTGCTTGGCGCCAACTTCAAACTCTAGCGGCTTACCATGTTTCTCAGAAGCGTCAAAAACAGTACCATCATCAAATGTTCCTGTATACTCAACTTTTACTTTGTCTCCTTTCTTAATAGTCATAAATATCAACTCCTTTTCTAGAATGTTTTTCTTCTTCTTTTATAAAGCTTTATCTACTTCTCCAATCACCGCTTTATGATCACTCACTCCATCTACAACTCTGACATTAGAAACTTTGTAGGCAGGTGTTGTGAATATATTGTCAACAACGTAAACTAGAGGAGCTTTTTTATGTAATTTTAAATCAAGAGTTGTATCAACATCCAAAGGAATATTGTCCTTGAAACGTTCTTCAAACTTCTTGAAAATCTCTTTACCTCTTGGCGCGTTGAAGTCTCCGCAAAGAATCAATTCATCGAATCGTTTCAGTACTTTCATTAATTCTTTAAAGGTTCTCCTTTGAGGATCATCTGCTTCACCGTCAGGAGTCCAGGTAAAATGGGTTGTACCAATAGTATATTTTTCACCGTTAACTTCAATAGTTGTATATGATAATTTTCTAGGTATGTTTGCGATTGTAGTGAATCGAGGGACATTTTCATCTCCAAAGTAAGTGGTTACTTTGATTCCATTATTCGGAAAATTTGTCAATAGAGCATTTCCCTGAACAACGTTCGGGTCAGTGTTTTTAGTTGGTTTGGTTATGCCTTTGAACATAGGAATAAAAACTCCATCTAAGCCAGAAACTTCTTTATATTTCTCAAAGTCACAATCATATACTTCCTGCAGGCAAAGAACATCAGGTTTCTCTTTTTTCAGGAATGGTATTACTGTGTGTAGGTGTCTGTTTTTTTCAATGTTCAAGGTTATCAGTTTGAATGACATTGTTTTGTGTTCACAGGGCTTATTTATATTTTTTGTGCAATTGTCTAAATTTTCCTTTGAGCTTAAACAGTTAACTTTATTAAACAAACCAATTTCGACAGTATCAAAATGACTAAAACTATATGGTATGAAGCTCTCGAACAATTCAACAAAGCTGCGAAAGTTCTAAAACTTGATAAGAGTATTGTTGAACTATTGACTAATCCAAAGAGGATATTCCAAGTCTCAATACCTGTGAGAATGGATGATGGGAAGATGAAAGTCTTCCAAGGATTCAGGGTACAATTCAACGACCTAAGAGGACCAACAAAAGGGGGTATAAGATACCACCCTGGTGTGTCTATCGATGAAGTAAAGGCATTAGCTTTTTGGATGACCTGGAAAAACACTGTTGTTGATGTTCCATTTGGTGGAGGAAAAGGCGGTGTAATCTGTAATCCTAAAGAGATGTCAGATGGTGAGTTAGAAAAACTTAGCAGAGGGTATATAGAAGCAATGCATAAATTCATAGGTCCTGAAAAAGACATTCCTGCCCCAGATGTATATACAAATCCGCAAGTAATGGCCTGGATGGTAGATGAATACCACAGGATAGAAGGACATAATGTCTTTGGAATGATAACAGGAAAACCATTGGAGCTCGGAGGCTCTGAAGGAAGAGCACAAGCAACAGCCCAAGGAGGAGTATATGTGTTAGAAGAGGCATTGAAAACTTTAAGAATCAAAAAGCCAACAATAGCGATTCAGGGTTTTGGAAATGCTGGAATGACAGCTGCAGAACTAGCTGCGAAAGATGGCTACAAAGTGGTTGCTGTTTCAGACTCAAAAGGAGGAATATATGATCCTAAAGGTCTTGACATAAAAAAAGCAATGGATATCAAGAAAAAAACAAAGACAGTCATGAACTACAAAGGAGCAAAAAAGATATTGAATGAAGAATTACTTGAGTTAAATGTCGATGTTTTGATACCTGCTGCTCTTGAAAGTGTTATAACAAGCAAGAACGCCAACAAAATAAAGGCAAAGATAATCTTGGAATTAGCAAATGGTCCGGCAAGCGCAGAAGCAAGAGAAATTCTATTCAAGAAGGGGCAGATTGCAATCCCTGATATTTTAGCGAACTCTGGTGGAGTTGCTGTCAGCTATTTTGAATGGGTTCAGAATAACATTGGATATTCATGGAGTGAGAAAGAGGTTCTGGAAAAACTAAAGATAAAAATGTGTGATGCCTTTGACAGTGTTTACTCTGTATCAAAAGAGTTCAAAGTAGATTTCGGAACTGCTGCTTATATCCATGCAATCAGAAAAATGGTTAAGGTATTGGAGTGGCGTGGTTCTCTAAAAAAAGGATGATTAATATGTACGATGTCATAATAATAGGTGCTGGCGCTGCAGGAATGACTGCAGGATTATACACTAGTAGAAAAAACCTGAAAACACTGATAATAAGCATGGATGTTGGAGGACAGACATCTATCCCTAGCAGGATAGAGAACTATCCGGGTTTTGAAGAGGTTAATGGTTATGAATTAATGACAAAGTTCCAGACCCAGGCAATGAAATGGGGTGCAGAGATGATAACTGGGAAAGTTGTCAAAGTTGATAAGAAAGGTGATGGTTTCAAAGTTGACCTAATCGATAAAACATCTTATGAGGCCAGAGCAATCATTCTGGCATTTGGAAAAACACCTCTTAGCTTAGGAATACCTGGAGAAGATAAGTTCATGGGTAAGGGGGTATCAACATGCGTGACTTGTGACGCTCCATTGTACAAGGACAAAACAGTTGCAGTTGTTGGAGGAGGAAACTCAGCCTTAGGAGGCGCGTGGGAATTGTCAAGCCTCGCAAAGAAGATTTATCTAATCCACAGAAGAGACGAGTTTAGAGGCGATGAGGCAGAAGTAGATAGAGTCAAAAAGCAGGATAATATTGACCTAGTCCTTAGTCATGTCCCAATAGAAGTCAAAGGAAACCAATTTGTAGAAGGACTTGTAGTTGAGGACGTGAACACAAAGAAGCAGAAAACACTGGAAGTTGATGGCGTGTTCGTTGAGATAGGTTTCAAAGTTGACAGTGACTTCATCGGACACCTCGTCAAGAGAAACGAGCAGAATGAGATTATATCCAATCAGAACTGTGAAACCTCGGAGCCAGGAATATTTGCATGTGGTGATGTCAGTAATGTGGCTTTCAAACAAACAGTAATCTCTGCAGGAGAAGGAGCAAAAGCTGCCCTGCAATGCTATCATTATCTTAGCGGTGCAAAAGGAAAAGTCAGTATCGACTGGGACCACTGATTTTTTTATTTATTATAAAATAGTTCTAAAAGTTTATATAAATATAATATAAGAGGAATAGTGATGGAATTTTTCAATGCAGAAATAGTCGAGATTAAAGAATTAATCCATAATGCCAAATCGTTCCTATTTAGACTTGAAGATGGCAAGCATTTTCCGTATCAGGCAGGACAGTTCGTGATGCTGAAAGCCAATCTCCATGGCGAAGAAGTAAAGAGAGCATACTCCATTGTATCACCTCCGCCAAAGGATTTCAAACACGCAGAATACATTGAATTAATCATCAAACATGTGCCAGGCGGCAAGTTGACTGACTACCTTTTTTGCTTGAATGAAGGATCTTTAATAGAAGTAGCAGGTCCATTCGGCCAGTTCATACTCAAAGAACCGATACAGGAAGGAGACATCTTCATGGCGACTGGAAGCGGTATAGCTCCTTTCATGAGTATGCTAAGAAAAGTTTTCCGCGACCATAACCCAAAAGAGTTCTATCTCTTCTTTGGTGTGAGAAAGATGAAAGAGATAATATACGCAGATGAGTTATATCAATGGGACAAAGAACATGAGAACTTTCACTTGATAATTTGTTTGAGTAATCCAGAGAAAAGTTGGAATGGAGAAATAGGATATGTTCAGGACCTGCTAGAGCAATATGTTGATGGATTTGAGAACAAACAAGCGTATCTTTGTGGACTACCAATAATGGTAGAGCAGTCAAAACAAAAACTCATAGAATTGGGTGTTAAGAAAGAAAACATCTATCACGAAGAGTACTAAAACACTCCGGCGATTTTTTCACCGCAAGAACATTTACCATTAACAATGTTATTCTGCAAAACATTAAAACCCAATCTTTCAATCAACAAAGCATTGCATTTTGCACAATGGGTGTTTTCATAATCCCTTGCAATGATATTGCCGACATACACATATCTCAATCCAAAGCTCTTTGCAATATCATAAGCATTAACCAGAGTTGTTATTGGGGTCTGTGGCAGATTCCGAAGTTCGAAATCAGGATGGAAAGCAGTGAAGTGCAGAGGAACATCCACACCTAGGTTCTTCTTGATCCACTCGCACATCTTTTTTATATCATCCAGATTATCATTCAGTGTAGGTATTATTAGGTTGGTTATTTCAGACCACACTTTTTCCTTTTTCAAAGTTTTCAAAGTATCTAAAACTGGCTGAAGCCAGGCAGTTGTTGTCTTGCCATAAAAGAAATTTGTGAAACCTTTCAAATCAACATTGACTCCATCCATGTATTTGCAAAGTTCTTTCAAAGGTTTAGGGTTTACGAAACCATTAGTCACCATGGTGTTCTTGATACCTGCTTTCTTTGCAAGCTTTGCAGTGTCAAGCATGAACTCATAGAATATTGTGGGTTCATTGTAAGTGTATGCAATGCTATCACATCCTTTTTCTTTTGCAGCCTTGACGATTTCTTCAGGAGTGATGGTCTTTTCAAAAGACTGGCCAGCATCAACCTGAGAAGTGGTCCAGTTCTGGCAGTGCTTGCAATGCAGGTTACAGCCAACAGTTCCAAAACTCAAAACAGGAGTTCCGGGCAAGAAATGAAACAAGGGTTTCTTCTCAATCGGGTCAATAGCCAAGCCACCAGCAACCCTGCTGTAAACCAATGTGTAGAGTTTGCCATCAATATTCTTTCTTACAAGGCAGAAACCGACCTTTTCAGGCTGAATATAGCAGTTCCTGGGGCAAAGCACGCACTGAACAACGCCATCCTTTTTAGAATTATAATACAATGCTTCCTGCATGAAAATAATTAATGATTCGAAGTTTTAATATTTTTACTTTCGTTTATGGAATAGCTTTATAATATGATATTGATTTATACTGTACATGAATAATATTATTTTAATATCTTGTGTGAAGAAGAAGCTTTCTTATAAGGCTAAAGCCAAAGAACTTTACATAAGTCCGCTCTTCAAATACAACTTAAGATATGCTCAATCATTAAATCCTGACAAGATTTTCATATTATCAGCAAAATATGGGCTTACAAATCTAGAAGATTCTTTTGAACCATACAATGAAACTCTGAATGATATGTCTAGAGATAAAAACAAGTTATGGGCAGAAAAAGTCATAAAACAATTATCTAAAAAGACCAATATCAAAAAAGATTTATTTCTGTTCTTAGCAGGAGAAAGATATCGAAAATATTTATTACCTCACTTATCTCATTATAAAATTCCATTGCAAGGATTGGGAATTGGCAAACAACTAAAATATCTAAAGAAAAGGGTTTCAAATGAGTAAGAATTGTGAACAACTACATCAATGGTTCAATAGGTTGAAGAAATATCATTTTCCTTTTGACAAAACTAAAATTCCTCTTAATGGAATATATTTATTGTTTGAAAAGGGGGAATCAGGCCACAATACTAATAGAATAGTGAGGATAGGAACACATACAGGACCAAACCAACTTAGGTCAAGACTTGAGCAACATTTCATCAGAGAAAACAAGGACAGAAGTATATTTCGAAAAAATATTGGTCGGGCCCTACTTAACAAGAAAAAAGATTCTTTTCTTAAAAAATGGGAATTGGATCTAACACCTAAAAAACAACGGCAAAAATATTCTAAAAGCGTTGATTTTGATAAGCAAAAAACAGTTGAGAAGGAAGTGACAAAATGTATTCAAAATAATTTCTTTTTTGTTGTTTTTCCAGTTGATGATAAAGAAAAAAGACTCAAACTAGAATCAAAAATTATTTCCACAGTTTCATTATGTGATGAGTGTGAACCCTCGAAAAACTGGTTGGGTTTATTCTCACCAAAAGAAAAAATACGCGAAAGCGGTTTGTGGTTAGTTAATGAGTTATACAAGGAACCTTTATCAGATATAGAATTGGATGAATTAAAAAGAATTCTAGTTAGTTAATTCTAACCTTATCACCAACTTCAACCTTCAACTTCTCAGCAGCGCTGCTGTTCTTCACTGATATCTCCAATGTCTTGCAGCTTCCCTCAACTAAAAATAGTTCATCATCAGGAGCTTCAGAGTAGTTGTTGTAAAGTTTTAGTTTTAAATTTTTGTTATTGACAATTAGAGTGTAATTATTTTCCTTTAGCTTTTGTATATTTGTGACAATGTTGCCAAAACCATCAATCCTTACAACTTCTCCATTTTTGTCAAACTCTAGTTCCTCTTTCAAAACAGTTTCTTCACCGCTGACATCATCACCTTTCTCCAGCAAAGCAGCTGCTTTTGCAAAGACATCACGGCCGTGAAATGTTTTGGAAGCCTTGCTCGCATCAAGCTTTACAACGTATTCAACACCATCCTTCTTTGCAGCTGAAAACATCAAACCGTTATCAGGGCCTACAAAATAATAGTTCTTTGTCTTGATAACAACTCCCTGTCTCTCACTGCCAACTCCAGGATCAACAACGCACAAGAAGATGCTTCCTTTAGGGAAGAACTTATAGTTATTATATAGAATCCATGCTCCTTCTTTCACGCATTGTGGTTTGACATAGTTAAACAAGTCAGTGATCTTGGCATTTTCGCATATACTGTATATAACACCTTTCATAACGCCAACATACTCATCATCCCCGAAATCAGTCAAAATAACTATCATTTTAACCCTGAAAAGCATTAAATTTATAAACTTTATCAGCTGTGAATACATGGGGGTGGAAGAATGGAAAAAGAAATAGGTGTTGTAACACATTATTTCACACATATAAAAGTCGGAGTTGTAGAGATAACAAAGAATTCTTTGAAGGTAGGAGACAGCATTCATATTAAAGGTGCGACCAGTGATTTCACACAAAAAGTTGCTTCGATGCAGATAGAGCAGGAAAAGATAGAGGAAGCAAAAAAGGGAAAGAGCATTGGCCTGAAAGTCAAAGAGCATGTTAGAGAACACGACAAAGTGTTCAAGGTCACAGAATAATGCTAACCCGCAGAGAAGAGATAGTACAACTTCTTACAGAGAGAGAATCATCATTACAAGCGATAGCTAACCATTTCAGAACGGATCTGAAGGAAATTCTCGAGGATGTACAACATGTAGAGCAAACCATAAGGCCAAAGAAACTTATGAGAAAACCAGCTGCATGCAAGAGTTGTGGATTTCCGTTCAAGGAGAGAAACAGGATAAAAACACCTTCGAAATGTCCGAGATGCAGGAAGGAGTGGATACAACCAGCATTGTTCAGGATAGAATAAATTAGCAACTTACAGAAATCAAAGATTTCTGAAGTTCTAAAAAAGCTTATCTTTTTTAGTAACTTTTATAAATACATTATAAATACTCGACAACAAAGGGTGATATTATTATGGAACCATCGAGACCTTTAGACGCATTAAACAAAGCAAGAAACAAAAAAGTCATAGTAGAGTTGAAGAACAGCAAGCAATTCAGAGGAACGCTTATTGCTTTTGACATCCACATAAACACAGTTCTGGATGACGCTGAAGAATACGTTGACGGAGAGCTGAAGAGAAAGATAGGGACGATATTCCTAAGAGGAGATACAATAACTTTAATAGCTCCACAATAAGTGATGAAAGATGAGTAAAGGAACTCCTTCTATGGGTAAGAAATCTGGTAAAAAATCACACATAGTTTGCAGACGATGTGGAACAAGAGCTTATCATATTAGGAAGAAAAGATGCAGTTCATGCGGTTATGGAAACAGTTCTAGACAAAGAACATATTCTTGGCAGAAGAAATAATTCTAATTCTTAGAAAAGTTTTTAAACCAAAAATTTCTACGAGGAGTTACACGCGGGGATGCCGGAGTGGCCAAACGGGACAGGCTTAGGACCTGTTGGTTTAGTACCTACGTGGGTTCGAATCCTACTCCCCGCATAATCTTACAACGGTATCGTCCGTTGACACCTAGTGTGGCACAAGGCCACCCAGCTTTGATGCGAAGCATCGCGACCAACGGGAGCATGATGGTGAAAACGGAAATGACCGTTTTTGCAGAAAAAGTATGATATTTTTTTAGTTTTTTCAAAATCATAAAAATTACCAGTTTATTTAAAAATAAAAAACAAAAAGCTTTTAAATGAAAAACACAAAAAATTGTTTATTACGTCTTAGGAATGAAAGGCCTAGAACCATGAATTTCACGACTACAAGCCCTGAAACGAAAGATAATACCTCTTCACACCTTGTTCTATCGAAAACTTTATAAATTAGTTAAATCTATAACCGGGTTACACGGTAGAAATGACTATATAGAAGTATACAGGGGCTTAAATTAATGGTTTGGTGCGTCTAAACCATTAGCGCAAACCTTGTATGTGAACTATGTTTATAGTCAAAATCGAAAAACACGGAGGTGTTTAAAT
Source organism: Candidatus Woesearchaeota archaeon (assembly GCA_013202845.1). Classification (GTDB taxonomy): domain Archaea; phylum Nanobdellota; class Nanobdellia; order Woesearchaeales. The sequence continues at coordinate 22,101 of JABMPT010000011.1, read as the reverse complement.
GAACGTGAAAAAAGCGATAAAGAAAATTGTGGCGCTTGGAAGCGGTTTAACCATGATAGGTGCAACTATTATGGGCGCAACTGCTGACCTCAGTGGCTACCCGGCCCCATTCGTCCAGAATGGCATGTTTAGCGGTAAGATCATTGTAGGAGCAAATGCAGCCACATCAGATGTTCTGGGAGCAATTGATATCTCAGCTAGTCTGCAAGCAGACGCAAAAACTGGTGTCAGCATAGCTGCAACAGCAGCGACTGCTACTGTCGAAGGTGGAGTCTTAATAGAAGATGCTAACAACCAAGACTTTAACTACGGAGATTCTTTTAGTGCGTCATCAATTGACGATGATGACTTCTCAAGCCTATTGGCTGATGGAGTCCTTGAAGATGATGATGGACAAGAATTTGACTTCGCACAGGAAGTAACACTAGGAAACGAAACCATGTCGTTTGGCTTGGTTGACAATGATGTCTATGATGACCCAGTTTTGTATCTGGACTTAAATAATGCAGGTACAGATTACATATTGACATTTGACATAGACTTTGATGCAGGAGATGATGCAAATTGGCTACTCTTAGATGATAGTGAAGACCTATTTATGTTTGGAACTGCATGGACTGTTAAAAACATAGCTACTGGTGATGATATGATTCTATTTGGTAGTGATGTTACACAAACAGTCTCTTTGAACAACCCTATTGACATTGAAGTCGATGGTACAACATACACCTTGAACATCGTAGGAGCAAACTCTGATGATTCAGAAGTTCACATATCTGTGAACGGAGCTGCAAAATCAGTGGGTGTAGGTGCTACAAAAACAATCGGTGGATTGCAAATTTATGTCCAGGATGTGTTTATTTCCACAGTCGGTGGAGAAAGTGCATCAGCAAATCTGTTCATTGGAAGCAAAGAGTTGAACCTAGGATCAACATTCGCAGATTGGGAAGATGTCCAAGTTGATGACGAAGATCTTGACGGTGTTGAAGTCTACATGACTGGAAACGAAACTGATGTTTCAAGAATACAGTTCCGAGTAGACGCTGAACAAGTAGCAAACGCAGACACTGGCGAGGACTATGACTGGTTGGCTCTAGGAGATACTTTCACTGACCCATTGTTCGGCTTTGAAGTTAACTTTGTGGAAGCTATTCCAGGCTTCACAGCAGACTCCAGAGACTACGTTAGGTTGAAGTCAAGTGGTGACGATTTGGAAGTTACCCTTATCAACGCAGATGGTACTGAGTACCTGTTCTCACCATACATGTATGATGGGACCGTCAACATAAGTGCTGGTGATGACTGGGTATTTGCCGCATTGAACAGCGTAGCAAAGGACAGTATCTTCATCTTGGAAGAAGACTCTTCAAGTTCAGAGCCTGTTTCTAGAATTTTCGAATTCAAAGGAGCAGACTTGAGCGATGATGAGGCAGACTTCAAAGACATTGGTTCAGGCCAGAGCTTAACTGTTGGTAGTGGAGACACACTTGCTGATACAAGCACAACCATAACAATTGATGCAGATGATGTTGTTAATTTATCAGCAGCGTCAGAAACAGACTTTTACACCAAATCAGGTGCATTGGTTACGTTTACAACAACTGCTCAAGCTTTGACACAAACCATAACTGTTACTGAAGACGAGCAAGCAGTAAACAGCGATGAAGTAGCAGGAGATGTCTACACAATTGAAATAAGCTATGACACCACAGATGACGAGATAAACGTTGCAAGACCAGGATCATGGGACGGCGATGCAGATGACGATGATGATGGTGACTACTACTATGGTGTAGGTGAGTACGGTGCATACTACAAGCACGAAGCTGACGAGAGCACAGAGTTAGAGCTATGGATTCCAGCAGAGGATACAGATTATGCTGTCTACTTAGCAGGACCAGGCGCAGCTGTTTCATTAAGTAGTGGAATTGCAGGTGCAACTTACTACAACGTGAATCCAATCGGAGTTGGAATCGGTGTCCTAGACACAGACGCTCCAACACTTGGAAGCACACCAATGATTGTAGTTGGTGGACCATGTGCTAACACTGTAGCAGCAGAATTGATGGGTAACCCGGCAAACTGTGTTGAAGGTTTCGAAGAAGGTAAAGCCATTATAAGGTTTTACGCAGACAACAACGCAGTCTTGGTTGCAGGATACAGTGCAATGGACACACAAGGAGCTTCAAGAGTTCTAGCAGATTATGCTGACTGGGCTTTAAGTGGTTCTGAAGTGGAAGTTGTCGTACCAAGCCTATCAAGCATCAGTGTGAACCCAGTCGCATAAGTCGACTGAATTTTTTTCTTTTTTTTTCTTTTTCTTTTAAACTTTTCAAAAAGTTTATATAATAACTATATTAGAATAACTGTATGAAATTAAGAGGTGTTGTTGTTCTACTATTTTTAATCATTAGTTCCAGCAATGTTCTAGGATTTGATAACTTGTTTGATGACTATGTCTATACTTTAGATACTTTTCAGGTTGAAGATGATATATACTATGTTGGATTAGCAAATGGAGAGGAAGTATTAATTCTCCATAAGAATGAGTTCGAGGTTTTCTATGTTTATAATGGCACTTGTGAAGACACTGCTTATTATCAGTACTGTTTTATGGGAACAAAGCTTGATTACAATGATTATGGAAGACCAATACCTAACACTTTGATATGGGAACCTGCAATCAAAGTACAAATATTCTCAAAGAAACCAAGTGTTAGCATAACAAGAAGTGTTGATAGCGAGATAAATCGTGATGGTAAGGCATTAGTAACTATCACAATTAAAAATAATGGTGAATTGGTTATTAACAACCTTGAATTTGAAGAGATCATCCCAGGAACTGCATTTATATCAGTGCTGCCAGAAGGATTAACCGCGCAAAACAATGTAATAACCTGGACAAGGCCTATATTAACAGCAGGAGATTCAAGGAGTTTCATTTATAATATAAAACCCAATAGTTATGATAGTATAAAGTTGGAGAATGGAACATTGACATATGAATATGAAGACTCTGAATTCACAGAAGATTCATCATCTTCGACCATAAGCATTAACTCTCCTGTTTCTGTTTCTTCGTCGATGAGTGAATCAGAAGTGGGTTTGGAGGAACTTTTCACGTATACTTTGACAGTTACCAATGATGATTGGGATGACGCTATGAGTGTTGATTTCAATTTTGTGATTCCTGAAGAGGTTACTGTTGAGGAGGTTTCAAGTGATCTTAGCAAATCTAGGAATATCGAACATGATTTTAATCTTCAACCCGGAGAGTCTGAGACATTTTTTGTGACGATGAAAAGTGGCTTTGAAGGTGTTCATGAATTCTCTCCACAGATTATTATGAACATCAGAGATGAGGTTTTCACTGATGATAAAAAATTAAATGTAACTATTAATCTGCCAAAGCCAACTTTTGAATTATCCCTTTCAAGAACAGAGGTATTTGAAGGTTCACCATTCACTATCACTGCAACTATGACAAATCCTGCAGAAGTGTCTTTCTATGATATGAGCGGTATAGTCGAGAGCACGATGTTTGAAACAAGAAGCGCTAACCTTGTATCAATAGCTCCTAGCGAGACAAAGAAAGTCTTTGAAGAGCAGATTAAAGGATTGTCTGTAGACGAAGATGAGATTTTTGACATTACTTTTAGAGGGAGATATAGAAGTCATAATTTTCAATTCTTTGACTTTCAAGATAATGCCAGCATAAAAATTAAATCAGTTACTGTTGGTTTTGACATATCAAAATCACTCAGTAAAACTGAAGTTGTTCCAAGAGAAGAAGTGACTGTTACTGTTGGAGCAAAGAATCTTGGTCAGAAAATATCAGTTATTGAATTGAAAGAAGAATTACCTTCTGATTTTGAGGTTATTAGTGGTTTGACAGAGAAGACCTTAACAATGGGTGTTGGTGCTGATGAAGAATTCTATATCTATAAAGTGAGAATTTCTGTTGATACAGAACCAGGCACTTATAGTCTTAAAACTCATCTCAACTATGAAGGAATTGTTAACCAGACAGAAGAGGCTACTTTGAGAGTTAAGGCAAACCTTACAGGAAAAACTCCTGATGTAAGTATTGATACTGGCTCAGATAAAGAGAAAGAGGAGAAAAAAGGCTTCTTCGGGAAGATAATTGACTTCTTTATTGGGTTGTTCAAGTAGCTAGAACAGCCCTGAAAATATTGTGCTTGTCTCTTACTATTTTTACTCTTACATCCTTGCTTCTAGGTTTTACAGAGACAGTTATGCATCTCTCTTCTGAAACAGCTATTGATTCGTTAGCGTATTTCCCAGGTAATACTATTCTAGTATTCACCACATCATTCTTCTTGAAAGGTTTTGGAATTTTTGAGTCTTCATGAATATCATAATCTTCTGCTTTGTTCACTAGTTTTATATTGAATCTCTCTTCGTTTTCTTTCAATAGTTTGAGGAACCATTCCATTGATTTTTGCTTTACAGGGTTTCTGCCTCTCTGATAATTAAAAAAATTCTGAAAACCGAATCTTGTTATATTGTTTTCTTTGCAGAATTCTATAGTTTCTTCTATCTGGCCATCATTGTATCCTGGCACAATCAAAGGAGCTATCAATATCTCTATCCTATTATTACTATATAGTATTATATGTTTAACTTTTTCTAAAGGGTATACATTGCCTGCTAATTTGTTTGCTGTGTCTTGATTTACAGTGTTTAATGACAGGTTTATCCGATCTAAACCAGCTTCTGCTAATTGATCTATGAGCTTCTCTGTCAACAGGGTTCCATTGGTGTTTATAGACGCTGTTTTAACGCTTTTTAAGGCCTTTAAACCCTTAATCAGGTCAACTAATCTCGAATACATTAAAGGCTCTCCCTGGGGATTTATCGAAGCCTCAACAGGATGCTGTTTTGTCGACGCTATTTTATTGAATTCTTGAACTAAATATTCTGGTTCTACAACGAAATCCGTGACTTTCCTGGATGACTTTCCAGCATCAACAGAGCAATAAATACAGTCTAAGTTACAAAGAGTGTGAGGTTTAACTTCGATGATGTTGGTATCCCTGTCAACAATGCCAAATTCATTGGTGCCAAGCAAGGGTATTCCAGAATCCCTGTGGATGTAGATGGCTCTTTTTCCAAGAATACTTGTCAATTCATCCATACCAATCTTCAGGATTCTGTTAATCTTATTTGTCAAGGTTTTTTCAGAAGCATCGAAGTCAATGAAGTTCTTATGAACCTTGAATTTACCAATCTTTTCCAAATCAGATTTGTCGACGAGAAAATGGTAATATCTCATAAAAACGAATTTAACTTTATCATCTTCTTCACGAAATTCAAAATCTTCAAGCTCCAACTTTACCATAATTTTCACCAAAATTATGAAGTTAAAAAACCTCTAGTTTTTAAACTTTCATGGATTGGAAGAAAGGAAATGATTTTTTAAAGGTTTGCAACTAAAAAAATTTAAATACCCCTACTAATCCCTTCTTTATCATGAATGAGGTAAAGATTACATATGAGACTCTGTTTGATCTTCTAAGAAGGGAAAAAGATCGAGAAGAATTACAGGAATTAGATGAGACTTTTTACTCAGATGTGTTGGTCTATCTGAACCAAAAGCAGTCAATGTTAGAAAAAAATGGTGCACAATCCGGGTTGTTCGGAGCATCAGAAGAAGAAAAGACAAGGATACAGATCCAGAACATCAAAAAAATAGTGAAAGAGTTGTATGAAGTCAGAGAAAGAAAGATAATAAGGATTGCTGTCAATAAATCAAAGACAGGATCAACACTTACAAACACTACAGCAATGTTGCCAACTGAAAAAACATTCTTTAATGAAGTTTTAGAAGTGTTGAACAGCAATAGAGATAGTGTTTTGAAGAATGTCTTATTCTTTGAAAACGGTGAAATAAGAGTAACTCCAAAACCAGCTCCTGTCGACGAGAAAAAGGAGGATGAGCCTCCTAAAGAAGAAGTTTCAGAAGAAGTAGAAAAAGAAGAGGAAGAAAAGGAAGAGCCAGAAACTGAACCAGTAGAAAAAGAAGAAGAAGTAAAACAAGAAGAAGCTGGCGATGATTACGATGAAAAAGTAAAGGTGAAGTTCACTGGCGAAGTTCCAAAGTTCTTGGGCAAGAAACTGGAAGTTTACGGTCCTTTCAAAGAAGGGGACGAAGCAGAAGTTCCAAGGATAATAGCTAATATTCTGATAAATAAAGGCAAGGTAGAAGAGATTAAAGAATAATATTTATAAATGGAGTATTTTTTCTGTGAGCTACGATGAAAAAAGCAAAAACAGAGTTTTTGAGTTTCCATAAAAACAATGAGGTGTTTTTATGAAAAAGCCAAAGACTATGAAAAGGCATTGTCCAAAATGCAATAAGCATTCAGAGCATAAAGTCTCTCAAGCTAAAAGAAAGTCTAAAGGATCAAAACATCCTTTATCAGCAGGTTCAAAAAAGAGAACAAGACAGAGAGGACTATGGAGGGGTTTCGGAAACCTTGGAAAATACAGTAAACCACCAAAGCCAAAAATGGTTGGAAAAAAACTTTCTAAAAAGAGCGATTTCAGATACACCTGCAAAGACTGTGGAAAAACACACATGCAAAGTACAGGAATCAGAGCTAAAAAGATTGAGTTGGTATAATTCTGTAATTTTCTCTATTTAAACCTATTGGTAACCTTTATAAAGACGTCAAAATTCTTCAGATTCAAAAATATAAGGGGTATTTTAAGATGAAAAGAAATCCTGATTCAAAGTTTATAAAACTAAGATGTGCAAAGTGTAAAAACGAACAGATAGTGTTCGGAAAGTCCGCTTCTAAGATTGAATGTTTGGTCTGCGGAAAAGTTCTGGCAGAGCCAAGTGGCGGTAAGACCGTCGTCAAAACCAGGATCCTGGAGGTCTTGGAATAATGCTTTTTAAGAGGGAAGGAATTCCAGAGGAAGATGAATTAGTTCTATGTACTGTTACTAAAGTGCAGTTCCATTCTGTGTTCTGTGACTTGGATGAGTACAAGAATCAATCCGGCATGATCCACATTTCTGAAGTTAGTCCTGGAAGGATAAGGAACATCAGGGATTATGTTAAGGAAGGGAAAAAAGTTGTTTGCCTGATCCTGAAGATTAGTAAGGAAAGAGGGCATATAGATCTTTCTTTAAGACGTGTAAATGAGGCTCAAAGAAGGAGAAAACTTGACGCAATAAAGCAGGAACAGAAAGCAGAAAAAATAATTGAGAGTCTGGCAAAAGAGCAAAAAAAGACCTTGGAGGACCTTTACAAAGTCGTTTCAAAACCAATCCTGAAAGAGTACGACATGGTTCATCTTGCTTTCAACGATGTTGTTGAAACTAATTTAAAATTGGATTCATTAGGTCTTGACAAGAAACTGGCAGACAAGCTTACAAAAGTAATAAAAGACAAGATAAAACCAAAAGAAGTACTGATTGCAGGAGAATTCAAACTTTCAAGTTATGATGAGAATGGTGTTGAGGTAATAAGGACTGCTCTTCAAAACGCAGAAAAAGTCGACGAAAAAGTCAACATCGCCTATGAAGGTGGTGGGAGATACATGCTAAAGGTTACTGCAAAAGACTACAAGAAAGCAGAGAGCATAATGGAAAAGGCAAAGAACGAAGTGTTGAACTACATGGAGGAGAAAGACGGAGAAGCAGTATTTGAGAGAATTGAAAAATGAGCCATATACTCAAATGCGATAAATGCGGAAACTATGGGTTGAAGGAAAACTGTGATTGCGGTGGCAAGAGAATCAACCCCAAACCGCAAAAATACAGCCCAGAAGACAAATACGGCGCTTACAGGAGAAAAACAAAATACGGAAAATGACGAGTTGGAAAATATCAACAAAGAAAAACCTGAAATTCAAGAACCCTGTATTCATAGAAGGATTACCAGGCCTTGGAAATGTTGGAAAGATAGTTGCAGATATTCTCGTCGAGGAATTAGACGCTTACAAGATTATGGATCTTTTCTCGCACTCACTGCCTAACTCTGTATTTGTCAACGAAGACAACCTTGTAGAACTTCCAAAGATTGAAATGTATCATAAAAAACTGAATGGCAAGGATTTCATATTCTTAACAGGCGATGTCCAGCCAATGGATGAACGCTCATCATACGAATTCACAGAGAAGATACTTGATGTTATTGAAAAGCACAAATGCACTGAGATAATAACTCTTGGTGGAATAGGCATAAATGAAGCTCCTGAAAACCCAAAGGTTTTCTGCACAGGTAATGAGCCAAGGTTTGTCAGGGAGTTTGCAAAGTACAAGGTCAACACAAAGCTGTATGGAGTTGTGGGCCCAATCATAGGAGTGTCAGGATTACTGGTCGGTTTAAGCCAGAAGAGAAAGATAAAAGCAGCTTCTTTACTGGCAGAAACATACGGCCATCCAATGTATGTCGGTTTGAGAGGTGCCAAAGAGATAATCAAAGTGTTGAACAAGAAGTATGACTTCAAGATACCGATGAAAGTCATCAACAGAGAAATCAAGAGATTTGACGAGGAAAACGGCTCAGACACAGCAACAAAGCATACAACCCTGAACCAGCTCAAACACTACAAAGAGATGAGCTATATAGGATAAACTTTAAATATTCTAACCTCAATTGTTTGTTCTATAATGAAAAAGGGGCAGGTGAGTTTAGAGTTTCTGATGATTACCGCATTTGCGTTCTTGCTAATCATACCTGTGATGTTGCTGTTCTTGACAGAAGCTCAGGGTCTTGATGAGGACATAACTTCTGCACAACTGAACAAGCTAGCAGAGGAACTCGTGGATGCAATTGATAATGTTTACTATCTTGGAGAGCCAACCACTAAAACGCTGGAGATTTATGTTCCTAAACACATAGAATTAGTCACGTTCATAGATAACAGGACAATATATGAGGTTGATACTGGAACTTTTGCTTATAACTTCACAAGATTTGTTGCCACTAATAATGTCTCTGGAACATTAAATACTAATCCTGGTAGGCATTCTATAAAGATATCTGCAGTTGGGGATGGTGTGACCATTTTGGGGTGATTTAACTGGCTAAGGGACAAGTTGCTTTAGAGTTTATGACAATGATGATAATGGGAGTTATACTTGCCTTAATAGTCTTGTTTGGTTTTCTCGTTGTGATGAATGACACTAGAGCTGACCAGAAAGCTGCAGAGATGAAGAGCTATGCTTTTGAGCTGCAGAGAGAACTAATATTAGCATCAGAAGTTCATGAAGGATACTCAAGGGATATATTCATACCAGACTATATTGGACAATATGATTTTGAAATTAGTAATTCAGACAGAGTTCTGGTTCTAAGCTATGAAGAAGCAGATGTCGCTGTTCCAATACCAAAAATAACAGGAACCCTGGAAAAAGGAAACAACACAATAAAGAATGTTGGAGGACAAGTTGTTATCGAATAAAAAGGCGCAAGTCTGGATCACTGATTTCATAATAGGGTTTATAATATTCTTGATAGGAGTGCTTCTTACTTCAAGGTTCATATTTAACGCAATGACAGATGATGATTTTTCAAGAATCAGAGTTGAAGCAGAGACAACCTCAGAAGATTTCTTATCAGAAGGAGTTCCTAATAACTGGACAAATGACACTCTTGTCAAGATAGGATTGATAACTAATAATCGATTAAACATAACAAAAGTTTCTCGATTGTACAATATGTCTTATCCAGATACAAAGTTTTATTTGCCATCAGGCCTTGATTATTTATTGTTCTTTCAGAAGAATCTCACAGTGTTGAACATAACAAAGTGTGGCTATGGAGCTATTAACTTGACAAGTTGCGCAGTTGATATCTCGGGTTTAGAATATGATAATTTGGTAAGAGTAACAAGGTTTGTGATATATAATAATTCAATAATACAAATGGTGCTTTATGTATGGGAATAAATAAGAAAGGAATATATTTCACTTTAGATGCGTTTTTCTCGACGATGCTCTTACTGATAGGAATAATTCTCATAACCAAGTTTACGTTCCAGGAGATTAGCACTGAACAAATGGATATGGTTTCTAAAGACTTGCTAGTGGCTTTAGGCGAGATAAAAGTTGGTGAAATCAACAATCCTTGGGTTGAATCTTTGATAAATAATAGTGTAATAGTCAATCCTAATAGTACAGTTATTGAGCAAGTAGGAACTTTTTGGTCGTTGAATACTTCTTTGGGTGATGAAAGAGCACAAAATCTTATTGGAATACTTATTGAAGGACTCATACCTTCAATATATAGTATGAATGTAACTATGGGAGGAGAAACAATCTATTCGCAGATTGCAAAACCAGGAGATCCATTAAATCTTGTAACATCCAGAAGGATGATAACAGGCGTTGCTGAAGGAGAAGTTGCCGAAGGTTCATCTTCATCAGCATATATAAGAAAGATAAAGAACAAGAGAACTTCTTCCTATATATACTTTGGAGGATTCATTGGTCAGGGTAATATAACTGTTTTCATTGATAATCTGCCAACAGATGTTGATGCAAACCAGATAACTGATATAACATTGGAACTTGATCCGGCAGAAAGCTTTGACTTCTTGATTAATGATCAATTATGTAATTCTTCATTACCTGCTCCAACGCTAAACATGAGTCCTTATAGATGGAATGTGACTCACTGTAAAAATCTGACTGTTCCTATAAGAAATAATTTCTCAATAAATTTTCCATCCACTTCAAATGCTTCATATGTTTCAGGTGGTTATATAAAACTCACATATCTAACCAATCAAACACATGAGAATATAAGTAGGGATAGCAAGTATTATTATTTCCCAGACATAAGGGGTCTGATAAATATATATGATGGTTTCTATGTGCCTGGAATACTAAACAGCATGGAGATAAATCTTCATTATTTCTCAAATCATTCTAGCAATCAGTCTAGTTTCTCAACATATTTATCTTTGGCTGACACGATTGTGTACAATGACAGCAATTCAACAACAGAGAAAAATGTAGTGATCAACAACGATGTTTTATCAGGTATGCTAAATTACAGTTTCCTGAGCCAGAAAACTGTGCCTATAAGAATGTCATCCTATGAACAGGTTTTTGAAACCATAATAACTGGCGGGAATGCTGATGTAGTATTGATAACTGATTATTCTGGAAGTATGAAGAAATCTGTTTCAGATTGGAGTCAGGGGCATGCTGGAAACGACTGCGCTGCCGTTTATTCTGATCCTAGTATTAGAAGGACTCAATTAGCTATTTGCTTGGATATAGAATTCATTGATATAGTTATGAATTACTCTGGCAACAGATTTTGGCCCGTCTTCCTGCATGAGGATGTAGTAAAGTATTATGATGACCCTGAAAACATCACTGGCATCAAGAATTTCACCAATAGTTTTCCTTTTGAGGAGCAGGGAAAAGGAAAAACCTGTCTGGCTTGCGCCATCAACAAGGGTTACGATTTATTGCAGAACAACAGCGATGAAACAAGACAGAAATTCATAGTTGTCATGACTGATGGTGTTCCAACACATTGTGCAGATGGGTCATGCAGTAGCAATTCATCGGTATATGGTTTGAAACAATGCGAAGGCTTGTGTGATGTTAGTGGAGCTTGTGATTTTGATGAAATTCCAGGGCAATGCACTGAATGTACAAACAATGATGGTGCAATAGAAAACGCTATCTACTCTGCAAACAGGTCGAGGAAGGATATGAATGTAACACTGTATTCGATAGGATTCGGACCTTTAAGTGACTGCTCAAAAGCTAATTACACCCTCAACCAGATTGCAGAACTAGGCAACGGCACATACAGCCACAGCAACAATGTGAGTATGCTAAAGATAATCTATGAAGAAATAGCTTATGACATACTTGAGAGAACAGAACAAGTATCGCAGAGGATTGTTATGAATGAAAGCTCTGCCAGCTCAATATTGTATGGTGATTCAAACATACTTTTAAACTACACTCCTGTTACTCCGGAACTGCAACCAAGCGAGGTTTCTGTTGTTTTTCAGACAGAACAATTCAACAGCTGCTCTCCAACAGTCAATATATTTGATGGTTTGAGAATAGCTGATGCAAGGATAACTTCTTATTCAGATGAGCACTGGACGGACCTGCTGATTGTTAATAACCAAACAGTTTTCTCATTACAAGACTATTCAGATGATTATTTTCTTTTAGGAGATCCCTTCCATGTTGAAATACCTCCTAATATTTTAGTTAATGGTGATAATAATATCTCTATAAGAACAGCTGATTCACCAACCAATTTAACAGGCTGTTCTGATAACAATACAATGATATACAGAGGCATGGTTAACTTTTCCTCAACCAGAAGTGAGGTTAAGAAAACAGCTGAAGGTTGCGTTTGGAATGTGGAATTCGAAGATGGAAGTTTTACGACTTTAACTATTCCTGGTGATTATGTTGGAGGAAACATTTGTTCATATACGAGTGCTTCGATATCTTATAATTCAGATGATTCCTACGATGTCTCTAGTTATGGTATACTTACTGCTCTTGACTATGATGATGATGGAAGAGTATTGTTCAATTTCGCTACAGAGGACCTTGAAGTTGTAGTTAACGTGGTTGAAGGAATACGTTACATGTGGGGGCCATCGATAATGGATGTGAGGATATGGCAATGAGGAAACAAGGAATAATTTACATGACAATGGTCATAGTGTTTTTGGTAGTCATGGTTGCAGTGTTCTACACTTATGAGTTATATAAAGTTGGCTCGAGAGAAGATACAATTGAGACGAGAATAAGAACTATGAATGATTTCATTGATGATTTGCGCTTGGATGCTCAAAGAGCAGCGTACATTGCTGGTTTCAGAACAATGCTTGCTCTCGAGGCACAGATTATAGAAACAGGAAGTTTCTTGAGTGACGCTGGAGAGGAATTTAAAGAACCATTCTATAACGGCACAATAGGTAACACAACTCCTGATATACTCAAGGGTCAGAGCTTTTCTCATTTTCTTCAAGGAGTTAACCAGCAATCAGGGAATATAGGCATATCTCTTAATATAACAGTTCTTCAGATAACCTTTTACCAGACTGATCCCTGGAATGTTGTTGTAGATATTCTCTCAACAGTCAATATAATTGATAATAAAGGATTGGCAGAATGGAACTTTAACGAAACATTCACATCAAAGATACCTATAGAGGATTTGAAGGATCCCATCTATTCTGTCAATACTTTGGGAAGATTCCAGAACTTCATCAAACCAACCAATATAAGCGATTTTGTGAGTGATGACAATAAGACTGCTAATATTTCATTGCACATAGAAAATGGTTATTACAAAGCTTCTGACAAAGCGCCCAGTTTCATGATGAGATTTGAAGGAAATCTATCTGATAGTACACATGGAATAGAGAGTCTGGTCGATATAAGCTTCTTGGAAAAACAAGAAGATATTGTTGTTGACTACACCAGGAGCATAGTGGATTACATATATTTTGGTAACCAAAGCACAAATAATAAATGTAACTTCTACAATATGCCTTCATGGTTTAAAATGGACAGTGGTCATTTGAGTGATTATGAAGTCGATCAGCTGAGCTACAGTAATTGTTAAGATGATAACAAACACCACAAAGGGAAAAATTCTTGTAAAGAAAAACAAGATTTGCGTATCTTCATGGTCACAAGCAAAAGGGTTAATGTTTGCAAGGAAACAAATAGACTTCGGCCTTATATTCGAGTTCAAGAAGCTAAAAAAAACTTCATTACACATGATATTTGTGTTTTATCCAATTGATGTGTTATTTCTTGACGAGAACAAGAGAGTTGTTGATTTGAAAGAGGATTTCAAGCCTTTTGGATTTTATAATTCAAAGAAAAGAGTTAAATATGTGATTGAATTACCATTGTACACAATAAAATTTTCAAATACGTCAATAAATGATATTATAGACTTTTAAAATGAAAATAGTCGGCCTTGACCTTGCAGGAAGCGAGGAAAGAATCACTGGTTTTTGCCATATGGGTAATGAGATAGAGGAAGTTTCTGAGCTGAAAAATAGTGCTGATATTATCAGTAAGGTTGAAGAGATAAAACCTGATGTGGTGGCAATAGATGCTCCTCTAAATTTTCCAGAGAAAGGCAATTGGAGAAAAGCAGAGTACGCCATGAACAAGCGAAGGATAAAGTTCTTTCCTCCAAAAGGTTTGGTTGCGATGGAAAAGCTGACTGTTAGGGGAATGGCTCTAAGAGATCATTTTCAGAAAAAAGGATTCTTGGTTATCGAAGTTTACCCTGGAGCATTCTACGATATAATGAAGATGCCTAGAAAAGGCAATTATATGGAGCTGAAGAGACTTCTAAAATTATATAATTTAACTATGGAGAGAAGAGAGTATTCCCAGGATGAACTGGATGCGGTTGCATCGGCATTTGTCGGAAGATTATTCTTAGAAGCAAAAGTGGAATTTCTCGGCGATGAAGAAGAAGGACAGATAGTTGTGCCTAAAGTCAGGTAAAAGTATTGTCTTATTTTTTCTTTACTACCTATTTTTCATTAATATTTATAAGTGAATTTCGTTTTCTGATTTCAAAGAGGTGTGTTTGGATAACTATTATGGTGAATTTATAGATGAGCACTTCAGAATCTCAACAGAGAACAGAAATAGGAAGAGGCAGATCAGGAGTAGTTTTTAGTAACGGAACAAAGATTTTCTCAGCCAAAGATTCTCTTGCAAAATTGGTTAATTATATTTTTTTAGGCGCTCCAAATCCTTATACTTGGAACAAGGATGCAATAATGTGTGCTCATCTAGAGCGAAATATTCACAGCACATTGTTTCCTTACATGCTAGGTAAAAAAGCAAAGATGTCTAATTCACACGGAACTTTCTGGGATGATGAATTAATGGCATACGGATTGAAAGTTGAGATTATCAACGGAAGACATGTTTCTTTACATCACCCTTTTTCTGAAGAAAGGGAATCGGAACTTGGTGACTTAGTGGAAAAGATAATGAGGCCTTTGCAAAAGGAATTATATAATGCTGGTTTCGATGGCTTGATGTGGCAAGCAGGGTTTGGCACTCCGAACGCGCTGAGCAACTTTATGCTAGAAGAGAATGATGGCCCTAAACAAACTTTTGCATGGATAGATGCTGAATCCGCAGTTCCTGCTTTGTTTCCTTTGAACATTTCAAAGCTTTTTTCTTTTTACTTGCCGGTTTCATTTAGAAATAGGCGTCCGTTATTTGATGATGTTGATACTAACAAGTTAGAATCTTATCTTAGTCGTCATGCGGATAATCTCGAGAAAAAATTAGGTTCTGAAAGATTTGATGATTTAATTGTGAATCTAGAACTTTTAGCAGATCATCAAGAAAAATGGAAATCTATGCGCAGAGTTGACAGAAGTATAACTTATAGTTTAAAAAAAGAAAAGATAACTGAGAATGAGGCGTCTTATTATTCCAAACATTTAATTCTTTGGTACCGTAGACAAGCATCAAAAGCGTTGAAGAAATTACCTATGAAACTCTACCGATTATCCTATGATGCTATTTCCAAAATAATATTGAATGGCTGGAAAGTAATCAAACACGCGCCGAAATTTGTGGTTAATAAAGAATACAGGTCTGAAGTTATTAGGGATTATGTTGATGAAAGAATTAGTGCTTGGGAAAAAAGAAAACAGTTAACAAGCGTGCAAGGTGATTATCTTCGTGAACAACTTAAAGAAGAACAAACAAGCGCTTATTTATCAGACTTTTTTTTCCTTATGATGGTTGTGAAACCTGTTGAGAAAGCATTTGAATTAGGGGTTCTTCCTGTTTTATATGCTACAGGAGTCATTGACGCGCAAACGTTGTTTTGGAGTGAGCTTTTGTTGGGAAGTATTGATCGAAGTATTTATACAGGTATTAAACAAACGCAGGATTTATTTAAGCCAAAAGAGCAAAGAAGACCTAGAGGCTTGGCTTTGTTGGTAGGATTTGTTCCTACAGGCGGTAACTTTGCTTATCCGCTTCAGACAATCTATGCTGATACCAGCAAACGTACAGAACTAGCAGAGTTCATTATTTACGATACTTTCACAAGAGTAGGCGCAAATATTCCTATTTGGGGTGGAAAGGATACAAGAACAGAACATTTTTTCAATCACATACCTGATTTAATAATTAGAAAAAGAAAAGACTTGTCAGGATCAATCAAATCATCTGACCTTTTACAAGATAAGATATATTTATAGAAACTTTTTTATATTACAACACTAAATAATTTCTTTATGGTTATAAAAGATATAGAGACAGGTGTTGATAGATTAGTTTCTATCGTAGCTGGGAAGAAGACAATAGACTTAGCTGCTGCTGCCAAGGAACTTGGTGTTTCTGAATCAGTTGTCAGGGAATGGGCTGAATTCTTAGAGGAAGAAGGAGTTATTAGCATAGAATACGGGCTTTCAAAAGTCACACTTTCTGAAAGGCATATCACAAAGAAAGAGGCTGAATCCAAGGTTAAGGAGTATCATTCCAAAAAAGATGCTTTTGTGAGGAAAGTCGAGACGACAATCCAGCTGTTGGAGAATGAAACATCTGAGTTTGACAAAATTAAAGGGGAGTTTGAGGACCTGAAGAAAAAAATAGGAACTGAGATGGAGGATGTTAAGCACGAACTTGATGAATTAAGGCATTATGAGGATCTAAAGCAGAATATTGATAATGATATAAGAAAACAGAAGGAAGAATACTTGGAATTGGTAGACAAGGCCAGGAGGGAGATCGAGTATGAGGAGAAAAGGTATTCTGGTCTACTTGATGATATTAAGAGTGAGAAAGAGGACCTTTCAAAGGAGAAGAAAGAGATTTTTCAGTTAGAAGAGAAAGAGGACCATCTGAGAAATAGATTGGAAGCTATCTATGGCATAATAAAAAGCATAGAGAAGAATATTGACAGTGAGAAATCCGATATAGAGGATGCTGAGGAGCACATAGCTAAGTTACAATCAATGGCTGATGAGGTTGAGTCAGAGATAAGGAACAAGAAGGAAAATATAATTGAACCTTTGGTCAAGAGAAGTCAGGAGCAAACAGAGAAGATATCTGTTGTGCAGGATGCTGTAATTGAGAAGCTAAATAAGAAAGAGATGAAGATTGAGAGTTATGCCAAGAAAACCAAGAGTATCGCTGCTAAATTTGACGAGTTCTTCGACAAGAAGATGCGAACAGAGAGTTTATTGAACAAGATAGATGATGAGAAGCATGCTCTTGAAGCCCAGCTGAAAGAATTGATTAAAAAAGCCCAGGCATTTGATGCTCTGAAGAAAACAGACGCTAAAGTCTATATCCAGCAATTAGTGGATAACTATGATAAGATAGAGAGCAGAAAGTCACTTCTTAAGAAAAAGATGGAACAACTCGTGAAAATCGTCAGAGGAGACTAATTATTCTCTAATTTTAGAAACATTTATATATTCTTTGTCACTTATTAGTGGTTAATATGGTTGAAAAGCTCTCAGATTACCTATTAACAGTATATTTCTTGAGGCATCAGGAATCAGTGCAGAATAAACAGGGTTATGGAGAATTTGATACTAAACTGTCTAAAGAAGGCAAAAGAAATGCAGACATAACATCCAGGCTTCTAACTCATATCGGAGTAGATAATATTGATCTTCTAATATCAGGAACTCTTAAAAGACATAAACAAACGACACAATTGATAACAGAGAAAGTCAATTATGAAGGTGAAGTACTATTCGATGAAAGAATTCAAGCACTCGTTCATAGTCCAATACTCGAAAATCCTCCTGAACAAACTATGGACAAGTATGACCTACATAGGTTTCAGAGGGGGGAAGATAGTTATTGTCGTGTAACTCTTAGGGATGGGACAGAAGTATCTTTTGATCCAGAAGCTTCGAAAGTCAACCCTTTTGACCCGCTCTATAGCGATGCCTATTTTGACAGACAAATAAGAAAGGCAGTCTTTCCTAACAATAGAACTCTTCCTTCATTTGCAAGTATAGAAAGAAAGGTAAGGAGTTTCCAACGATCTATGATAGAAAGAGTTGATCCTTTAAAGACTCAGAATATAGTATTAGTATCTTCTTGTGGTCCTGCAGGAGTTAATCTGGAATACTCTATTTTTGGAACTGTTGGAGAAAATCTTTTTGAGAGTTTTGGAAGTGAAGATAATCAGTTATTTCCAATTCAACACGAAGAAATGATGATACTTGGTTATACACAACAAGATCTTGCTGACAAAAGAAAATCTCTAAGACCTGTTGAAGGAAATGTCGGTATTGAAACTTATCTAGCCAATGAAACTCTTCATTGATTTAGGAACAAGGAACAAAGGAACATTCTGGGAGTTTGTAAGCGCTTATTCTTTCAAAAAAACTGTTTTGCCAATCACAGAATATCATATAAGCGATTTTCTAGGATGCGGAAAAGGCGAGCCAAACAAACATTGCCATCATGTAAAAGTCATTGAAGACACAAAGAAATTATTGATAAAAGAATTCAAAGAAGAAAAATACACAGAGGATTTTTTCAAAAAACTGGACTCTGTTTATAGAGAGCCACTGGAAGAGATAAGGAAGCTGTCAAAAGAACCTTTTCCAGAAACGATTCCTAGGATGATTGAAAGATTTAATTTCATTTTCAAAGCAATGGCAGAAAGCCACAAGCCAATGCTATTAGCTCTAAAATCAATGAATGTTGAGGATTATTTCAAAAAAGAGCTGAAAAAAGTATTGAAGAAAAATGAGAAAGAAAAAATTATAGAAATAGCTTCAATGCTATTAACCCCTACAAAGCCATCCATCATTGTACAGGAGAGAGAAGCAATATTTCAGAAAAAGAAACCTGAGGAATTAGCAGAGAAATACGGCTGGTTCCATATGGAATACATGAAAGAGCCATGGGGAGAGCAGGAGTATATTGAAGAGATTAAAAGATTAAAGGGAGAAAAATCAGCTTTTCAAGAAATGAAAGCAGTAAAGAGGAAACAAGAAAGATTCTTTAAAACTCATCCAAAATCAAAGAAACTAAAGGAATTATGCTTTGCATTGCAGGAATTCTCATTGATTCTGGATTATTCAAAAGCAGCGATTATAGAGGGATCATACCTTGCAAAGCCATTCTACACAGAAGTTGCAAAGAGGATTGGCTTGAGCTGGAGAGACATGCTCTACTTAGTACCTCCAGAAATAACTTCGCTTATTGAAAAAAACAAGAAAGCAGACAAAAAAGTGATTGCAAGAAGAAAAAAACACAGAGCTGTTTTATTGAAAGATAACAGGATAATGGTTTGTGATGGAAACAAGGCAAAAAGACTGGGAGAGGAACTAATAAAGGAAGATTCAGAAAGTGAGGAAGTGAAAGGAATAATAGCTTACCCTGGAAAAGTTAAAGGAAAGGTCACTGTCATAAAATCAAAAGAAGAAGAAAACAAATTCAAAGAAGGAGATATATTAGTAACTCACGACGGAACAGCAGAACTAACAATATTCTTGAAAAAAGCGTCTGCAATCGTGACAAACCAAGGAGGAATGATATGCCACGCAGCAATAGTAGCCAGAGAGATGAAAACACCCTGCATCGTCGGAACAGGGAATGCAACGAAAATCTTGAAAGATGGTGATACTGTTGAAGTAGATGCTGATAAAGGAGTTGTTAAGAAAGTAAAATCAAATAAATATTATACAGTTGGAATAAGAAACCAGCCATTCCTGGAAAACTATGGACTTCTGGATTCATACAGACAAGATATTCCAGGAACAAAATGTAAAATAAGAAAAACTCTGATGTATGCAGAAGGAGTTCCTGTAAGAACCTGTTATGAACCTGATGACAGGAAGGCAATCAAGGACTTAACGCTGAAAGAATTAAAAAAAGGCAAATATACAGAGAAATTTTTCAAAAATATTGATGAATATTACAAAAAAGTATTGAGAGACATAATCTCTTTTTCAAAAACTGATTTCTCTAAATCAAGCAATGAAGAATTGATAAAATATTTTGAAAGATATTACAAGATTTATGTTACAACATTTCACCCAATGGTGTGGGCGATATACGCCTCTGATTTACAGGAGGTCTTTGAGGAGGAATTAGTAAGAATTATCAAAACTGATGACAAAGAAAAGATTATTGAGTATTCTGCATTGTTATTAACACCTAACAAATTGACAACTGTTCAGAAAGAAGAACAATTACTCTGGGAAATAGAGCAGAGATTCAATGGCTCTTGGGACGATGTTGAGATTAAAAAAAGATTGGAAGAATTAGAAAGAGAATACGGATCCTTCCATCAAGAATATATTGAGACTGCATGGACAATTGAAAATTACAAGAAGCATATTCTGAAAAGGTTGAAGGAAACTATTTCAAAAGAATCACCAAAAGAGAGAGCAAGAAAGTTAAAACAAAAACAAGAAGCATTTTTCAAAAGGTCTCCTACATCTGAATTCTTTAAGAGAATGGTTTTTGCAATGCAGGAATTCCTGATGGTTTTAGACTTTTCAAAAGCAGATGTTGTGTCAGGAATTTATTATGGAAAACCATTGATAGAGGAGATTGGAAAGAGAATAGGTGTGGAAAACTGGGTTGATTCAAGATATTTTATTCGAGAAGAGATAATATCAGCTCTAAGGAATAAACAAAAGGTCGACAAATCTTTAATTCCTGAAAGGAAGGAGTGCAGAGCCATGCTTTTGGAAGACGATAAAATAACTGCGTACAAAGGTGAAGAGGCAAAAGCTTTAGGTGAAAAACTATTACATAAAGACACTGTGAAAGATGTTAAAGAGTTGAAAGGAACACTTGCGTATCCTGGAAAAGTCAAGGGCATTGTCAAGATAGTTACTAGTTTGAAGGACACTTACAAATTTGAGGAAGGAAATATATTAGTTTGTACAGATACAACAACTGCATTGACTTCTATAATAAAGAAATCAGCAGCAATAGTAGCAAATCAAGGATTTTTCTTATCACATACTGCAATTGTTGCAAGAGAATTCAAAATCCCTTGTATAATCCAGACCAAGATAGGGACAAAGGTTTTCAAAGATGGTGATTTGGTGGAAGTTGACGCAGATAAAGGTATAATAAGAAAAGTATAATTTTTCTTTTAAAAAATCATAACTTTTATATAGTTTGAATGAAAAGATTATTCTATAAAAAAAAGAGGGTGTTATAGTCTTGGCTGAAGAGAAAGATTCTAAAGAAGAGAAGAAGGAAGCAACAGAAACACAGAATAGCGAAGCCACTAGTGCGCTCAGAACTGAAAGTTCTGGCGTGCCAAAGAGCAAGTCTTTGAGCATGCTAAAAGATAAACTTTTGAACGTTCCTAAACCTGAAGAGGAACCTAAGTGGGAAGTGAAAAAAAAGGAGAAAAAAGGAGAAAAGGAAGAAGTCTCAGAAACAGAAGCACAGAGTAGCGAAGCTACTAGTGCGCCAAAAGATGAACTTTTGAGCGTTTCTGATGATGCTCAGAAACCGGAGGTTTCAGACAAAAAGAAAGGAGAAATTCCTCATAAGGCAGAGGACAGCAAGGACAGGAAAATAATTGATAAATATGAATTCAAGTCAAAAGATATTCCAATAACAATCACTGTCGTCAAGGTCAAGGGTGAATTCGTACCCATCTATGAAGTTAGTATCTCAAATATCAGCCGGACAACAGAGTTCATTCTTGAAAAGATCAGGCAGGAATTGATAAAGAAAGTCAATCTTGGAATGCTTGACATCACAAACGCCAAGAAGACAGAACAGGTAGAGGCAAAATTCGAGGAGACAATATTTGATTTAATCAACAAATACTTCCCTGACGTCGATGATGAAACAAAGGAGTTCTTAATTTCATACCTTATAGGAAAAAGCTTAGGATTAGGCAATTTAGAATTATTGATGAGCGATGACAAACTAGAGGAGATAGTTGTAAACCAATCTACAGAGCCAGTATGGGTTTATCACATAGAGCATGGTTGGTTGAAAACAAATATATCCTTGAATGATGAGGACCAGATAAAGCATTACGCAAGCGTAATAGGAAGGAAAATAGGGAGACAGATAACAATTCTAGAACCATTGTTAGACGCTCATCTAACAGCA
>JABMPT010000010.1 GCA_013202845.1 Candidatus Woesearchaeota archaeon | reverse complement strand
GTGCTATTCCTTTGTTGTTCCAGACGTCTGCGTATCCCGGGCGTATTTTTATTGCTTTGTTGTATCTTGTGATTGCTTCTTTTAGTTTTCCTTGTTTTTCTAGTGCTTCTCCTTAGTTGTTCCAGACGTCTGCGTCTTGTGGGTATATGTTTATTGCTTTGTCGTAGCATTGTATTGCTTCTTCTAGTTGTCCTTGGTTGTCTAGTGCTTCTCCTTTGTTGTTCCATGCGCTTGAATATCCGGGAGATATTTCTATTGCTTTGTCGAAGCATTTGATTGCTTCCGTTAGTCTTTCTTGGTCTTGTAGTGCTCCTCCTTTGAGGTTCCAGGCGTATGCGTATCTTGGGTTTAGTTTTGTTGCTTTGTCGTAGCATTGTATTGCTTCTTCTAGTTTTCCTTGTATGTTTAGTGCTATTCCTTTGTTGTTCCAGACGTCTGCGAATTTTGGATTTATTTCTATTGCTTTGTCATAACATTTTATTGCTTCTTCTCGTTTTCCTTGTTTGTTTAGTGTGTATCCTTTGTTGTTCCATGCCCATGCGAGTTCTGGATTTATTTCTATTGCTTTGTCATATGCTTCTATTGCTTCTTCTAGTTTTCCTTGTTTGTATAGTGCTTCTCCTTTGTTGTTCCAGGCGTATGCGTCTTTGGGGTTTATTTTTGCATCTGATTTTCTAGTTTCTTCACTCTCATCTTTAATCTTTGAACTGTCTGCTTTTATTTGTTCAATTTTGTCTTCTAGTTCGCCTTCTTCCATTTTCTATTTAATATTGATATGTGCTATAATTTTCATCATCATATAATCTTCCTGACATTTTCAGCATCATATATTTTGTAGATGGAAATAGTTGTTTCCCTCCTACTCTTATTGTTCCTCCTTTTATATTTGGAGGCAGCATAAAATGATCCTTAACAATCTTATAACTACTACTTATGCCAAAAAATATTGTACTGAGTTCAGAAACTCTTTTGCGACGCCAGATTTTATTATATAATCTTCCTTGGTCTATTATTATATTTCCACCTTCCATTCCATCTCCTATTCTATTATTACACGTTTCAAGAAAGTGAATGGTTCCATTTCTCATATTAGTTCCTACAGAAAACGTATTTTCTATGCCACCTAATATTTTGATTCTACCCCCATCCATATTGGTTCCAACAGAACCTTTGATTGCAGAAGAACAACGACCGTCAAAGTATCCTCTAATATCAATTTCTCCAGCAGTCATTTTTTCACCTATGTCTGCTTTTGAAACATTTCTAGTTATTTTTATAATTCCGCCTTTCATATGGGCTCCAATTAATCCGCATCTTGAATAGTAAAGACTTGAGTACCCGTTTCCATCCGCAGATATTATTTCTAGGTTTGCACTTCCATTAATTATTATGCTTCCACCTTCCATGTCACATCCGATAGAATTTGATTTCAATTCATCATCCACAGTCAAATATTTTGAGTGATATTCTTTATGATTTCCAGTAATTTCAATTAATCCGTCACGCATATTTTCACCAACTGCACCAGTAGTTTGACCTTTTATTATTATATTACCACCACGCATATCCTTACCTATCGTGACTGCTCTTCCATTTATTTTTACATTCCCACTTTTCATGTCTTCACCTACACTTTCAACTTCTCCGTTTATTACAAGTGTGCCTTTAGAATGTCTAAAACCTAAATAAGGAACAGGGATATCTTGAAAGTTTCGGTCCTCCTCGTAATCTATCTTTGCTGGAATGGGAAGATCTTCAGTATTTAAGGAAACAGTATCCTTGTCAGATATTGAACTGTTTATTAAAGCAGAAATTACGAGTCCCATATATTCATGTTTAGATAAAGGAGCGCGTTTTTCGAAATTAAATATTTGATTATATGTTTTCTCTTCCTTCAATTCCTCTATGAACTTGTGTATATCGGTGATTGCAAATTCAATGTTCTCTAGTCTTTTTTCTAATCTATCGTATTCTTCACCTGGAGTTGTGAAATCATCGTTCTTTTTTATGGCTTGAATTACTTCATAGAATTGATTTTCTTCTCTACTTTTTTGTTCTTTTATTCCTTCTCTTATTTGTTCAATTCTTTGTTCTAGTTCGCCTTCTGCCATTTTTTAATTTTGTAATGTTTCGTCTATTTTTCTTTCTAGAGTTTGATAGTTTTCTTTTAGTTCTTCAACTTCAGCCATTATATCTGTACGAAAGTGGTATTGCTCTTTAATAATTTCAAAGTTCTTGAATTCTTCATTAATCACTTTTTTCAAACTATTTAGACTATTATCCTTAGCTTGTTTGCTATCGTAACTTCTAGAATATATTTTTTGAAGAACTTCTAGTAAGTTTAGACTGGTTCTCTTAGGTTTTTCAAATTCTGTTTTTGCAGCTTCTTTTGCTAATTCAGTAAGTTCTTCGCTTTTTTTATGGATATATTGAATATTTTTTTGTGAAGCATTATTTTTCTTAATTTCGTCTTCTACTTCAAGATATAATCCTGCAATAACTTCATAAAAATTTCTCAAAGAGCTTTTTGGAAGAGATTTAAAATAATTTTTTTGAATATTAATTGCGTCTAATAATTTTGCCTCATAATCAATGACTTCTTTTTGCTCTATTGCACTTATTAATAATTCATCAATCCTTTCTTCTAGTTCGCCTTCTTTCATTTTCTATTTTTTATTTGTGATAATGTGTTTTTTTAGCAATTGTTTCTGCAAGTGTGTATCTGGCTTTTCCACCAGATTTTCTTTTGCTTCTATCTGCATATGTGAATGGAGGCCCCCATAGGAATATTTTTTCTTGGATTGATATAATCATCTCCATATCACCGTTTTGAGTGTCTTTTTCTATCTCCTGCATCACTTCTAAAAGAATTTCTCTTTCGTTGTTTAACACTTCATTATACTCTAATGTTGTTTGATGTGCCGTTTCAGAAGCGTCTGGAATTATTGTTATATTATCCTTATTTGCAATGTCCATTAATGCTATTCTACCTTCAACTATGTCTGCTATTGACTCGTGGTTTATTGCACCATAATCATTATCTGTTCTGTTGTCCCTCCCTTTGGTCATTGCTTCTATAAGTTCTTCATTTGTTTTTAAGAATCTTTCATATTCAAGTTTTGTTTCTGGGTCTTCTATTTTTTCTTTTGTTCTGTCAGGTATGAATATTCTTTTCTTCTGCTCTGCCTCGTTGATGAACATTTCTAAATCAGGATATCTTTCATCCATTCTTGACAAGAAGTTTTTCAAGTAGTATTTAGCTTCATTTGACAATTCGCTTTTTTCTATTTCCTCATGAGCTATTTCTACCTGATCTCCTCCTTTTTTGTCCCAGACAGCGGATATTCCTTTTTCTCTTCTGGTTGCACACATAAAATAAGTCATCCCAAACTGCCATATATCTTCTTCTTTTGTGTAAATATTTCCTTCCCCACCTTCACTTTTTTTCTTCCAGAATTCTGGAGACCAGAATAGTGGTGAGTTCTTTTCACTGTCAGTATCATCTTTAACTGCTCCGGATCCTAAGCTTATAAGGCAATTCTCATCAAGGTCAGAGAATAATACAAAATTTGATGGTTTAATATCTCTTATTCTGTATCCTAAATCATGTGCTTTTTTTACACCTTTTGCTCCTTGTTCAATTCTCTTTAATAACTCTTTTTCAGAGGGATTTGTCTGCAGGGTCCAGTTCCATAAGTTCATGTCACCGAGTTTCATCAATATTCCAGAATCTGATCCAAATTTCCATGGTTTATCTCCGTGTAATCTGACAATAAACTCAGGTCCGTATTCTGATTCTATTATTCTGAATAAAGTGTAAGTAGTCTGGCATTCTTCATCTCCACTCTTTCCTTTGATAATCTTTAGTAAAGCGTTAACTTTATTGGATTGATAACCAACAGGGAATATTGATACATTTCCTTTTTTTTGGAAAATATTTGTGTTATAATATTCTGCTATTATATCCTGCAAATTAAAGAATAGTCCTTGTTCTATAATTAACTCAGATAGTTTTTTTTCTTTGGCTTTGTCAGTTATTCTAGCCATTTTCAATTCCTTTTTACTATTATGAATGATGCATTATCTTTGCCTGCTGTGTCTTGAACAGCTTTTTCATAAGTGATTCCTTCTCTGTCTGCGTATGCTTGCGCAATCCATCTTGGTTTTTCAGAAATTTTTAAGATAGTTTCTTTTGTAGTTTCAAAGTTGCCTAGTGCGTATAGTAGCTCATTCTCAGCCACAGTGTGTGAAACTCCATCAGTAACCATTATAAAAGAATCTCCAGGTTCTAATTCTGTTATGCCAACATCGACTTGTGTTTCCGCACCTCCTCCTATGTAACTAATTAATCCGAGTTTCCTCTCAATCATTGTCGATTCTAGTTCTGAGAGTTCTTCCTTGTTATCCGGATATCTTACATGTTCATCTGTTAATTTGAACAATTCACCCTTTCCAGTGACTTTATACATCCTTCCATTTCCTGTATGTCCGAAGTTTACTTTGTGATTGTAGACCAGTGCTGCTTCAAGTGTTGTTCCCATTCCACTAATATCATTTGAATATTGTCCCATGTCAAGAATATTATCGCATTCAGCCATTATTTCTTCTGCAAATCCTTTATTAGTTCCTATATTTGATTGTTCGTATATTGCTACTGCTTTTGATTTTATGGTTCGAAGAATTTGATTACTCATGCCTGCTGAGGAGATTATTCCATTTGTGAAGAGCATCAAGTCTTTCATGTGTTTTTGTACTTCTGATTCTTCAATTTCTCCTGTTCTAAGTAATTTACTTAGAGTTATTAGTTCAAAGTTCATGTAATCTACAGCTAGAAAACTAGCTGTTTTTGGAACTTTTCGACCACCCATTCCATCTCCAAGCAGAAAAACCAGGTTTTCTTCATCAACTTTTATTGAATCTTCGTTCTCTCTTTCTTTTGCTTCTTTCTTACTTCCTGTGATTGAAGCGTGAATTATTTCATAACTCATTTTAGGATCCCTCCCATGTTATCAACATTATTTATATTCAATGGTTTCAAATACGAATTTTTTTCTTTGTGATACACAACTGCTAATTCATTTGTTTCTTTTCCGAAAAAGAAAATGTTCTTATTTTGTATGAATATATTATTTAAATCTGTGAATTCAGGTTTTATTATAGGGTGTGGTTGGCAAACATTTTCAAATAATTCAACTTTTGAGTTATAGTTTGTCACTTCTAATGCGTTTTTGTCAACTGCAGTTATTAGTTGAATAGCTTCGCCGAATTCTTTAACATCAAAGAATGGTTTTGTTGAAGGAAATAATTTCTTCTGGCCTGTTTCTAAGTCTGCTAAGCAAACAGCATTGCCGACACCATATACTAACACTTTGTTTTTAGGTAATAACTGGTATACCCCTGTTGTTTCATCTTCTAGGCTTAATATTCTTGTTTCGTTATGATAAACTCCTTCTTCTGTTAACAATAATATTCCTTCATATGGAAACATTAGTTTTACTAAAGATTCAGTTTCCATGAATTTTTCGAAGCTGTTGTTCTTTAACGAGTATGTTGCTAAATAGTTTTCATTCGCATCTTTTATAGACATAATGATATCTCCTGCGTGAGCAATCATATCCTCTATTCTAAATCTCCTGTCCCTTTCTCCTTCGATTTTTGGCTCTATTTTCTCGCCAGTTGTCTTGTCTCCAGTTTTAAGGTCAAAAGAGAATAATCTATACTCATTCCTTTTATTGCTGTGCCCTCTATATATCAATGAAAATAATTGATTGTTAGTCACTTCAATTTTGTGTATGCTCATATTCATGTGCTCTCTAGTTAGGTTTTTTTTGACTATTCCTCGCAAGTCGCAGCTGTAAGTGTTTATTGTTGGTCTGAGATTACTATCAAAAGAATATCTTGTAATTTTCAAGTGTTCATTGTTCTTATCTTGAATTCCTGGAAGATAAATTGTTGCATCAATCTGTTTTGTTAATGCCTCTTCCATTTGAAGGTTTTTTAATTCTGTTTCTTTTCTTATTCTTTCCTCATCAGGCATTCTTTTAGCTTTTTTTAGCTCTTTTGTTAATTCTTCTATCCTTTCTTCCATCTGTGATAATCTGCCAACTTCACTTTTAACATAAGCCATATCTGTTCTTAACTCTTCTTGTCCTCTAACAAGTCTTCCAACAAAACCTTTTCTTTCCTGTTTTGGAATATCAGGTATTGGAGCTAATTCTAAGTTTTTAATTCTTTTAAAGTACTCTTTTTCAATCAGCAGATTTGTTAGTTCTTTTATTGTTTTATTTCCTTCTAGAAATTCATCTTGAACTCTTTGGCTTAATTGTTCAATGTTTTTGGCATCTGGTTGAATTATGGTGCCTGCTTTTAATCTGAAATTTAAGCCAGTAAATGCTTGAAAGTCGCTGTTAAAGACTCCTCCTCTGTAAGATTTAGGTGTTTCAGAGATGACTCCTTTTATTACAGGAATTGTAGAGCACCAAACAGTATCATCAGAAGTTCTTTTATTTCTTTTTGCGAATGTTGTTCCAAATTTCATAGCCTCTTCCCTTATTATTTCATAATGTCCTTCCGGAGAATCGCTAAATACTTCTTCAAAAGGTTGATGATTAAATCTAATTTTCTTGTAGTCAAAGGTTATGAATTCACCATGTCCTCCATATACATTTAAAAAGTCTATATCTCCAATGAATTTTTCATTTTTCTCTTTTTCATAATGTGATCTAAGTATTACCTGTAATCTTGCAACATCATTCTCTGCAGGTGCAAATATTCTGTTTATTGGAATTTCTGCTTCTGCACATAAACCATAAGTAGTAATCTCAGTATCATTAACTAAATTCAACACTGTACCTGGATACCCACTTATTGCTTTACCAAGCTCTGTGATTCCTATAACGTTGTCTCTCAACATTGAGAATCTTTCAAGCTGAGTTCCTTTTCTTTTTTGAAAACCACTAACTAATTCTTCTAGTTTAGATCTTTTTTCTAGCGTTTCTCTTAAAACTTCAGCACATTCTTCATATGAATCTGGCGAATTATTTATTGTTGTTTGAACAATTTTTAAGACTGTTGGTTCTTCCAACACTTTTTCTTTATTTTCATTATCTAATACTATGACCTTGTTACTATCGATTCTCATAATTTTATTAAAATCATCATATCTTGCTGTTATAACTAGAAGATCAGATTCTTCTTGATTATTTTGAGCATTAGAAACAATTTTTGCTCCTAAATTGTTAATTCTATGAAAAGGGTGAAATTGTACGATATTGGTTAATCTATCATAGATTCCTCTTGTTGAACTGCTTTTCAGAAGTCCACTAAATTGAGTTTCAAACTCCCTTTTTCTATCTTCATAACCACTTCTTAACCACACATTGATTCTTTTTATGTTAGTTGGGTGTTGAGTTATTAATTGTCCTAGACCGAATAACGTTGGTTTTCCTTGTGTTCCGTAACCAATCATATTTATTGTGTAATCCCTCCATGCATGGCCTTCTTCTAATTCAGCCAGTATTTCTTCTAGAATTATTCTGTCAAGTTCTACATTGGAAGGTTTTTGTTCGGACAAGGCATTCACCGGTTTTGTAATGTCGACGAGATTTATATACTTTACTATGAATCAGTGATAAAAAACAGTAAAAATCAAGAAAATAAACATAAAAGCAAGAGTTCCTACCGTCGTCAAACTAGAAGTCAGCTTATGATTGAATTTAAACTCCAAAGCCAAAGCATTGTTAGTAAATGCAGGAGGCATAGCAATGAGCACGAGAAAAGGCCAAGGATCAGAAATTTTAAGGGTAAAAAGGAAAACAGAAGCAATTATAGGAGCAAGAATAAGTTTTATTAAGCTTAGCCGCAAAGTTCGAAAATTAATATAGGGAAAATACAATGAAGTTCCGATGACAAAAACAGCTATATAAGTTCCTGCTCGTGCTATAATCTGCACAATGCTTGGAATAGTAATCTCAAACCTGCTGAGTATGACAGCAATTAGTAAGAACCATAAAAAGGGCCTCTCAAATACTTTCTTGAAGGTATTTTTCTTATGAATATAGTATTGAGCCAAAAACAAACCTATAGTGAGACGAAAAGACATGGTAATAATAGTAAAAATACTTGCTATAATAGCTCCTTTATCTCCCCAAACCAAGAAAGATAGAGGAATTCCAAGATAAGCACAATTTCCAAAGGTGGATGACATGAACAAAGATGCCTTGTCTTTGGCTGGAATTGAGAATCTGCCGACTAAAAAGAACATGAATAGTATCATGAAAAATACTATTAAAAAAGAGATTTTTGCATAGTCGAAGAAAGCGAAATCCTTTGTTTTAGAAAGGGAAACAAAAACAACCAAAGGAATACCAAGATAAATCAGATATTTGTTAAGATATTTCCTGACAACCAGTAATTTAGGGAATAAATGATTAATAATGATTCCAAAAATAAAAGCCAAGACTATAAGTAAGATATCCATGCTAAATTACAAGTATTTAACCTTTTTAAATGTTTGTTGTGGTTGTTTACACAATATTTAAAAATTTACCATTATTATGCTTTTATATGGAAGAAGATTTAAGGGCTATTGGATTAAGCAAGAACGAAGCAAAAATCTACTTGGCATTAGCAGAACTCGGTTCATGCTCAATAGGGAATATAGCCAAGAAAATCAAGATTCACAGAACAAATGTTTACGATGCAATAGAAGGATTAGTGAAAAAAGGTTTGGCATCACACATCATAAAGGAAAAAGTCAAGTATTTCCAGATAACAGGACCAGACAATCTTCTTAACATGGTTAAAGAAAAAGAAGCGAAAGTACAAGCAATCCTGCCAAGATTAGACCTTCTAAATGATATGTCAATAAAGAATGAAGCACAGATATTAGAGGGATTGCAGGCAGCAAAAAGAGTCATGGATAACTTCCTGTCATACAAAGATACAATTCTTGTTATGGGGGTTTCATCCAATGTTGCTGATTTAATGGGTTATTTCTTAACTCATTATCATACTAGAAGAATCAAGGAAAAAATAATGATGAAGCATATCTACAATACAGATGCTCATAAAAGAATAAAGGACTTGAAGAACATGAAGTATACAGAAGTTAGGATTCTTCCAAGCGAGTATGATAGTCCTGTAGCGACGAACATAGTAGGTGATGAAGTAACCTTAATTCATTGGGCAAAGAGCCCGGTCATAATAAGGATAAAGAACAAGAAAATAGCTGATTCTTACAAAAAATACTTTGACATGCTGTGGAATAATGCAAAACCTGCTTAAGCAGCATAAATTCTCTGACCAAAGTCTTGAAGATTGTTGATACTTGATTCTATGATTTGTCTATTTTCATCACTAAATTTAGCGATTTTTCCAAGATATCCCTTACTATAGAATTCATTCAGCTTATCGCTTACTTGCAATAAATAATTGGTCGATTCTAAATCCTTTTCATTTGACAAGGATTCAACCGTTTCATTCAAGAGTTGCATAGCCGCAATCCATCCATCAGCTTGAATTCTTCCCTGTAGAACATCATCAATTATGTGCAATCTTGTATCAAGGGGCAATTCAAGTTTTTTTAACTCATCTGATAATATGAATGGTTTCTTGTAAGTTTTCGTATTTGACAGTTTGTATTGTAATTGTTTCTTCTCACTTTCCAGACTAGTTACTGTATTGTTCAGTTCATCTATTCCTGTTTCTAACTTCGCAATCTTTTTTTCTTTCTTTTTTTCTTCTTTCTTCCTAACCTGTCCTCTATCTCTCATGGCTAGATAATCATCTACAGAGTGCTGCACCCATGAGTGCTGATCATTAAAGGTGAAGTACATTTTTGTGTAATCAGTTCTAAACTTAGCTAGTTCTCTTTCTTCTATGGATTTATCTGTCGGTTTGTACGAGAAGTCTAGAATAATCCATTCATCATCCAGTTCTCTAAGATAAATTGGCCAGCTGTGGCCTCCTTCAATTACTTCTCCACAGGCATTCTTCACACGATAAGCAGGCATGCCTGCATTGCGCATCAAGGATATAATTAGATTAGAGCCATCCTCGCAGTCACCTTTGCCTAATTGTAAGGTTTCTGTAGGGAATAACCATTCTTCAGAATGCGCTGATAATTGAGGATCAGAAGTATAATTTATGTTTTCTTGCACCCATCGCATGCAATTATAAGCTATTTCATCAAGACTTCCTGTATCCAAGTTATTATCCTGCACTACTTTTTTCAAGATTGAATCATCTGCATGTATGAAATTACGAACATCATATGTCATTCCATCACGAGCAACCCAAACAATTTCATCAGATATAGGGTATTTTTGGTTCCAGTAATCAGAATTCTTAAATTTTTTAATTACTTTTCTGATTAATCTCTTAACTTTATCTTTCAATTTAGAATTTGTTTCTTTATAAGCTCCTACCACAGGTTCGAAAAATAGGATATCGTAATCATCGTACTTGTTAGCATTTAGAGATTTTTCAATTTGTCTTAGTTTTTTCAAATCTTCAACAGATGTATCTTTTTGTATGTCTTTGACTTCTTGAAGCTTATTTTCAGTTTTTGCAACTTGCGATTCAATTTTTTTCTTTTCACTAACAACAGTATCTGCTTGTGTATATACCTCTTCCATCTCTTGCCTCAAATCTTCAATTTCAAAAAGTCCTTCAACATAATCAGTCTTTTTGCAGGCTCTAACAAGATCTCCTTTCATAATCTTATTCTTCAATCTACCAATATTATCATTCACAAAACTCTTTAGTTGAGACCCGGAAGAAGCATTTTGATAATCTGAGACAAGAGTATCTATTTCTTTAGAAATCTCAGCTATTTTCTCTTGTTTGTACTGGTAATCTTCAAAAAGCTCTTTTTCAGAGATAATATCTATCTGTGATAAAGCACGAGTAGAATACGCTCTTTCTAAAGAAAAAAAGCCCTCCGTCAACTCTCCGAGTTCTTCTCGAACAGAGGCAATCCTTTCCATAGACATGGAGGGCTTCCAATTCTCAATTGAGGAATATTCTTTTTCGAAATCATCAGCCAGATTTCTAATTTCTTCTAATACTGCATCATCTAATTTATCAGATGTATCAACTATCTTTGCAGCTGCGCGAAAATAAGGTTTAAACCCGAAATCTGATTTTATGAGGTTTGGTACTGCTTCTTCAGCAGGAGATAGTATTTCATGAGCAGAAACCAGTTCTTCAATAGGCATTCTCTTTTTTTCTGTAAGTTTTTGCCGCAGTTCATCAACTTCTTCATTAGCATTATAGATTGGAGGTAATATGCTTTTCAAGAAAGGTGTTAGATCATCCTTAACAGGATTACCGCCCAACCTAACTCTGTCTTCCAGTTTCCCTTTATAATCCTTAAGCAGTTTTTTGAATAGTGTCATTTTCTTCTCCAAAAGCAGAATCAACATTATCTTGAGGAACCACATTGCAAAGCTGTACATCCATCTTCTTGACTGGATCGTAAACAGTAACTCTTCCGTCCTTGGATTGCAAACTAATCCATTCATTCAACAATCCAGGATTGTTCTTCTCCATTATCCTGTAGGCATTGTCCCATACTTCCTGCCATTCAACATCTTTTTTCTCCTCAACAAGTTTGATCTCTGATTCAAATCTGGTTTTCTCCTCTTCCAGTTCAACATCGCTCAGAGACCTTTCCAAAGAACTGAAACTCTGGGCAGCAAGCCTTTTCAAAGTACTGCAGTAAATATCATGATATAGCTCATTGGCCAGATACAAGTCAGATATATTAGTTAATAATGTGCTATCGGATTTTCTGACTCTGTTTGGACTGTCAAATTTTGTAAAAGCATTGATCAATGATGTATACATGGTTCTGTAGTGGATTGACTTCTGTGTCTTAGGCAGATAATTCTCTCCAAAAAACACTGCAAAAGGATTCTCAAACTGAGTCGATTCATCACTAACAATATCTGTGATGTGCGTTTTTAGCTTTTCAACTCTTTCATCTGAGAAATAAGCTTCACCAATTTCACCAGCAGCTACCTTGTCCTGGTATTCACAGATACCTGCAGTCTTGTCTTGATCATCCCTGGTTCTCAAAAGTATGAACCTTCCAGAAACCTCAACATCTCTGTTTCTTGTCTTTTTATTCTCATCAGCACCTGTTGATATTATGGTATTATTGCCACTAAGCACTGTTCTGTCCCCATTCCTGTTATAATGCCAGTCCTTATTTTCAGATATGTGCTTGAAAGCTTCTTTCAAAGTTGGATTATCCTGCAATGCTTCCTGAAACTCTGAAACATAGATGACTCCAGAACTGTTTATATCATCAGAGATATTGACTATTGTCTTATTCGTGCAGCTATCCAAAGGATAGTAAGAAGGCAATATTTCGCAGAGCTTATCTACCAATAATGATTTTCCGCTTCTTGATTTTCCCTCAACTATTGTTGACAAGCCGTTTGTCACAGCTATTGTTGCCAACAAAGCATTTGCATCTTCTTTCAATAACGGAGTTATTTTCTTCTGGCCTACCCTGCTTGCATGGAAGTAGTCCAATATCTCCAGATATGTGTTATCGCCTTTGATGTAGTGTTTGGTTTCCTCAAGGGGATTAAAAGAGCTTTCAGGTATTATAGTGGAGACAGTTTCAGGAAATTCGTCCAGAATCTCCTCTACTGTTGGCTTGGAATCAGTCTCAAAGAACGATTCATTATCCACGTTTCCTGGCTCTTCTTCCTCTTGAGGTTCAGGCTCTATGAATATTCCAAAATACTTTTGAAAAATCTCTTTTCCAAAAGAGGTTTTTATTTGTTCTTCATCTATCATAATTTCACCTAATTTTCATACAACATTTCAGAGTCTGCGGAGGATCTTGTTTTGTGGTCGACAAATGAACTCATTTCTCTCTCTATATCTTTATAACCAACTTGTGTGTGGTTTCTATCTATTAGCGCAAGCTGTTCCTCATAGTTTCCATTCATCTTGTAAATATCGCTTATTTTCTCCCATTTGAATGAGTCAGTGGTGACCTTTTCACAGATCATTGTTATATCTGCCCCTGTCAAATTGTTTTCATAAGCTAGTTCACCTAATTTCTTCAACTCTCTATCATTCACTTGAACATATCCTGCACTAACACCATCTTCTAGTTTGTAACTAAGCAACTTTGTCTTCTGTTCTTCTGTTGTTGCACCTCTCCAGTTGATCTCATAGAAACGTCTTCTATTTGCTTTGGACAGGTTGTTAATATCATTCAAGTTTGCCAATAATAAGTAGTTCCCTTTGTCAGGATACTGTCCATCCAAGAACTTGTTGAATTCCTGTATTACCTGTAAATCTGATTTCTTCTGCAAACCAGGGGATTCATTTTTTAGGATTCCATCTATCTCATCCTGATATATCAAAAAAAGTCTGTTATCAGTTGTTATTTGATGGAACTGGCTCTTCAATTTCTGGATTTTTCCATCTTCATAAGAAGAATCAAATTGGAAATTTGTAACCATTAAATCACGGCCTAATTTTTCTCCTAGTTTCTTTGTGTAATCTGCAATGTAGAACGAAACAGCTCCTTTTCCACCACCTGGCAGACCTTGAAGTAATATCTTGTTTGTGAACTTCTTTTTTTCCTTCATAGGATTCCTTCTGTTTTCAGGACTGTACAAGAAAAGAGCTTTCACCATCCTTTCAAGATAGGTCATAACGTTTTGGTCTCCTACAATCCTTTCTTTTGGAAGAACCTTCTCTTCAGGAATGCTAAGAGGTCTGAGAGGGGTATAGAACTGACCTTTCTCTCTATTGTTTATGTCATCTAACTTAACTCCATTCTCTCTTTTAACAACTGGCTTTAAACCATCGATTGCATATGAACCTATAACCCAATTGATATCTTTTATCTTGTCAACCACTGCTCTTGACTGGTTAGTCCTGATTAGACTCTCTGCTCTGTTGCTGTACTTTGTGAAGAAATCAATGGTTGCATCCTGAGGTGTTTGTTTAGATTCTGATAGCTCAGCTATTAGATTATCAAAAGCCACCCTTATTGTTTTGTACTCTGTTGCATCTCTTGGGATGAGCTCTTTTTCTTTCAGTTTTTTATTTGAAAGCAGGAGTGCTCTGCTATTGTGATTTGGCTCTATCAATGCTTCCAAATCCTTGGTAACAACTCTTGAAGCTACATAAGCAGAGTATTGAACAATGAATTCATCCTTATTTCTAACTTCATTGATTAAGGATTCAGTCTTTAAAGCATCCTCAACAGAATGTAATACGCTGCTGAATAGCTTAGAATATTTACTAACTATGTCAGACAGTTCTCCTCTTCTCAACTCTTTTGTTTGCTCAGCTCTCTGAGAATTTGAAACCAAAGCATTGTAGAGACTGCTATACTTGACATTTGACCTTCTCTGATAGTCTTCCAGTGTCTTTTCGTCTATGGTTTTTTGGATTGCCATTTTGAATAATTAAAAAAATAAAAAAGAAAAAAAGAAAAAATTAGACATACATGGAGCTCTTTATCTTCTTCTTGAAGTCCTCCATCTCCTCCCTTTGCTGGGATCTAATATTGTTGGCCAGGGACTTCCAGTCACGGCCACCATTAGTTGGAATGGATTCATTTTCTCTCTTCTTGTCTCGTTCCATTATGTTCTCGTATTGCTGTGTTGCTATTGAATCTCCCTGTTGAGCAGCGACTTCAAGGACGTCTGCATAGTCATATCCTTTCTCAACTTGTTTTAGGTTTTGAACAACAGTAGTCATCTCTTTTCTGGTGTCGCCGTATAGCTCGTAGTGTTTGACTGCAGATTCAAGCCTTCTGAGAACCTTTCTAGTCTTAAGAGCAGATACTTCTTTGACACCCATTCTCTGTTCTGTTGAGACATAGTTAGCTTTGATGTCCATTAGTTGATTGAAAACATCCTCTCTGGAGTCAAAGTAATTATCCCTTTCTATCTCGTATTGGTTGTAAAGAGCAGTTTTCTTAGCTCTCTCTTCCATTATCTTGCTATCGCCAGGATCCTTTGCTAATTGCTTGTCAAGATCCTTAATCTCATTAGACGTACTTTCCATCTTTATATCATATGATGTGATGGTTGCCTCTAATAGATCATCTATGTCAGTGAGATATCTGGCTTGTTGACCAAGATCCCTTAACTCTGTCTTTAGTCCTCCCCCATTCTTAGGAACTCCTGCGTTGTCTGTAAGCCATTTGACAAGATTTGAGTATCTGTCTTCTGATTTGATGTGTTCAGG
Organism: Candidatus Woesearchaeota archaeon; assembly: GCA_013202845.1. Classification (GTDB taxonomy): domain Archaea; phylum Nanobdellota; class Nanobdellia; order Woesearchaeales. Next base: position 123,159 of record JABMPT010000010.1, on the reverse strand, counting down.
AAGATTACTCAATAGATTCGCGTATAAATCAGCGCTCACATTCAGATATGCCTTTCCTTTCAACTCTTTCATATAAGACTCAAGGTTTGAACCAAGATTATCTCTGACTTTCCTCGCTTTTCTCAGGAACAATGTTCTCTCAATGCCATAAAGATTTATCCCAGTCTTTTTTATTGCGTCATAAATTTTTATCTTGCGCGCAATCTTTTCCTTGTATGCTTTTTGTTGATCAGATGGCAACTTATTCAAATCAAATGGTCTGAAAAGAAGCAAACTCATCTGATCAGCGGCATCCCATCGAGACTTCAAATCATCAGTTCTTTCCTTTAATTGCTCAGTAACGCCAGGCAGAAACCTATTGTAAAAATCTCTAAGTGTTGCCTCTGCTCTTATTTCATCCTGATCTTTTTTCAAAGGCTCCTCTAAAAGAACCTCATCCAGAGTTTCCTCAGCAGTTTGATTCAAGTTTTGTTCATTTTTTTCAGTCATTGTTAGACCTCCTACATTTTATTGATAAATTAGTTTGTGACTTTGTCCTTCACATCATTGTACTTATCCACTACTTTATCGCCGATCTCTTCTATAGCTTCCATTATCTTGTTGTTGTCAACTGTAGAATCGATGCTGTCTGCTTGTGCCTCTATATCGCCAAAAGCAAGTGCTTTGACACCATTCAAGTTATGTATGGCGCTGCCCATGTAGACTTCGTCATCAATTTTTGTCAACTCGTATGCTTTGTCGACATTCTTTGCTTCTAACATAACTGCTTGATTTGTTCTGTTTATCGCATAGTCAGAATCACCACTCATTTTGTTGCCAACATACATTCCTGCAACGAATATTGTTCCTGCTAATGCAACCTTATATACTATTTTTGCTAATCCCATTTTTTGCCTCCAATATAGCTATCGCTATATCACATTTGTTCTAGTTTTTCTAACAAAAACTAATACCTTATAGGATTGTTTTTTATATAAAACTGCGTTGTACTAATTACTACAGCAGAAAGCCAAACGATAATTATATAAACAAATCAAGGTTATTTTCACACGTGCCACGGTCGCATAATCTGGTATTGCGCTGGCCTTGAGAGCCAGTGCCTTTGGCATTCCCGGTTCGAATCCGGGCCGTGGCGTTTTAACTTCTAATGGGTTTGAACCTATAACAATGTATTTATATATTAGTTATTCATTAAGATCAAAAATAGTAAGGTGATATTATGGCTTTAAAAAATCAATTTTTGAAATTGAAGGATAACTGGCTTTTGATATTGGTTGTTGTTGTCATTCTTGGAGCTTTTAGCTTTACAGGTGGTGGTAGTAACTTACTCAAAAGTGTTAGTTATGGAGCAGATATGGGGATTGCAGAATCAGTTGCTTATGCCAGAGGAGTACCAAGTCCTGGTTATGATAGTTTCGCGCCAGAGGTCGAGGAGCGCAAGATCACAAAGACTGCTAGCTTGACAACAGAGATCGAGCGAGGAGAGTATGATGATGCAGAAGCTAAACTAAAAGCAATTGTCACATCTTCAGACTCTTATCTGTTAAGTGACAGTGTTTCTAGACATGGTGAAGGCTGGAAACAATACAGAACTGGTTATTACAGTTTCAAAGTTGAAACTGACAAATATGGTGCTGTGCTTACCCAGTTGAAAGAGATCGGTGAAGTCCAGTCTTTCAATGAGAATGCAAATGATATTACTGGGACATACACTGATACAGAAACTCAACTAGCACTGGAGAAGGAAAGGCTTGAACGCTATCAAGAGATGTATGCCGAAGCTACTGATGTTGAGGACAAGATTAATTTGAATGACAGAATATTCAACCAAGAAAGAACTATTAAATACTATGAAGATTATTTGGAAAACCTTGATAAGAGGGTTGATTATTCAACTGTTTCAGTGTCTTTGAGAGAAGAAGCAAGCGGTTATGCAAATGTTGCTTTTGTCAAGTTCTCAGAGCTTGTCAATAAATTGGTCAATAGCATCAACTCATTGTTCAAATTGCTATTCTATGTTGTTCCATGGGCAGTTGTTATTTGGATAATCTGGTTGATTTCAAAGCCTTTTAGAAAGAAATAATAATTATTTTTAATATTTTTTTTTACTTGCTTTTTCTATTTTTTTGAAGATTTTCTCTTTTCCTTTCCAGTCCAAAGCCAGTTTTAGAACGTCGAATATCGTGTCTACTGGCATTACTTTTATCTTCTTTAGTCTTTCTGAATCGACCACGATGTCTTGCAAGTTTGACCTTGGAACCAACACATTTGCTATTCCTGCGTCGATTGCCGCTTCTATCTTTGATGAAACACCGCCTATCGGCAGAACTTCTCCTCTGACAGATAATGATCCTGTCATTGCATAATCCTGCTTTATCGGCACTCCTTTAAAGGCAGAGATTATCGTTGTTGCAACTGCGATGGATGCAGAGTCTCCTTCCACTCCTTCATAAGTTTGGAGGAACTGCACATAAATGTCGTATGTTTCTTTGATATCTTCCCCAAAGAATTTCTTGATAATGGCGGAAACGTTCGTTATTGCCTCTTTTGCAATCTCTCCCAGCTTTCCGGTTGCTATGATTTCCGATTCTTTTCCGCCCGGTGTGACTTCTGATTCTATTGGTAGTATGATTCCTGAATAGCTTGTGCCTGTGCCCATCACTGCCAGACCGTTGGCCCTTCCGATTCTCTTTCCTTCTGTTACTATCACTTCATATTCTTTTTTCCTCTCTATTATCTGGTCTGCTATCTGGTGCTCTAGTGATTTAGCTATTTTTTTTGCTTTGACTATGTGTTTTGGCTGCACTATCTTTGCTTTTTCTTCTACTGCAATGTCTCCTGCAGCTCTTACTAGTCCGCCCAACTCTCTGAATCTTAATGTTAGGTGTCCTTTTCTGTTGGCTTTTCTCCTGGCTTCGTTAACCATGTATAGAACTGCTTCTCTTGAGAAATGTGGTATCTTGCCGTCCTTCACTACTTCCTGAGCGACAAACTGTCCCATTCTCTCCCTGTTTTCCTGGTTGTCTGGTATAGTTTCTTTCATATATACTTCATAACCATAACCACTTATTCTTGACCTTAGGGCTGGATGCAGGTTCCTGACTGTTTCGAAATTTCCAGCCGCTATCAATATGAATTTACAAGGAACTGCTTCTGTTCTAACCATTGCTCCAGCGCTTCTCTCTGATTGTCCTGTTATAGCATATTTTCCTTCTTGTAATGAAGTTAGTAATTCTTGCTGGGTTGCTGGTTGTAATGTAGCGATCTCGTCTATGAACAAAACTCCCATATGCGCTTTGTGTATCATTCCTGCAACTACCCTTTCATGTGCTGGTGTTCCCAATCCTCCTGACTGGAATGGGTCATGTAATACATCTCCTAGAAGTGCTCCTGCATGTGCGCCTGTAGCGTCGAAGAAAGGCGCTTCTTTTTTCTTGAAATTATCAACTATGACTTTAGGAGCAGATGTTTTATTCATCTCCATCCTTCTTCCAAGGTTCATGGCCATCACTACGCCGAAAATGATTATTATTCCTGATATGATGAGTGCAGCGTAGATTACATCTGTTATATGTCCTGCTTTCCACCACCAGTAGGGCATCATGCCGATTATCAAAGCGAAGATGAGCATTATCATGTTGGTGTTCTTGAAACCGCCAAAGTTCTTCATCTTTGCTTTTGCAACCATGTCTCTTCCCTTGCCTCCTGGTACTGTTCTTATCAATGGCTGGTTTTCATCGTTTGGGTTTGGAAATGCAAGCACATCGACAAGTTTCTCTTTTGGCAGGAGCTCTGCTAAAGCAAGCCCGAGCATGGATTTTCCTGTTCCAGGCTCTCCTATTAATAGAACATGTCTTCTCTGCGCTGATGCTTTCCTTATTACATTTACAGCTGCTTCCTGACCAATGACTTGATCTACAATCTTTTTAGAAACCTTTATCTCTTTTGTAGTTTTGAAGCCAAACTCCCTCTTTTTCATTTAGATGTTGAATAATAACTTGTTTATAATTCTATCGGAAAAATCACGAGAAAATCATAGTTATTGTTATTAAACTGTTCTTTATTATACTGTCATGAAAGATTCAACTTTATTGAAACTATCCTTGTTATTCTCTCTTGTCGGAATATGTTCCTTGTTTTTCATACTCCAATTTGTTGAACTGGAAGAATCCAGAATAGTTGAGTTAGAGTATATGGATGAAGATTCTGAGGTTAAGATTATTGGCGTTGTAGAAAGTGTTAGGAAGAGGAATAATGTTACTATGTTATCTATTTCTCAGAAAGAGATTGTTAATGGTATTATCTTTGATGATGTGAATGTCTCTAATGGTATAGAAGTCGAGGTTTACGGCACTCTGACAAGTTATTATGATAAAAAAGAAATTATTATAGAAAAAATAAAGTTAATTTAGATTCTGTATTGAAATCCTTGATTGTTCTTTAACAATTCGAAATGGATTGGGGGGTTGTATTCACCATCTGGAGAGCTATCTTCTGAGAGAAATGCAAAGTAATTCTCTAAAGCACTTATAATTCTTTGTCTTTCTGAAGCATTTATTCCTGGAACGTTATGATATTTCTCATGGACTTTTGTTGTTTTTCCATATTCGCTTCTTTCATTATTTGAAACAACAGGACTGAATTTTCTTAAGAATCGTCCTAATTTTTTGACATCTCCTTCCCTTGCAGCATCAACTGCATGTCCAATGTCTTCAATAACTCTTTTTTCAGTGCTTGTAACAACTCTTCCTATGTGTACTTTTTTTCCTTTTGTCACAACATTTGGCATTACTACTTCCATCTTGTTTTCCTTCTTCAATATTTGAAGTTCTTTGGAAATGACAAGTCTTATTTAAATTTAACCCAGAATTAGCTCTTTTAGCTTGTCTTTTGCTTCTACTATTTTTTCCTTTGCTTTGTCTTTTAAACCGCTTTTTTCAGCTATTGCATCAATGTCCTGCGCTGCTTCCTGTAACACTGGCTTTGCTTCTTCAATCACTCTTGCTGTTGTTCCTTCGTCGTCGTTCACAATTATCAATATGCCTAGAATTACAAATAGTAAGAAAACAACTCTCAATGTGTTCTTGAGTGTCTTGAAGATTTTCATAAGTTAGAAGGATTGTTTGAAATATATAAATATATTTGTTTTTAGCAAGATATAATCCTTTTTTAAACAAATCGAAAAGTTTATATATTAGTTATACCAATATACTTATTAGTATACTTAAATACAAACCTGTAAACTAAAAGGTTTATATTAGAGGTGAAGTTCCCGTGACCTGTGATTTTAGACTAAAGAATTATTGCTTCCATCCAGATAGAGCGAACGGTAAGCTAATCGCAATAAATTGTGTCTACGACTGGCTGAACAGGATGGCGGAAGAGAATAGTTCTAAAAAGCTACTCCAAGATAGTGCGTAATCAATACAATAAAGAAGCCAATAAAGCCGCTAACTCCAGTTATTAAGATACTCCAGACATTTATCACAACATTGGAATCAAACAGGTAATTGAAGCCGAACAAGGCAAGCAAGCCAAGAACCGAATTCACAATAAAAACAACTAAACGCTTAACAAACTTGAAAATGAATACCATCAGTAACCCGACAATAATCAAGATCGCTAGTTCTACAATCATAGAAGGAATTAATTATGTGAAGTATAAATATTTTTCCTAGAAGAATCTTTTTCTCCCACCCATTCCTGACAATAAACCGCTAGCTCCAACTATTAATAAAAATATAGCTATAACGAATTCAAGAATATTAGGGACCGCTAGGATAACAATCCCTAGAATAATACATAAAATAAAAAAATAATTTAGTCCTCCTTTTAAAAAACCTATTTTTAACATATAGATTTATTACTTGTTTCCGAGGATTCTATACATACCAGTGCCACATTTTGGGCATTTACCCTTCATGGCTTTTCTACCATTTTTCATGGTTACTTCTGCGGCGCTAGCCATTTCTCTTTTTGCTTTACACTTAACGCAATATCCTTCTGTCATAATTATCACCCATAGCTATAAAAAGCCTATTCCTTTATAAAATTTACTCTTATAAACCACAATTTTTATAAATAGACAAGTGTAAACACCAAGAGATGAAAAAACAGGAAAAAAGGCAGGAAAAGGGGGTTTCAGCGAAAAAATCTGATAATTTTTCTGAATGGTACACACAAGTAATCCAGAAGGCAGAGTTGATGGAATACACAAAGGTTTCTGGCTGCATGGTGCTAAGACCTTATGCTTATGAGATATGGGAGAAAGCTCAAGCATTCTTTGATAAAGAGATAAAGAAGATTGGGGTGAAGAATGCTTCATTTCCATTATTGATACCTGAAGAATTGTTGAATAAGGAGAAAGAACACATCAAAGGTTTCAATCCTGAAGTTGCATGGGTTACACACGCAGGAAGTAGTAAACTACAAGAGAAGCTTGCCATAAGACCTACTTCTGAGACTATTATTTATGACACTTACAAGAAATGGGTTAGATCATATAATGACTTACCTCTCTTGATAAATCAATGGTGCAATATCGTGAGATGGGAATTCAAACACCCAGTTCCGTTTCTGAGGACTAGAGAATTCTTATGGCAGGAAGGACACACAGTGCACGCCACTGAGAAAGACATGGATAAGTTCGCTATGAAGATCCTCACAATTTATATTAAACTCTTTGAAGAGTTATATGCTATACCTGTTCTGAAAGGATCTAAATCTGAAAAAGAGAAATTCGCAGGAGCAGATTATACTGTCAGTGTTGAAACAGTTTTTCCTGATGGCAAGGCAATACAGGGCGCTACTTCACATGGCTTAGGCCAGAACTTTTCCAAGAGCTTTGGAATCAAATTCACAGACGAGAAAGAGAAGAAGAAATTCGCGTGGCAGACTTCTTGGGGCTTCAGCACTAGGTCATTGGGAATGCTCTTTGGCATCCACGGTGATGATAAAGGATTAGTCTTGCCGCCTAAGGTTGCGCCAATACAAGCAGTTATTGTTCCTATCATATTCGAGAAGACAAAGAACAAGGTTTTGAAGAAAGCCAAAGAGATCAAAAAATCCCTTGGAGCTGCAGTTGAATTGGATGATCGTGATAATTATTCGCCTGGATGGAAGTTTAACCAGTGGGAAATGAAAGGAGTTCCTTTGAGGATTGAAGTCGGTCCTAAGGACGTTGAGAAGAAACAGATTGTTGTAGTAAGAAGAGATACTGGTGAAAAGATCTTTGTCAAAGAGAAAGATGTTAAGAAGAAAGTAAAAGCTTTGCTTGATGATATTCAAAAGAACCTTTTCAAGAAAGCCAAGAAATTCTTGGATGAGAGTATTGTGCAGGCTGATGACTTTGACGCTTTAAAGAGTGTTATCAAGGCTAAGAAGATTGCTTATTCTCCATGGTGTGGAGAAGTTGATTGTGAGGACTGGCTAAAGGACAAGTCTGGCGGAGCTAAATCAGTTAATATTCCTTTCAAGCAGAAGAAGATAAAGAAGAAATGTGTTCAATGCGAAAAGAAAGCTAATTTCTACGCTTATTTTGCCAAGAGTTACTAGATTACATATATAGTTAATATATAAGAATTAGTTCTCAACCTCTTTTTCCCAGGAGTGGGTCTCTTTTTCCCGGTTATCAATGTACGCTATCGATTCTTTCTTCCTGACATTCTATGACTATCTCGTTTGCCTCTGGATCGAATGTCACATCTATATTCATTATGAACATGAATAGAAATTTTTGTCCTTTTGACTCTACCTCAACCTCTACTGTGTTGGTTATCTCCATCATGTTATCAAATCCTGTTGGCAAGGGAGGTAGGTTTTCCATTATATTCACCTATGTAAGTTATATACCACTATACTAATAGCTATACTATTATATAAATATTTCGGTTTTTTATAGAAAAAGCTAACTAGAAATAATAATTAAAGAAAAAATAAAAAAATTATATTAAGACATTGATAGCCTTTCTTGCCAGCATTATAGCTCTGTGAGCAGCATCGATAGCATAGTTTGAATCACCCCAAACCAATGCTTCTTCAGCTTCGTCCCTAATCTTCAATGCTTCTTCCAAAGACTGCTCAGCCAAGGTTATCTTTTCATTCAAGGAAGAAGTATCTTCACTCTTAATCACAACTCTGTCTTCTGCTATTATTTTCTCCTTGAGGATTTCATAATCTCTCTTGATATCCTGCTTAATAACCTCAAGTTTCTCTTTGATAACTTCATGCTTCTTGGTTGTACTGTCTATATCTTTTTTTGCAATGATGCATTTCTTATTACAGACATCAGTGGTACATTCCACAGTACAATTCAACACAGGCTCAGTGTCAACAGGGATTATAATTGCTTCACAATCATAACCAACTAAGCATCCATCATCCTTCTTAGGCACTATCCTTCCATTTTTGCAGAAATTTGGTGATGGAAGTGCTATTGATGGACACACAGATACTGGTTCAGAAGGTTCTTCCTCAACTTCTGGCTCTTCTTCCTCTGCGTGGTCATTATAGTTGTTTAGTATCTTTCCAGGCTCTCTCGCATAGTTGTAAACCTCTAACTCATCAATCTTTCCGTCAATCCAAGACATTCCAGGCCAGTAATTGTTACCAACTCTGAAAGTATAACAGTCTTCACCACCAGAATATGTCCTTGTATCTTTTAATTCACCGTCTATGAACAGCTTTGCAATGCCGCTTGGTGATCCTTTCCAAGTCATAGCTACAAAGTGCCAGCCAGTACCTTCCCAAGTATTTGGTTCATTCTCAGGAGTATCTCGAAGGTCGAATTTGTAACGAGGTTCAGGGCTGACTTGACCAACACGGCCTTTTATTGCTTTATAACCATCTCTTGAGCCTTTGTCATAGTACATCACATACATGCTGTCATCAGTATGCCACACAACAGCGTCTCTACCAAACCTGTCAAACTTGATCCATGCTTGTACAGTTCCTTCCTCATGATTGAAGTTTCCTTCGCACAAGTATTGATAGTACTCGTTGCTTTTCACATTTGATAATGACTTGCCTGAGATTGCATCAGTAGAGTAGATTGGAGTTCCAACACTCTTTAAAGGTGCTTCCCCATCAGTGGATGTCATTGTATCATCAAATGTCAGTTTAAAAGTCAATTCTCTGTTGGACGGAATCTCTTCTGACTCATTACATTCACCACAAGTATCTCCATGGCCCATATGACCTGACACTGCTGAATTTGGAATAATCATTGTTTGTTCAGCATTGGTTCCAGGTTGGTGACAGATAGTAACTGTTTCACCAGAATCGCAAATAGACTCATTTGAAGGTGTTGGAGGAATTGGTTCAGGAGCTTCTTCTATACAAGCACCATTAGCACACCCATTTGGACACAGGTATCTTTGTGCCGTAGCTCCGCCGTCTGAAGTACATATTCCTTCATTAACCGTTGAACCACTACAAGTGTCAATAACGCTTGGTTGGGTGTTTCCCTGGGTGAAAACCTTTCCATAAGTGTAGTATTCTAATCCACCATCACTATCTTCACATGCAGCAGCAGGTGGTTCTTCTGGTGGTTCAGTATCGTTTGTGGGTGTTTCATTAATTGTTGGTTGTTCTGTGGTTGTTGGTTCTTCAACAATTGTTGGTTGTTCTGTGGTTGTTGGTTCTTCAACAACATTTGCAGTTATCATATCCAATCGTGCAGATGCGACCATTCTTTCAAATGAAGTTTGTGGTGGGGTAAGGCATTTATCTGCGCATGATTTTGCACTGTTTCTTTCTACGCACTCCTTTAAACAAACAAGGTCCTTTACCTTGTCAAGCCTTATCTTGGCTTCTTCTATTACAAGGTCTGCTTCTTTTATTGCATTGATGGCTTTTGCTTTATCATCAAGGTTTAATCCTTTGCTGACTTCAACATCTGTAATCTTCTTTTCTATAGCAATGTCGGTGTATCCGACTTCTTTTCTCAATCTTTCTTTTGACTTTTCTCTTTCTTCCAACACATTAATTCTGGCGTTTGCAGTATCTTGTTTCAAAGAGTCTAAGAAATCTCTTAGTTTTTCCTCTTGATCAGCAGTTAATTCTGTTTTAATCTTTATCTCGATTATATCTCCGAGTCTTAGAACCCTGTCTTCGTGTTTTCGGATTTTTTTCTCAAGTTCAACAACAGTTTTGAGTTCTTCCTCAGGTTCTCCTTGTACTTTCTTTATTATCTCAATGTCTTTCCTGACTCTTTCAAGGGCTCTTTTATGGGCTGCCTGTGCTTTCTCAAGACCTTTTGTCTTTCCCTGGTTTGTCATGAGCTGTATTTCGGCAAGTCTCTTATCGGCTAGTTCCAAACCTTTTTCAGCTTTCTTCTTCTTGTCAAGCGTGAAAGCTAGTCTGACATCCTCAGCAACCCTTTTCAAGCCGTACAAAGGGCTGTCCGGTAGAATCTTGATATCTTCATCAAACTCTAACTCATCATCTGTATCGACGACCACAATGGGTTCAGTGATGACAGCTTCATCAAGGATGGAAACTTCATCCACAGCATTAACCAAAGACAAATATAGAACAAATAATAACAAGGAAAGAACTATTTTTTTCATACCGAAAACACCTCTTAAGTTATTAAAAAGCTTTTAGAAGGTGTAGTATATAAAATTTTTGATTAAACCATATTAATATAGATAAATACCTCTCTCCGAAACCTTTATAAATCAGTTGCGTTTCTCCTTTATAAATTTTACGTCGTCATCAGACGATACGTAATTTAGCGGGGGTTTTTTTTATTGACGTTTGTTAAAAAGTGTCCAGAATGCGGTGGTATAAACTTATTCTATTATCAGGAAAAAGGAGAAGTCATTTGCAAGGATTGCGGTCTTGTTGTTGAAGACAAGATGGTTGACTTTGACCAGGAGTGGCGAGAGTTCGATGCTGAGTCTGCTGCAAAGAAAAGAAGGACCGGAGCTCTAATGTCTTACACACAGTTTGACCAAGGATTGGGAACTGATGTCGGAAGAAAAGCAGATCTATACCAGTTAGACCACAAAGGAAAAAACAAATACTTCAGACTTAGAAAGTGGCAGCAGAGAATAAGCACTGCAATCGAAAGAAATCTTAAGCTAGCACTATCAGAACTGAAAAGGGTTTCATCATACTTAAAACTTCCAGGATCAGTTGAAGAAGAGGCTTCAAGGATTTACACATTGGCAGTTCAGAAAGGATTGGTTAGGGGGAGGAGCATGGAATCTGTTGTGGCAGGTGCATTGTACGCTGCTTGCAGAAGACATGATGTGCCAAGAACTCTGGACGAATTGTCAGAGGCTTCTGGAATTGAGAAGAAAGAAGTTGGAAGGACTTATAGGTTTGTCACAAGGGAACTAGGTATAAAGATTTTACCTAGCAATCCTGCAGATTATATTGCCAGGTTCTCGACCTCTTTGAAATTGAGCCCTGAAACTCAGACAAGGAGTGTCGAGATCATTGAAAAAGCTCAGAATGTAGAATTAACTTCTGGTAGAGGTCCAACAGGAATTGCAGCAGCAGCTCTATATGTCGCAGCTTTGATCAATGGTGAAAAAAGAACCCAGAGAGAAGTTGCGGATGTTGCAGGTGTTACTGAAGTTACAATTAGGAATAGATACAAGGAACTCTTGGAAAAACTCGATCTTGATAAAGAGGTCAAAAAGACTAAAAAGAGAAAGGAATAAGTCTGATTCTTATTGAAGAATTGTTTGATAACATCTACAATGCTTGTAAAGAAGAAAAAAACATATAGAATATACACATAAAGTTTAAATAAAAATTAGTTCTATTCTATATATGAATTTTCTTGAGATAGAGGATTCTATTAAGTTTCTAGCGCGAAGATATGCTGACCCCTACATGATTGAAGACTTTGAACAGATAGGTAGGATTACAGCTTGGCAGTTGTTGGAGACAGACTCGACGTTTTCTAAATCATACATTCTTACAGCAGTAAAGCATGATATGATTGATCAATTAAGGTTTCTTAATGCAGAAAAAAGAAAACCAGAGAAAGGGTTTATATCATTAGATGCACCTATTAATCATGAAGGTGGTAGAACTTATCATGATGTAATTGGAGGAAGAAACGAGTTCTTTCCTGATGTCGAGGCGACAGAAACAATATTAGACACTTTGAAAAACAAGTATGGTCATTATTATATTTACAAATTAAAAAAGACAGAAGCAAAACCAATATTGATTGTTAGGCGAATTATTCGCACTGCTATCGAGGATGTTGCACAAATAAAATTTGAAGAAATCCCTAGTAAAGTTGACTGGAATTTTTTTAAGAGTATGAAGCTTGGTAAACTGTTATGGGTTTTTTACAGGAATAGTCCTGCAAGAGCTGTTATGGATACATATCCTGGTGAGTTTGTACCTTGGAATTTTAAAAGAGCTGGACGAAAATATTGGACAGGCAAAAGGGGGTATAACAATGCTGTGATGGCAGTCTCCTGGTTTGCTAAGAAAAAGAATATTCAAACCATTGATGACTGTGTTGATATACGCGCTGAAGACTTTAAAAAAGAAGGATTAGGATCTATGTTGAAAAATGTTTTCAACTCAAGTCCATACTCTGCATTGAAAGTTCTTTTCCCAGAATTCAAAGCTTGGAAGCTTAATATAACCCCTAGGGGTTATTTTGACAATCATGATAATAAATTGAATGCGGTTGTTGATTATCTTATCACTAATAACATCGGCAACATTTCAAATATGACATCTGAAGAAGTGTTTGACACAAGGTTAAAAAGTGATGCAACAACGCGATCCCTGAAGGAAGCAGGCTTAAGGGGGTTGATGAGTAGGTATTCAAACAGCAATTACAGGATGTTCAAAGACTTATTTCCAGAACAGATTTTGCCTTGGTCTATAAATGGAGCCAAAGAACCGTGGAAGAAAGACCCTGAAAAAACATCTGCTGATGCTATACAATGGCTGTTTGAAAATTATCTAAATATGTCAACAGAAGACATTCCAAGACATGCAACCTACAATTTGTTTCTGAACGTCGGATTCACAGGAATAGTGATTAACAGGTTCAATAATTCAATATACAAAACAGTTGACAATGCATATCCAGGAATGTTCTCTCAAAGCGATTTCAAAAGAAGAAATTATTCTAATGGTAAATTATAAATACTACAACTACCAAGAATTGTTCTATGAAAAGTGTTAATTTCGAGAAAGTAGTCTGGGAGAAGAAAAAATTAGAGGAAAAGCATAAGCCAAGGAAGAAGTGTAAGATATATATTTTCAGGCATGCACAGACATACTACAACCGAGACCATAAATTCACTGGTTGGGTTGATTCTAAGCTAACACCTTTAGGTATTCGACAATCTAAGAAAGTCAGTAAGATGATGAAGGATAAGAAGATTGACGTTGCTTTCAGGACAAGATTATCAAGATCACATGACACTTTGAAGGAAGTTATGAAATATCATCCAGAATGCTTCATGCTGGTGCAAGATGACAGAATGATCGAAAGAAACTATGGTGACTGGCAGCATAAATCACACACAAATTTTATTCATAAAGAAGGAACTGATGATTACAAAACATTATTGCACTGGCACAAGATAGACCATTTACATGGAGAAGAGCGAGAAGCTTTTGTAAAAACTGTTGGAGAGGCAGAACTAAAAATTATCAGGAGAAGCTATAACCATCCACCTCCAAACGGCGAGAGCGTGAAGATGGTTTGCGACAGGGTCAATGATTTCTTGAAAGATTTAATCAAGTTCATAAAAGTGAACAAGGTTAATGTCGCTCTTTCTGCGCATGGAAACTCTATGAGGCCATTCAGAAAGTACTTCGAGAAGTTCTCTGTTCATGACATGATGCACTTGGAGAATCCCTGGGATGATTACTTTGAGTATGAAATAAAAGTTTAAAATTATAGAAATACTTATTAATCACTTCTTTTTTCCTAACAAAGCAATGGCTACTTTGAAACGAAAAAAAGATAGAAATGATGAGAATCTTCGCAGGACGTTGCATGAATTGGTAAGAGACACTTCTCCAAACCACTACTCACGCATACCTAAAGATAAAAAAGACCTTTTGAAACATTTGTATGCAAATGGCTCTGATGGGTCATTAGATTGTGCGATTGAAGATTCAATTATAACAGAAGCGCGAAATGATTATAAATTAATTATGCATGGAACTGATGTTAAATCCTTAAAATCTCCTCAATTCTTGGCATATGCTTTTCTTAAAGGAAAGATATCAGACAATGAACAAAGTTTCTTCATCGCAAGGACGGGCTTATCAATACAGGACTTTATAGAATATTCGATGGAAAAATTGGTTATGGATAAATATAGAAGAGATCTTCTAAGATAATTCTCCCAAACCTTTAAATAATATGTTTTAACTTCTTTTTTCTTATGAGACTTGTAAAGATACCTTTTAACGGAGGGGCATTAGCAAGAAAGGATGGGCAGGAGTTGGCGCCTGATAAGATAGCTTCCTTTCTAAAAGATTTTTTCATAAATGAAGATGGTAGGCTGCCGGTGATTAATCAGGAAACTGTTGCTATTGATAACTCCAATCTAGAAGCGAGTTTTGACAAGATAGAATCTCAGCTTTCAGACATGGATCATTTCACAGTCATGCTTGGCGGTGATCATTCGATAACTTATCCTAGTTTCAAGGCGTTTGCTAAAAGATATTCTAACCCTGGCATTGTTGTTTTTGATGCGCATCCTGATGTGCAGGATGATTTCAAGGCGTCTCATGAAGATTATTTGAGAGTTTTGATTAATGAGGGGATTTTGAAACCTCATAATGTTATCTTAGTTGGTTTAAGGAATTGGTCAAAGGAAGAGGTCGCTTATCTAAAACAGAAGAAAATAAAGTATTATACAATGAAAGAGATAGCAATAGAAGGAAAAAGAGAGGTTTGTGAATCCATTATGAGCGTTGCTCGTGAATGGGATGGATCATATTTATCTATTGATATTGATGCTCTAGACCCTGCATATGCGCCAGGAACTGGTCATTCAGAGCCAGGCGGCTTGACAACAAGGCAATTGATATATTTCATCCAAAGGTTGAAGATACTGAAGAATTTGAATGCAGCAGATATAGTTGAGGTTAATCCTAAGAAGGATGTTAATGATATGACTAGTAAAGTTGCTGCCAAGCTTATTGCAGAGTTAGCTTAACTATTCAAATTCTGATATGTTCTTTTCTAAAGATGAGAATGGGAATGGTCTTTTATTTGATACAAATGTTAAGTATCTTAGGTAAATATATACTTGAGAATTCCATATCTCACAGAAATTAGCAAGATCTCTCATTCTCTTACCTGTGATTATTGCAATTATCCAATGGATTAACGCAATTATCTGTATCAACGCTTTCCATAATCCAAGTATTATTCCTGAGATTATAGAGACTACAATTCTCATCAATGCTTCAACTCTTTCACTCATAGTTTCACCTTATTAGTTTTGATTCTTATGTTCTTTTGATTTTTCTTTATTTAAATTTATTGCAAATTGTTTTTGATATAACCGAAACATTTATATAGTAATTGTTATATATATCTAACATAAGGTTAAAAATACCTAACAAAATGTTAAAAATAACTAACAAAAGGTGATGAAAAATGGAACAAAAACCTGAACAAATATTGTCAAGATTTATGTTAGGAGCAGGAATTGGAATATGTATAATAGCAGCATACCTAATGGTTAAAGGATATGTGAACTATGGAATTGTCACATTAATCATTGGAATAGTTACAATCGCTGTTAGTTCAAAAAAATAACTAAATTCAGGAGGTAAAAAATGAAAACAAAAATAGAAGGTAAGGAAAAAATCAGAATGATTGCATTAATTATTGTGAGCTTATTTGTAATTGTAACTGGAATTTTATTCTCACTAAAGTCTTTTACAAAAGGAAATATTGCAGGAGGAATTGGAGGAGGTATCATTGCAATTATAATACTTGTATTTGCTATCTTTGTTTTTAGAAGAGGAAATAGGGATATGAAAGAAGGATATCCTTTGAAGGACGAGAGAAGTAGAAAAGTGATTGAAAAGGCAAGTTCTTTAGCATTTTATGTCACACTTTATCTATTATTAGCAATTGGATTTTTATCTGATGACATAATAAAGTTTAGAGATATTTCACAAGCAACAAGTCTTGCAGTAGCAGGGATGGCCATTTTATTTGTAGGTTTTTGGGCATATTACAACAAGAAGGAGATATAGAATGAAAACACGCATTAAAGAGCTAAGAGCAAGGCATGATCTTACCCAGGAAGACCTGGCAAAAAAAGTAGGAGTCAGAAGAGAGACAATTGTTTTTCTGGAGAAAGGGAAATACAACCCTTCCCTCCAATTAGCTCATGATGTGGCGAAAGCATTGAAGACAACTATTGATGAGCTGTTTATTTTTGAACACAGCTAAAGATTTTTAAATTTCTTCTTGTTTCCAAGTCTTAACATGGATGAAACTCTTGCTGAAAATATAAGGAAAGAAAAAGGCATTCCAGTCATAGGTGTGATAGGAGCTTCTTCTCCAGACGACAAATATGACGAAAGAATAGGTATTGAAGTCGGTCATATGCTAAGAGAATTTATTGGGAAAAAAGGTGGCTCAATATTCACAGGGGGAGTTTCAGGAGTTGGAATAGATACATATATTGGCGTACTAAGATTTTGTTTTGAAACGGCAGGAAAAGGTGACAAGGTTTTAGACGATAATTTCTTTGTGTTAATACCTGAACATGGGACCAAAACTTATAATGACCATGGAGGAGGAGAGGACGCTGAAGGCAAATATATGCCTCCTAAAAAATATTTTGATCTTGCAGTTGGTTCTAGAAATGGAAAGCTAGACATTGTTAGAGTCGGCAATGATATGGCAGAAAGAAGAGCTTATGTTTCGGAAATAGCAGATGTTGTAGTTGCTATCAACGGAGGTGAAGGAACAATTGATGAAGCTTGTCATGTACTTGATGCAGGTAAGCATGTTATCTGCATGGCTGAATATGGAGGAGCGGCAGCTGCTTTGTTCAAATATAAACATGGATTGCTTGATATTTCTCTTGAAGAAGAAATTAATAAAGACTTGATAATTGGAGTGGAAAGTGTCTATGAAATGGTTAGTGAACTGCAAGGAGTTCTGAGATAATTTTTATTCTAAGAATTTTTAACAACCTTTATTAAAAACTTTGGAATACCTTCTACTTTATGGGAGTAACTATATACGGACCAGGAGTTCACATTCCTGAAACTGTTCTAACAAATGCAGACCTTGAAAAGCTTGTAGATACAAGTGATGAGTGGATATTTTCCAGGACTGGCATGAGAGAGAGAAGGATTTCTTTAGACAAAGGAGTTAGAGAGATGGGAACCCTTGCAGTGTATGATTTGATGAGTCGTGTGCCTTTTAGTCCAGAAGAAATTGATGAAATAATACTTGCTACAAACGTGCATGATGGAAATAGAACATTCCCGGCTCATGCAGCGCTTATTGCTGGAGACATAGGCGCAAGGAAAGGAATTCCTGCGTACGACCAGATCCTAGCATGCACTGGCTTGGTAGGTGCCATAAGAACAGGATACAATAACATCATAGCGGGTGTTGTTGATAAATTATTAGTTCTTGGAGCTGAAAGAATTTCAAAATTCACAGATTATGCAGACAGACATACATGTGTATTGTTCGGTGACGGTGCAGGTGCTTATCTTCTCCAAAGATCTGAAGAGGAAGGAGTGATAAAAAATGTTTTGGGTTCTGAGCCTGATATGGGAGGTAAAGGCTGGCCAAATGGTTATCTAACCACGGAGAAAAGAGAAGGGCTTCAAATAGTTTCAAAAAACAATGGAGAGTTTCAGACAGAGAAAAGAAAAAAGAACTATCTAATTATGGATGGAGGAAAAGTTCTCAAATTTGCCGCAAGAGTGATGAAGCAATCTGTCTTGGATGTTTTAGAAGGCACTGGTTATTCATTAGAAGACGTTGATGTAGTGCTTCCGCATGGCGCTAACATAAGAATTGTGAACGCTGCTAAGAAAGGACTTGAAAAAGAAGGATTAAAAGGAGTTGTGTTTCACAATCTTGAAAGGTACGGCAACACTTCTACAGCATCAGTGCCATTAGCTGCAGCAGAAGCAAAAGAAAGAGGGATAATTAAAGAAGGAAGTCTTGTTGTTAATGTTGCATTCGGAGCAGGGTTCACTTATGGAGCTAACTTATACAGGGCAAGGTTTTCTAGATAAATTCATCCTTCATATTTCTTAACAGCAAGGCATACATTATGTCCGCCAAAGCCAAAAGAATTCGATAATGCGACATTTGTCACTTGATTCAATGCTTTGTTTGGCACATAATTTAAGTCACATTCAGGATCTGGTGTAGTATAATTAATGGTTGGATAAACAGTATCGTGCTGCATACCTAAAACAGTCGCTATTAGTTCAGCTCCGCCAGCTGCTCCAAGCAAGTGGCCAACCATGGATTTGGTTGAGCTCACAAAGAGATTATCAGCATATGCTCCAAAAACCTTTCTTATGGCTATTGTTTCCATTTTGTCATTTAAAGGAGTAGAAGTTCCATGAGCGTTTATGTAGTCAACTTGTTCAGGTCTTAAACCTGCCATATCCAGCGCCATTTGCATTGCGCTTATAGCTCCAGACCCATCTTTGGAAGGTGCAGTAAGATGAAATGCATCGCTTGTTGCTCCATAACCCAAGACCTCTGCGTAAATCCTTGCACCTCTAGCTTGCGCATACTCAAGTCTTTCCATGACAACAACTCCTGAACCTTCACCTATGACGAATCCGCTTCTATCCATATCAAAAGGTCTTGATGCGATTGTAGGATTGTCATTGTATTGTTTAGTAAGTGCACCCATATTAGCAAATGCTGCGATAGTAAGTTTTGATATGCCTGCGTCTGATCCTCCGGAGATAGTAACATCAGCTCTTCCCAATACAAGTTTATCATAGGCATCTGCAATAGCATCATTTGCTGAACTGCACGCACTATTGACAGTTTTTGCGTTTCCATGAATTAAAAATTCTAAAGAACCCAAAGCGGCTACTGCGTTTGGCATTAGCTTAGGAATGGCAAGGGGATTGACCCTTCTTGGACCTTTATTAAGCAGAATTCTTGTTTGCTCCTGAGTTGTTTTAAAACCACCAATTCCAGTGCCCATAATTATTGAAACCCTTTGATTATTATCATCAAGAGCTAGATTACCATCCTCTGTAAGAGACAGTCCTGCATCTGTTATTGCTTCTTTCATTGCAGCCAGACTAAATTGAGTGCTAAGATCAGTCCTCTTTGCAGTTTTAAAACTCATATAATCATTTGGATCAAAACCATCTACTTCACATGCTATAAGAACATTAAGACCTTCTGTGTCTTCCACGTTTGTCAAAGGTCCTGCTCCAGAAACACCCATTTCAAGTGCGGTTTTATATTGATCTATCCCAATTCCTATGGGTGTAACACAACCCATTCCTGTAATAACGACTCGGTTCCCTTCCATGTTAGTCACGCTGAGTCTCCAAGAAATCTTGGAGTGATTTGTTCACCCCTTTGAAATTCGAGAATTTATATTTACTTTTAAACCTTTTGTTCATTCTTCAAAGTCATTCATAGCAACTTTTATAAATGATGAAACCAATGTATATATTGTGGGGATCGAGGCATATCTGTTCAGAGTTCGTTTTAAGAAAAAAGTTGATTATTCTGAGTTAGATGATTTTCTTAAGAAATATGGCTTTAAAGTTGTTGGAAGCCGTGATGAAAATTATAATCAAAGCTTTTATGAATTAAAATCAAGGAAAGGTGTAACTGAAGCTCATGTTTATCCTTCTAGTGAAGACAAAGTTGATTCTTTCAATGTAAGATTCTCAGTTATAAGTCCGCCTAAAGTCATAGAGCAAACATTTGATTTCTTTGCTGCGTTAAATGAAAAGTATCCTTTAGAAGTGCAGGACACAGAGATTGCAAATCATGAATTTTTGACGACGACAAAACTTGATGACAGAAAGATAGTTGACATGGAAATACCTGATGATGAAACCTATGAGAAGAATATGAAAAAAACTGTTATTCCTATAGATGCAAAGAAGTTTTCAGAGAATGAACTTGGAATAAGGAAAAGAGAAATGGTTCTTATAAAAAGCTGGAGAAAAAAGCCAATTAGATGTCAAGACACGCTAAGTCGTGTGTCGAGAGAATCACTGTTTCATCTAAACTATCTAGAAGAATAATTTCATAGTAAATTACAAAAACTTGAGTTTTTGAAGTTATAAAACAAAAATGTTTTAGTAACTTTTATAAACAACTTCTATTTTTTTACACACACCCCCCCGTAGCTCAGCGGCTAGAGCGTTCGGCTGTAGATGCTATATGACTAACCCATAGGGTATGGATGAAATATAGCCAGTCGAGACCGAAAGGTCCCCGGTTCAAAACAACGGTTTCGGCCATTGACGACGAGGCATGTTTCGCTTTGCTCAAGCATGCGAGACCGTTATGAAAGTCTGGGCGGGGGGACTCTATATTTTAGTACATATCCCCCAATTCTTCTCGACGAGAAACTAAAAAAACGTTCTGCGGTACAGAACTGAACCATTTAGTACATGTTTCTGGGAAATATTTAAAAGAAGAGTTTTATTACTCTATAGAAATGAAAGCACAAAATCTTATAATAGAAGGAGATTGTTTTATAGGTTTAGAGAAAGTAAGTGAAAAAGAGGTATTGGGTCTGAAAAGAAATATCGACAAGTATTTCTCTAATTTATCTTATGTGAATGAAACTAGAGCTGTTCCTTTTTTGCTTCCGGATGAATATCATGATAAATTCTTATCAATGACTTTTATACACAATGTATCTTTTCCTAAACTAACTAAATTTCAAAATATCAAATTAGACTATGGATTTCTTAAGAGAGATGAACTATTTCATTCAGAGTATTTTAAGAAACTCAAATCAACAAGAGTTGATTGGCCTTGGGAAATAAATGTTCTTTTATCTCTTTCCAAGTATGAAGACAAACCTGGAATTATGATCACGATAAGAACTAAGCCAGTTCTTTTCTTTAGATTGAATCAAAAAGCAGCAAAAATTTCTGAAAAACCAATAGATGAGTTTGAATATACTTCAATAATAGAGACAAATAAAGAATTCATAATTCAATTTATGAAAGCCTTAAATACTTCTGTAGTTAAGAGTCCTGATGTTTTAGTTGATTATACTAAAGAACAATTTGAAAGTTCTATTAGCTATCTTCTAAAAGAGTATGAATTTGAAAAAGTAGATACTATATTGAATGAGGGATTTACTAAGTTAAAACAAGGAAAAGTAAAGGATTCTTTGGATGAGTTAAGGTCTGCTGTTGAAATATTTATATATGAAGTTACAAAAAGAAAATGTGACAAGGTAGAAGTTCAATCTAAAATTAAATCCAATCTATCTTATTTAAAAGACAATCACTTGATAGATGAAAAAATATTCGGCTTTTTTCAATCAACAATTATTTCATTATGGTCTACTTCTTCTGATCGTGTGTCTCATAAAAGAGAACATTTCAATATTTCAGAAGGAGTTTTATTGTTTGACACAACTAAAACATGTTTTGAATATTTAATAAAAAAATGTATTGAATAATTTATGTATTCGATTTCTGCGGGTGTGAACCTTTTAGTACATAAAATATTTCATCAAAATATCTTCTCGACGACAAACGCTTTCAAGCACGGGCGGGGGGATATTTATTCTAAGAATCTGTAGAGTTTAGAAGTGCAATTACATCTTTCGTGTAAATTGCTTTTCTTTCATTTACTATGTTTTGCATTAAGCACGCTGCTACAAGAGGGTTATTTATATCTTCTTTAGAGGTGATTTCTTTTCTGATCATATCATAACTGTGTTTCCAAGAATTAGAGTCATAATTCACGTCGCAGAGCATTTCTGAAACTCTAAAATATTTTTCTTGGTTTTCATCCATAAAATCTACCCATTTCAAGTCAAATCTCTTTAGGAACCTACTATAATAGCTTGAGTCTTCACTTGCTTTTTGTGTGATTGTTAAGCCAGTAACTTGTTCGAGTGCAAAATTATCATTTAGAATTCTTTCAATACTTAAGCTCCTGGGTTGTTCACTTAAATGAGATAATTTTCTATACTGAACTAAAGCTTGTTGTGGATTATTATCATTAATTAATGTGTGAGTTGCTTGACTTAGTTTATTTGCTGTTAGTAATTGATTATTCACAAGTTCTGTTGGATTAACGCCATCCACAAGGATCATCACTCTTAATTTTTGTGAATATTCATTAAACAAGTCTTCATATGGATCCATTTCTTCATCTGGATAAGGCAAACCAGCGCGGATATAAGTAATACCTTCATGTTTATGAAAGAAAGAATCTCCATAAGTCTTGCAATCTCCAACTGTTCTTACATCGTGAATTCTACCTAATTGTACCTGTGTATTAATTCCTTCAGAAAATGTATCTTCATACTCTTCAAGTTGATCGTTATAGTGATCAAAATTTCCGCTGTTTTCCCCTAGTAACTTTTTCCACAGAACAAAAGTAAGATGTAACTCCTGAATAGACGGTGTTGGGTCAAGCATACAGAAAGGAAACTTCTAATATTTATATGGCTTTAGCTTGGTATTGTTTTTTTAAGAAATAAACTTGTTTCCCAAACCTTTATATACTACCTCTAACTTTTTCTTTTTTACAGAGCATGACTAGCGACGAGAGAGCACTTGCTTAATAACATTTAACATTTCGCTTTTTCTGAAGAAGTGCTATATAATAACTAGAGGTAAATTAGAATGAATTTATTTGAAAATTTAGGCTTAAGTAGGGAACTATTTGAAGTCATAGAGAGATTAGGTTTTACAAAACCAACACAGATACAAGAGAGATCAATTCCTCATATAATGAAAGGTAGGGATGTGATAGGAGAATCAGAAACTGGTTCTGGAAAAACACTTGCTTTTGGAAGCGGAATTGTAGATAAAGTTGTACCGGGAAAAGGTGTACAGGCTTTAGTGCTTTCTCCGACAAGAGAACTAGCTGAACAGGTAAAAGAGTCCATAAAACAGCTTTCACATGGCAAGCATCTTAGGATTATGAGTGTTTACGGTGGTGTTTCAATCAACCCGCAGATTCATGATTTGACAAATGCAGAAGTAGTTGTGGCGACGCCAGGAAGATTATTGGATCACCTTAACAGGAGAACCATTGATTTGTCCAGAGTTAAAATATTGGTTCTGGACGAAGCAGATCGTATGCTTGACATGGGATTCATAGATGATGTTGAAAAAATCATTCGTGTATGTCCGAAGCAAAGACAGACAATGTTTTTCTCAGCCACTATCTCATATGAGATTAAGAGATTGGCTGATAGATACTTGAATAATCCGATTGAAGTCTTAACCAATAAATATGTTGATCCGAGCAAGCTAAAACAAGTATATTACGACGTGTCAAAAAACATGAAGATATCAGTGCTTGTGCATCTGCTTCGAGAAGAAGACACAGATTTGGTTTTAGTATTTTGCAATACAAGAAGAACAACTGATTTTGTTGTTAAAAATTTGAGAACCAACAAGGTTAATGCAATTGCTATTCATGGAGGTTTGTCGCAGAACAAGCGAACAAGCACTTTAAAGTCTTTCAATGATGCGAAAGCAGAAGTCTTGGTTTGCACAGATGTTGCAGCAAGAGGTCTTCATATAGAGAATGTTTCTCATGTATACAATTATGAGATTCCAAAAGATTCGAAGGATTATGTTCACAGGATAGGCCGGACTGCCAGAGCTGGTGAATCAGGCAAGGTTATCAACATCTTATGTGATTTAGATCATGATAATTTTGGTAGAATTCAGAGGGATTACAGAAACTTTGAAATTGAAAACTTGGACACTCCTCGCGTGGAACAAGCCACAACTGTTAGAGTGGAAAGCAGAGGAAGAAGTAATAATCGAGGAAGACCTAATACTTGGAGAAGATCAGCCCCTAGAAGGGATGGTCGTCCAAGAGGATCGGGACCTAGAAGAGATAATGAAGGTCCAAGAAGACATGACAATCAAAGAAGATCAGATGCTCCAAGAAGACATGATGGTCAAAGAAGAACAGATTCTCCAAAAAGACATGATAGTTCTAGAAGAACTGATGATGGTCCTAAAAGAGATGACGGTTCAAAGAGATCAGATAGTCCAAAAAGAAATGACAGTGGTCCAAGAAAATTTCATGGTCCAAAAAGAAGATATGACAATAGAAGAAAAGGCCCTAGAGGGAATTTCAGAAGATAAGGTTTTCAGAAATCATTTATTTTCTCTTAACTTAAAATCTATTTGCTTCTGTATTGTTTCGTTCCGATATATTGATGCTATTCCTTCCAATGCAAAGATGTTGTACTTATCATCAGAAACTATGACTGATTTTAATTCTTCATGATCAAAAATTCCTGTGGCGACTTCTTCAGAAATACCTCTGTTAATCAAGTATTCAATTGCTATTTCATCACTATTAATGCTATTGATCTGGCTTAGATGAGATCTGTTCTGTTGTAAACTCAAAGTTGCAGCGTTCCATTGACTAAGAAATTCTATATGTATAGACCTTTTACTAGAGCGAGTTTGACTTTTTTCATCTTTTGAGATTGTGAATTTCTTAGTGATGTATTCTTTAGCTCTTGTTTCGCTCTTGTAGAATACATTGGCTCCAGGGCCGATGCTTGGTTTTAACTTTCTCTCTCTAGGATTGTAGAAATTTGTTATCTTTCCAAGCTTGATATTGCTGTCTTCTAAGTAATTTCTAACTGTTTGAATATAAGATGCGCTTGAGTTTGGGAAAAGAATCTTTGCTAATGAATCACCTTCAAATCGATCATTAATATTATCAGGTATTTGTCCATTAAAATACTCTGTGACTGTGTAACTGACTTCCTTTCTTGTAATAGCTCCATGTTCGTTGACAAACTCATTGATTATTTGAATTAATGATTTACTTATTTCAAGAATCATAACTTTTCTTTCTCTTCCTTTATCAGTTTTGCCACCGTAATTCTTTCTTAAGCTAAGTTCTGATTCAGGAAATTCATGATCTCTTTGAACCTGAAAAAAATCTATATCTGATTTTTCAAGCAGGTCAAGAAATTCATAGTTGACTAAATTCTCAATGGTGCTCATGACGGTCAGAAATAATGTCTTATTTATATTACTTTGGCAATCTGACAATAAACCTCGTCCCTTTTTTAGATTCTGCCCAGACTTCGCCGTTGTGAAGTTCTACAATATTTTTCACTATAGCTAGACCTAGACCTGTTCCTTTCTTATCTTTTGTCAGATAATCCCCTACTCTATAGAATTTATCAAATAATTTTTCAAGTTTTTCTTTTTCAATGCCTGGTCCATCATCCTCGACGATAAAATCCCAGTGATTCACACCTTCTTTAACAGAAATACTAATCTTTCTCCTTGCATAATTCACTGCATTACTAAACAAATTGATAAAGACTTGTTTGAATTTTTCAGGATCGACAGTTGCAATGAATTTCTTAGAAATATTATTCTCAATCTCAACTCCTTTCTGCTCAGCCAGGTTATAATAGAGATTGTTTTTCACAAGTTTGTAGATGTTGACATTCTCCAACTTCAGCTTTGTTTTCTTTGCTTCCAATCTTGAAAGGTTCAATATATCTGCAATTAATTTTGATAATCTATTAGTTTCCTTTTCAACAATACTAACAGCATCTTGCTGTTTCTTTTTCAAAGCGCCGAATTTTTTTTGCCTTAGCAAAGCCAAATAAAGTTTCATAGAGGTTATAGGAGTCCTTAATTCATGGCTTACTGTGCTGACGAATTCATCCTTCATCTTTCCTAATTCATGCTCACGGACATATTTCTCTTTGGTCTCAGCCAACTCACGTTTGATGGTTGCCTTATCAACAAGTTTTAGATAAGTAACTCTTGTGAACAACAATACACTGATGAACAGGAATGGATGAGCAAATACTCTTAAGTTGTTGCTTGCTCCTCCAAAGAAGACAACATTAATGACATTGGTTGCAGGTGTTATCATAGCTACTATAAAAGCAATCATTATGTGAGGTCCGTACTTGCCCATCTTTTTCAAATTAGATAATATATAGAATATAGGGCTGTAAAGAACCATTATCTTCAATAATTCCAAGAACAGATAACTCAATTCACTCCTGAAAGCAGCTGTAGGCTCATGAGTAACCCTGACAAGCCAGAAAGCTTCAATAATTAATACTATTATAATAACTATAAATGTCTCTCTGGTAATCTTTCTTTTCAAAGCATCAACCTTGTCTGCAAAGATAGGGTAAATGAATGAATTAGTCAATAATATTAAAGCAAATATCTCTAAAAACAAGTCTAGAATAGGCAGAAAAGGATTCAGGATAAACAATCTTACATCTCCAAAAACAATAGAAGAAAAAACCAAGCTCATGATCAATTTGTCAATTGCTAGAGCTGCAAACCCAATCATCAAATACTTTAGGTGCCTTTCTTTGGAGCGGCCGTACTCACTGGCAATCATATAGGTTACAACTGTGAACAAGAAGAGCTCAACGAATTTCTTAAGCAATTCACCGCCATCAGTGGCCATGAAACTGTTTATAGAATGATAGATTATAATTAATAATTCAAATGCATTCATTTAATATCACAGCTAAGTTCTTCACCTCTTTTTCAGAACTTTATTCACTGCTTCGAGAAGTTCTTCAGGCTCAAATGGCTTGGTGACATAGACTTCAGCGCCGCTGTATTTGCCCATATCTTCATCAGCCTGTTCGCTTTTTGCAGTCACCATGACAATCCTTGAATTGGCCAGATTCTTATTATCCTTGAGTCTCTGAGCAATCTCATAGCCAGATATATGCGGCAACATTATGTCAAGAACAATAACATCAGGTCTAAGCTTCTCAGCCATTGCAAGACCCTCACTGCCAGTATATGCGACATAAACCTTGAAGTGGTCCTGTAGAATCAGTTTCTCTGCCTCTGCGATGTCTTCCTCATCCTCAATTATAAGAACTCTCTTCATCTTAGAAAATGAAAATAGGATTTCATTATATAAAGTTTTTGATTTAATCTCTTTTCAAGAAAAAGAAAACAATTAGTATTAATACTATAAACGCAATTATTGCGTAACCAAAGATTTTCTGCACACCGATAAAGTCTGCTAGTGTGCCAAAAGAAAGCACGAGCAATGCAGTCAATAGATTCCTTACAAGGCTTGAGATTGATAGTATTGTTGTTCTATTTTCTGATTTTATGTTCTTATTAATGTCTTCTTCCAGTATTATTCTTGTAAGTCCTTCAAAGAATTTCTTTAATAATATTGCAATTATGATAACAATTCCTGCTCCAAGCCAGTGACCAAGAAATGCCAGGACTATGAATCCGCTTCCGGCAATCAACAGACTTGTGTTGCTAAAATATTTCTCCAACTTATGCGTAAACCATCCACCGAATCCCATCAATGCTCTCATCAAAGTATATACTATCCCAAAATAGATTACCTGCAAACCAGATATCAAAAGAAGCGGCTGCGTATATTCAGAACTCATATACAATGATGCATATACCACAGTCATCATTAAAAGAGCGAAAAGAGCTTTCTTGCTGAATACAATCTCTTTAACTGCTGCAACAAACTTTCTGTTGTAATCTGAGAATCTTCTATTTGTTTTGGCTATTGGAGGTTCAATGAAATAATAAGCAACAATAAACGATGCTATGTAAAAAGCTATTCCTATCAAGAAAGGAAACTTAACGTTATATGTGTAAATTACAGGTATAACTAATAATACTAAAGCATTGACCAAGTGTGAGTAAAGAAGCATTCGTCCATTATATTTCTTGAAGCTTGATGTATCATTAGTCTGTAAAAGAGTGTCATACAGCAACGCATTTCTGGTTCCTGTGATAAAAGTTCCTGCAAGACCATACATGAAGCTGGCTACAACAAAATAATAGAATGAATCGCCAATGAAATAAAAGAACATACACATCATTCCAAAGAATGAGTGAAGCATCAAAGAGTATTTCTTACCATATAAATCAGCGAAAATACCTCCATGAATCTCTGTTATCATGGTTGTGACAGCCATTACAGCTGCTAGAATTCCGATTTGGGTATAATTTAAATTATTTAAAAGAAAGTATAGAATTATTATTGGCATTGAAACCCTTTTTATTAGAATACTGTAAATATACAATAAAGGGATGTTTCTATGAAAATTTAATGCCATATTACCTTGTTTTTCTATGCATAAATAAATATTTCTATTAAAAATAAAATTAAACTCAAAAAAGTATGATGATTTCCAATAGTAAACCGTAACGTTTATAAAGGGATTACGGTTTCCAAGCAACACACACCCAGGTAAAGACGAGCTCAAACAAACAAAATGGTTTTTCTTCACTAACAAAAACACAAGTGGAGATAGACCTAGCTATATTATTTATCAAAGATTGCCCTGGTAGTGTAGTTCGGCACGCTGATAATCACATGGTTTCGCGCGATAACTATCATGATGCCCTGTCGAGGCATCGACCCGGGTTCAAATCCCGGCCAGGGCGTTTATTTCCTTTACGGGCATAAACCATCGGGCCGGTAGCTCAGCCTGGCAAGAGCACTTGACTTTTAACCAAAACTGGAAGTTTTGGAACTTTCAGTAGGTGAAAGCAATCAAGTGGTCGCGAGTTCGAATCTCGTCCGGCCCAGTTTATGATCAAACAACAAAAATGGCAGCAAAGAAAGACAAACTAACTCACATTTTAGTTCCAGTGCATCTAAAACTTAGCGACAAGGACAAGAAAGCCTTGATGGAAAAATATAATGTTGATATAAAAGAGCTGCCTAAGATTTCTATCAAAGACCCTGCAATTTCTCATCTTGATGCTAAAGAAAGGGATGTTATCAAGATTATTAGGAAGAGTTCTACTGCCGGTGAGACTGTATTCTATAGAGGTGTGATTAATGAGTGATTATTCAAAGATTTTGATTAAGAAATATTTTGAAGAGAATTCAATAGTCCAGTCTTCAATAGAGTCTTTCAACAGATTTGTGGAGAAAGAGCTCCAGGTAATAATTGATGAGAACAGGGAGGTTGAACCAACAATCATACCACCAAACATTGATGAGTTCAAGATTAGATTAGATAAAATTTGGGTTACAAAGCCTGAGATAACTGAGGCTGATGGTTCAAAAAGATCTATTTATCCTGTTGAGGCAAGACTCAGAAAAATCTCATATTCTGCACCAATCTTTATGGAAGTAAGTTCACATATCAATGGTGTGCAGAGAGAATCGTTCACAACCCAGATAGGTAATCTCCCAATAATGCTTAAATCAAAGTTCTGTCATTTGCACGAACTTAACAAAACGGAATTAGTGAAAACAGGCGAGGACCCTGATGATAATGGCGGGTATTTTATAATAAACGGGACAGAGAAAGCAATTGTCAACATTGAAGATCTTGCTTCTAACAAGTTCTTGGTTGAAAAACCATCAACAGGCATCAGTAAATTCGTTGGAAAGATATTCTCTGAGAAAGGTTCATACAAGATTCCGCACCAGTTTGAGAAATTAAAAGACGGTGTTTTCTACTTGTCATTCACAAGAGTGAAGAGAGTTCCAATCATAGTTGTTCTGAAGGTTTTAGGCCTCAAAAAAGATGAAGATATAATGAAACATATTGATTTGGGGGAAAATTCTGAAGTTATAATCAACCTTTACGAATTTGTCGACGTGAAAACAGAAGAGGATGCAATTGATTATCTGGCAAAGAAGATTGGTATAACTCAGTCAAGGGAGATTAGGTTGGAGAGAATGATTGATATCATTGACAAGTACTTATTGCCTCATCTAGGGATAGAAAAAGAGCATAGACTGCTAAAAGCTTATAATCTTTGCAAGATGATGAAGAAATTCATCCTTGTTGAGAATAACAAATTACCAATTGATGATAAGGATCATTATATGAACAAGAGAATAAAATTGCCAGGAGATTTGCTTGGAGACCTTTTTAGGATGAACTTGAAAGTGTTGATAGGTGACTTCCTGTACAATTTCCAGAGAATCGTAAAAAGAGGAAAATTTCCAAGCATAAAGGTAATTATAAGAGAGAAGCTGTTAACCCAAAGGATCTATAGCTCAATGGCTACTGGTAACTGGGTTGGTGGAAGAAAAGGTATCTCACAGAGAATCGAGAGATTGAATTTCTTGCAGGCACAATCACATTTGCAGAGAGTTGTAAGTCCATTATCCTCAAGCCAGGAGAATTTCGAGGCAAGAGCTTTGCATCCTACGCATATAGGAAGACTCTGCCCTAGCGAGACTCCTGAAGGAACAAATATCGGGCTTAGAAAAAACCTTGCTCTGTTAGCAAATATAACTCAAGCCGAGAATGAAGATAAAGTTTTAACAGCACTTCAAAGCATGGGCTTGGAGAAGATAAAATGAGTGATGTATTTTTAAACAACAAATTTGTTGGAACAGTAAAAAAGCCAGAGGAATTTGTAGACAGGATTGTATCAGAGAGAAGAATGGGTAAACTACCAATCACAGCAAATGTTATGTTCAATCAAAAAACTGATGAGGTAAGAGTGGAGATCAGCGGAGGCAGAGCAGTCAAACCAC
Source organism: Candidatus Woesearchaeota archaeon (assembly GCA_013202845.1). GTDB lineage: Archaea > Nanobdellota > Nanobdellia > Woesearchaeales. Next base: position 92,489 of record JABMPT010000010.1, on the reverse strand, counting down.
TCATTGTTGTAAGTGATGGAAAACCATTATTGACAAACAAACATCTTGATCAACTTGAAAAGAACGAGATAACATGGACTGACCTTGTAAAACAGGGAGTCATTGATTATCTTGACGCTTTAGAAGAAGAAAATGCATTGATAGCTTTCAAAGAAGAAGAGTTAACACCGGACCACACACATCTGGAAGTCAGCCCATTGGATATTGTTGGTCTGACAACTGCATTGGTTCCATTTGGAAACTTCAACCATGGAGTCAGGCTAAGCCAGGGTTCAAAGAACCAGAAACAGGCAATAGGATTTTATGTAGCAAACTATTTTAACAGAATGGACATGGATGTCAATTTACTGCATTATCCTCAATATCCTATATCAAGCACATTGATTCACGAAACTCTTGAATACGAAAAACACCCATCAGGACAGAATGTTGTTGTGGCAGTCATGTCATATCAAGGATACAATATGGAAGACGCAATTGTCATAAACAAAGGGTCTGTTGACAGGGGAATGGGCAGGAGCACTTATTACAGGCCTGTGATATCTGAAGAATTAAGATATTCAGGAGGCTTGATTGATGAAGTATCTATTCCAGACAAGGATGTCAAGGGCTTCAGGTCAGAGAATGATTACAGGCTTCTTGAAGATGATGGAATAATCTATCCTGAAGCAGCTGTAAAAGAAGGAGACGTCATAATTGGAAAGTCTAGCCCTCCAAGATTCCTGAGTTCACTGGATGAATATAACCTTACATCAAGTTCCAGAAGAGAATCTTCAATGGCTCTGAAACACGGAGAAAAAGGAATTGTTGATTTTGTAACCATAACAGAAAACTCTGAAGGTAATAAGCTGATCCAGGTAAGATTAAGGGATCAAAGAATTCCTGAGATAGGGGACAAGTTCACAAGCAGGCACGGTCAGAAAGGAGTTATCAGCATAATTGTTCCAGAAGAAGATATACCATTCACAGCATCAGGTACAAGACCTGATATTATATTCAGTCCTCATGGAATCCCGTCAAGAATGACAATGGCTCACATGATTGAGTTATTGGCAAGCAAGACAGGCGCATTGGCAGGAAGAAGGATCAACGCTACATTGTTTGATTCTGAGAAAGAGGTTGATCTGAGAAAAGAATTACTAAGCTTGGGTTTCATGGAGAACGGTACAGAGACAATGTACAACGGCATAACTGGTGAGAGATACAAGGCCAAGATTTATGTCGGAAGCATGTACTATCTAAAATTAAAACATATGGTAGCAAACAAAGTACACTCCAGAGCCAGAGGGCCAATACAGTTATTGACAAGACAGCCAACAGAGGGAAGAGCCAACGAGGGAGGTCTGAGACTTGGAGAGATGGAGAAAGACACCTTTGTAGCGCACGGAACCTCTCTATTGTTGAAAGAAAGGTTTGATGCAGACAAGACAATAGTTCCAGTTTGTGAGGATTGCGGAGTCATAGCTGTCTATGATGGCAGGAAAGAGCAATCATTCTGCCCAATATGCGGAGAAAACACAGAAGTCTCAAACATAGAAATTAGCTATGCATTCAAATTAATACTTGATGAATTAAAAGCACTTACAGTATATCCAAAACTTGGTTTGGAGGGAAAATATTGACACTAGAAGAATCTGAACACACATACAAGAAGATAGGCAAGATAACTTTTGGAATGATGAGTCCTAAGTTCATAAAAAAAATGGCTTCAGCAAAAGTTGTTACTCCTGAACTTTATGATAAAGAAGGATACCCTGTCGACGGTGGATTAATGGATGTGAGACTAGGTGTCATTGATCCAGGATTGAAATGCAAGACCTGCGGAAGCAAGTTAAAGGAATGCATCGGACACTTTGGATTCATTGAATTGGCAAGATCAATTGTGCATATAAAATTCATAAAAGAGATACTTGACTTGCTAAGATGCACTTGCAAGGATTGTGGAAGGATACTCATACCTAAGGACAAGATTAACAAGCATTTGGATACTTTGGAATTGGTAGGTGCAGAGCTTGGGTTATCAAACAGGAGGAAGAAAGTCTCAGAGATAATAGCCAGTTTGAAAACAATCACTAAATGTCCTCATTGCAAGGAAAAACAGTTCAAGGTAAGACTTGAGAAACCAACAACTTTACTTGAGGATGAGAAGAGACTTTCACCAATCGAGATAAGAACCCGCTTGGAAAGGATACCTGATGATGACCTTGAGGTTTTTGGCATGAATCCAAAAGCAGTAAGGCCTGAATGGATGATTCTGACTGTGTTGCCGATACCACCGGTTACAATGAGACCTTCAATAACTCTTGAAAGCGGTGAAAGAAGCGAGGATGACCTTACACATAAGCTAGGAGATATTGTAAGAATCAACCAGAGATTGTTCGAGAACATCAACGCAGGAGCACCGGAGATAATCATAGAAGATTTATGGGACTTATTGCAGTATCATGTTACAACTTTCTTTGATAATGAAGTTGCTCAACTACCGCCGGCAAGGCACAGGAGCGGAGAGCCACTGAAAACACTCACTGCAAGAATAAAAAGCAAAGAAGGAAGAATCAGGCATAACCTTGCAGGAAAAAGAACGAACTTCTCAGCAAGGACAGTCATTAGCCCGGATCCAAAGCTCAATATCAACGAAGTAGGAGTTCCAATGGTCATCGCTATGAAACTGACAGTTCCTGAAAGAGTGACTGAATGGAACATAAAATTTTTGAAAAAATTCGTTGAAAAAGGAGCAGAGGAATATCCTGGAGCAAACTATATTATAAGACCTGACGGCAAGAGAAAAAAGATTACTGATGAGACAAAAGAGCAATTACTTGAGGAATTACAGCCAGGATTTATTGTCGAGAGACATCTTTGCAACGGAGATATATCATTATTCAACAGACAACCATCACTACACAGGATGAGCATGATGTGCCACAGGGTAAGAGTGTTGCCTGGATTGACACTAAGACTTAATCCTGCTGTTTGTGCGCCTTACAATGCTGACTTTGATGGTGACGAAATGAACTTGCACATACCACAAACAGAAGAAGCAAGAGCAGAAGCAGAAGTATTGATGGAAGTACAGACTCAGTTGATAAGTCCAAGATATGGTTTAAGTATCATTGGCTGCAACCAGGACGCAATCTCAGGAAACTATTTGTTGACAAAAGAAATGAAGCTTCCAAGGAATGAAGCAGTTGACTTATTGGCTTCAGTTGGCATATCTGACTTCTCAGGATTTTCAGCCAAAGCAGAACTAACAGGAAAAGAGATTTTTTCACTCATGCTACCAGATGATTTCGACTTTGATGGAATATCAAGATCAGTGCATTCAGATGATCCAGACCACATTGTAAAGATAAGAAAAGGAAAGCTTTTGTCAGGTATTATGGACAAGAGCAATCTTGGAGAGGGCTCAGGATTGTTGCTGAGAAACATCCACAAGCAATATGGAAAGGATGAAATGGTCGAAATACTTGGAAAGATATACAGACTTGGAAATGAAGTCCTGTTGAAATATGGATTCACAACCAAGCTTTCAGACACTGACCTTGTAGGAGATGCAGAAGGAAAAGTCAAGCTCATCATTGATGCGGCTTATCAGGATGTGGACAGGATGATTGAAGAGTTTCACGCAGGAACACTCGAGCCATTACCTGGAAGAAGCTTTGCAGAAACTCTTGAATTAAGGATTCTTGAGAGATTGAACAAGGCAAGGAACGATTCAGGACAAGTCGTGGCAGATACAACTGACCAGACAAGCAATACAATGGCAATGATCAAATCCGGAGCAAGAGGAAACCTGATTAATCTGGCTCAGATAGCAGCCTGCGTAGGACAACAGGCTCTGAGAGGCGGAAGAATCGACAAAGGTTTTGAAGACAGGACTTTGTCATGTTTTAGAAAGAATGATCTGGGACCCGATGCTCATGGTTTCATAAAGAATGGTTTCAAAAGCGGATTAAAGCCTCACGAGATGTTCTTTATGGCAATGACAGGAAGGGACAGCCTTATGGATACTGCATTGAGAACACCAAAATCCGGTTATTTGTATAGGAGACTTGCAAATGCTTTGCAGGACTTGAAAGTTGAGTATGATTTCACTGTAAGAGACGCCTCTGGAAAGATAGTCCAGTTCAACTATGGTGAAGATGGATTGGATGTTTCAAGAACCGAAGGCGGAAAGATTAATGTTAAACAGATAATAAACTCAGTAAAATGACAAAACAATTCAAACAATATGAGGATAAAATTCCGGAAAAGATATTGGAAGAAGTGAAAGAGCATTTGCCTGCTAAATGTTCAGAGGCAAAAGTAAAGAAGATACTGGAAGCAGTGTATTCAGAGTACAGAAGATCATTAGCTCAACCAGGAGAGAGCGTTGGTTTGGTGGGTGCTGAGTCAATCGGTGAGCCAGGTACACAGATGACCTTGAACACATTCCATTTTGCAGGAGTTTCAGAGTTAAATGTCACAACAGGATTGCCAAGATTGATAGAGATTCTTGACGGAAGAAAGAACATAAACACCAAAATGATGGAGGTTTATCTGAAAAAACCTTATTCAACCGGTAAGAATATCAAGAAACTGGCTGAGAATATGAAAGAGACTACATTACAGGCTTTCTTGCAAGAGATTTCAATAAACATTGCAAATCTTCAGATGACTATTCTGATGAAAAAATCAAAGCTTAAAAACGCTGGCTTAACAGAGGAAAAAGCCACAAAAATTCTGTCAAAGACTTTCAAAAAATTCAAATTCAAGAAGCAAAAGGATTATTCAATCATTGTTACTTCAAACTCAAAAGACGAGGCATTGAATGAGATTTACAAATTAAAGGAAAAGATAAAGGATGCTTTCATATCAGGTGTCAAAGGCATAACACAGGTGTTGCCTGTTAAAAGAGGGGAAGAATATCTCATTGTTACAGCAGGTTCTAATCTGAAAGAGATACTGAAGAAAGAATATGTCGATACAACAAGAACAGTCAGTAATGACTTGTTTGAGATTGAGGGTATGCTTGGAGTAGAGGCTACAAGACAGATAATCATAAATGAGGTTTTGAAAGTACTGGATGCTCAGGGAATAAATATTGACATAAGGCATATAATGCTCGTTGCAGATGCGATGTGTATGTCTGGAAAGGTTATGGGTATAAACAGATATGGTATTGTCAAGGAGAAACCAAGTGTTTTGGCCAGAGCTTCTTTTGAAACACCTATTAATCATGTTATTAATGCTGCATTGACAGGAGAAGTTGATTACTTGAACAGTGTTATTGAGAATGTCATGATGAATCAATTGGTACCAGTAGGTACTGGATTGCCAGGATTGGTGACAAAGACAAAATGACTGTTGCTGAAATAAAGAAATTATTAGGAAATGAGAAACTTGTCATTGGAACAGACAGGGTTTTGAAGAATTTGAAGTTAGGAAAGATTGAAAAGGTTTTCTTAAGTTCTAACTGTAATTCAGGCACTGTTGCAGATGTAAAACAGTATGCTAGCTTTGAAGAGGTTACAGTTGAGGAACTGGATATGCCAAACGACGAGCTCGGAGTGTTTTGTAAAAAACCTTTTTCAGTATCAATAATTGGAATTCTAAGATGAGTGTAAAATACGATTTGGATTTGATAAGGCACATTAATCTTTTTGAAAAGATAACTCGTATTAATGTAAAGGAATGCTTCTATTTCAAGGAGAAACTCACTTTCATGGTGAATCAGGGCTTGATGATGAAAGCTCTTGGTAAGAACAAGATGCATCTGTTAAAACTTGAGAAGTTATTGAGTAAACAGATAAGGATTATAGAGTATAATGAGAATTTATTGCAGTTCATACAGAACTTGATAGCCCCGCTGAAAGTTGTGAAGATCTCTGAAGAAGATGGCGTTGTTACCATAATTGGTCCTGACACAAAGACCAAGGGCTTGATGATAGGTTCAAAAGCTAAGAACCTGAGAGAGACAGAAGAGATAGTACAGAAGTATTTTCCTGAATTGAAAGAGATAAAAGTTGTTTAGTAATATTTATAAATAGTCATATTTTCCGAGGATAACATGGCAAGCAAATCAAAAGGAATCAATGCAGCTAAGAAATTGATGAAGAGAAGAAAGAAGTCTCGCTATTCTGATAAATGGTTTGTTAAGAAAGCTTTTGACTTGAAGAAGAAAGCTGATCCTTTGGGAGGAGCTTCACAAGCTTCAGCCATAGTTCTTGAAAAAGTCCAGTTAGAGGCAAAACAGCCAAACTCTGCTATGAGAAAATGTGTTCGTGTGCAGCTTATTAAGAATGGGAAGCAAGTTACTGCTTTTTGTCCTGGTGATGGAGCTTCAAAGTTGATTGATGAGCACGATGAAGTTATGATTGAATGCATCGGTGGTACAATGGGTCGTTCTAAAGGAGATATCCCGGGTGTGAGATGGCAGGTCATAAAGGTTAATGATCAGTCTTTGGAAGCTTTATTGCATGGTAGAATAGAGAAAGCAAGGAAATAATTTCACTATATCTTTAAAAAGAATCTTGAATTTCCACTATTAGATAGTTAAAATCTACATATTCGAAAGCATTTATGACAGGAGATAAACTTGAAAAAATGACTAGAGAAAAATTAGAAGGAATTCTGAGTAATGAAACAATTGGTAAGCTTAAACCTGAAGAAATACAACTTATAAGTAACCTATTAAGCGAAGAAAAGTACCGTGACCTTTTCGAAAGCTCAACGGATGCTCTATATATTTCTAGCAGAGAGGGTAAGATAATAGATTTTAATCAAGCTGCTTTAGACTTATTTGGTTATGAAAGAGAAGATCTTTTGAAAACAAGTGTTTCTGAGTTATATGTTAATCTTGAAGATAGAGAAAGGTTTATTGAAGAAATAAAAAAGAAAGGTCATGTAAAGGGTATGGAAGTACAGTTAAAGAAAAAAGATGGTACAATAGTTGATTGTTTACTAACTTCTACTATATCAGAGGATGAGAAAGGAAATCTAATTTATCAAGGAATTATCAGAGATATAACAGAACAAATAAAAGCCCAACATAAGTTAAAACAAAGTGAAGAAAAATACAGCCTCTCTATTGACTCTGCACCTTATGGAATCCTGGTTTCTGGCAAAGATGGAAAAGTTTTGATTTATAACCCTAAATTGGAAAAAATCACAGGTTACCCAAGTGACGATATACTAGACCTCCAAACTTTCTTAGAGAAAATCTCTCCTGATAAAGAATATCAAGAATTATTTGCAGAAGAAAACGAAACTGTGATAACACACAAGGATGGAGAGCAACGAACACTATCATTTGCAACTACTAATTTGTTTCATGGTATGAAAATAAGCTTTGTCAAAGACATCACAGAGAGAGAGAAAGCAGAACAACTGCAAAAAGCATTGTACAATATATCTGAAGCAACTCATAGAACAACAAGTCTTGATGAGCTTATTGGAACAATAGATATCAGCTTAAGCAAGGTTGTAAATACTGATAATTTCTATATAGCTTTTTATGATAAAGAAAGAGATGAGTTATCATTCCCTTTTTACAAAGATGAAAAAGATAAAGGGCCAGAAGAAGCCATACCTTTAGGCAATGGGCTCACAGCCCATGTGATAAAAAACAAAAAATCAATGTTTCTTTCAGACAATGATATGAATAAACTTGAAGAAAAAAAGGAAATAGAGTTAATAGGCGCTCCATCTAAGCAATGGCTTGGTGTGCCTTTAATAATTGACGAGGAAGTCATAGGAGTTTTAGCTCTGCAGAACTATTCAGACAAGAAGATTTATTCTGAAAAAGATCTAGAACTATTAGAGTTTGTATCTAATGAGATAGCAGAGTCTATTCAATACAAGAAAGTTGAAGAAGCTTTGAAAAGAGCTAATAAGACCAAGGATTTGTTCATAGGTACAGTTCTCCATGATATTAGGAACCCTGCGAGTAATATACATGGTATTCTTGACTACTTTTTAGAGACTGGTGTTGATTTAGATTTACTAGAAGCAGCCAAATCGAGCTCTGAAGAACTCTTTGATGTGTTAGGATACTTCACTGTTTTTTCACAAATGGAGAGAGGCGAGAGGATTAAAACAGAAGAGATGGATATGGGTTCACTTGTGTCAAACACAGTTAATGCATATGATAAAACTCTGGAGAATGTGCATCTTAAACTTGATATCCAAGAAGATTTACCAAATGTATTCTCTCATCCGATTATCAAGCAGGTGTTGAGGAATAACCTGACAAACGCAGACAAATACGCTCCAAAAGATAGTGATGTTATTGTAAAGCTTTATCAAAAAGATGAGAACCATCTAGCTCTTGAAGTGATAGACGCTGGAAAAACCTTAAGTGAAGAAGATTATCAAGCAATTTGGGAAGCAGGAGTTTATCTTGAGAAGAATTCAAAAGGAAGAGGAATCGGTCTCTCTAACGCAAGGGAAATAGGTGAAGCACTTGACTGTGAAGTTAATGTCAGAGCGAACCCTGAAGGAGGAAACATATTTTATACCTTGATGCCTATAAAATGAACTCAAGAGAAGCTTGAGAAATATAAAGTGATAAATAAATAAAGAAAATAATTTAAGAAAATAAAAAATTAATTCATTCTTTGTTCTAAAGTTTCATATCCTTGGTTTAAATGATATATTGCTCCTTGAATGTGTGTAATTGCTGTGTCTGCAAAATGACCCATTGCTTCAGGCTCGAATTCATGCCCTTCTGGAGATATTGCTTGTAGTGCTGATTCAATTCTTGGAATTGCTTGATTTATGTAATCATTCAAGCTTGCATTGTTAACAAGAGCTCCATACTCTCTAGATTCTTGAAGCTGTGACAGTGCTGAAAGCATTCTATCTCTTCCTATATAAGGGCTGTTTCCTATTTCTTGAAGTATAATAACTGCATGGTTTATTGTTTGATAATGAAGTTCTTTATTCATTGCTGTGATAGGATGTATTCCTGTCTCTTCAACAATTTTCATATCGCGTAATGTAACTCCGTTTCCTGTTGGCATTTTTTTGTACCTCTTTGAATCTTTTCATATAGAAACATAACTGTGTATATAAACTTAATGTTACTATAATAACAGAAAACTTTATAAATTGTTATTCATTTGTGGTTAATTATGCCTACAATAAGCCATATTGTGAAAAAATTAGTTGAAGAAAAACCAATATTGCAGCATGCTTTATCTATGAATATAGTTAATTTTGCCAGTTTAGCAGAGAGATACAAGGATGAGATAGAGAAAGAACTGGGGAAAGAAGTGAAGCATTCAGCAATTATTATGGCGTTTCGAAGATATGCAGATAAACTGCAGGAAAAAGAAGCAAAAGTGCCTGAGTTTGATTATAATTCTGATATATCTATGAAAACAAACTTAGTTGACATCTGCGTTGTAAAGTCAACTGCTTTCTTCTCAAAGTTAAGAAAAGTATATGAGATAATAAATTATAAAAAAGGCGATGTTCTAAACATTATCCATGGCAATAACGAATCTGTAATAATAACTAATGAGAAGCATAAGAATAAGATTTTAGAACTATTGAAAGAAGAGACAATATCAAACATTGAAGAAAATGTGGTTTCATTATCATTAAACTTTAATCCAAAATTCTTGCACACACCAGGAGTCATATCAAACGTTGTAAGAATGTTTGCCTGGGAGAACATAAACATCCTAGAATTAATAACCACAAGCACAGAGATGACTTTTATTCTAAACAAAAAAGACGTTATGAGAGCATATAATCTGTTGCAAGGATTGATAGATAAGAATTAGTCTAGTTTATTCCTAAAGTCTGATTTTCTCATTTTCTCTTCCTTTTTCTTCTGCCCCACATCCCTTCCGGGTGTCGGTCGTTTGTTGAAAAGTTAGACAAACTTAAATGTTTTTTTAAGGAGCCTGTTTTCATCTGGACTCCATCTTCTGTCTTCTCTGTTCGTACATGTTTTCTTGATATCCACGCTCTGTATGTTGTTTCTCTTAGACCAGTTAGTTCTTTAAACTCTTTGACAGATACATATTCTCTTTCATGATGAAACACTCTTTGTTTGATGAGTTCTCCTTGTATGTAGTCGTTTTTTCTGTGTTCACTATACAATCGACCGTTTACATCAGGTCTTAGTATGCCTCTACTTAGATGATTACTAGTTGTATTATAAACGTTTGATAGTACAAACCCTTCTTCTAGGAGTGCAGCTTCAAGATCCGTCCTTACCTGTTGCATTGGGAACCCTGTTGCATTCGAATCAATTTTTCTTTTCGGACCTGGTCTTTTCCTTGTTGGTATAGTTTTTTCTTCTAAAAGCTCTTTTTTCAAGTAGGCCAACGCTCCTGTTTTGTCATAGAAGAATTTCATAGTGATATTGTTGGTTTGAGTTATGTCATGATTTCTTTTATTTGCTATTTCGTTCATCTTATCTGAAACTTGTTCAACAATGAGTGCTAATGATGCATCTTCTGGAATTGCTCTAAACTCCAGGTATTTTCCAGGTAATTTTGATTTTATTTCGTAATTCTTCACAGTTTCATTAAGAGCTTCTATGAACATTTTCTCTATGTCTTTGTAAAGCGCGTTTATCACTGACTTTGCGTTGGATTTTATGTATTGTTTTTCTGAGATTGGTATCGCCACCCTTATGCTTTTTGTTTTAAAATAATCTTCTCCAGAATAAACAATCGCTGTTAGTTCTACAGGATTTTTGACTCTTTTTACTATCTCATGATTTTTTTCATAATCAGCAACTTTTTCATTTGCATCTTTTAATTGTTGTTTTAGAATTATTGATGTTACTTCTACTCCTTCAAGATCTCTTATGACATCTCTTGCCTTTCTTATAGGATTTGTTGGTTTCTCATATTGTGATATAAAGTGATCCGGTTTTTTCCCTAGAGATTTGTATGCTTTGTCTTTTTGTTGTAACCTATCAGAATCCTCTATTAAGTTTTCTAGATATCCTTCTCCTATTAATTCTAATCCTGTTCTTTGGATGTCTTGTAATTGGTTACTCATCTCCTGCCACCAATTTCTTGAGAATTAGACGAGATTTATAAATTTTACTTTAGTTTTAACTAAGAAGTAATAAAAACTATTTCTTTTTGTTTAACTTGGCTATCTCAGCCAAGAAATCAGAAGCTAACAAGCCATAGCCAAGCTTTTCTCTTGTTTTATCCCCTATTTTACCATTGATATAAGCAGCTCTGAAAGAAGCGTCAAACAGTGTTTTGCCTTGAGCTATATATCCGGCGACGAGCCCTGCAAGAACATCACCTGTTCCACCTACAGTCATGGCTTCGTTGCCAGTATGATTATTCTTAACTTTGTCTTTAGATATGACTTTGTCTATCTTTCCTTTCAATAAGATAATATTATTCTTTAGTTTTCTTCTATAGTTTTTCTTAGTCAGTTCAGAATTATGCAATAATATCTCAAACTCTTTCTGGTGCGGTGTGAAAACAGCGTTGTTAACATCTTGAATTCTTATAGCTTTCAATGCGTCAGCGTCGATAACTTTGGGCTTTTTTATCTCTTTGACCAAGATTTCCAATAATTCTTTAGTTTTCTTGTTCAGCCCAAAACCAGGACCTAGAAGTACAACATCTGCTTTCTTAGACATCCTTAATATCTTTCTTGCATGGCTTTTCTTCAGGTATTTGCCTCTTAACTTCTTAGTTATCAGGTCAGGAGTCATGCAGTTGACAGCCCATGCCACTTTTTTAGGACAAGCCAGTATAACTAAGTCAGGTCCGGTTCTCAAACAAGCGACACTTCTCGTTGCTAAATAAGGTGCACCAATAAAATCTTCAGAACCACCGATAACAAGAACAATGCCGTTCTGTCCTTTATGAGAATCTGTTTTTCTCATCTTGAAAGAATATTTGGTGTAAATCTATTTAGAATTCTCTTATATGCAGGCTCTTTTTTTGGTTCAACACCTTTTTTCAGAAGATGTCTTTTACCAGTTTCATAAGCGTTCGCGAGCCTGAAAAGAAGATTCTGTCTTTCCTCTTTGAACTCTTCTTTCTTGGCAAGATACCTATTATTAGCAATCTTGCTTGACATATACTTTATATCATCAAGATCATGAAGTGATACATCCTCTACATCCAATCTGTCAAGCACATTATTGAAGTATGTGAATTTGTTCTTCCAGAACCTCATATAAACTCTTGTATCATTTTCCTGTTCCACATAAGTGGTTCTACCAACTAAGACTTTTTTTATGTCTTGGACTTCTTTTGAAGTTCCGCTTATGTATGGTTGAGCAATATTGTTGCACTCAGAGAATTTCCTGTCTCTATAGCTCTTGATATTGTGGTAGAGATGTCCAACCATGTTTCTATCTAGCTTTTCGTCTCTAAACAATTTTCTTACATGAGGTTTGTCTACATGTGTTATAATAGCCAATAGACTATTATCAAGAGAATCAAGGAAAGCTGTAGAAATGCTCCAGCCATCATTCTTAATGATTGCATCTATGCAGTTACTTGCATCCTGATATCTTTTTCTTAAAGGTACACCTCTGTTCTTTCTGTAATCAGTTATTTTCTCCTCTGCGGTTTTGAATAAGAATCGCCATTCATTTTTGTTACGTATCTCAAAACCATCCGTAATTCCATCACCAAACACCATACTTTCAAGTCCGGGCCTTAGTGTTGAAGAATTATCTCTAGGAATAACATCACCTACGCTCATAAACATAAGTAAAGAATTAAGTTTTAAAAAGGTTTACCTTTTTTGATTTTAGCGACAAAAAAGCCCTCGGTATTATTATCAAAAGGATATATTCTCAGGCATTTCTTGACTTCAGGATTTATCTTGAGGTTTTCAAACTTCAGAATTGGCTTGCTTTTCTTTATGTTGAGCTTTATCTCTTCCAGCTTAGCATCTTTATGCTTTTTTAGTAAATATGAAACCATTGCTTCATTCTCTTCTGGTTCTTGAGTGCAGGTGCTGTAAACCATTGTTCCACCTTTTTTCAATGCCAAGAAACCTGCTTCTATCAATTGTTTTTGGATGCCTGCCATCTTTCTTACAAGACCGGGACTCCACATTGACAATGCTTTCAGGCTCCTTCTTATAGTTCCTGTTGCGCTGCAAGGGGCATCCACAAGAACTCGGTCAAACTCTAATTTACGATAATAGTTTCCTTGTTGATGTGTTATTACAACATTTGAAACTCCGCATCTACGGAGGTTTATGCCTAAAGCAGCCAACCTCTTGCCATTTGAGTCATTTGCAATTAAAACCCCTTTATTCTTCATGTACTGCGATAATTGTGTTGTCTTGCTGCCTGGAGCAGCGCACATATCCAAGACTCTCTCTCCTGGTTTAGGATCTAATACTATTGCAGGTATCATGCTGGCAGCATCCTGCACATAGATATAACCCAGTTGATGTTCGGGAGTGTTTCCGATGTCAAACCTTTTTTCTTTCTTGAACTTAACCCAAAATCCTTCCTTACACCAGGGCACTTGCTCCATATTCCAATCCTTTGAGAACCTTTTTTTCAATTTGTTAATGGAGATTTTCAAAGTGTTGACTCTTATTGCCTTTCTGATATATGCAAAAGAATACTTCATGAACTTGTTATAATCTTTTCCTAAAAGAGCCTTGTACCTCTCTACGAATTTCTCCTTTATCTCTAGATCTTCTGTCCTTGGTATTGTTTCAAGCATGATTCTATGAAAATTCATTGATACAAAAACTTTTTGTTTTTGAACAACAAAACTTCAAGGTTTTGTGTCTCAAAAGCTAGAATAGCTTTTGCGATTCCAAAAACTTCTTTTTTGTAATTTTAAAAATATTTACAATATCACAAATAGCAAACTTTAAATATTATCTATACTATGTCTTGTTATTAGAGGTGAGGGGTTTGGCTACCAAAAAAACTTCTAAAAAGAAGACAGTTAAGAAAACTGTGAAAAAAGGTTTGAAAAAAGTTTCTCCTGATGTAAGCTTCTACATGATTGATGGTTCTTGCTGCAGTGATTTATTGCAGCTTTCTGAAGCAATTGACAGACTTGCTGATGATATGTTTCAGCATCATGTGAAAGAGATGAATAATGACTTTGCAAACTGGGTTGAGGCTATTTTTGATGAGAAAGGCCTTGCAAAGAAGCTTCGCAATGCTAAAACAAAAAACAGACATGTTGTGGAGATCTTGAAATTCGTAGTTAAGAAAGTGAAATAAGTATTTCAAAATATTTATATATCACTATATCAACTATTCTAGCTGAGGTAATGATTTGACATGCTGTGGCAGATAATATCTTTGATTGTGCTTCTTTTCTTATCAGGTTTATTCTCTGGTTCAGAAGTAGCTCTAGTAAGTCTCAGCAAGATTCAGCTTAGGACCTTGCTTAAGCAAAAGAGAAAGGGTTCTAAAGCTGTTGAGAAACTAAAGGATAATCCCCAGAGGATGATCATAACCATTCTCATTGGTAATAATCTTGTTAATATAGGCGCTTCTGTTTTAGCAACTTTGGTTGCTACTGATTTATTCGGCTCTAGTGGAGCTGGTATTGCAATTGGTGCAATGACTTTTTTGGTCTTGGTATTTGGCGAGATAACTCCTAAGTCATATGCTGCAACTCATGCAGACAAGGTTTCTTTGATTATGGGGGAGCCATTGTGGATTCTCAGTAGAATATTATATCCTCTGGTGAAACTATTTGAGTGGATAACTCACAGCACATTGGTTCTTTTCGGTGTTTCAAAGAAAGTTGCAGAGACTATGACAGAAGATGACTTAAAAACAGCGATAGATATAGGTGCTGAGGAGAAATCAATCGAGCAGGATGAGAAGGAGTTGTTAAAGAAAGTCTTTGAGTTCAATGATATAACTGCTAAGGAAGTTATGACTAGAAGGCATAATATGTTCTGTTTGGATGCGAATATGAAGGTAAAAGACGCTATTGAAGCTATAGCTGATTCTCCTTTCTCAAGAACTCCTTTGTTTCTAGGCTCTTTAGATAACATTGTTGGAGTTGTTCATACAAAAGATGTTCTTGAAGCGATAACTGATGATGAAGAGGATTTACCTTTGAGAGAGATTGGTGTAAAGCCATTCTTTATCCATGAAAAGACGATTATTGATGACCTGTTCAAGATGTTTCAGGAAAGACACACACATATTGCTTTAGTTGTTGGTGAGGATGGTAAAACAGTTGGTCTGGTCACTATTGAAGATTTACTTGAGGAGTTGGTTGGAGAGATTATCGATGAGTCCGATGTAACTCCTAACAAGATCATGAGGGTTGACAAGAACATTATTCTCGTCGATGGAGAGACCAGTCCTAAATATGTTAATTCTTTTTTTCAGACAGATCTAGACACTAAGCATGATACTGTCAGTGATTTATTGATAGATGAATTCAAGAAGGTTCCTCCCCGCGGGCAGGAGATAAAGATAAATAACCATATTTATTTTATTGAGGAAGTTGGCGAAGAGCATATTGAAAGGATTAAAGTGAGAAAACATAAATAAATTTTTACACTCTCTTTCTAACGGACAAATTTATTTAACTCCAAATCTTTTATTAACTTCTTTCAGGGTCTTTTCGAGTCTTGTTTTCCCCTGATTTTTTGAATCTTCCCAATTCTTCTTACTAATGTTTGCTCCGCATGAAAGTAGGTAATATGCTTGCTCAAAGTTTTCATATGGCAAACAAGTAATATTTTTTTGCACTTCAAAAGGGTCGAATATGACATCTTTAGTGAATTCTTTCATGTTTGCAGCAGGAAATAGGAAATACATCTTTTCATTGTCTGGTGACAGCTCTTTCAGTCTCATCGGTATCAAAGATTTGTGGTAAGTTCCTCCTATGATGCCTGCATTTCCATTTATTGGGTCTATGGTTCCTGTTATGAACCTGTTCTTATACATTTCTTCCCCTGAAAATGCTGATAGTATGCTGATTGCCATTCCCATTGATGTGGATGGACCTCCAATTTTGTCCCAGAATCCTCCAAAGTGAGTCTTCAATTGCCAATCCCCACCTTCGAATAGTTTAAGTTTTTTATCTGAAAGCAATCCTCTTATGTAGTCCACCGCCAATTCATAGCTTTTTATTGTGTTGTCATCAGTTTTTTCACTAGTAGCGTCAACCAGTTCGAAATGTTTAACATTTGTTTTTGTTTTGTCCATTACAGCCAGAAATTGAGATCTGTTCTTTAGGACACTTCCAGGACTAGAATCACGTACTGTTAATCCATTCACATGACCTACAGCTTTTGCAGGCATATCAAAATATCCTCCGTGCTCTGTTTCAAACTCTACAAATCTGAAGAATCCTGGTGGCAGATAATCTTTTGTTCTTTGTTTTAACAAATTTGCTGTAATATTTGTAGTGTTCTTTGACACAGCATATGCACATACATCTTCTGTCAATTTCCATAAATCCCTGTATTTTAGTAATATAAGACTTTCCTTGGGCACCATTTCTCTTAACAGCATGTTTGCAGCATTTATGTCTAATGTGATATCAACCCCTCTCTCGTTGTTGAATTTATCGATTGTATCATATAACACAGTTAAGGTGCCTTTTCTTGCTTCAAGAGTGTTTTCTATCACTTCAGATACTGGGAGTGCTGTTATCCTTCCTCTTAGACCAGTTTCATCTCTTTTCTCACCAGTTCCAGCTCTATATGTCATGAAAGGATCTTCGTTGTCACAACCAAGTATTATTCTTGGCGCCTCAAATTGATAGGTTACTCCTTCATTGACAAAAGTTATTATTCCAGTTTGCAGATAATCAAGGAATTGTTCTCTCATTCCTTTACTCATCTCTCTGTTGGATGTTATCGTGCTGATGAAATCACTGAATGAATCTGTGAATAACAAGATGCTGCTCTTGAATAATTCACCTAGAGAAGCTATAGCCATGTGTGGAGGTAGCTGTAGTTCATTGTATGAACAAAACAGGGTTTGTGGATCTGTATCTACTATTTTTGACCAGCTAATCCTCTTTGTGGGTGCGGCGTAATCTGCCAACAGGTTCACACTCATTATGTCATCTATGGCCAGATATGAGACTCCATGTGGTAGGTCAAAACTAGGTTGTTTTATTAGTTTACCAGGAGGTGTCTTTTCCATATTTTCTATTTCTCGGAGCATTGTGCCCATCACTATTTTAAGTAAATTTTTCTCTGTGTTGAAGAATTCATATACTGATAGCATCTGATTCTTTAGTTCATCATTCTTGGCGGGCTTTGTAAATTCATCAACGACTGTTTTAATCTCTGACATGATATCATTGATGGTTTCTTTTGAGATCTTTTTTGCAGGATCATATTCATTCACTCTTCTGATCAAGTCTAGATCAAAATCAATCTGAGTTGGTTTTGGTTTTCTTTTTTGCCTCTGAATTGCTTTCTCAAGTATTTCTGTATTATATTTTTCAAATTCCTCTTTAACTACTGTTTCACAAAAGTTTGCTGGTTTTCCAAGAACTTTAATTCTTTTCATTTCAGCTAAGAATCCTTTCCATGAATTGCTGATAGATACATGAACATATGTTTTTTCTAAACCTTGTTCTATGTCTTCAATTGATAATTGGGCTCTTTGAGCTGTGAATCCTGCTTCTGTAGTATATTCCAGAAAATTGGAGTTCTTTCCTCTTTTCACATAAAATTTCCATTCTGCTTTAGGCACATCTTGGTTCAGATTTTGTGGAGGTTTAAGTTTAACTACGGATATCATATTGTCCAAAGATTCCTTTATGGTTGGTTTTTCTTTTATCTTGTTAGAAAGAGTTAAAAGTATGTCTGCATACAACTCCATATACATTTCATGTACCTTAGATAAAACAAGCTTTCTCAATTGTCTTTCGCTCAGATTAACTTTCACACTCTCCTTGTTGTTGGTAATATAGTATGTAAGTAGTTGTGAAATCTCCAAACAAAAGTCTTCTGCTAGTTCGAAATCATGATTAATATCGTCTGGTTTTGTATAAGGAATAGCTTTGACCTTCATAGGCTCTTTAAGATTTGGCATTAACAGATAGTTTCTGTTCTCAAATTGTCTTGCTTTGTCTTTCATTTGTTTAAGGAGCGGTGCAGCTTCAGGGACAAGTTTTTTGACTTCAGAAAGTTTTATCTCGCCTGTAAGTGCTCTTACAGTATAGTCCAGAACCATAGACTTTCCTATTCCTTGTTCTCCTATCAAAACAACATAAGGATATGCTGAAGAAAGCGCTCTTGCAAGCTTAATGAAAGTCTGTTCTTGGTTTACAAAGGGTAGTTCTTTCTTAGTTCTATTCTTCCTTTCTTTAAGAAATTGTTCAATCTCATCTCTATAGTTGGGGAATGTTTTAAAGCTTGATTCACCAATACATTTTATACCCGGTTCAAGAATAATACTATCTAACGATTGCTTTTCACTCTCATCTGTGGCCCCCATAAGACACAGAGAGTGTTTAGTAACTATATAAACATTTCTTTTTTGACTACTCGAAAGGAGAAAATTATAACGCTTTACTCACATAGACTCCATCATTCTGTAGTTGTCGATAAGAAATAATTAGGACAAAACAGTGTTAAAGACTTGTTCTAATAATTGTCCATACTTTTGAACATTTTGTTGGATAATTTTATTCTTACTGTGATAGGTTTTTTGATAATACTCGTATTCTCTGTTTAGCATTGATTCATCTACTCCATTTTGTTGCATGATCTCACTCATAAAAAATTCTGTTTTTGTTCTAATATCATCAGGAATATCTGTATATATTTCAAGCCCGAGTTTGGGCGGAGATAAAAAAAATCTGCACAATTTCAAGGCTCTAATATGCTCTGGAGCATAATTCATATCACTGCTATTATCAAGTCCGTCTGCAAGGGCTACTATTTTATGTTTCAGCGTTCCTAGTTTTTCTATTTGAACAATCTTGTGAACTTTTTTAGTTATTATATTATTATAGTGCGAATTTCCATCTGTAAGTATGGCTGAATCCACTTCTCCTCCATCATTTTTGAATTGTTTTAATGCAGATGCAAGTTTGACGCCTCTCTGATAAATTTCTTCAAAATGGTCATGTTCTAAGGTATCCCTATCCAGATGTTTCACATTGAGTCCTTCTGCCAACCATCTTGCTAGATAAACGGCTGAGATTGGATGTGATTGAAAAGGACTTCCATCAAATCTTAGGTCATAATCAGCAGTTAATATTCTTTGTAATGATTTCTCTGAACCTTGTAAATCTGCTTCTATAGTAAATTGTTGCAAAGAAACATCTCTTTTTTGAAATCTACTGATTAAATCTTTTGTTCTTTCTCTTACAATTTGATGTGCTTCAAGTAACATATGAATTTGGAATTAGAAGATATTTATAACGCTTTACTCACATAAACTCCATCATCAGAATAACCAAGCTTTCTATAGTATTCCTTGACTCCAACTCCGCTAATTACCACAACTTTGTCTTTAGAATTCTTTTTTGCTATTTCTTCAGCTTTTTTGACGAGTTGTTTACCTAAACCAATATGCTGTACTCTACCTTCTTTTTTCAAGCCGATTGCAGTGCCATAGACGTGTAATTCCCTAATTATAGCGCTGTTATTGGTTATTTCTTTTCTCAAGCTCTGGGATGGAAACCTTAATCTGCAAAAACCTAACAAACGGTCGTTGTCGTCGACAAATGACATAAAGAATTCCTTTCCTTTAGAAGCTTCATATTCTAAAACTTTAAGTTTTGGCTTTCCTTTAATCTCTTTTCTTTTTATTTCTCGACATCTTATACAGTTGCAAACAACTCCTTTCTCTTTCTGTAATTTCTCAACATATTGCCTTAGATTTGTTCTGTCTACGCCTGCTTCTGTGACTTTAGTAGGGATGTCTCTCTGTATCCTCATTATTCTGCAATATTTTGGCACGAACTTCTTTGCTTCTACAATTATATCTGCTGCTATGGCAGTTGTTATCGGCTTGTATTTGCCTTTCTTATACTGTGCATATAAAGGTGTTCCTGGCATTACAAGTGTAGGATATATCTTTAGCATATCTGGCTTGAAATCAGAGTTTTCAAAAATCTCTTTCAAAGACTCTAAATCTTTCTCTTTTGTGACTCCTGGAAGCCCTGGCATCATATGATAATTGATCTTAAAGCCTAAATCCTTCAATGTCCTTATTGATTCTATTGACTCTTTTAATCCATGGCCTCTGTTGATTGCTCTCAAGACATCGTCATAAGTTGTTTGTATGCCTAATTCGACTCTTGTGCAACCATAATCTAGCATTTCATTGCCATGCTTCAACAATCCCCAGTCTGGCTTTGTTTCGATTGTCAATCCAATGCATCTTATCTCTGATTTCTCATTCAGTTTCTTTTCTTTGTCAAAACTTCTAATATTCTTGTTCTTTAAGTCCAAAACTCTTTTCTTTATATTCTCCTGCCTTTGTTTATCGTTGACTTTGCCAGGTAATTCAAAGAAGTCTCTGAAGCGTTTGATATCTAGCTTGCCTTTCACATAGAATTGCTTTGAAAAGTCGTTTAAAGCCTTGTATATGTTCCTTATGAACTCTTTCTTGTAATCCTCCTTAAATGCTGGGAATGTTCCTCCCATCACAATAACTTCTGCTTTTTCAGGATTCTGGCCAAGAACAATGTATTGCTCTAGTCTGTTAAAAACAATTCTGTAAGAGTCATACTCATTTCTTATGCCCCTCATTGTAGATGGCTCGTTGCCAGTATATGACTGCGGAACATTGCCGAAATGGCTTTTTAGGCCTCCAGGACAATATGTGCATCTGCCATGGGGACAGTTGAATGGAGCGCTCATAACTGCAATTACAGCAACTCCGCTAATGGTTCTTGTAGGTTTTGTAACGAGAAATTTACTCAGGTTTGCAATATCTTCTTCTTTTGCATTGCACAATACTTCTATATCTGTAGGTATCTTCTTTATTTTGTGCTTGGAGCAGAGCTCTATCTTCTTGTTGTTGAGTTTCTGTTTGTTTGGTTTCTCTTTCTTTATGAAATCAATCAGCTCTTCAAAATAGCTTTTCATGCTTGAAAAGAAAAGTAGTGGTTTTAAAAACTTTTTCAGCTACATACCTATAACATTAGATATGTCTAGAAGCAAGTGATGGATGTGCCTCATATGGTAAAAAACAAGATCTTGCTCGCCTTCCAGCTTAGTTGGTCTTTTTGTAATCATCTTTTCTACAGAATATCTTAAATTGTTCATTTCCACTACAATGCTTGGTTTCTTCTGATAGACAAATCTTGTGAATAATCTGAGTGCTTCAACTGTCTTTCCAATGGTTTTCACCAGTTCATTAGAAGGTTTTCCATTCAGCTTCAATAATCTCTTTGAAGATGATCTTAGAAGATGGACCACTCTATCCATTGAAGCCAATAAATAGTATTGTGAGTCTGTTATAGGATGTTTCTCGTCGAGCTCTTTTGCTCCGCTTCTTAAGCAATAGTTTATGAACCTTATGATTGTTTCGTGTTTTTCATGGATTGTTTTCAATACTGCTTTGTCATTGTTCTTTGTTGCTTCATACAATGTCTCTGTTATGTCTATTAGCAACATATGTATCCTTCTGATGATTTTTGGCAGTTCTTCCTGAACTCCTTCACTAATGCTTTCCACAATGCAGAAATTCTGTTTCTCTCTTGTTATTTCATAACCTATTAATCTGTTTACTTCCCGGTGGATTATCTCAGTCACAAGAAATGCTCCTTTTATCTTCTTGTAAGGAACTCTCTCTTTGCTGAATTTAATGTTTATCTTATCATATCCTTCTCTGTATAGATTTCTTATGATTTGGAGAATTGTTGTTTTGTCTAGATTGCTTATGTCTATGGTTGCTTCAAAGTATTTTCTGACAATCTCTCCTTTTCTTATAAGAAGCTCTTTTTTATTCTCTTCAAGATTCAGCTCATCTCCTTTCTTTACAAGGTTTTTCCTTGCCCAACTGGTAGGTAGAGTTATCACAAGAGATGTTGGACTGTGCTGTATAACCTTTCTTTTCAAAATTTATCCCCTCATAAATTTAGAAACATCTTCTGTTTATATATCTTTCTGTTCAAAACATATATCAACATATGTTATATATTGGAAAAGTATATATTAATATAAGTCCTACATACATTATTGGGTGAGTGTGTAGACCTTTAAAACACACAAAAAGTGGAGGTACAATATGGCTTGGAAAATAGATGATATGGGATTTATGTACGAGGAGGAGGACGAAGAGTAGAAGTAATAAAAAATGGTATATGCAGACCAATACGGAAAGCTATATAGCGAAGAAGATTTAAACAGTATGCCAGCTGTAGTGTTTTTCAATAAAGAGTTCCGTGTTATAAACTAAATAAAACTTACATCTTATTCTATATAGACATATCTATTTCTGTGTGATTCTTGTGAACAATTAAAGGAAAAAGATTTAAATACAATGAACTAATTATAAATACTATGGCTGAAGCTCAACCTACAGAAGAGGAACTTAAGAACATGAGTCCAGAGGAGATGGCAGAGTTTCAGAAGAAGAATTGTGTCTTCTGCAGGATAATAGCTGGCGAAGTTCCTTCTCATAAAGTATATGAAGATGACAAGATAATAGCAATACTGGATATTTATCCTTCTACAAAAGGGCATACTTTGGTACTTCCTAAAGAGCATGTTCCTATAATGCCTTTGATATCTCCAGAGACTTTCAAACATTTGTTCAGCAAGATAAAATACTTGGCTAAAGGAGTTAAGAATGGAACACCTGCTCCAAAAAGCAGCATTTTCATTGCAAACGGCGCAGCTGCAGGACAGCAAAGCCCACATTTCTTACTTCACATAATACCAAGAGATGATGATGACATGCTTGAAAATTTCAATATTCCTTCAAAAGATATCTCACAGGATGACCTTCTGAAACCATTGAAAGCCAATCTTGAGAAAATGATGCATTCACATCTGCAAAAAGATGGTAAGATACTGCTTAAACCGCCATCAAAAGATGATCTTGCCATGATAATTGAACAGAATCCGCAATTGAAAGAGCTGCTAATTAAGGATCCTACACAGGTAAAGCAGGCAATGGAGCTAAATCCTCAGATGAAAGCTCTTTTTCAGGGTGTTGATGTTGAAAAATTATCTAAGAAACTGAAAGAAGGCCTTGGCGAGGAGAAAAAGCCAGAACCCACTTCAGAAGAGCTCTCAGAAACAAAAGTTTCTGACGCACTCAGTAGTGAAGCTACTGGTGCGCCAAAAGACAAGCTTTTGAGCGATGCTCAGAAACCTGAAGAGGTTTCAGACACTCCAAAACCAGAGAAAGAGGAAGAAAAAGCAAAACCTGAAGATGAGAAAAAGAGCAAATCATTGCTTGACAAAGTTACACATATGTTTTCAAAATGAAAAGAGAACTGCTTGAGAAGAAAGACAGGATAATCTACGAGGATGACATAGCTGCAGCTGTTCTCGTCGAGAAACCCGCTGCAAAAGGGCATATAGTCATAATTCCTAAACAAGAAGTCAAGATGATGGATGATCTTTCTGAAGAGCATTCAGAACATCTATTCTACTTAGCAAGTTACGCAGCCACCATGCTCTTTGAAACAATAGGAGCTCAGGGTACTAATATCATAACTTATGAAGGTGAAGAGTTCTACATGGAAGTAATTGCAAGGATGCAGGACGATGGTTTGAACTTTCAATGGAAGCCAAAACAATTACAAACTGCTGATCTGGATGCAGCTACAAGTTCTATTTCTGGAAAGATAATCGTTCCAAAGGAAGAAGCTAAAGAGGAAAAACCAGAACATCCTCCAAAGATGGACAAGAAAGAAAAAGAAGAAGATGCAATGTCTGATGAGGAAGAGAATTATCTATTGAAACAATTGGATAGGATACCTTAGAGATTTACTTCGAAAAGAATTTTTCTACAAGTGCAATAATTACCAAGTTGACACATAACCAGTTTATTTGTGAAGAATTTAACAGGAAAAGAATTATATTTTCCATGTCTACATTTTAAACTAATATGTGGTCTGTACTTTTCAGGATATTTATGATTTGTACCATAGTTTTCAACCCAATACTCAGAAACTTCTTTATAATCTTCATCTGAATCAATGAAAAACATTTCTTTTGAAACATTATAAGTGAAGATTGGTAATAATTCATTCATTATTTTTTCATGTAATTCTTTTAGTTCAGCATTTGGTTTGATAACAAAGCTTGTTGAAGTTTTATTTTCAGGAGTGGTTTCATTGAAAATATCAATTATTTCTAAATCAAAACCTGAAAAATCCTTAGTAATTTCTTCTAATTTGTTATTAACAATATCAATCTGGTTTTCATCGATTACTCCCATTGCAAGAGTTATATGAGGGTGATTATCATGTTTACTTAAGTCGGAAAAAGCTTCAACTCCTTTACTTCTATTAATATTAATACAAATATTATTAATTTCTTCAGGCAATAATAATGCGATATCAATAGCAATTTTTTCCATTTTATATCAATATTAATAACAAATTATCTTATAGAGTTTTTTCAAACAAGAGTTTTCTACAAGTGCAATAATTTCCTATATGACAAATAGCAAGTTTTGAAGCAGTAAAATTGATTGGGAGATCAACGACTGGAACACCATATCCAACAGTCACATGAGGACTAAAATTTTCAAAACTAGCATTATTATGATAACCACTAATCCAACCAGCAGAAAAACTCTCCTCTCCATCTGATAACAAAAGCATGTCGCTAGTTGCATTATAAGTCATGAATTTTGCAAGTTTAACAGTAATAGTTTCATGGAGTAATTGAAGATCATCAGGCTTATTAGATGATAGTTCTGTAAAACCAAGATCAGAAGTAAAAAGCTCATTAAAAGACAAATCAAAAGCAGAGAATCTTTTGCTTATCGTTGTTAATTCTTTTCCAACTAGCTCAACATCTTTCTCGTCGATAACACCCATACAAAGAGACATGTGTGGAAGACAATTTTCTTTATTTAACACAATCTTAGGTTCGTTATTCTTTAATAATTTTTTATTTATCTCTATTGCTTTGTCCATCATCTCTTCTGATGGTAATAACACAATATCTACTGCTATCTTATTCATTATTAAATCACCCATAAAACCCAATTACCCAATAATAAAGTAACAATAAACGCTATGAAGAAGCTTGGCAGGAACGGAATTCCTTCTTTGATCTTTATCTTTGACTTCTTGTGATGTTTCTTCAGCTCTAATAATTTCTTTATCTCTTTCTTATCTATTCCCTCATTGCTTGGACTGTATATCTTTTTTCCATTGATATATATTGTTTCCAGGACCCAGTCTCCTTCTGTGAGCTTCTCCAAAGGGATGTATTTTTCCATCGCTGACTTCTCCACTGCTTTGCTGTATATATAGAAGTAGAATGCAAAGAATATGAACGCTGCTATTCCAATTATGAATGGCTTCATAGATGTGGGAGTTATGAATAAGAATAACAACAATAAGACCACTATAATTAAAATAGTCTTTCTTATAATTAAGATGTTTTTCTCCCTAATTATTTCTTTAAAGCTCTTCTTGAACTGTTTTCTGTGCTTCAAAGCTAAAAAAACACTCCATATAGCGCCATAAATTGCTCCTATTATGAAGATGTTGAGCAACAACACAACAAATATCGGGAAGCCAGAATGAAAGTCCAGTCCTATCAATGCTCCCAAAGCCATCATCATCTTTGCATCTCCTCCACCCCACTGCCCTGTATAGTAGAAAACTAATGATATTATCAGTCCAGCCAGAAAACCTAGCAGTGAATATACAAATATCCAGTAATTCAGGTTTGTTATTGAAAGGATTATCGAAGTTCCGAAACCAAAGCCAATCAATGAATAGTTCAGCCAGTCAGGTATCTCTCTTGTTTTGATGTCAAATATAGAAGCGAAAAGCAATCCAAAGAAGGCAAAGGCATAGTTGACCGGAATCATAGGACAAAATTAAGAGGGATTGTTTAAATAATTTTTCAATAAGCTTTATATACTTCTCAGATTATTTCAGAAATTTTAATTTTTTTCTTTTTTAGAGTATGAGTTCAAATAAGTTGCTTGTTCAATAAAAGTTATACCAGACTCGCTCATGTTTTGAACAGAGACTGCCCTTAATCTAAGATTTAATTCTTGTTTTTTTCCATCTATATCTAAATGTATATAGAAGGGCTTTGCTGTCATCAGGATACCTGTATGAGTGCATCCTACTACACTAATCTGACCACATGAAATTGCAAGCATATCCTCAGACTCTCTTCCAAAATCTAAATACTGAGAAGTTGTCATAAAGAATCTATTAACATCTCTTTCATCCATGATAACAACAGATTGTGGATCTTCTATCGCAGTTGTTTTGTATGGTGTTAAAATACCAGTATTATTTTTTTTACTCAATTCTAAAAAATCGTTTCCAAGAGAAAAGAATTCTTTTTTGGTCAATCCCAAATGCACAGGTAAATCTGCAGAGATAAAAGGTATCTCAACGAGTTGAGCTCTATTCACAAGATCACATAGATATTCATGAAAATTCATACCGTTAGTCATAACATCATCTTTGAAAAAACCATTGTTTACTTTTTCCATCAATACTTGATAGTGTTTTCCCATTTTGTCTAGGAATAAAAGTTTTCTTATAAACCTTTATACAAAAATTTAAAAACGAGCTAAAAAACCTTTAGACCATGGAATTAAAACTCCCAAAGATTGATTTGAATTTTCTAAAGGAGAAAAAGAAGCCTTTACACATAGCTATTAATGGCAGCTCTATTGTGGGGTGGGCTGAGAAGAACAAAAAGGAGGAGAAAGAGGCTGTGAACAAGCATATTGAGCAGATAAGAACCTTTGTTAATTATCAGATTAAACACGCTCTTCCCATACTCACACTCAATATCTCTGCTGAATCTGATGAAGAGATTGTTGAATTGACAAAGCTGTTCAAAGAGCTTATCAATAATGAGGATATCCAGAAAAACAAGGTCAGGGTTTTCGTTATCGGCAAATGGTTTGATCTTGATATGAAATTAACAGATGCTTTCAAGAAGCTGATGGAAGATACAAAGGATTATGATAACCTTTTCCTGAACTTCTGTGTCAAATATGACGGTCAGGAAGAGGTCCTGGGAGTCATTAACTTGCTAGCCAGAAAAGCATTGCTTGGAAAGATAAACCTTGATGATTTGAACAAGCGAATGGTGAAAGAGAATCTCTACACTTCGTACTTTACTCCTCCAGAGATCATAATTGAGCCTAGCAAGGTTTATTCTGGTTTGCTACTATGGGATTCCAAGGGTGCAAAGATTTTCCAGACAAGAAAACCATGGCTTGATCTAACTACTTCTGATGTTGATGCTGCTGTAGACTGGGCTAATAGAGAGTAGAGCTAGAACTCTTTTCTCAAATGACTTATAACTGTGCCTATCTCTAAAGAATTAATATAGGTGTGCTCTTGTCTCTTTGCGCTTTCCATTGTTCCAATGATATCATTTATGTCAATCACTAATGGAATATTTCTTGTATACACTCCTTTTCTTAATT
Organism: Candidatus Woesearchaeota archaeon; assembly: GCA_013202845.1. GTDB lineage: Archaea > Nanobdellota > Nanobdellia > Woesearchaeales. The sequence goes on along the minus strand of JABMPT010000010.1, from coordinate 64,972 downwards.
GGTTCAATGCTTTCAAGTATTTTTTTCTGCTTTTGGCATTAAGTCTTGTTGAAAGGTCTGCTAACACTTCATAGGCATTATCTTTAATATAAATTTTGTCTCCTTTTATGAAATGGCTTTCTCCGCTTTTGTTTATCATAGGTCCGTTCATTGCCACATAATTATTGATAAGCACTGACATATCTGATATTACAAACTTTGAGACTTCTTCTGTTTCAGGTTCTTTGGTTGAAGCTGCAATTATGTTGTTAAGGTTGCGGAAATGGCCTTTGGAATCAGTTTTTCCAAGTTTCTTGACAAGGTTCTTTACAATAGGTCCATGAACTTTTGCAGCAATGTATCCTGTTTTTTTATGGGTTGTTGCAACTCCTGTGAATACCAAGTCACCATAGTATTTTGATTTAATGACAAGATTGTACCATGTCGCGTTTGTCAGTCTGCCATGAGTGTTCTCGAATCTTTCAAATTCTGATGTTCCTGTTTTTCCATAAGCATAATATCTTGACAGACCACCTACAGAACCATTCAGTGATTTCCATAGAGCTGCTTGGATGTATGGTAAAACATTGTCTGCCAATACTCCCTCATAGTCTATATTATCTTCAACTTCAAATTTATGATCTTGTAATGTGAAGTTTCTCAGTATCAATGAAGGTTCATCTTCTGCATTACGAATTAGTTTTCCGTCGTGAAACACCCTGAAACCGCTGTTGGCTTCAAAAACTGTTTGTTCAATGGTTCCCAAGACGCTCGAGTAGATTTCGTCACCTGATTTGGTGTACCGGGATAGGTCTGTCCCGAGCAGTCCGAGGTACCATTTGAGCATTTCTGCACCTGTCATCTGTCCATTATTCATCTCAAGGACTAGTTTTGCAGGCACGATATTATTTGATGTCTTAACTAGATCTGTCCATAATTGCTCTCCATGGAATTTTTTATTGTAATTGCTAATATTCCAGCTGGATGTGTCTGTTATTGTGAATGATGCTTTCTGTATTCCATCAACCTCAATGATTGGAGCTACTTTTGTGTCATCAAATCTTGAACCTACATCCATCTCTCCACTTTGTAATGCAAGAGCATAAGTAAGTGGTTTTAGAAGGGATGATCCTGTTGGATAATCATAGTTTTTCAGCATATTCGCGTTCTGCCCTATTTCATCGCTTGAACAGATCGCTCTTATTTCTCCTGAATTGGCATTAGTTATCATGAATGCATAATCCTGACTCCAGTGAAATCTCCTTTCAAACACAGCATTATTCAATATCCACATGAGGTTTCTATCTAGAGTTGTGTTAAATTCTGCTGTTCCTGTCATTCTGAACAATCCATTTGGATTTGTTAGGTCAAATTCATCAGCCGGAAGTCCAAGGTCTTCCAAAGCTAATTGGAAATATGAGTTTACAAAGTCTATTACGTATGGGAAAGGGGTTTTTATTCTTGAGTTTGGTTTGCTGAAATTGAATACTGTTGCTTTTACCTGGTCTGCCTGCTCTTGAGTTATCTCTTTTTCATCAACCATTTCTTCTAGAAGTCTTGCCTGGTTTTGCATTATCAGTTTAAGTCCATCTGCTCTGTATGGGTGCATTGCCGGATTATTTGGTATGACTGCTAAGAAAGTTGCTTCTGCAAGAGAAATATCTGCAACTCTTTTATTGAAATAGAAAAGTGATGCGTCTCCAAATCCAACAACTCCATTGCCGAATTCGCATATATTATTCATATAGAATTCAAGTTGAAAATCTTTTGAATGTGTATAATCTATCTGCATAGCTAGCATAATTTCTTTTATTTTTCTTTCATAGGTTTTGTCGTAATTCGCTCCGTTTCTTACAAAGAGGTGCTTTGCTATCTGCATTGTAAGGGTGCTTGCTCCTTCGACTATTCTTCCTGCTTTTTTGTTTACAAAATATGCTCTAACTGCAGACATAAAGTCAAATCCTGCGTGCTTTCTGAACCTTTCGTCTTCCTGTATTATCAGAGCTGTTTCAAGGGTGTTAGATATCTCATCTAAAGTGTAATATTTGTGATTTGACCTTATCATGGCTAATTGTCTTCCTTTTCTATCGTTGAAGACTATGTTTTCACTATCATTTTTTGGAAATTCGTCGAGAGCCTGGATGCTTGGAAACACTCCTTCAAGATGATGTGCTATTGTAAGATTGTCTTTTACAGTGTGATACACTATTGATGCTAGATTCCTGTAATCTCTATATTCATTATTCCAAAACTTAAAGAAATCTCCAACATCATCAAATGGTCGTGGAGTAGATGTTACTTGCATAGGTTGTTCTTCCTTTATCTCTCCTGTCGATATTAATTCCTCTAGATTCTTCTGGAAGTCTATCTTTTGCCATAGATAGCCTGTTTCATAGAATATTCCTTGTTTGTCATAACGTTCGAGCGCTTTTGCTATGCCTTTCTCTATGAAATGCATTTGGGAATTGGCTCCGAAGAAAGTTACTAACACTGCTGCTATGCCTGTAGTCCATATTTTTGCAGTGTGTAGCATGCTTTTTGCAGTTTCTTTCAATAATGGGTCTTTTAGAACATTTTTTACTTTTTTAGGGATGTTCCTGGCGTATTCTAGCGTGTCTTCTTCTATTTCTCTAACTGTGTGATTATTCCAATATTCCCTAACTTTTTTAGAAAGACCCATCCCTAGATCATCTCTTTTACTACTAGGTAGTTACATTAATATTTAAAGCTTTTCTTTTTTTGAAGAAAAAACTTTATAAACAGTACATTTTTCCACCAAAACACCAGTGATTAATGAAACTCGAAAACGAGTTGAATGAGGTACTTATTCTAAGTGTCTCACAATAAGGATTTACTTGGAGGTTTTTGAAAATGTCGGAAAAAATATATGAAGCAGTCGAATTAGCAAGAAAGACTGGAAAAATAAGAAAAGGATGTAATGAAGTGACCAAAGAAATCGAAAGAGGAACACCAAAACTAGTCATAGTTGCAAAAGATGTTCAACCACCAGAAATAATCATGCACTTGCCATTGCTATGCAAGGAGAAAGAAATCAAATACGTTGAGGTTGACAGCAAAGAGCAACTAGGCGCAGCAGCAGGATTACCAGTTGGAACAGCAGCCATAGCAATACTAAAAGCAGGAGAAGCAAAAGACGTCCTGAAACAAATATAAGGTGACAAAAATGGCTGAACAAGAAACAAAAGGTCAAGTGAACTTCTCTCAAGCAGTTCCAGCCCGTATCGACGAGATTGTCGGCAGAACAGGAACAAGAGGAGAAGCTATCCAGGTTAGATGCAAGATCCTAGACGGAAGAGATAAGAACAAAACCATCACAAGAAATGTCAAAGGACCTGTACAAAAAGATGATATTCTGATGCTAAGAGAAACTGAGATCGAAGCAAGGCCTTTGAACAGGCAAGGAAGAGGGAAATAAAATGGTCAGATGCAATTTTTGCAAAAAATCAATTCCAGCAGGAACAGGAAAGAAGTATGTTAAGAAAGACGGTAAAATACTTGATTTCTGCTCGAGCAAGTGCGAAAAAAACATGCTCAAACTAGGAAGAAAATCAAGAACAACCAGGTGGACGAACGAGTACCACAGGGTTAAGGAAGGTAAGAAAGCATAAAGGTGAAACAAAATGATCGAAAAAAGCTTGATAATTTTGAAAGCAGATGTTGTTGCCAGAGGATTTATAGGAAAGATAGTAAGCAGATTTGAAAAAGTCGGCTTAAAGATAGTAGCTATGAAGATGATGAAAGTGCCTAAAAATATGGCAGAAACACATTACAAGAAAGATGATACATGGTTGATGTCAGTTGGTACAAAGCTAATAAAGAACCAGAATCTGAATGCAAATAAAGAAGATCCAATGAAGCATGGTCAAAGGATTTGTGACACATTAGCACATGATTTAACCATATATCCTGTAGTTGCAATGGTACTTGAAGGTCATAATACCATAAACCTTGTAAGGAAAATGATTGGAGAACAATCACCTGAGAATTCAGCCCCAGGCACTATTAGGGGGGACTATTCATTCGATACCTACGTATTGGCAAACGCCTATAACAGGCCTGTTATAACATTGGTACATGCTTCAGACAGCAAGAAAACAGCTGAGAAGGAGATAAAACTCTGGTTCAAAAAAGATGAGCTAGTTGAGTGGAAGAATCCTCACGAAGACCTACATTTTAGGAAGCAGAAAAAATGAAGTTATTATTTTTAGGATCACCAGGGGTAGGAAAGGGTACATATGCTCAGGTACTAATGGAAGTGCTTGAAATCCCTCATATCTCCACAGGAGACCTGCTCAGAGAGGAGGCAAAAAGAGACACTCCACTAGGCAATGAGATAAAAAAGGTGATGGAAAAAGGGGAACTTGTCGACGACCATGTGATGCTGAAGCTGTTAGAGAACAGAATTACAGAAGATGATTGCAAGAATGGCTTCATACTAGATGGCTTTCCAAGGAACCTTGTTCAGGCAGGGTATCTGAAAAAACTTGTCGATATAACCCATGTGCTGAACTTCAAAGCTGATGACAAAATAATAATCCAGAGATTATCTGGAAGGATTACTTGTAGGAAATGCAGCGCCATATATAACAAGGTGGGCAACAAGCCTAAAGTCGAGGGCGTTTGCGACAAATGCGGCACTGAACTCTTCCAAAGGAAGGACGACAAACCAGAATCAGTTAAAAAAAGACTTGAAGTGTACAAGGAGAAAACAAAACCACTCATAGATTATTATTCAGATGAAGGATTGCTTGTTGAAGTTGTTATCAACAAAAACATATCTGAGATAAAGGACAAACTTGTCTCACAAATAAAAGCATTCCTTGAAGGTAAAATAGATGAAATTGAGGAGATAAAATGAAACATTTTTGGGTCTCAAAAATAAAAACAATTTTAGAGGTAAAATAAAATGGGAGAAAAGATGGTTGATAAGGTCACAAGGATTATGAATAAACCAGAGAGTATTAGGAATATTGTTATATGCGCACATATTGACCACGGTAAGACAACTTTGACAGATAACTTGCTCTCAGGGGCAGGAATGATGTCTGAAGAGCTGGCAGGAAAACAGCTGGCAATGGATTTTCACGACGACGAGCAAGAAAGAGGTATAACAATCGATTCTGCAGCTGTAAGCATGGTACATGATGTTGAAGGAGAGGAATTCCTGATTAATCTAATAGACACCCCAGGTCACGTTGACTTTGGTGGAGACGTCACCAGAGCTATGAGAGCTGTTGACGGAGCAGTCGTGCTTTGTTGCGCTGTAGAAGGTGTGATGCCGCAGACAGAGACAGTTCTAAGACAGGCTTTGAAAGAGAGAGTAAAGCCTATATTGTTTATCAATAAGGTTGACAGGTTGATGAAAGAGCTGAAATTAACTCCTGAATCAATGCAGGAGAGATTCATGAAGACAATAGCCCATGTAAACAAACTAATAAAAGACATTGCAGAAGAGGAGTATGGTGACAAATGGCAAGTAAATGTGCAGGACGGCTCTGTTTGCTTTGGTTCAGCATTCCACAACTGGGCCATGTCAATAGATTATATGGAGAAAAAAGGAATAAAATTTTCAGATATAATTAGTGCTTATGAAAACGATACCTGGCAGGAGTTGAAGAAGAAAGCTCCTCTGCACGTGGTTTTGCTTAATGCAGTCACAAAGCATCATCCAAACCCTGTAGATTCTCAGAAATACAGGATTCCAAAGATATGGCATGGGGATAAGGAATCAGCTCTCGGAAAGAGCTTGCTATCATGTGATTCTAACGGAAAACTCGCTTTTGTAGTCACAAAGGTCGTTGTTGACCCACAGGCAGGAGAGATTGCTGCTGGAAGATTATTCTCAGGTACCATGAAGAAGGGTTCTGAGATATACATGAATGTAAAGAAAAAAGCTATGAGAACCCAGCAGATATATGTCTATAATGGTGCAAAAAGAGAGATCGTTGATGGCGTACCAGCAGGAAACATTATAGGTCTTGGTGGTTTGAAGGATGCTTATCCAGGAGAGACAATCACCCAGGAGCCTGATGAGCCATTCGAAAAGATATCTCATATCTTCGAACCTGTTATAACAAAATCCATAGAGGCAAAAAACCCATCTGACTTGCCAGAATTAGCCAAAGTGCTGGTACAAGTCTCAAAAGAGGATCCTTCCTTGGTTATTGAGATAAACCAAGAGACAGGAGAGCATTTGATGAGCGGAATGGGTGAACTGCACCTTGAGATCATAGAGAACAGGGTTAAAGAGGAGAAAGGCCTTGAGATCCAGACAAGCGAGCCTATAGTAGTATATAGGGAGACAATCACAAAGAATAGTGGTCCCCAGTTTGAAGGAAAATCACCAAACAAGCACAATAAGGTATACTTTACTGTTGAACCTTTGAGTGATGAGATGAAAATGGCCTTGAAAGAAGGAAAGCTTCCTCAGGGAAGGATTAAGAAGAAAGATCAGGACCTATGGGCCTCTCTTGAAGCTGCTGGAATGAATTCAAAAAAATCCAGAAAAGTGAGGGATATATTCAATGGAAATATGCTTGTTGACGGCACAAGAGGTATCGTGCACATAGGAGAAGTCATTGAGATGATCATGGACATGTTCGAGAATGTTATGAAACTAGGGCCAATTGCTCGAGAGCCTTGCTTAGGTGTAAAAGTCACAATTGAGGATTTGAAGCTGCACGAAGATGCTATCCATCGTGGTCCAGCACAGTTCTACCCGGCAGTCAGAATGGGTATTAGAGGAGCTATGTCACATGCAAATCCTTTGGTTTTCGAACCTGTACAGACAATGAGATTCGAAGCTCCCTCAGAGTACATGGGAGAGATAAGCAAGCTAATCTCCAATAAGAGAGGACAGTTGCTTGATATGAAGCAGGAAGGAGAGACAGTTGTAGTTATAGGAAAGATGCCTGTTGGAGAAATGTTCGGTTTAAGCTCAGAGTTAAGGAGCGCAACAGGCGGAAGAGGGATATCTTCACTTGTTGACCAGAATTTCGAGAGATTACCTGGTGAGTTACAACAAAAAATCGTAGGCCAGATAAGGAACAGAAAAGGCTTAAAGGTTGATGAGGACCAGTCAGAGTAAGAATAATTAAATAATAAGATTTATAAAGGGTTTATAATTTCCGAGAAACACCTTTATAATTAGAAATAATAGAGGAGGAAGATAAATATGGCAAAAGAAAAAACACACATAAACCTTGTGTTTATTGGACACGTTGACCACGGTAAATCAACATCCGTAGGTAGATTGCTATTCGACTCAGGAAACATCGACGAGCAGCAACTAAGAAAGCTTAAGGAAAAAGCATCAGAGCTTGGAAAGAGCGGATTTGAGTTCGCTTTCATCATGGATAACCTGAAAGAAGAGCGAGAAAGAGGAGTTACAATCGACTTGGCTCACAAGAAGTTCGAGACTGATAAGTACTACTTCACTATAATTGACGCACCTGGGCACAAAGACTTCATTAAGAACATGATTACCGGTGCAAGTCAAGCAGACGCTGGAGTCCTAGTCGTTGCAGCTAACGACGGAATCATGGCTCAGACAAAAGAGCATGTATTCTTGGCAAGAACTCTTGGTGTAAGCCAATTAATAGTTGCAATCAACAAGATGGACATGAAGAACTACGACCAGAAAGTATTTGACAAAATCAAGGCTGATATGACTGCTTTGTTAAAATCTGTCGGATACAAACCTGAGGATGTTCCTTTTATTCCAATCGCAGCACTTCCAGGAGACAATATCTTCAAGAAGTCAGACAAGCTATCATGGTTCTCAGGAGGAACACTTCTAGAGACAATTGATGGTTTAAAAGAACCTGAAAAGCCAACAAACCTTCCATTGAGGATGCCAATCCAGGATGTTTATAACATCACAGGTATTGGAGTTGTTCCAGTTGGAAGAATCGAGACAGGAGTCATGAAAGTTGGACAGAAAGTTGTTGCAGTGCCTGGAAGAGAAGGAAAGGGTGTTCCTGGAGAAGTCAAGAGCATAGAGATGCATCATGAGCAGATGAAAACCGCAGAACCAGGAGATAATGTTGGAATCAACGTTAGAGGCTTTGGTAAGAAAGACATAGCAAGAGGAGATGTCATCGGACCAGCAGACAATGTTCCAACAGTCGCTTCAGAGTTCACAGCACAAATTGTTATATTGAACCACCCTAGCGTTGTCACCGCTGGCTACACACCTGTGTTCCATATACACACAGCACAAGTAGCTTGCCAGATAACCGCTATTGAGAAAAAGTTGAATCCTGCTACAGGAGCAGTGTTGCAGGAAAATCCGGACTTTGTTAAGAATGGTGACGCAGCCATTGTTAAGATAAAACCGGTTCAACCACTAGTTATTGAAAAGCAAAAAGACATTCCACAATTATCAAGATTTGCAGTCAGAGACTCTGGCGCAACTGTTGCAGCCGGAATGTGTATTGACTTGGTCAAAAAGACCTAATTTTTTTATTATCTTTTTTTATTTGCTTTTCATGGTGAACCCGAGCTTTATCATGTGGTAGGCGAACAGCGACACCAGAGGTAAAAAGATGCAGAAAGCTAGAATAAAGTTAGCGAGTACAGATATACACAAGATTAACGAGACTTGTCAATATATTAAAAATGTCGCTGACAAAACCGGTGTTGTCATGAGAGGACCAATACCTCTGCCTACTAAAAAGCTTCGAGTGACTACCAGAAAAAGCCCTTGTGGAGACGGAACTGCTACTTGGGACAGGTATGAAATGAGGGTTCATAAAAGATTGATTGACATGGGTCTTGATGAAAGAGCATTAAGGCTTGTTATGAGAGTGCCTATTCCACCTGGTTTGAATATTGAGATTGAAATGATTGATGCTTAGATTTTTAATCTAAGCCCAAAAATTCTTTTTAATTTTTGATTGCTTGATTCTTACATAAGATTTAAAAACAATTAGTCACTTCCTGGTGGTTATGCAAACAGTTCCTATTGTTGTTTTGGCTGGTTTCGAGACAGATTTGGCAAAAATCCAAAAGAAAAAACAGTGTTTTCTTGATAATTACGGAGTCCACTACCTTGAGGGAGATCCTAAAGGTTTAACAATCAAGATTGATGAAAAATATCTTCTCGAGAGAACAGTCGATATTGTCAGAAATTCCAAACTAACAAACGATGTCTTTGTTCTCGGTCCTGCCTGGATGTATCAATCAAGAATAAATAATTGCACTTTCATAAATCACAACTCAACTCTTTTTAGCAACATTTTAACAAGCACAAGCATGATGAAAGGAAAACCTAACGAAGGATTAATGGGTGTGTTGACTTGGGACCTTCCTGAACTAACACAAGAAAGTTTTGATGATTATCTTGGAAAAACCCTTGACATGGTCCTTTCACAGAATATGGACTTGGTAATACAGTCTGTTGACAAGAAAAAAGCCCTTATAGGATTTGAGAACGAGTATGACAAACCACAATTTGTTTTCAAAAATAAAGAAGGAGAAAAAGTAGAGTATATAATAGGTCATTTCTATGTGGGTAGGGCCGACAGAGTTCCTCATTCATTCTATGAAATTGTTGATGTGTTGTATGGAAACAGAGGACTCTCAAAATGGGACCAAGTTAAACGCACTTACAAGAAACTCGCGCCTGTATTAAACAAATGGCCTTTAATCACAGCAATTCCCAGAATAAAACCATATCTAAGAGGGGATGCAACTGCTGATGAAGTATTCCATAAGATTGAAAGAATATGCATTCCTAAAAAAGACTACAGAGGCGCAGGACAACATTATCATATGGAAACTGTTGATACATCACATTTTGCCTTTGACCCGGACACTGCTGAAGAAGTTCTTAAGATTGGTGCAGTTCACACCCCTATAGAGAAAGTGCTTGAGATACCATACGAGTTGATTCTAGAAAAATCTATTATCTCCAATTCACAACTACATCATCCGTCCGTTCATACGGAAGAATATGACTTTGAGACATCGAGAGCTGGAGCCCACTTTTGAACATCAAGTAGCCTGTTAATCCAATCATTGCGGCGTTATCGACCAAGTATTGATTCTCTGGGATGAAGCATTTTGCATTTCGTTCTTTGCACATTATCTTTGCCATTTCCTTAAACCTTGTGTTGCAGGCAACACCGCCGCCCAACACTAATTCACTCTTTTCACAGTGTGCCATTGCTCTCTCTGCAACTTCTAGCAGCATTGCAAAGACTGTTTCTTGGAGTGAATAGCATAAATCCTCTTTTTTGTACTTTTTTGACAGTATTTTCTGCTTGATATTGGTTTGAATTCCGCCGAATGACACATCCATTCCCTTGACAACATATGGTAATTCTATGTAATTCTTGCTTTTCTTTGCCAGTTTCTCTATTGCAGGTCCTGCTGGAAACCCTAATCCCAAAGCTCTTCCAAAGCCGTCCAGCATGTTTCCAACACCGTTATCCAATGTTTCTCCAAATATTCTGTATTTTCCACCTTCATAGGCTATTATCTGGGTGTTTGCACCGCTTGCATATAGTAATATTGGATCTTTTGCTCCTTCCAGTCTTCCTATTTCCAGATGTGCTATGCAGTGATTTACTCCAACTAATGGTTTATTTAACAATAATGATAAGCTTCTTGCAAACGCAGCTCCAATCCTTAAGCAATGTCCAATCCCTGGTCCTTGTGAAAATGCTATGATATCTACGTTTTCAAGCTTGATTTTTGCGGTTTTTAGCGCTTTTGAGAGCACTTTATCGCATACTTTAACATGATGCTCTGCTGTCTTTGCAGGTATCATTCCGCCTGTTTTGGTTGTGTATGAATCTGTTATATTGCTAAGTACTTTCATATCTTTCAATAATGCAACTCCGAATGTGTGCGCAGTGCTTTCTATGCCTAAGGTTAACATATGTTTAAAGAAAAAGAAGCGATTTAAAAAGATTTTTCATAAACTATTTAAAATAGTCACTATTCTAGAGTGGTATGAATGATGAGCAAAGAGTTATCTGTATAATCCATTCGGGCTCGGAAAGGAATTCAGAAGACAGAAATTACATAAATGATTATATAGACCAGATAAATGAAGAAGACGGCAACTTAGTGATCAGCCTTTCTGACTATCCTGAAAAACCAACATTGGAAGATATCAAATATAACATAGACTTAATCAAAAAAGCTGATGAGTTTAGGATATATTGGAAGCATAAGTCAAGAGAATTACTGTTCAACTTTGGCATGTTATTTGCAGCCAGAAAAGTCGGGAAGCTCATAAATGAATCCCTTGTCAATGAGGTAAGGGTTGAGGGTATCAACAAACAGGTGGAAGAAGGTCTCTATGTCCCTGGAAAAACTTACGAGCACGTAGCCCTTATGCTGCAGTACTATCCAGACCTTATAAACCTGGATCCTGGCTCTAAAGGGAAAAAATCCTTCATGATATGCCCTGTCAGAAACGCAGGTGCAGAACTAGAGAGAAAACTAAATGACTTTGTAATGATTGCAGAAGAAAAGGGGAGACTCATATATTATCCAAAGATCCACACTAACCAGACAGACCCTGTTGGGATAAGCATCTGTGCCCAGAACAGAGGAGGGATAGAAGGTTCTAAAGAAGGTATTATATACAGATTGAATTCCAGCGAGGGAAGCGATTTTGACAAAGGAATGTTGATTTACTTTGATAAGCCAGCACACTTCATCAATGTGGAAGCTGTAAAGGAAGATCCAAGCGGAAGATTCGACAACTTATTCTTAGAATTACATAAAAGGTATGCGATAGAGGACATAAAACGCTACAGACAAATAAAAGAATTTGCACAAATGGCTAATCTAATATAATAAAAATATTTAAACCATTGATTTCTTAAGAAGAATATGGCTCTTTTGTTATGGATAATAATTCTGATTGTAGCTCTTTTTGTATTGATAAAGTCTGCTGATTATTTCACTGATTCTGCTGAGAAGATTGGCTTGTACTTTGGAATGCCTGCTTTCTTGGTTGGAGTTACAATTGTAGCCCTAGGAACTTCTATCCCTGAGCTTGCAACCTCTTTAGTATCAGTATTTAGAGATTCTTCTGAGATAGTAATTGGAAATGTAGTGGGTTCTAACATCGCTAATATCCTACTTATTCTTGGGTTGGCGGCGTTGATTGGTGGCAGAATCCTGTTGAAGAACGGTTTGAATAGGACCGACAAGATTTTTTTAGTTGTTTCCGCTGTTTTGCTCTTTGTCTTTGGAAGCAATGGCTTTATTGTTTTTTGGGAGGCTTTGATATTATTATTAGGATATATAATCTATATGTTCATCATAATCTATAACCATAAAAAAGTTGATATGAAGGTCAATAAGTTGAAATGGGAGCCTTTCATCTTGGTTATCAGCGCTGTTTTCATATATTTTAGTGCAAACTACACAGTTAAATCAATCATTGGTATCAGCGAGCTCATTGGTTTTGGAAAAGAAGTCATTGCTGCATCTGCAGTCGCTTTCGGCACTTCACTTCCTGAGTTGACAGTCTCTCTCACAGCAGTGAAGAGAGGAAGCTATGGAATCGCAGTCGGAAACATTTTAGGATCTAACATCTTCAACGCGCTCGTGGTTTTAGGGGTCTCTGGAATGTTTGTTTCTCTGCCTGTTACTCCTATAATGGCTACTCTGGGAATGTTTATCATGCTAGTGGCCACAGGGTTATTCCTTTTTGTGTTAAAGGATAACAGAATCACTAGATGGGAAGGAGTTGTGCTAGTATTAATATATTTGTTCTTCTTGATTAAATTATTTAATCTGTTCTAATGGTAAAATTTTTATAGGGTTCTCATAAACAACTTTCAATGGCAGAGAAACTGACTGTTGTGGATGAGAATGATGTGCCTGTTGGTGAAGCAACAAAGGCAGAGATAGTAAGATCTGTACTGAACTACAGGTGTGTTCACATGTTTATATTCAACAAAAAGGGAGAGCTTCTGATAGGAAAAAGACCTAAGTTTAAGCGAAGATTTCCTGACAAATGGACTTCTGCTGCCGGTGGAAAAGTTTCTTCTGGCGAAAGCTATGAACGCGCAGCTTATAGGGAAATGGATGAAGAGATAGGTATCAAGACTCCTTTGAAAAAGCATTGTAAATTTTCATATATAAATGAGTTTTATGGTTACACTGTTTTTCACGAATTGTATGTTGGAGAGTTTGAAGGCCCTTTCAAATTAGCTGCTGATGAAGTTAAAAGGGTTAAATGGATTTCTATAGAAGAAGTCAAGAAAGATGTTGAAGAAAACCCTGAGAAATATGCAACTCCGTTCATCGCTGCTTTGAAGAGTTACATTGAGAATCTTTGAGTTCTGATAAATATTTAAATACTCAATACACCAAGGTTTAAATAAAACTTTGTATTCCGTTCTTTCTATTATGCAAAACTTTGATTTAATGCTTGATGGAAGGCTTGAAGAAGTTACTCTGACAATGCCAGATAGCTCAGGAACTATTCCTTTGTTCGGAGATAAGACTGAAGAAGTCGCTAAATTACTGTTTGAGAGCATACAGATATACAACCCAGGTTTAAAATCTCAGAAATTTGAAAGGAGAAAGGATGAGGTTTATTGGCTCATAGAGCATTATGCAAAGATAGGAGCTTATGCTGCATCGATAGCTAATGATGAATCAAGGGTTTATGAGATTGGTTGTGGAATAGCACTGCCATCGATAGCTTTTAACCTTCTGACAAACAGACCTGTTTCAGCGATTGATACTGATAGAAAACAGATAATGAAAGGCTTGATGTTAGCAGGACTTCTTCATGCAAAGGTTGATTTTCTGCCAGGTTTTGCAGACATTCTTTTGTCAAAATACGACCTGAGAGAAAAAGATATAGTTTTATACTGCGGACAAGCCAATGACTTAACAATCTTCCAGAAAGAGTTGACAAAGTTAAGTGGTTGCACATCTGTATTCTCATATCTCTGCAAAGCCGGTGACAATGTAAGAGATTATACCACTGTTGTTGCTAATGATTTTCTTAATGGAGTTTCTTTAGATGTAGGATTGATTGAAAGAGAACCTGACAGAGCTGTTTTTATAGCTAGAGGATAAAACAATGAACATAAAAGAATCTTACCAGTTCACAACAAGCATATTATCTGTTTTAAAGAATTGTACTGGAATCATTAGAGATTATAACAAAGGCAAGGATTCTGTGGAAATATATAAGAATGTCAGATTATTTGCTGATGATTTATTACGAATCCTTGAGATTGATATCGATGTTTCTGGAGAAGAAAATCTTATTCAAGGCCCTGGAATAATATGTCCTAACCATAACTCTTTACTTGATATCCCTGCTATTTTCAGCTTTCCTGGAAGAAAATATTTTGGAGCAAAAATAGAATTGTATGAATATCCATTATTTGGAAAAGCAATGGAATATGCAGGAATGTGCAAGATTGACAGAAGCGATAGAGAACAGGCAATAAGAAGTCTTGATGAAGCTGCTGTCAGGGTGATAGTTGAGAGTAAAGATAAATCTTTAAATGATTCTGCCTATCTGATAATGTTTCCTGAAGGAACTAGGAGCACATTGCCTGATTATGAAATGCTTCCTTTCAAAAAAGGGGCCTTTGTATTGTCATATAATAAACAATTGCCTATAATCCCTGTTGCAGGTTTCGGTGCAAAAGAACTAGTGCCAAAAAAAAGCGTTGTTGCAAAACCTGGAACGATGTATCTTCAGATAATGGATCCTTTGATGCCTGAAGATTATTACAATCCTGAAGATGATTCAAGAGTTCATAGAAAAGAGAGTATCAATGATTTATTGAATGATACTAGAACCAGGTTAGAAACTGGCATTGCTGAACTTATGCAGAAACATAGCTGATTTTAAGAATTATAGAAAAAATCAATCTACTCAGCTAAATCATATGTTAAAAGTAACAGTTTCTCTTTTAAAGTAGTTAATTAAGAAACGTTTATAAAGTTGGAATAAATCTTTTTAATATGAAAGCAGCATTTAGGATTGATAAACCAGGTGTATATTTCTTCGGTATGCTAAAAGACTACGAATTGGTTATTGAAAGCAATATCAAAAAAAACCTTCTAAAAAGTTATTCATTCATAGACAGGTTCACACGCAGTTATTGGAGTGCTAGAAGAGAAGCAATTCAAACTGCCAGACAAGAAACTAGTTCAAGAATGGAACAAGCGCGAAAATATTTGAAGACTAATTCTTTCATTTTAGCTCGGATAAAGGATAGTGATGTTGACCAGATAATATTCAACTATGAAAATGAGGGTGACAAATACAGTGTTGCAAATGAATTGTTAAAAGATATAACTGACATCCTGGGAGTCCCACTTCAAGGAGATATCCAAAATAGCATGCCTGTTCACCAGCCATAAGTAAAAGAATTTAAAGAAAACCTATTTTCTTTTTAAAAAATGAAGATGCACATTCCTGATTTCTTAGGTTCTTTCTATGTAGACCTTGAAACCATGATGTATGACTGGAAAGGAGCGTTTGGTGGGTTTATCATAGAAAGAAGAAAGTTAACTGACGAGATTGATTTCATAACTGGAAGGACAGCAGATAGATATGGAGATGCAAGCTTTGAAGGGGAAATAAGTGCTTTGCACATAGAGTTCACAAAGAAATATTCTGAAGAAGCAATAGCAAAAGGAGCCTCAAAAACACCTATCTTTTACAGAGGGGAATATGACCCTTCTAAGAACATGTACCTTGGCCAATGGACTCATAAATTAGACACACCTTTCGAGGAAGTCATGGATGGTGATAAAGTAGACTTCTACCTGGTGATGCTTGACAAAGAAAGAATGAAGAAACAAACTATAGAAATCTAACTCAATTCTTCCAACACTTCTCCAAGCATGTCAAAGTTCTCTCCAAAGGCTGTCCAGTCATTGCCCATTGATTCAAGGATTGCATCGTAGTATTGCTGCGCGTCTTTTATCAGGTCTTCTGTTGTTCTCTCTTCGCCTTCTTCTGTTGTTATTGTTGGCCTTGCTTTTCCAAACAACACATTTAAAGCTATCTCCAAGGTTTCTTCCATCACAACCCTCTCGCCGTCAGAGACTAAAATCCTCTTTAACTGCGGCAGTTGTCCCTGCTCTGCCTGTATGTACAATGGCTCAATGTATAGAATACTGTCCTTTATCGGTATCACCAATAGGTTTCCTCTGGTAACTCTTGAGCCCTGTTGAGACCATAAAGTCAATTGCTGCGATATCTCTGAATCCTGGTCGAACTTTGCCTCTATCTGCAAAGGTCCGTATATGAGCTTGTCTTTCGGAAACTTGTATAATAAAAGTTTTCCATAGTTTTCCACATCAGATCGAGCCGCCATCCAAGAAATCATATTGTCCTTCCTTATTGGTGTGAAGGATGTCATTAAAACAAATTCTTCTCTCTCTTCCCCAGGTAGCTTGATTATTATATAGTAAGGCTCGACTTTCACCTGCTGACCTGTGCCATATACCTCATTTGGTATCTGCCATGCATCCTCTTTGTTATAGAATACTGTTGGGTCCTTCATGTGGTATGTGCTGTAGATAGCTGATTGTACCTTGAAGAGGTCGACAGGGTATCGAATATGTTTTTTCAGGTCTTCAGACATCAACTCATAAGATTTGAATTGTTTTGGAAATATCTTTGCATAAGTTTGTATTAGAGGATCTTCAAGGTCTATGACATAGTAATTAACTGTTCCTTCATAAGCGTCGACAACTATCTTAACAGAGTTCCTTAAGTAATTTATTCCCCCGTACTTCTCAGAATAAGGAAAATTACTAGTGACTGTGTATCCATCCTGTATCCAGTATAACTTGCCTTCACTTATCACAAGGTATGGGTCTTCGTCAAGCATTATGAAAGGTGTTACTTTTGATATTCTCTCTTGGATGTTTCTATCGAACATTATCCTGCTGTCCTTTGTGATATCTGATGACAATAGTATTTTTATATCAAAGAATCTCAATGCCATGAAAAGCTTCTTTGTGAATGAGTTAAGTAATACTCCTCCTTCACCGTCATATTGTATGTATTCATTTGTACTTCCTTTTGGATAATCAAATTCTTTGGTGTTTGTGTTTACCAGCACAAATGAGCTGGCTTTTTCTCCATAATAAACTTGTGGCTTGTTAATAGTTAACTTTTCCTCATCAACATTTGAAACTGGCGGTATATCTTGTATAAAGTAATTTGGCAACCCTTCTTTAGTCACACTGTTAACAGGACTCATAACAACTCCAAAACCGTGTGTATAAACCATGTGCAAGTTCACCCAAGTTTTTGCGTTCTCTGTTATTTGTCTCTGGTTCATCTCTCTTGGCGCCAACATCACTTGAGTATACTTATCATTTATGTAGTATCGGTCTACATCTATTCCTGAAAGGTCATAGTATAACCTTATCTCTTGAGTTTGTTTATATGTCTGTGTTAGTGGTCTCCAGTCCAATATCCTTATATTGTCCATTGTCTCTGGAGCCTCTTTCAGAATATTTGCTGTTATGGCCTGTTCTGCCTTGAAGTCTTTCTCTTCAACATCTGACAGTTTGTAAGCCATTTTTGTGAATTCAATGTTGTTCTCTATGTAAGGTTTTTCTAAGTTCATCTCATTTGGAGATACTTTCAAGGATTGTATGATTCCAGGTATCACTGTAGGTCCAATGAAGAACACTATCACATATACGATTATTGCGTATAACAGAATATGTCTTTTCCTTAGTTTCTTGCTTCCTGATATGAAGAATATCCATATGTAGAATAAAACAGCTATTACAACTGCCAATATCATCAGGAACTTCATAACCGGCAGGAATGCCACCACATCTGTATATCCTGCTCCAACCACAATTCCTTTTTCAGAGAACATGATCGAGAACCTTGAAAGATAATGTCTAACTGCTAAGAGAATGAATATTATCGATCCTAAAACCGCTAAGTGGATTAGGACTCCTCTTTTTAGTTCTGGAAGTTTAGGTTTTATATCTATTGTTTGTGCCTGACTTCTCTGACTGAACATTGCTGCTATGTATGCCTGCAGGTAGTCTAATGTTACTAGGATTAAAGTTATCAAGACTGTTGCCATTATGAAACTCCAAACTGCTAATATGAAAGGCAACGAGAATATGTAGAATGACACGTCTTTCATGAAGATTGGATCTGCAATGTTAAAAGGTGTTTGATTTAGGTATTGTAGTACTGTGAACCACTTTTGATAGGTTGTCATGCCTATGAAATAAGACAAGACCAAAGTTATCAGCAACTTTAATTTGAAAGAGATGAATGATCTTTGTAATTTTGATGATATCCAGAGGTTGAATAAGGCGAATATTAGAAATACTATGAAAGACAGAAGGAATAGCACTATCTTTGTTTCTATAGATATTAAGAAAATCTTTTCGAAATTCAGGTTCTTGAACCACCAGAAATCTGTTAACAAGCTGAAAATCCTGGATACGAACAGAATAATGAACCATATGATAACCAGAGTTGCAGCACCCTTCCAATTCCTTTTCACAGCCATATTGAAAAAGAGAATAAATCACTGTATATAAAGTTTATGAAAGAAAGTTCAGTGTTTCGCCTAATGATTGGTCTTCATATAAGACCATAGAGAGTAGAGAATCAATGCCAAACCTAGTAATCCCCACCAATAGCTTGCTTCTTGAGTCCAGGAGATAACTATCAGAATAAATCCTAGAGTGAACAAAACACCCAGAGTTGTTCTAATGGTCCATTCACCAGCCATGATTAATGATAAGAAGTTGGAATATTTAAATTTTTAGAAAAATTATCTTATTAAAATAGTATTAAATGGATTAATCATATTTCCTGTATTTCTACATCCTTAATATTTCTTGAATATTCACTTTTTAATGATTTTAGATACAAATCCACTAATGGTTTAGCACCCTTAACATCTGTTACAACAGAGCCGTCTTCCATATTCTTTGCATTTACATATTTCAAATCACATATATTTGCGAAAGTGTTTGAATAGGCTCTGAAACAAACACCTTGGATACCTCCAGTAAATTTTAACTTGTAATGGACTGTTTCTCCACTCTGATTCTTTGCCTCTTGCAATTCATCGAAGATTCTGCATGTCAGCGAAAGATCCAAGCCTTTTTCTGAAGTAGCCCTTAATTCAATAGCCTCTTCTACTCTTTTAGGTCCATAATCATCAATCAAATTAGTCAAACGCAAATCTTGCTTCATAAGTTCAAAAGCAGGTTGTCCATGGTTCTTCAAAACATCTATGATACGGTCATTAGATTTAGACTTATAAACACCTAAAGACACTAACATTTTATTAATTTCTTTTTTTTGATGATACCACTGTTTAATATTCATTATAGAAAAAAGAATGTGAAAGAATTATAAAAAGATAATTGTTTATAGATAATTTTTTATAGTAAAAGATAAAATACATTGTTTAGGTGATAAAATGGCTAAAGAAGGAAGCAATTATGTGGCCTTGGCAGGTGTTCTAGGAGGAATCTTGTTGGTAGTATTGGTATTATTTGTCATTCTTGCAAAAGAGATGATGGTAACAGCACTGCCTACTGTTGTCTGGGGATACGTGGTTTTAGGAATAGTATTAGCATTCTTTCAGTTCAAGTCTGATAAGAAATAATGGATATATTCAATTTAATCAGGGCAGGCATATTTATTGTGGCAGGCTTAATTTGTATTATATTTCGGGAAAGACTTAATGCTTTTAAGAATCGCATGCTTAAGAAGTTTCATTTCGATAGATTTGTAAAAGATGAAAGAAGAGATTATATTTATGTTGCGTTTTTATTATTTGTTATTGCTATAATATTCTTTATTCTTTCTATGCTCAATATAAGCTTTGAATAGAAATAATAGTTTTATCTTTCAACTAGTTCATTAAGATATGGGACTAGTTTCATATTCAAATTGTTTTTATCATCTATTCTTTGGGCAAGAGGCATCCAAAACTTCCTTGTGGTTTCTCCAAAAATTTGTTGTCTTTCTTCAGCATTAAGGCCATTCTTCGCCAACATCTCTTTTTTTGTATACAAGTTTGATATGTTGTCTGCTATCTTTATAATTGTAAAGAAGTCATCTCCTTCATCCAGATGTTTTTCTAGTCTTGCATACACGTCAGCATCTTTATTATGATCAGTTGAAAACTCAGATACTTCAAATGCAGAAAAAAAGATGTCTTCGTTATAATAATGCTTTATGTCACTTATGACATCGACTAAATATTTTTTTTTAGTTTCTTCCAATACATCATGGAATACTCCAGGTATTATTATATTATCAGGTTGTTCTAAAAACGCAAGCACATATCCTGTATCAAAAGAATGAACAACATACGGCCTTTTACTATCTCTTTTTTTGCTTTTATGATGAAATCTAACAGCCCTCTCAAGACATATTCTTACTTTATCAGCATCTATAGAAGGTTTAGCTTCCCTAAATATAGAAAGAACATCTATGATTAACCCAGGGTCAAGATCATTAGAATAAATATTGAAAAGACTGTCAATTCTATCCAAACCGCTTTCTAACTTATGTATAAGCTTTGATTGTTCTTCTTCCTGGCATGTCTGTACTAATTCTGCTGTCATTTAATATCTGTTCACGCAAGGAATTAGAAGTTATTTATAACCCTTTAGTAAGAAAATAATTATTTTTAGTTACTATCTTCGGAAAGATTTATATATAAGATTTGTTTAGAAGGAGAAATGAAACTTAAAGACTTATTTTTATTTAGCTGGAAGAAACTTTGGATAGTTGTAGTTGCAGGTTTTGTTTCAATACTACTGCATAACTTGATAAGCGGATTACTAGGTGTGGAAGAGGCTTTCTTCTTTATCATAGTGGTTTTTGTTATGCCTATCTATGTTTTGATAGCTATTGTATATAATGTGGTTTATCTTATTAGAAAAAGATGAAAAAAGCACTAAATCTGTGCTTAAAAAACGGAGTGTGAAAAAGAATGGATGATAGGAGAGGCGGTTTCAGAGGAAATCGAGGTTCAGGAGACAGAAGAGGTGGTTTCAGAGGAGATCGAGACCCAAAAGAAATGCACAAAGCAGTTTGTGCTGATTGCAAAAACGAATGTGAAGTTCCGTTCAAGCCAACAGAAGATAGACCTGTTTACTGTAGGGACTGTTTTAGAAATCACAAGAGGTTCTAAGTTTATATTTCTTTATAACTCTCATTATTTTTTTCTTTTTTTTAAAAGTTAATCACTAGAGGTTATTATCTTAAACAATAGAAAGAGTTTTATAATAGTAAAAAAAGAATTAATGCTCTATTAGAGCATTTCTATGCAGCAAAGAACTTCAATGCTTCTAGTATCAAGAATAACGGCCAGATAATTGCTTTCAAAACTCCCAATACTCCATTCCAGAAGCTTGTAGCTGTTGAGATATAGTAAATAGCCGCACCTAAGAATCCCAACATATACATACATCCTCCTGATCCACAATTACTAGGTTTGCATTTATCCATCATAGATTTTTTTGCCATGTATTATCACCAATAGAAATAATTTCACCAAATATATATAAACTTTTCTTTTGTTAGCTCGCTCAGGGCATAAGAAAAGGTTTATGATAAGTTTCTTATTATGTCAACTATTTTTTCTGTATTAACATAAGAATCTTCTGTTCCATCAAGTATAATATCTGAACGTGCTTTTTGTATTGGACCGTGAGAGCGATACTCTTTCACCACTACTCGTCTATAATAAGGTTCTTTTGACTTCTCTGACCTGTTTCGGTTCAATCTTCTTTCGATAATGACTTTTTCAGGCACGTCAAGATAGAATTTAAGGTCAAATAAGTCGCTTATTCTTTTATCATGGAATAATAAAAAACCCTCTGCCAGGACAAAATCAGAAGGACGAACAGTTTTCAAGCCCTCATACTTATAATCAACAAAATTCGGCATTCGTGTCTGCAATCCACTTCTTAAGTCTTGTAAATTTTGAAAGAGCATACCAAGTTTCAGATTCTCTGGGAGCTCCCAATTCTTGTAGCCATGAACTATTGGAAAAGTAGATGGATCCTTCCAGTAATCATCCAAGCTAATAAGCACAGAATTATCTATCTGCCTGATAACTTCACTGCACAAAGTTGACTTGCCTGAAGCACTAGGCCCAGAAAAACCAATGAGATAACTTCTCATAGCAAAAAGAAATGTTGAAATATATTTAAAGGTATATACTATGGAAAGCTAAAGTTTATTTCATTGCTGCTAGTGCTTTTTTTTCTGAAAAATACCAATTCTTTCCATTTGGAGAATAGATTTGTATTTCAATATAAACTTTTGCGTTCCTATATTCGTCAGGGGAGACTTCTACGTCAACTTGATTGGGCAGCAAGTTTTTTAGTTCTTCATCTAATGGTTGGATAATTAGTTTATGGATTCTTTTTGGTCTGAAGACTCCCTTTTTTTCTATTGGTCGTTTACCATAGACTTTGGCGTACAGCTTCCTTACTTCTAACTTCTCTTCTAAAGGCATAAAATATGGTAATTGAAAATTTTATTTAAAGATTTAGATTATTCATGAAAACTCCATTCACCCTTTTAACAAACAAAGCTTTATATAGTCTAGTCTATTGAAATATTTAGACTAAGAATGGTTGTGTATAGAATAGTGAAGAATTGTAGGTCATGCAAAGCAAGGTTTGTAGTTAATAACGACCAATCTAAAAGGGATTTCTGCGATGACTGTGAAAAAAAGCACAAAGAGTATAAAAGATATTAACTTTTATGGTCTTTCATTCTAGAACAATCTTGATTTTTTGCTTGTTCTTAGAAGCAGATATATTAACTAGCTTATAGTTTTTAAAATTATGAACTTCAGCGTATTTTTTTGCAGAATCCGCAGATTTAAAGGTTTTAGGTCTTTTAGCCCTGGTTCTAGATGGTTTGTTTGAAGTTCTCTTTCGCTTATCATAAGTTGCCATTCTCATTTTATGAGGAAAAACACCATTTGTTTATAAGCTTTTTCTATAATAACCTTTCTTCTTTTCCAAAAACTTTATATTCTCCCATCACCAATTAACAACAGGTGATATAAAATGGGTTTATTTGAATGGATAGACGGTTTGGGTTCAAAATTGAAGTGGTATGACTTCTCGCTTTTGAAGCTCTCTGTGTTTTTCTTTACTTTGTTCTTGTTGACCGCTTGGACTGGGTTTAGAGAATTTGCTTTGGGCTTTGATTGGTATTGGCACTTAATCATAGCAGTTATCGTAGCCATTCCACTTATGAAGAAAATGTTTTCAAATTAATTTTTTTCTTTTTTCTATACAGTCCTAATCACTTCTCGACATTCCTTTTATATCCATTTCAGTATGATGGATGTGCGCACTAAATCTTGTTCGCGGGCTTATTTGTTTGACATCTCCGTATAGTTGATGTATATTTTCTAATGCTGTTTCTCTTGGATACTCCACGAATTCATTGAAGTAGTCTTCTGACATTTCGATTGGGTCGTATGGTATTTGTTTATTCGAGTATTTTAACTTCATATTTTCTAAATTCATCAGTTCATTGTATGCCCTGGATCCTGTTGTAATCATTAATGGTGATATATGTAGACTTTCAATCGTTTCCCCGAATTCTCTAAAAATGAATTTAATCCATTTATTGTTCTCTTCCAAAGAAGTTTTTTTTTCATTAGGAAAACCATAAACTCCACTCAAGAATATTGGAACTTCCCAATCTCTACAGAGTTGTAAAGCTCTTAAGTTATCAATAACCTGTGTTCTTCCTTTGCCAACCTTGTCCATCATAGTGAAATTTTCAAAACCGATTGCTGCAGTCGCGTTTAAATGACTTAATAATTGAACTGTTTCCTCTGTAATATCTATTGCATTTATGAAAATCCTATCCTTGTCAAACCTCATTTCATATGGTTTTGTCTGAGCAAATTTTCTAAACCTTTGTAAATTAACTGCGATATTATCCATAACATTGTATCTTTTTGTAATCCCTCGTTCGTATAATACAAGATTCTCCTGCCAAACAGTTTTTTCATCTCTAAATCCCAAACCCAATGATTGTCTTCCACAGAAAAAGCATCTTTTCTTTGCATATTGACAGTCGTTACCATACAGATATGATACGCCTTCATGTTTTTTTAAATCATATAACAAATCGTAATCTACTCGTATGTTTTTGAAGTCTAACTCAAACATTATTTTGTTATTCTTTCTAATACGCCCTTTTTTTGTATATGCAATGTTCGGAATTTCTTCAAGAGGTTCTCTGTTTAAGATTTGAGTTAGAATTCTTTCTCCTGCTCCAAACACAAGTGCTTTCACATAGGATCTGTTTAGTAGAATGTTTTCTCCTCCCATTGAGATTTCTGTTCCGCCCCAGAAAACATCTGCACCTAAATCATGTGCTTTTTTTGCAATGCTCTCTGCTTTGTTTAAATTGCCTGCCAGAATTGTTTCTCCAACTGCGACTTTTTTCCCTGACTTCAATTTATCTTTTATTGTTTCCAATATTATCTTTTCATTTGTTCTCGAGCCATTGAAAACTATTGCTTCTAACCCTTTAACCCTTTCTTTTGTGTACGATGCCAACACTAATTGACCTAGAGGACAGGTTATTCTGTCTGAATGTATTGTTGCCAAATTACTATCAGGATTCACTCCAATATATACATCATATTTTTCTTGCATTCTAACAGATTTAGAAATAAAAATAATTATATAACTCTTTGTTGTAGATTTCAGTACAACAACCTTTATATATTTCAATACTTTTCTATACAAAATGGATACGACAATCTTGGAGAAGATAGGTTTAAGTAAGAATGAATCAGATGTTTATCTGTTATTATTAGAACTTGGTACATCTCTTGCTTCAGAGCTTGCAGAAAAAAGCAAGATATCAAGGCCTCATGTGTATGATATTCTGGCAAAACTTGTTGACAAAGGATTGGCAGGCTACGTTATTAAGAATGAAAAGAGATATTATCGTGCAGCAAACCCTTCTAAATTAGTAGATTTCTTGAAAGAGAAAGAAATCAAACTACAAGAGATGTTACCTGAACTCCTAAAACTTGCAAAACCAAAAACAAAGAAGCCAACAGTTGAATTATATGAAGGTAAAGAGGGATTGAAAACAATTCTTAACGATGTTGTTAAAACAAAGCCTTCTGAATTCCTGGATTTTACATCTGGATTAACAACTACTGTTTTACCATATTACATGAATCCTTGGCAAAAAGACAGAATAAAAGCCAATATCAAAGCAAGATTTTTGTTTGATAACACTAATATTGGGAAAAAACGTGGTTATGAGGTTGCAAAACTCTCAAAAACTCAAGTTAAGTATATGCCAAAAGATTTGATATCTCCAGCGCACATCTACACTTATGGAAACAAGGTTGCAGTGACTTTGTGGAGCAAGGAATTTCCTTTTGGAATATTGATCGAAAATGAAGAGATAGCTATGAAGTTTAAGGGTTTCTTTGAATGGTTCTGGAAGTTAAGTGATAAATAATAAGAACATAACTATTCGTACACACTATTTCCAAGTCCTTTAGTCCAAATAAAAACTGTGTTAAATGGTATATCTTCATATAAGTCTAACATTTTTTCATAGTCTGAAAAGTGATCAAAACCAATAACTATTGCAGCATCCATATTTTTGATCTTACCTTCTGAATACAAACGTACTGTGTGCTCTAATGACTGTGTTATTGCTTCAAAACTCCTAATTGCAGAATTAGTCAAATGCTTATCTATGAATTCCATTTTCTCTTTGTCACTTGCATCTTTTCCAGGGGATTCTTCTGTTTCAAAACCAACCATGTATACTTCTGGGTGTGTTAGTCCAAACATTTCTGCGCATTCATGCCCTTTTAGAACTAAAGTCTCTATTTCATTATCTCTAGAAAACAATTCAGACAACACACTATATTCTGGTTCTGGGAGCGTTTCTCTTAATGTGTTCGGATTCTCTATATCACTCAAATCATCAAAGAAAACACCTTCATTGCAAAGTACTTCAACTCCTTTTTTTTCTGTGAGATATTCAAGAATTCTATAGACTGATATTTGGCTTTCTACACTTGCTTTCCTGTATTTTTGAAGTTCATCTAAGGAATCTTCCCATCCATCCACGTTGTGCTGTTGAAGTATGAAATAGAGTGTTACATCGTTGTCTGGATCAATGTGACTCGCTGTGCTATCAACGTAATCATTTATATTCACACTCCTTGTTTCTATCTTGTCAGGAGAATGATTGTCAACTTCTGGTGCTTTGAGAAAATAATTGGCTGTCATAGCAGTTATTGCAACTGTTGCAACCGTCAGGATTGAGCCAACAATAATAGTCTTTAATCTACTTTGTTTCTGTGCAAGTGCCATCTTTTTTTGCTTCTTTATCCTGGCTTTGTCTCTTTTTGCTTTTCCCATGAAAATTCTTTATTCTATAAGTCTTTATAAATATTTCTATTTTTACTACTTATAAGATACAACTAGTCGAAAGGTTTAAAAAGATTGAATCATTTCTTAATTGTATGATACCTGTACAAGTTCAAAAAGTTTTGGAACTAAAAGGGGCATATAGACTACATCCTAAAAGCCCATCATCAATATATGCACATATTTCTGTGCCTGTTAAACAAGATGGACAAGATGTTCAATATGCTATGTTAGCAATTTTTCCACAGCACGGCGTTATGCACCTAGGAGAAATAAATCCGAAAACGAAGATGTTTGAAAATTATGATCCTAAAATGCATACTTTAGCATTGTATACTAGAGCAGAAAATAATGTTGTAAATCAAGTTTCTGTACCAAGCGAACTATTTGAAAGATTAAAAACAATAGACGAAGTCCTCGATATTGAAGGCATTTCTGTGAAAAGAGAATTAATTCCTGAATAAGTGTAAATAAAGGAAAACCCTTAAATAACCCCGTCTTATTTCTATAAACATGTCTATCTTCAACGAAAAAACCTGTATCATCTGGGATACAGAGTATACTTGTTGGGAAGGCTGTATGGAAAATGGTTGGGACCACTCGCGCGGGCGTTTTAGAGAGTTTATACAAATAGCTTTATTGCAGTTCGACGCAAAAAATTTAACCCTCGTCGACAAACTTGAAATCTTCATAAAACCAAAGATGAATTTTCAGCTTTCTGAATATTGTAAAAAATTGACAAATATAAAACAAGAGCAAATAAACAGTGCAGAACCTTTCGAAAAAGTCTTAAAAAAGCTAAAAAATTTCATAAAAGACCATAATGTCTATGCTTTTGGAAGGGATCATGAAGTTTTAGAGGAAAACCTAAGGATTAACAACCTAAAAAACCCTTTCAAAAACAACAAATTCTTCGATTTAAGGCCTTTTTTCATAGAAAAAGGGGTAAATATAGAGGGTTACACCAGCGGAACAATGTGTGAATACTTCAATAAAAAGTCAGAATATCACACTCATGACGCATTAGGAGATGTTCTAAGCTTGTTAATAGCGTTGAAAGAACTAAAAAAAATTTAACTATTGCTTAACATAATAACCCTAAAGAAAACCAACAAACACCACTCCAGAGTGGTTTAGAAACTAAAAATTTATAATAAAAAACAACTTTCTAAGATAAAATGAGGGGGAAGAAAGGGAGTGCCACAGCTGTTGTTCTAGGAATAATTCTTGTAATCATCATAATCATATGGCTAATCAATATTGGTGGCAAAGAGTGCAGAAGAGACAGTGATTGCGGAGATGAAGAGTATTGCAACTCTGACTTCTCATGCAACAAGATACCTGTGATAGAGAAAATAACCACTCCAATAATCGTCAACAAAGACTACAGCGGTGTTGCAAAATCATTATTCTTCCTGGGACTGGCGGTGATTATAGGAGCTATAATCCTGAAACACAAGAGGAACAAGAAAGAAGCACTGAAAAAACCAGCCAAGAAAGAAGTAAAACCAAAAACAGAGCCAGCAAAGAAATTGTCAAGAGACAGTGCAAAGCTCTACGTCTTCATGGGATTATTGGCAGGCGCATTGATAGTTTTCTTGATAGTATTGATAGCTTTACTTGCTTAGAATTAATTCAAATATTTCTAAAAAAAAATAAAAAAATTATTGAAGCTCTAAGGATATATCACGTCTCCCTCTTCAATCGTTTTTATCTCAAAGTCATCTATCAGGAACTCTGCATCGTCCCTATCGTCGCTTACACTCATGGAGAATATGCCGTTTATACCAACAGGAAAGGGAACATCGTCCGCAGACTTCTTGAATTTAATCAACATCTCACCATCCGCAAGAATGTTGACTGTGTCTTCATATATCCTTGCTTCAAGGTCATGCCAGCCATCTCCGAACTCAAAGGCCGCTGTAAGTGTTTCCGGCAGTTTCGGACTCCTTTCAAGGCTTATTGCGTGGCTGCTTAGATATATGGTGTACCGTCCTCCTTGGGACGTGCCAACAAGCTCCTTGATTCTGATGCCGATCAGGTCTTCTATCGCCTTGATCCTGAGTTTAAGTATGTAATTTGTTAATTCTATGTTCTTAAGGTCAGCCCTCTGGCCAGCTCTACCCCAGAAGACAGTGTTGCCTTCATCCATCTTCGTGGTCCAGCCATTGTCACTATGGAGCTGCCAGTTTCCAGTACCACTCTCGAAATCATCTAAGAATAAATGAGTAACTGGGTTCTCGCACCCCTGAGTTTCAAAGTTGAAGCTGTCGGTTGTAAGCTGGTTATAGTCATCGCAGTTTGGACAATCTGTGTCACAACTTGAAAATGTTTCATCACCCTCGTCGCATATGTCGTTGCCGCAGCATGGGATCAGAACATCACTAACACATTCCTGTATGTGGTAATCGTATCGGGTGTTTGTCTTGCACGCATTATCAACACCGCAGTCAGGACAGTCTCTAGGACAGTTCTCGTAAGCCTCTCCTGCTTCACACACAGCATTTCCGCAGCAGACAACATCAGTGATTGGTGTATTTTCGCATGTTTGATCATGATAATCATATTCATCAATTGTGCAGCTGTTCTTATCATCGCAGTTCGGACAATCATCAGCACAGCTTTCATAGCTTTCTACTTGTTCGCATTTCTCATTGCCGCAGCAATCAGCAATCATAGAATAAGCACAAGCATTATCAGCACATGCAGCATCAAAGCAAGTTTTGTTTGCACAATCTTCAGCAGCCTTACATTCCTTCTCAGCGCAGCCAGTAATAACTAAAACAATAATTGCTATCAATAAAATTCCTAAAATATTTCTTTTATTCTTCATAATATACACACCCCATCCTCACAGCCGTTAGGGCATAAATACCCTTCTATAATCATCTCACTATCCACACAATAACCTTCCCCTAAACGCGAATCATCCATACAAGTGTCAATATATTTCTGAACATCAGATTCCCATTCTTTACTATTTATAGTCCCTCTCTCAGAATAGTCCTGCCCATCATCAGAATCTAAGCAGAATTTTGACAGCCCTATGGCTGGTTGCTCATATACACACTCACCATCCTGACAGTAAAAATCAAGGCCTGGACAATCACCTTTTTTCCCTTCACAATCTGAGCATGAACAATCTTCTTTTTGATCACAGAAAGAGTCAAGATTACAAATTAAACACTTACCATCCTCACAGCCATATGGACAATCATATTCTTCAGAATATCTTTCATTACGTGTTTCTCTATTCATAACACGTGGGCAAATCCATTCTGTTAATGTGTCTCCATTACATGAATCTTCTTCTATTCCTTGTTCAATTTCTCCTGTTTTAAGATTAATAATTTTATACTCCACTGTTCCTTTCCAAAAATAATAATTATCATCTGGGGGAAAGTCTGGATGAAGGTCTAGCAGAAATTCAATATGCTCTGGAGAATATTTTCCATCAGAATCATGGCAACACCATTTTGTTTCACGAGAAGCCCAATACCCAGAACAATTATGAGGATCTGGTGGCCTCTCACCATGACCGAATACCCCAACTTTAGCAGTAAAAAATCCGCCTGAAATCATTTCATTACATTCTTCTACTGTTGTTGCGCCCATATCTTCACACATTGAACTAATTATAAATGTTGAATCAGGGTCTAAATCTTCTGGGATGTTCACAACCTTATTTTCTGTTGTTTCCAGTAACACTATTGCCTCAATCATTGCATCAGCATAAACAGTCAGATTATGATCCGTCAATCTCTGCTTCCACATTGCGAATCTTTCCGCATGAGTTTGCATATATTCATTTAATTTATTAGCATCCTTCTTTTTTACCTTTTCTACTGAACTCTCAAACTTTTCCATCTGTTTTTGCCCTTCTAATTTTGCCTTCTTCGCTTCTGTTGTTTTGTTCTTAACAGCCATTACCTCCATCTCAGCCATTCTTTCCTGCATTATATCTAATCTAACTTTGGCTTTACCTAAGGGACTCGATGTCAGAGCTGCCTTTACATTATCAAAGAAAACATCCAGTTTATACAATACACTGTCCGGTGTAACACCAGCCGATCGTTCTTTAGTCTGTGCAGATACAACTGGAATAAGCAATAATAAAATAATTCCTAAAATTACTATTTTTTTCATTTTATTTTAAGTATCAATGGATAATCTCTTACTATCAAGTTCTTAACAGTATTCCCTTCAGTAACCAGTGATTGTGTGTAGCCATTGAAAACATCAATAGCAGTGACTTCACTAAAACCAGCAAAAATCAAGTCAGCATTAACACCAGGATCATCATCAACAGCAACACCATCTGTCCAAAGTGCTATTAATTTATCTCCATTTGACAAAGAGAATGTATAATATATAATATTCTCTGCTTCTGATTGTATTTCGATTGGTAAGTCTGTTGGTTTTTCTCCTGCCATGACTGTAGCTAAGTTTTGAACTACTCTCATTTTACCTAAGTCATAATTACCAGGCTCCATTTCACCCACCCCAATAGTAAAGTCCAAACCTAAATTAATAATAATTCCTCTGGCATAATATTTTGCAGATACTGTCTCACTGTATGTCCAAATTTCATCAGGATGAGGATTAAAAAGGGTACGATAAGTAATCTCATCAGCTATAAACTCTCCCTCAAAACCGTGAGCAAAAGCTGTATCTTTTATTTCTTGCATCAAAGAAGGATAGTTATAATAATATTCTTTATTATACTGAGGAGATGCTTCAGTATACATTGGATGAAAAGAAATCCCATCAACTAAAGGCATCACATCTGATTTCAAAAGGCCAAATAAATATTCTCTGGTGTTTTCTGCACGAAAAGAAGCTATAGCTCCAACAACTATCTTTGCATTAGGATCTTCCTCTCGAATAACCGGAATAACTCTTTCGACTAAATTTATATAATTGTTAAATTCTACATATTGTTGTGTGCCGTGTCCAATGTTTGGCTCGTTTAATATTTCATAATACTCAATTTTATCTTTAAAATGATTAACAATAAACTGGGTATAATCAAGGTAATGTTGTATTTCATCTTCTGTTTTAAATCTTGAGTAATCTTGTTGATCATCCTCTGTAAAAGATGGAGCTTCCGGATCCCAAAAAACTAGACCTAAAAGGATCTTTAACTCTTTATTAGCTAAACCAGTTATTATTTCCTCTGCATCATCTTGAATATAAAAATGCGAATATCCTTCTTTGCTCCAATCAACATCCTGGTAATCTCCATCATCGATAATTATACGAATCCTCTTTGTCCCTAATTCATTAATATCTTGAACAAACTGTCTTGGTGGACTTTCTCCATAATTCTCTGGTGTTTTAAGATCCCACAAACCACCCATTCTGTTATCTTCAAGTTCTTCTGACAACTTTGTCTCAAGCGTGGTTATATCTTGTGTATTTCCTGTCTGGAACCACTCAACTCCTGTTATTGTCTCCTCAGCGCAGCTACTAAGAAAGATTAATAATATTAATAATAAGATTATTTTTTTCATCTATTTCCTGTCTTATTTTCTTATCCCAAATCTGCGTTAATGCTTTCAAGCGTATCTGCTATATTTGCTATGTCTTCGCTTACATCCACAACAGCTTCCTGCGCTTCTTCTTCAGATTTAATATTCTCTGCACCTAGCTCGCATCCTGCTGTAAAAAGCACAAGTAAGATTATCAGGCAAATCATAATAATTTTTCTAAACATTAGGAAACACCTCCGGTACATTCATCTGAATAAATCCACTCCCTCAATTCCTTATATTCAGTATAACCAATCTTTTTGCTAGTGCATTCATCTAACCCAATATAAACAAAAGATGGAACAGCCTCAATGTTATACTTGGCAAAAATTTCTGAGTCTTTTTCTGTATTTAATCTCTCAATCTTGATGAGAGTTCCAAAATATTTCTCAATTCTTGTTATTTCTGGTTCTTGTTTTTCACAATGGGGGCAATTTTCATTATAGAAGTATAACAGACTTCCTTCAACAGAACGAAGTGTCTTTGATGTAACCCCTTCTGTTGGTTGTTCCTCTGCCACTGCTGCATAACATTTATCCTTCCTACTGCTAACAGTTATTTTTTCGCACACATCACTATCTCCGGTTCGTCCTGCAAGTTCGATATAACAATCATTCATTTCACCCGTATCAACCATATCTTCACAGTTTTTTGGTACTTCTGGAGGCGGAGGAGCATTGCTCATCTGCTCTTGAACCCAGCCAAATAGGCTACCTTCACAGTATTGGAAGATATCCACCCCATCAACTTCAGCAGTTGTGTAATCCTCTACTTCACAAACCATGTCCATATCCTGATAAGTGACTTCTAAGATGCACACTTCGTCGTCCACACCACTGATTACAACTTCAAAACCAGGCATGTTTCCGGGTTTAAACAAAGCTGGCTCACAAATCCTGAATGCCTCTGACCAGCATCCACTGTCATCACCGCAGTCTGCATAGCCCTCTTCTGTTACGCCAACACTGCCTTCCAGCTTTATCTCACCGCCGAGAATTATGTAAAGAGCATCTTCCATAACAACTTCTGAGACATACTTTATGTCATGCTTTAAGTCCCTAAGGTCCTCTTTTGTCATATCTCTCGCTGTTTCCCTAAGATTAGCCTTGATGTCTTCTATCTTATCATTAGCGTTTGAAAACAGCCCAGCAACTTTTCTGAACTTGTTAGCTTCTGCGGCATTGCCAAGGTCATCATAATAGTTTGCTAAGCCTCTCAGTTTCCTTATCATCTTGTCAATCTCTACCTTCAGGCTTTCAAGCTTTAAGGCAACAGACAGCAGATTTGCAGCAGAAGGCACTTCATCCACTTTCTCATACACCACATCCTGATTTCCTCTTTTTGCGCATTCAACAAACCTGATACAACCTTCATCATCTCTCTTCATAACAATGTTACCGCCCTCATACTCGCAGTTGTCATATGTTTTAGAAGGCAAATCTATTTTACATTCAAATTCCTCTTCTTCAGCAGGAACACATATTGTCTTAGAGCAACCATTTGGATCAAAATCCTTCACAATCTTTCCGCCTTTCTTCATGCACTCTTCCTTAACCCCTGGAGTTTCAACACCTGCACATTTGTCCTCAACCTCGCCTTTTCCACTGCACTTTATGAACTCACACTCTTCTTTTTTAATTGAAATTGGTTCTAAGTCTATACTAAGGCATTTCTTCCTCATTTCATTTAATAATTCTTCTGAAGGACATCCTACTCTACCTGGAGGCTGCACAGGAGCATATTCACATTCTATAAAAGGACAGCCGTTTGGATCAAATCTTTTTTCTGCTTTTCCATCTGTTTCCTCGCATTTCTTTATAGCCTGCTCAGGAATTTCCGGACATTGTCTCTCACATTTAACTTCCTCCATTCCATCATCACGAATAACTCTCTTACAACCAGGAGGAACATCTGGTGGTGGTTCTGATATACAATCATCCGGACAATTACATTCTGTTTCTCCTTTTCCACATTGCCCATCACCACATTTAGTGCACACTCCTGATGGACCTCCTGCTAATATTACAAAATTACATTTTTCATCATAATTTCCAAAATATGCTGTTGTTATCAAGCCTTCACAGCATTCTGTTGCCATATGGTATATGTACTCTGGACTGATTGCACCAGGACTTGTTCCACCTTCTTGTATACATCCTACATCAACACAAACAGAATTTTTACATTTCATCTTTATTGGACAATCAATATTATCTCTACAATCTCCTTCTTCTTTACAATCATCTGGACAATTATCTATATTTTCATTTCTTTCACAAATTCCATTACCACAAACAGGGCATGGGCATGCGCCATTACATGCTACATGGGTACCACCACATAGTGCATTACAGGAATTCGTATATGTCACGCCGTTATTACCACAGACAGTCTCAGGTGTATCTGGGCATCCACATTGACAATCCTGTGGGCATGTTTCTAGTTCATCACCTTCACAGATTTCATTGCCACAAACCTGTGCAGGGCATTGATTTTCTGGAGCGGTCACACAATCCCATTTACCGTTTGAACATTCACACATAGGAATTTCTGTTCCATCTCGGCAAGTGTATGAGTATGCTTTACCCTCTTCGCATGGGCAGTCCTCTAGACAATTACATGTGCTTTCTCCTCCTTCACAAACTCCATTACCACAAGGGCTACAATAATAACCAGCTGTTAAACTGCATATTCTGCCGTCCCCGACACTTGCAGATATAGCATTTAAGCCTTCGCAGCACTGCTTATCTCCTCCCTGTTCATAAGGTTCTCCTTCCTTAAGGCACTCTAGATCTATAGGGGTAGGCTCTTCAACAATAGGCTCTTCTGGCTCTGGTTCAGTCATTCCTTCTTCCAGACACACACCATCTTCACAGCCATATTCGCAAATAATATCAGTTCCCCATCCACTCCTAACTAAACCGTCATAATTAGGCCTGCAGCTATAATCAAGCAATCTATCTGTATATTTATCCCTACATACATCCTCCACGACCTTCTCCACATCTAATCCCGCTCTATTTTTGAAGGTCAGATATAATTCACCTTTAACATAAGGATCTTGATACTCTTCTGGTTGTTCAGATGGGTGTTCAGTATCATCACATGTTGCCTCTTCAATGCAAACTCCAAACAATTCTGGTTCACTCGCACAGTAACAATCCACTATCTCCTCCTTCACAATACCATCTTCACAATAAAATTCTTTCAAGTCTCCAAGTTGACAGGTATCTCTATAATCTTTGTTCATGAAATTCACTGTCCCCCTCACAAAATAATCCTTCCCATCATCAGAATCTGTGCATTCTGGTTCAGTAGTGGTGTTTTCAATAACACTACCGGTTATCATATTGAAAAAATTGTCAAAAAAACCAGCTGAAACAATCTGTGTAAATAATACTAAAACTATCAAAAGAATTAATGTGCGTTTTATTTTCATTTCACCACATCCAGTCTATTATAATATGAACTATAAAATATTTGGGAGTTGTTTTATAAAAATATTGTGAAAATAAAAGAAAAGTTGATTTTTATTTCTTCTTTTTCTTCTTAGGCTTCTTCTTAGGAGCTTCTTTTTTCTCTTCCTTAACTTCTTCTTTACCTTCTTCTGCTTTTTTCTTCACTTCATCAACTTTCTTCAACTTAGCTTCACCAAGCTTTTTTGCAAAGAAAGGCATTAAGAAAGCATTATTACCAATCAAAAGGACAATACCAGCAATGAAAGCAACCAAAGCATAGATCAAATACTGCTCGTAGAAGCCAAGCATCTCACTAGAAACAATCTCGATAGCCCTGGCTAAAATCAATTGGGGATTGATAGGTAATTGTAAGTTCAACATGCCAATCAAATCAACCTTTTCAAACAACAAGCCGATAACATTGGTCTTAAACAAAACATAGGGCAATAAGAACACCAAAGTAACCACAAAAACAAGCTCTTTAGCAATGTAATGGATGACAATGACCAAATCATTGTTGATAAAGTAAAAAATCAATAGAATCAATAATATGCCGCTCAAGATCCTCATGTCAAGGAAAGGATAAACTCTGCTCTTGAAATCTCCTAGGAAAGCCCTGCTTTCAGTAATGCCGACTTCAAAACCTTCCTGTATACTATCGCTCAACTCATTAGAGAATTCTGCGAACTGAACCTCCATTGCTCCTGCAACAAGATTATTCTTGTCAACAGAACCTTCTGCGCATCTCTCCTCCATCATGGCTCTTAACTCTTCCTCATTAAAATCCATCATGTCAGGAGGCATTCCATCCATGCCTTCAGGAGGCACCCTATCATACATGCCTTCACGAGGCATACCTCCACCAAACTCTATCTTATCAAGAGAATCACATAAATTACCTTCAGGCAGCTCAGCAGCGAATTCATCACCAATCATGGTTTCAACCTCAAGACCTGAAAATAACTCTCCAGCACTGCCAGAAATCAAATCGACGAATTTAGCAGCAACAGCATCTCCTCTGTCCTCAAAATAAACAATTGACTCCTCAGCCATGCCGAGAACGATAAAAGCAATGATAATCAAGGACATAGCAATGATAAGAAAGAAGTTAAACAACTTATTATACCACTTCAGCCTTAGGTTCTTGTATTCCCTTAACTTCAAAAAAACACCTCTTTTTAGAGAATATTAGATTAGAGGTTTTTATTTTTTTCTATTGAAGACTATTATGGCCGTCTGTGACCATCCTTATATCCAATAATCCCTCCACCTACTAAGCCTATTGCCATACCTACTACTGCACAAATAAAACCACTATAACCATCAATAACATCGTTCATGCTCAGTGTAAGACCTAATAACGACCCTCCAATTCCACAAACAATAAACCCATACGAGCTATATAGCAACCCTGTTTCCAATCCTCCTACAACTCTATCACCAGTAGTAGGTTTAGTCGATGAAACTGAAGAAGTATCAGAATAAGAATTTGAAAAAAAATCATACTCTTCTTTAACTTTAATCTCTATATTTCTTAGACTGTCAAACTCTTCTTCCAATTCTGCAACAGACAAGTCAAGAGTCATAGTATTGGAAAGCGAATTATTCTTTTAAATCTATTCAAAGTGTTTTAAAATAAACCTCTTCAAGACTTATATCCTCTAAAATAACCATAAATGCCAAATCCAATACCCATAACATTAACCAGAAGACCCGTAGCAATACCATAAGTTTCTGAATTAGCAAGTTCAGGATCAAAAGACATCGGTAAACCCATCAACACACCTCCAACCCCACCAGCTAACACATAATTAAAAAACGCTCTCAATAGTCTTTTCTTAGTAGAAACTTCAATATTAGTTGGTTCATCTTTTACATTAATCTCTAATCTTTCTAATTCACTAAATTCATTCTCTAATTCCTTAACATCGTTATCAAGTGGCATTCTGAAATAGGTAATGCAATAATTTTTTTAAAGGTTTATCAATGTCAATGTTCTCGCGCATTTGTAATACCCATTACGAGACCACATAATGCACCTGCTGCAGTACCATAGTAAAGACCATCAAGATACATATCAGTAGAAATTGCATTGCCAATAATACCCCCAAAAAAACCACCAAAAAAACCGCCTATTGTGGTTCCCAAAGTGCCGTAAAGTACATGTCTACCAACATTTGCTGCTGTGCGATAAAATCCACTAAAATCAACTTCCTCCAATAAACTAGGTAGCATAATACCAAATATTCCTGCAAGACAGCCAAAAATAATAGTGGTCTCCCCCTGATCAAGACTGCCAGCAGAACCGTATTTGGAAGTTTCTGAAACCCAATCATGCCAGTGATAAGCTCCATATCCTCCACCTGCTCCAAACAACAAGAACCTTGTCAAACCCCATTTTAACCCTGAATTAAACCTTGGCTCTCTTTGGTAAGAAGGAGTTGCAGGGATTGAAAAATTAGGTTCAAAATTAGTAGTTGGAATCTGTACAGTTGTATCTATTGAGTTTGTTATTTCATCTTCAGCGTCTTCAGTATCAAGGATGACATCACCCTTTCTCTCTACTACAGAAAGTCTTCGAGACAGAGAACCTAATTTTTGATAAACAGGATTGTCAGAAGGAATTCTTTTTTTCAGTTTAGCTATATCTTCATCTATATCCATTAATTTTATCTGGAATTCTGCAAGGTAAAGAGTATCATAAGTACGCCACCCAGCATCATAGTCTCTCTGTATTTGATTAAATTCCCATTCAAAATCTGCAACTTGGCTTGTATACTTTTTGACTTTCCTCAATTGAGATCTAGAAAGCTCTGGCTTGACATTAATCTTGGCAGTTCTCAACTCATCAAACTCTCCTTCAAGATCTTTAATATCCGAGTCAAGAGTCATAATAGCAGTAATGAACAGAATTATTTAAAGCTTTTAGAAGAACTTCTTAAAAAAACTCTTTTGCGGATTAACTTCTTCTCCAAGCTCTTTTGCAAGGTCTTTCATTGCTTTCTCTTGATTTTTGCTTAACTTGTCAGGTGTTTTGACAACAACTTTTACCAGTTGGTCTCCTGTGCCGTAGGAATGTAAATATGGTAATCCTTTGCCTTTCATCTTGAATACTGTGTTTGTCTGTGTACCTGCAGAAATCTTCAACTTTGCTTTTCCTTCCAAAGTGGGTACTTCTATCTCCGCACCTAAAGATGCTTGTATGATACTGATTGGCATTTCAAGAAGTATATCATTGTCCTCGCGTTTGAAAACCTCGTGCTCTTCGATGTGAATAAAGACAAAAAGGTCACCGGCTCGTCCGCCGCGGTAGCCAGCTTCGCCTTCACTAGTCAATCTCAATCTTGAGCCATGCTCAATACCTTCAGGAATGTCAATCTCCAAGGTTTTTTCTTTAACAACAACTCCTGAACCATCGCATTTATGGCAGACATTCTTTATCATCTCTCCAGAACCTCCACAGTCGCGACAAACACTTGTAGTTTGGAATATTCCGAAAGGTGTTCTTCTAGAGTCAGTCATCCTTCCAGAGCCATGACAAGTTGAACAGGTCTCTAACCCAGTTCCGCCTTTACCATCACATTTCTCACATGACTCATTCTTCCTTATCTTAAGTTTTTTCTTTGTACCGGAGTAGACTTCTTCAAGTGTTACTGTGACATCGGCTCTAAGGTCAGCTCCTTTCCTGTGGGAACTCCTTCTCCGACCGCCACCACCTCCGCCAAAGATGTCACCCAGATGATCAAAGATATCTCCGAAATCCCCTCCAAAGGATGAAAAATCGAAGTCAGAAAAATTGAATCCACTAGGACCTGAGCCATGCTTAAAACTGTCGCTTCCGAACTGGTCGTATTGCTGCTTTTTTTGGTCGTCACTAAGAACAGCTGCAGCCTCACTTATTTCCTTGAACTTTTCAGTAGCTCCTTCATCCTTGTTCAGGTCAGGATGATGTTTCTTGGCTAGTTTCTTGTAAGCTTTTTTTATCTCTTCTTTTGAAGCGTTCTTGTCAACGCCCAGTATCTTGTAATAGTCTTTTCCCATATTTAATCACTTCTCCAATGCATCTATCACTCCTTTTATATCTTTCATCCTATCGGAATTATAATCTTCTTCAGTTAAATTATGAATTGCATTCAAAGCGTCAAGCGGCTTCGATACTCCGCGCCTATACTGTCTTGGATAAGATCTTTCAAGGTCTCCTTTAGACAAAACATGGATGTGCTTTGTTTTCAAGAACTCAATCCTTTCATATCGATCCCTGATATCCTTGTGCTTTTTCAACTCATGCCAGATTATCTTTATCTGGAACCTGCCTTTCAAAGCATCTAAATCAGTCATGACTACGTATGGAATCTTGAAAATCTTCAATAAAGTTAGGTAAATATCAAAATTGTCCTTACTATAAGAACTGATAACCTTTATCTCAGCAGTAGATTTGCAGTATTTAGCAATGAGTCCTTCCATGAATATCTTGTCAGAGATACCCTCCACAAGCAAGACTTTGTCTGAAAAAAACATTTCACAGTTCTCAGTGTTCAGTTCCTGCTCTAATCTGTCATTATCAATATAATCCTTCTCGTTCATGTAGAACATCTGAGTCTCATGGCCTTTTTTCTCGACTCTGAACAATCCCCTAAGGGTGTAGGGCTCCACAAAAACAGGCGAATGAGTGACAACGAATATCTGTGTTGTTTGTGAAAACTCTTCCATGAACTTGAATAATTTCCTTTCTGCCTCAGGATGTAGATGTATCTCAGGCTCTTCAATGGCAAGCATCTTGCCGCCAGAGATTATAATCTCATGCAACAATAACAATAATTCATTGTTTCCGCCACCAATAGTTGATAGTTTTATATCCTCGCCTGTTGACGTCAAAAACCTTAGGTTAACAATACTATTCTTCTCCTTCAGCGGCTCGACGCGGTCTATAAGAGGCGATATCTTCTCTATGAAAGCTGAGAATTGCTTAAACAATTTATTCTTGTCCTCATCATTGCTATTTGCAAGTCTAATCAAAGAATCTTTTATATATTCTTCAACCTGCATTTTTTCAGATGATGGATGAGGATCGCGAACAATATTTCTGTCAGCAGGCACCAAGATGAACTCATTGCCTAATTCTTCAAGAATATTCTTTGCCACGCAATCACTTAATTTGTCAGAGTAGCTGCCATCCCTTGTCAAAAACCTTTTTTTCTCATCAGGAGTCTTTATTAGAATACTCTTGTCAAGCCTAACAAAATTAAAGAGTATCTTTGTACGATTATTCACACTAGCTATTTTTTTAGATATGACCAATTCACTGACATCTCCCTCAAGATTAAAACCGTTTTTTCCAAGCTCTCTCTGATTCACTTCAAGATAAACAGTCAATTCTGCCTCTGGCTTGTTCTTGTCAAAGAAAGTATAAGGCGCCAAACCTTCAAAAACTGTGTCCAGCTCTGTCTCACTAACAAGCTTTAATGAACCATCATAATTCTGGATCTGAGAATTAAATACAACATCCAAAGCATTGATTACGTTTGACTTGCCGGCGTCGTTCTTTCCGATGAAAACATTGAGATTCTCTATGCTATCTATCTCTAGGTTCTTTATACTCTTATAGTTCTTTATGACGACCTTCTTTATTTTCATTTAACGGAAAAAACCTCTTATCATATTTATATCTTCCTAACTAATCCCTTATTTGCATCAACCTCAATCTTATCACCTGTCTTGAATGCTTTTGAAGCATTCTTGGTGTTAATAACACATGGAATTCCCAGTTCTCTGGAAACAATCGCTGCATGACTTGTAATTCCGCCAATGTCTGTGACAATAGCCGATGCCTTCTCCATCGCAGACATGTAATCAGGAGTTGTCATATTTGTAACAAGTATCTCACCTTTCTTGAAATAGACCAGATCCGGCTTATCCAAAATCAATCTAACTCTTCCTTTCACAAATCCTTTGTTTGCAACTATCCCTTCTACAAAATCAATATCCTCCTGTTTTCCGAACAGTTCCTCACTTAATTCATCAACTTCTTCCCCTGTTAAAATCTTGTATTCTCCATTCATATGAATATATGCAAACTTCTTTAATCTCTTATTTGCCATTTTTTTGTATTCATTAAGTAAGCTCTTATCAGAATAAAGTTTCTCAACTTCTTCAGGTAATAAATGTATCAATTCCATGAATGTTAATCCTAATTGTTTTCCAAATTGTTCCATGAATGGCTTCACCATATAGTATCCATGGCATAGTTTCATATAACGATAATCTCTTATGTGCATGAAGTCTTGGATCATCTTGACATAATCTTTTATCTCCTCAT
Source organism: Candidatus Woesearchaeota archaeon (assembly GCA_013202845.1). Taxonomy (GTDB): domain Archaea; phylum Nanobdellota; class Nanobdellia; order Woesearchaeales. The sequence continues at coordinate 23,246 of JABMPT010000010.1, read as the reverse complement.
CTTTTATTCTGACAAATGCTTCGTCAAATTCTTTTTTCGCCTTCTCGCGTCTTTTTTTCAGTTTCTGCAATTCTTTTTCAGGATTATCTATTTCCTTAATAACCTTCAGAACATCTTCAAGTGTTTTGGGCTCGCCAAAAAACACCCTCATACCTGACCAGACATATTCTTCAAGAAAATCTTTCATTTTTTTCTCAATATCAACTCCTTTTTTAATATCAAGAGCCATCTCTGTTATTAATCTCTTCTGTCTAGTCGGATCGGATTCACCTATGTAAGTTAGCAACGCTTCTGCATCTTCATTTGTTGCTTCCTTGATTTTGTCTCCATAGATATCTTCAGTAAGCACTTGAATGTCTGCAATACCAAACCAGTCGACGCATTCTTGAAAGAACTCCAAGTATTTCTCCAAGAATATCTTTTCTGAATATGAATTGAATTCAGAACCTATCTTTCTAGAGAGTTCATTTATCTCAATAGATGCCTTTTTTAGTACAGAAACAGCTCTTCCACCATTTCTGATTGGATCAGCAGCAATTGACTTCTTAAGATTATCAATATCTGTAACTGCTCTTACCTCCTCAGCATCAATATAGATATATTTTGGTATATTTGCTAATCCTGTTTGCTTTGAGATAGATTCATTATTGCCCTTACCCAAGCAGTGAACAGTGAACAAACTAAGCCTTATTCCAAAATTCTTTATCCAATTATAATCTTTAACAGAGTCCATTTTAAAAAAAGTAAAAAATTATTTCTTATGCTTTTTCAATGCTTTATCAGCCTGTTTCTCATTCCAACCTTGTTTCAAGAGAGCCTCTTTGATTTCATCTAAAGAAAAACCTTTTTTTAGCTCTTTCTTGATGAACTTCTCTCCTTCTTCCAGATAGTCTGAAGCTTCTTTCTTGTTTTCCTTCTTCTTCTTAGGTTTCTCAGAATCTTTTTTTGATTCTGTTTTTTCTTCTTTAACCTCTTCGAAGTCTGCATCGACAACTTTTTCGTCGCCTTTTTTCTCTGCCTTCTGCTCAGGCTCTGGTTGTTTTCCCTGTTTTTTGGCCTGTTCCTCAGCAACCTTTTGATACATCTCTGTACTGGCCTTCTGCACTATCTGATTCAGCTGATCCATCTTTTTCTTCAGGGCTTTGATATCTTTCTTCTCAGATTCAAGCAATTTCCTAAGACCTTCAAGATTTTCCTCGATATCCTTAAGGTCTTTCTTGTCAATTTTCCCCTTAAGGTCTTTCAGAAGTCTTTCAGTTGTGTAAAGCATTGTATCTGCCTGGTTTATTGTCTCTATCTCGTCCTTTTTCTTCTTGTCTTCATCTGCAAATTTCTCTGCGTCTTCTTTCATCTTACCGAGCTCTTCCTCAGTTAGATTTGTCGAAGCGGTTATCTTTATGCTCTGCTCTTTACCAGTACCAAGGTCTTTGGCATTTACATGAACTATACCATTTGCGTCAATGTCAAAACTGACTTCGACTTGAGGTATTCCCCGAGGTGCAGGCGGTATTCCGACCAGGTCAAATTGTCCCAGCAATTTGTTGTCGATTGCCATGCTTCTCTCTCCCTGGAAAACCCTGATTGTAACAGCGGTCTGGCTATCAGCTGCTGTGCTGAAAATCTGGCTCTTCTTGGTAGGAATGGTTGTATTCTTCTCAATCAGTTGTGTCAACACGCCTCCAAGAGTCTCGATTCCAAGGCTCAATGGAGTCACGTCTAAAAGCAGAACATCTTTTACATCTCCGCCCAGTATCCCTGCCTGGATAGCTGCTCCCATTGCAACTGCCTCGTCAGGGTTGACAGATTTGTCACCTTCTTTGCCAGTGAGCTCTTTTACAAGTGCTTGCACTGCTGGAATCCTTGTGCTTCCGCCTACAAATATGACTTTGTTGATTTCTTCTGTTTTCATCTTGGCGTCTTTCAAGGCAAGTTGTGTCGGCACTTTCAGTTTTTCAATGATTGGCTCGAGCATCTTCTCGAACTGCGACCTTGAAATTTCCGTCTTAAGATGCTTTGGTCCTGCCTTGTCTGCTGTCACGAAAGGAATGTTTATATCTGCTTTTGACTTTGTTGAAAGCTCTATCTTTGCTTTTTCCGCAGCTTCTTTTAATCTTTGAACAGCTGTTTTGTCTTCCATCAGGTCTATTCCCTGCTCTTTCTTGAATTCCTTGGCCAACCATTCAACCAATAAATCGTCAATATCATCTCCACCTAGGTGGTTGTCTCCATTGGTTGCTTTGACCTCAAAGACTCCATCACCAAGTTCCAGTATTGAAACGTCGAAAGTTCCTCCTCCGAAATCAAATACAAGAATTGTGTGGTCATGCCCTTTTTCAAGGCCGTATGCCAGTGATGCTGCTGTTGGCTCGTTTATAATCCTTAAAACTTCCAAACCAGCGATCTTTCCAGCGTCTTTTGTTGCCTGTCTCTGGCTGTCCTCGAAATAAGCGGGGGTTGTGATGACTGCTTGTTTTATCTCTCCTCCAAGATATGCTTCTGCATCTGCTTTAAGTTTCTGCAGTACCATCGCTGATATCTCCTGTGGAGTGTATTCCTTGTCCCATATCTTGGATTTCTTATTAGAACCCATGTTTCTTTTGATACTTGCAACAGTATGCTCTGGGTTTGTTATTGCCTGGTTCTTTGCCACTTGGCCGACCAGTCTCTCACCATCTTCTGTTATGCTTACAACTGATGGTGTTGTTCTTTGTCCTTCAGCATTCGGTATGATCACGGGTTTTCCACCCTCTAACACCGATGCTGCTGAAAATGTTGTACCTAAATCTATTCCAATTATTTTTGTCATTTTTGTTTTCCTCCAGATTTCTTCTTTGAAACCTTTACTTTAGCATGTCTTATGACTTTGTCGTTGAAAGTGTATCCTTTCTGCAGTTCTTGAAGCACTGTGTTCTCTTTCTTGTTAGATTCCTCTGTCAATAATGCTTCGTGCTTGTATGGATCGAACTTTTCATTGCAGCACTCTATATGTTTTAATCCTTTTTCCTCCAGTGTCTGAAAGAGTTGAGTGTATATCAGCTCAACACCTTTCAAGAATTCTTGCGGGGAAGCGTGATTCTTCAGTGCCAGCTCAAAATTGTCCAGCACAGGTAATATTGATACTATAAAATCTGCTTCGGCTCGTGCTTTAAAATTAGCATTCTCGTTCTCAACTCTCTTCTTGTAGTTCTCGAACTCTGCCTGCAGCCTTTGAAGCGTCTCCTTTAGCTCTTTTTCATCTTTTTTCGCGATTTTCTTTGCTTTTTGCTTTGTTTTCACCATTTGTTGATTACACCCATGATTTCGTTGACTTTAAATCAACAAAGTAGAGGTTATTTAAATAGTTTACGGTTTTTTAGGCTTTGTGAAAAATTGCGCTTATTTTTTCACAGGAGTCGCTATTTTTTCACAAGCTTCGAAATCAACAAAAATATTGTTTTCAAAAGCCTCCTGAATCAGAACACACAAATTATGACATAAAACCTTTGTTTTAATCTCATTAATGTTAGCGTTAAGTCCTCTGGTCGCACAATTATTACCTAAACGTGCTTTTAACATATGAAAACTGGTCTCAATTTGACTTCTAGCGTGATAATTATTCATAAAAGACTCATAGTTATAGGTAAACTCTGCGAATAGTTTCTTCCATAAAGGAGAACCTCTTGACCTCCCAATACAATTCTTCTTAAAAGGAATAAATGGTAGTAAACCAATACCATTAATGAACTCCAAAGTATCTCTAGACAGATAAGCCTTGTCTGCTACAAACTTTTGCAAGTCAAAAGCAATTACTCTCCTATCAACGATCTCTTTCACCATTAACGAATCATGAACATGACCTTCAGTCACTTCAGCACTTATGAAAATATTGGTCTTACAACCAATCACGGCATGTAGCTTTCGCCAAGCTCTCTCCTCACCCTCAATGTTACCCCACTTAAACTTATTCCAAGAAGTGAAAATAGTTGTTGTGAACCCTGTTGCGTCAATAGCAGCCGTTTCTTCCAACGATGCAAGAGGCAAAGCAGACAAAAATATAAGCTTGTCCAGGACTTTTGACAGGCTTTTATCCTGGAAGAAGTTATCAATTGAACGATAACTAGGCACACGATAGATGAAATGAGTTTTTTGAAGCTCTTTTAATATACTCTCAGCTTTTCTAAGATCACTCTTATAATACACTTTTATAGCCATAGAAATAATCTTTTCTCTAATAGAGAATCCTTTTCTGCCAACACTTGTTTTAGGAACTTCATTAATACCTATCAGCGTTAATTCATCCAATAACCTTCTGAAAAAACCTGCTTCATTAGTCCTAGCAGAATCATATGCTTTCCAGTCCTGCCGATAAGTGGGTTTTGGTTTTTTAACTACTGATTTTGGTTTTTCTACTTCTTTCAGTTCCTTTTCAATTATAGGTTGAAAAGTTGTTTGCCCACTTCCAGTTGAAAATAGTTCTATAATTGACTCAGGTTTGGTTTCTGAACTCATTTTTACTCATCCGATGTAATCTATCAAATTTTTTCGTTTCAATGTATCATTATGCTCATAAAACGCGCTATAAATAGCGTTGAACATGAAGTCTTCAACCTTTTCCAAGCCAAGCTTAGAACAGATCCGCTCCATATCTTCAAGCATATCTAAAGATACATCAATTACAATTTCAATTTGTTTCGTTTCGTTTGTCATATTTTTACATCTCACTAATTGCTATAGATAACAATTATTAGTACCTAAGAAAAATGAGTTGTTTATAAAGTTTTGCTATCTATATCAAATATTAGTGCCTAAAATCAAAAAATTTAAATACTTAATAGTACTAATACAGTAAATGATAGAAGATATGGAAGATAATAAGGTGAAAAAAGAGGTAAAAATCATAGAAACCAGATTCTTCAATAAAAAAGCAAACAAAGAAATAAAACAGTTCCTAGTTAAAATACCGAAAAAAATTGTTGAAAAATTTGAAATAAGTAAAGAAAATAAAATAGAGTTCAAAATATCTTTGGATAATAATAAGAACAGAGTCCTACAAATGAGGTTAATCTAATGACAAAGACCAAAAAGAGGTTAATTAAAGCTCATAGTCGAAGAGGTTTGAGAAAAAAAAAGTTCGTCAGGTCTCATTACAGAAAAGTTTCTTCTAAAAAGAAACCTAGTCGAGTAATCATGAATGGTATAATCATGTCTTTTGATCACGAAAAACTTCCTATTACTCCGAGTGAAATCAGCAAGATGTGGGGATTAAACATACTAACTGTGAAGAAATACTTATCTCTGCTTGCAAAAAAAGGCCGTGTTAAAAAGAAAATTATTCATGGCACAACTTATTGGGTTAAAGTAAAGAAATAAAAGAAGAAGCTAAAAAAAGAATATTCTTGGAAGAGATAGGTTAGTCTTCTTCAACACCATCGTCATAAAGAGTGAAACGACCTAACTTAGACTTCTTAACTTCACCACCCAACTCTTTATAACTCTTCATTCTATCAGCAGCACCTTCACTACTCTCACCAATAACAGAATCTTCTTCATCTGCTAAAACATATCTTCTACGTCTACTTTTTTCCATTTTAAAACACCTCATTCATATTTGTTAATATAACTTTTTACTATTGAAACACCATATTGTTCGTACGGCGATATTAATTGAACATCAAACACGACGTCTTGAATATTGAACAAAAAGCGATTTTCAAGCACACTTTGCCATTCCTTTCCAGACCATGTTGAAGTTTCTTGCGTTTTTGTTACAACACTAACCCCATCAATAACTATTGTTTCTAGCTTTTTCGTTACACCTGTTCTATCAATAACAGTTATTTCATATCGATTATTAATACGAGAATTCAAAGTAAAGTCCACATTATTAGATTTTAAAACAATAATCCCACCAACAGGTTCATTTTGTATGTCTATCAATATTCCTGTGAACAAGTCATTAGATGCACTCATTTCTTTCATATTCTCAGCAGCCTCACTCTCCAAGTCCTCAAGACTCCTTCCTGACTTTAACATCAGCTCTTCAAGAAAAGAACTACTCCAAAACACTTCAAGTAAAGAACTACTTTTAAACCGTATCTTATCATATTTGAAGTTCGATTCGAGATCATGCTTCAAGTCGTCAATACTAACATTAATTATATTAATCCTGACAGTACCCACATCAACCTTATTAAAAAACAAATAGTTCACCAGTAATACGCCAGAGAACACCAAAACCACAAGAATAATGCTTACAAATAACCACAATTTCTTTCTCGATTTAACTTTATTCACACGTTCCTTCCCCATACTAGACGATATATTGATGCAATTATTTAAAGTTTTCGATACACAGTACCTAACACGTATCGAATAAATAATAAAAAGGTGTTCGATACAGGTACTACAATGCGTAAGAAATACATCGGCATAGCACTACCAGAAGAACTAGTGAAAACAATAGACGAATTCATAAAAAACAACAAATGGGGATACAAAAACAGAGCAGAACTAACAAAAGACGCAATCAGACAACACATAAAAGAACTACAAAGAAAAACGAAGTAAACACATAAATTCTTGAAAAATTCATATTTAACTTCAAATGTTTATTTTCAATCAATAAATTTATATACTTTAATAACGGTTTTTTAGTAAGATGGTCACAAAAGAAGAATTTCAAAGGGAAAAAAAGGAAGTTGAATCTGACAGGGATGAAGAAGTTGACATGGCTACAGCTTTAGATGTTGCGCGAGGTTGGATTAAAAAAAATGTTGGCGGCAATTTACTTCAGCTTCAATTTGAAGTCGAACAAATTAAAAAAAACGGAAACAACACCCGATACATCGTAATCATAAGTATTGTTCCGGATATTGGGGAAGAAAGAGACTATTATCATCTGAAGGTTAACATTCTCGATGGGAAAATTATTCTCCCAATAGGTAAAGGTAAGATGCAACCTGATGGATCTATTGTGTTGAGAGAATATAATGTTGATCCTAAGTTTGAAGAGTAGAAAATGTGGTTTGACGCTTATAACTACGTTCTAGGCAACTATGATCCAAGACAGCAACAACACTTTATACGTTTGTTAAAAAGAGGTATTTTAATGGATACAGCTCCTTTGTTTATTCTCATTGTAGGTCATTATGACAACAACCACAGCACAAGTTTTATCGAGGATTTTGAAGCTAAAAAGGGGTGTTCTGAAAAGACCTACAAGAAATTTGATTATAAGTATCTTTTGGCATTTCTAAATTCGTTTGGGTTAGGTAAAGCTTACAAACTCGTGATAACATCTCAAATTTTTACAGAGCTGATTAAGCACATATATGAAATCGTAGATAATCCTTTTCATTTTAAGCAACTTTTAGAAGAATCATTCCAAACAAAATGGTACCTGCATGAGCATTATGTTGAATTTCAACATTGTTTAAGAAATAATGATTTCTCTGGGAAGAAAATTGAGATAGGAGAGCTCTCAATCACAATTCTATCAAAGAAACACGAGAAGAAGTATATAGGAATATTAACAGATGATAAGCCATTCGCTGTAAGGTCAAATGAAAAATACAAGTTGCTAACAATTTATTATAATGATATTCGTAGAGCGTCTATGCAAAAAACTTCAAAAAAAATTCCTGCAAAGCTTTTAGTTGAGCCTGAACCTTTATAATTCTCTTTTAAGCCAGTCAGTTGTACCTGTTATAACTTTTCTTGTCGCCCAATGCTCTACAACCTCAATTACTATAACCGCATCATCCGAATCAATCACAGTTTTTAAGTCATCTCTAATTGCACCCACATCTTTATCAGATTCAATAAACCACATAGACTCAAGCGCATGACAACTATTATAAGTTTTTATTTTCTCAAATAGCTTCTTGTAATCTCTATCTTTCTTTAAATCATAACCAACACAGTAAACTGTCATAACAATACCACCCTATAACTATAAACAAAGGGTTATTTATATTTTTATGGGTTTATACACACATTTGGTTATTGAAATAAAGGAATAAATATTCTAAAAAAATTATTTATATTTTTTCATACCTAAATCATAATCCTGTTTTCCGACTTGACATTTTTTACAATGAACTGTTTCTCCTTGAAATATTAAATGTTCTCTCCCATGACCTTTGGGACATTCATCATATTCTTCTCTTACTTGTTCGATTGTTTTCATAATCTCACCTCCTTCCATGTGCAGATCATAGTTAATAGATTTCAATATTTATAAATGAATTGGCTACATGACCAGTGTGACCAGTGAAGAAAAATACTTGACGCAGAAAATAGAACAAACAAAATTTAAGATGAACAAATTCATAAGTTTTGAAGAAAATGTTGACATAACTTTTTTTGTCTATCATTTAACTTATCCCATAAAACAGTTTGTTTAAATAAATTCCATTGATTTTGTCTCCAATTAGGGGTTTGAGTTGGATTAATCGTCGGATTTTGAGAACTATTTATAGAAATGTTTTGGTCACAATTAATATCAGGATTTTGTGTAGGATTTATTTCAGGATTCTGAGAAGGTAATAATTCAGGATTCTGATAATTCTCCTTCTCCATTAACTCAACAGCAAAATTTATTAGTTCATACATATTTAATCCCTCTCAATAATTAGGTAAGGATTCATTTATTTATAACATTTTTGACGTTTTTTCACAGAAACACCCTATTTTTTCAAAAAGACAATCCAAACTAAGGTTTTTTAAATTAGTCTTATTAATCTGTAATTTGGGTGATATAAATGGGAGGACCAACAAAATATTTGAAATGGATTACAAGAGGAGGAGCAACAGTTTTCATTCCTTTTGTTACATTTCCTGTTTTAAGCAGTGTTTGGGGATACATCGGTTTAGGCGCGGCACTTCAATGCGGAATTTTATTGAAAATACCTTTAATAGCGTTTTGGTTTCAAACACTAATAGCTTGGGGAGACGAGATATTCTTTCCTGAAGGTTAGAGTTTAAACAAAGGGTTTATAGCTAAAGCTAGCTGCATGACTAGTGTATTTTCTCACAGAAACAACTTATTTTTTCACAAAACCCTATTATTGCACAAAGCCGGTTTTTTAACGAAAGATGCTCAAAAATGTAAGAATTTTTGTTGTACTTTACGGTTTTTTCATGTTTTTCAGTCTTCTTAAGAAGAAAATTTTAAATATCAAAACACTAACACTAACATAATGGTTATAGTAATAGGTATGGTTGGAAAGCCAGCAACAGGAAAGTCTACCTTTGCAAGAGAACTAGCTAAAAAATTAAACCTAACTCATATTGACACAGACAAGATGAGAGATATTTTCATAGATAACTTCAAATACTTCAACAATGCAGACTATTCTTACTCGAACGATCTTATAGCGTCTGTGAACAGGGTTGTAAGGCCAACAACTATGCTTCTAATGCAAGAACTTTTAGATCAGAATGTATCTTTCATAATCGATGGATATGGAAAGACAAAAGTGAAAAGGGATAGATTAAGAGAACTATTCAAAAAGCATGCTGTAACACAGATTATAGTATATACTATAGAAACAGAGGAAGTTATAATTAAAAGACTAGAAAAAAAGACTAATGGAACGCAATGGGTGGAAAACTATCTAAGGAAGTGGAAGCCAACCTTTAATGAGCCAACAAAAGAAGAGTGCGATTATCTAATAGAGGTCAAATCAGACAATCATAAAGAAGCAATAGATAAAATTAAGGGTATAGTAAACAACCAATAACTAGTTCTAAATCTAGTATTAAAAGAAAATAATAAGAAAAAAAATTAAATTATTCTTTCTTAGCTTCGGCGTAGTTGTCAAGCACAGTGTCTACTCTATCTTCATCCCAACCTGCTTTCAGCAGAGAGCCTCTGACCTCTGACTGTGAGAGGCCTGAATCAAGCTGCTTCTTGATGAACTCTTCAAGCTTACCATAGTCTTTACTTGGTTCTTCAACACCATGCTCTTTCAGCTTATCATGAGGTAGCACTTTCTGGAGCATTCCTTCCTTCCAGAACACGAACATCAGTATCACTACAACTATTATCACTACGATGCTCCAGATGATTGAAGCTTTGCTTATGCCATCTCCTGTAGGTTCAACTGTCGATTCTGGTTCTTCTGGTTCTGCAACCACTTCACCTGTAGGTGCAACAACCTCTTCTTCTTCCTCGACAACAGCTTCTGCAGAAGCTACTACTTCTTCACTTTTTTGTCCTATAGAGAAATAACTCAAGCCAGTCGTTGTAGCTTCATAATAAACAGTTGTGTCATTTTCTGATGTCAAAACAGTTTCCTGTTCTTCCCAAGCGTCATTAGTGTATCTGAACAACGCGATATTGTTCTTGCTCACAGAGTTATTTGTCAACCATTCCTTCGGCACTCTGAAGTCTATCTTTGTACCGCTAACATCATCTGAGCCGATATTAGTCTCGACAATCTGCAAGTACTTGTAAGCCTTGTGAGTTATACTACCGGTACTTGACGGAGCATTAGACAAGGCATTAACCCTAACAGTAACACTGCTTAAGTCATTCAATGCTGTGAATTCAACACTGGTGAATGGAACACCTGTATAAGTTGCTTCGTTAATACTTAGCACTTTAACTTCCCCTGACGTTATCGCAGTCATGACCTTAGTGTAAGAAACAACTGTGGCTCCTGGAGCGCCACCTCCGCCTCCGCCTCCTCCACCGCCATTGCCGTCATCATCGTCATCATCATCAGCGGTAGTGGTCGTAATTCCAAACACAGAGAATCCTATCGATGTAGGTATCCAACAGACAGTGGTAGATGTTGTGAAGGTACAGTTGACATCATCCAGACTTCTTTCAATACATCTTGGGTCACTCAAACTAGTGGCATTGTCTGGGCACTGCATCAAGGTTGCAGTCGCATCGCTTGCAACGCCGTCAGGTATCTCTATCTTAATCTGGTCAACGCCAAGTTTCTGAGCCATCTCGTTCCATTTATCGCTGTCCATACCAACCATTGTCTCTCCTGTTGAAGTTTCATTCACAATGAACGCATCAGTTACGTTAATGCTTTGTGCATTAACAAAGTCAGAACCGATGAAGTCAATTCCCCAATCATTAGCTGTTGATGCATTAGGGTTTGAGAATGATAAGTCAACATCTCTTCCAGTAGTCTCGTTAATTTTCAATCCGGTGTTTCCATCAATTGTTTCATTACTTTCTCCGAAATCAAAGTTGACAGATACCTTTCCAAGAGGTTCTAACAAAGCAGCTCCTGTCTGTGGAGGTGGTAAGTCAAAACCAACGAAGTATTCTTCCATCTCTGTAGCTGTTGTGAAATTCAGACAAGCACTTAAAGCACAATTACCATTCTTATCACAGACTTCGGTCTTGTAATAATAAGTAGTGTTTGTACTAAAAGTATAGCTTAGGCTGTTTTCATCGAAGTATACTTGATCAACGTAGAAGTCATGCCAGAAATCATAGTCGTCACCTGTGAATTCATTTGTTAATTTCCAATCTAATAGCGTTTCTCCGTTGCTGATATTTCTACAGTAGGAATCGTTCTTGAAGAATAACAAGGTTCCATTTGTAGGTTCGTCAGTGTCAACACCTATGAATACACCATCCATGAATGCTTCAGCATCCATCCAGGTAATTGTTGGAGCTGAGTTATCATCTGCATAATCCGCAGCCACACAATAAGCCAAGTCATACATACAACCAGGATCTGAACAATCAGTTAGACCATTTCCATCATTGTCAATGTCGTCGTTACATTTTGAACCTTGCTCTAAGTCAATATATCCGTATTTCAGGAAGTCAACACAGTCAGGGTCTTCTGAAGGCGTTAATCCATCACCATCACTATCTACGAAACCCATACAATCTTCAAACTTGAAGTCTGCAGCTCCATGGCTGTAATAAGTTGGACCAATTGAGTCATATACTGATGAGTCACTACCATTACTTAATGCAGTAGTTGCATATATTCTCATATCAGCACTCTCATTATATAGACCAAGAACGCTCAACTTACTCAAGTCATCCTTACTAACACTTATAACTCCTCCTCTGACCATGTAACATGATTTATCAAACCAAGGAGTAATCTTTATTTGTGAAGGAGACCATTGTCCACTCAAGCATTTATAAGTAACTTTCGTCTCAACTAATGCTCCATCAACTTCAGTTGTTTCATACTTGAATTTCAAGTCATATCCAACTAAAGTATTGTCATCAGTTGCATTACATCCACCTGTTGCAACTCCATCAGTGTCTAAGTACCAATAGAACTTAGCAGATGAATTTGTACCTCCTGAAAATACAGGGTCGAAATCAAACTTGTCAGCACATAATTTTGTGCTATCCATGCTGAATACCTCTGTTCCAAATCCGAAGTTTTCAGGGTTATCTTTGACTCCTAATCCGCAGATATCACTTGCTGCATTGGTTGCTGCACAGTCTTCTCCTTCTAATATTAATGGAGGACTTTTATCCATACCTCCAACCATGTCATTGAAGAATTTATCTCCACAAAATCCGCCTAATGGAGAGTAAGGGTCTTCCATCCATGAACAAGCGTCATCTAATCCACAAGCAGTTGAGTCGTCATCATATCCCCAACAACCTTTGAACATGTTTTCAGGTTCACACCAACCCATTTGTGATGCAGTTAGTAATTCACATACTCCTGTGACATTTGTTCCGTTAATAGGTACTGGATTAGAACATGTTGAATTATCTCTGCTGAAACAGATTGGATCACACCATCCCCAGTCAGAATTAAACCAGTCAGTTATCCATCCACAAGCAGGATCTAGACCACATGCTGTTTGGTCATTATCATGTTCAATACATGACCACAATTCATTATCACACCAACCCATATCCGGGTTATCTAGACACCAAGGATCGGATTGTCCTTCTGGTGAATTACACCATGGATCTTCTATCCACACACAGCCAGATTGTCCTATACATGTTGATTCGTTTTCTCCATAGTTCCAACATTGAGATGAATCCATATAAGACCAGTTGATTTCACAGAAATCATCTGAGTTACCAAATCCTTGCATTGTCTGATATGAACAACCTGCTCCAAGAGTTTCATTATTACAAGCTGTTTCATTGTCATCATATAACCAACATTGTGAACCATTCATATCACACCATGAATTGTTCCAATTATCAGTAATCCATACACAACCGCCATCACCACAAGCAGTTTCAGTTGGTATTGATAGACAATTAGAGTCAAACACTGCTGAACCACCACAGAAATTATCAAACATACATTCTGGGTCTTCACAATCAATGAAAGTATCTGCGTCGTTATCCATACCATCAAAGCAGACTTCATATGATTCTCCACTAGTTCCAGTTCCTGTAGGTTCACAGAACCAATAATTAGTATTCCATGTACAGTCGGCATCGCTGTCTCCACAGTTATTCTGGTCCCAACACATGAAACAATCATCATCACAGCTCATTACATTCTTGCTGTCACACCATCCCATGTTATTGTTCCAAGGATCAGTGAACCATTTACAATCTGCATTACCACTACATTGATTTGAGTCCCAGCAATCCCAACAGTTCTGGTCACAGTTACCTTGGTGTGCCCAATTCATATCACACCATCCAAATGTGTTGTATGCGTATGAATCTGCAAAGAAGTTACATCCTGCTGTTGATTCTTCACAGGCGCCCTGTGCATCAGCTGCATTTGCCCAAACAGAACCATTATCTTGTTGTTCACAAGCCCAACAGGAATTGGCACAAATCTCAGTTCCGAAACCGAAACCCATCTCGCACCATTCATCCCATTGTAAATTTCCGGATGAATCAGTCCATTGTTCAGATTTCCAGACTCCTCCTGTATTAGCACAGGTTCCTTCGTTTAAGTCAATGAATCCAAATCCTCCGCCTCCACCGCTTACAGCACCACCGAAGAAATCATCGAAAGCGAATCCACATTTTTGACTTGCATTATCCCATACACAAGGCATGTACCATGGATCTCCTGCAATTTGATTACAAATTGTTTCGCTGCTTGTAGCGGCATAATCTTCACAGAAAGCACCCCCTATTGGAGGTTCTTGCATAGAATCCCAACAAGCAGTTGTTTGAGGTGCAGCTTCACAACCAGTTCCATTCCATGAACAACAAGTTGAAAGCATAGGTATGCCGTTACAGAAAGCTGAATTGTTTATATCCTCACATTGCACTCCATTATTTGCATCAGCACCAGCATCAGCACAGAATCCTCCTGCATCCCAAGTACAAGTTGTTATGTTATTACATTTACTTGCTCCTGCTTGATCAAAAGCCCAACATCCAGGGTTGAAGAATTCAATAGGTCCAAAGTTAGGTTCAGAACAGGTACCATTACCAGATTCATCCCAGAAACACCAACCAGTTCCGAAACATTCGAACATATTATCATATTCATTACATTCCTGGTAGTCTTCATAACAAAAATTACTATCCCACGTACAGGAAAGAGATGTATTTTCATTGGCATTTAGACAACCAGTTTGGTTTCCATCATAAGACCAGCATCTTGTCTCTTCACACCAGCCATTTGAACTATTCATCCACTGACAGTTTAAACCAGATTCGGTTTCACAATTAGTTTGATTGAGTTCATAGTTCCAGCAACCATCATGTTCACACCAAGGATCGTTCCATTGACATCCAGGTTGTGCTTCACAAACAGACACATTAGTCCAGTCATTATTCCAACAAGCATTTTCTTCACACCAACCACCTGAATCCCAAGTATTATTATACCATATACAATCAAGAGCTGAAAAATCACAACCAGTTATGTTTGTTAAGTCCCAACATTCTTCTCTATAACAATAGTTGTAATCTGAATTCCATTGGCAGCCTTCACTAGTATTTGCAGCATCACAAGATCCTGAATCCCAATAGTTCCAGCAACCTCTCTCTTCACACCACTCTGTTACAGAAGGCATGTTCCAAGTACAAAGTAATCCACCTGAAGCAGCGTCATCACAGCCAGTTTCATCCCAGTAATCCCAACATCCAGAGGTTCCTCCGCCAAATCCGCCTCCGCCACTACTACCACCACCGCCACCAAATGAGGCAGGGTTACACCAACCAAGATCTCCGGCACCAAAAGGTCCCATATACCAAGGATCATCTGACCATTGACAAGCCCAACCTAAAGTTTGTTCTGCATTATCACAACCAGTTTGGTTTCCATCATAATTCCAACAATCATAATCCGTAGCCCAATCGAAATTGTTAGGGTCACACCATCCATGGTCTGATCCGCCTGTTACATCCTGGCAATCATCCCATGTTGGACAGTTAGGCTCAGAGAACCATACACAAGATTCACTATTATTATCACAAGCAGTTTGGTTTCCATCATAATCAAAGCAAGGAGAAAATCCTTCATATCCTGGATCAAAGAATTCTCCTGCAGGATCACATAACCATCCATTCCATGCACATGCGCCTGCTCCGAAAGCATTTTCACAAGTATCTACATCTGTTCCATCATATTGAGCACAGTCTAACAAGCATTTTCCGCCAAAGCTTTCCCAATTACAATTAGAGGCAGAGTCACAGTCTTCTGGAGTTGTATAAGCTAAACAATCTATCATGCTACCATTGAGTGTGAAAGTCCAGTTAGCAGTCGCCCATGAATAAGTTGTTGAAGTATAACATCTAACGTTCCAAGTATAGTTGCCATTTGGAACCATTGCTGGAATTGACTGGTTATTCATGCCTGTTACGCTATACTCAGAATCCATTACAACGTGATCCCAATTATTAGGAGTAGTAGGCACATCAGCGTAATCAGCTGGTATGTTTTCAGGGTTAAAGTCCCAGTATGCCATACATGTACTAGTTTCATTAACAGTAAAAGTAAGATTTAAATGATTATCATTAATAGTTAATCCATTAGCTGGACTTAGTAATGTTACGTTGAAATCTGAAGATCCTCCTCCACCACCTCCACTTTGAATAGTAACACTTGCATTGTCTTCATCTTGATTTGCGCCCTCTTCAGTAAATGATAATTCAACCTCATTGGTTGTCGCACCTGTACTTAGAGCTGTGAAATTTAAGAAAACATCAACAGTATCACTAGAGTTAAAAGATCCTGTAATGCATGGAGTTACATTAATAACAATCGAATTAATATCAGGTCCATCATTTAAATTGGACTTAATTGCACAGCTACTAGACTCATTATCAAAGCTCAAGTAGGAGTTTTCATAGTCATCATGTATCCACACTTCTGAGATAGTGCTTGCACCTGTATTTGCTATAGTTATTTGAAACTCAACAGTGTCTCCTATAGCAGGAGTTGATGAGGATAGAAGAGTTTTTGTTACAGTCATAGAGGAGGTAGATGTTGAACAATTTACGCCACTCCATCCAGCATTACATACACAATTACCTAGGGCTGAACATAATCCACGTCCTGAGCAAACACTTGGGTCGTCACTTAAAATTCCATCACAGGTTACCGAAGAAACAAATGTCCAGTTAGCACTCGCCCATGAATAGCCTGCTGAGACACATCTAACATTCCAAGTATAGTTTCTACTATAATTTTCAGGAGATACTCCATATGAATTAGCTCCTGCTGTGGCAGACCAATCTTCACCTGGATCAACATGATCCCACCTATAAGTATCTGAACCAGGTATAAAAGGCACGTCAACAGGAATATCAGTAATACCTTCAGGATTATAGTCCCAGTATCCCATACAAGTAGAATCTACATTAACAGAAAAATTCATATCAAAAGTGCCACCAACAGTTGATCCATTCACAGGTTTTAGTAATGTTACAACAATAGAGGAATTTAGAGATAGATTTTCAGGAGAAGTATCCACAGTGATAGTCCAGTTGTCTGCTGCCCAGCTAGATTGGTCATAATCATCATAGGCAAGACAGTTCCAATAATATATTCCTGAAGAAAGGACGGTTATGGCCCAATTATGAGTTTCAGCCGTATCATTATCACCAGAAAAGTTTGTTGGATTAGAAGAATCTACATCACCAGTAGAATTCCACACAAATAATGTGAGATTTACCAAATCATAATCATCTGTCACATTACAATAAACTGTTATATTACCAGTAGAAGATGTGCTATCATCAGAAGGGGCCATTAGGTTCACAGAGGGGGGGATGTCCCATTCACACACTAAAGAGGTGTTGAAATTGCAATCAAAAGAGGAAGCTAGGTTATCACATCCGCCTACTATGCCCGGACTATCGGAACATATGGAGCCATTCCATGCGCAGCCACCAACTTGATTGGTACACGTCCCAGAGCCTGTTATGTTTGTACATGTCAGAGCACCAGAATGTCCTTCGGTACAAAGACCTGCTTCTGCGTTAACAACAGATGTTGAAAACAATAGTGTCAATATTACTGTTAGAATTAAAATAAGTTTTCTCATACTACCAACCCCTCTAATTTTAAAAGCCTCTTTAAACTTTAAAATATCTAAGGACTAAAAAGGAGATTATTTATATAATTTTCGATAATTTATCACAAAAAATGTATAGAAAGTTACTACACCACGATAAAAAAAATTTAAATACTACCAGTGTTTACTGCTTTCATGCCCTTCTGCTCAAAATGTGGTTTTCAGGTCGACGATGAGGATGATTTCTGCGGTAGATGCGGCGCTGAAATAAAGTATAAAGGTGAGAAAGGAGAGGAATTCTCTGTTGATTGGAGAAAAAAAAGCAAAGGAAAGAATGACTCTTTCTGGAGCATTGCAAAACAAAGCTTGAGACATACTTTTTTTGATAGTGAACAAAAACTTTCAAAGAAGCGAAAGATTATCAATACTGTAATCCTGATTGCAATCCTTGCTGTTGCTGTTTCAATCCTCGCACCTAAATTGGATTCTATGAAAATAAGCATTGGGGACCAGAACCCAGCACAAAACGGCGAGTGTAGATACAGATTAGATGCTAGACAAATATCAATCACCGGCGCAAAGTTCTTTTCTGAAAACATGACTATGGAGATGTTGATAACCAATAACAAAGAGCAGGACTTGGTGATTGAGACTCTTGCAAAAACATATGAGTTCAGGTTTGACAATAAAGGCGACACTGATGTAGAACCTGTGGCAATGGTAGTGCCCGCAGGAAAGACATTGAAGATGACATTCTCTGTCAGAAAAGAGCCGCACATCCTTGGATTGGAGTTCAGCAACTGTGAAAAAGCCAAGGTTTCTGACTGGGAAATCGTTTCTTAACTTCTTGATGATTAAAGCAGTTTCTCCTCTATAGATATTTTTCTAAACCGAAACATTTAAATACTAAATATGCGTCACCTATCGAATTAGGATATAATAATAACCGATACATAATTTTGGGATCCTGGGGGATCAATCCGAAATAGGAGGGTATATCTATGACAAAAATATCTAAAAATTGTCCAGAATGTGGAGGTATGAGCCTAGCTCATCATAAGGATAAGGGCGAGGTTACATGCAACGAATGCGGATTAGTTGTAGAAGACAAGCTATTCGACTTTGGTCAGGAATGGAGAGAACACGACGCAGAACAAGCTGCAAAGAAGAGAAGGACCGGAGCACCACTATCATATACTCATGCTGATAAAGGACTTGGAACATCAATAGGAACCAAATCAGACATATACCAGCTTTCTAAAACCAATAAAAACAAATACTTCAGGTTGAGAAAATGGCAGAACAATGTCGCCTCAGCAATCGAAAGAAACTTGCAAATCGCGCTTTCTGAAATCCAGAGACTGGTTTCTGTGTTGCAATTAAGCAAGACAATTGAAGAAGAAGCTTCAAGAATCTACACGCATGCAGCCCAGAAAGGAATCGTCAAGGGAAGAAGCACAGAGACAATAGTTGCAGCAGTCATATACATTGTCTGCAGAAACTATGAAGTGCCTAAAACACTTGATGATCTTGAGGACGTTACCAATATCGACAAGAAAGACATCGGAAGAAACTACAGATACGTTGTCAGGAAAATGGACATAAGAGTCACACAATCTGATCCAGTGAACTATGTGAGCAGGTACATCTCAAACCTTGAGCTGAGCCAGAAAACACATACAACTGCAATCAAGCTTTTGGAGAAAGCACAGAAAAAAGAGATAACTTCTGGAAAGAACCCTCTTGGATTGGCAGCTGCAGCAATATACGCAGCCAGCAAATTGAACGAGGAAAAAAGAACCCAGAACGAGATCGCAAATGCAATCGGAGTCACAGAAGTCACATTGAGAAACAGATACAAAGACTTTGTCGACACCTTGAAGCTAAAGATTGCGGCTTAATTCTTTTTCTTTAATCTTTTTCTTTTTCAAAACCTTTAAAAATAATCAAAGAACTTCTGTAGAGAATGACATACAAAGCAGTAACTAAAAAGCTATTATTGAAAACAAAAAAAAGACTTCATTTCATCAACATCACAAAACAGGTTGAAGAAGTAATACATAAGTCCGGGATAGTAAATGGTTCTGTAATTGTACAAACCCATCACACGACATGCAGTGTCTGGGTTAATGAGGACGAGAAAAACCTGATTGGTCATGAAGATTTGGATTGCGAGCATGACTTGAAAAGAGTTCTGGACAGATTTGCGCATCCTGACGAAGAGTATGGTCATAACGATATAAAGGACGCAAAAAATCCTAAAGGCAAAAGAGACACTCATCTCTGTGAGCCAGATGAAGAAGGTGTTTGCCATGAATGCATAAATGGGCACGCTCACGCGCAAGCCATGATACTTCCGCATTCGATAACAATGATTGTCAAAGATGGTGAGTTAATAAAAGGTGAATGGCAGCAGATAATGATCTGCGAATTGGATCATGACAGGGAAAGAGAAGTCACTGTTTTAGTACAAGGAACTTACTGATTCTATGCAAAGAAAAAACTGGAACCATAAGCCAGCACTATGTATTTTATTAACAATCCGAAAAAGCTGAATAATAAAACCCTCTTTAATTTATATCTTAGAATGCCTGCGACAAAGATTAGGATTGGCGAGGATAATGGGAAAAGATTGAATACCAGAATAGCCCAAACACCGTACTTTTTGATCTTCTTCTCGTATTTCTTATAGCGCCACTCACTTATGAAATTGTGAATCACTTTTTGGCTCACCATAAAACCCAAACTGAAATCAATTATCTGAGCAAGCATAGCAGTAAGTATGGCTAAGATTATCATAGTTATGGCTGCATGCCCTTCTGCCAAGTAATAAGGTATCAATGCTTCGACAGGCATTACAATGAAGAATAAATATCCTGAGAAATGAACCACTGAAAAAGACATTAGTGTTGGTTGTTTCTGTTCAACAATCTCCCTGCCGACTGTAAAAGATAATATACTGACTATAAGGAGCAAAGCGATAAAGAAATAAATTATTCTTTTCCACTTCATAAAAGAAATAATTGGTCATTGAATTATAAATATTGTCATAAAAAGAAAGTACAACAAAATTAATAGTAGTTTTGTATTACAAAATACTAAAACCAGCTACATATTCCACATATCTTTATAAACATCATCACATTTCCGAAAGAAAACTTATTGGAGATTACTAAAATGGAAGAAAATAATGATAAACAAATCAAATCGTATGAAGCAGTAGAAAGTCTAACAATGAACGTGTCTGGTGACCAACTTGAACTGAAAGTAGACCATTCAAGCAAAAATGTAGACCTTGAAGGAGATATGAATGTAGAACAAACTTATACTGGAAGAAATTTAACTATCGAAGGAGTACTTGATGGACAAGTACACATACCGGCCGGTATTAATGTTAACATAGTATACACCGGCGGAGTGGTAAAAGGAGAACTGTCCAACCCTGGTTCAATCAAAGCCACCGGCAATATTAATTTAACAATCACAGACGATTTTAGGATTGAAGCATCTGCATATGCAGGAAAAATTCATGGCGTGTATGCAAATATGAAAGGTAAAGGAGCCACATCAGAATCAACCAAACCACCAACAGGCACCGTAGAACTCAAATCAGTTGCAGGCGATGTGTTGTTTGAATACGGCGGAAAGAAACATTAGAAATAATTAAAAATAATTTCTTTTATTTTTGTTATAATTTTTCTACAGAAAGAGGAGTAAAACCATAAAGAAAAAGATTTTTAAGATGAACACATTTTATTAATATATGAATAAAAAAAAGTTCTTAGTAATAGTTATGATTTGTTTTTTTATTACCATTCAACTATTATTATTAAACACTTCTCCAAACAAATGGGATTCTGCAAGCTTTTTAGATACAATAGAAAAAGTTTCTCAGGGAAAAATAGAAATTTTCAGACTTGTTTCTTTTGAGTATCTTCACGAATTATACTATATTTTAGGATTCATTTTTTTAAAACTATTTAGTGTTTTTAATCTTAATGTTGAGTTGACAACATTACTAATGTCCATACTTATGGGATCACTAATCCCAATTTTTATGTACAGATTTGTAAGTAACATTTATTCGAATGAATTCCTAGGTATTGCTGCAGGATTTCTAAGTATGTTTAATCCCCTTATTTTATGGTACTCGAATGAGATTATGATAGGAATTCCAACATTATTTTTTATTACATTAGCATTCTATTTATTGTCTAAATTTTTTATAAATCATAAGAATTATTTGTTGATTCTATCATCATTTGTTCTAGGATTATCTTTATTACTGAGGTTCAGTTCAATCTTTGTTTTCCCTGCTTTTCTTTTTTTAATATTGATTCAAAAAGGTTCCAGAAAAAATAGAATGATTAATGTTTTAAGGTCTGCTTTTTTTATATTCGCTCCAATTTTGATTTATATTTTTTATTGCATCATTTTTAAAGATGGCGATATCTCAAAGTTTTTCTATATTAGTAATTCTGCAACGCCAAGTATGAATAATTTTAATATTCCATCAATGATATTTTTAATAGGCTTTCTGATTAATTCTTTTACCAGTTTTTTTTCCCTTTCATTAATTTTAGGGATATTTACAGTTATAGTTCTTATGGGGAAAAAAAAGATTAAATTTAATCATGATTTTAAATTAAAATTTATGTTCCCTGTAATATGGATTTTTTTCTTCTTAGTTTATTCAAGATTCTTACCAACATACATCGGTCAGTATTCAAGACATAACTTGATAATTATTCCAGGATTTATACTATTATATATTGCAATCATTTATTATCTTAAACCTTATTTAAATAGAAAAACAATTTTTTTCATAATTATTTTATTGTCAACCTTTTGTTTTTCAATTGATATGACAATATTATTACATATGAATTTTTATAAATTTCTGGATTTTTTCTTATTTAAAAATAATGGAGCAAATTTTCTCAAATATTTTCTAATCACTTGTTTTTTTGTTTGTCTATTTCATATCATCTTTAAGTCTTTATTTAGAAAATGTTTAATAAGAAAACATAAAAAAATGTTTAATATAATTTTCATTTTGTTTTTTATATGCATTACTTCTTTATTATACACCATCCCAATACTTTATTTGAATCATACAAAAATTAATCATGAAAAAGCTGAAGCATTATGGTTTTCAAAAAACACGCCTGAAGATGCATTAATTATTTCAGGACATGAGTATCCTTTTAACAAGTTTTATGCAAAGCCTCGTGAAATTGTCTTTATAAATGATATTGATTATGTTCAATTGAAACATATGATCGAGTTTTATTTACAGAACAATCGTTCAGTTTTTTTTAGTGATAACTCATATATAACAAATAGCGAACTCATGGAAGACAAGAATTATAAATTTATTAAAGTAAGTGAAATTTCAAAAAAGAATTTAAGAAATCAATATGAACACGAATTTCATTACATGAATTATTATCTTATGAAGAAATCTGTAAATATTCCTATATTTAAAATTGAAAAGAGAATAGATATTGTTTCTTAAGAATTAAACATTTTCAATTTGAGTTACTTGATAAAAGTAAGAGCTATATAATTATATCATTAGAAATTCTAAGCGTTTTCATTTCAAAGCAAAAAGTATATCATCACAGGCAGCATTATGCAACCCATTGCTTGTGTTCTCGTCGTCTTGACAATAGCAGGTATCAAACCGACTGCTGTTGAAACAATCAAAACCCATAAACCAAGAAAACCAGTTAGTAACATCACTAAAATAGTTATCAAGACAATGATTCCAATTACGAGCTTTCGATAATCAACCTTTGTTATTATCTTTGAGAAAATCTTGGCTATTTTCAATGCCAATATTACTGCTATACTTCCAG
>JABMPT010000009.1 GCA_013202845.1 Candidatus Woesearchaeota archaeon | reverse complement strand
GTTTGACACTGAAACATACTTGACTACGTTTGAAGATGCAGGAGAATACACAGTAAATGTTACTGTAAGTGATGATGAGTTGTCGACAACTCAAACTGTGGACATAGTTGTTAATGATATGAACAGACCGCCGGTGTTTAAAATACTAGCATAAAAAGGTGATATATGATGAAATGGATAATAACAATATTTGCATTGATGCTACTAGTTACTGCTTGCAGTACTGAAGCGCCTATATTTGAAGGAAAAGAGACAGTTAATGTTGAAGATCAAACAACTGTGGACATTGAAGTAAGATTTGTCGATGAGTTGTTTGACCCTAACACAATTACTGTTAATGAAGGGGACACTGTTAAACTACACTTCTTAGTTGCAGATCAGTTCATATTCTCTTTACCAGGATATGGAATATTTGAAACTGTAAACGGAAACAACTACCTAGAGTTTGTTGCTGATAAAGAAGGAGTATTTGACTTCTCCTGTGATGATTGTGCAAATAAACCAACAGGAGTTCTAAACGTAGTATAATTTTTTTATTCTTTTATTTTTTAAAATGACTTCCGAACCTCTTAGAGGAATAATCTTTGATGTAGATGGTGGAATAATAGAATCTATGCCAGATCAACTCGAATGGTTGAGACATTGTTGTGAGGACCTTTTTGGAATAGATTTTCAATATGATGTTCTAGATGTTAGATTCCAAAATGATTATAACGATGCGCACAGAAAAGGAATGCCTGCATTGTATCAGCACTTTGGAATAAATTATGAGCAAAACAAGGACTTATTATGGGAACATTATATTGAATGGAAGAAAACTCATGAAAGACCTGTTGTTCCAGAAATGGCAAAAGCAATCAAGGAAATATATGCTTTTTCAAGAATTAATGGAAATAATGTTGGTATGATGATTAATACAACTAATAATATTAGTTCTTATGAGTCTGTCCTAAATGAGGCGGGTGTTTTAGATTGTATGGGTTTTGTTATTGATTATGAATATCTTAAAAAGTTCAATGCTGAGGATAGAATTAAACCAGATACTTTTTCCATCGAATTATGTCTTGCTAAAATGAGGACCAACTATGATAATACTATGCATGTCGTTGATACAGTTGACGATATAGAAGCATCTATTAATAAGCTAGAATCTAAGGAAACAGGTCTTGATATTGTGGTAGTTTCTTGGGGTTATGAATCAAGAGTTCGATTGGAAGAAGCTAAAAAAACTTATTCTCAACTAAACATAAATATTATTGATAAACCTTTTGAATTAGTTGATATTGTTAAAGCTAGGTTATAGAAGTTTTCGAAACTTTTTTATACTCTTTTCTTCAGAATTAGATTTATACTATTATTGAGGTGTTATTATGAAAGATTATCCTGAGAAGCATCATTCTGGTGTTATGGTTTTGTTGGTTATAGTGATTGTTGTTGGCTTTGGGGCCTTGCTTACTTCTGATGTTCGTGAGTTTCCTTCTGTTCCTGGTTCTCCTGGTCAGTTGGCTGGTAATATTGGTGGTTTGGCTTTTCATGTTGGTGATGTTATTCCTGGTGGTTATGCTCCTCCTTGGGATATTTTTAATGATGATGAAATGATTTCTGTTGCAACTCCTGAAGTGATTGCTTTTGATTCTGGTAATCTTGTGCAGAATTCGTTGCTTTCTGTTTCTCATGAACAAGCTTTGATTTATAAGTATGGTTTTGTTTATGATCTTGATTTTAGTGTTTGGGTTCCTTTTACTTTTTATCAAGAAACTATGGATGGTAGTGATTGGATTGCTGATTACGCTGAGTTTGCTGGGGTTCTTGAGAATAATGAGGTTTCTGATGGAGAGTATTTTTTTGTTACTTATTCTTGTAAACAGTATAATGGTGAATGGAAGTGTGGCTGTGCGTCTGAGGATGATTGTGGTTATTGGATGATTCAGAGTTATGATGTTTCTAATTATGTTTGTGATGATGGTGTTTATTCTTGTGATGATAACTCTCTGTATTTATGTGATGGTAATGAGGATGTTTTGGTTGAGGATTGCGGTGTTTACTACACTTGTGATGTGGATGCGGGTGCTTGTGTGATTCCTTCTGCACCGTCTTTCTGTGGCGATGGGACTTGTGATGCTGGTGAATATACTAGTAATTGTCCGGAAGATTGTTCCTGTACTGATAGTGATGGTGGCATAAACTATTACGTGCAAGGTGAAACTACTTTACACACCCCTCAAGAAGATTTTTGTGATTCTGTGTATGAAGACAGATTAAATGAGTATTATTGTAATTCCGCAGGAGGAATTAGTGTTGAATATTACATATGTCCAAATGGCTGTGAAGATGGTGCTTGTTTGCCTGAGGAAGAACCTGTGAATGAACCTGAAACATTGCTTTGGCTAGGACAAGAAAATGGTCATTTACGATCTTGTGATGTTAATGATGAATGTATAGATCATGGCGACATTAGTCCGGGAACGGTTATTTTTTCTTTGGCTGTTTTAGAGGATAAGTTATGGTTAGGACAAGCTTATAGTTTAAGTTCTTGTGATGGTGATTTAAACTGTGACTCTATTATAATGGAAGACCATATTTTATCTTCGGCTGTTTTTGATGATAAATTATGGGTTGGAGGCAAATGGAGTGGAGATTTATGGTCTTGTGATTCTAACAGTAATTGCTCAAACCATGGAGACAAAGGAGGTTATATTTACTCTATGGCTGTTTATGATAATAAGCTTTGGATAGGACACGCTAGTGGTCATTTATCTTCTTGTGATTCTAGTGGTTCATGCGAAGATCATGGCTTCCAAGGAAATTATAGTGCAGATAGTCAAGCATCAGGAATTTACTCAATGGCAGTCTTTGATAATAAACTCTGGTTAGGTCAAAATGATGGTACTTTAGCTAGTTGTACTATTGACGCTATTTGTTCTTATAAAAATAGAATTGTAGCTATTAATGATCCAAAAATCAATACTATGAAAGTTTATGAAGATTATTTATGGGTTGGACTATCACATGGTTATATTAGTAAATGTAATGAAGGTGGTTTTTGTATGAACTTCTTACCACAAGATGAAATGGTTGAAGGGGCTGGAGCTAATGACATGGCGGCTTTCAATAATTTGTTATACGTTGGAATGAACGATGGTGA
The DNA here is from genome assembly GCA_013202845.1 of Candidatus Woesearchaeota archaeon. Taxonomy (GTDB): domain Archaea; phylum Nanobdellota; class Nanobdellia; order Woesearchaeales. Next base: position 7,499 of record JABMPT010000009.1, on the reverse strand, counting down.
TTTGTTTTCTTGTAATGTTGATGGTGTTTGCGAAGACCTTGGAAATGAAGGAGTTCCAATAAATTCTTTAGCAGTTTTTTCAAATGATGATTCTGATACTGGAGGAGGAGCTGGTCCTGCTTGTGGTGATGGAGTTTGCGATGCTGGTGAAGATGCCAGTAGTTGTTCGGAGGATTGTGTAGTGCAAGTCGATGTTTCTACAAATATGTGTGGTGCTGGCGATAAAGGATTAAAGTGTGAAGAACGTGCTGCAAGGAACTATTGTATTGCTATAGGTTACTCTGATTATATGTCTGATAGTAAAGTATGTGATGGTGGAGACCATTATAGTGGTAATTGGGCTGATAATCCTGATAACCCATTGCAAGAATATTGTGGTGATAGTGGAAGTGATGAATGGGTTGTAACCATTGACTGTATTGTTTAGAAATAATTTAATTTTTTTTTACTTATTCTTTTCGAAACTTTTTTATACCCACTAATATACAAGTTAATTCATAAGGGGTGATATTCTTGGCTAAAAAAGAAAAAAGAGGTTTTGGAAGCTGGGCTTTCTTGATTGGTTTTATTCTAGCGATATTATTTGGTGTTATGGGCGTAACTGACTCAATTGCATGGTTATTAATAGTATTTGGTTTAGTTGTAGGATTTATGAATGTGACTGAAAAAGAAACACAACCATTCTTATTATCCGGAACTGTACTTGTAATTGTGAGTGCACTAGGTATAGAAGCAATGGCAATTGTTCCTCTAATAGGTAATGTGTTAAATGCAATACTATTATTGTTCATACCTGCAACTGTGATTGTAGCATTAAAGTCAGTGTTTCACATGGCTAAGAATTAATTTTTTTTAGAATTCTATATTTTCAATTCCATCTAGAGCTGTTTCCACAAATTCAGTTTCTCTATTAAATGGAATAAAATGTTCATCACCATTATCTCTTTGAATAACATATAATCCTCCAGGTTTTGGATTTATTTGCCAAGTAGCGTTCTTTGCAGCCAAAGCTTGAATATCTACATATCTTGTGAACGCACCCAGGTTATTCCAAGTTTCTCCTGTTACAGCTCCAAGAGCAACTAAGTCTTTAACTGCTTTATGAATTCCATAACCAACGTCCTTATCATTAGCATAATATCCAATAAATTCTGAACTTGCTTCAGAATTATATTCAAAAAAGCTTTCTGTTATGTTCATAATTCTATTGTACATTTCAAAAATGTTATCTCGCCTTTTAGGATTCTTGCTATGTAAAGATTCTTTTAGCCTGTTAACGTAGTATTCTCCAACTTCCCAGAAATACTTTTCTAATCCTTTAATTTCACTGTTCGCAAGGTCGGATAAATTATAAGCTCTTAATTTTTGTAATTTAGGATTAATAGAATAACTTGTAGCTTCAAAATAGTCGATGAACACTTGGTCAGGAGCACCTAAACTTTTCAAAGCTGTAAACGCGCTACTTCTACAATCAAGACTGCTATCATGCAATAAAATTGTCCTTAATTCAGGTATTAACTCTTTCATTCCTGCAACAGAAACCTCTAGAATCATAGAGCTTCTACCAGTTGAATATCCTTTTTCTAAGTCTTGAACAGAATCAGGAATTGAATCATCAACAATCACCCTTCTAAGAGTATTAATATCTATTCTATTTTTTAAGACAGTTCTTTGTTGTTCTTCAAAAGCTAATTCAGGAATTCTTTTTTCAATAAGATTAGTTAAGCTCTCTTGATCTTTATTTATTGTTTCAAGAGACAGATTTCTTAGAATGTAATTATAGGTTTCTTTGTGAAATAGTTTATTAAGATGCCCCATTTCAATTAGAAACTAAAAATAGCATATAAACTTTACTTTATTTCATGTTTGATCTCATCAAACAGCTTTTTCTCATACTTCTTTTTATACTTCTTAGCTAAATCTCTAAGCTCGTCAGTATCCAATTCGATACGTTTTTCTTTCAGAATTCTTTTGACTTTACCTGAAGTAATAAACTGCACTAACTGAGTAACATTCTTAGGATTCTTCACTTCCTTGCAACGCTCGAAATCAATCATAATAGGCTTTTCATAATGAACAATGATGTGTTTGTAAGGGTTAGTAAGTTCATACTTATTAATGCCTAGTTTGTCAAGTTTTCTTGCCTGTTCCAAAGAATCTTTTATAACTTTTACAATACCTGACTTTGGAGCTCTTTCAAAGAAGTTCAGAATTCTCTCTCCTTGAACAAACTCCATTACAACCTTGTCCTTTTGCTCGTCAAATAGCTTTGGACCAATGCCTTGTTCATTAACCAGTTTGAGAAATCTAGCTTCGTTGTGAATAACGTTTTCAGCTTCAGTATCAGGATTCAATTCTTTAACACAAACCTCTTTTCCATTGACGGTAGACTTGTAAGTATAAACATGTCCTCGTTTGCCTTTTGCTAGGAATTTCTTTACCATTTTATCTCATACACGTATAAATCTTCAAAGTGTATATGTTCTTTATCAATCTCTTTATATTTATAATTTTCCTCTTTTAGGATAGAATCGACCTTTTCTTTCTTGGAAAATGAACTAAAAAGCAATAATATTACTCCTTCTTTTTTCAAGTAATCTTTCGCTTGCTTTAGAAATCTTTCAATCAGTTCCCAACCTTCAATGCCTCCATCAAGTGCAACATCCGGTGCTTTTGGTTCTGTCGGAAGATATGGTGGGTTAAATATTATTAAGTCAAACTCTTCTTTTACATTCGAGAATAAATCACTTTTTCTAAAGTCAATATTAGAATATTCTTCTTTGCAGTGTTTTATTGCATCAGGATTTATATCGACTGCGATTACTTTCGCATACTTTGAAGCTTCTTTTGCTTGAACTCCAGAACCAGTACCCATATCAAGAACTAAACCTTTTGCATATTTCTTTAAGTGCTTTCTAAGTAAAAATGAGTCTTCTCTAGGCTCGTAGATATTCATCTTTACAATAGAAACTTATTTATATTATAAACTTTCTGAATAGAGTATGGAGAAAAAGCTAGAAGCGCTGAGAAACCTTGCAGAGGAACGAAATATTCTTGCTAAAGAGCGAACAATTTACTCAGAAGAAAGAACTTTTTTATCCTTAATAAGAACAGTTATCACAATTGTTGGACTGTTAGTTGTGGTAGTAAGAATTATTGTAAAAGACGATTTCTACACAGTACTACTTGTTGTATTACTCTCAATCCTAGGTTTAATTGTTCTAGTTGAAAGACTCTACAAATTCCATCAAATGAAAGAAAAATTAAAAACTCTTGAAGAACGAGTTATTGATTAATCTAAACAAAAACAAGATTATCTTTTCTAGTGACATTGCCATTTCTCTTGTTCTCAGAACTTTTCTTACCCTTCATCTTTTCAAGTTCTTCCGAAGAATAGTCTATGATTGTCTTTGCAAAAACCTTCTTGTTTTGAATGTTAACAATATCTCCTGATTCAAATCTGCCTTCGACTTTAGTTATCCCAATAGGTAATAAGTGCTTTCCATTCTTCATGGCTTTCTTTGCACCTTCATCAACTGTGATTGTTCCTTTGGCTTTGGCTTCTATGATCCACCTTTTCTTGTTGTTAAGATGATTATTTGGAATAAAAATAGTTCCAACTTCTTTTCTGTCAATTATTTTAGTTATTACTTCTTTTTCTCTACCATCACATATTATCATGTAAACTCCTGCAGTCATACAAATCTTTGCTGCTTCAATCTTACTTTTCATACCTCCAAGACCAAATGAGCTTCCTGATTTACCAGCATTAAACTCTATTTTTTCAGAAATCTCAGTAACTCTCTTGATAAGTTTTGCATCTTTGTTCTTCTTAGGGTTCTTATCATATAGCCCGTTAATATCGGACATTATAATCAAAGTATCTGCTTCTAACTTGGAAGCAACCAAAGCAGACAACTTGTCATTATCTCCAAAACTAGGACCAATCTCATTAATACTAATAGCATCATTCTCATTAACAATTGGGATTGCACCAAGTGAGATGATAGTATTCATAGAATTTCTAAGATTCAAGTAAGTTTTTCTATCAGAAAAGTCTTCATAAGTCAAAAGAATCTGACCAATCTTAATATCATACTTTGTAAAAGCATCGTGATACGCCTGCATTAACAAACCTTGACCAATAGCTGCAGTAGCTTGCTGCATTTTGACATCTTGTGATTTTGTTTTTATACCTAACTCTGAACAACCAGCACCAATTGCTCCTGAACTAACTAAAACTATTTCTTTTCCTTCTCTTTTGAGGTTTGCAATCTCATCTGCTAATGATTGAATGAACTTTTTATCAAGAGACCCTTCTTTTGTAAGAGTTGAAGTACCAATCTTCACAACTATCCGTTCAGGGTTGAAATTTCTCACCATTTCTTATTCACCTTTTTATGAGTAAAGCTTTTAGCAGAATCTCCAGTATAATCTTTCACGACATGTCCTTTTCCATTCAACACATATTTGTAAATCATCATTCCTTCTAAACCGACAGGTCCGCGAGCATGAATCTTGTTAGTGCTAATACCAACCTCTGCTCCTTTGCCATAACGATAACCATCTGCAAATCTGGTGCTTGCATTCCACATAACTGATGATGAATCAACAAGACTTGTAAACTTTCTTGCGGTCTCTTCATTTTCTGTTATGATTGCATCTGAATGTTTACTGCCATACTTGTTAATATGACTGATTGCTTCATCAACATCTTTGACTATTTTGATTGAAAGAATCAAATCATTGTATTCAGCACTCCAATCTTCTTCTGTTGCAACTTTTACATCAATAATTTTTTGTGTTGCTTTATCTCCCTTAAGTTCGACTTTGGCATGATCATATAATTTTTTTAATGCTACCAGTATTTTTTTTGCAACATCTTTATGCACAAGCAATGTTTCCATTGCATTACAAACAGCAGGATATTGACACTTTGCATCAAAACAAATACCTACAGCTTTATTGAAATCTGCATCCTTATCAACGTAAGTATGACATATTCCATCACTATGTCCTAAAACAGGAATCTTTGAATTATCTTGGATGAACTTAACAAATTTGTTTGAGCCTCTAGGTATTAGTAAATCAATATAGTTATCAAGTGCTAATATCTCTTTAACATCTTCTCTTGTTTCTATTAGTTGAGTGCAACCAACTGAGACCTTGTCTGTTTCTTCTTTGATTATCTTAGAAAGTATTCTATTACTATGCAATGCTTCAGAGCCACCCTTCAAAATAACTGCGTTGCCTGATTTTAGACATAAAGTTGCAATCTGCACTAATGCATCAGGTCTTGATTCGAAGATAACTCCAATAACTCCAATAGGAGTTCGAACCCTGTAAAGATCTAAACCTTCGTCGAGTTCAAGACACTCAATTGTTTCGCCAACAGGGTCTTTTAGTTTGATAAGGCTTCTTATACTTATTACCATTTCATCAATTTTAGAACCGTCAACTTTTAATCTTTTAAGCAAAGCCTGACTTAAGTTTTCTTTTCTCGCCTTTTCCAAATCTTTTTTGTTCTCAGTAATTATTTCTTTTTGCCTTTCATCGATGGCTTTAGCAATATTTTCCAAAGTAGCATTCTTTTTTTCACTTGAAGCTGCAGCTAATTTGATAGATGATTCTTTTGCTTGCTTAGCTTGATATACTATATTCATTTTTTCGCCTCTGAAAAAATTAGCTCAAAAATGGTAACATTTTTGTTGTTCACTTTTTTCTCTCCAATAAAATTAGCTCAAAAATGGTAACATTTTTGTTGTTCATTTTCCAAGCTCCCTGCTTCTAGTAGCAGCTGCTTTAATAACTTTTTTTAAGATTTCATTTGCGTTCTCTTCTTTGTAAACCTTTAATCCTGCAACAGTTGTTCCGCCAGGTGAAGAGACCATCTTAATCAATTCCTCAGGACTAGTATTTGTTTCTAATAATAACTTTCCTGTTCCAAGAGCAGTTTTGCAAGCAAGTTTGATGGCGGTCTTTCTATCAAGCCCTTCTTCAACAGCAGCATCAACCATAGATACTATATACTGCGCAAAAAAAGCAGGACCAGAACCACTTAGAGCAGTAACTGCATCAAGATCCTTTTCTTCTAGTAAAAATGCTTTACCTGCAGAGTTCAAAAGCTTATCCGCTAACTCGATATCTTCTTCAGTAACATTCTTCCCAACTGCGTAACCTGCAGCCATCTCACCTACAAGGCAAGGAGTGTTAGGCATTACACGAATAACCTTTTTCCCAACAAGGATTGACTCGATGAAATCAAGTTTTATGCCGCCTGCAATAGAGATAATAAGTTTGTTACCGATGTCCTCTTTAATCTCTTCAAGTACTACTTTGACATCCTGTGGTTTAACACAAATGAAGATTACATCCGAGTTTTTTACAACTTCAATATTATCAGTTGTTATCTGGATACCTGCGTTGTCTTTAACATATTCTAACCTCTCATTACTTCTATCGCTAGAGATAATATTATCAGAAAGACTTTTCATACTTTGTATTAAAGCATAAGCCATCTTACCAGAACCAATAAAGCCAAGTTTAGTCATCATAAACACCTCTAAACATTAATCGTTTATATATATAACTATTAAGAAGATAAAATTTACTGACAAGGAATATAATCGCCTTTTTTCATTGTAAATCCTGAACTCCTCTTAGCTTTATAAAGTTTTACAAAAAAGTTCATCTTATATGCAAAAGTACTCGACGTCAACATCTCGTTGTAGTGGAGTGTACAACAAATGCTAGAAAAATAACATAATTAAGAAAATATAATATAAAAACGCTCAAAAATGAAACATTTTTGGCGCGCCAAAAAACTTTGTTTTCACAAAAACTTTTGAGTTTTTGGGACACAGAAAGCTTTGCTTTCTGTTTGTTTGAGTGAATTAGAAAAGAATTATTTTTTCTTTTCTTTAGCAGGAGTTTTCTCTTTAGCTTCAGGTTCGGCTTTTTCTTTTTTTGCTTCCTCAACCTTGGGTTGAGGTTTAGAATCTTTTGATTTTGTATCTTCCTTTGGCTCTTCTTTCTTCTCTTCTGCTTTAGGTTTAGCTTCTTCTTTTGAAGCCTCTACAGGTTTCTCTTCTGCTGCTGGAGCAGGTGATTCAGGCTTTGCCTGAGTCTCAGAAACTTTTGTTTCTGTTGCTTCATCCTTTGGAGCTGTTGCAGGTGCTGTGTCTAATGCATCTTTTCCATACTTTAGAATCTTCATATTTACTTGAACTGTCTTTTGACTTACTTTTCTACCAACAACAGTTCTTCTTAATCTCATACCTTTTCTGTTATGTCTTGTTCCAACACCAGATGCTAATAATACTCTTTTTCTTTTAGAACCTTCAACGTCTTTTCTCATCGGAAATCCGCTTGAGTCAGAACCACCTGTGATTTCAAATTCGTAACCTGTAAGTCCAATTTTACTACCGGTTACTTTATCGCCAATCTTTTTTCCTAGAATTTCTTTGGCTTCGTCGCCAATAATATCTTTTTTGTAACAC
>JABMPT010000008.1 GCA_013202845.1 Candidatus Woesearchaeota archaeon | reverse complement strand
CACCTTTGTCGTTGAATGGTTCACCATATGCAAATGTTAGGTCGTCTCCATCTGCATCAGTTGCTTCTACCTCAAGAAGAACTGTTTCTGTCTCTTCAACTGTTATCTCTTTGATTAGAGTTACGACTGGAACCCTGTTGAAGTCATCAACTGTTATTGCAATTGTCTTTCCCTTTGTCTTTTCGCCGTCTGAAGCAGTTATTGTAACTTCGTATTCTCCTGCATCTTCATAGGTTGTCTGGTACTCAGTAGTGTTCATCCAACCAGTTATTGATATTTCCAGTTCGGCTTCTTCAGGATCAAATATCTCACATCCAAGCTCTACAAGATCCCCTTCCTTGAGGCTTAATTCCTCTGGACAATCTATTACAGGAGCCCTGTTTGTCTGTTTTACAATCACCAAGACATCTTCTGATGTTGAAAGCTTGCCATCTGAAGCTGTGACTGTCACAAGATATTCTCCGGCATCTCCTTCTTCTGTTTTCCATTCACCATCCTCGTCGAACGGCTCTGTGAATGTGTATATTATTGTATCTCCATCCGGGTCATAGGCATCTGGTTTCAGTTCTATCATGTCCCCTTCAACCTTTTTAACCCTTACCAGAATATGTGAATAATCCTGCTCAGAAATTAATACTTCATCATCAATCTCAATAAAAATATCTTCTGCTGGAGGAATCTCTATAACCTCTCCAGTTATCATATCTTCCTCTCCTTGTTCGCAGGCTGTTATCGAGACCAAGATTACTAGCAGTAGTACTAGAATTCTTTTATGCATTTTACCACCCTCTTAACTCTTCGTTTAAAGTGTAAAAGAAATAGTCTAGTTACTATATAAATTTTTCTATTCTAAAGTAGAAACAAAACTACATGAAAAAATTTATATATTAGCTAACTAAAAAAACAATACATGGCTAATTTTGCAGAAGCATTAAAGAGACCTTTTAGTGATTGGAAAAAACTAGGAGTAGGTTTTCTGCTTTACTTAATACCTATCGTTAACATAATCACAGGTTTCTTTGCATGGGGATACCAGTTAGAATGTGCTCATAGCACTTTCAAGAAAAAGAAAGAGCTCCCTGCCTGGCAGGATTGGGGAAACCTCTTTGTCAGAGGATTATTAGCGCTTGTTATAAGTTTCATATACGCTATACCATCAATAGTAATCGCAGTTAGTTTCATGTTCAACTTAATAAAAAAACTAGGACCTGATATTGATTTGCAGAACCAGGTGCAATTATTGCAGGTATTAAGAGATAATCTTAGTGGAGAAATAATAGTTTTAGTGTTGATACTTTTGATAACCGCGTATGTGACTCCAATGGCAATAATCTTTTTCTCAAGAAATTTTGAGTTCAAGGAAGCTTTCATGCTCAACCAGATATTCTCAAAAATATTCTCCTGGAAATACCTTGGAGCGTGGTTGTTTCTGGCAGTGTATGCATTAGTCATAAGCTTCATAATTCAGAGTCTGGTCACAGTTGTTCCTGGAATTATTTTCATACCTTGGATATTGAATGCATTCACAAATATGTTTGTAGGCATAACCAGATACACATTGCTGGCAGATGTTCTTAGAGAATCAAAATAATTATCTGAATTCTATCTTGTTATTCAAGAAAACGCCTTTATCTAATCTTACAGGTCTCCAATAATCTAGAACCAGTTCTGCATCTAGCCACTCAGCCAAGGCTTCTGGATTTCCAATTGTAGCACTTAGACCGATAATCTGCAGTTTCGGCAAGAGCTTCCTTAACATAGTTATTAATATCTCTAAAGTTGGACCTCTGCTAGGATCGTTTAGCAAATGTATTTCATCCAAGACAACAACTTTCACAGAGTTTAACCAGTTCGCTTTATGCCTTATCAAAGAATCAAGTTTTTCGCTGGTGGTTATTATCAAATCATAATTAGCCAAATAAGAATCTGCTCTGTCAATATCGCCAGAACTTATCGCGATTTTGAAAAACTTGTCATATAATCTCTTGAAATCCTTGTATTTTTCCGAAGCCAGAGCTCTTAACGGAACAACATAGATAACTTTTCCTAAGTCATGAAAGATAGCATTGAGAATTGCAAGTTCTGCAACTAAAGTTTTTCCAGAAGCAGTTGGTGTGCAGACAAGCAAACTCTTGTCTTCAAACAAACCCTTGTTAATACTCTTTGTCTGACATGGTCTTAATTCCTCAAAACCACGCTTCTTCAGAACAGAAAAAACCTTTTTAGGAATCTTTTTTTCGAACTTGGATAATTTCATATAATTAAAGAAGAAAGAACAATTTAAAAAATTAGTGAAAGTTTAAAAACTTCTCAGCAATCCCATCGAAAATGGTTGAAAAAATAATATTGGCATCTCCAAGAGGATTCTGCTTAGGAGTAACTAGAGCTGTTGAGATAGTTAATAAAGCGCTAGATAAACACAATGGTTCTGTATATGTTAGACACAAGATTGTGCACAACGAAAAAGTAGTCAATGACTTAGAGGATAAAGGAGCTGTTTTTGTAGAGAGTTTAAGTGAAATACCTAACGATGCAGTAGCCATATTAAGTGCGCATGGTGCTCCTCCAGAAGTTGAAACAAAAGCAAAAGCAAGAGAGAAATATTATAATGCAACATGCCCCTTAGTTAAAAAAATCCACAATCAAGCAATAAAATTTGAACAAGAAGGATATTCTATAATTATAATTGGAAAACAAGGACATCAAGAAGTGATTGGCACAATGGGTTATGCAAATATGCAAGTGATTAGCTCAGTTGAAGAAGCAGCCAATATAGAAGTTGAACATCCTGATAAGATTGCATACCTGACTCAAACAACTCTTTCAATGGATGACACTGCAGGAATAGTTGGAAAGTTAAAAGAAAGATTTCCTGGCATAGAACATTCTAAGAAAGGAGATATTTGTAAGGCAACCCAGAACAGGCAAAGCGCTGTTAAAGAACTAGCGAAACTATGTGATTACATAATCGTTGTTGGATCTACGACCAGTTCGAATTCTAAAAGACTAGCAGAGACTGCTATGAAAAGTGGTGTTGGAAGAACTAGTCTGGTTCCTGACAAAACCTATCTTAATGATATAACACTGGCAAACACTAATATTCTTGGAATAACATCAGGAGCATCAGTACCAGAAGTGCTAGTAAATGATGTCATAAACTACGTCCAAAAGAACTTTGGAAATCCATCGGTTGAAACCCTTGAATATGTAATAGAAAACACTAATTATGTTTTACCGAAAGAATTAAGATAAAAAATAAAAAAATTAAAAATGAATATAGGCGGATATTCCATGTTCTAGCGAAGGTATTGCACTTTCATTCCCACACAAACTTGGATGGTAGCTAATACCATAATCTCCTAACTTTATCCCTATATCAGTTTCTCCACTTGACCAACTTATCTTGCTGTCAGAATATTCCCATCTTCCTACAAAAGAACCTTTAAGTCCGAAAGGCAGTTCCTGTCTAACGATTGCTTCCAGGATATTCTTGTTTTCAATGCCATTCTTATCAATCCAAACAGGCAATACACTCACAGATGCAGACATTCCTTTAGGTGTATTTGGAACTTTAATGTTTGCTCCAAAACCTGTAGTTCCATGAAGAGTGTTTGTGTGCTTTGTTGTCGCTCTAGCATTCAAACCGTATTTTTCCGATACTGACCTATTTAATATTGTTCTTCCAAAATAACTTCCATCATAAAAATCCACAAAAGTTAATCCTGAAATGTTTCCAGGCAACTTGTAGTTCAGATGAGTTCGAGGAACAACTGATTCTGTTCCTTTATCATAGGTTGTCCTGAAAAATCCTTTCAAACCATCTCCCGCTAATGCAATGGTTGGTGCTAATGCAAGCAAACTTGTTGCAATGATTTTTGTTAAAGTTTTCATTTTGGTTTTCACCTCTTCTGTTACTACTTGAAAGTACTATATAATATATAAATATTACCTACCCCGAAGGGGGGAGAAATAGATAAGTTTAAATAAAATGAAACATTATAGAGAACCATGGACACACAATTATTAGAAGAAATAGGGCTAACAAAGTCAGAAACAAATGTATATCTAGCATTGTTAGAGCTTGGAAGCACAACAACAGGGAAAATTGTTGATAAATCAAGAGCTTCAAGTTCAAAAATCTATGAAATATTAGATCGATTAATGCAAAAAGGACTTGTTAGTTTCATAATAAAATCAGGCGTCAAGTACTTCGAAGCAGCGCCGCCAGAAAGAATCTTAGATTATATAGAAGAAAAAGAAAAGCAATTACAAGAAAAGAAAGACCAGGCAAAGAAGATAATTCCTCAACTAACGTTAAGAAAAGAACTATCAAAATACCAATCAGAAGCAACAATCTACAAAGGATTTAAAGGACTAGAAACAGCATTCAATGATATCTTCAATGTTTTAGGAAAAGGTGATACAGTATATGTATACGTGGTGGGAGAACTAGATCCAAAAATAAATGATCTGATAATAAAACAATATAAAGAAAGGGCAAAAAGAGGGATAAGAACAAAAACCATATTCTCAGAAACAGGAAGAAAACTCTACGAATCAAGAAAAAACATAGACTTGTTCGAAGCAAAAATACTACCAAGTGAATCACCATCACCAGCAACAATAAACATCTACGGAAATAAAGTACTGATCAGAATGGGATATATGGACAATATGATAACAGTAATAATTAACAACAAAAGCTGTGCAGAATCATTCATGCAGCAATTCAACACCTTATGGAATCAACGAGTACAAACATATGAAGGTCAAGAAGCTGTTGAACAAGTATTCACATCATTGGTAGACAAAGTCACATCAAAAGATGAAGTGATCGTGTTTGCAGCCAAACCAACCACAAAGAGAGGTTCTGATTACAATGTCCTATGGAATATAAACATGAGAAAAAAAGCAAAAAGCGTGAAACTGCTGTACTATGGATACACAAAGGAAAACAAAGAAAGAGCAAAAGAAATATCATCATTAGGATGCGAAACAAAAATAATACCTACTCAAGAAACACTTTCCATATCAACTGTAGTTATGGGAGATACAATCCTAAACACTGTATGGGGAGAATCACCAACCGTTTTCAAAATTCAGAACAAAACAGTTGCAGACTCCCTAAGAGAAAACTTTGAATTCTTATGGAACCAAGATGTGATTGTACATAAGGGATTTGATAATGTTATGAACAAATTCAGATCAATGCTTGACTATTGCAATGAAAAAGAAGGCTATTGCGTTCTAAGCGCATCAACTCCAAGGCAAACAAAAAAAGAGAGACAATGGTTCATGGACTATCACAAAACAAGGATAGAAAAAAAGATTCCTATAAAACTATTATGCAATCCTGATTACACAGAAGAGTTAAAAAATAGACAAAGAGAAGCAGGTGACGAATATTTCAAAATTACAGAGATAAAATCTCTCACAAAAGAATCTACCAACCCAATGCAGATAAATCTCTATCCACCAAACAAAGTTCTAATGTTCTTGTGGGATAAAGAAACAGTTTGTTTTGAAATGGAATCCGAAACACTATATGAAAACTTCAAGACATACTTCAACACACTATGGAACCAAGATGCAAGAGTTAGTAAAGGAATAAATGCACTTAATGCAGCCTTAGATAATTATTTAGATGGGTTAGAATCAGAAGAAACTTATGATGTCCTTGGTGCTACTTATGGTATAAAAGATTATTCATTCCACAACAAGAGATATGCACACGCATTCAGAAGGATTCACGAAAAAAGAACAAAAAGAGGCATAAAAACAAGGCTTCTTTTCCAGCAGAGAAAAAATAAAGTAGTACAAAAATTTCTTGATACTATATATTGTGAAAACAAGGAGGCAAAAATACTACCTTTTAAGACAGATTTTCCTGTTGCAATTCTACCATCTAAAAACAGCACTTTAATCATTATTCACAAAAAAGAGCCTACTATGATAACAATTAATAATAGAGAAACTTCTCAGGCATTTCAGAAATATTTTGATTCTATGTGGAATCAAGATACTCGTATTGTTAAAGGCTTAGATGCAATACAAAACTTATTTGAAGAAATGCTTGACGCAGGTTCATGTGATCTTATTGGAGCAAGAGGATACTTTGTTGACAAAAGACCAAAATACATTGATGAATGGGAAAAAAGAGCAATCAAAAAAGGTTTCAAGATGAGAAACATTGTTGACAAAGGCATAAAAGGACACAGAAATACAAAGTTTCCATTTGTAAAAACAAAATACACTCTTCCAAAAGAGTTTGCAAATCTAAGTGTTGTATGGATATATGGAGATAAAGTAGCTATTAGTAACTGGACAGAAAAAGAACCTATTGCAGTAATAATTGAAAACAAAAGTCTTCATGATATGTATAAAACACAGTTTGAACTATTGTGGAATAAAAAAATAATATAAGAATTACATTCCCGGAGGCATTCCACCTGGAGGCATTCCGCCCATTGGAGGATGTCCGCCACCTGCAGAACCACCTGCAATCACGTCATCAATTCTTAGAATCATACCTGCTACTTCTGCAGCGCTTGAAACTGCCTGGGTTTTTATCTTCAAAGGCTCGACAACTCCTTCTTTCCAGGCATCCATCACTTTTCCTGTGAACACATTGATACCTGCCCATTTGATTTTCTTGTCGTGCTTTGATTTTAATTCTGTCAAGACATCTATTGGGTCAAGACCTGCGTTCTCAGCCAATGTTCTTGGGATTATCTCCATTGCATCTGCAAAAGCTCGAACAGCTAACTGCTCCCTTCCAGATAATGAGTCCGCATATTTTCTGATACCCTTGGCAAGTTCAACCTCTGTTGCTCCTGCTCCGCCAACAGCTTTGTTATCCCTCAAAGTAGCTGCAACATCGCCGATAGCGTCTTCCATTGCTCTCTTCACTTCGTCAACAATGTGCTCTGTGCCGCCTCTTATCAAGACAGTAACTGCTTTTGCATTCTTGCAATCCTTAACATAAGTCATTCCTTCATCTCCAAACACTACCTCTTCAACAGTGCCAGCTTTTCCAAGGTCAGAAGATGAAAGATCTTCAAGGTTTGAAACGATTTTTCCGCCTGTAGCCTTTGCGATTAATTCCATATCACTCTTTTTGGCTCTCCTAGCTGCGAAGATACCCTTCTTTGCCAGGAAATGCTGTGCAAGGTCATCGATTCCTTTCTGGCAGAAAACAACGTTTGCTCCGGAGTTAGCTACTTTATCAACCATCTTTCTGAGCATGTTTTCTTCCATGTCAAGGAATGCCTGCATCTTTTCAGGGTCTGTGATGCTTATCTTTGCATCTGTTTCAGTGCTCTTAATCTCTATAGCAGTGTCAACCAAAGCTATCTTTGCATTTTTTACAACAGAAGGCATTCCAGAATGAACCTTTTCTTTATCAATAACCACTCCCTCAATTAGATTAGTGTCTTCAACACTGCCGCCAACTTTCTTCTCTATCTTAACATTAGAAGTGTTTATAGTTGAACCTTCAGAAATTCTGTCGATTGCCTTGACAGTTATATCTGCCAAATGTGATTTTGAATGTTCTGTGCCTTTTCCAGTCATGGCTGTAATAGCTATTTTCTGAAGTGTTTTGGAGTCACTTGCAGTTATGTTTTCAGCCATGTTCCTTAGAAGCTCTTGAGCTTTTTCTGAAGCTAATCTGTAACCTTTAGAAATAACAGTTGGATGAATATTTTGATCAAGCAAATCTTCTGCTTTCTTCAGTAATTCTCCAGCCAAAACAACTGCTGTAGTTGTTCCGTCACCAACTTCTTCTTCCTGTGTCTTTGCAACCTCTACAATCATCTTGGCACTTGGGTGCTCGATGTTCATCTCTTCAAGGATTGTCACACCATCGTTTGTAACAGTCACATCGTTCATGCTATCCACAAGCATCTTATCCATGCCTTTTGGACCAAGAGTCGTTCTTACTGTTTCAGCTACAAGTTTTGCAGCTGTAATATTCATCCTTTGTGCGTCCTTACCACTAGTTCTTTTAGTATCTTCAGGTAAAATAAATATTGGTTGTACATTATCAGTCATTTTTTCGTTACCTCATAGTTTTCTGCTTTTTTCCCTCTATTAGAAGCAATAATGCGAATCGTGAGGTATTTATAAACTTAATGCTTGTTTGTCCAGTGGTTATTGTTTTAAATAACCACTTTCAAAAACGTTTTTGTTAAGTGTTAAGGTTTATAAATAAAACTTATTTCCCAAAATCATGTCAATTATAAATCATTATACTGCCAGAAGAGTAGCAGCCTCCTCTGGAATAAAAGGCATGCCTCTTCTAGAACTGTCAATAGATATAAAGCTTTGTGATGAAAAAATCACTAAAGGACACAACACAACAGATTTAACAATAAGAGAACGATTAGCTGTAGTAACTAAGGTGGCAGAAAA
This sequence comes from Candidatus Woesearchaeota archaeon, assembly GCA_013202845.1. Lineage (GTDB taxonomy): Archaea > Nanobdellota > Nanobdellia > Woesearchaeales. The sequence goes on along the minus strand of JABMPT010000008.1, from coordinate 78,736 downwards.
ATTCGCAGAGGACTATCAAGCAGATAAACCTCCTGCGTTTGATGATCTCTACAAATTCTTCGAACAACAAATTCAAGAAAAAAAAAGAATCAACGAAATACTAACAAAGACAGTAGAGAATGAGGCAGAATATTTTGAAAACCATTATCGTGCATAAAATATAAATACTAATTCTAAAATAATTAATATTAATGATAATCACAGTCACAGGCTTTCCTGGCGCTGGAAACACCTCTTTAGGAATGATGCTAGCTAAAAAGCTCAACTACAAGTTCTACTCTGCTGGCAACATGAGGAAGAAAATGGCTGTAGAGCACGGGATGACATTAGCAGAGTTTAACAAACTTGGTGAGAGAGAGGATTGGACTGATAAGAAAGTTGACAATTACCTAATATCTGTCGGTAAGAAAGAAGATAACTTCGTATTGGATGCTAAGATAGGAGAATACCTGGTTCCAGATGCTCTCAAGGTATTCCTAAAAGCAAACCTACATGTAAGGGCTGAAAGGGTTATGAAGACAAAAAGGAAGTCTGAGCCTTTCAAAACCATTGAGGAAGCTGAAAAATTCCTAGTTCAAAGAGTAGAATCTGACAAGAAGCGCTACATGAAGTACTACAACCATGATGCATACAATGAGAAAAATTTTGACTTGGTGCTTGACACGACGAATACCAACCTAGAAGAAGAGGCAGATATAGTTCTTAAGGAAATCAGGAAAAAATTTAAATAAACAACATCATAATATACTGTTAAATATGAAAAAAACCAAAGCCATAGAAACTCATCCTCACAAAGCAGTAATAATATTATTTGTTTCTCTAATTGCTTTGATGGCTATTTATTCTGCGCAAGAGAACGCAACTGCAAGCGGAAAAAGTACTATGGCTTCTGAGATAAACTGCAAGACAGAAGATTACTGTGTCAAGGAAGAATGGACTGAAGAATTAAAGTCTGCTTGTGTGAAAAACGAATTTGTCGAGTACAAAGAATGTGCCAGTTATAGCTTCCCTGTGGATGATTCTGGCAACCGACAAATGACCTGTGACTCATGGAACATAAGATACGAAGACGAGTGCTTGGAGTGGAGTGAAGAGACTGAGTGGGAGTTGAAATGCACAGATTCCCGCGTTAAGAAAACCTGTTATTAATTTTTCTCACTACTAAATATTAAACAAATTTTATATAAGTAAGAGTTAATGAAATAAGCAAATGGTTTTAGAACACTTGTTTCCTGAGAATTGGCTCGAGAAAAAGAGCGCTTACGCTTTTTTATTAGGTGCAGGTTACTCCATAATAGCTATTATTATAGCGAAAACATTATTTCCTTCTGACCCTGCACTCGTGGCAGTTGCTTTCACAGCCCTGTTGATACTTCCAGAGCTCTACAAATTATTCTCAATAGAAGAGAGGATAGAGGATAAAGAAAAGAAGTTCAGTTTCAAAGAATTATGGAAGGACAACAAGGACTTTGTAAAAATCTACTTGTACATCAGCCTGGGAATATTCTTGGTATACGCTATAAGCGCTTTGATATTGCCATCATTCCAGGTAAACAATCTCTTTAGGGAACAATTGGAGATGAGAGGAGCTGGCGGAGGAGCTGTTTTTACAGCGCCATTGTTTCTTGAAATATTACTGAACAATTGGTGGGTGTTGCTAGCGATCTTCTTCATATCATTGTTGACAGGTGATGGAGCCATCTTCCTGATAACGTGGAATGCGAGTATGTGGGGAACTATATTCGGGGTCACTGCTAGGAATGCTGCTTTGTACTCGGAAGCTAACCCATATTTTTACTTGCTTATTGTTCTGATAATAGTATTACCCCATGCTTTCTTAGAGATACTCTCCTATATACTCGCAGCTATAAGCGGAGGAGTAATTTCAAAAGATGTACTGCTGGAGAAATTTGAGAGCAAGCGCTTCAATGAAGTTTTTAAATACAATGTTTGGTTGTTTGTAATTGCAATTCTAGTACTGTTACTGGGAGCATTGGTAGAAACATTTGTTTTAGACAATATTGGTCTGTATAAGGATATTATAATAAGTAGTTATTTGGTTTAATCTAATTATTAAAGAACACTGCATCAGATACAATTAAAAAGTAAATTTATATAATAAATAATTATATGTTTGAAGTGCAGATAAACATGTCACAAAAAAAACAATTAAAAGAAGATAATTGGGAAAAAATATTGACAAGAAATAATTCTATTTTCATGGACTACATGAAACTTTTTGGGGCATCACAAGTTTATACAGAATTAGGATATGACTACAGAGTAAAAAACTTCAAGATAGTAAATGGAGTTAATTATACTAATCAAGAATATAGTTCATATATTGAAAATTTAAAAAAAGAATACAACAAAGATAAAAAGATACTAAACAATATTTTTAATAGCGGAGTTTCAAATATTAAAAAATTAAAAAAAACATGGAACAACATAAAAAATATTGATTTAGCGCATGCATCAAACTCTGAATTGAAAAGTTCTTTTAATAATTATATGGACAGTTTATATAAATTAATGGCTTATCTTTTTACACCACTATTCGCAGAAAAGATTCTAACTGAAGAGATTAGTAATATAATTAAAAAGTATTCTAATGAATCAGATATAAACAGAACACTACCAATTCTTACAGCTCCAAAAAGATTAAGTGAAATTCAAAAGGAAACTATTGAGTTCTTTGAAATGAAACAAAAACTTTGTGAAAATAAAACAATAAATAATAAATTAATAACCACCCACATTTCAAAGTGGGGGTGGTTAGGAGATCATAATTATATTGGATCTTTTTGGACAGTTAAAGATATTAATTTGAGAATTGAAGAATCAAAAAATAAGAATTCTTCCAAAGAAGTATCTAACATAAAACAAGATTTAGAAAATGCAAAAAAAGAGTACCAAACTGTTACCAAGAAATGGAATTTAACACAAGAAGAAAAAGATTTAATTGAGCTAGCAAAAGAATTTGTATATTTTAGAACATTTAGATTTGATATGCTTTTTTATTCAGAATTTCTTGTTCAAAATTTATTATTAGAAATTGCTAAAAGACTAAAATTAGACTATAGAAATCTTATGTTTCTATCTCCTTCAGAAATAAATGATTTAATTACAAATAATAAAGATAATAATTTCAAAGAAGAAATATTAAGAAGAAAAGAATCTTATGCAATCATTCTTAAAAATTGTAAGTTAGAAATATATTCTGGAAAAGAAACAGAAAAATTTATTGAATCTAAAAAAGAGAATAGTTTAACTAAAGAATTAAAAGGAAATATTGCATTTCTTGGCATAGTAAAAGGAATTGTAAGAGTAATAACTGATAGAAAACAGTTTAAAAATTTTAATCCTGGAGAGATATTAGTAACTCCTATGACCACTCCTGATTTTGTACCTTTAATGAGAAGTTGTTCTGCAATTGTTACAGACGAAGGAGGAATAACTTGTCATGCAGCAATTGTTTCAAGAGAAATGAAAAAACCTTGTATTATAGGAACAAAAATTGCAACACAAATTCTAAAAGATGGTGATTTAGTTGAAGTTAATGCAAAGAAAGGTGTTGTAAGAATCTTGTAAAACTAAATATCTAGATCCTTTTCTTATGAAACTCATGCGTTGAGAAGATTGCAAAAACTAACAAAGCTATATAGACAAACAAGAACAGAACAGCCCAACCAGATTCTAATATTGAAACATCAAAGATTAGTATCCTTTTTAGAACTTCCATGCCTAGAACCAAAGGACTGAAAGAAGCTATCTTGCTCAATATAATAGACATGTTTTCTAAAGGAATGACTATTGGTGAGAACAAGAATAAGATTGTGCTTAGGAATATGCTTGTGATGGTTGCTCCTTCTTCATCCTTGAATATGAATCCAATGCTCATACCTATCAACACAAAAACAGTCGCTATGATCAATATAGCTGGTAATAATGATGGTAAGCTAGCCAGTGAAATACTGAAATTAAAGAAGATAGTTGCTGCAAGCATCACTATGATTACATCAATTATCATGATTATCATCATGACAAAATAAACGCTTATCAAGAACATGAATTCCCTGACAGGGGTTATGTAGTTCCTGAAAAAAGCTGATGATTTCTTCTCAATCATGATTACGTTTGAAGATAATAATATCCCTAGGAAGCTTATGACAAGGATGATTAGCAATGGGAATGAATAATCCAAGAAAGTGCCTTCCTTTGCAACCGTATGCACAGAAACATTCAACGGATTGACAATTTTTTCAGAGTCTTTCAGCTTTATTTCTGAATACCCTGACAATAAATCTGAGAAGTCTGAAGATACTGAAGTTACATCAGAAACAAGTAGGTCAATGCTTAAAGTTGAATCGTCAATAGCTGAGATTGCAGAATTCCTAATTGTCAATGCATGAGCTAAGTTTGTGTTCAACTGGTTGTAGCTTGCAGAAGCTGCATAAGCGATTGTTCGAATCTCATCCAATAAATCCTCCAAGGAGTCAGAAGAATTACCTGTGTATGTGAGATAATTCTCAAATAGATTCTTTGTGTCTGAAAGAGTATCAATCTCAACCATTAATTCATCGCAGTCATCACTGGTGGAGTTTTCACAATCTACATCATAATCATCTTGCTTGTTATCAATATCTCTTACCAAATCATCATAATCATCTTCAATAACTTCTGCCAAAGATTGTAAGTCAGTAACCCTCGAGTCTATTGAATCAGCTGTTGAAGGCAGATCTTCTAAATCTTCAAAACCAGAACCTGCATCCAAGCTCATAGTGCCAAGACGATCTCTTGCCTGATCCAAGTCAGAACCTAAAGAGTTAAGATCTGTCTTGACATCTGACAATTGTTCATTGCCAGTTGTTATTGTCGACTCGGAGTTCCTGATTTCTTCAATTAGATTTTCTGTGAATAAAAGGCTCAAGCGTTTGGTTTCCAAAGATACAGATTCAGAAACCTCGGCCAGTAAAGAATAAGCAAGATTGATCTGCGACAAGTCAGAGTAGATATGCACATAGTTATCAGCATCTACTTCTTCAGGGTCTAATCCCAGAGGTAATTCTATACATGCATGGTGGGCGCCTATCTTGACGCCCTTGATGCATGCATCCAATGAAGTCACGTATGATACTGAAAAGCTCTCATTCAAAGAATCATGAATTTTTAGAATAGACGGATTGGTTATTTCAATGGAAGTATTGGTTTCATTCAGGCCACTGTTGACATACAATCCAATATTGATGTTCTGCAATGACTGGTTGTTGAAAGCCATTCCAATGATGAATATTATCAGGAGAGGGCCCATGAAGATTGTCAATAGAGTAATCTTTGATCTGATTATGATCCTGAAATGCTTCCATATCATCTCCCACAAAGATATCAGATGTTTCATCTTTTCTTCAATACCCTATCAACAACCTCTTTTGGATAGGCTTTCAGCAGTTTCTCCCTTAATTTTGAATCCTTGAATTTCTCAACAGAGCTCTCAACATATTTCACTAACTTATCAGCTGATTTTCTTTTCATCTTCTTGGCTGTGACTGACTCGAATATCTCATTCAAAGAAGGCTTGTTAACCTCTAGTTCGAGCAATGTTTCATTCAATAAGTTCAAAACCTTTAGCACTAGTTGCAAAACCTTTGCAGGCTCCTTAGTGTAGATAACCAAGGATTTGTCCCTTACAATCAGATTGGTTATTTCAACGCCTGAATTCTTTAAATAGAAAATTACCTGGTCATAGTTTGCCGGGAAGGTCTGCAAAACAATCTCCTCATTCTGTGAATACAAGTCCTTTAGTTCTTTCGGAGTGCCCACTTCCATTACAAAACCTTCATCCAGGATTGCTATTCTGTCACAAACATGGTCAACTCTGTTCAGGAAATGTGATGAAAGAATGATTGTTGTTCCCTGCTTGTTTATGTTTTTCAAGGTCTTCCACATATGATTAGCAGCCACAGGGTCGAGCTCTGCAGTCGGCTCGTCCAGGAGTAATACATGAGGAGAATGTACCAATGAACACGCTAAATCTAGTCTTCTCTTCATACCCCCTGAAAGGTTCTTTGCCAGGACATTCCTCTGAGTCTTTAGCTCAACAACTTCCAAGACATCCTCTATCTTCCCTAATAATGCCTCTTTCTTCATGAAATACATCCTTCCAAAGTATTTTATGTTCTCAAAAACAGTCAAGTCATCATAGAAACAATTCTCCTGGGTAGCGAAACCGAAATTGCTCTTCAGGAAGTCCTTGTTCAAAGGTATCTTTTCATCGTCATAGATGGAGTATTTTCCAAAGTCGTAATGGTAGAAGCCGATCAACACTCTTAGTAAAGTTGTCTTTCCAGCGCCGTTTTTTCCGATTATTCCAAATATCTCTCCGTTATTGACATCAAAGGAAATATCCTTTAGAATTGAAACGCCGTTAATAGCCTTCGTAATATGCTCTAACTTGATAAGTGACTTCATCTAAAAGAAAATAGTATTATAATTTTATAAACATTCGTGACAACTTGAGAGTGGAATAAATATTCTACCGAAACCTATCAAAAACAAAGTTTTTGGGAGATTTTGCTTTTTCTACGAAAAAACAAAACCTTTAAATAACCATCACCTTTACTCATTCTTAACATTCTCAGACTTTTTAGACGAGAAAAAATAAGGAGCTAAATTGGAAAGCAAAAAGATAAAGAAAGGAGATTTTGTCGAGCTTGAATATACTGGCAAGCAAAAAGATGAAGGTATAGTGTTCGACACTACAGTGAAAGAGATTGCCATAGCCAATGATTTGAACAAGGAAGCGGATTACAAGCCAGTCGTGATTTGCATTGGCGAAGGAATAATGCTTCCAGTATTGGAAGAGGGCTTAGTAGGTAAAAAACCTGGCAAATACACTTTTGACTTAGACCCAGAGCAAGCTTTCGGAAAAAAGTCTGCACAATTACTAAAACTCATACCTATGAAAGTATTCAAACAGCAGGACATAATGCCTTATGTAGGATTGGACGTGAACATTGACAATCAATACGGAATCATAAGAAATGTCAGTGGCGGAAGAGTTATTGTAGATTTCAACCATCCATTATCAGGCAGAGATCTAACTTACGACATTGAAGTCAAGAAATTTGTAACAAACGATAAGGAAAAACTCGATTCTTTGCTAAAAGCATCTGGAATACACTATGATTCATGCTCTGTAAAGGAGAAGAACGCAATGATTGTGTTAGAACATGATGTACCTGATGAAGTTAAGAAGATTGTTGAAGACAAAGTAAAGAAACTTGTCAATATAAAGAAGTTCAGTTACGTAACAAAGAAAAAAGATGAAAAACAACAAAAATCATAGATTTTTGAGCTTTGGAAATAAGAAATTCATTTCCAAAATAATAACATTTATATAGTAAAATATCCCAGATTCAAGTATACAAAAAGAAGGTGACGGGAGGTTCAATATGGACACAGAAATCGCAATGGAGGAAACAAGGACAAAGAACCTGCTAGATGCAGAGCTAGAAGAGCTATTATCCAAGCAAAAAGCAAAGATTAAGGTCATCGGAGCAGGAGGAGCAGGGAACAACACTATCAACAGGATGGCAGAAGTAGGCATAGCAGGTGCTGAAACAATCGCATTAAACACAGATGCACAAGACTTGCTCTACACAACCGCTGATAAAAAAATCCTAATAGGTAAAGATATCACAAAAGGACTCGGAGCAGGTTCCATACCAAAAGTCGGAGAGGAAGCAGCCAGAGAGACAGAACACGAGATAAAACAAGCATTAGCAGGAGCAGACATGGTCTTTGTGACATGTGGACTAGGTGGCGGAACAGGAACAGGAAGCGTGCCAGTCATTGCAGAAGTCGCAAAGAAAGTCGGTGCCTTAACAGTGGGTGTAGTTACACTACCATTTGAGATGGAAGGTAACAGGAGATATGAAAATGCTGTCATGGGACTCGACAAATTAGAGCAAAACGTCGACACACTAATAGTCATACCAAATGATAAACTACTTGAGCTGGCACCAGAGTTGCCATTGCACACGGCTTTCAAAGTGGCTGATGAGATTCTGACAAATTCTGTGAAAGGAATTGCAGAATTAGTAACTAAAGCCGGACTTGTTAACTTGGACTTCGCTGATATCAGAGCAGTCATGGGAAACGGCGGAGTGGCATTGATAGGTGTTGGTGAGAGCGACACCGAAAATAGAGCAGAAGAAGCAGTTGAGAAAGCACTAAACAACCCACTATTGGACGTTGATGTATCAGGTGCAAACGGAGCATTGATCAATGTCGCAGGTGGAAATGACATGACATTGGCAGAAGCAAAAAGAGTTGTAGAAGCAATCTCAGCAAAACTTGACGAGGACGCAAGGATAATCTGGGGAGCACAGATATCAGAAGATCTTGAAGGAACCATCAGAACCATGCTTATAGTCACAGGGGTTAAGAGTTCTCAAATAATCGGGGGAGGCAAAGCTAAATCGCTCGAACAGAAGAAAGAAATCGAGAGCGAATTAGGCATAGAGTTTGTTGATTAACAAAAATGAGAGAATATCATTTTTGAATTTCAAAAACATGGGGTTTTTGATATAAAAATGGATATAGAGAAAATAAAAAATTATATTAGTCATTGCTGGAGAGTATTGCGGATAACCAAGAGGCCTGACAAGATTGAATACAAGACAATTGTCAAGGCGTCTGCTTTGGGAATAGCTGTTATTGGATTGATTGGCTTCCTGCTGCAAATACTCAACCAGATGTTATTTTCATAAGGTGAATATAGATGGTATTAGAAGAAATAGACAAACAAGAAGAAATCAAGGAAAAAGTAGTTACTAAAGAAGACACTAGTCCTAAAACACCTGTAATAAAGGGAGCTATGACAAAGGAAGAAGTAGAAGAACATATGGAAGAAGAGAAGAAAGCGCTTGAAGAGGAAAAACAAGAAGAGCCTAAAGAAGAAAAAAGCGAAGGTCCAAAAACAGATATCTTCGCAGTCAGGACAACCGCTAACAGGGAAGATCAGGTCATGGATTTCATCTCAAGCAACGCAGAGAGAAAAAAACTAGATGTCTACTCAATTATCAGACCTCACGGAATGAGGGGATACATATTCATAGAAGCAGGCGACAGACAGAGCGCAGAACAAGCAGCCTATGGAATACCATATGCTCGAGGTTTGCTACCAAACGTCGTCGATTATCACGAGATAGAGCATATGCTGGAACAGGTTAAGAAAGAAGTCAATATACAGAAAAACGACATTGCAGAGATCATCAGCGGACCTTTCAAGAGAGAGAAATGTAAGATTACAAGAGTTGACAAGCAGAAAGGAGAAGTCGTTGTCGAGCTTCTCGAAGCCGCAGTTCCAATCCCTATAACCGTAAAGATAGACTCTGTGAAAGTCATCAGAAGGGAAGAGGAAGAAGAATAATTCTTTTTTAGTAATATTTATATATTATACCTTCCACAGACAATGCTATGAAAGAAAGAGAGATTGCTTTTTTGTTCGTTTTCATCGTCGGACTGACAGGTTTAATTTATTTCTTAGGAGCATCTATAACAGGTCATGTTGTGCAGTCAATGTACTGCGGAGATGGAGAATGCAAAGAACTCTGTGATTCTGATGTTGATTGCTTTACAGGTGTGTGCTGTGATGTAGGAGGATACGGCATATGCGAAGACTCATGTGATAAGGCATACAAATTAATACCTAAAATAGATGCAAACATTGATATTGAAAACATGCCCTTGGTTGAAAGCCCTGCCCGCGTAAAGAGCTCTAGAGTAATAGGTTATGTTGGCGGTTTAGTGATAGTTCTGGCTTTCCTAACAATTTTCCTTCACAGAAAGAAGCATTAATAATCCTTAGTTCGTTTCTACTCATACTCTTTTAGAAATATTTAAAACAAAGACCATCTTCACCTTTTTCATGGGATACGATGCAATCTTGATTCCTGGGGGAGGCGTAAGGCCAATAGGAGAGGTTCCTGAGTGGACAAAAAGGAGATTAGACAAGGCAATAGATATATATGACGAAGAGATAGTAATCTGCTTAAGCAAGGGAACAACCCACAAACCACCAGTTCTTGATTACAGAGGAAATCCGATCATGGAATCAGTTGCAGCAGCTAATTATCTCATAAGAAGAAGAATCCCTAAGGAGAATATATTTAGAGAAGAAGAATCAATGGACACCATAGGCAATGCATATTTTGCAAGAGCATTCTTCACAGAGCCAAAAAAATTGAAAAAAGTGTGCATAATAACATCAGAATTCCACATGCCCAGGACAAAAGCAATATTTGAATGGGTATACTCGTTAAAACCATTACCAGTGAAACATAAACTCACATTCTTAACAGTTGATGACGAAGGCATTGATGAGAACCTTATGGCTGCAAAAAAAGAAAAGGAAAAAGAAAGCTTGAAACAATTTGAAGAAACAAAGGAAAGAATAAAGAATTTCAAGCAACTAAGAGAATGGCTCTTCTCAGAACACGCAGCATACACATCAGACTTAGAACCAGAGAAAGTTACTGATGAATCACTATGAAGGTTAATAGTAATCTTTATAAACAGTCATCTTTTTCTTCACGACCATGGGAACGCAAACAGTTGAATCATTAATTGAAGGAGGAAAAGCTACAGCAGCTCCACCTCTAGGTCCAGCTCTAGGACCATTAGGAGTCAACATAGGAGAAGTAGTTGCAGAGATTAACAATAAGACTCAAGCATTCAAAGGCATGCAAGTACCTGTAAAAGTCGAAGTTAACGATGAAACAAAAGCATTCTCAATAAGCGTCGGAACCCCGCCAGCTTCAGCATTGATAAAAAAAGAAGCAGGTGTTGATAAAGGATCAGGAAGAGCACAGGAAGAATTTGTGGCAGACCTTGTCATCGAGCAAATAATAAAGATTGCAAAGATGAAAGAAACAGCACTTCTAGGAAAAGACATGAAGAACAAGGTCAAAGAGATCGTAGGAACATGCAATTCCATGGGTATAAAAGTTGAAGGAGTGAAAGCTTCAGAAGCCATAAAATTAATTGAAGAAGGAAAATTTGACAAAGAGATTACAGCGGAAAAGACAGAGCTTTCAGAAGAAGAGAAAAAGAAACTTGAAGAAGAAAGAAAAGCTCTACAGGCTGAGCTGGCAGAGAAACACGCAGAGGAAGATGCCAAAGCTAAAGAGATAATTGGCTCCATGGAAGGCAAAGAGAGATCTGCAATAGTTGCAAAACTCCACGAAGCAGAGATCCACGACGATACAATTAACAGACTTCTACCTGTAGAGACTGCTGAAGTTGCAGAAGCTGCTGAAGGCGAAGCTAAGGAAGCTCCTAAAGAAGCAGAACCTAAGGAAGATTCTGAATCTTAGATATCTGATCCACACTTCGAGCATACTACATCTTCAGGAAACAATCTTTCTCCGCATGCAGGGCAGTTTTCTACCAATTCAAGTAATGCTTCATCCATCTGGCATCTTTTGTTTAAAGCTTAAACTAGATTCTAAAGGGTTTTTTGAAAGAAAAACGTTGATCATCACAACAATAAGTTACTAGGATGAAGAAATATTTAAATTTTTTCATTTATTCCATTAGTAATCTTTATAAACCCTTTACTTTTCCTCAGAAGCCATGGTAAAGAGAATAGGAGGCAGGATGAGAAAGAGCAGGCAGAAGCTCTCGAAAAATATTAGACAAAGAGGTAAAATTAAGATTAGCGATTTCTTACAAAAATTCAAACAAGGAGACCGAGTCGCATTGAAAGCAGAACCTGCATACCAGAAAGGACAATACTTCCTAAGATTCCATGGAAAAACAGGAACAGTGACCAAGCAGAGAGGAGAATGCTACGAAGTCAAGATAAAAGACTTCACCAAGGAAAAAACAGTGGTTGTACATCCCGTACATCTGAAAAGGGTGAGTTAAATGTCGAAACCAGAAATAGTAGGAAAAGTTCCAATCAACGTAGTTGAATTAAGACAAGAACTTAAAGCAATAAAAAAAAGGGATGAAGAGCTCACATTCAGAGGGAATAAGACTGAAGAATATTTGAATGACTTTGCAAAGATGTCAAAGAAAGACGCTGATGAAATGGTTAATAAACTTAGAAAGCTGAACATCACCAGGTTGAAGGAAGAGTTCATTCAAAAAATCGTTGACTTGATGCCTGCTTCAGTCGCTGAATTGAAAGTGATATTACAGGGATACACCTTGTCTGTCAAGAACGAAGACATGACAAAAATAATCAAAGTTGTCCAGGAATATCTTAAGTGACTTCTGAAAAAGCATCGCTTTTTAAGGACCTAAAAACTTTAAAGTTTTTAGATTTCTAAGCGATTTTCAACAAAAGATTTATAAACAATTAAATTAAGAAAGACTCGGGGGAAGCAAAATGTTACCTAGGAGAAAGGAAGAGGAAGCTATAGTGCTAGACTTCTTGCCGAACGGCTACCCCTTTGATTCTCGGCCTAGTCATATGAAAACTCCTATAGTGCAAGCCATAGGCAAAGAGAACTTCACACTTCTAGAACTTGTTCCAAAGAAAGGAATATTCTTGCAACCTTATGAAGAAGTGTATATTGGTGAGGCTAAAAGAGAGAAGATACACCACATAAACGGAAAGATAACACCTGACAAATTGACACATACAGCAAAGTCAGAGTTAGCGCATGCAGTAAAACAATTAGTTCATAATCATCAAAAAAGATTTGTAGAATTCTTCAACAAGGCACAGCCATTGAGTACAAGGATGCATATAATCGAATTACTGCCAGGTGTAGGAAAAAAGCATATGTGGGAGATAGTTGAGGAAAGAAAAGGAGAACCTTTCAAAGACTTCGATGACATAAAGAAGAGAGTAAAGCTAATGCCTGATCCAGAGACAGTTATACAGAAGAGAATCATGCAGGAATTGACTGGAGTAGAGAAGCATTTATTGTTTGTTGATAGGTAATTATTCTTCTGGCATCAATTGTACCTTGTATAGTTCTTTGTATATGAAGTAGCTGTAATCAGTAACTTCTCCTGGGAACTTCTGTCTTATATCTTCCATTATTTTTTTTATTTCCTCTAAATCTTCTATTAGGTATTCTATCTCCAGGTCTGCATATCCTATTGTGAAATCTATGTAGATGAGCTTTGGGTCTTGCTCTATATAAGATATTATTTTACTTGCTTGCTTGTATTCTTTTAGATTGATGTTTATCTTTACAAATATCAATCCTAATTTATTCAGGTCAAAGTTTGTCCTGTACCCCACAATAATCCCTTTATCAGTCATTCTCTTCATTCTCTGCTTCACCGTGTTGACTGTGAGCGATGTTTTCTTTGCTATCTCAGTTATGTTAATTCTAGCATTTGCAGCAAGCATCTTCAGTATTTCAAAATCCTTGTCATCATAATTCACTTGCTTATTTCCTCCTGTAACTAGTTTCATTTGATGTTTTTTATTTGTTAGAAAAGAATAGTTGTAGTGCTGCAATTTCATGTAAGGATATATTGTCTGTTCCTTGAAATAGAGCCCATATTTCTCCAGTGTCTGTTTCCAGAACTCATGGAACGCATTGTAGTCTTTCAGCCAGAATACCATTCCCAAGTCATACAAAGGTTCTCCTCTTCCAATCCACCATGTCAGCTTGCTTTTTATGAAATACTCTTTTATCTCTGCCTCTTTCTTTTCGTCTGTGTATTGAAACTTCAGATAGAATCTCAAACTATTATATCCTAGTTTTGAGGCATCTACAACAGTGTGATAGTTCTGGATCACTCCTTGTTCTTCCAACCTGTTTATTCTATATGCCACTACATTCTTTGGCAATCCGACTTTTTTTCCTATCTGGTTGAGCGATTGTCTGCTGTTTAAGTCTAACTCGTACAGTATCTTTTTATCTTTTGTATCTAGTTTGATGCTCATATTTGTACGAAAGAGTATTTTAATTTAAATATTTTGTGTTTTGTACAAAAAAATGATGAGAAATTTAATATATCCATCTACAAACCACTGTTGAGTGATTAATATGTTCAATATAAATGATTTTTGGAGGGAAACGGTAAACTTAGCGTATAATCGAGAAAAGTACACAGAAGAATTTATCAGTTCAATCTTAACACCCAACAATATCACAAAAAATGACTTGATATGGGACGTTTCAGCAGGAACAGGATTTCTATCATTAGATTTGCTAGAAAGAGGGTATAACGTTATATTTTCAGATGGAGATTCAGATATGATTAAACAATTTGCTCAAGAAGCAGAAAGAATAGGTCTAGAAGCTGAATCTAAACTAATTCATTGGGAATATCTCCTTGAAAAATACAACAAACAACCGAAACTGATAATAAACAGAGGAAACTCTCTAGGTTACGCTGCCACATGGAGAAAAGAAGGATTTGATGCGAGAGAATCATACACTCAAGTAATGAACGCACTGAACAATTTCTACAAGCTATTGCAACCAGAAGGATTCCTAATACAGGATTGCGTCAAGAAAGGAGATGAAGAACACTTTTATGAATTTGGAACAATGACTTTGGAAGGAAAAACCTGTGAACTGGAATGGGAGAGAAAAAGCTTTCCAGAAGAGGAAAGAAGCGAATGGACAATAATACTAAGAAGCCATGATAAAGAAAGACAGATTATGAATAACTCATACAATATAACTGGAGAAAGCCTGACTGGAATGCTAGAAGAAACAGGTTTTAGAAATATCGAACCAGTAAATCTAGAAACAGAACAATTATACAAAGCATACTTGGCTAGAAAATGAACCAAAATTCTCAAGAACCAAATTATGAATCACTTAGACAAGCTAGAAAAAAAGCAAAATATCATGCGTTGAAGTATTGGTTGTTTGGGGGTCATCGAAAACATTTCGGAATAAGAGAAACTTATTACCTGATAGAAACCATTGATGAAAGATTCATAGATATTAACGAGCCAAAACAAATAGCAGGATTAGCAGCAATTATCGAAGAAATGTTATCATATGCATATCTCTCCACTATTACACCTCTTGTTAACAGATTAAACATAAAAGAAATTGAGAGTACAGCCATAAAAAATGCTGCAAACTATTTTGGTCAACCATTGAAAAAAATAGAAGATTTGATTAAAGAATATAAAGAATTTTATAAAAAAAATTAATGCCTTCTTCTAACTACACCTTCATTTGCATCTACTTCTAAACTTTCACCGTTTACAATGTTCTTTGTTGCGTTTTCAACTTGAACAATGCAAGGAATATTTAGCTCTCTTGCTAATATCGCAGCGTGTGAGTTAATCCCACCTTCCTCTGTGATTATTGCTCTGCAAGCTTTTATTTTAGAGTAGAAAGTTGGTCGCACCATTAAAGTTACTAATATATCATTATCTCCAAGTTTCTCAAAAGATTGTTCAGTCACAATGACTTTTGCTTTGCCCTTTGCTTTTCCTTTGCTTACGCCAACACCTTTAAGAGTTTTATCAGATAACTGTTTAGATGAAAACATTTCATCGTATTTCCTTTGAGCTTTCTTTCCTGATAAAAATTCTAGTTTTCCATCTTCATTCTTCCAGAACCAATTTTCTTTTCTTTTTCTCAGTTCATCAACAGAGATTTTTTTCTCAAAAGCATCAATAACTTCATCAGGAAAAGCAAAATACAAAAGATTTTCATCAACACCTGTTCTTTTAGAGATTTCAGAGAAAAGCTTTGGCAACAACTTAACTTGAAAGTCAACGTACAAAGTCTTTTTTCTAAGGGGAAGAAACTTTTCCTTTTGGGAAGAGCTAAACTCGACTTTTTCAGAAGCAAACAAAGGAAGAGTGTAAACAATCCAATAACTCTTAACCACATCATTAGTTTTTTTCAAAAGATGAATCAACTCCTGATCTGAAAAACTCTCTAAATCAAGAGATAAAACAGTGTTTATCTGCTCGTCGAGAATAGTGTTATTCTTTGCAACCTGATCAATCCAGGAATCAAGTAAGTTTTTATCATCATCACAGAGTTTTTTCAAATAATTATAGAACTTATCTATTTCAACATCGTCACGCCAAGACTCATAATACTCACCATTCCAATAAAACATAACATGTTTCAGGTTTATGCCTAAAAACTCTTTCCACCAAAGTCTATAAGCAGTGAAAGGATAATATAACATGTAGAGATAATCCTTTCTAAAAAACATTTTAACCCAAGGCATAGAAAAAAAGTATAAAAAGGAAGTATAAAAAATTAATTATTAATGCCTTCTGCCTTTTGCTCTCAAGCTCGGCCTTAACTTCTCAGCACCTAAACCTTTGTTGCCTCTTAGGCCACGGCCTTTTCTACCAGCGCTTGTCAAACCTCTCTGAGCTCTTCCTCTCTTTAAAATCATCCAGCCAAGCTGTTTATCCTTTAATATTTGAGGATGATCCCTGTCGACAAGAATGATTTCAAACCAGTAATACATACCATCTTCACCAACCTTATAACTGTTCAACACTTCGCAGTTCACGAATTTCTTGTTAGCTCTTTCTTCAGCTACTTGCTGATAGTTCTTGGCAACGATCTTCTTTCTTCGCATATGCTTAGGCCTTCTGCCGCCTTTGAACTGTTCTCTCTGTCTACCGCCTCTCTTGACACGCTGTCTAACGACTAGAATACCTTGTTTTGCTCTATAACCTAAAGATCTTGCTCTATCAAGTCTTGTAGGTCTTTTAATTCTTACTGTGGAGTCTTCTCGTCTCCAAGAAATAAGTCTTGCCCTATTTATCTCTTTTAGGGTCTGCTTGGGTCTTTTCCAAGCCTCTCGAATATGTTTGTATAATCCCATTTTGGACCTCCATTGTTATTTACTACGCATATTCAGGCGAGTCAAGCCCACATCTATGCTACTCTGCTGGAAAAAGTGTTGTTTTATAAATTTAACTAAAAGAATAATAAAATTTATAAATAATATATCAAAACTTGATACAAAATGAAAAGAGCTGATTGTATTCATTGTTAGTCAACCTTTTTCTAGTTTAAACTCTCTTTTCGATGCGAAAACATTAAAAACAACTTATTCATACTTCAATAAACCATGGCGGTATTGGTGTAATCTGGTAGCATACGAGACTGTGGCTCTCTTGGTCTGGGTTCAAATCCCAGGTACCGCCCTCTTTTCTATTTCGACAAATATTTAAGTAATAAAATTCAGGTGAACTAATATGAAACTGAGAAATTTGAAAAATTTCGATGCTCATAATTTTATGGAGGTGAAATTATGAAGCTAATGAATGCTAAAGGAGTCAGGGATTTTCCACCTGAAGAAAAAATAATCAGGCAAGAAATAGTTGACACTCTAAGAGAGACTTTCGAAGAGTACGGTTTCAACCCTTTGGAAACTCCAGTTATCGAGAGATATGATCTTCTATCGTCAAAATACGCTGGAGGGGATGAAATATTAAAAGAAACATTCAAGTTCAAAGACCAGGGTAAGAGAGAGCTTGGTCTACGCTATGATTTAACAGTTCCTTTCGCTAGATTTGTTGGCATGAACCCCAACATGAAGATGCCTTTCAAACGCTACCAGATTGGAAGGGTTTACAGGGACGGGCCTATCAAACTAGGACGTTACAGAGAGTTCTGGCAATGCGATGTTGATGTTGTAGGTTCTAAAAACATGATGGCAGACGCAGAATTACTATTAATCACTTCTGATGTTTTCAAAAAACTTGGTTTGAAAGTTGTTATCAAGATAAATAACCGAAAGATTCTCGACGGAATAATGGAGTCTGCAGGCGTTAGTAAGAGCAAATGGAATAATGCCATTCTCTCAATGGACAAACTCGAAAAACAGGGAAAGAACGAAGTCATGAAGGAATTGAAACAAAAAGGAATATCTAATGACTCAATCGCAAAGATATTTGGCATGATTCAAAAAAAGAAAACCAACAAAAAAACAATCAGCAATCTGAAACTATTCTTGAAAAAAGGAATAGGTAAAGAAGGTTTAGAAGAAATTGAAGAATTACTAAAATACGTTAAGAACGTTGAGTTCGACCCTTCTCTGGCCAGAGGATTAGCTTATTACACAGGACCTGTTTACGAGGTTTTCACAAAAGGAATAGGTTCAGCTATCACAGCTGGCGGAAGATACGATAATATGATAGGTGAATTCTTGGGTAAAGGAAAATACCCTGCAACAGGCATATCATTCGGTTTAGAACTGATAACAGATGTTATGAAATCTTCTGCAAAAAAGAAGTCAGTTACCAAGGTTTATGTAATACCTATCAAAACCCCTAATGAAAGCCTGAAAATAGCTCAAGAGCTTAGAAAAGCAGGCATAAAGACTGATTTAGACATTGTAGGCAAAGGAATCAGCAAAAACCTGGACTTTGCAAACAGCCAGGGAATACCATACATTCTTTTCGTTGGCCAGAAAGAGCTGGCAAAGAAAAAAGTCAAACTAAGAGATATGAAGTCAGGAAAAGAGAGACTTATTTCTGTAAAAGAAGCTATTAAGAAGCTCAAATAATTCTAATATATAGATTGTTGAAACTCTTCTGGTTGGAATTTTTGCAACACTGCAGGGTATAACTCATCAATCAAAGAAGTTATCTCCTGATCTTTTCCATAAGGGACGAAAGTCATATCATTCAGGTGTAAAACATCATCCTCAACAGTTGCGTTAGTTACGTACGCAGCGTTTGCTTTACTATTTGGACCTTCAGGTCCACCGTCAAGTATTGTCACATGAGTGGCTTTAGGATATAAACTACTTAATCCAGAAGACTCAGGGATAGACAAAGTAGTCTGGATATAAGTCCCTTCTGGAATAAAACCCTCTTTAGGATCTAAAAAGGAGGGTTGATGAAAGTAAAAAAGCGCAACTCTTCCAATCGAACCATCCCAAGTTTCAGCCATAACTGTGTTTATGTTTGAATCATCTAAAAGTCCTTCAAGATGATTGACCAAAAGATCAATTGACCAGTATTGAATATTTACATCCACAGGCTTTACTTGATAAGCATTAATATCTGTCTCAGGGTTCAAAGAAAGCATTGCAGCCAATAACAAGTCATACATTATAATCTGTAATTAAAACTACTATATAAAACTTACATAATAATCATAAAATTTATACAAACAAAAATTAAAAATTTTTGAGCATAAATATTTTTATTTCAAAACATTTATATACTATTAACCCCTAAATTTATTCAGTAGTGATAACAAGTGACGCAAGAGCAACCACACGAGAGAATATTTAATATTCTATTTCAGGAAGATGAACTTACCTGGCAGAACATAATCTATGATCTTGTAAAAGAAGAAGAGATGAATCCTTGGAACATAGATATTTCTATGATAGCACAAAAGTTCTTGGGAAAACTAAAAGATCTGAAAGACATGGATTTCAGGATTTCTGGAAAAGTAGTTCTAGCATCTGCAATGTTGCTAAAGATGAAATCAACAAGGTTGCTAGACAAGGACTTGACAGAGTTCGACAGTTTATTATCATCAGAAGAAGATGCAATGGATCTGCTTGAGGAATTAGGTGAAGGAGGGGTGCAGGTTGATGGACAAGAATTGCCAAAGATTCATCCAAAAATACCACAGCCAAGAAAGAGGAAAGTATCTGTATTCGATCTTGTAGAGGCTTTAGAAAAGGCCTTGGAAGTCAATAGCAGAAGAAAAGTATATGTCGACTCAAGTGAAAAAATTGAGCCGCCAAAGAAAACAAAAGAGATATCTACAATAATAAAAGACGTATACGACAAGATAGTCTCTTACTTCACGAAGTCAACTATGAAACTAACTTTCGAAGAGCTGATACCTTCTGACTCAAAAGAAGACAAGGTATTCACATTCATACCGCTTCTACACTTGGATTTTCAGAGAAAGATTGATTTGATGCAGAAAGAGCACTTTGGAGAGATTTCAATACATCTCAACAAGAAAAAAATAAAGTGATTATTTCTTTTTCTCTTTTTCCTTCATCTTATGAACTGCTTGCTGTAAATCTTCTTCCACACTCTGGAGAACATCTTCTACATCGTCAACTTTCTTAGGCTCGAATAACTTGATAGAATTGACTATGAATTTAAGTACTAAGTAAAACAATAGGACAGCAACAAAAGCAATTGCATAGTTATAGAAATTCTTCTCAGCTACTATATCAGAATACACAAGTATTATGCCCACATAAGAAATGAAGCTTATCACAAACTTTGAATTAACCCTTGACATGAGTTTCTTCTTAATGACATGGAAGAAGTCCAAATATGCCAAAACAAGTCCTAAAAGCACTAAAACAGCAGCTATAGAGCTTCTTAGGAAGTCTGAGAACAATAATTCTTTATGAACAAGTCTCCTGACAAGATCAACACCTACAAACAACAAGAACAGGGAATTGTCTAAAGCGCTAACATACTCCAGCTGCTCGCGCACATAGCGGGCAAAATACAGCTCAACAAGTATCCAAACGATTAAAAGAGGTGTGAGAATCCAGAACATTTCAGGATGAGTGAAAGGAGCGCCGAGGATTTCAAAGAACTTGCCAAATAAATCCGGCAACAGCTGTTTCCAAATAAAACCACTCACCTCTGCAATCATCTAATTATTTTAATACTACTGATATAAAAAATTTTTCAATTCAATAGCTTTTTAAAACAACTATTATTCTTCGAGAACATGACGACAAGCCTAATGACCTTCAACAAGAATCCAAACATAGGATTATATGCTTTTGCAACAGACAAATACGTCCTTGTTGGAAGAGAAGTAGCGAGTAACACAGTTAAAGAACTAAAAAGGATATTTGAAGTGCCTGTTCATAAGATCAATATAGCTGGAACTTCATTTATAGGAGTATTCATAGTAGGAAATGAAGATTTAATACTAGTTCCGAGCATCACTTTTGAAAGCGAGTTAAAAGAGCTTACCAAGCTAAAGATAAAATATGAGGTTTTTCAGACAGACTTAACATGCCTAGGAAATAATATTGCACTGAACAAAAATGGAATGCTTGTCAATTCAGATTTCTCAGATAATGAAATAAAGAGATTGAAAGATATTTTCAAAGTGCCTGTAAAAAAGATAAGTATTGCAGATACAGAGACTCCAGGAGCATGCATTGCCATGAACAAAGGAAAAGCGCTTATCCACAGAGATGCTACAACCACAGAGACAAAGACCATTGAAAAGATTTTAAAAGTTAAGACCATTCCAAGCACTATCAACATGGGGGTGCCATACCTCAAGTCAGGCATCATATGCAATAAGAACGGCTTGGTGATTGGCGAGATATCAGGTCCTGCCGAAGTGATGAATGCTGAAGAAGGATTAGGATTTATCGACGGTTAAAATGAAGGTAATATGCGGAACATCAAACCCGAATCTCTCTAAGGAGATAATCAAATTTCTGAAGGTTAAAGATACCAATGTGTTGGTAAAACAGTTTGCAGACGGGGAAATATATGTAAGGATTAAGGAAGATATCAGAGGAG
Organism: Candidatus Woesearchaeota archaeon; assembly: GCA_013202845.1. GTDB lineage: Archaea > Nanobdellota > Nanobdellia > Woesearchaeales. The sequence goes on along the minus strand of JABMPT010000008.1, from coordinate 57,273 downwards.
AGGATGTATTCATTGTCCAATCCACGAATTCCAATGACAACCTGATGGAATTATTGATCTTGATAGACGCTGCGAAAAGAGCCTCTGCAAAAAGGATTACTGCTGTAATACCATACTATGGTTATGGAAGGCAGGACAGAAAAGCAGAAGCTAGAGAACCGATAACTGCAAAACTCGTTGCTAATTTGATAACAACTGCAGGCGCTGATAGGGTTTTAACGATTGACTTGCATTCACCTCAGATACAGGGATTCTTTGATATACCATTGGATGATACATGGGCATTCCCAATATTCGTGAGATATTTCAAGAAAAAGAACCTGAAAAATCTTGTAATACTCTCACCTGATGCAGGAGGCGTAAAAAGAGCTCTGCATCTAACCAAAAGGCTTAATGCTACTATAGCGATGATTCACAAGAGAAGAGAAGACCACAACAAGGTTGGAGAGATGACTTTAGTTGGAGATGTGAAAGGAAAAAATGTCATAATATACGATGATATAATAGATACCGGCGGAACAATTTGTGAAGCAGCCAACTATGTAAAGAAAGAAGGTGCAAAAGATGTCTATCTATGCGCAACTCATTCATTGTTTTCAGGCGATGCACTCAAAAAGATTAAAGCCTCAAAAGCAAAACAAGTCATAGTCACAAACACTGTTCCTACAAAGAACAGTGATAAGATAAAAGTACTAGATGTAGGGTATGTTTTGGCAATGGCCATCAGAAACATCCACGAGAGCAGATCCATAAGCACATTGGACAGACAAATATTAAGAGATGAAAAGAGGAAAAAATGAACCAGGAAAAGATAATGGAATACCAGTTATTGGAGCAACAGTTCCAGCAGTTAAATACAAACATACAGAACATAGACCAGAACATCGCAGATATCAAAGCAATAATGAACACTCTTGATGAGTTCAAGAAATTAAAGAAAGGTGACACAATACAAGTACCTGTTGCTAATGGCATATTTGCTGAAGCAACACTTGACAATTCTGATAAATTGAAAGTTAATGTAGGAAGCAATGTAATTGTTGACAAAAGCCCTGAAGATGCAAAGAAGATGATGGAAGAGCAGATAAAAGACCTGGAGAAATACAAAGAAGAGACAATGCAGTACTACGAACAGATGTATATGAAGTTGCAAGCATTACAGCAAGAGATGATGCAAACACAACAGGAGAAGTCATAACTTTTATAAACACTTTATTGTTCTATTTTTACCATGTTTAAATTCCTAAAAGACAAGCTTAAGGAAGCTGTAGATACTATAAAGAAAAAGGTAGAGGAAGTAGTGACTACAGAAGAGGTTGAGGTAAAGAAGAAAGTAGAGAAGAAACCAAAGAAAGAAGTTAAGAAGGAAGTAAAAGAAAAAAAGGTTGAGAAAAAGAAAGTAGAGAAAAAAGAAGTAAAAGAGAAAAAGCCTGAAGTTAAGAAGGAAAAGATTGAAGGCGTCAAAATAACTTATTTTGTTCACGGAACCACAACTGATAATGAAGAAGGATTAGCAACAGGCCAAAAACCTGGTGAACTTTCTGAACTTGGAATAACACAAGCCAAAGAATTGCCTGAGAAAATTAAAGATAAAAAGTTCGATGTAATGTTTAGCTCTGATCTGAAAAGAGCTGTTGATTCTGCAAACTCATTCAAAAATATATGTCCATTGAAGAAAGATAAAAGACTTCGAGAAATGGATTATGGAGAATTCACGTTAAAGAAATCTAGCGAATTTAAGAAAGATATTCTAAATTACTTAGAAGAACCAATGCCAAAAGGTGAAAGCCTAAAAGATGTTGAAAAAAGAGTTGCAGAATTCTTGAATTATTTGTATGAAAATTACGAAGGAAAACATGTTGCACTGATGTGTCATCACATTCCACAATTAGCAATTGAGGTATTACTTGGAAAAACTTGGGAACAAGCTTTCAAAGATGATTGGAGACCAAAAAAAGCTTGGCAACCAGGTTGGAACTATGATATAGAAGAAGAAGTGGAAGTTCCTGAAATAAAAAAAGAATCATTCTTTAAAAAGATATTCAAAAAGAAAGAAGAGCCTGAAGAAGAAAAGGTTGAGGAAGTAGTCAAGGAAGAGCCTGAAGAAGAGATTGTTGAAGAAGAACCAGAGCCGGAACCTGAACCAAAGGAAGAAAAAGAAGAAAAAGGTTTTTTCAAGAAAATAACTGAGAGAGTTACAAAGTTTAATCTTTCTGAAGAGAAGTTTGAAGAGTTGTTCTGGCAACTGGAAGTTACATTGCTGGAAAATAATGTTGCTGTTGAGGTCATCGAAAAGATAAAAGGTGATTTGAAAGAAGAGCTTACAACAGGAAAGATTTCAAGGAAAGGGGTTGAAGAAGTCATAACAGGCACTCTTAAGAAATCAATTGAGGAAGTTCTGGATGTTCAAACATTTGATTTGGTAAAAAGAGTCAAGAAGAAAAAACCATATATTATAGCATTCATAGGTGTCAATGGTTCTGGAAAAACAACCACGATGGCAAAAGTTGCTCACATGATGATAAAAAACAAGTTAAGCGTTGTTTTCGCTGCTTCAGATACCTTTAGAGCAGCAGCTATCCAGCAGTTGGAAGAGCACGCTAACAAATTAGGTGTGAAGATGATAAAGCATGATTACAATGCAGACCCTGCGGCAGTTGCGTTCGACGCTGTAGAGCATGCAAAAGCCAAAGGAATAGATGTTGTAATGATAGATACTGCCGGAAGGCTTCATAGCAACGCAAACTTGATGGAAGAACTCAAAAAAATAGTGAGAGTTAATAATCCTGATATGAAAATCTTTGTTGGGGAAAGCATAACAGGCAACGATTGTGTGGAGCAAGCAAGAGTGTATGATGCTGAAGTTGGTATCGACGCTATAATTCTTGCAAAGGCAGACGTCGATGAGAAAGGAGGAGCAGCAATCTCTGTTTCATACATCACAAAGAAACCAATCATATACTTGGGAACAGGCCAGACATATGATGATTTAACTAAGTTCGAGAAAAAAATAGTTGTAAAAAATTTGGGGTTGTAAAAATGAAGATAACTAAGTATGTGCAATCTTGTTTTTTGATAGAAACAAAAGGAAAAAGGATATTAGTTGATCCTGGAAAAATAAAATATGAAGATTCGTTGCTTGAAAAGGACTGGGCAGACATAGATGTCCTGCTAGTCACACATAAACATTCAGATCATTGCCATGATGACGCTGTAAAAGAGATTATTAAGAATCCAAAGACAAAATTCTACACTACAAAAGAAACTGCAGAAGCGCATCCTGAACTTTCTCCAGAGATTGTCAAGGAAGGAGATGTTTTAGAGTTTGATGACATAAAAGTAGAGGTAGTAAAAGCAGTGCACGGCGTTGGTCCTTGGATGAAAGGCAAAGGAGCAATTATCTATGAAAACGTTGGTTACATTGTTGACGATGGTGAAACAAGAGCATACCACACAAGCGATTCCATAGCTTTTGAGCATAACTACAAATGTGATGTCTTGTTAGTGCCAGTTTCAAACCACTGCGTCACAATGAGCCCTTGGGAGGCAGCAGAGTTTGCAAAAGATGTAGAGGCAAAAATAACTATTCCAATGCACGCAGACAGTCCATTACATCCTGTGGATTTTGATGAAGTTAAGAGAAGATTCGAGCAAGAAAAAATAAATTATAAGATTTTAGAAGCAGGAGAAGTATTGAAGTATAAAGTTATGGTTTAAAAGCGTGATTCTTATTGTAAAGTTTAACTGTTTTTTCCAAATTCACTCTAGCAGTTATAGGTAACTCTTCAGGATAATAGTTAACTATATAGAACCCTATATTATCAGTGCCTTTTAGATTAACAGCAATTCGAAGTATATGAGCTGGAAATCCCTTAAATTCTTCAGGAACATTCTGAAGATTTTCGAAACATTTTATCTCTCCAGTTTCTGGATCATAACGAAAATTCGCTCCTCCACAAGGATAATCTTTCCATATATGAGCATTTCCACCCAGACTCTCATCTATCATCAGGTCTACCATAGAACCATCTCCTCGAGTAGTCATTAATTCAAGATTCTTTTCAACAATATTGTTCATTGGAAAAAGAAAATAAAAGAATTATAAAAAGATTTAGTATCCATCCAAGGGAACTTTTGTTCCGTTTAATTCTGACTCAACCAAGTGTCCTGCAGCTTCTTTCTTTAGTATTTCCACCTTGTCCAGTTTCTCCCATGTAAAGTCAGGGTCATTCCTTCCAAAATGTCCGTAAGCAGCTGTTTTCTTGAAGATAGGTCTCTTCAGTCTTAAATGGCTTATGATTTCAGCAGGTTTCAATGGAAAATGCTTAACAACTAATTTGCTTATTTCCTCTTCAGGAATTCTGTTTGTGCCGAAAGTGTGTATCAACACAGAGACTGGATTTGCAACTCCAATTGCATAAGCTAGCTGAACCTCGCATTTATCTGCCAATCCAGCCGCAACAACGTTCTTTGCAACGTATCTGGCAGCATAACTGGCACTTCTGTCAACTTTTGAAGGGTCCTTTCCTGAGAAACAACCTCCACCATGGCTTCCGTGTCCTCCATAGGTATCGACTATTATCTTTCTTCCTGTAACTCCTGCATCAGCTACTGGTCCTCCAACAATAAATGCTCCAGTTGAATTTACATGGTAATTTGTCTTTTTGTCAAGCCATTTTCCACATACTGGTTTAATGATATGCTTTATTACATCCTTGTATATTGTCTTGTGCTTGACTTTTGGTGAATGCTGTGTTGCAATTACCACTGTATCAACCTTTTTTGGCTGACCATTATAATATTCAACTGTCACCTGACTCTTGGTATCAGGTCTTAAGTATTTCAACTTACCAGATTTCCTGACAATCTCTAATTTCTTTACTAATTTATGAGCAAGAACTATTGGTAAAGGCATTAGTTCAGGAGTCTCATTAGAAGCATACCCAAACATCAATCCCTGATCTCCTGCACCTTGTTCTTTATGCAAACCTTTTCCAGTTGTGACTCCTTGTGATATATCAGGACTTTGTTCTGAGATGGCATTCAAAACTCCGCATCCATCACAATCGAATCCATAATCAGGATTATCATATCCAATCTCTCTGATTGTATCCCTGACAACTTTCTGGACGTCGATATATGTCTTTGTTGTCAATTCACCGGCAACCACTACAAAGCCGGTTTTTGTCAATGTTTCTATAGCGACCCTTGAATTAGGATCGTCTTTCAATGCAGCATCTAAGATTGCGTCGCTTATCTGATCACACATCTTATCCGGATGACCTGCACCTACACTTTCACTTGTAAACAAGTATCTTCCATTTTTCATTCTTTCTTACCTCCATTCTCCATTAAAGAAATAGTAAACATTTTAGTCATAGAGATCACACAAATCCACATTAAATTGTTCTGTACCAGTACCATTCATAATAGTGGGGTGCAGATCAGATATTGCACTACTTCTATTAACCTTATTATCATATTGAACTACTAAAGAAACTAATTGGTCATTAAGAAAATGTGAAGGTTCTAATTCGGCCCCATTCAACTCTTCAATGTTACGCAGCCCTATCTGTTGTGACAAAAGTCTCAATCCATAATGTATAGTTCCTCTTACAAAAACAGAACCATCATCATATTTAACATCTGGCAAAGATTCAATTTGTTTAGATATTAGATAACTTAACACAGGTCTTGTATCAAAATCTTTATGGTTAATATCAAATTTAACTAATAGATCCTGAACAAGAAAATAATGAGGAAGTATCTCTTTTAAGTCTTGATTGCCTTCAAGAGCTTGCTGTACATCAACATTTTCAGTATCAAGACCACTATACCAGTCAAAGAAATTACTCAAATTATCCCTTTTATCTTTTCTTAACAATATATATTCAATAACCATTTTTTCCCTAGAAAGTGAGGTTACAATGTTAATATATAAATCCTCTTGACAAAAATATTCCTATCAGAATAAAAGAATTTGTGTCGTCTACAATATTTTCTCTTTCTCGTCGAGAAAAGTCTTTACAAAAGATTTATAAATCTAGCAATCCATAGAATTAGCATGGGGGACGAAGAAATAGAACTAGGCGGTAATATAACCCTTGCAGGTTTTAAGGACTTAGACCACGCTGAATTGATTGTAGTTAAGAAGCTTGTTGGCAGATACGCTAGAAAGATGAGTGATTCTCTGAAGGACTTTGAAAACTTAACAGTGACTATGAAAAGTGTTCACAAGACTCCCAAGAGTCAGAAGTATGAGATACATGGAAAGCTAACTGCCGGAGGCAAGCCAAAAACCTCTGAAGTTGTCGACAGAAACTTGTTTGTGGCTCTTGATACCTGTTTGAAGAAAATACTTGCTGAAATTAAGTAGAAATTATTTTTTAGCCTTTTTCTTGGCTGTTGATTTAGAAGTAGTCTTAGTCTTTGGTTTTTTCTTTGCAGCAGGCTTTTTTGCAGGTTTCTTTGTTGGTTTCTTTTCTTCTTTTTTCTCTTCCTTAGGCGCTTCTTCTTTTTTCTCCTCTTCCTTAGGAGTTTCTTCTTCTTTTTTTCCTAAAGCGTCTTGTAGCTTGCCCTTCAACCCTGTAGGTTTCTCCTCTTTTGCCTTTATCTTGATTGCTCCCTTGAAGTCTTTTCCTTCCAACTCTGCTTTTACGACTCCGTCGTCATATTTGACTGCTTTGACCTTGACATGGTGCGGCGGGTTCTTTATCCCGTGCTTCCAGATAAACTCATTAACATACATTCCTAGTCTTACATCATCTGATTTCATATGTTTTTGTAGAAATTCTTTCAATGCTTTTACAGCTTTCTTGGATCTCTTGTGCCTTGGCGCTTTTAGCCATTTCTTTCTCAAAGGAACATTGTATGCTCTTTCCAGAGTTACTTTAGCTTCTTTTTCTTTTTTTTTCTCTTCTGCCATCTTCCTTATGCCTTGGTCTTGGTTCTTCTCCAGTGCCTCTTGACAGCTGTGTGTCTACCTGGGTGGATTCTTCTTCCCCGCCCATATATCTTTGGCACTGTCCAGAAAGGAGCCCATCTGACTCTTCTTCCCTTCTTAGCCAATCTCAATTTCCTGCTTAAATGTATGAATCTTGCCATTTTATTTTTTAGGTTTCTCAGGCTTTGCCTGAGGCTCAGAATCTTTTTTTGATTCTGTTGTTGTTTCTTCTTTTTTTGGAGCTTTAGGTTTGTCTGAAACCTTTGGTTTCTCTTTTGGTCTGGTTTCAGGCTTTTTCTCTTCTTTTTTAGGTTTGTCTGAAACCTTTGGTTGCTCAAAATTTTGTGAATTTTGTGCACCTGAAAAACTTTGTTTTTCAGATTTCTGATCATGCTCAGAAGACTTCGTTTCTGACAGTTCAGAAACTTTTGTTTCTGAGATAGCTTCAGCTTTGTCTTTCTTATCCTCATGCTTCGCTTCTTCTTTGACTTCTTCCTTAGGTTTGTCTGAAACTTTTGTTTCTGTTGTCTCTTCTGGCTTCTTCTCCTCAGACACAGTTTCTTTTTTAGTTTCTTCTGGAGCTTTCTCTTTATAATCTGCCAAATTCTTTGTTCCTAAAGGATGTTCTTTCTTTTCCTCTTTTTTTGGATTTGGTGTTCTCACTTCTGGCTTTGGTGCTTTCTTTGCAACAGTGCCTCTTATGCTTTTTGCTGCTGAGAATAAAACTGATATCCCTTTTGGGGTTATGACTCTTCCTTTGTGCTTCTTGATTACAGCTTGTTTTACTAGTTGGGCTTCTTCTAGTTGCTGGAGTACTTTCCTTAGTATAGCTCCAGATCCTTTGTAGAATTTCTCTGGCCTTACTCCTCTGTTCTTTTTTCCACCATACTTGGTTCTTAACTTAGAAACACCTATTGGTCCTAGTAAGTATACTTTTCTTAGAACTGCTGCTGCTCTAATATACCACCAATCACGTTCCACTGGCGGTCTCTCCTTGTGGGCGCCTGTTTTTACAAAAAGCCCCCAGCTAGGCATGTCTATGAGCTTTTTCAGCTCTTCTGCTGTTTTCTTAATCAATTCGTTCTGTGGTACTTCGAATAACATATTTTCACCTAATACTTAAGTTGTTTACAGAACCTCTAAACCATGTCGTTGGAAATATAGACTATTTATAAAGTTTTTGGATACAAATATTAACATCGAAAAATTTAAATATGTCTTCTATCACCCAGATTAACTATGTTTAAGCAACAAAGAATAAAAAGTAAGAATTTCTGTAGCTGTTGCTGTTGTTGCTGTTAGGCAACTCACCAGTCTTTTTTCCAATCTCATACTTGTTGATTGGAATAATAATTTTTCTACTATTTAAAAAAAAACATGAGGGTTAAAATGTATGAATACAAAGGAGACGCAATCAATAGGTTATTTGAATCATATAAACAAGACAAAAATCCTTTTATAACAAGGACAAATATAAATTTTCTGGAGAGGGATCAGGTATTTGAAGAACTGGGATTATTAAGGGAAGTGATGTTTCCAAATTATTGGAATAATGGCTCAATAACAAAGCAGGATAATAAGAAAGGTCTTGAAGCAAAAATAAATGAGCTTGGGCAGGTATTGTTTGAGGGAACAAGCTCTTATCTTGAGAAAAATGAACAAAATAAATTAACCGTTGATAAGATTATAAGACAAATACCTTCTATCAGAGAGAGTTTGAAGAAAAACATAGAGGCTTCCTATAAAGGAGACCCTGCAGCCAGGAATTATACTGAGATAATAAGGTCATATCCTTCTTTTAGTGCTATAATGATCCACAGAATTGCGCATAAACTATATGAGCTTAATGTTCCATCTTATCCTAGAGAGCTTGCTGAGCAAATCCACTCAATGACTGGAATTGATATTCATCCTGGAGCGAAGATTGGAGAATACTTCTTCATAGACCATGGTACAGGAGTAGTGATAGGCGAAACAACCAAAATAGGAGATTGGGTGAGAATTTATCAAAGTGTGACTCTAGGAGCATTACATTTCGAGAAAGAAGGAGAGCAAGAGCTGAGGAAGAATTACAAAAGACATCCAACTATCGGAAATCATGTAGTGATAGGCGTAGGTGCTAAAATTCTAGGACCTGTTAATATAGGTAACCATGTAAGCATCGGTGCGAACTCTTGGGTCCAAGAAGATATCCCTGACAACACCACAGTATTCATATCAGAACACCCTCAATTAGAAAAAAAACAAAACGGAGGAAAAAAATGAAAGTAAACAACATAACAGAACTAGTAGGAAACACACCAATAATTAAGTTGAACAAGTTGGCAGACAAGGACTCTGCAACTACATGGGGAAAGCTAGAACACTATAACCCTGCCGGTAGCGTGAAGGACCGCATAGGATTAAACATGATACTGGATGCGGAAAAAAAAGGTCTTCTAAAACCTGGAGATGCGATTATAGAACCAACATCTGGTAACACAGGAATCGCACTCGCATTCGTTTCTGCACAGAGAGGATACAAGCTTATATTAACTATGCCCGAAACAATGTCTAAAGAAAGAAGGGATATGTTAAAAGCTTATGGCGCTGAACTTGTTTTGGTGAAGCCAGAAGAAGGTCCTGGAATGACAGGCGCGATAAAAAGAGCTGAGAAACTAGCAAAGGAAAATAATTATTTCATGCCTCAGCAATTTCAGAATCTTGCAAACCCAGAGATTCATGAAAAAACAACTGGTCCTGAAATAGTTGAAGAGTTCAAATATATTGGACTAGATTATTTTGTTGCAGGCATAGGTACTGGTGGTACAATTACTGGAGCTGGAAAAGTTCTTCGAGAAGCTTTTCCTGGGATAAAGATCTACGCTGTTGAGCCTGAAGGATCTCCAATGCTTTCTGCAGGCAAAGCTGGCAAGCATAAAATTCAGGGTATAGGAGCAGGATTCGTTCCTAGCATTCTTGATACAAGCATTTACGATAAAATCATCCAGGTGAGTGATGAGGATGCAAAAAACACTGCCCAGAGAATAGCTAAAGAAGAAGGTATTCTAGTAGGAATATCTTCAGGAGCAGCAGTATACGCAGCTCTGCAAGTAGCTAAGAACAAGGGGGAGGATAAGAATCTTGTAGTGATACTGCCCGACACTGGAGAAAGGTATTTAAGCACTGGTTTATTCGAGTGAATGAAATGGGAATCCTTATATAATACTATGTTTACACTTTCTTTGGGGTGATCATATGGCAGATGCTTTGTATTTGGATGATTCTTATTTGAAAGAGTTTGATGCTTCTGTAAAAAAGGCTAATGGCAAGTTCATTGTTTTGGATAATACTGGTTTCTATCCTAATTCCGGGGGTCAGCCTTGGGATGAAGGTGTTATGAAGACAGATAATGACGAGTTCAAGGTGGTTTTTGTTGGCAAGTTTGGTGATGATATAAGCCATGAAGTGGATAAAGAAGGTTTGAAGGATGGTGACAAGGTTCACTGCGTTATTGACTGGGAGAGACGCTATAAATTGATGAGGATGCATACTTCTGCGCATATTGTGAGCACTTTGATTCATAATGAAACTGGTGCTTTGATATCTGGTAATCAATTAGGTCTGGACAAGACGAGGATTGATTTTAGCTTGGAGGATTATGATCGTGAGAAAATGGTTGAGTATATCAAGCAGGCTAACGACGTAATAAAGAAGAATTTAGAGGTGAAATGGTATTTTCTTCCTCGTGAAGAAGCTTTAAGTATCCCTTCTGTTGTAAAACTGGCTGGCGCATTGCCTCCCGCCATTGATACTTTGAGAATTGTAGAGATTGGCGATTTCGATACTCAGGCCGACGGTGGAACCCATGTCAAGAACACTTCTGAGATTGGTGAACTGGAGTTCTTGAAGGCTGATAACAAGGGAAAGAATAACAGGAGAGTATACTATAAAATTAAAAATTAAGACATACTAGTATATGAAATATGTAGTCTAGTATAGAAAAGTTTATAAAGGTGTAGTGTTAATATTCTCTTGAGTTCCCGATGGATGATGTCCAAAGAGTAGAAAAAATAAACGCCATGTCCCAAGAACTAAAAAAGTTCGGTTTTTCTGACAATACCATGGACGCAATAGAAGGAGCTAAAGAAATTCTTATGACTGAAGAAGATCAACAAGAGAGTAGAGTGTTTACTAGCGAAGAAGAAGTTGTTGTCGAGCTTTCTAACAGCTTCAAACGATTTAAAGAGATGACTACCGCAAAAATGCAAGAGATGACCAGAAACATAGTGAATCTTCACGGTCAGATAGACGAGCTAAACTCGAACATAGCTGCACTTCAGTCCCGGAACGAACCCTCCCCGCCCGAAAGCCCTAGTCCGACTATTTCCCCTCAAGAAGAGCCGCAAAGCCAAGAATCTGTAAAACAAGAAGATCTACCATCTGCAAAACCAGAAGGCCAAGAAGAAAAACCCGCAAAACACGAAAGCCAAGAAAGAAAAGAAGAAAAGCCCTACTATGAAAAGCAGGGCCATTTCACTTCTGATGATGTAAGAATTGAAGACATCTTCTATTACGGAAACAAATAAGTTTATTCTCAAGAGTTAGGGAAGGCAACCTTAACTCATTATTTTAATCTAAAGAACATTTTATCTTCAGAAATATTCTTTCAGTTGAAGATTCTATTAATCCCCATGTCATATTCAATCGTCGTGTAGATTTATTAAAAGGAGGTTGTCGTCGCCATCCCTTCGGGATAGATAGTCAAAAACTTCGTTTTTGAGATTAATAAAAATAATATTTTTTCCCACCCTAACTTCAAATCAAATAGAAGCTAAAAAAACATTTATATACTATCTAACTTATTACTTTATTATATGAACAAAAAAATTTTAACAATTGGAATAGCACTTCTAATGGTAACTATTGTAACTGCTACAGCAGTATTGTTTCTTTTCCCCTATCAACCAGACCAGCCTCCACAAACAGATGATACTGGTTCAACACAACAAGGAATTCAGGAAGTAGTAAACGCTAATAATCAATTTGCTTTTGAACTCTATTCAGAATTAAATAAAGCTGAAGATAGCAATATTTTCTATTCTCCTTACAGCATCTCTGCTGCTTTAGCAATGACCTATGAAGGTGCAAAAGGACAAACAGCAGATGAAATGCAATCAGTTTTTCATTTTCCTGAAAATAATATATTAAGACCTAATTTTGCTGCAATTTACAATGACATCAATCAGGGAAATAAAGCTTATGAATTAAGAACTGGGAATGCTTTATGGGCTCAATATGATTATCAGTTTCTTGAAGATTATACAAGCAGAGTAGAAAAATACTATGGTGGTAAAGTAGCTAATCTTGATTTTAAGCAAGAAACAGAAAAATCAAGGCAAACCATCAATAGCTTCATTGAAGAACAAACCAATAATAAAATTAAAGATTTAATTCCAGCAGGAGTTCTTAATTCAATGACAAGGTTGGTTCTTACAAATGCAATTTATTTTAAAGGAACATGGGAATGGGAATTTGATAAATCCGATACTCGTGAACAGGATTTCAAGATAACGCCTACAAATGTCGTAAAAACGCCAATGATGTATATGGATCCTGACAAAGCAAGATTTAATTACGCAGATTTAGAAGATCTGCAAATATTGGAACTTCCATACAAGGGCGAAAAGATTTCAATGTTAATTTTATTGCCAAAACAAGGACAAGATTACGATCGTGAAACTGGCGAGGTAATTACTTCTGATTATACACTTGAAGATATTGAATTATCATCTGAAAAACTTGAAGAATATAAAGCACAAATGACAGAAACAAAATTAGATTCTATCTATTTACCTAAATTTGAATTTGACACAAAATATTTCATGGCAGATACTCTGAGTACTTTGGGAATGCCAACTGCATTTTCTAGCTCTGCTGATTTTTCTGGAATGGATAGAACAAATAATCTATATATTAGTAGTGTAATTCATCAAGCTTATGTTAAAGTTGATGAAAAAGGAACAGAAGCTGCTGCAGCAACCGCTGTTGTAATGGAAGCTATGGCTGCAATGCCAAGAAATGTGTTCAGAGCAGACCATCCATTTATATTTATAATCCAAGAAAAAGGAACTGGAAATATATTATTTATGGGAAGAGTTACTAATCCAACTCAACAATAATTTTCCTCGCACTTATAGAATTTTACTCCAATTGTAATTAATTCCTCTATATTTTCTTCAAAACATCTATTTTCTCTTTAGAATTACCTTCATGTATATAAGAATCTGAGACAAGGATATTTGCACCTGCTTCTATAACTTGTTTACCTGTTTTGTCGTCTATACCGCCATCAACCTCTATCTCTAGGTTAGGGAATCTCTTTTTTATGTCCTTTATCTTGTCTATAATAGATTCTATGAAACCTTGGCCGCTTGCTCCAGGCTCTACAGACATTACCAAAACAAACTCAACATCCTTTAGAAAACGAGAAATAGCTTCCAAATCAGTGCTTGGCTTGATGGCAATACCTGCCTTGACACCTTTTGCATGTATGAGACCAATTATTGACTCAGGACAATCAGTTGCTTCAATATGAAAAGAAATTCTATCTGCTCCAGCGTCTAAGAATTCATCAACATGCTCTTCAGGATTGACAGTCATCAGATGAACATCCTTTGGCAGATCAGTTCTCAACAAGTCGACAACATCAGCCCACACAGTCTTATCAGGAACAAACCGGCCATCTATTATGTCGAAATGAATCATATCAGCAGATTTTACACTATCAACTGCTTCCTGAGTGAAGTTTTCATTCAAAATAGAAACTGATACTTTTGCCATGAAGAAACTAATATTATTAATGTTTATAAAATTTTTTAATAAGCAATCGTTTTGGTTAGGTGATGAGGGGTTGATTCAATGCTGAGTCTTTCTTTCTCACCATTCCTAGAGAAAGACCAAAAAAAGCTATCAGCATGTATAGAATTTATTTTTTCTTTATCATTCCTATATTTATTAATTCCGTCAACGAATCCCTTACCTGTGTGAACAGTGCCAGCTCTCATCTCCAATTCTTCATCAGATTCAGACAATACTGGCATTCTGAGATCTATTCTCTCAGCTAATCTATCTTCATACACAAATACACCTAAGTCTCTAAACTCCCTCGGAAGAATGTAATCTGCAAACACAGTTAACTCATCGACATCCTCAAACAAATCTATGCCCGCGTTCTTGAACCTCCCATACAACATACCACCTGCCAGCTGTGCTCGCTTATCAAACCTCGCCAATTTACCTTGATATTGAACAGAATCATCAAACGAAGGAAAGTCATTTATTAAACGTTCGACAAAACCAGTTCCATTGTTGAAAAGCCGGTTATTAGACTCAGCAAGGATATTATGAAAGTGTCCATCATACTTTTCACATAGCACCTGACCAACTTCCCTCAAAATATCTAACCTCTCCTCAAACATATGAATCTTTGAATCCCTGCTAAGTATACTGTCCAAATCATCCTCAGAAATATCCTTTAAGAATTCACCCTCCAGAACAGACATTCCTTCTTCAAGAGATCTCTTAAAACAAACGCATAGAGCAGCATAATCATTAATCTCTTTTCCATTGTGGAATGTTTTGAATAGTTTTTTAGTCTCCAAGTCTACATATGCAAAATTGATTGTATTAATCAACACAAAGAAATCAATCACTGTGTTATCAGTTCCCTCAGGCAGACCAAAGTAATCATAGGCTGGCAATGTCAAATCATACTTAGAAAACATTTCAGCAAACTCCTCAAGTCTTTCATGATTTATCCTAACATAAGAAGGATTCTCAACTAAAAAACGAGTTGATTGCAAGACAGTGTTTCCCATTCAGACAGGGAATTAAAATTCTTATATAAAATTTTTTAATAAAAACCTATCATAAACTTTTTATAGTTACTCTACTAATTAAATCATTATGACAATCTACATCGGCTCTGACCATGCAGGTTTTAAGTTGAAAGAAGAGATTAAAAGATTATTGAGTTCTATGGGTTGGGATTTGGAAGATATCTCTCCTTTCTTTGATGAAAATGATGACTATCCGGATCATGCACTGATTGTTGCTAAAAGAGTTGTTGAAGAGAATGCTAAAGGAATATTGATATGCGGCACAGGAGTAGGCATGAGTATTGTCGCTAATAAGGTTCCTGGAATAAGAGCAGCTCTCTGTCACACAAAAAAAGAAGCAAAGATAAGCAGAGAGCACAACGATGCCAATATATTGGTATTGTCAGGATGGAACACAAGAGCTGAGGATTTAAAAGAAATAATAGAAACCTTCTTCACAACAGAGTTTGAAGACGGCAGGCATGAAAGAAGAATAAATAAGATAAGAGATATTGAAAAGAAGTATTCTAAATAGAGATAGAAAGGATTAAATAATAAATGCCTTTTCTATTTTATAATGAGCAATAATGATAGCTTAATTGTTCGAGAAGAGACTTCTCCTGAGTTCTATGTTGATCTTGAGAAAATCATTAGAATACTTAAATCCAATGGCGTTGAAGCACATTTCAAGACTCCAGAAGATCAATTAGATGCTAGTGCTATAGACATTGGAATTCATAGTATAGACACGCTTGCTGAAGAGTTGAAAGATTCTTTATTGAAGTATGATTTTAGTTTGCCAAAAGAACCAATGATGTACTTTTTTTATAAGATTGGCACAATGGATTTTGATGCTGCTTATCTTTATGCTCCTGATTTAAGTTCTTATTTCTATCTTCCTGTAATTGATTATGAGATTGTGAATAAATTATCTATAGAATTGTCTAGAGAGATTAAATTTCCTATCTTAGCGATAAATGAAAAAGGAAGATTTGATTTTCCTAAGTTTCGGATTTTTAGGAATGGAACAGTCTCAAAAGTGTCTGCTCCGGGAGGAAAGGAACCATATGATCCGGATTTTTCATCAAAAGACACTCTTGAATTAATAAAAAGAGTTACGAATAATCCTCGCAGATATGAAGATTTACATAATAGAATGCTTTCTAATATTAAAAAATAGATAATCTTTAAGGGTTGTTATTTTGAGCTATACCTTTTTATAATTCTCTTGATTTCCTGCTTGAATGGACATGATTAAAAAAAAACATATAAAATCTTCAAGAGATAGAGGAACTACTAAACTTCAATTAAATGGTTCTTCAACATCAGTAAATATTAGAGAAGCAGAATTAAAAAATGGAGATTTTCCATTTGCTTTATTGGCAACAAGTCCTGATTATAAAGGAGAATTGTTAGGTTATTCAGGATTTGTTACAAGACAATCTTCTTTGCTTGATGTTGAACCAACATTTTTAGAATTAAGAATGCTAAAAGTTGATCCAGCCTACTTTAGAAATGGAATAGGAAAACTGTTATTAGATCATTCAAAGACATTATCTAGAGAAAGAGATAAGACTTTAATTATGAGACCACAAAGACCTGGAGAAATAATTGTTGAGGAATCTCGTATTCAAGAATACCCCTTGACAACCGAACAGTTAAGCGAGATGTATCAAAGAAATGGTTTTAGGAAATTTACTTCGGACGAAGTTGATGATCTTTCAAGAAAAGTTGATGAAGCTCACTTAACGAGTTCTTTATGGTTTGAGGGAATTGATCCAGAAACAGCTAAAATGACTGGTGTAAAAGTATATTCTATGACTCCTGAAGAAGCTGCAAGTTTAGGTCACATTCCATTCGAGGATAAATTGAGTCTTATGACAGAAATCCTAACTGCTGAATATGGTCATGCCAGTTCCTTAGATTCTAATAGAGAAACACACAGAGAAGATGTTGAAGAACATTTAGTTATTGCAGAAGGATAAGTTTTTAGTTAAACCTTTAAAAAATAATAAGCTTTCTTTTGTTTAAAATGCCTTTGGAGAAAGAAGTAAATCTTAAAACAGGGTCGGAGAATGTAGAGATTGAGATAAAAAAACAAAAGATAACAAGAAGACTTCAAAATTGGTTCCGACTAGTAACAGGGAAGGGATACAAATGGAGCAACAAAGGAGTAGAACTATACAACCAAAGAAAACTAGAAGAAGCAGTAGAATGTTTTTACAGGGCAATAGAAATAAACCCAAAAGACGCAGACACATGGAACAACAAAGGAACAACACTAGGCGAACAAGGAAAACTAGAAGAAGCAATAGAAAGCTATGACAGAGCAACAGAAATAAACCCTGAATACACAACCGCATGGAACAACAAAGGAATAGCACTAAACGAACTAGGAAAGCCAGAAGAAGCAATAAAAGCATATGAAAGAGCAATAGAACTAGACCCATCTAAAAAAGTATACAGGCAAAACAAGAAGAAAGCACAAGAGAACCTTTGAAGATTTCTAATAAACCTTTAAAAAAACAATGAGCTTTCTTTTAGTTCTGATGGCTATCGATGAGAAAGTAGTTGATCCTGAGAGAGAGTTTAAAGAGTTGAAGAGTACAAAAATAAAGATAAAAAAAGAACGCAGAATAATCCCTAAGTGGTTCTGGCTGGCAGCAGGGCTAACAATATTCTCAGCATACGAAACAATTGATAATATAGCATTCGAAGGAAGACATTCAATAATAAAGAACGTATACGAAGAAATAACAGGGCCGTCAGAGCGAGAAGAATGGTATGAAAATAATAGTAGTACAGGCCAAGCAATAGGATATTGTGATTAGAGCTAATTAGCTGGAAAAATGACCCTTGTTGAAAATAAAAATAATAAATAGAGAAAGTTGTTAAAGATTATAGAGGAAAGGGATAGGGGAAAAAGTTAAATAATATCAATACTTTACCATAAAATGATTAAATGTGTTGTATGTAAGAGTTCTAAAGTTGATGTAGAAGGAGATGAGAATATCTGTAGAGAATGTGGACTAATATGGACTGATAAACTATATGCTGAGAATAAAAACTATAAATATACCGGTCCGCCTATTATGCTCCTAGCAGGAGATGGAACGTGTCCAAAATGCAAGAAGAAAGGATTACACCATGGATCTGATGGAACTTACAAGCTTTTAGGATGTATAAAATGTGGATATGAGAAAAAAGAATTAGAAAATGTTCTTGAATGGAGATTTAATCTTAATGAAGCAAGCGTTCAATTAAAACGTGCTGCAGCTTGCGTAACCTTACCAGACGAAGACGAGGCAAAAGCTCATAAAATATTAGCGGATTTTAAAAAAGAAAAATATGGACTCGTTGACATATTCAAAGCAATGGTAATAGCAGTAGGTGATATAGAAACAGTTGATACTAAAAGTTTAAGATCAGCAATACCTTACACTGATAAAGAACTTGATGACATATTTGAAGAGATTAGAAAAGACAAAGGACCTAGAAGGACGATGGCCTGTCGTGGCCATAGAGATAGCAAAGTCGTCATTAACAAAGATGGCACAGCTAGTGTGACCAGAGATTGGGATAAAATCCTAGAAAGATCAAAGAAGAGATATGAAGAGAGAAAGAAAAAGAAATAGATAAATTCTAGAGTGTTTATTGGTAAAGGGTTATTATGGGAAGGGATAAGATATTTATTATACTAATTCTTCTAATTTAGCAAGATTCTTTCTAAATTGATTCAAATCATCACTTGTATACAACGCAAGCTGTTTTGAGCAGTAAGGAATCAGATTTCTAAAGAATTCAGTTCTCATCCTAATGTAACCTGGCTTTAAGTCTTCAGGAACCAATTTTAACTCTTCATCCAAGGCTTTTACACATCTGTCTTTAGTGTTGATTCCTATCTCAATGAACTCTATGAATTCATGAACCACAGCATATTGCCTATATCTTGAATCAACGCTGTCAGAAACACCTAGAACATAACCATCTTCAGGATCTCCTGTTAAACGAACTACAAAATCAGCTAAGTTTGGTTCCATATATTGAGGAATAACGAAATAAGAAAAGGTTCTATCACCTAAAGATACTTCCACTTCTTGAAAGTCTTTATTCCTAAAGAAGTTTCTAGTTCCTTCAATTTCAGCACTTGAAAAAGCCTTCATAAAAAAACAGGAAAGAAGATTTATATATAAAGGTTGTAGAGGGGATAAGCTCGCTCGGGGCACTTTATTATTCGTTCAATCTTTTAGGGTAAAATAATAACTTTTTTATATATGAATAATAATACATAAATTCGGTGATATTATGAGAAAAGTTATAGTTTTATTAATTGCTTTGTTTTTGATGAGTTCTATTGTTATGGCTCAAGGACAGGGAAATGCACCTGATGATGTTGGCAGACCGGAAACTACTGGTATGCCTGATGAAACTGGTCAGCCAGAACTTATTAATATGCCAGAAGATGCTGGTAAACCTGATGATGTTGGTAAACCTGAAAAAGCTGGTAAACCTAAAGTTACTGGTTTAGAAATGGCTTTGACAAAAGTCACTAATGAGAACGCAAGAGCAAGACTACAAACAAACATGGAAGCTTTTGAAGCAAGAGTCGCTAATAGAACTCTTGAAGATGTTGAAGTGGAAGAAGTTGATGAAGAAACTGGCGAAGTTAAGATAAAAGCTAAAGAACAAGTAAAGTACTTTGGATTTATTAAAGGAAAAGCAACTAAAAGGTTTAACTTAGATAATGAAGGTAAATTAACTGAGAAAGCCCCTTGGTATAGATTCCTATACGCAGATTCTTCTGCTGAATAAATAATTTAATTTTTTTATTTATTCCTTTTTTTCTCGCTCGGGGCACTTTCTTTTTCTCTAAAAACACACTAATTATATATTTGTAATGGTAACTTCTCGTCTATAAGGTGTCTACCATAATTTAATATTCTTTATTTGTGGTCACCTATTTTTCAGTGTTTTCTTGTATTGTTTTATTAAGAATTTAAGTGTTGGTTTTAATTTATCGTTTTTTTGATATTCTTGTAATGTGTGGTAATATTCTATTCTATCTTCTAATAAGATGTTTACTGGCGGATAATTGTTTTTTAACAAAACAAAATTTAACAACAATCTTCCCACTCGTCCATTTCCATCTTGGAATGGGTGTATATCTTCGAATTGATTGTGTATGATTGCTGCTAAGACCAATGGTCTAAACTTATTTTTATTTTTTTTATACCATGAAATAAATTCATTTAATTCTTTATTTAGGTCTTTAACAAGTGTTCCTTGGTGAATTATTTCTCCATAACCATTTCTTATTCCTACTTCAATATCTCGAAATTTACCTGCAAAAGGTCTTGAGCCTTTAAAACAAAACTCATGTAATCTGAGCATCAACTTTAAAGATAAATCTTCTTTTGTAGTTCTTATGAATTTAACTGCTTTTGCAACTCCTTTTGTTTCTATTTCATCAGTGTTTGTTGTTTCTTTTCTCCTTAGTATGTATGGGACTTCTTCTTCTAATACTTTTGAGCCTTCTATTGCATTAGTATTATATACGAATTCTTCTGTAAATTGTTGCCATTGTTTATCATCAAAATGAACAATTTCAATTTTTTCACTGAATCTATTGAGCGATTGAATCTCTTTATCTGTTAAAGAAAAGTCAAAAACACTTGTTTTCATATCTTCTATTTGTTGGCTGATGATTTCTTCTGCTCTTTTTTTAAGTTTTTTAAGTTCTTTTTCTGATAAATTGCTTCCTAGAAATCGTCTTATTTTTACAACTTTATTGTCTTTATCTCTGTATGAATGAACCAAATAATATTTTATGTTCTTTCCTGCTTTTCTCTTTTCAAGAAACATATAAACTTATAAGGTGACCACATATTTAAATTTTGTTGTTTTTTGTAGTCACGAAACTGTTTTTGAGTTTGCTCAAGGCATAAGAAAAAATTAATTCTTAATGTGTTTTTGGTAAAACCTTTAAAAAAATCATTTACTTTCCATTATTATGACTTTGGATAAAAGACTAGATCTGGAACGTGAGTTTGAAGAGTTGGCAGAGATAGAGATTAAGATAAAACAAACTATAACAAGAAGACTTCAAAATTTGTTCTTGCTAGTAATAGGGAAGGGAGAAGCAACGACATGGTTCAACAAAGGACTAGCACTATACAAACAAGGAAAGCTAGAAGAAGCAATACGAAATTATGATAAAGTAATAGAATTAAAACCAAAACACGCAACAGTATGGAACAACAAAGGACTAGCACTAAATGACTTGGGGAGATATGAAGAAGCAATAAAATGCTATGATAAAGCAATAGAACTAGACCCAAAACACGCAAATGCATGGTGTAACAAAGGAGCAACACTATACAAACAAGGAAAGCTAGAAGAAGCAATACAAAACTTAGACAGAGCAATAGAACTAAACCCAAAAGACCCAAACGCATGGAACAACAAAGGACTAGCACTAGACAAACAAGAAAAGCTAGAAGAAGCAATACAACACTATGACAAAGCAATAGAACTAGACCCAGAATACGCAAAGGCATGGAACAACAAAGGAACAGCACTAGACAAACAAGAAAAGTCAGAAGAAGCGATAAAATGCTATGATAAAGCAATAGAAATAGACCCAACACTTTCAAACGCATGGATTAACAAAGCAGAAGTACTAGCAGACCAAGGAAAACTAGAAGAAGCAATACCAAACTTTGACAGAGCAATAGAACTAAACCCTTCTAACGAGCTATACAGACAAAGCAAAAGAGAGGCGCAAGAGAGCCTTTGAAGATTTCTAAAAAGTTAATTCTTATTTAGATATCTTTATATAATCCGTTTTTTTTAAATTAATAAGATTGAGTGTTCATTATGGCAAAATTTATACCTTTTAGAGATAGAAACTATGGTCCGTTAGGACCGCAAAGTGCAGAGCTTATTAGAAGAATAGAGGGTCACAGTGCAAGAAATTATGAACCTTATCCTTTTGTTGTATATAGAGCACAAGGACCATGGTTATTTGATCCAGATGGAAACAAAGCACTAGACTTTCTATCTGCTTACTCAGCAGTCTTATCACATGGGCATGAAGGGGTTATAGAAGCTGTAAAGAGAGAAATGGAGCATGGTTGTGACTTGGTAAGCAGAGCTCTTTTCTCTGTAAGATATGCCGATTTTGTCGAATTGGTTGCGCAGTTGACTGGTTATGACAGAGTTCTCTCAAAAAGTGATGGGGGTTCTGCAACAGATTCTGCTATTAGTGGGTTATTAATGCATGGCCATGAAAGAGGCATTGAAAATCCTGAAGTAATCCTTACTAAGGATTATTTTCATGGAAGAACCTGGATATTTGCATCAAATGCACTGTTTGATCCTGACCAGTCAAACAGAAGAGTGCCAAGAGCACCGGGCGTGGTTGTTGCTGATGATGATGTTGAAGCTATTGAAGCTGCAATCAACGAAAATACAGTTGGAATATTTGTTGAGACACACAAGGGAGAAGGAGGACCATTATTCTCTACAAAAGACCATTATATGGCAATAAGACGACTTGCAACAGAAAGGGATATATTCTTTGGTGCAGACGAGATTCAAACAGGATTAGGTAGATGTGGTTATATGATGGCTTGGCAAGAGTATGGAGATGAAGCTAGACCTGATTTTGTAACTTTGGGTAAGGCCTTAGGAGGAGGCATTATTCCTGTTTCAGCAGTTGTTGGAACTGAGCAGTTTATGAGAATCTACACACCCGGCAGTGATGGAAGCACTTTTGGTGGTTATTCATTAGCTTGTGCAGCTGCGTGCGCTTCACTTGAATATATAGACAGAGAAGGAATTCCCAAAAGAGCTAAGGAACTCGGAGATTACTTTGTTAGACAATTAGAAGGAATAGAAGGAGTCACAGTTGATCATAGAGGTTTATTAATCAGAGTGGAATTGGAGGGAGTAGATACAGCAAAGCATTCATGCCTGGAAATGTTGTTAGGTCAAGGAAGAGATCCCAGAATATTCATGAAACACGGGCATTATAATCCTAAAACAAGAAGAGCATATACCAGAATTGCACCGCCTCCAGGTGCCATGACAGAAGCACTAATTGATCAAGCTGTTGAACGAACAATAGCTCCTGTGTTGAGCCAGGCAAGATGCAATATTTGAATCAACAGGTCATGGCTACATTCCAGAAGATTAATTCTCTGATGAAAATAAATTAAAACAATGATTTTATATATCGTCATATTTGTTTTCCTTCTTACAATGGAAACTATAGCAATAATTGGGGCTGGTAATGGTGGTAAAGCTGCAGCTGGAGACCTGGCTCTACAGGGGAAAAAAGTACGGCTCTTCGAGTTTCCTGAGTATGCAGCTAATATTGACATGCTCAAAGAAAAACCTCAAATTACTTTGCAAGGAGCAGTACAGGGAACAGCCCAATTAGAGTTTATTACATCTGATTTGGCCAAAGCAGTTAACGGTGCAGACATGATTATGATCTGTACTCAGGCTCTCACGCACGAAAGAGTAGGGCAGGAACTTACCTCTCTTGTAAAACCAGAGCAATGTGTTATACTCAATCCAGGATCAACCGGCGGATCACTATATCTTGCCAATATATTTCGTAAAAGGGGCTTGAAGGAACTGCCGCTTCTTGGAGAATTTCATACCCTTACTTATGGATGTCGAGCAAAAGGGAACAAGATTAATATTGCAGTGAAGGTTGGACGAGTTTTATACAGTACTTTTCCCGCCAATAGAATCGATGAAGTAGGACCGTCACTTGAAAAACTGTTTCCGGGACTTGTGCGTGCTAAAAGCGTGCTTGAAGCAGGATTAAATAATGCTAACCCCGTGATTCATCCACCCATAGCCCTTTTAAATGGAGCACGGTTTGAAAATGAAGATATGCTTTTCTATAATCAAGGGTTATCATCTTCGGTAGCCAAGCTAATCAAAAAACTTGATGAAGAACGCATGGCCATTCTCAGGGCTTTTGGATATTCAGCTCGACCTGATCCAGAGACCTGCGTGGCTCAAGGGTATGCAGAAAGCACGGACTATCTAGAATGTTATAAAAATGGTAAGGGATTTGCTGGTTTCACCAGTCCCAATACATTAGATCACCGCTATTTTCATGAAGACATAGGCTTTGGGCTAGTATTATACTGTGAAATGGGCGAGCTTCTTAATGTTCCCACACCTACAGCACAGGCTATGGTCGCTATTGGTTCCGCAATATTAGATATTGATTATTTCGCCCAGAAAAAACGCAGCCTTAAAACCTTGGGGCTTGCAGGGCTAAGCCTTCTCGAAATCAAAACCTATCTTGAAAACGGAATACTTCCTGAACAATAACCAAAACAAAATAGTCTTTTTGATGCGCTCGGGGCACTCTTATTTTGGTTAGAAAACTTAGAATAAAAAAATTATGTAATTCAAAAATCTTAGAAATTAAAATCTTTGTGGTTTACGTTTTGAAAAACATTCTTTACAGTAGACAGGTTTACCTTCTGTAGGTTTGAATGGTACTTCACATTCATTTTTGCAATCAGCACACGTTGCTTTATGCATTTCTCTTGGGGAGTCGTTAAATCTTCCGCCGCTTCTATTTCGTCCTTCCATTTTAATTTTTCCTCGTTTAATATTATTTATTTTCTAAATAATACTTTCTAACTATTAAATAACATCCTCTCTTTATAAACAACTCGGTATAAAGCTCATTTTTTGCTTTAATTCAATACCTTTATTAAACTAGTTCTCAAAACTTTTATTTATGAAAGATTTTGAGTTCATGCTTGCACCTATGGAGGATTATACTGATAATGCTTTTAGAGAGCTTTGTTTTAATCATGGAGCTGATCTTACTTTTACTGAGATGACTCGATTGACTGGTTTGATAAGAAACAATAAGAGTACAGAGAGAAGAATTGAGATTCTAAACAATGTTCCTACACAGATACAATTAGCTGCCAAGAACGAAGATCATCTTAAACTTTTCTTAAAAAAATTTAAACCAACAGAAGGTTTTCAAGGAATAAATTTTAATCTTGGTTGTCCAAGTCCTCACCTAATAAAAATTGGCTTAGGTTGTGCTTTGATGAAAAGAATATCAAAAGTTAATCGACTAGTTCAAATAGTAAAGAATAATGGCTTTTCTTGCTCTATAAAAATGCGTTTAGGATTGAACCAGTATGAAAAAGAAAAATTTGTTTATCTTAATTTACTAAAAAATGTTGACGCTGACTTTTTCATAATTCATGCAAGACATGGTAAGGAAGACTATGAGTCAAAGGCGGACGATAAAATCTATCCTGAATGTGTAGATACGGGAAAAACCATAATTGCAAATGGTGATATAGACTCTGTTGAAAAAGTAAATTATATGAAAAAACTAGGTGTAAAAGGAGTTATGATTGGACGAGCAGCAGTTTGTAATCCTTCAATCTTTGAACAATTAAAAGGTCACACTTCAACTGACATTAAAACTTTAAAATCCGAATATGTGTCCTTAATTAAAAAATATCCTCATATAAATAATAAATACTATGTTAACATCATGAAAAGAATTGGTTCTACACAAAATGCTTTTCCCGAACAAGTCATGGGTTAAGAATCAGATTTACTTTATTTTCAAAAACTTTTTATATTATACTTACCTATTATTCTTTATGAAATCAGATGACTTTATCTAAAACAAATGTATTCCTTCAAGAGAATTTCTGATTATTTGTTTGCAATTTTTAACCATGAGCAAATATTTTTTATCATTTGAAGCTTTACCTATTTGTTCTAGCTTATCCATTAATCGCATTAAGATTCTTATTAAGTCACCTTCAAGCAAGTTTGTATTCTTAAGAATCTCTGTGAACTTCTTACCATGATATAAAGGGTGAATGATTGCAGTTAGCTTATCAATGTTCCTAGGCCAATCACCGCGTCTAAGGACTGAGTTTGATTGAATTTGCTTATAGAGCTTTCTTGTATTTGCATTTTCAAAAGTTTTCTGAAAAATAGTTTCTTTTTTACCCTCATATTCTAGAGATGCAAGTAATAACAAAATAGAATACTCATCAAGTTCCAAGTCACCCTTAAACATCTGAGAGACTTCCAACTCATTTCCGAAGATCTTTGTAGTGAACAAACCTAATTCAGTTAATTTATTGTCCTGAATATAACCTAAACCAGTTAAAAGGTTAGATGCTTTAGTAAAGCGAGCCTTAATAGAACCTAGCAACCTATTAGAAGTTGCACCTTTAAGTTTTTGATAAGTAAAGAAGTTCATAGTAAGAATCTTTTTGTTTTCCTCAGGAGTATGCTGATTAATCATGTTAAGAATTGTGTTGTAAGTAATCTTGAACTGTGATTGCAAAGGCAAAACATCCTTAGTAGTGAACTGTTTAATTCTGCCAAGCTCGGCACTAGGGCGAAAAATCATGGCAACAGATAAACCCTTCTTATCAATACCTCTTCTACCTGCTCTACCTGAAATCTGGAAGTACTCTTTAGAAGTTAGATATCTAAAACCAGAATCAGAATATTTTCTTAAACTATCAAAACAAACAGTTTTTGCAGGCATATTAATACCAACAGCAAAAGTTTCAGTTGCAAACAAAACCTTGATTAAACCCTTGGAAAAAAGTTTTTCAACGATATGCTTAAGTTCAGGAAGAATACCAGCATTATGAAAAGCAACCCCTTTAGGAATACACTCCCTAAGTTTTAAAGTAGTCTTTAAAGAAAGAATCTCTTTATTTAATTTATTGAATTCAGAACTTGCAATAGAAATAGCTTGTTTTTGCTCTTCTCTTGATAAGTACTGGTTTTTATATGCTAATGTAGCCGCATACTCCATAGTTTTAACTCTAGAGAAAACAAAGTAAATACAAGGAAGTTTATTGTCAAGGATTGCAATTAAATCTCTAAAATCAGGTTTACGAACCCTAGCAGTCCTATGCCTGCCCTTCATCAAACTATTATAATCAGGAATGTTATCAAGCTCTTTCTTCTTCTTAATCTCATCAAGAGAGCATAAACCAAACTCAGAATCAAAGAATTTACGCTCCAAAGGAACAGGTCGTACATCATCAACAATAATTTTAACAGATGTACTCTTAATACTGCCAACCCAAGAAGCAAACTCCTTAGAATTAGGAATCGTTGCTGAAAGAAATAAAAACTTAACATGATCAGGACTAAAAATAATAGACTCCTCCCAAACATAACCCCTCTCCAAATCACTAATATAATGAATCTCGTCGAAGATAGCATATGCTACCGAATCTAATGTATGATCTTTAACAATAGCCATGTTACGATAAACCTCAGTAGTCATAATAAGAATCTGAGCCTCAGGATTAATAACCAAATCACCAGTAATCAAACCAATATTCCCCTCACCATAAGAGTCAGTGAACTCCTTGTATTTCTGATTAGACAAAGCCTTAATAGGAGCAGTATAAATAATTCTCGAATTCTCATTTAAAAATTTATCAATGATGAAATCAGCAATCAAGGTCTTACCAGAACCAGTAGGTGCAGAAACAAGAACAGAAAAACCATTTTGAATAGCATTTATGGAGTCTTCTTGGAACTTATCAAGAACAAAAGATTTAAACTTCATAAGAAGGAATATTAAAGAGAGAGTATAAAAATGTTGTGAGGGGAGATGTTCTATATCTTTTTAAAATAATATTAATTTTCCAGAATTGGAAGAAATAAAAGTTGTTTAGATACTAATGCCCGCTCGGGGCACTTTATTATTATCCACAACACTTTTAAAATATTCTACTCTCATTATTTCTATGAAATCATTTTCACAGCTTGGTCTCAAAAAAGAAGTAATTAATGCTCTTGATAGTTTGGAGTTTAAAGAAGCTTTGGAAGTTCAAGAAAAAGTCATTCCTTTAGCTATTCAAGGCAAGAATATTGTTTTTACTTCCAGAACTGGCAGTGGTAAGACTCTGGCTTTCACCATTGGTTTTCTTAGCAAAATTAACAAAAAGATTGGTATTCAGATGATTGTTCTTGTTCCTACTAGAGAGCTTTGTATTCAGGTTGGAAAAGAGATTCAAAATCTTTGCAGACCTCTTAATTTGAATGTTGGAATGCTTTATGGTGGTCATGAAGCTTCAAAGGATTACAAAACAACTGATAGGAATAATCATATAATGGTTGGAACTCCTGGAAGATTAATTCAACATGTTAATAGTAAAAAAATTAAGATTGGTGAAACTAAACTTATTGTTTTTGATGAAAGCGATCAAATGTTTGATGATGGCTTTTTTGATGAATGTGTTTATGTGAAAAAAAGAGCCAGCAGTGATGCTCAATTTATCCTTTCTTCTGCGACAATCACAGGGAAAGTTAGAACCTTTATGGATGAAGAGATCTCACCTTATGAGTTTCTTTCTATTGGCTCTCCAATTCCAAAAAATATTATTCAAGAAAAATTATTTTCTGAGATTCTAGATAAGAATGAAGTTCTTCTTGAATTACTTGCAGGTAAAAAGTTTGAGAAAATATTAATCTTTTGCAATACTAGGTCTAGGTGTCACGAGGTTGCTAAGTTTCTAAATGATAATAAACTATCTGTCAGAGCTATTAGCAGTAACTTAACTCAAAATGAAAGACTAAAACATCTTAATTTATTTAAGAATGGCAAAGTTCCAATTTTAGTCGCGACTGATGTTGCTGCAAGAGGACTCCATATTGAAAATGTTGACTTGGTAGTTAACTATGATGTTCCAACAAGAACAGAGTTTTATATTCATAGAATTGGAAGAACTGGGAGAATTGATAAAAAAGGTCATGCCATAACTTTTATTTGCTCTGAAGATGACTTGAGGTTTAAGAATATTGAAGAGCTCTTTGAGTTGAATGTTAAGGAGATTTGATTATTAACAGATTATGAAACCTTCGCAAAGATGATTATTGAAGAAGAATAGTTCTGGAAAGTTGATTATGAAAGATTATAGAGGAAGGGATAAGGGAAAAAAGTGATGTATGAGAAAAAGTATGGTGAGCTTAAAAAAGAGCAATATTTATAAAGATATTAATATTAATATTATTAAAATGATCCCCAGTGATCCCTCTGGGTTGCTGGATGACTTTTTTCTAATCAGGAGGAGTCCTTATGAAAGATACCATCGTTTTTATTGATGCAGGGTTTCTCTCAAAATTATCAAAATATTTTGGTAGAGGCAAATATCTGAAGAATAACATCTTTAATTTATCAAAAATATTCTCAAAAAAAGAAGGTTTATACTGCAAACATATTTTCTATTACACTGCACCACCTTTTCAATCATCAAAACCAACAAAAGATGAGAACAAGAGAAAGGAGAACTATGATAATTTTATAAGAACATTATCAAATAATAAGATTATTACTGTCAGAGAAGGAAGATGCCAAAAAATAATAAAGAACCACAAAATAGAATATCACCAAAAAGGGGTTGATACATTTCTTACAATGGACTTAATGACAGTACCAATAAAACATAAAGAAATAAAAAAAATAATTCTTATAGCTTGCGATAGTGATTTTGTTCCAGTAATTGAGAATCTCAATAGTCTAGGCATTAAAACAACTTTATTCACATATTTTGACAAAAAAAGGGGATCAAACTTTTCGACATCAAACGAACTTATACAAACAGTCTCAAAATATATTTTAATAATAAAACAAGACTTTAAAGATTCAATGAAATAGAAGGAATACTTTTGGAGAAAGCTATAGAGATGTTATTCTTATTCAGAATCCAAAGGATGCAAGTAGATTCGTTGAAGAAATAAGAAGTTAATTCTTAAAAGAGTTGAAAAAGATAATAAATAGAGAAAGTTGTTGAAGGTTGTAGAGGGAAGGATATTTAGTAAAACCTTTAAAAAATTGTTTTACTTTCTATTATTATGACTTTGGATGAAGACTTAAACCTGGAAAGAGAATTTGAAGAGTTGGCAGAGATAGAAATTAAAATAAAAGAAGAAAAGATAACAAAAAGACTTAAAAATTGGTTCTTGCTAGCAATGGGGCAGGGAGACGCAGACGCATGGATTATCAAAGGAGCAAACTTACATAATTTGGAAAGATATGAAGAAGCAATACGATGCTATGATAAAGCAATAAAGATAGACCCAGAAGACAGAGGCGCATGGTACAACAAAGGAGTAGCACTATACAACCAAGGAAAACTAGAAGACGCAATAGAAAGTTTTGACAAAGCAATAAGAATAAACCCAAAATACGCAGACGCATGGCACAACAAAGGAGTAACACTATATCACTTGGAAAGACTTGAAGAAGCAATACAATGCTATGACAGAGCAATAAAATTAAACCCAAAAGACGCATTTGCATGGAACAACAAAGGAAACGCACTCAGAAAACAAAGAAAACTAGAAGAAGCAATACAATGCTATGATAAAATAATAAAACTAAACCCAAAATACACAGGAGCATGGAACAACAAAGGAATAACACTAGCCGACCAAAGAAAGCCAGAAGAAGCAATAGAATGCTATGATAAAGCTATCAACATAAAACCAAAATACGCAACAGCATGGAACAACAAAGGAGTAGCGCTGAAAAACTTAAAAAGATTTGAAGAAGCAATTGAATGCTATGACAAAGCAATCAACATAAAACCAAAACTCGCGTTGGCATGGAACAACAAAGGATTAACACTAAGAAAACAAGGAAAACTAGAAGAAGCAATAAAAAACTATGACAAAGCAATAAGCCTAAAGCCAAAACATAGACTTGCTTGGAACAACAAAGGAGCAGCACTATACGACCAAGGAAAACTAGAAGAAGCAATAGAATGTTTTGATAAAGCAATAGAAATAAAACCAAAAGACGCAACAGCATGGAGCAACAAAGGAATAACACTAGTCAACCAAGGAAAACTAGAAGAAGCAATAAAATGCTATAACAGAGCAATAGAACTAGACCCAACATTTTCAAACGCATGGATTAATAAAGCAGAAACACTAGTCGACCAAGGAAAACTAGAAGAAGCAATACCGAACTATGACAGAGCAATAGAACTAGACCCATCTAACGAGTTGTACAGACAATGCAAAAGAGAGGCGCAAGAAAGTTTTTAATTCTTAACAAGTTAGAAGTTATGACAATATTTATATATTTTCTATCTTAAGTTATGATCTATGAATAAGTCGCTAATAATTGTTGTTATAATGGTTTCTATTATAATAGCTGGTTGTAGCCAGAAAACACCTGACACTCAACATTATGAAGATATTTACGTTAACTTAAATGAAGAATTCATATTGCACTTAAATCAAACGGCAATAATTAAAGATGTTGATTTTGAAGTGAAAATCCTTGAATTCTATAATTCGCCATGTCCTAGAGGCGCAAAGTGCATATGGTCAGGATTAGGAGTAGAATTAGAATACACTCATAATGGTGAAGTAAAAAAAGGAATGGATATAGGTCTGGCTTTTGGATATAAAATAATAATCATTGAAACTGATTATGAAACCTTCGCAAAGATGATTATTGAAGAAGAATAGTTGTGAGGGTTATTATAGAAAGCAATAGAGGGACCTTATACTAACTCTTCTAATTTAGCAAGATTCTTTCTGAATTGATTCAAATCATCGTTTGTATAGAACTCAGGCTGTTTTGAACAGAAAGGAATCAGATTTCTAAAGAATTCAGCTCTCATCCTAATGTAATCAGGCTTTAAGTCCTCAGGAACCAATTTTAATTCTTCATCTAAAGCTTTTACACATCTATCTTTAGTGTTGATACCTATCTCAACGAACTCTATGAATTCATGAACCACAGCATACTGCCTATATCTTGAATCAACGCTGTCTGAAATGCCCAGAACATAACCATCCTCAGGTTTTCCTGTTAAACGAACAACAAAGTTAACTAAGTTTGGTTCTTGAGATTGAGGGACTACAAAATAACTAAAGGTTCTATCACCTAAAGATACATCCACTTCTTGAAAGTTTTTATTTCTAAAGAAGTTTCTAGTTCCCTCAATTTCATCTTTTGAAAAACTCTTCATAACGAAAAAGAAAAGAAGATGATTATATAAAGGTTGTAGAGGAAGGGATATTTAGTAAAACCTTTAAAAAATTGTTCTAGTTTCTTTTAACTATGTATTATGATCATATTGACAAGATACTTGAAATTACAGGTAAGTGTAAAGAAAACGAATTAGATGAAATAATAGAATTTGTTGGCACAAATGGAATAAGAAGTTCCAGAGAAAAAAGATATATATGGTCAGATACATTCGCTAAATGTAATGGCATCATTTTTGTCCCAGAATATAGTGGTCCTAGTACTTTAGCACATATTTCAGAATTAATATCTCCATGGGATATGTTTGTTAACGATCACAGAATTGAAAATATAACAAATAGGTCACTTAAGGAGGAAATTGATATTAACCAATTGTATGTTGATAAGGACAGTATACAGATAATGAATATATACGATCCAGATTATTTTGCAGCTCATCCCTCAAGAATTGAGGAAGCTCTTAATCATCTTGGTTTTCAAAATATTCAACATAAACAAGTAGAACCTGAATCTAATGAAGAAGTTAGGAGAAGAGATTTATTCTTGGATTCTGAGAAAAAACTACTTTACATGTTTAAAGATGGTTATGAAGAACCTAAAGTTATTCCAATATCAAATAATTCGTAGTAAGGTTCCACTTCCCTTTCTAAAAAAGATTGATTTTTGAAAGATTAAAATAATAAAAAGAGAAAGTTGTTAAAGATTATAGAAGGAAGGGATAGAAAAAATTAAATAAGAAAGATAGTATTAAATTAAAATGGGCGGAACAGGAAGAAAGTTACCTAAGAGACACACATATAAACAAAGTGCAAAAGGTAGTAGTATAACAAGCAAGTTCCCTGGATGTATAGGAACATATCCTGATTGTAAAGATTATACTGAAGATATGAATTTAGAAAATAGACCTGAATGTAGAACTTGTCCGTTTAAGTGATTAACAGATATTTATTTCTTTAATTCATTAAATCTTTTTTTTGTTAAATTTAGAAACTTTTGTTCTTTATCAATTCCTATATATCTTCTTCCTAACATTTTTGCTACAATTCCAGTAGTGCCTGAACCATTAAAAGGATCCAAAATTAAATCTTTTTTATTAGAACTTGCAGTGATTATTCTTTTTAATAACTCAATTGGTTTTTGTGTTGGATGCTTACCATTCTTCTTTTCTTTCGGGCTTGTTAAAGGAATGTGCCAAACACTTCTCATTTGTTTATTTGAAGGACTAATTTTATCATCCCATTTTTTCATTTCTTTATAATTAAATGTGTGTTTTGCTTTTTTATCTTTTTTAGCCCATAAAATTGTCTCGTGTGAATGTGCAAAATAACGACAAGAAAGATTTGGTGGAGCATTTGGTTTAAACCAAGAAATTTCATTTAGAATATTAAAACCAAGAGATTGTAAAGCATGTCCTACTTGATAAATATTATGAGGAGTTCCTGATATCCATATAGTTCCATTAGGTTTTAAGACATCTTTACATAATTTCAACCAGTTATATGTAAATTCATAATCTTTAGTAAATCCTTTGGATTTATCCCAGTCTCCTTTGTTCACAGAAACCATTTTTCCGGCTTTACACGTAATTCCTCCATTAGAAAGATTGTAAGGAGGATCTGCAAATATAGTTGTTACTGAGCCTTTTCTTATGGTTGGTAAGAGTTTCAAACAATCCCCTTTCAGTAATGTTATATTGTTATCTTCAAA
Source organism: Candidatus Woesearchaeota archaeon (assembly GCA_013202845.1). Lineage (GTDB taxonomy): Archaea > Nanobdellota > Nanobdellia > Woesearchaeales. The sequence goes on along the minus strand of JABMPT010000008.1, from coordinate 23,702 downwards.
AATAGTCATACTATGCTTGGAACTTTTTCTTTTATATAGTTTTCTCCTCGATGTCCAGTGTTTTCGTTGTTATTGACAGGATGTTTTCGGAAGAATCGAAAAGATTTATAAAAACATCTTCAGTATAATTTATGTTATGGAATACAGTTTGAGAGATGGAAAAGGAACAAAAGCTCACTCCTTTAAAGAATTCAATCTATTGGATGGTACTATTATGGGTGTATTTCAGGGTAGTAGAGGAGAAAATCCTGATTTAGATATTATAATTAAATATCAAGAACCAAATAAGAGGGTTAGAACTCCAAAGCACATTCATTGGGTTATTGACATTCTTATTAAAAAGGAGCACAACAGAGAATTAAGTCTTGATTTTGTTAGATACTTAAGAGATATGTGGGAAAAGGTAGAACCCTTTAGAACAAAGGAAGAACAGCAGAAGTGTCAGTTAAAACAGACAACACCTAAGAAATTAAGAGAATTTGATGAGCTAAATAAGTATGGGGAGTATACTATTGAGTTTATTGGTCATTTAATAGAGCTGATGATGAGAATGGAAAAAACTGGTTTAGCAAGAGCTTTTGTTTTTAAGAATTTAATGGACTCCATTCTAAACGAAGAGGATATTTTTGTTATTGTTGGTAAAGCCACACAAAATGGTTAAGTCTTATACCTTTGATGAAAAAAATGATTTCTCGAAGAAAGGAATAGAAGTTGTTTGTAGATATTTAGGTGATCTTAAAAAAACAATTGAATTGAAGAATGTTGAGAATGATCCTGAATATCAAAAAAACGATATTGATTTAATTTGGAGTTATAAAAAAGGCGAATTAAAATTCTTTGTGTCTATCGAAGTAAAAACGGACAAGTATACTACTGGGAATTTTTGGTTTGAAACATTAAGCAATGAGAGTTTGGGAACAAAAGGATGTTTTGTTAAAAGTAAAGCCAGAATTATTTTCTATTATTTCACTGAATGGGATGATATGTACATTCTCCCATTAAATAAAGTTAGAGAATGGTTCTTGAAAAACATTGATAGATTCAAAGAAAGTAAAACAACTACAAAAGACCTTGAAGGTAATTATAAACACACCACAGTAGGTCGATTGGTTCCTATTAAGATATTAATGCAAGAAGTTGAGGGTGTAAAACTTGTAAAGAACATATCCAAACGAGCTAATAGTTCACAACAACAACTTCATTAATTGCTCCTCTTCCTTCTGCTTTAGAATTAATCATTCTAGTTGCTTTGACAATCTTTGGTTTGTATTTAGAATATAAATTTTGAATTAATTCTGTATCGCTATTACTTAACATTACTTTAACTCCTTTTTTATCTAATTCTTGAAAAACTTCTGCAAGTTTTTCTTGATCTTCTTTCTTGAAATCTAGTTTTGTGTAACTTGTGAAATTATCGCTTTTTATTGGCCAATAAGGAGGATCGAAATAAACAAAGTCTCCTTTCTTGACAATCTTAACTATTTTCTCAAAAGACATAACTTCTATTTCGACTTTTTGAAGCAATTTATTAATTTCTCTAAGAATATCTTCTCTTACTATTGCAGGATTTGTGTATCTTCCAATAGGTACATTGAATCTATTCTTAGAATTCACTCTATATAATCCATTGAAGCATGTTCTGTTAAGAAATATGAATCTGGCTGCTTTTTCTACTTCGGTTAAATCTTCAGGATTTATAGCTCTTGTTTTATAGTAATACTCTTTAGGATTTTTGTCATAATTGTTTTTATGCTTCTTAAGTTCTTTAATTAAAGATTCAACATCATTTTTTATTATTTCATAAGCATTAATAAGCTCTTCATTAGTATCTGAAATAAATACTTTTTTTGGAGAAAATTTCTGAATTATGTAAAACAAAACAGCTCCTCCACCTACAAATGGTTCAAAGTATCTTTCTATTTGTTTAGGGAAGAAAGGTTTGAATTGGTTGATTAATTGAGTTTTTCCGCCTGCCCATTTGACAAATCTGGGAATTTTAACATTCATTATAACAAATGTTAAACAAATGTTGTATATAAAGATTGTTTTTGTGTGATTATTTACGAAAAATCTAAATCTTTAAAAAGAAGTTTCTACTATGTATGATTGTTTTGGGGGCATTATGAGAAAAATAATTTTTTTACTCTTATGTATGTTTGTTCTGTCTGGGTGTGAGCCAGAGACAATTATAAAATACCAATGTCAAAATGGTCAAGTGGTTGATTCCGTTAATTTATGTTCCGAACAAATATGTCCTGAGTGTCTAATAGAAACAGTGATTAAATATCAATGTCAAGACGGTGTTGTTGTGGACTCTATTGAACTGTGTTCTGAACAAATATGTCCTGAATGTCCAACAAAAAAATGCGTGAATATAACACAACCTTATACCGAAAATGAATCTTATCAATATACTTTTAAATTTGGTATTATAGATGACTCCACTTTAGGAACTCTTCTGGAGATAGATAATTGGGGAACAGAACAAACAACTAAAATAAAAAATTTTGAAGATGAGGGAGGTACTTTCGCTGTTAAACATAGTTATAGGACACTAAAGAAAGCTGGTGTGAAAGAAGTATCTGTTTTTATTCCAGGCGGAGAAACAAAAGATTTAACAACAACTTTTGATACAGATATTGGTGAGGATGTAGAAGTCCTTACTGCAATATTTCCACATATAGAAACTAGAATTAAAGAAGTTATTAAACATAGAATTACAGAATTATGTAATTGCTCTTAAAAATTATTGAGGGGTGTTTTATAATGGTTGAATATATTGCGAAAGGAATTGTGCATGCAGGATTAATTAATCCTTGGAAAACAAATAAAGAAGGAATTTTTGAACAAGTAACAGATGAAATTAATAAGCTCGCTAAAGAAGGTTGGATTTTAGTTACTGCAATTCCGGCCGGAAATAACGATAGAGGAATATATATTTTTAAAAAATAATGATTAAAAAAGATGATAAAACAAAGAAAAAAATGCCAAGGAAAAGAAATGAACAAGGAGTAATAGGAGCCATAATTGTTTTCTTTATTGGAGTTTATTTTGCAATACCTAGTCAAGCCAATATTGGTTATATGATTGTTGATACCTTAGCAGGAGCCACTCCAACTGATTCTTTTCTTAATCTTGTACCTGTTTTCAAAGCTGCTTTCAATCTTTTAGGTGTTGCAATAGTTGTCGCAGACATAATGTATATTGTTGAACAAGTCAAAAAAGGAAATTTCTTATAAAAGTTCTAGAATAATTATTTTTCTCGCTTGTTCCTGTGATTCTTTCTTGATTCACTCTCAAAGTTGTTTTTGTGTGGTTATTTACGAAAGTTGCTGTAAAAAAACTTTGTTCAAAAAAATAGTTTACATCGTTCCGGGTCAAAAAATTTAATCTAAGTTCAATAATTTTAATAAGATTTATAATAAATAATATTCTATAAATCAATAATGATAAGAAAAATTAATTCAATATCAAATTTTCATACTAATGCAAAAAGAACTGAGATGTTAATAACTGCGATGAGTAAACTTAAAACATATAATTGGATATATCAACAAAAAGCTTATGATATACATCCAAAACATCACGAGGCAGTAAAAAAATCACAAGATAAAGAATTAATCAAAATCGAAGTATCATGTTCAGAACATGCACTCATATCTTTAAGTACAAATTTTGAGGTCTATTATAAAGATTTAATACAAGAACTTCTTAATAAATTTTCAACTTTTTTCACAAGCAAAGAAACGAAACATAAGAATATTATTGGCGAATTAGTATCTTCAAGAAAACGCAATACTTATGAAATTATCTTAAATAAGTTAAATATTAAAAACAGATTTGATGTTTACGATTTCTTCGAATTGTTTGGAATTCCTTTTTTAACACAAGATGAAAAGAAAATAATGGAACATATTTATATTATTAGAAACCAATACGTTCATAATGCTGGAAGGAAAGATAAACAAACTAAGATAAAACTAAAGAAGTACCCTTCACCTACACATGAAGGGTATTTAACAACAGAAACTAAAAGACTAAGAACAAAATTTAATAGACTAATTGATAAGTCCTATATTAGAACTATGGACTACTTAAACAACTATAATTCTTAGCTTATTCTCCAATAATAATCACTTCTCGATATCCTTTTCCATTATTTCTATTTAATCTGTATGAATAAGGTCTTGAAATTGTTCTAACTTTGTTTTTGTATTTTTTCATCAAACGCACAATAGAAGATATACTTGGCGAACCTTTATTTCCATAAGAAACAACCAATACAGAGTCAGAAAATTTCTTAAATAGTTCATCAAAATTCTCTAACACTTTTTCGTTCCAGTTATTATTTTCTATGATGAACGGTTTGTGTATTCGAATATAATCAATATTCTTTAGCCAAGTTTCATAGTTCATAATTCCTTCTAAAAAGTGATACATTTCTTGGTATTTCTGAGGTTTGGTTGTATGAGTTCGCATATAAGGAGGATCAAGATAAACTAAATCATAAGTCTTATTTATCTTGAAGATGTCTTTATTCATAGCTTTGTTTCTTCTTTTGTTATCGAATACTCTATCTGAGTACTCTTTATTAAATTTAATAAAATGTTCTCTGAAAGGAGTATCCCAAGTAACTTTATTACCAAAACTTCTTTTAATATTAGTGTTAGTTCTCATGTTTAGATTCTTTCTATGAAATAAATTAAAAGGCCTTTTTGAGAGACAAGATTGAAAAAGAATATGATGAGCTAAAGCCTTTTTTAATTTCAACTTATTTCCTTTGTAAAATAAAGATAAATCTTTAATATTGTTAATTACTTTGTCTAACCACTTATTTTCTTCATCAAGAAAATATATATTTTTATAATTCTTCGAAATTAAGTTTGAATAATTACTTTTTCTATTTATGTTAAGAATGAATTCAATATCTTCTTCATTTAATAATGTTTTTTTGTTTTCAATTAAAGCAAGTCCTGTTTGATAATTTGATAAAAGAATATCGTTGAAGGTTACTTCTTTTCCCATTAGCTTGAACAAATAACTAACGCTTGCAGTACCTCCAAAGCCATCTAAAACAGTTTCAAATTCTAGATTATCAAATGTTGATTTCAGCCAAGGCAGTATTCTTCTCTTACTACCTTGATATCTTGTGGATGGTGAGATAATTTTCTCTTGTTTAGTCATTTTAGATTACTTCATTTATTTTTTTGATATATACCGAATCAACAACTCCTTTTGTTAATATTGTACTCCGTTCTATAGATGACATTTTCTTAAATTCTTTAGGAAAAGATAATATCAAAGATACAATTATGTAACATTGTAAATCCTTACAGGACTTTAACCAAGTCTCCATTTTAGACATGGAATACTTAGGAGAAAATCTACCTATAGAGGTTTGAAAATGTTGTGCACTAGTATGTATAGACTTGGAGAGTTTTCCGTAAATTTCCTTTAGTAAATTTCCAGACTTGCCCGAACTAGATGAGGAATATATCTTTTTTTCACCAGCTAAATTTTTATCAAACTTGTTTATCTTATCTATCTGTTTAAAGTAATTAAAATCATCACCCCAAACATAAGCTCCTTTTTGTCCCTTATACCATTCATTACCACTTAACCACCATTCATATTCTCGTGGGTGGTCCATAAAATAAATAAGTCTCAAAGCAGTCTCTAATTGTGAACGTAAACCCATATTCGCATATTTATATTGTCCCCATAAAGCAAAATGGAGACTTGATAATCCATCCATGAATATTTCAGGTATCATTTTATCTGTTATCTTTTGACCAGAAAACTTACTCTTCCATTTTCCATAAAAATTCAATATTTCAAGAGTTTTCTCGATTTCATCTTTAAACTTGGTAATAGAGTTTTCATAGTTCTGCTGTCTCCATTTCTTTTGAGCATTGTGAACGCTTTTTAACATCCGAGGAAAGGTACTAACATTTATTCTTGCCATAATATCACCTTAAAGTTATTTTACTATAATCGAAATAGACATTACTTCATGAGAGTTAATTGGTTTTGTAAATGAATCAATATCAACCTGAAGCCCATATTTATCTTTCATTTTGTGAAAAAATTCCATGAGAATGTTCTTGATATCATCAGAATCATTCAAACTTCCTTGCTTAGAGAAAGTCATTCCCGACCATAAACTTATTGTATATTGGTCAGAATTTATTTTAATATCATCTACATTGACCGGTGTATTATCAATTAAGGTAGTAAACAACATCAACCAAGCATTATTTCCATTTGTCTCTTTTTGTTTCAATAAAACCTTTTCAATTGAGTGTAATTCCTTTTCCAAACGACCATCTTCTGATTCAACTGCTTGTGATGTAAAATCTATATTAAGCACATGAAATGGAAAACAAGCATAAACCTTATGATCAGTACGGCTTAGAAAAGTTTCCTCAAATTTGGCAGCATCAAGAACTTCATTAAACTTAGCCTCTGCATCTAAGCTTAAAGCTTCAATGAAATCATTGCACCATGCAAACAGATAGGCCCTTGATGTCAAATGATCCTTAATAAGTATTTTTACTTCTTCAATGTTTCGAGAATTAGTAAGACTTAGTACTTTTAGGGATTTATATTTTTTCCTAGGAAAAACAAGTTGACCTATTTTAATAAATTTGTTTTTCCAAAAACTATTTACAATTTCCGTTTTTAAACTAATCAAAGCCTCTTCCATTTTTATTCTTTGGAGAAAGTCTTTTTGAAGGCCTTCAAAATTTTCTTTAAAGCAGAATTTGAAATCATTTCAGTCTTTGCTAGAAGATGGAGTCTGATAACAAATTCCATAATTATCTTGTTGTCTAAGCTAAGATCAAAAATTTCATGGTCTTTATTAAAAGTAGCTACTTTGTTTTTTGAATCTAACTCACATATTGATTCATCCTTTTTTAATTCATCCTGTTCGTCATATGTTATTGATATTTTCTTACCGTCTATTTCAATCTGTTCAGAGAGTGCAGGATGGTCTTCATAAATGATAACCTTCTTTGTCTTTTTGTCAACTTTGATAGATTGGTCACATGTATCACTCTTTTTCCTTCTCTTGACGCTATAACCTTTCTTGCTAACTATAGTATCAATTTGTTTTGAGATTGAAGACAATTTAGTTTTATGTTTCCTTGTTATTGGCGCTTTAGGTATGCGAAGGTTGTTTTTATCAAATTTTAAAATTCCTACCGATTTAAACTCCTGCACTATTTTATCCTGCTTAGGTAATCTTGACAGAATTTCATATACTGCTTTATCTTCCTTTGCAGTGTTTTGAAATTTATGGTCCCATTTTGTGAGTTTATCCCTAAAGAATTCATACATAGCTGAAACTTCTTCAGTAAAATAAAATCCATCCCTATCTAACATAAGGTCATTATCTAATCCTTTTATAATATGAACTTCTCCTGCTAGATAATTGAGTTTACCAAGGAGTCTTCCTCTGAGTTTAATAACATCAAAATCTGTTGGCAAACCAATACCCACATCATTCATCCTAATTTGAAGTCCTCTTGATTCCTGTGGTCGAATCGATTTAATTGGAGAAAGAATGACATATTTTATTTTGATATCCCCAAAAGATTCTTCACCTTTCTCTATCATCTCAGATTTCTTGTTATTTGAACCCTCTGGAACATTCCTAAATAATTCTTCTCCATCAAACCATACTCTTAAAGGGGTCCTACTTTCTACACTAAAAAAATCCCTTAATTCTGGGCAAGATTCTGAAAATTGTAACGGTAAGTATTGTTGCAATTCCCATTTTGTTTTTTCAAATTCACTAAACTGTTCTATAGAACTGTGAGATTTTCCTTTGCTCTTATTGAATATTTTTAAAATGTGTGGCTTTATGCTTTCAAGAAGTATAATCGTTTCTCCTTTCTCTTTAGGCAGTAAACTTGAAACCACCTTATACTCAATATCCTCTAAGTCTTTATCCAGAGTAAATGTGCTATTCTTATAGTATTTACTAACATCAATTGTTATCTCCACAGCATTTTCTTCTCCTCTTTTCTTGCTAATTAACCTGATTTTATTACAGTAAGGGAATACTGCCAAGAATCCCACTCCAAATTGACCAATTCTTTTTCTGCCTAAACCTATACTCATCTGAGTTCTTGGTGTAGTTTTTCCTATTGTAAGCAATTGCCTCTGTATGTCATCTTTATTCATTCCTTTACCATCATCTTTAATAATCAGTCTTTTTGATTTTATATCTAAGTTGATTTTTACTTCAATTGCAAGTGCATCATAGGCATTTGAGACTAATTCTTTGATAGCTCTAGAGAAGTTTCTATACAATCCAATACTCAAATGACCAATTACGCTTGATTCTACAGTAAAAGACAATCTTCCTTCATCAATAATTCTTCCATCAGTCATTTTTTTGTCTCTCTTTAAACTGTTTTTCCATCATAATTTCAACTTGTCTCGATATCAATAATCCCTTCTTCTTGCAAAATTGCTTATAACCATCATACAATTTTGAATTGACTCTTAAAGTGATATTCTTCGATTCCATTTTATATCCCCCGTAACTACAAATATACACAAATGCATATAAATATTTCTATTTTTCGTTTCAGAAACCTTCTTATGCCACCAACAAACAACTCGCAATTCCTCCGCTTTCCTCTCCCAAACACTTATTAAACACTTCTATCAACATTTCTTCATGTCGAAATTGACCATTAGTTTGGTTACTTTTTTATATAAAAAGGGTGGGAAGAAGTGATATTCCACAATACTTATATATAAATTTAGATTACCTGTTTTTAATATGGGGGATTCAAACTTAGAGCAATGTTTAGCCAAGAGAAAACAAGCTCAAGAGATTATGGGGCAGTTGGATATTCCTGTGTGGATTACACTTGTTGCAGATAATAAGGCTGAGAAGGCGCATTTGCCACTAATTGGGGCTCCATCTGGTTCATCTCCTCGTGCTTATATACTAACTCCAACACGAACGGTTGCTGTTTCTCATGATATCGAATTAGAAATTCAAAAGCAATATGGTTTCGAGACAATAAGGATGGAGGGAAGAAATGTCTTTCCAACAGTAGCTAAAAACTTAGCTTCTATTGTAGGAGAAAATGGCGTTGCTCCTATGGCAATAAACTATTCTGAAGAATTCACAAATGTCGACACTTTAGGTCACGGAAGTTTCAGAAATCTTTCAACAGAACTCTGGCGTGAAGGTTATTTCTCAATCGATAAACCAAAGGAACAAGCATTTATATCTGCGGATCAATTAATATTCACTATAGCAAGTACAAAGCTCCCATACGAGATAGATCTGCTGAGAGAAGCAGCTCAGGTAACAAATGATGTTTTAATTGAAGGATTTGGGCTGATAAAATCTGGAATGACAGAAAAAAATGTTGCTGATCTTCTCCATAAAATTTCTGATGAGAGAATTTCAGGCAATAATAAACTGGGTTATAGCTGGGAGAAAGAACGTAATCCAATTGTTTTAACTGGGGAAGGCATTGCAGGAAGTCCGCATATGAAGCCATCAGACAGGGTTATTGATCCTGGAGCAACAGTTTATATTGATTTTGGATTGAGTGTTAATGGTTACCATGGCGACTTGCAACACTTTGGATATGTCTTGAAAGATAGAGAAACTGAAGCTCCTGAACATGTGCAAAAAATGTTTGGATTGCTTAATGATTCAATTAAAGCAGGGATGTTAGCAGCAAAACCTGGAGTTGCAGGTTGGGAGGTTGATAAAGCTTCAAGAGATGTAATTGTTAATGCAGGCTATCCACCTTACATGCATAGCACAGGACATCAATTAGGTGCTGGAGGAACACATGCTCCGGGCGTTTCTTTTGGTCCTAAGTTTTTAGATTATACTAATGAAGGATCAACTGAAGGAAGAGATGATGTTAACCCAACTTCTCAATTACCGCTAAGAGCCGGTTATGTAATGACAATAGAACCAAGAATGCAAGTGGCAAATGGTGCTTCTATTGAAGTAGATGGTGTTGTTACAAAAAACGGATTTGAATTGTTTGTTCCGATACAAGAGAAAATACATCTAATAAAATAGTCTTTCTTCCCGCATTTCCTCCGCTTTTTTCTCCCAAACACTTGTTAAACACCTCTCTCATCAATTCTTCATGGCGAAAACAGTGATTTTTGTACTCCTGAAGGATGGGAGGAGTACAAGAAGAAGGATGTTGATATCAAGGAGAGGTTAAAATAAAATGAAATTCATACGCAGGATATTTGAGCCGAGGACTTTGGCTTTGATACTGTTATTTGCGTTGTTGATAGCGATGAGCAAGGTTCAGGAGTTGAAGAACGAGGTTGCTGAGATGGAAGAGAAGCTGATGGATGAGCATGAGTGCTATGATTTGTTTTATGACAGAGAGGACATAATTGTTTTGGAACATGATGATGTTGAGGAGTATTGTGGGGAGATGATGGGAAGGATTGGTTGATAAATGTGGGACATCAAGAACAAGGATAAAGGGGCATTTTGAGAAGTCATAGAAATTCGATAAAAGTAAGACAATTTCTTTGTACCAAAAAAAGATATTTTTTAAGTATATTTAAATAGTGGATTAGTTAATATTATTTAAAAAGAGGTAAAAAATGAAAAGAATTTGTTTTTTAATTCTTATTATTCTGATAAATATATCTTTAGTCCAGGCGATTTGCGGAGATGGATTTTGTGATTTAAGCAATGAAAATTATGATTTATGTCCAGAGGATTGTATTGAAGAAGACAAACTTGATAGAGCCACCACTCTTGTTGAACAAACAGAAAAATGTTATGCGGGGGATGATTTGGTTCCATGTCCGCGGGAAGAACAAAGCAGAATCCTTCCTCTGAGCCTGCAAAAAAAATACAATGACCTGTTCTTTCTTATCCCATTGATAACAGTCGTAATCACATTGATGTTGCTATTCGTTTTTAAAACTAGAATCGCTGGCAAAACTCTAAAAGAATATCTTTGGCCAATAAGATATTATGTTTTGGGAGCAATATTGATAGCCATTTCGCAATATGTAATCGGTTTAAAGTACAACATACCATATTTCCTAAACTTAACTCAGGCTTTATGGGCTTTAATGATTGTTTTTTCTTTAATCAAACTCATAAAAACTTATGGGGATTTTAATATTTCAAATGTGCTGGTTCTAGGAGTTTTATATTCCATCATTATACATGGGCTAAAAGTTGCTATCAGGTACTTCTTTTATTTTAAACCAGTTTGGTATTTACTAGATAGATTTCTATATGGAAGTCTCTTGGTTATGATTATTGCTTTGATCACTGGTCCTATTTTTATATACTTAAAAAAGAAGGGAGTTGAAATATGAATAAAATAATTTTCTCGATTGTTCTGTGGTTGTTTACGGATGTTGCTATATAAAAACAAAGGCTTATATACTGCAACGTTTCAAATACATAAAGAGCGGTAATTATGGGGCAACAAAAAAAGACTTTTTTGAGACTCACAAAAATCATAAGTGGTGATTTTTGATGGGGCAGCAAGAAGTGTATGATTTTCTGTGTAAGAACAAAGGAAGATGGTTTGCATCTAAAGATATTGCTAAAAGATTGAAAGTTTCTATTGGTTCAGTGACCATGTCTCTGAAGAAGCTGAGGAAAACAAACCTCCTCACGTATAAGAACGCCGGTAGGAGAAACGCTTATGAGTACAGAGTGAGATAAGATTTGTCGGGATTAGCAAGAATTTTAGTAATTTTTCTCTTTGCCGTTTTCACACTTGGTGTGCTTTTGTCTGCATCCCGTATCCAATATTCGAAGGATGAAAACATTTTATTCTCATATACAACATCTATTGCTTTCCATAATAACCCCGATGATTATTCTTCTTCTTTATCACTTCCTCCTATGCCACCAACAAACTATCCTTCCTCGCTTGTTCCTGTGATTCTTTCCGGATTCACTCTTGAAAAGGTTGTTTTTGTTGTGTGGTTATTTAAGAAAAAGAAAATAATTAAATACATACAAGAAGTATTTTTATGTTTATGAAGAAAATTGTTAATTTAATATCGTTTTATAATGACATTGAAGGAATAGTACGTCAAAAACCTACTTTTGACGTTCGAGTTCTTATTTTGTATATTGATTTATACATGGAGCATTACTTACTTTTTATTTGTAAGAAGATGGGTGTTAAAGGAACGCTTAAGGAAAGATGTAAAGCTCTTTTGAGTAAAGGTGTTTTAGAAAAACGTGCTTACAATCTTATCAAATTAATTATTGATTTGAGAAATAAACTCGTTCATTCAATTACTGTAACTATTGAAGATGTTAATAAGAAACTTGAAAATATGGAGTTATTGTTTCATACAGATAATGCAGAATTACTTAAGGCAGTTAGTTCTTCTAATGATTGGCAAAAGTTTCATGTGTATAGTGTATTATTAGTTGCGGTGCTCTATATGATTGCTTGTGAACAGTGTAAAATTGAGCCGAATTACAATATTCGTCCTGAAGTAAAAATGAATAAGGATGGAAAAGTGACTTGGAAAGTGGTTCTTTTAAAAAAGAATAAATATGCCCCGAGCGGACATTAATTCTTATGCCACCAACAAACAATCCTTCTGATGAATAAGTTTCCAGCACTGGACATGGTCACATAAAGTATATAAATACAAAACTACCATAATAATAAACAACCTTTTTTGTGATGAAAGAAACAAAACTCCCTTTTAAAACTTGGAAATATCAAGAACACACTAAAATAAAACATTTGGTATTTGCAGATTATTTTGATAAATGGATTAAAATTGTTGGAAAATCTAGTCCTTTAAATTATTTTGATGGGTTTGGCGGAATTGGAGCCTATGAATATAAAGAATCAATTTTTTATGGTTCTCCAATACTTGCGGCGGAAATAATTAAAAAAAATAGTGAAGGTCTAAAAAGAGACGCATGTCTTATTATAATTGATAGCAAACAATCAAACCTTGATAATATTAAAACAATTCTCGAACTTAGAAAGTTAGATGTTGAAGTTAAGTTTATTAATTCAGATTTTGATAAAGCAATAAATAAAATTCTAGACAAACATACAAATTTAGCCCCATCCTTTTTCTTTGTTGATCCTTTCGGATTTAAAATCAAGTTAACAACTTTAAAAAAAATGATGAAAATTCCGAAATCAGAGATTTTCTTAAATTTTATGTATGATGGTATAATAAGAAATTTGAATGTTGAACAAGCTAGCAATGTTTTGACTGACTTATTCGGTTCTGATGAATGGAAATCTCTAAATAAGTTCTCAGGTCAAGATAAAGAAAATAAAACAATAGAACTTTATCGTCTAAAACTAAAAGAGTTCTGTGAATTTGTATATCCTTTTAAAATAAGTTTTCCTTTAATGAAAAGAACTTATTATTATTTATTTCATTTAACAAATTATTATCTAGGATGTGAGATAATGAAGAGTTCTTTCGCTAAATATAATCATGGACGCGTTGAATATAGAGGAAGGAATCAGAATCAAATGACTTTTTTTGACTATGATGATATAAAATTCAAAGAATTAAAAAAATATTTATTATCTGAATATTCGAAAAAAACAAAAACCTTTCAAGAAATCATTTGTGATCAGTTAGATGAAACAGTTTATCTTGTAAAACATTTTCGTCAAGTTATTAAAGAACTTGAGATTGAAGGCAAAGCCAAAATAGACCGATTTGAGAAAGAAACTAAAACCGGAAAGCCAAGAACTGGTTTAAATGAAGAAGATTCAGTGATATTTTCATAATCAAAACTATTATATACTATTATTATTTTATTGTAAAAAGGGTGAAGTATGAGGTGTTAGGACTTGGAGAGTGTTAAAAGGAAGAGTCTTTTGTATAAAAGTGGTGTTGAATACGCTGATTTCTGTATCAATCATGTTGAAGGTTGTTCTCATGGGTGTACTTTTCCTTGCTATGCTTTCAATATGGCTAAAAGGTTTGGGAGAGTCAAAACTTATCATGACTGGCTAAAACCTAAAATCGTCGAAAATGCGATTGAAATCTTAGATAAGGAAATTCCAAAATACAAAGATGAGATAAAATTTGTTCATCTATGCTTTATGACAGACCCTTTCATGTGTGGTTATAAAGAAGTTGAACATTTAACGCTGAGAATCATTGCAAGACTTAACAAGGACAATATTAAATGCACTGTTTTAACAAAAGGAATTTATCCTAAAGTTTTGAAGAACATTGAAAAATTCGGTGCTAATAATGAATATGGAATTACTCTAGTTTCTCTTGATAATAATTATAAGAAAAAATGGGAACCTTATAGCGCTCCTTATGAAAAAAGGATTGCAGCATTAAAATATCTTCATGACCAAGGATTGAAAACATGGGTTAGTGTTGAGCCATACCCTCCTGAGAGTATACAAAAGCAAAACCTGTTAGAAATATTAAACAAAATTTCTTTTGTAGACACCATCATTTTTGGAAAGTTGAATTATAATGTGGAAAGCAGTATGTTTAGAAATGGTAATGAGGAATTTTATGAAAAATGTGCAACACAAGTTATAGAATTCTGTAAAAAGAATAGTATTAATTGTCACATTAAGTTTGGCACAATGAAGGAAAAAATCCCTGAGAATACAATATTGTTTGATGGAGCTCCTAAAATTCCAGCAGCTGTTGAATAAGTTCAAAATCTTCCGCTTTTCCCTCCCAAACACTTATTAAACAACTCTGTTCAACATTTCTTCATGTCGAAAACAAATATATTGATGTTACTCTATATTTGTAAAACCTTTAAATATTCTTTTATGATTCAAAAGATTATTTGAGAAATAGGAAAGTTTAAAGCCTGACATGAAATTATTACTTTTATGGAGAAAGTGTTTATTGGTATAAAAAAAGAAACAGGCCATGTTGATGAGAGAAGAGTTGTATTAACACCAGAGCATGTTAAAAAACTAATTCATGAACATAAAGATATTGGAGTAATAGTTCAACCTTCAAAACTACGTATTTTTAAAGATGCAGAATATAGAGCGACAGGTGCAACTATCTCAAGAGACTTAAAACCATGTAAAGTTATTCTAGGAGTAAAAGAAGTTCCAGCTAAAGAGCTAATAGCAGGCAAAACTTATTTGTTTTTTTCTCATACAATCAAAGGTCAAAAATACAATATGGGAATGCTCAAGCAAATTCTTAAGAAAAAAATTACTTTAATTGATTATGAACTAGTAAAGCGAGATAATGGAAGAAGAGTAGTATTCTTTGGTGATTATGCAGGTTATGTTGGAATGATTAATGCCTTATGGATTTTTGGTAAAAGATTAAAATGGGATGGAGTTGAAAACCCATTTGAAGAATTAAAACAAACATGTACATATGATAGTTTAGCTGAAATAAAAAAAGTTATCAAGAACATAGGTAAAAAAATCAAAAAAGAAGGACTGCCAAACCAATTAACACCACTTGTTATTGGATTCACAGGATTTGGAAGAGTTTCAAAAGCATCACAAGAAATCATCAGATTACTACCATCCATAAACATATCTGCTGATGAACTAGGAGCATTTTATAGAAAAGGAAAATTCTCAAACGGAGTAATATACATAGTTGAATTTAAAAAATCAGACATTCTTATGAAAAAAGAAGGAGGAAACTTTGACAGCTATCTATATAGAAAGTATCCAGAAAGATTCACAAGCAAATTTGAAAAGTTTATACCATACCTAAGCATAATGGTAAACGGAATATACTGGGAACCGAAGTTTCCAAGACTAGTAACACTAAGTTATATGAAACAATTCTACGAATTCAATCCAAATCCAAAACTAAGAGTAATAGCAGACATATCATGCGACATAGAAGGGTCAATAGAACTAACGACAAAAGCAACGACAAGCGAAAACCCAGTATATGTATATGAACCATTAACAGAGAAAGTAAAAGATGGAGTAGAAGGATTTGGACCAGTAATACTAGCACAAGATAAACTACCCATAGAACTACCTAGAGAAGCTTCAAAATCATTTGGAGATGCATTACTACAATTTATACCTCAACTAGTAAAAGCAGATTATAGCAAAGAAAGACTAGAACTAAACATACCTAAATTGTTCAAAAAAGCGGTAATCGCACATCAAGGAGAACTCGCAAAGAGATATCATCACCTGCATGCGTATATTGATGGAAAAGAAAGGAAGAAATAAGCTTGCAATATAGAAATAGTTATGCCCTTTTTCTTATCCTAAATAATAGTGCCCCGAGCTGACATCACTTCTTCCAATGCCACCAGCAAACAATCTCTTACTCTCTCTCAAATATAGTTTTTTTCCAAAACAAAGTAAAGACTTAAAAACTTGTTCTTCATTTTGGAAATTATAATGGATCCACCTAACGAAATAAAGAAAGAATTTGGAAAAAATAGTGCTTTGTATGATGAAGCTAGACCTACTTATCCTAGTTCGGTGGTTGATGATGTTATTGAAATTTCAGGAGTTCCAGATAATGGTGATGTTTTAGATATTGGTTGTGGTCCAGGAAGAGCTACAATTTTATTTGGTGAAAGAGGTTATCAAGTAATTGGAGTAGATTTTAGTGAAGAATTAATTGATATTGCAAGGGAAAAATCTTCAACTTTACCAAATGTTAGTTATGTTGTTGGAGAATTTGAAACTGTGGATTTGTCGAAAGAATCGTTTGATTTAATTATTTCCGGACAAGCTCTTCATTGGATTATACCAGAAGTTGGTTATAAAAAAATTTCTGATTTATTAAAAGATTCTGGAACACTTGCTGCTTTTTGGAATTTTGAGGATTATGATAAAAGAGGTTTAGTTGCACAAGTAAGAGATTTATATCTTAAACATTGTCCAATATTTCCTCCTGATTGTGGTTCACCAAAAAGATATATTGATAAGTTAGATACAAGTGGTTTGTTTGAACCAACTGAAGTAAACACCCATTATTGGAATTTAGAATTAACAAAGGACAAGTACGTTAAATTAATAAGGACTTGGGGATGGGTTAGTTCTTTACCTGATGAAGAATCAAAAAAGTTTTTAGATGATTTATCTGAGTTGTTGAAAGATGAGCCAGATAATCTTTCTCTTCCGTACAAGACAATTCTTTTAACAACGAAGAAAAGCCAAAGCCCAGAATAGAGTTTCACATTCTTTACTTTAGTATAAAACATCCCGAAATCCTTCCGCCTCCCCCTCCCAAACACTTATCAACCCTTCTTTCCCCTCATCTTTTTTCTTAAAGTATATAAACTATTTTTATTTCCTTTAAGCATGGATGAGAATTTAGTTGATTCTGAATATGATTCTGTTGTTAAGAACCACCCTGGTGTTATTAGGCGTATTTATGATTTCACTTCCAAAGGTATAAATTATAAGGTTGGTGCTTTGAGCGGTTTTCTTATTGGCGGCATTAATGCTTTTATTAATAGTGATTATGGTGCTTTGGAAGCTGCGGTTGTTTTTCGTAATCAGTTTTTTTATAATTTACTTATCGGCGGTTTTAATACGAGAATTTGTCAGTATATTGCAACTAATATTCCTAATAGAAATTTAGCTATTGGTACTTCTACTGTTAGCACTACTGCTTTTGCTTTTGGTGCAACTTATTTATCTCATCTTATTGGCGGTTCTCAGGATCCTTTGCTTTCTTCTACTTGGCAGATTCCTTTGAATGGAATTGCTTCCGCTGTTCTTGCTACAGGTTTTAGACTAACTAGTGAAACAGAACAAGGTTTAATTGAGAATTCATATGTTCAGAAGTTCTCAAAGTATTTTAGTAAATTGAAATAATTAAATCTGATTCTTATCTCTTCTATTATGCCCCGAGCAAGCATTACTTCCTTTTAACGACTTTATTCACTGCATGAACTATGTCTTTAGAAGTTAATCCATATTTCTTCATTAATTCGTCTGGTTTGCCGCTTTCTCCAAACTTGTCATTCACTGCTACAAACTCCATCGGCACTGGGTGATGCTTAACAATCACTTCTGCAACTGCACTTCCTAATCCACCATGCTTCTGGTGTTCTTCTGCTGTCACGACACAACCTGTTTTCTTTGCGGAAGCTATTATCTTAGCTTTGTCAATGGGCTTTATTGTGTGGCAGTTTATTAATTCAGCATTCACTCCGTGACTATACAATTCTTCCGATGCTTTCAATGCTTCGTTAACCATTATTCCACAAGCAATTATAGTTACATCTGTTCCTTTCTTGAAAACCTCTGCTCTTCCAATGTGGAAAGGAGTTGTTTTCCCGGTTATAACAGGTATTTTATTCCTTCCAAACCTTAGATAAACAGGTCCTTTGATAATAACTGCTTGTTTCACAGCTTTCTTAGCCTCTTCATAATCACAAGGAACAACAACAGTCATATTAGGAAGGGATCTCATCGCTGCAATGTCTTCCATTGCCTGATGAGTTGCTCCGTCTTCACCAACAGTTATTCCTGCGTGTGTGCTTCCCATCTTAACATTTGCATTGTTGTAGCATAAATCCACTCTAATCTGGTCCAAAGTCCTATTAGGAACAAAAGCAGCAAAGGTAGATACAAAGGGTATCTTACCGCTTAAAGCCAAACCAGCCGCCATTCCAACCATGTTCTGCTCTGCAACCCCGCATTGAAAGAATCTTTCAGGATACTCTTTTTCAAATGCACCAAGCTTGTTACTATCTGTCAAATCAGCTGATAAAGCAACTATTTTTTTATTCTTACCAATATCCAGCATTGCATCCCCGTATCCCTGCCTTGTAGCTTTAAGTTCAACCATTCTTCTCAAGCTCCAAAAGTGCAAATTCAGCTTCTTGCTTTGAAGGCGGCTTTCCATGCCACTCATAATCGTTTTCCATAAAAGGAACTCCTTTTCCAGGAACAGTGTTAGCAATGATAACAACAGGCTTACCCTTCACTTTATTAGCTCTTTCAAAAACACTCAATAACTTATGAATATCATGGCCATCCACTTCAAGTACATTCCAGTCATATGATTCAAACTTCTTGTCCAAAGGGTCAAGAGGCCAGACATGCTCTGTCCTTCCGCTTATCTGGATATAGTTCCTGTCGACGATAACAATGAGATTATCAAGCGCCCATTTATTTGCAGCGTTTACAGCCTCCCAACTGCTTCCTTCATTCAATTCACCATCAGAAACAACGCAGTAAACCTTGTAATTTTTATTATCAAGTTTAGCAGCAAGAGCCATACCCACTGCTATGCTCAAACCATGGCCTAATGAACCAGAGCTTGATTCCAGGCTTGGCATGTCAAGATAGCTCGGATGTCCCTGCAATCTAGAACCGAGCTTCCTAAAGGTTTTCAGCTCTTTAACAGGAAAATAGCCTCTGTGAGCCATTGCAGCATACCTGACAGCGCATATATGCCCATTTGACAATACCAACCTGTCCCTATCCAACCAATCAGGTCTTTTAGGCTTGTGATTCAAAACACTGAAGTATAGAACAGCAAAGATATCTGCCATCCCTAGAGCTCCTGCAGGATGACCAGAGCCAGCTTCAGATATCATCTTAATGATATCCTTTCTGATAGCATTAGCTCTCCTTTTTAGAATCCTCACCTCTGCCATGAGCACAAATAATTATCAGTGATTTAAAAACTTTACGAGACTCTGGCGACTATCTGTCCTGGAGCAGTCCTATTCAAGTCAGGACTTGCAATTGTTGAATAGACAACTGTTGGATTGATCTTGAAACTTCCAGGCACTATATCTGTTCCTCCACAAGTCACCTCTAATCTAATCTTAGCGTTATTACTTACTGTGAAAGGAAGATTACCAACTGCACAAGAGGTTCCAGCGCATCCCTGCATGGTTGGAGTTACGCATTCATCATTAGCATCATCAGTTATCGCCTTTATAGTTATTGTTGACCCTTTATTGTTTATCAATAAGAAAGTAACTTTATCTGCAGCAGCATCAACAACTGCTGTTTCTATGCAATCCATTCCAGGTTCAAACAGACAAATCTCAGGTAGTCTCCTTGATTGGTCTATAACACCAAAATATGCTAATGCAGCTATCGCAACTAAAACTACTAGTATTGCCCAACCATAAGTCATCAAGAACTCCATGGCTGCTTGTCCCTTTCTATTCATTTTATCTACCTCTTGAATTTTATTCTATTGCTTTACCCCTTATCTGTCCTGGGGCTTTGAATTGGAAAGTGGTGAGTGTATCGTTGTAAAGTATGGTTACGTCTGTCCTGAATCTTCCCTCGCTGATTCCATTGGTGCAGTTAAGTCTTATGGTTGCTCTCTCATTATTTGACAAAGTAAGTGGAGAAGCAGCAAAATTCGTACATCCTTTTCCTTCACACATTCCCCATGTGCCAGTACAATCACCATCAGCACTTATAGTAATCGTATCAACTATTATCCTTGAACCATAGCTGTTTTGAACTATGAATCGCACAGAATCACTTGTTGCATCAATTGAAGCCTTTCCTATACAATCAAATCCTACAGGGAACTGACATCTTTCAGGTAACAAAACTGATGCATCCAAAACACCAAAATAAGACAAAGCGCCTATAACAGCCAGTAAAACCAGTATAGCCCAGCCATAAGTCATCAAAAACTCTATAGCTGCCTGAGCCTTCTTATACATTGAATCACCTCATAAACATAGAAATACTAGAGTTAGTCATATATAAATATTTCTATATGAATCCTGACATGAGATTCCCAACTATCAAATTAGCTATAAAGTAAAGAGTTAATGCTATAACTAAGAATATAGGTATGTATTTCAACCCTTCTTTCACATTTCCATTTTGGATTGTACTCACTATCGCTGCTGAGAATATGGCTGACACAGACAAAGCCAGTACTGAGAATATCTTGAAATCTTTTATATCAATGGAATCGCCTGAAACACTTAGTTTGAAAGCGCCTGTTGAAACACCACCCAAGTCGATGGAGCCCATTATGCCCTGAACAATGGCTAATAACTGTGTTGATAGTGCAAACAAGAACGGTGCTGCTGCCACAGATGCAAAGCTTATGAATATTACATAGGTCATTATGCTGGCAGCGATGTCTTTCTTCATCAACTTGGTTTCCTGGATATCAATGGAAACCTTGCTTAACAAGTCAGCAAGTTCACCACCTGCTCTCATTCCCTCGATTATCAGGCTGACAGATCTTTTAAGAATTATCGAATCATACTTCCTTGAGAAGTTTGTCAATGCCTCCTCCAAATCCTCTCCTGCAATGGTTGATTTAGCCACTTCTTCGATCTCTTTTGCTAACACACCAAATCTAGGCCTTACAGCAAACCACAGAGCCTGATCTATGGGCATTCCAGCACTTATATTTGCAGAAGTTAATTGCAGGAAGTCAGGAAGTACATCCTCTACTTCCATTGTTCTCCTGTATATTCTCAAATCCAAAAATGCATATATAACAATCCACAGGAATGCCAACACAAAACCAAATACTGCAGTCCATGCACCTGCTAAATAAACTAAAGTGCTCAAGACACTTCCCTTAGTTATTATCATCAATACTATTATAACAATAGAAAAAGCAGCAACAGAGATTATGGCAAGCTTCATAACGAGCGATGAAAGCTTTTTTTCGTCAGTATATTCATAGCCAGCCTTTCTAAGATAATCCTCTAGAATAATTATATTACGCCTCTTTGGCCTCTGTTTCTTTTTCCTTTTCTTCCTTTGCTGTGTTGTCTCTTCTTTCTCTCCTTTCAGCTCCTGTTTAAGCAACCTTTTCCTTTTTGCCTCGAAAAATCTATGATGAATCTCATTAATTCCATCGACGATTTTCTTAAAAGGGTTTATTATCTTTGATTTGTCCATTTTAAACAGCCATTGGCGGTCTTGCTGATTTCATAACCGCTAAAAACATGAATTGTATGAAAGCCAAAACTATTACTATAACCATTAAAACTCCTAATGATAGTTGCCATCCGAGGAATGAGGCAAGTACTGCCATCATTGTTATTCCGAGACTTGGAATGATTATGGCTGCCATCATGTAGAACATCGCTATTGGATTCAGCTTTCTTCCATACTCTTTGATTATTATCTGTTGCTCTCTTCCAATTTGGCCCAGTACGATATTCAACGAACCTGTGATATTCGAACCGGTTTTGAAAGAATTAAGTATCTGCCATAGAACCTTTCTAAGATTTGGAGAAGGTGTTATCGCTATAACCTCATTCAATGCGTCCTCCATAGAGGTTCCCAGATCAACCTTATCGACTATCTCTTCAAAATAAGGTCCTATCGTTTCATAATTCAATGCAAGATTCTTGAAAGTGTTGTACAGAGGAACACCTGACTCCAACTCTATTATCAGGAATCGTCCTGCAAAAAGTATCTCCTTGTCTATATCCCTTCTCATCTTTGTTCTCTTGACATCAACGCTTCTGGAAAGATAGGAGAACATGAAAAGAAATAATATGGGAAAGAACAAAAAGATCAACAATTTTTTTGTAAAAAAGAAGAAAACAAGTATCAAACCAAGCGATAAAAACATTGATCCCTGCCAGGTTTTCTTCATATAGATCTCTACAGTATCAGACATCCTGGCTTCTTTCAGTTTAAGATTTAGTCCTGGTCTTTGTCTTGCAAGCCATTTGTATAAAAGAGTCATATTTTTTATGAAGGCAACAGCTTCTTGCTAGCAATATGTTTCATTAAATTTGCTTTGTCTGTATAGTATTCTGCCATCACCCTTCCTACCCCATCAACTGAATCTATGTTTAGCTCTACCAAGTATTTGAGAACATGTTCTTTCTCATTGATATTGTGCTTTATCTCTGCTTCTGAATATCCTGTGTAAAGCTTCAGATTATCATATAATGCCTTTGATTTGTTTACCTGCACCAATTCGTCCTTCTTTGTGTCATATTGCATCAGGACATTTGCCTGTGAATCAGCTGTTATCTCAGCTATCTGAAAAGTTCTTCTGGTTCCTGTTCTCCTGTTTCTGAACTGCACTATGATTAATGAGATTGCTGGAAGCATTATAGGCGGAACATCTATTGGAGGGTTTGTCAGTCTTTCAATAGTTTCTTTTGCATTATTTGCGTGGAAGGTGGCATAAACAGAGTGTCCTGTATGTATGGCTTCAAACAAGGTCTCTGCCTCTCTCTTCCTTCTAACCTCTCCTACAATTATCCTGTCAGGCCTCATTCTCAAGCTATTTACCAATAAATCTTCCATTGATACTTCTCCCCTTCCTTCAGGGTTTGGCAGTCTTGTGTTCAATGATACCCAATGCAGGAATTTTGGCAGTCTTATCTCTCTTGTATCCTCTATGGATAGGATTCTCTGGTTTGGAGGGAAGAAGTTTGCCATCACGTTCAAAGCTGATGTCTTTCCAGAAGCAGTTCCTCCTGCGATTATCGCGCTCATCTCGTACTGCATCGCCAGCCAAATCAGGGCTGCAGCCTTAGTTGTTATGGTTCTTGACTTTATGAACTTGGTTATGGTCCAAGGATCACGGGAAAACTTTCTGATAGTAATTGTATTACCTTGTGTTGAAATAGGCATCAATGTAGCATTCACCCTGTCACTTGCTGTTAGATGAGCGTCTAACAATGGTTCTAGAATTGTTATCTGTCTCCCTATTTTCCTTCCTATTACGCTTGCGTAATGCTTTATCTGGTCCTCATCATTCAAGGATATATTTGTTTTCAACCAACCATGCTCTATGTG
>JABMPT010000007.1 GCA_013202845.1 Candidatus Woesearchaeota archaeon | reverse complement strand
GATATATCCTTTGAACTCTTTATTGCTTGACCTGTCATTTATTTTTAAGGTCTTGCTTCCTTTGATGAATTTTGTATCGTAGAAATGTGGCAGTAAATAGTCCACTACTGAGAATGTTGCAGGGTCTATTTCACTGTCAGCTTTCAAATGTTGCCTATACAGAAAAACCTTTCTTGACTTGTCGTCTATTCTGTTAATCCTTTGCTCTATATCCAAGTCCTGTATCTTTTCAGGAACCCTGAAATCAATATCCAGTTTTTTATCAGGATCTGTTTTTGTCTCTCCCCACCATTTCTCTGCGAGAGGTTTTTCACCGTCATAAATTTCCACTCTCATTAAGAACTCATTTCCTTCTGCTGCTTTGTCGTCAAATGGATTTATGAAAGGAGTGTTCTCTTCAAAGTTTCCTGTGATTGCCGGTTTGTATACAAAGATTCCTTCTATTGTTCCTGTTCCGTTTTCTATCTTCAGGTCTTTTCTTTCTCCTAATGGAAATTCTTCTCCTGTCTTCTTGTTCTGCATGAAATATTTTATTGTCAAGTCTTTTGTGTTGAATTTACTTGCATTACCTATTGTGAGTGTTAAATTAAGCAAGTCGTTTGGATTTACTGTGTGTTGTAGAATGCTCTTTTGGCCTTCTATCGACATTAATAATCCGACGTCAAGCTCTGATATTGGTTCTGCAGCTTTCTCAACTTTTTCGATCAGGCTTTCAAGCGGTCTGAAGATCGCATATATCGATGCTGCTGCTGCGAACATCCCAGCTTTTCTTATGACTTGCCTTCTGCTTAACTCTTTTCCGTCATAGACTAATTTTTCTAGTTCTGGCCCTCTTATCTTGCTTATCTTTTCAGCAAATTTCTTCACTGCTTTGTATCCTATTCTTGAACCCGCTACTGTGCCGAAATTCTTTAACCCGTAGAAATTCTCTGCTGTGAATGGGTTGAATGTGATGTCTCCTGTTGATAGATAGTCTTTTACTACTTCGACACCTTCCATTCCTGCCAGTATTGTTGCAGCTAGCAAACCTGTGTATGCTAAAGGGTGTATATTTGTTTCATCCATTTTCTCAACTACCCATTTGACTCCTTTTCCTGCCAGCGCTCCTAGTAATGGCAGAGGTGCTGCTTCTAAGAATGAGATGTCGTACATGTATGAGATTGCGTCAGTTGCAAGAGCATATGCCCCTGTCCCTATTACCCATGGATTTATTTTGTTAGCTTTGTTTTGATAGAATTCTTTAGTAGAATGTAGTTTATCTTCCAGAGTTTCCTTTGATCTTTTAAGGGCTTGCTTTACACGCCCCCAATTACCCTTACTCATGTTATTACTACTAAGTAGTTAATAGTATATAAATGTTTCGTTTTTACGAAGTAAAACTAAGCTCAAAAATAGAATATTTTTGTTGTTTCGGTTATAGAGGAGAAACTAAGCTTAACTTTATGCTGCACTTCTGATGATTTTTTGAGCTATTTTCTTAGTGTTGTATCTTATTGTTCCGATTGGGAGTGAGTCGGTTGGAGTTTTTATTAGATACTCGGCTAATCCTGCTTGAACAGGATTATACATTTCTGTATCAACTCTTGATGCAAGTCTCACTGCAACTTCCAGTCTTTCTGCACTTGATCTTCCCGTGGACTTCAACGTATCTAATGTGTCATAAAACATTTGTTGTCCAGCAGCTGTTTTTTTCTTTAGCTGCCCTTTCACATAAGCCATTGATTTCTTAAATCGATCCATCACATCTTCTTTGTTATAGATTTTTGTTGTTTTTGACATATAATGACTAAATGCAGTATCAGCAAAGCCGAGTCCAACTCCAGCTACTGCAACAACGGTTGCGATAGATTTGTGAAATATGTGAACTATACCTTTTCCTTCCTGTTGTAATGCTGCTGTTTGATGATATAAATCCCACATCACTTCTTGTGTTTTATTAGCGTCCGGAGTTCCATCAAGATACACTTTTGCTTCAGTAATCTGTTCTAGCAACGGATTCAGCTTCTCAGGAGAGGCGTTTTCCAGCCCTTGTTCAATTAGTAAATGTGCAGGCTCCAACATGTCTGACGAAAAGTTCATGTTTATGTTATTTTCAATAGTTATTTTGGTAGCTCCTGCAATGGCACGAAGGTAATCTGTTGCTTCCACAAAAGGAGCCACTGATGCATCAAAAGAATTGCTCATCCGATGTGCTGTATAAGCCCAGAAAATACCTAACACTCCTGCTCCTAGTATGCCCCAAGCGAGTTTATTTTCTTTAACATTATTCACAAAGTTTTCAGCTTTATCTCTGAATGTGATTCTAGAATCTTTTAATATTGTTTGTTCTAAATTTTCTTGTTCTTGTTCAAATGTTTCACTCATCTTGCTTTCGCCCCCGATAATAACTAATGTAGTTGAGAGAAATGCTGAGATATATATAAATATTTTGCAAGATTACTACTTGAGAAAAGTTAATTCAACATCTCTCTAATCTTAGAAGGAGAAGTAGTCTCAAACTTGATTATCTCGTCGTGAGTCTTGACACCGACAATCTTCATCATAGCCAAAAACTTCTTGAAAATTCTTAGAGTTGCCCTGGTATCACCCATAGCCCTGTGTGCCTGCTCATTCTTGATCCTAAACAAAGTACATAGATGCATTAATTTCTTGCTAGGCAGGTCAGGAACCAGGCGATTAGCTAGTTTACGAGTGCATAACCTCTTGTTCTCAATAGATGTTTTCAGATGCTTTTCAGCTTTATGGCTTAGAAAACCGTAGTCGAAAGTTGCGCAGTGCGCAACAATAGTGGTTGAGCCAAGGAATTTCAGAAATCTGGGCAATGCCTTCTCAATTGAAGGGGCATCCTTGACCATCTCATCATCAATGCCTGTAAGTCTGGTGATGAATTTAGGAATAGGAACTCCAGGATTAATCAATGTCTGGAACTCTTCGATAACCTTGTTGCCTTTCATCTTAATAGCGGCAATCTCAGTAATCTCATTAGTATATCTGGAAAGGCCGGTTGTCTCTATGTCAAGAATTGTATATTTGTCATCACCCATAGAAATGGATTTATCTAGGTGGTTAATAAATTTTTTCAAAAACAACCGAAAACTCTCAGATTTTTTCTAGTAAGAGCTTATTAATGAGTTGTTCTATAGTTATTTTATTGCAAAACCGAAAACTATTTATATAGTAGTTTATAATAACTTTATAAGTAGTTTATAACCATAGGAGGTTTTGACAATGGAAACCACAATGATACAATTAAAAAAAGACACTGCACAAAAACTTAAAGAGATAAAAAAGTATGCTAAACAAAGTTATGATGAGATAATCAGAGAACTGATACAAGATACTACTTCTGAAAAGCTGACTGAGAAAGAAAAAGCAGAGCTGGAAGAAGCTATGGAAGATATCAGAAAAGGAAGAGTGTACTCTATTAAAGAAGTTGCCAGAGAATTCAATATAAGTTTAGAGGAATAAAATGTATGATATCTGGTTCTCGCAAAAAGCGAAAAAACAACTGAAAAAATTACCGAGAAACGCTAAAGGAATTGTTTTAAAAAAACTCTACTCCATCAGATACGAGCCATTTCGTTATGTAAAAAAACTTGAAGGATCAAAGCTGTGGCGATTAAGAATATCTGATTATCGTGCAATTATAGATATAGTAATACTCAACAAGAAAATCTTTGTTCTAAAAATTGATAAAAGAAGCAAGGTATATGATTAAGATTCTCTTCGAAAATTCTCCGAAAAATTTCTGGTCTTAGCGACGATAAGCATATAAAACTTAAAACCAATAAGCACTCATGTTTGTTGAAATAATCGTCGCAATAATCTTAGGAATCTTATCCGGCATCATAACAGGCCTGACTCCAGGAATTCACATAAACCTTGTTTCTTTACTGGTATTATCTGCCTCTCCATTCTTAACTCCCTATTTTGGTTTAATTTCTCTTGCTTGCTTCATAATCTCAATGTCAGTAACTCATTCATTCCTTGATCCTATCCCAAGCATATATCTTGGAGCGCCGGATTCTGATCAGGTTTTGGGTGTTCTACCAGGGCATCGTTATTTATTAGCAGGTCATGGTTACACAGCTTTAAAACTGACTGTGATAGGTTCTTTTGGAGCTTTGATATTAAGCATTATCTTATTTCCTTTTTTCATGTTATTGGTGAAGTATGGCTATCCT
>JABMPT010000006.1 GCA_013202845.1 Candidatus Woesearchaeota archaeon | reverse complement strand
GGCTTAAGGAGCACGCTTGGAAAGCGTGTATGCGGCAACGTATCTAGGGTTCAAATCCCTACGTCTCCGCCATTGTATACTTGTTATTCATTATATAACAATATGTTATGAATCTTAAAAAATTTTCTTAAAACTAAAACGTGGCTAAAAACGTGGCTATATTTTTCAAAGCTTATTGATTTATTCATATTTTACTTATCAAATATAATTTTTTTTGCTTTCTCATCAGTGTTATCCCTATTTGGTTTCATGGGATTTCTCGAAAGATAGTTATCTAGATTGCTCCGCTTAATATAAAGTTTACCCCCTCCTGGCTTAGAATATAATATCCTCTTTTTATGAGTTAGTTGATAAATTGTACTTATTTTACGATTTATATACTTGGCTGCTTCTTCTGCCGAGAGCATATCATCAGGAGAGTATTTTATTTCTGGATCTATCTGTTTTTTAATCTTTGCTTGGAGGTTGTTTTCTACTCTGGGTTTAGAAGAAGAATCCTCTTTCCTTATTATATATAGATATACAATCTCAACAAATTTCTGGAATATTGTACCCTTAGATATATTAAGTTTAATATATCCATCCGTTACTTGTTTAAATTCATTCATCATCGTATATTTTTTATTTGCAATACTATATACAAGGAATGGACTTACTACTTCAGAGAAAAAAGATTCTAACAATATATTTAACGAGGATAATCCGCTATTTGTATAAAATGTGATTAAATTCTTATATTCTTTATCATCTTCCTTTTCAAAGTCTTTAGTGTAGGGCATCAAGAAGTAAGAATTAACTCCTTCTTTGAATATTCTTGATTCTGCAATCATTATCACAAAGTAACATAGAAACGTAATTGTTTGGTGAACATTAAATCCATAATGTTCCTTACATTTATCAAGACTTTCACCTTTACAGCTGTTTAAAAATTGTTCTTTTGTAATATTGTCCTTCACTTGTTCTTTAAAGATTAATATTGGTACTCTACCTTGAAGTTCAAGGTAATAACATAGTTGAGAGTCTAACAATCTCCCTTCAATAGTTGCTTTATTCTTAGGATAACTCTGAACATGTTGTTGGAACCATTCAATAGTAATATTCTCTAATAATTCGTCGGCCATTGTATTGCGCATAATGGGTTCAATATAATTCCCTTCTTCAACTTTCATTATACTTCGGTCAATATCTTTAAGTAGATCCACTCTTTTAACCATCCTTTATTCTATTTGCATCATCACCATTTACCGCTAATTTGTGCGCAACAAACTATCTTGTCGATCATGTTGTGATTTTACTCTCCATAATGATACCATTGGTTTTCGGATAATGAAACCATTAACGTATACACTTCATCAATAACTCCATGAGAGGCTGCCCAATTCGCGCTCGAGATATGTGATTCTGCCCAGTTGTCCTTCAGATGCATTCTTTCTTTTCTCTCCTAGTGTAGGTCCAAAAGTTTCATCAACTTTGGCTTCTACAGCTAGAATGACAAGCCCTAGATCGTTCCTTGTTACTGCCATGACGTCAGTTTGTGATGATCTTCTTCATAATTTTTCCTGATGTTAAGTAAGTAATATTATTTTAACATTGAGGACAACCTATGTTAACATTAATCGTTTTTTTTAACATAGCTTTCAACCTATGTTAAAATTCTGACATTTTTCCAACACAGTTTTTTTGTCTAAAAAGCGAGTGGTCTTATTCATGTTTATCCCCTTTTAGAAGATTGAATAACTCGATATTGATATAGAAAATGGAATTTTTGATCTTCTTTCTTTCCAGGATTCCACCAAGTTTATGAACTGATGAAAGATATTTGGAGGCTGTTTGTCTGCTGATGTTCAATCTATCAGTTAAGAACTCTATTTTTGTATAAGGATGTAGAAAGAGAGTATCTAACAGGTCTCTACTGTAGATTTTTGGCAGTTCTACTTGAATTTTATTCCTGGTTTCCTGCATCAGGTTACGAATGTTATTGATAAGATCAATAGTATGTTTTGATGTTTCTTCTACACCTTTCAGCATATATACTACCCATTCTTCCCAAGAGTTTTTCGTTCTAATTTCCTGCAAAAGTCTGTAATAATCTTGCTTTGTTCTGATGATATATTTACTTAGATAGAGAATCGGGATATCCAACAGCTTGTTCAATACCAGAAACAAAATATTGATGATTCTGCCAGTCCTGCCATTACCGTCATAGAAAGGATGGATACTTTCAAATTGATAATGGATCACTGCCATTTTTATCAGTGGATCAATCCCGTTGTTAATATTGATATATTCTTCAAGATTCTTGGTCAGATCTATGATTTCAGCATGATCTTGAGGAGGTGTGTAAATAGTTTCACCTGTTAACTGGTTTTTGAGTACCGTACCTGACTGTGTTCTGATGCCTGCATCATTTTGCTCCAAGATCTTCTGTATTTCTACAATGTGGTTAGCTGTGAGTAATTCATTCTGCTTGATCAGCTCAAAACCATGCTTCAGAGCAATAGAGTAATATTTTACTTCTTTTGCTGTAACACTCTTTACATCGAGATCGATATCAGATTTGTACAGATCATCATGTGTTGTTATAATGTTCTCGATCTCAGAACTATCCTTTGCTTCCTGCAAAACAAGGGTATTAATGAGAATGTCGGAATTGGGTATTGTCCTAGCCACACCCTTCAATTCGGCAAGTGCTCTATTTGCTACACTGAGCTGCTTTAATATCTGCACTGTTTCCAGATTGGCTTCAGGTGGAAGTTTAGGTAGTTTAAACTCACTCATATGTAACTCCAAATGATATAGTTTCCATCTTATCTTTCATCATGAAATTATTTTCCTAAAGATAATTATTTTGGCAAGTCTTGATTTTTTCATGCTAATACCTATTACTTTATTGTTCTACCAACTTATCTACCAACCCTTCTACCAACTTTTTAGTTTTCTGGGCAGTTTTGTGGGTAGTTTTCTGGGTAGTCATATCATCTCCCTCTTTACCCCACACTCAAACGTCCATTCAACCCGTCAATCTTTCTTATGATTTTTATTATAGTATATTGAATTCCTACTTATCCACTTTGGTGGGGCCAAGTGGACACTATCAGAACTTTATTGAGGAATCCCAGTGATGAAATATTATCCACAATCGATTTAGCTGAGAGACTGCTTTAGTTACTTCTTGCTGAATGTAGCGAAGGAGATACAGAATTTAGACGTACTGCACGTTGTTCTACGCTGGTACGAGCTTAGTGAGTGCCAGATGACTTAGAG
>JABMPT010000005.1 GCA_013202845.1 Candidatus Woesearchaeota archaeon | reverse complement strand
CCACCGCCACCACCGCCGCCACCGCCACCCCCCCCTTGCCCAAAAGTTGAATCCCCACAATACATTTTTCCATTCTTACCATCATAGCCATCACCCCCCGATACAGAGATAATGCCATCTAATTGCAAATTTTCTGCAAATAAAGCAACCTTTGCTCCCGCAACGCCGCCAGACCCAGAAAAGGCAGTCCTATAGTTTATATATTCACCTATCTTACCTTTTGACCTGAGAGCGCCACCACCTCCACCATCACTACCATCACCTCCAGAATCGTGGCCTCCACCACCAGAACCAAAATTATCTAGATATATATTATCAGGGGGATACTTTTGCCTAAACCACAAAGTGTTATGCTGCTCAACTAAGAAGTTGTTAAAAAATAAAAAACCGACTTGCCCCTCTAAATTTACATATTGACCTGAACTAATAACACAATCAATACTGTTCTCAGAAATCAAATCTTCTGGATATTTACATTTTTCATCTGATAGAAGATTATCACACCAAATACCTCCTTCATCATTACAAGAAGTCTTATCTGCACCCACAAATAAACTTAGAATAACAAATAATACTACAAATACCAAACCTCTTCTTCCACTCATAGCTTTAACACAGAAGTTTTGTTATTTATACTTTTCTATTCAAAAGTTATTGTGTGTATCTTGTAAGCATTAACACCCTGAGCATCCCACCAATGCCAATCAGCAGGAACATCAGGAGTAATATCATTATTATCAACACCAAAATCATTACTACAAAAATACTGCTTACTATCATCAAAAAAAGCATAATCTTGAAAACCTTTTGTCATCCAAAAACAACCATACGAATTGAGAAGTCCACAAGAATCTTCCTCTGTCAAGGAAGAGCAAGCATAATTATCTCCCTCACATTCTGTGTTAATTAAACAAGTTGAATGTATCGAATTACAAGCACTCATACACGCGCCCCTTCCTTGCAGACAATAACTATAGCTTTCTCCTGTATAAATGGAACAATCAATAAGATTACACCCATAAATACAATTTGTTTTTTCTTGAGTGCAAAAAGTTTCGGCATCTAAACAACTATTTGGGCAATCAGAAGATGAAAAATCAGTGCACGGAATGCTTCCAAAACAAGAGTCTTCGAGAATAATAAGATCATCATCTCCACAGCAACCATCAGAACCATCATCTAGAGTAATTATATCAAATAAACTGGCACCGATTTCTAATTCATAGTCACCATCTCCTTCTGTTGTTTGACTAGAACAAAGTTCATTTGGGTCTGTCTCACTAGTCCAACCATTTGCTTCAGTACAAAGATAAGCTGCCTCAGAATGCTCATAAAAAGTTCCGTAGGGGGTGTCGATATCTCCGCAACAACGATAAGACTCATTAGCAAATTCAGGCACAAAACTGTCATCATAATGGCCTGAGTGCACATAACAAGAGAAATTATTATCATCGCCCTCAGGAAAATGATTTCTTAATTCAGAATCGTCTATAGGTAAAATTGTCTTTGAAAAGAAGAAAATATCTCCGCTAGCAGAATCTGGAATTAAATTGCCGTTTATTCCAAGATTAGCCTTGCACTCCTCTGCATTGTCAAATGTGCCTTCTTCGGCATCGCAACTTAAACCAAAAAAAACAACATACAAACCAGGTTCTAATACATCATCACCACTTAAAGTTTCAGAATAACTACTACAGTCCCAAGTTCCATCACCATCGCCATCTTTTTCGTGTTTATAAAGATAAACAACAGGATCAGATGATAGAAGATCTACCATAGAGAATGTTTCTGGGTTATCTGCCTTGTATATAATTATATTTCCATAAGAATTTGCGTCCTCATCAGGATCATCTCCATCAGCACAAGTTCGTATCGATAATGTATCTGGAGAACTTTCCAAATAAAGAAAGCCATATTGAACATAGGCAGGATTAGTATATAAACTATAAATATTCCAATTGCCATCAACACACGCTTTTTCAGTAAAATCAGCAAAATCATAATGAGAATATTCAGCAACATCATAATCATAAGGCTCAAAAGGATAATCTGCAGAAAAAATATCATTTAAAGGAAGAAAAGTATTTTTAATATAAGTATCGACTGTCGTTTCAGAATCGCCCTCAAAAGAAGCAATTCTACTATCAACAACGTGACCTAACACAAAAGATTCACTAGATTGGCAAGGGTCGTCAGCATCAAAGCCCTCGCTATCCCCCTGAGCATACTCTAATCTTGTTCCCCAAATAACACCAGATACAGGAAGAGAAAATAAGCTAAACAAAAATAAGAATGATATAACCAAACCTCTTCTCCCATTCATAGCTTTAACACAGAAGTTTAGTTATTTAAACTTTTCTATTCATAACAGCGACTTTAGCTTCTTCAGGGTTCATACCAATTGTTACTCCAAAAGAAACTAAGTCTTTCCAGTATCTTAACTCAGAAGGTTTACTAGCGAAACTGGCTAGAATCATTTTAACCTTATACTTTTTACATAAAGAAACATTCTGAACCATGCGACCTAACACTAAACCTTTATCTTTTGCTTTCAAAACAGAATTAAAACTAAAACCAACAAAAATCTTATTTTCTTTTGCTAAAGAGCAAAGCACTTGATTCAGACCAGAACTTCTGAAATGAAAACTGTCTTTCCTAGGATTTTTTTCCAAATCAAACACTATATCAACATTTTTGTTTTCAAAATCCTGTCTTGAACCTTTTGAAAAAACATGATCATATTTCTTACTTATTTTACCAACTATTCCTGTATAAACTTTGAAATTTTTAGGATTTAATTTCTTAACTTTTTCAAAAATCTTCTTATCATCTTTCTCATACAAAAATATGATTCCAGAACTACCTAAAACTCTGGCTTTCTCAATGAATTCCTTCTCATTTCCTTTTGGAAAAACTATATCTACAAACATATTCAAAAATAATAGAAGTATTTATTTAAAGCTTTTTATGAGTTCGCAAGCTTTACAAACATCACTTTGAGATGGTTCTCCACAAATAGAACAATATTGAAAACTTTTTCTAGAAATTTTAATATCATTAATTAATTTCAAATGTTTTTCCAAAATATTTCTCTTGCTGCCTTTTTTCTCTTTTTCATAATTATTTAAGGAATTCCTAACAACATTCCTAAACGATTCTTCCATATAAGGACATTCTGTAAAGCCAACATCGAATCCTTTCAACAAAGCATAGGCGGCAACTTCTTTTTCAGAACAAAAATAAAGTGGTTTCATCCTCTGGACAAAACCTTTCCTTTTAGAAGTTATAGGAACAGAGTGCAATAACAAATCAGTGTTACTTTTCAACAAATTCATCAGAACAGCTTGTGCCTCATCATCCATGTTATGCCCTGTTGCAATCTTGTGAAAGCCTTTTGCGCATTTATTCAACAAATACCTTCTGAAGGTTCCACAAACAGAGCAGGGATAGTTTTTCTTCTTTAACATTATATCCAGAGTCTTCCCAAACTCTTTCTCAAAAAAATAAATCTGTAACTTAATATCATTATCTTTACAAAACTTCTTCAAATCAACCAAAGTCTTATCTCTATACCCTTTAATTCCTTCATCAATGGCCAATGCAACAACATTACCATGAAACTTTTTCAACAAATAAAGAACTGTGGTAGAATCTTTTCCTCCTGAGCAAGCAACAACAACTCTGTCTTTTTTATTCAACAATTTAAATTTCTTAATTGTATCTAAAACTTTCTTCTCAAAATAATCAATAAAATGTTTCTTGCAAAGTTTAGGTTCAAGAAAAACAGCTTTTTCAGAACATTTAGAGCAAATCATCTCAACCTCCAGAAATAACACTCAATATTTTAACAGAATCTTTATCACTAACAAGATCTTCTTCAGTAATCAACTCTTTATCCTTAACAACTAAAACAGTATCAGAATTAATCTTTAAATCTTTCAACAAATCTTTAATTTTGCCTGAAAACTTCTTTTCAATATTCTTATTCTGTTTTTCAATGAATATCTTCATACATTAACAAAAAACCTGTTTTTTTATAAATATATTCTAAAAAGAATATAATTCACAAAAAGATTTATATATAATGTATGTCATTAGAAAGAAAAACGATGAATCTAACTAACCACAACAACAATCTGTATCTGTTTTGGTTAGTGGGCTCTATGTTTACTGTAAACAAGCCTAGGATTTGTTGAGAGCTCGTGTGTTTGACCGGGTTCTGGACGATTCTTTGGGCAACTTCTTCTAAAGAACTATAAGGAACCTGGTCTAAACACCATAAATAAAGTTAGGAGGTGTAAAAAATGAGTGAATGCATTGTGTGCAACGAGGCCATAACAAACCCTGTTTGCATGGGTTGTGTAGAGGAAGAAATAAAGGCTTGGCTTTGCGAAGTAAAGCCAGAATTAGTGGAAGAGCTATATACAAAGACTGAAGAGATAGATTCCGGTTTTGGAGAAACAAGCTGTATCCTATGTCATAACTGGATGTCTGTATGCACTTATTGTTACACTATCCATATCTTTGACTGGCTAAAAATAAGAGCCCCTGAACTATCAAAATCGTTCAGAACAATTTTTAATTTTAATTATTTTTTTTATTAAAAATTCTCCACAGGAAACAAAGGGGGCATATTCTTTCTAAAGATTATTTTAGATAACGAAAGCCTTTATAAAGAAGACAAGATTTCATTTATAAATAAAAAGTTATTTTTAGACGAGAAATACTTTTGGGGGAACTAAAATGAAAAAATCACCAATAAACATGCAAGGAAAATCACCAATAAACATACAAGTTGTAAATATAGTTGTGTCAACAAGTCTGGAACACGATATTCCGCTGGAAAAAATGGCGGCAGTTCTAAGTAACACAGAATATAATCCTGAACAATTCCCAGGATTAGTTATCAGAATCAAAGAGCCAAAAACTTCTGCATTAATCTTCAGTTCTGGAAAAGTAGTTTGTACTGGTGCCAGAAGCATGACAAAAGTGAGGGAATCCATACAGAAGATCATAGAGAGTTTGGAAAAAATAAACATAAAGATTAAGATAAAACCTGTGATAAAAATTCAAAACATCGTTGCAAGCGGTAGCATAGGAATGGATCTCAATCTGAACGTTTTAGCCATGAAACTTGACAACACAGAATACGAACCTGAACAATTTCCAGGTCTTGTATTCAAATTAATGGAAGCAAAAGCAACATTCCTACTATTCAGCAACGGAAAAGTTGTGTGCACAGGAACAAAATCTGAAGAGGAAGTACACGCCGCTCTTGATAAACTGGTTGAAATACTAAAAAAAGTAAAGTAGAATGGACATCACAGAGCAGATAAACAAGTTTCAAGAGTTCCTGGAGTCAAGTTACCATAATGAACTTCTTGAAAATTCCCAACAAGGAAAAGACTTCTTAATAGTAGATTTTACAAATCTATCAAAGTTCAGTCCTGATCTTGCAGAGGCTTTGCTTGAAACACCTGAAGAAATAATTAAGGTTGGAGAATTATCTGCAAGAAAAATAATAGGGGAGGAACTCAAAGAATTCAGCATCAGGATAAAAAACATACCTGAATCCCATTACATCAGGATAAGAAACATAAGAAGTAAGCATTTAAAAAAATTCATTCAAATTGATGGAATTGTCAGACAAAAATCAGATGTCAGACCTCAAGTGACAAGTGGAAAGTTTGAATGTCCTAGCTGTGGCAATTTGATAAATATTCTGCAAATAGATACAAAGTTCAAAGAACCTAGCAGATGCTCTTGTGGAAGAAAAGGAAAATTCCGACTTATAAGCAAAGAATTAGTAGATGCACAAAAACTTGTTTTAGAAGAAGCACCTGAAGATCTTATAGGTGGAGAACAACCAAAAAGGATAAACATCTTCTTGAAAAAAGATTTAGTTTCTCCAATTACGGAAAAGAAGACCAACCCCGGAAGCAAACTAAAAATTGTTGGAGAAATAAAAGAAGTTCCCATAGTTCTTGCCTCGGGAGGTTTATCAACTAGATTTGATCTGATGATTGAAGCGAATTATTTAGAACCAGTACAAGAAGATTTTACAGAGATAGATATTTCAAAGAAAGAAATAAAAGAAATAAAAAAATTGAGCGAGGATCCAAAAGTGTATGAAAAACTTGTTTCTTCACTAATACCCACAATTTTTGGTCATGAAAAAGTTAAAGAAGCTCTCCTTTTACAATTAATGGGCGGTTCAAAGAAACAAAGAAAACAAGGGGTGATTAGAGGAGACATGCACATACTCTTAATAGGGGACCCTGGATCTGGAAAAAGTCAGATGCTAAAAAGAATGAGCCAAATAGCTCCAAAAGCACGATATGTGAGTGGAAAGGGAGCATCGGGGGCGGGTTTAACAGCATCAGTAGTCAAAGATGAATTCTTAAGAGGTTATGCCCTGGAAGCAGGTGCTTTAGTCTTGACAAATAAAGGTCTCTGCTGTATAGATGAATTGGATAAGATGACCACAGAAGATAGCAGTGCAATGCATGAAGCGCTAGAGCAACAAACAATAACAATCTCAAAAGCAAACATACAGGCCACTTTAAGAGCAGAAACAACTGTGCTGGCGGCAGCTAACCCCAAATTCGGAAGGTTTGATCCATATGAATTATTGGCAAAACAAATTAATCTTCCATCAACACTTATTAACAGATTTGATTTGATATTTCCTATAAGGGACTTGCCTGATTCTGTAAGAGACGAAAAAATGGCTGAATTTATACTTGCCCTACATCAAGATACTAAAATAAAGGAAGCAATAGATTCTAACTTGATAAAAAAATATGTTGCATACAGCAGGCAAAATGTTAAGCCAGAATTAACAACTATAGCTCTGAATGAAATCAAGGCTTTCTATGTAAAAATGAGAAACACTGCTTCATCAGAAGAAGGTATTGTAGCAATCCCTATCTCACCAAGACAATTGGAAGGCCTTGTCAGATTAGCAGAAGCATCTGCAAGAA
This sequence comes from Candidatus Woesearchaeota archaeon, assembly GCA_013202845.1. Classification (GTDB taxonomy): domain Archaea; phylum Nanobdellota; class Nanobdellia; order Woesearchaeales. The sequence continues at coordinate 192,731 of JABMPT010000005.1, read as the reverse complement.
CTAGATTGTCAGATAAAGTTACAAAAAAAGATTCACAGAGAGCAATAGAATTGGTCCATTTCTGCTTATCACAAATAGGTCTTGACCCTGAAACAGGGAAGATAGATATTGATAGAATCACCACTGGTATAACTGCCAGCGAAAGGTCACAAATTGTTATTGTTAGAGAAATAATAAACGATCTTGAAAAAACAATTGGAAAAACAATCCCTGTAGAAGACGTTGTCAGAGAAGCAGAGATAAAAGGAGTGGATTCCAAGAAAGTAGAGGAAGTTATTGAAAAGCTAAAGAGATCTGGAGACATATTTAGTCCAAGACACGGATTGATTTCAAAGATATAGTTCTGAAAATGGCAACCATCAGAAGGCAAACAGCCAAGAAATGTAGAATAAAAGATATACTTGAAGGAAGATATGTAAAAAGAGAGGGTTGGGAACCAAATTATTTTGAAACTTCTTTAGGAAAGATTTCTAGAGCAAATATTTTAGGTGTTGTAATTTCTGCTGATGAAGAATCAATAACTGTCGACGATGGAACTGGGAAGATTCAACTCAGAACTTTTGAAAAGGAAAAACCATTTACAAAAAACAAGGTTGGCGAAATAGTTCTCATTATTGGAAAACCAAGAGTGTTTAACGAAGAAAAATACATTGTGACTGAAATAGTAAAAACTATTGACAACAAAAGATGGGTTGAACTCCGTTCTCTAGAATTAAAAAAAATTGACACACAACCAACAAATAAGGAAGAAATAGTTTCTGAAAAAAAAGAAATTGTTACTATAGCAGATGATTTGATAAAAAAGATTTCTGAACTGGATAATGGTTTTGGAGTCAAAATTGAAGAAGCCATAAAAGAATTCGATCCGATAGGCGCAAATAAGACAATGAATCAATTAATAGAGCAGGGAGAGATATTCGAAATAAAACCAGGAATAGTAAAAATAATCTAAAATAATATCGGTGTAACCCACACTTCTAATAATCCTGCTATGAAAAGAAGAAAGATACTTAATAGAATTAAATCTGCAGAGTCCAATAATATGTGCTCAAATTTTCTAGTTCCAAAATCATGTCTTATGATTGCAACAGATATTATTCCACCTGCTAAACCTGCAACAAAATAAGCCAAAATCTCTGGTATGCCATGAATTATATATTTCAAAAGACCTATAGATATTATTTGAAAATATTGTGCTGTCTTTTCAAAACCAACAAGAGAAGAGTAATAAGCCAAATTAGATCTTATAAAGTTTCCAATCGCGGCTCCTATCACAGAAGCATTCCAAGTTAGTATGAAGATGGCTCCTGAGCCATATAAAAATGAAAACAAAACGCAGAAGATCAAAACCTTGATGTTGTTCAAAAATATTCTGACAAAAGAACTCGTGTTCCCGGATATCTGACCTGTAATGTGGGGGTTGATGTTTTGGATTGTCACTGTTTGTGTTTCAAAAAGAACTGAAACTGTTTCTGATGGGAGCACAACATACCACAGAACACAGGAAAGAGCTATTCCAAAAAATAAAGCCATAAAAGCCATCAAAGCTTTTGCATGTTCTTTCAGCAACCAACGTTCACCCATGTCTTGTAAATCCTTTTCTTCTTCCATCTTTATAGTATTATAAAGCAGAGGAATACAAGCCATCACCGTTAGAAAAACCATGATCAAACTAGAATAAGACTTAAAAATCCATAAACTCAAGAATATCGCGACAGAAGAATATACAAAACCTAATAATACTAATCTTCCGGGACGATTCTCTGCTTTGAAGGGACTTATTAATGACTCTAAAACCATGAAATGATTTCTGTTTCTCGTCTTTAAAAAGTTTTCTAAATAGAAAACCTTTAAATAACAGACACCCTTTCTGCAAAACATGAATTATGAACAAATGCTTGACAAAGGAAAGAAAGAATTACCTGAAGCAGTGTCTGAAATTGAAAGATTCAATATTCCAAAAGTCAGAGGACATGTAGAAGGTAATAAAACAATAGTTAGTAATTTTGATGAGATAGCAAAAGCTTTAGGAAGAAAAACAGAACATCTTTTAAAATACATCTTAAAAGAATTAGCAACACCTGGTGATATGAGAAAAAAAGCCGTTATTTTCGGAACAAAACTCTCTGCTTCAAAAATAAATGAAAAAATAAGTCAATATGCAGAAACCTTTGTTTTGTGCAAAGAGTGCGGAAAACCAGATACGAAACTTACAAAAGAAACAAGCGTTTACTTCTTAAAATGTCAAGCTTGTGGAGCAAAGCAATCATTCTACGCTAAAATCTGAAAATGTCTTTCATAGTAAAAAAACACAATATAGAAAAAACAAATGTCATGCTTGCAATAATTGATAAAGAACTTCTCGGGAAAAAAATAATAGAAGATAAGAAAGTATTGGATCTGACTTCTAATTTCTACAAAGGCGAAAAAAAGACTGAAAAAGAAGTTCTTGAAATGATAAAAAATGCTAATCACTTAAACGTCGTCGGAAAAAACATTGTTAACTTTCTTAAGAAACAAAAAATTGTGGATTCTTTTTTAAAAATAAATAAAATCCCATATGCTCAAATAATAATTATAAAAGATTAATCAAACCACTTACCTAAAGCTTCTTGTTTTTCACTATCTCTTCCAAAGACATCCTCAACTCTTCTTTTGGTTAATTCCAGGGATTGTTTCAGATATGCAGAAACATTATACTTCATAGCAAGACTTATGCTTGGTTCTAAATATTTCACAACAGAACCTTCTGAAACAGTAAACATTATTTTTCCATCACATTCGAGACATTTTCCTATTAAAGGGGGTCTTCTATATTTTGCATTACATTTCACACACCTGAATTTTTGAGAAGAGAATTTTCTCAGATTTCCTTTTGTATCTTTTAAAAAATGTTTTTCTATAACCAAACGAGCAACATCTGTCGCGTCTGTTGCCTTTATTTTTTCAGCCAAATCCATTTGTCCTTTTAATTTATCTTTCATACTTGGCAGTGTTTTATAAGCAGAACAAAGCACCCCATCATTTATATTTGAAGTTGTATGTGTAAATCCATAACCTTCATATTGCGCAGGAGTATTCAAATAATCTCCTACTTGACTTATATCAACTTCCCAAGGCATCTTATATTCCAAAGCAGCCATATAGAATTTTAAAGGATATTTCCAATCGACATCTACGTGAAAAACCATATCGTCCACTTCTGCAGGATTTAAGAAATAAGTAAGAACTAAAGGAGCATCCATAGTGCTTCCTCTTGATGAAGGCAGATATTTTTGTGAAAAATTCAAAAAAGCATCCATTAACAAAAACATACATGATTCATCTCCATCAACATCTCTTCTCATTGCCGCATGAAACAATGGATGAGCAAAAAATCCTTGGGTTTTTGAAAAACCAATTATTCTCCCAAGAATCCCTGCAGAGGTGTGTGGTGCCAACCCAACAATGTAATGACCCACTAAATCTTCTTTCTTCTTAAGATTATAGAACGGTTTCAAATTATAGAGATTATCTAATAATTCATCTATGAACTTTGAAGTTCTAAATAATATTTCGTCGGCAGGTTCATTTGGAGAAACAGGACAAGCAGGAACAATGATATCTTGACATTTTAATTCTATAGTTTGACTACTTTTTTCCAAAGGCAAACCATAAATGTCTTTTGTATAACCAAATTCCTTTAATTTTTTGACAGATACAAAAATTTCTTTTGGTTTGAAATGAGTTATAGCCACTTCTGAAGCATCATACCTTGTGGTTCCGTCTTTATTGACATTTACAGAATGTTTAGCTCTTAGAATCGCTTTTGTAAGATGTTCTGGGATGTGTTCAGGATTAAATGTTCCTCTTACACCTTTTATCAAATCGGGAAAAATTTGTGTCTTTAAATGTTTCAAAAGATTATCAAATATTTTTTTTATATTAACTTCTTTTGTTACAAATGGTTTTGGATCATGATCACATCCTTTTGTAAGTCCACAAGAATGACAATATAACATTTTTTCTGTTTTCTTACCACATTCATCACAAATTGTAAAAACAGCCTCTTTTTTGCAATTTGGACAATAAAAAATAGCAAAATCTGCTTTAACAGTTCCTGTTTTTAAAGCTGATTGAAATGATCTGAACTTTCCACCTTCACTTCCGACAGGAAATAATCCGTGAGGAGAACCCACCATTTTCCTCATTTTAGCTTTCTCAGGCCTGCCCATTCTCGCACCTATGAATGTTCCGCCTTTATCCCTTATTTTCACAAAAGAAACTTTTCTTATCAAAGAAAGCGGTTTAGAGAATTTTTTATCATCCAATCTAGCAAGAATATTTTTAATTTCGTTTGGTTTAGTTATTCCTAATTGTATTAAAAGTGCAAAACTATTTTCTTTGTTTAAAACAATAAATTCATTATTTACTAATTTGTGAGGCACGCCTATTGAAGCCAATAAGTCTTTCTCTTCAGAATTTTTCAGAACTATTTTTTCATCTCTTATTTCAAATGTTTTGAGCCAAGAAAGAAGTTCTTTGAATTGTTCTAAAGAAATGTTATTCCAATAAAACATGTGTCTCGGATGTAGAGGCACTCCGAACGCCTTTGATATTTCTGCTGCAGCCTTTATTGAAATTTTTGATTTTATCGGTCTATAAAATAATTTTTCTAAATCTTTTTTTGATATGTCAATTAACTCTTTTATTTTTTCAAAATCAAAAGTTCCAAATATTTCAATAACTGTTTTCTCAAATTCTAGAATCCAAAATTCTTGACAATATCCTGCAGGAACCAATGGGTGCGCTCTATCAAAGAAGTCCCCATAACTAATTAGCATATCTCCTAAGAAAAGAATTTCTTCAACCTCTTTTTTGTATTTGATTGCTAATTCTTCTGTTTCAAGAAAAACTACTTCCCCGCTCTTTAATTTAACAATAGGTCCGTCTAAACTATCACAAACAGTATAAGCGGATGCTTTTCCAGGTCTCTCAACTTTAAGTTGTGTTGCCGTCGCCAAATAACCATTCAATGTATGCATTGTTGCAGGATGAATAGATTGTCCTGAATAACCTGAAACTCTCGATCTACCATATCTTAATCTAAAACCTCCTGGTCTCATAGGGTGTGCTAAAACAGGTCTTCCTGCAACAAGATCTTTAATATAAGTATAATCAGGTGTTATCTTTGATTTCTCTTCCCCTTTACCTTCTGCTTTTGACTTTTTTTGTATTTTAAGAAATTCTTCCAAAAAACTCCAATGCTCGAGATCAAAATCTTTTATGTGTTTACTAATTTTCGCCCAAAGTTTTGGGGCTTTAAGAGGTATGCAACTACTATGAATTAAACAATATCCACTTCTCAAAATGTTTGTGTTTACTCTTGGAAGATCTTTATAATTAATATTTGAAACTTCATATTTTTCAGAAGGATCTCCTGAAATTTCAACAGGAAGATGTTGCATCAAAAAATCTGCTTCTTCTTTAGAAGGAAAATACTGTAAATTAGTAATAAATTCGTGATAGTCTTCTAACTCTGCATAACATCTTTTAATTTCTTTTTCAGTTGGATCATATTCTTCAAAACCAAACTTTTTTCTTAAATAATCAGCTATTACTACTGACAATGCTGCTGCCGTTCCACCAGCATTTCTTATAGGTCCTGAATAATACAAACAAAAATATTTTCCTTTTCCATCATTTCTATCTTTAAAATCTAAATGAGTAAATCCTTCTATTGGACTACTAACAACTCCTAAAGTAACATATGTAAAACCTGTTCTTAAACCTATTTCTATTGCTTCTTTTTGATCTTTAAATTTACAAAACTTTTCTTTTGCAACTTCTTCTGCTATTTTCAAAGCAACTCTTATATCAAGAAACCCATATTCTTTTTCTAGCTCCTCTATTCTTTTTTTAGCGCTTGTGTTTTTTATTTGTGGAGCAACAACCCCCATCAAAGCTATAACTCTTTCAGCCATTGTTTCTGTAAGAGTGATTTCTACATCTGTTGAAGGATCAAAACCTTTTTTTCTAGCTTCTTTGGCTGTTTCATAAGCTTTTAGACAATCTTTTTTTAGTTCTTGAAAATAATCTCCCATTTCTTTTGAATACGCCATTTTATTCTCCTAAAAAATTTATGAGTTTTACTTTTCTTGTTTGAATATTTAGCACAAAAGCTCTGGCAGGTTGAGGTTCTAACCCTCTTTTCTCTTGGTCTTCTGTTATTTTATCCCAACAAGAAGTGTTTAAAATAGTTACATTTCTATACTGAGAAGCTGTTGCGCGATGGATGTGTCCTGTTACAAAAACATCTGGAACAGTGCTTATAACCAAAGGATCTTCTTCTGCATCAGGAATATATAAATTAGATTCATGAGTTGGTGCCAAATGCCTTCTTTGAAGTAAAAATTTCATTATCAAGTCAACTCTTTTTTGACCGCCAGCATTTCTTAAAGATACAACATTGTTTGCATAATATATCAAAGAAAAACCATGATATAGTAATATATCTAAACCTGAAAAATCTTTTGATGCATCTATATTCACAAGTGCAGGATTACTTACAATTATTGTATTTGGTATTTTCCAAATAGCTTCAGCAAAATCATTGTACATAGGTGGTTGTGGTTCTGCTATTCTTCCAGCATCATGATTTCCAGGAGTTATGATTAATTTTCTATCTCCTTTTATTTTTAAAAGATGTTTGGCTAATTCTTTATATTGGTCTTTAATATCTTTTATTTCTAAATCTTCTTCTTGACTTGGATAAATTCCAACTCCTTCAACTAAATCTCCTGTTAAAAATATGTATTTTGTTTTTTTTGCCATGTTTCTTTGTTCTTCTGTTCCTATTTCTCCATTTAGCCAAAAAATAAATTTTTCAAACTCTTTTTTCAAAAATACTTTTGAGCCAAAATGCAAATCACTTATAAAAACTGCATAGGTTTCAGTCGGTCCTTTTTTTAACTCTTTATTTAATGAAATCTCTGGAAAAACAAGATTATTAGCAAAAATAATATCTTTACCCAATACCCCAACAACACCTATAACCTCATCAAGAACCAAATCCTTTGCTATTTCATGAAGCTCCACATTATTTTTATGAATCAGAACAGTCATTTGTCCTGATAAATCTTCAACTTTCAGTATCACATTATTATTTTTAGTTATATTCTTTTCTTTAATCATTCCTATAATAGATACATTATCTTTCTCACTCTTTAGTCTGAGTTTATTCAAAGAAATCAAACCTTGCATTTCAGGTCTTTGTCTGATTATTCTTTCTAAAGATTTAAATCTATGATTAAAAAATTGAACAAAATCATTTACAACCCTTTTTTTTGACTTTTTATCATAACTATACAAGACTTTAACTTTTGCAGAACTTTTTTCATCTACATTTACTGTTTCTTTTTCAGAAACAAATTTCTTTTTTTCTTTGTCTAAAAATTCAGGACCCACCAACACCCCTTTCTCTAACAAAGAATTTACTTTTTCAGAATAACTCATTTTTTCTTTCTATTTCAAGATTTTCCTCTAAAATCTCAATTATTTTTGGTTCAATAAACTTAGGAACAGAAAGAGATATTTCTCTTGTTCTACCATATCTTCCTTTTGAAAGAACTCTACCGTTGATGACTCCTAACATATCTAACTCTGCAATAATATCTGAAACCCTTCTCTGAGTTAATGGTCTTAAACTTATTTCATTACAAATTTTCTTATAATAATCATATATTTCTCCTGTATAAACCTTTTCTTTTTGTAAAGAATTCTTTAAAATTATAGCATACAAAGTAATTTGGAATTGTTTGGGTTGACTTCTGACTAATTCTAGAATTCTGTCTTTTTCAATTTTATTTTCGGCAGAGTCTAAATGTTCAATTTTTACTATTTTATTATTTTTTCTTTCAGCTAGTTCTCCTGCCACCCTTAAAAGTTCTAAAGCTCTTCTTGCATCGCCATGATCACGAGCAGCATATGCAGCACATTTCTCTATAACACCCTCTTTTATTACTTTAGGCTGAAAGGCTATTTTAGATCTTTTCCTTAAGATATCTTGAATCTGTATTGCATTATATGGTGGAAAGAGGATTTCCTCTTCACTTAAAGAAGATTTTACACGCGGGTCTAAATTATTGACGAAAGTTAAATCATTACTTATACCTATTAACGAAACATTTGAATTTTTTAACTCGGAATTTATTCTAGTTAAATTGTATATTAGTTCATCACCTATTTTCTTAACTAATTGGTCTATTTCGTCCAAAATAATTAATACAAATTTTTTTTCTTCATCTAATGCTTTATAGAACACATTGTATACTTCATCAGTTGGTAATCCTGTTGGAGGTATGGCTTTTCCAAAATGTCTTGCCATTTGAGCAACAAGCCTGTATTCTGTATCTGCTATTTTTTTAAGTTTACAATTCAAATATACTACTTCCATTAAAACCTTTTCTTCTTCAGCAGATTTATTTAATTGTTCAGAAACATATTTGACAGTTAAAGTTTTTCCTGTGCCTGTTTTTCCGTAAACAAATAAATTAGAAGGTAAATCCCCTCTTAAAGTTGGTGCCAAAATACTAGCTAATTGTTCTATTTGTTCATCTCTGTGATTTATCTCATTAGGCATATAAGATGCTTGAAGAACACTTTTATTTACAAATAAAGATTTCTTTCCAACATAATTCTTGAAAAATTTTCCTAACTTTTTCTCCTGCATAAAATTTCCAGAGGAAACGTAGGTTTATAAAGATTTTGTGTCCTCATAATATATTATTAAAAATAGATTATTCTGAACATATGACCTACCCCTTTATTTCCTGTGGAGAATATGTTTATAATAAAAAAATTGTTTTTCTTTAATATATCATTATATATTTATTTTCAATATTGAAAACATTTTATTATTTATTTATTAATTATTTTAATAAAAGAAGTTATTTCTAGATGAACTATATTTCTACAGGAAATAGGGGTGTGACAGCCACATTATAAATAACTACTGTTTGATGATAAAAAAACAAAAGGTTTAAAAAGAATGTTCTATTCCTTTCTCCCTGACTAGTAGTAATTAAGGTGATAAACGTGCTTATTCAAAATGAATTTTTAAAAAAAATAAAAGACTTTGGCTTGAATACATATGAGGCCAAGATATGGACTGCGTTACTATCAAGAGGGGTGAGCACTGCAGGAGAACTAAGCGATATAGCAAATGTTCCTAGAAGCAGAAGTTATGATGTTCTGGAAAGTCTAGAAAAAAAAGGTTTCATAATTATGAAAATAGGAAAGCCAATAAAATATTTAGTGATTCCTCCAAATGAAGTCTTAGAGAGAGTCAAAAAAAGAATAAAAGAAGATGTTAATCATCAAATAAATTCTTTAGAAAAATTAGAATGTTCAGAAGTTTTAAATGAATTGAATGTGCTTCACAGTGAAGGTGTTACTCTGGTTGAACCAACAGACATTACAGCCTCTTTAAAGGGAAGAGACAGATTGTATTCACATTTTGATTTAATGATAAAAGAAGCGGAAAACTCTATTTTATTAATGACAACTGAACAAGGCATAATCAGAAAATTAGAAGTGATGTCAAGATCTTTAGAAAAAGCACATAAAAAAGGAGTTAAAATAAAAATTGCTGCTCCTGTGACTGAAAATACAAAAAAATTATTGAAAGAAGCAAAGAAATTTGCAGAAGTCAGAGATTGTAAAACAAAAGGAAGATTTTGTTTGGTTGATGAAAAAGAAATAACTTTTATGCTTCTTGACGACGAGAAAGTTCACCCATCATATGATGTGGGTGTTTGGGTAAATACCCCTTTTTTCAGTCAAACACTTTTAGAATTATTCAACCTAGCGTGGGAGAATATGAAAGTTTTTGCTTAAGTTAACCTCACCTCTTTTTCCCAGGAAGATTCCGACTTTCTTGGAATCTTCCAGGGTTTTAATTCCTTAAATTTTTAAATAACAAAAATTTGTTCTGAAATTATGTTAAAAAATTTACAAATAATTGGAACATCTCACATATCTAGAGATTCTATAAATGAAATAAATAATTCTATAGAATCATTCAAACCAGACATAATTGCTGTGGAATTGGATAAAAGAAGATATTATTCTTTGCTTCTTGAAAAACAAAAAAATTCAAGTTTACCAAACATTTTTAAGATAGGTCTTTCCGGATATCTATTTTTGATAATAGGAAAATTTCTTCAGAAAAAATTAGGGTCTATAGTAGGGGTTGAACCAGGATCCGACATGAAAAAGGCCGTTGAATTAGCAAAACAAAATAATATATCGTTAGAATTAATAGATAGAGATATTGAAATAACTTTGAAAAGATTTTCTCAAAAATTCTCTTTCAAAGAAAAAATAACTCTCTTTAAAGATTTATTCTCAGCTCCTTTTTCAAAGAAAAAAATGTTTATAGATATCTCTAAAGTTCCTAAAAAAGAATTAATAAACAAAATTTTAAACGAATTAAAAAATAGATATCCTAACATCTATTCTGTTTTAATAGAAGAAAGAAACAAATACATGGCCAAAAAATTGTTTAAAATTTCTAAAGAGAATGTTGATAAAAAAATTTTATGTGTAATAGGTGCAGGTCATGAAGAAGGTTTAAAAAAGGAATTAAAGGAATTATATTATTCAAATATAAGTTTTTTCTGAGAACAAAACAACAAATTATTTATAATAATCTTGGCAGTATTTAGTTATATGGTGCTCGAAATCATAACAAGAGTAAGAGATGAATTCAGATTTTCTCCCAGAGAACAGAGAGAATTGTTTATTTCTTCATTGATTTTTGGATTCATATTGTCTTTTAGAAAATGGGGTGTTGTAGACTTTGATGTGACTTCAGGGTTTAAAAACTGGATTTTTTCTTCAATATTAATTCTTCTTGTCATGCTGGCCAGCATTTCAATGCAGAAAATATTTGCTTTGAATGATGGTTATAGACTTCATTATTCTTGGTGGCTTCAAGGAATATTGATGGGTTTATTAATTACTTTCATATCAGTTGGTTATTTACCAATAATTTATCCTGGAACAACTTTTTTTGAGCACGTTAAGAGACTCCGTATGGGAAGATATAGACACGGAATAAATACTAAAGATTTAGCAGTCGGATCTATTGCAGGGGTTGTTACTAATGTATTTTTAGCACTGATGTTTGGTTTTATATATTTAGCAACAGAGAATTATTGGGTCATGCAGTTTATCAAATTCAACTTTCTTTATGCTTTCTTCTCAATGTTGCCTTTACCAAGGTTTGGTGGTTTAAAACTTCACGCAGGAGCCACACCAGGAATACACATATTCTTTTTCGGAAGACCACTTTATGTTTTCATATTTTCTTCCTTAATAATTTATTCTTTATTAATAATCTCTGCCATAACAATATTTGGAAATTTTCCATTACTAATATTGGCAATGTTAGTAGGTTTAGCAGTTATGTTTTTCTTCCTAAAATACATAAATTATCCATTCTAAAATCAAACATTTTAAATATGAGTTTACTGTAAGAATAATGATTTTATATGGGAATGAAATATGTTTTTGAAACTACTTTTTTAGTTTTTCTAGTATTAGGAGTTATTCTATCTTTTGCATTCAATAATTTTGTTTTACATGCAATAATAATATTTTTATTTGGCGTGATTGTTTCTGCAACACATGCTCTTAGAAAAGCAGATCTTAATTATCCATATGTTTTACTTGTTGTTGGTTTTCTTTTAGGGTATCTGATAGCTACAAAATCAGGTAAAAAATCTTGGATATTAATCTTGTTCTTTTTAGGTATCGTTGCAGGTCTTATAATAAAAAAGTTGTTAGAAAGATATTCTGAGACGAGAAAATAATTGTTTTTCGACGGGAAAATTCGAAACATTTAAATAATAAATAATTTTTTATAGACTAAGAACACTATAATTTATAGACGAGAAGGTTTTTGCCTTCTGAGCTATTAAGGGGGTGTAACGAAATGGCTGAAAAAGTAGCGAAAGCAGGAGTTAAAAAACAAAACGGCTACCTATACTTTGTTGACAAAGCAGGTGATGTTTCTAGAGCCAAGATGTCAAGGGGCGGTGGAAAGAAAGGAAAACAACCAACTGAAAAAGTTGCAAAAGTAGGCGTTAAGAAACAAGCAGGATATCTGTACTTTGTCGATAAGGCAGGTGATGTTTCTAGAGCCAAGATGGCCAGAGGAAGGAAATAATTTTCCTTCTATTTTTTTCTTTTTTAGAAAAACACATATAAATACTTCTTCAATCGTTAATTTATGCTTAAAGACGTAAAACCCAGAACATATCAAGAATCTATTTTTAATACAACAACTAAGAAGAACACTTTAGTTGTGCTTCCGACAGGTCTTGGTAAAACAATGATTTCTCTTCTTCTAACAGCACACAGACTGATAAATTATCCTAAATCCAAAATTCTTGTTTTAGCTCCGACAAAGCCGCTTGTTGAACAACACTTGAAGACATTTAAAAAACATCTTAATATTAAAGAAGAAAAAATAGTTCTTTTTACAGGTTTGATAAAACCTGATAAAAGAGCAGAACTATGGAAACAAGCAAGAGTTGTGATTAGTACACCACAAGGAATAGAAAATGACATTATAACAAAAAGAATTTTTCTTGAAGATGTGTCTTTATTGGTTTTTGACGAAGCACACAGAGCAGTAGGTGATTATGCGTATGTTTTCGTTGCAAAACAATATGAAAAACAATCAAAACATACAAAAATACTTGGATTAACAGCGTCTCCGGGTTCAGAAAAAGCACATATAGAGGAAGTCTGTCAAAACCTTTTCATTGAAAATCTCGAAATTAGAACAGAAGAAGACAGCGATATAAAACCCTATGTTCAGGAAATGGATGTTAAATGGGTTGAAATAACTTTCCCAGAAAATTTAAAATTTATAAAAAGCGCTTTTGAGCAATTTGTAAAGAATAAACTAAATGAAGTGAAAAAATTAGGTTATTTATATGGACAAGTTTCTAATTATACAAAAAAAGCTCTTTTAGGTTTACAAGCTGATTTGAGGGGGAGAATTTCTTCAGGTGAAAAGGATTTTAACATCTTGAGATCTATCAGTCTTTTAGCAGAAGTTATGAAAGTTCAGCACGCATTGGAATTATTAGAGACACAGGGACTTGAGCCTTTACAAAAATATATTGAAAAACTGGAAACTCAAGCAAAGACAGGAACAGTCAAAGCAGTTAAGAATCTTATGAATGACGCTATTTTTTTGAAGGCAAAACAAGGGCTTTTAAAATTAATAGAAGAAGGAGAGGAACATCCAAAAATTGACTCTTTGAAAAAATTGATGAAAGAGGAAGTTGAAAAGAAAGAAAACATAAAGGCAATAATCTTTACCCAATATAGAAGTAGTGCTTTGAAAATAAAAAAGGTGTTGAATGAATGTTCTTTAAAGAGTAAAATATTTATTGGTCAAAACAAGAAAGATGAAACAGGTTTAACACAAAAAGAGCAAAAGGAGATAATAGAAGAATTCTCAGAAGGAAAATTCAATTGTTTAATAAGCACATCTGTAGGTGAAGAGGGATTGGATATCCCTCAAGTAGACTTAGTTGTTTTTTATGAGCCGATTCCTTCCGCAATAAGAAGTATTCAAAGAAGGGGAAGAACAGGAAGACTTAAAGAAGGGAGAGTAATAGTATTAATGACAAAAAATACAAGAGATGAAGCATATAGGTGGTCTTCTCATCACAAAGAAAGAAAAATGCACAATAATCTAAGAAAATTAAAAGAAAAGTTCAGTAAGATTGAATTTATGGAAACAAAAAATGAGGAGAAACTAACTTCTTTTATTGAAGAACTCAAAATAAAAATAGTTGTGGATCAAAGAGAAAGAGGGTCAAAGATAATCAAAAAGCTTGTTGAAAAAGGAGTCACTATTGATTTACAGCAGTTAGCTGTCGGAGATTATCTCTTAAGCGAAGAAGTCGCTGTAGAGTATAAAAAGAAAAAAGATTTTGTTAATTCAATAATAGATGGTCGTCTGCTTCAACAAATTAGAGAATTAACGAGTTATGTTAAACCTTTGTTAATAGTTGAAGGAGAAGAAGACATCTATTCTCAAAGAAATATACATCAAAATGCTATAAGAGGTATGCTTTCAACAATAGCTGTTTCTTATAGGATTCCAATAATATATACTAAAAACGAGCATGATACAGCAGAATTGTTATATGTTATAGCCAAGAGAGAGCAGGATCCTGAAAAAAAAGTTTTTCAGATGCACACAGCAAAACCTCTTTCTCTGAAAGAACAGCAAGAATACATTGTAAGTTCTATTCCTGGAATAGGAGGTAAATTGGCCAAACCTTTGTTGAAAAAATTCAAATCTGTCAAAAAAATAGTTAATGCAAAAGAATATTCTTTGAAAAAAATAGCTTTAATTGGAGAGAAAAAAGCAAAGAAAATCAGAGAAACACTTGATTTAGAATACAAAGAATAATTTTATTCGTCGTCGAAAACAACCAAGCTTTCTGTGCTGGAAATACCTTCCAGAATTAAGATTTTATTTTGAATGAATTTTTTTAGTTCATCTCTTGATTCAACGACTATTTTGGCTATTATATCATATCTGCCATAAATTTCGTGGACTTCTTCTGCTTCTTCATAAGTCTTTAATTTAGAACTAACTATTTTAAGCTTTCCATGAATTGTTTTTATTAATATATAACTGGTTTCCATACTATTAGAGGGTGTAACTTCTTAACTTTTTAATTCTTTCCTTTGTAGAAGGGTGTGTTGATTTCGCATTAAAAATATAAATGGCAAAGTAATTCACTTTACAATGTTTATTAGCAAGACGCTTAAATTCTATAAAAGAAAGGATGTTCAGGAAGCAATGTTGAAAGTAGCTGAAGATAAAGAAGTTGCAGTAATATATGGTGAAAGAGGATTTGGAAAAAGACCTGATGTTTTGCAATATGAAGGCGATATACTGGAAAACGCAAAAAAAGGAGCAACATCTTTTCATTGTTCAGAAGAGTCATGGAATAATCCACTTCAGATTACACGAGATCTGAAGACAGAAGAGTTCAATAACCTAAGAAATGGGTGGGATTTAGTTTTGGATATTGATTGTAAGCTCTTGGATTATTCTAAGATGGCAGCCTATTACACTATAGAGGTTTTGAAACATTATAATATCAAATCCATCACGTGCAAATTCTCAGGTAATAAAGGTTTTCACATAGCTGTTCCTTTTGAGGCATTTCCAAAGAAGATAGGGGGTCAAGAAACAAAAAACCTTTTTCCTGAAGCGCCCAGAAGGATTGCGGGCTACATAAAACACTTGATTAAAAACAAAGTCAGTAAAGCCATACTGAAATTAGAGAAGAACGATTTTGAAAGAGTAGTTAAGAAAACAGGAAAAAAACCTTCAGAGATAATAAGAAAGGAAACAAATGAATTTGGAGACCAGGTTGAAAAACTAGATGCAGAACCTTTCTTAGATATAGATACTATATTGATATCTTCAAGACATCTCTTCAGAATGCCTTACTCTTTTCATGAAAAATCACAATTGGTTTCAGTGCCTTTGAATCCTAATAAAGTATTGTCTTTTAAGAAAGAAGATGCAAAGCCAGAAAATGTGGTTGTGAAAGAAGTTTTTTTAGACAGAAATGCAGAAGCAAATGAAGCTTCTAAACTGATTATTCAAGCATTTGATTTTGAAATAAAAGAGATTGAAGAGAAGAAAGAAAAGAAAGTCGAGTATGAAGATATAACAGATGCGCTCCCTGAACAACTCTTCCCGCCTTGTATAAAGAGGATTCTAAAAGGATTAGAGGATGGCAGGAAGAGATCTATATTCATATTGATAAATTTCTTGAGTTCTGTTGGTTGGAACAAGGATGAAATTGAAGACAAATTGAAGGAATGGAACAAAAATAACAGAGAACCTTTAAGGGGCGCATATATACAAGGGCAATTAAAAAGCAGCAAATACAAGAAAGAAAAGATACCCCCTCCAAACTGCGAGAATATTGGTTATTATCAAAGTGTGGGGGTTTGTTATCCTGACGAGATTTGCAAAAGAGTAAAAAATCCTATACAATATACTAAAATAAAAGCAAAAGAACTTCTAAAACAATCAAAAAAGCCTAAAAAAAGGAAATCAAATTAGTTTTATCATAAGATTTATAAATAAGCAACTTTTTTCAACAGAACATTTGAGCTCTTAACAAAGTCAAATCTTACTTAAGAAGCCTGGAAGAGAACCTTTTTCAGGACACAAATTTAGAGATGTGTTTCTAAGGGGTTTTTGAACAGATAATAAAGAGTATAATAGAATGCCAACTATAAAAAAACCAAGGAAAGGAAGCATGCAGTTTTGGCCTAGAAAGAGGGCCAAAAAGCATTATGCTAGAGTAAGGTCTTGGCCAGAAGTAAAAGATGTAAAACCTTTAGCATTCATAGGTTACAAAGTCGGGATGACACACAAAATAGCTATTAATGAAAATAAGAATTCTCACTTGAAGAATGAAGAAGTGTCTGTTCCAGTAACTATAGTCGAATGTGCTCCAATAAGGGTTTTTTCAGCAAGATTTTACAAAACAAATGAGGGAGAATTACAAGTTGAAAAAGAAATTTTCTTCAAAACAGAAAAGAATGTTAAAAGAAAAACAAAAGTTTCAAAAGAAAATTCAAAGGACTTGGAAAAAATAAATCCTGAAGAATATGATAAAATCACAATTAATATTTATTCTCAGCCAGAAAAAACAGGGGTTGGAAAAAATAAACCCGAAATAGTTGAAATTGGTCTCGGCGGATCAAATCAAGACAAATTTGAGTTCATAAAGCAGAATTCTGACAAGGAAATAACTGTCGATACTGTTTTCTCAGAAAATCAATTTGTAGATATTCATGCTATAACAAAAGGACAAGGATATCAAGGACCTGTTAAGAGATTCGGAATAGGCTTGAAAAGTCATAAATCTGAGAAAGGAAGAAGAGCTCCTGGTTCATTAGGCCCTTGGAACAGGCAACAACACATTATGTGGAGAATAGCTCATGCAGGACAAACAGGTTTTTTTCAGAGAGTTGATTACAATAAACAAATTCTAGAAATTTCAAATGAACCAGAAAAAGAAGGAAAGAACTTCCATAAATATGGCAATATAAAATCAACATATCTTCTAATACACGGATCAATCCCCGGACCAAAGAAAAGAACAATCATAATGACTCAGCCTATAAGAGAAAAAAACAAAAAACATCAACTTTCAATACAATGAAACATAAAAATTTGAAAAATTTTGATGTACATAAATTTTTGGAGGAAAATTTATGAAATTAAAAATATTAAATTTAACAAAGACAGAATCAGGATCAGTTAATTTACCTAAACAATTCTATGAACCTGTGAGAACAGATTTGATAAAGAGGTCCTTCTTATCAATACAATCTAACAAAAGACAACCATACGGAGCAGATCCGAGAGCGGGAAAGAGAGCTTCAGCAGAACTTTCCAGAAGAAGAAGAAAATACAGAGGATCATATGGTTTAGGTATTTCAAGAGTTCCAAGAAAGATACTTTCCAGAAGAGGAACAAGAATGAACTGGGTTGGAGCAGTAGCTCCAGGAACAGTTGGAGGAAGAAGAGCTCACCCACCAAAAGCAGAAAAAAAATGGCCCAAAAGAATCAACAAGAAAGAGCGAAGAAAAGCCATAAGGTCTGCAATGGCAGCAACACTCGATGTTGAGTTAGTAAAGAACAAAGGACATTTACCACCACAAAACTATCCATTTATAATTGACGATAAAATTGATGAAATAACTCAAACTAAGAAATTAATAGACACACTTGAAAAACTGGGCTTCAAAGAAGAGATAAAAAGAGCTAAGGAAAAAGAAAGCAGAGGAGTTTTACTAGTTTCTTCAAATGAGAATTTGAAAAAGACAAGTTCTAATCTGCCTGGCTTTGAAGCAGAAAAAGTTTCAAACTTAAACACAGAATTATTGGCACCTGGAGGGGTTCCTGGAAGAATAACTCTTTTTACAAAATCAGCTATAAAAGAATTAGACAAAAAACAATTCTTCACAGATGATTTCAAAGCAGAAAAAGAAGTAAAAGAAGAAAAACCTGTGAAGAAAGAAGAATCAAAACAACTAGTTAAAACAAAACCAACTAAATCAATCAAAACAGTCAAAAAAATAACAACAAACAAAACTAAGAAAAAATGAATGTAATAAAATATCCTTTATCAACAGAGAAATCAATAAGATTGATGGAAGCAGAGAACAAATTAATCTTTATTGTTGATAGAACAGCCAATAAAAAGCTCATAAAAGATGAGTTGGAAAAAACTTTCAAGGTTAAAATAGAAAGAATCAATACATTGATAACGCCAGAAGGAAAGAAAAAAGCATATGTTAAATTTTCAGATGAAACACCTGCCATAGATTTGGCAACAAAATTAGGACTTATGTAAAATGGGAAAAAGATTAACACAACAAAAACGAGGAAAAGGAAGCCCAACATACAAAGCACCTAGTTTCAAATTCGTTGGAAATGCATCACAAATACAACAAGAGAAAGGAAGAGTTGTGGATATAATAAACTCTACAGGACATACAGCTCCGCTCTTGAAAGTAGAATATCAAGATAAACAAACTAATTTAGTCATTGCTGCTGATGGGATCAGAGTTGGAGATTTATTAGAAAGAGGAGATAAAGCAGACTTAAAAAGAGGAAACGCTTTGCCCCTGGGAAAAATTCCTGAAGGGGTCTCAGTCTTTAATATAGAATTAATACCAGGAGATGGTGGTAGAGCAGTGAGAACCTCGGGGACGTCTGCAAGAATAGTTTCAAAATCAAGAAATAAAGCAACAGTAAAGCTGCCCTCAGGAAAACAAAAAGCGTTTGATTTGAAATGCGTAGCTTCCATAGGAGTAGTTGCTGGTTCAGGAAGAACCGATAAACCATATCTGAAAGCTGGAATTAAAAAGAAAGTAATGGCTGCAAGAGGAAAATACTGGCCAATAGTTTCAGGAGCATCCATGAATGCAGTAGATCATCCATTAGGAGGTGCAAGGTCATCAAGAAAGGGGAGACCAACTATTGCTCCAAAAAATGCTCCTCCAGGAAGAAAAGTAGGGATGATTAGACCTAGGCAAACAGGAAGAAACAAATAAAGGTGATTAAATGGCAAAAGAATTTTTTTATCGAGGAAGAACTTTGAATGAATTGAAAGAGTTATCATTAAATGAACTTTCAGAATTACTTCCTGCAAGACAAAGAAGAAAGATCAAAAGAGGATTGACAGAGGAAGAAAAGAAATTAGTAATTAAATTAGAGAAAAAAGACAATGTCAAAACTCATTTAAGAGATATGGTTGTATTGCCAACAATGGTTGGGAAGACAATAAGAGTTCATAATGGAAAAGATTTTCAGCCAGTGATAATCCAAGAAGAAATGATAGGTCACATAATTGGCGAATTCATACTTACTAGAAAAAGAACAGAACACAGTGCTCCAGGAGTTGGGGCAACAAGATCGAGTGCCAGTGTTTCTGTGAGATAACGACAATGACAGAAAATGTAAATCAGGAAAAAGGAAGTGAAAATACGGCTAGAGCTTCTTTGAAAGAGATACCTATATCAGCAAAACACTCAATAGAAATATGTTCAAGACTCAAGAACAAAACTGTTGAAGAAGCAAAAAAATATTTGGAAGCTGTGAAAAACATGGAACAACCAGTGAAGTTTACAAGATTTACAGAAGGGGCAGGTCATAAGAGGAAAATAGGTTCAGGAAAATTTCCTGTTAAAGCAGCAGAAAACATATTGAAAGCTGTGAAATCAGCCGAGTCAAATGCTCAAATAAAAGGATTTAGTAGAGATCTGAAGATAATAAGTATATCTGCTAACAGAGCTTCAAGACCGTGGCATTATGGAAGGCAAAGAAGAATCAAGATGAAAAGAACGCATATTGAAGTTATTGTTAAAGAATTTGAACAGAAGAAAAAACAACCTGTTAAAACAGAATCAAAACCTGAAGTAGAAGAAAAACAAGTTCAAAAAGAATCACAAGAAAAATCACTGAAAGAAGTGAAGGAGAAAAAAGAAGAAAAATGATAGAAAGGAAATTCGTGGCAGACAACATAAAAGAGTTTCAGATAAAGGAATTTGTAAAGAAAAATCTTGGAAGAGTGGGACTTAGTGATGTTAAGTTACAAAAGACTCCTCTAGGGGAAAAGATAATCATAGCCGCTTCCAGACCAGGATTGGTTGTTGGAAGAGCAGGAGCAAATATTACTAAAATAACAAATCAGTTAAAATCAGCATTTAAATTAGAGAATCCGCAAATAGAAATAGAAGAAGTAAAGGAAATTGGTTTGGATGCAAACATTATAGGAGAACTAATAGCAGGATCTTTGGAAAGATATGGATCAGCAAGATTCAAAGGGATAGGTCATAAAGCAATGTCAGATGTTGTTGGTGCGGGTGCACTTGGTGTAGAAATAATAATTTCAGGAAAAATACCAAGTAGTAGAGCTAAAAGTTGGAGATTCTATAAAGGATATTTGAAGAAATGTGGAGATGTTTCTGTAGAAGGAGTTCTCAAAGCATATGCAATAGCTAAACTAAAAACAGGTGTTGTAGGAATTAGAGTTAGTATTATGCCTTCAACATTGAAATTGCCTGATAAGATCACATTAATATCAGAAGTACAAGAAGTTATAGAAGAAGTTACAGGTGAAGAAGCAGAAGAGATACAAGAGGAAATTAAGGAAGAAGTTGAAGAGAAAGAAAGTAAATCAAAAGAGAAAAAAGAAATAAAAACAGAGAAGAAAGAGAAGCCTGTGAAAAAAAAGATAGCAAAGAAAACTCCAACAAAAAGAGCAGAGAAGAAAGAAGAAGTCAAGAAAAAAACAAGGAAGACCAAGAAAACTGCAACAAGGAAGAAAAAATGAAACAACAAAAATTGAAAATTTTTGGGTTGCAAAAACAGGATTTTTGCATTCAGAACCTAAAAAGTTCTGTATTCCATAAATTCACAGAGGTGTATTTATGAAATTTAAAGAACTAGAACCTTTAAGCAATGAAGACTTGGAAAAAAGATTGGAAGAAGCAAAAATGGAATTAATTAAATTGAATTCCCAAGTTGCTACAGGAATAACAATTAAGAGTCCTGGTCAGATAAAACAATTGAAAAAAACAATTGCAAAAATAAAAACAAGACAAAAACAAAATGAGTGATATATGCACCACATGTGGGTTGCCTAAGGATCTTTGCGTTTGTGAGACAATCGCAAAGGAAAGTCAAAAGATAACAGCAAAAATAGTGAAGAAGAAATTTGGAAAGAAGTACACCATTATACAAGGAATCAATGAAAATGAAATTGATTTGAAAGATTTGGCTAAAAAATTGAAAACCAAATTTGCTTGCGGTGGAACAGCAAAAGATGGAATAGTTGAATTACAAGGAGACCATCTAAAGCGCATAAGGGAAGAACTGGTATCATTGGGCTTTGCTCCAGAAACAATCGAAATAAAACAAAGATAGGAAAAAAGGAATGAATGAACTCAAACGAGAATACATAGGGTTGAATATAACAATAATAGAAAGTAAAAACCAATCATTGACCGGTTTGAAAGGAAAAGTGATTGATGAAACAAAAAACACATTCAAAATAAATACTAAAAAAGGAACAAAAACAATTTTAAAAAATTCATCAAAATTCAAAATTAACAATGAAATCATTGACGGAAACAAAATCACAAAAAAACCTCAAGACAGAATAAAGATGAAAGGTGGAAGATGAATAAAGAACAAAAAAGCAAAAAGTCAAGCAAAGGAAATGTAAGACTCAGAGGAAGAGTCTTTGAAGGCAAAGTAATCTCTGATAAAATGCATAAAACAGTCACAGTAGAATGGAATAGGAAGAAGTTTGTTCCTAAGTATGAACGTTATGAAAAAAGAAGAAGTAGAGTTAAAGCACACAATCCAGAAGAAATAAATGCTAAAGAAGGAGATATTGTGAAAATAATGGAAACAAGACCTCTTTCAAAAACAAAGCATTTCATTGTTATAGAAGTGAAAAAAACAGAAGAATCAAAAGAAAATGAAACCAGTTAAAGCCAGAATCACAAAAGGATTGAATGTAGGATCACATGTTGAGACTTGTGATAATTCAGGAGCTAAAATGCTTAAGATCATAAGTGTAAAAGGAAGTAAAACAGTAAAAGGAAGATTGCCTGCAGCAGGAATTAGTCATTTAGTTCAAGCTTCAGTAAAGAAAGGAAAACCTGAGATGAGAAAGCAAGTGGTGTTTGCAGTCATAGTCAGGCAGAAAAAAGAATATAGAAGACCATCAGGAGAAAGAATCAAATTTGAAGACAACGCAGCTGTTGTTTTGAAAGATGATAAAGGAAATCCAAAAGGAACAATATTCAAAGGCCCAATAGCAAAAGAAGCATGTGATCGATGGCCCGGAATAGCAAAGATAGCAAGCATAATTGTGTAAAATGAAATCGACTTTTTCAAAAACATGGGTTAGGAGCAAACAACCTAGAAAGCAAAGGAAATATGTTGCAAAAGCTCCATTACACATAAAAGGAAAACTCTTAGGAGTCCATTTAAGTAAAGAACTCAAGAAAAAACATGGTAAGAGATCAATTAGACTAAGAGTGGGAGATAAAGTCAAGTTATTAAGAGGAAGTCATAAAGGAGAAGAACAAAAAGTTGAAAGAATCAACATAAAGAATCAAAAGGTGTACCTTGAAAAAATTGAATTTACAAAAAAGGACGGTTCAAAATCAACAAGACCATTTCATCCATCAAATATGGTTATAACATCTCTAAATACAGATGATAAAAAAAGAATGCAGAAACTCAAAGGTGAAACATAATGACAAAAAACCATTTGAAACCACAAAAAGCTCCAAAAACATGGACAATTAAAAGGAAAAATACGAGATTTGTCACAAGACCGAACGCGGGAGCCCACAGAATAGAGTTATCTATGCCAATAAATATAGTACTTAGAAACTTGCTTGGAGTAGCAAATACTAATAAAGAAGTAAAGAAAATTTTACATGACCAAGAAGTATTGATTGATGGAAAAAGAAGAAAGGATTATAAATTCTCAATCGGTTTAATGGATGTTCTTTCAATTCCTAAGATAAACAAGCACTTCGTAATGCTGCTTAATGAGCAAAATAAGCTTTTCTTACAACCAATTGATAAAAAAGATTCTAATCAAAAAATATCAAAAATCACAGGAAAGAAAATTGTGAAGAAAGGAGCTACACAACTCAAAACTCATGATGGAAGAACTTTTTTAGTGAAGAAAGATGAATATCAAGTAGGAGATAGTGTATTAGTGTCTTTGCCAAAGCAGGAAATAAAGTCTGTCTTGAAACTTGAGAAAGGAGCAACCATAACTCTTTACAGAGGAAAATATACGGGAACAATAGCAACTGTTTCAGAAGTTAAGAACGGAATTCTAACATTCAACAAAGATTCAAAAGAATTTGAAACCAAAAAAGTATATGCGATTGTTATAGAAAAAGACAAACCAATTATGAAAGTAAAATGAATCTTATGAAAGAAATCAAAATAGAGAAAGTCACCCTAAACATAGGTGCAGGGAAAGATCAGATTAAGTTAAAGAAATCTGTTGAGTTACTTAAGCATCTGACTGGAATAAATCCTGTAAAGACCATAACCCAAAAAAGAATAGCAGGATGGGGACTAAGACCTGGTTTACCAATAGGTTGTAAACTAACTTTAAGAAAAGAAAAAGCAAAAACAATGCTAGTGAGATTATTACAAGCAAAAGAGAATAAATTACTACCAAGCTCACTAGATGATTCTGGAAATATCTCTTTTGGAATACCAGAATATATAGACATTCCTGAAGCAAAGTATGATCCTGAGATAGGAATAATGGGCCTACAAGTAAGTGTGACCCTTGAAAGACCGGGATTTAGAATAAAGAGAAGAAAAGTAATGAAGAGAAGAATTCCAATATCTCACAAAATCTCAAAAGAAGATGCTGCTGAATATTTGAAAAAAGAATTCAAGATCAAAATAGGTGAAGAAGAATGACTACTTCAGACGCAAAGAAAGTATTGAAGCAAATAAAAACAAAACCTGCAAAGTATATTAAGTTTCAGAAACATAATCTTCCGAATAAAAGGAAATTTGGAAAAGCAACCAAGAAATGTAGGAGATGTGGAAGAACGGGTGCTCACATAAGTAAATATGGTTTAGTTTTGTGCAGACAATGCTTTAGAGAAATAGCCTTGAACTTAGGCTTCAAAAAATATAGTTAAGGTGAAAAAATGAGTTTAAACAATCCATTAGCAAACGTGTTGTCTTTTATTCAAAACTATGAAAAACTAGGTAAGAATGAAGTTATAACGAAAGATAATTCCAAATTGATAAAGAAAGTTTTGGAAATAATGCAACGTGAAGGATACGTTGGTAGCTATGAAGAGATCCGAGACAGCAAAGGAAATTCTTTGAAAATAAATTTATTAGGAAACATAAACAAGACAAACGTCATAAGACCGCAATTTCAAATCAAAATGTCAGAATTCGAGAAGTTTGAAAAAAGATATCTGCCAGCAAAAGATTTTGGAATAATTATATTATCAACAAATGAAGGATTGCTAACACACAAAGAAGCAAAAGAAAAAAACATTGGGGGGAAGTTAATAGCTTACTGTTACTAAAATGACAAATAAAGGTTTTCAAGACGAAATAGAACTGCCAGAAGGATGTCAAGTTAGTTTTGAAAATAAAACAATAAAGATACATGGAGAGAAAGGAGAAGCAGACAGAAAACTGTTTGATCCTGCAGTCGCCTTCAAATCAGAAGGTAACAAAATAATTATTACAACAAGAAACAATAATAAAAGAAACAAAAAAATGCTGAACACCTACAAAGCACACATAAAGAATTTAATCAAAGGAGCAACAGAGAGTCATATTTACAAATTAAAAATATGTTCAGGACATTTTCCAATGACAGTTGGCGTAAAAGACAATCTTTTTGAAATAAAGAATTTCATTGGAGAAAAAGTTCCAAGACAATTAGAGATTCTTGAAGGAACAGAAGTGAAAGTTGACGGAGCAGAAGTAATAGTTAAAAGTGTGAATAAGGAAAAAGCAGGACAAATGGCAGCTTCAATAGAACAATTAACAAGGAGACCTGGTTTTGACAAGAGAATATTTCAAGACGGTATATACTTAACAGAAAAAGACGGAAAACCAATAGAATGAAATCAGAAAACAAAACTGAAAGGAAAGCGAAGCCAAATTTTATTAGAACTGATGCTCACAAAAAGAAAAGACTTGGCTTTAAATGGAGAAAACCAAAAGGATTGCAAAACAAAAGAAGATTAAGAAAAAGAGGATATTTGCCAGTTGTAAAAACAGGATATAGAACATCAAACAAAGATAGAGGAATCTCAAAAAAAGGATTGTCTATAGTTTGGATTGATAATGTTTCAAAACTAGAAGTGCTTGATAAGAACTCTCAATCAGTTATTATATCTTCAAATGTTGGAATCAAAAAAAGATTAACAATAATCCAAGAAGCAAAAAAGAAAGGAATACAAGTAATTAACTTTGATGTTGAAAAGAAAATCAAGCAAATAACAGATTTAATGGAATCAAAGAAAAAACAGAAAGAAATCAAAGAAAAAGAAAAAGTAGACAAGAAAAAGGAAGAAGATAAGAAAAAGAAAAAAGAAAAGGAAAAAACCATAGAAGAGTCTGTCAAAGAAGAGGAAACAGAATCAAAAGATTCTGAATCTCAGTCAAAGACCGAGAAAACTGAAGAAGATGAAGGAGAAACATCGAAAGAGAAAAAAGATTTTGATAAATTACTAACAAAAAAACAATAATATTTGAAAAATGAAATTAAAAACCCAAAAGAAATTGGCAGCGGGTGTCTTCAAGACATCCAGAAAGAAAGTAGTTTTTGATCCTGAGAGATTAGAAGATATTAAAGAAGCTATAACAAAGACAGACATCAGAGGATTGATTTCAGACAAAGCAATAAAGAGAATACAGAAAAGAGGAGTTTCAAAAGTTAGAGTGCGAAAAAATAAGAATCAAAGAAAGAAAGGTTTGAGAAAAGGAGCTTCTACAAGAAAAGGAAAGAAAACAGCCAGAATAAGCAAGAAAGAAGCATGGATGAAAAAGATAAGAATCCAAAGAATTTTCCTAAGAGAACTAAGAGATAAAAAAATCATAACAAACAAAACATTTTCTGATTTATACTTGAAAGCAAAAGGAAATTTTTTCAGAAGCAAAAGACATATCAAGATTTATTTGGATGAACATAAACTAACTAAAAAATGAATAGAACAAAATCAAGAATACAATTTCACAGAAAGAAATCAGGCAAGACTAATTACAAAAAGAGATTAGAATTACTTAAGAGCAGAAAAGACAGACTAGTGATTAGGAAAACAAACAAGTATTTGATAATTCAAATGGTGAAATATGAAGCTAAAGGAGATAGAGTAGTTGTTTCAACAAATTCAAAAGAATTAGTGAAACTAGGGTGGAAAAACTCTTGTAAGAATATTCCTGCATGTTATTTAACAGGTCTGCTTTTGGGAAAGAAAGCAAAAGAAAAAGGCTTGAAAGAGGCAATATTAGACATAGGTCTTCAAACACCAATAAAAGGTTCAAAACTGTTTGCAGCGTTGAAAGGGTTGATTGATTTAGGTCTGAATGTGCCTTCATCAGAACAAATATTTCCTGTTAATGAAAGAATACAAGGAAAACACATATCAGATAAAATAGTTAAAGATTTCGAATTAACAAAAAACAAAATAATGAAATAAAATGAAAGAAGAAAACTGGAACCCAAAAACAGAATTAGGACAACAAGTTTTGGATAAAGAAATCAAAGATGTTGATGAGATACTGAATAAAGGAAAAATAATTCTAGAAGAACAAATAGTTGACCATTTGCTTGATTTAGAAACAGAACTACTTCTTGTTGGACAATCAAAAGGAAAGTTTGGTGGAGGACAAAGAAGAGTCTTTAGACAAACACAGAAGAAAACAAGAGAAGGAAACAAACCACGATTCACCACGATGGCGGTTGTTGGAGATAAGAATGGGCATGTTGGAATAGGATATGGTAAATCAAAAGAAACAGTTCTAGCAAGAGAAAAAGCCATTAGAAAAGCAAAATTAAACCTTTTCATAATAAAAAGAGGTTCAGGTTCATGGGAGTCAAGATCTGCAGATCCACATTCTATACCCTTTGCAGTAGAAGGAAAGTGTGGTTCAGTAATTATGCAATTGATGCCTGCACCAAAAGGAACAGGGTTGTGCATCGAAAAAGAATGTGCTAAAGTTCTGGAATTAGCAGGGATAGAAGATGTTTGGTCAAAAACCTTTGGTCAGACAAAGAACAAAATTAATCTATTGAAAGCTTTGGAAACTGCTTTAAGGCAATTAGTCAGAACAAAAGTTCAACCAAAATATGAAGAATCGTTATCAATGCTTCAAGGGTCAGAAGAGATTGCAAAGAAAGAGTTTGAAGAAGAAAAAGCGAAACCAGAAAAAAAAGAAGTTAAAAAAGAGAAAAAGACCACAAAAAAAGCTTCTAAAGAAGGTAAAAAATGAAATCAGAATCAAAAGAAACCAAAACAGAACCAAAAACCAAGAAGGAAAAGATAGCAGTCATTCTAATCAGAGGATTAATAGGTGTAAATCAAACTGTTAAGGATACACTTTTCCTTTTAAGATTAAGAAAGAAACATACTTGTGTTGTTGTTGAGAATACAGAATCAAATAGAGGTATGATTAAAAAGGTAAAAGACTATGTTACTTATGGAGAAATAAATGATGAAACTCTGAAGTCCTTGATTTCAAAAAGAGGAAAAAAGAATCCAAAAAAAGAAGGAAGAACCAAACCATTCTTCGAATTAGCTCCACCAAAAGGAGGCTTTGAAAGAAAAGGAACAAAGAAAGGCTTCAAGAACGGAGGAGCGCTTGGTTACAGAGGAAATAAAATAAATGATCTGATAAAGAGGATGTTGTAATGATAAAAAGAAAAAAGAACACCAGGCAAAGAGGTTCGCACACACATGGTTGGGGCTCAAAAAAGAAACATAGAGGAGCAGGAAACCGCGGTGGAAGAGGGAACGCGGGTTCTGGAAAGAGAGGAGATGCCAAGAAACCAAGTTTCTGGAAAGACAAATCATATTATAAAAGCAAAGGATTCAAATCATTAAGAAAAGCTCTAAAAACATTAAACATATCAGACTTAAATAAATTTGAAGATACAAAAATAGATCTTAACAAAGAAGGATTTAATAAACTATTAAGTCAAGGAACTCCAAATCAAAAATATGAAATAATTGTTTCATACGCTTCAAAAACAGCAATTGAAAAAATAACAAAAGCAGGCGGAAAGGTTTCTGGTTTAGTTAAACCAAAACCAAAAAAGGAGAAAAAAGAGGTTTCAGAAACGCAAGGAAGCAAAGCTCCGGGCGCACCAAAAGAAAATCTTTCAAGTGAACCAGCAAAGGTTGTCGAGGAAGAAGTCGAACTAGAAGTTTCTGAAGAAGAGACTGTAAAGGAAGAAAAAGAAGATTCTGAAACCAAAGAAGAGTAAAATGTCATTTTTTGATAAAATACTATATAACCTTCCTGAAGTAGAGGCCCCTAAACAGAAAAGACTGTCTTTTAAAGAAAAACTTAAATGGACAATAATAACTCTTGTTCTTTTTTTTGTATTAGGACTTATACCTTTGTATGGTCTCGGTCAGAATTCATTACAGCAATTTGAATTCTTATCAGTCATATTAGGTGCCAGTTTCGGAAGTATAATTAGTCTGGGAATAGGACCAATAGTTACAGCATCCATTGTTTTGCAATTATTGAATGGTTCAGGAATAGTCAAATTTGACCTAACAACGCACGAAGGCAAACAAAGATTCCAAGGAATACAGAAGCTTCTTTCAATAGGGTTTATAATTCTTGAAGGAGCAATATATGTTCTTATGGGAGGATTATCACCCGCAGCAGGAATACCGCCAAGCATATTAATTTTTCAATTATTCTTGGGTGGAATTTTGATTATGTTTATGGATGAAGTTGTTAGCAAATGGGGCTTTGGATCTGGAATAAGTCTTTTCATAGCAGCAGGAGTTAGTCAAACTATATTTATCAGAACACTAAATCCTTTACCAAGTCCAAATAATCCTTCAATCTCTTCAGGAGCTTTACCAGCTCTTTTCCAGAGCTTGAGCAGAGGACTTCCTCAAGAAGCAGGTTTAAATTTAGCACACATATTAGCAACAGTATTAGTTTTTTTAATAGTTGTTTACACACAATCAATGAAAGTAGAGATACCTTTGAGCTTTGGTAGGGTAAGAGGACACGGAATAAGATGGCCTCTGAATTTTTTCTACACAAGCAACATACCTGTTATTTTAACAGCAGCACTGGTTGCAAATATTCAGTTATTTGCAAGGTTGTTGTATAATTGGGGTTTTCCAATATTTGGCAGATTCGCAGGAAACACGCCTGTTTCAGGCTTAGCTGCATGGCTTTATGCCCCGAACATGGTTGATAATATAATCACAGGTTCTTTTAGGTTTGCAATGATAGGACAGGCACTAGTATATTTATTGTTCTTCATGGGAGGAGCAGTATTATTCAGCTACTTCTGGGTTCAGACAGCAGGATTGGATGCCAGATCACAAGCCAAACAGATAATGGCCTCAGGGCTTCAAATACCTGGTTTTAGAAAGGATCAGAGAGTTCTTGAAAGATTACTACAAAGATATATTGGACCATTAACAATAATGGGTGGTTTGGCAGTAGGTTTGCTAGCAGCAACTGCTGATTTAACAGGAGCCTTTGGAAGCGGAACAGGCATTCTACTAACAGTTATGATAGTATATAGACTATACGAAGAAATAGCTCAACAGCACATGATGGATATGAATCCAATGATGAGAAGATTCATGGGGGGATAAAATGTTTGAAAAAGTACTTGATCCAATATTTAGGCCTTTATTAGATTTAGGATTCTTTTGGGCGATTTTGATAATTTCATTTGTACTTACTTTAATTATAACTCTGGTCTACAAATATGCCACTGATCAAACTTTGATGAAAAAACTAAAGGCAGAGATGAAAGAGCTTCAGAAAGAGATGAAGAGATTAAAAGATAATCCCCAGAAAGCAATGGTTCATCAGAAAAAGATGATGCAAAAAAACATGAAGTATATGAAGCATTCTTTCAAACCAACATTATACACTTTCGTCCCTATAATTATAATCTTTGGTTGGTTGAATAGTAACTTGGCTTTTCTACCACTTACTCCTGATACTGATTTCATTGTTTCTGCGCAATTCAAAGAAGGAACTTTTGGAGAAGTCAGTTTGGATGTTCTTCCAGATTTAACTTTCACATCAAATAGAATTCAGACACTAGAAAACAGCGTAGCCTCTTGGACTTTAAGTGGTGCAGAAGGAGAATATCAGATGAAATTCGTTTTTGGTAGCAGAGAATTTGAAAAGGACTTAATAATCTCAACCGAGAATTATGCTCAACCAATTAAAGTAATAAAAGATTCAGAGATCTCAAAAATAGAGATCCATAATGAAAAAGTTCTTCCTATAGGAAATTTCGCTATATTTGGCTGGAAACCAGGATGGTTGGGAACTTATATTATATTTTCATTAATTTTTAGCTTCGCTTTAAGAAAATTTTTGAAGATAAGCTAAACTTTTATAAACAGGAAATTTTTTCGTGATAAAATGCCAGCAGGAAATAAAAAATCAGGAACTTTCAGGAAAGTTTTTAGGAAAGCATCGGGCGGCAAGACAGTTGTTCATTACAAAAAGAAAAAACCAAAACAACATTCTTGCGCTAGTTGTGGGAAGAAACTAATAGGTATTCCTAGACTGAGTCCTGTTAAGATGCAGAACACACCTAAAACAAAGAAAAGACCTGAGAGACCTTATGGTGGAATTTTGTGCAGCGCTTGCACAAGAAAGAAAATAACTTCAGAATCAAGATCTTAAGTGTTAATGGCGACAAACACTATTCTTAAGATTGGAGGCAAGAAAATGTTCGAGATAGGAAGAATTTGTATTAAGATAGCAGGCAGAGATGCTGGATTGAAATGTGTAGTGATTGATCTGCTTGACAAAAACACAGTTTTGATTGATGGTCAAACCAGAAGAAGAAAATGTAATCTGAAGCATTTAGAGCCTTTGAAAGAAACCATTAAGATAAAGAAGAATGCAGCTCATAAAGATGTTGTTGCTGCTTTTAAGAAGCTAAAGATAGAAACGAAAGAGACAAAACCAAAGAAAACAGCAGAAAGACCTAAGAAAGTGAAGAAAGAGAAAACAAAATTAGCAGAAGAAGAGATTAAAAAAACAGAACCTAAGAAACCTTCTGAAAAAAAGAAGGAAGTTAAAAAAGACACAAAAGAAGCTAAAAAGTAAATTTATTTTTTTATTCTTGACTTTTCTTCTTTAATTGTTTTATCACTTGCTTCCAGTCTTGTTTATCATCTAGGTGGAGCATATCTTTATCAAACTCTGTAATAATAGTTTTCTTTTTTCTATTTTTTTCGATAAGACTCAGAACTTTTCTAACTGCTTCTTTAGCAGAGTCAGCTGATTCAATTTTAGCGGTTTTTCTAACATCTAAATGTTTACCAGCAAATTGCTTTGCAATTCCTCCACTAGTTCTTATAGCCACCATTGGTTTTAGTCTTATGTAGCCATATGTAGCTTCATTAAGGGTTCCTGCACCTCCATGGATGATAATTGCACCATCACAAGAATTAACATTAATGGCATCTCTACTCCAACCAATTCCTGTTGCAATAGTCACATCTGCGTATTTATTAACTTTCTTTATGCTTTCCCAAGGGATAATTCCTACAGTTAATCCTTTTTCTTTTTTTGCACCTTTTAAAGCGGCTTCCATGACACCCATTCCGCCACCCGTAAGTGTGATGCAGTTTCTTTTTGCTAATTCTTCTCCAACTTCTACGGCAATATCATATGCTTTTTTTGTGCAAATTGATTTACTTGACCCTATCACCACTATTTGTGTTCTCTTAGTCATATTTACACCTCATTTAATATATTTGTGAGATTGAGTTCAAAAGTACAGACAGGCATGTCTATACCGAAATTACTTAATACTTCAGGGTTTATTTCACCGATGTATGCTACTGCTTTATTTTTGACAAAAACACGACCAACTCTTCCTTTTATGAAAGAATCATGCTTCGTCTCTTCAATTGAATAATCTAATCCAAGAGTTCTCATCAAGAAATCAAGAACCTGTTTTGCTTCTGTGAAATCAGAGGTTTTACCTGCCTTTGCCCAGGCAACTCTTGTAGGGTTTTTTGTTCTGGTCTCTGCATTCTTATCAAACAGAACCACTTCTCCTATTTCAAAAATCTGTTGTGGATATTCCTTATTTGTATTCTTACTCAGAAATTCCATTAAGCAAGGAGTTATCCCTGTTCTAAACACAGACCAGTTCTTTGATACAGGATTGTCCACTTCAATAACTTTCATTTTTTTTAGATTCATTTTTTTGATAAGATTGTTCTTATTAATTAATGTATATGAAAGAATCTCTTGAGAGTTGGCTCCAACTAAGATATTAGCTATTTCTTTACTGAAAGAGTTTATCTTGTTCATTTTTTGTTCTGTTATTAATTCAGGACTTCTTGGCTCTATGTTGTTGTATCCATACCTAATGGTTACATCCTCAACAACATCCACAGGATGCATTATATCTTGCCTTATAGAAGAATATTCTAGTTCCAAGACATTTCCTTTGTCCTTAATAGAGTAATTAGCTTGCTTCAATAGCTCAACAATCTTTTTTTTACCGATTGAAAGGCCCATTCTTTTTTCAATATATTTCCAATCAACCTTGATTTTCTTTAGTTTTAGGTTGGGAGTGATTATTTTTTTATTTGAATAGACAACTTCAACTGTTTCTAATTGTCCACCTCTGTCAACAAGAGCTGTTACAATAATATTTAGAGCAGGCATTAAGTACTTCAAGCTGAAACCACTGCATTCAATAAAGACATCTCTGGTTTTTTCAGTAACCTTACCAGTGTAATCAGAATTAATGACGGGAGGCATTGATAAAACCTCTCCAGCAGAATCTATAAAAATAGGGTATTTAGTGCATCCTTCTAAAAGATGAGCATATTCCTTTCCTTTTGGATGCATTCTTAGAATCTGGTTCAGATTTAGTTTCTTTGTGAACTCTAATGGAATAAATTTAATATCGTTTGGTTTAAATGCCTTATAATCAATAGGCCCTTTTATCTTGTGAAGGTCATATACCCCTATAGCTGCTTCTCTTCTTTTGTTTCCGAATGTTTCACAAACCTTTTCCTGTAACTGTATTAATTGCGATAGAACTTCAGGAGTTGCTTTTAGATTTCTGATAACTGCACAAACAGTCATAGGTCTTATCTTCTGGAGATTCTTGTTAACTTTAACAGTTAATCCAGAACTTTTCAGTTTTTCAAAAGATATTCCTTTTGATTTTTTATACTTGGTTCTTATCTCTCTTGCAATACCTTCCGTAGACCATAGATCAGGGCGATTGGTATCTGCTATTTCTATTTTCAACACATCTCCTTCAACACTTTCTAGTTCGCCTTTTACCAACATTAAATCTTCTTCTAATTCTTTATTTGACAGTTTTTTACCTATCAAATTGAAAAAATCTTTTTTTGAAATTTCGATTGTCGGCATCATAACACCTTTTTGCAAAATCTTAAAAAATCAAGTTTTTGACTGAATAAATCCCTTATATCTTCAATACCTAGTTTGAGCATGGCTAATCTATCTATTCCAAAGCCCCATGCAATGACAGGTTCTTTTATTCCTAAAGGTTCTGTCATTTCAGGTCTGAACACTCCTGCTCCTGCTAGTTCCATCCATCCAAATTCAGGATGTTTTGCAGATATCTGAACAGAAGGCTCTGTGAACGGAAAATAATCAGGGAAGAACTTTACTTCTTTTGCTCCAGTCATCTCAATTGTGAAATCCTTGAGTAAGCCGAGTAAATCTCTAAACGAGAGATCTTTTCCAACCACGAATCCTCCTAATTGGTTGAATTCAACAGCATGGGTTGAGTCAATGACATCAGGTCTGTAACATCTAACCAGGCTGAAGTATTTACCAGGTATCTTAACCCTTTTTGCAAGGAATCTTGGAGATATAGCTGTGTCATGGGCTCTTGGAACTAATTGTGAAGCTATTTTCTCACTCCATTCATATTTCCAACCGGTTGAACCTGTTGAACCGCCATTCTCATGAGCTGATTTAATGGCTTGCAAGATCTTTTTTTCTGGTAAACTTCCTGTCTTAGGCTCTTTTATCTTATAAGTAGCAGACCAGGTTCTTGCAGGATGATTTTGGGGTTGGTACAATGCATCAAAGTTGTATAATTCCAGTTCTATAATCGGACCGTTCATCTCAACAAAACCCATAGAAACAACCTTTTCTCTGACTTTCTCTATGAATTCAGAGTATGGTTGTCTTTTTCCAGCGAATATCTTTGGAACATTTATAGACACATCATATGATCTGAATTGTTTTCCTTTCCAAGAGCCTTTTTTCAGCATTTCATGAGTCAGCCTGTCTATGTAGTCATTTTCAGAAACTCCTTTTTTCAAAACTTCTTTTCCAAGTTTTGTAATAGTAACTTTTTTGATTTTCTTTGTTTCCTTTTTGAGAATCTTTTTTCTCTTTATCAAATTGTCAAATGAGAATTTTTCTTCAGAACTCAGTTCTGAGGCAGTTATTGGAAAGTCTTTCTTCAGAAATTGTTCTTCTAAAAACTCTTTCTCCAGAAGTTTTCCCCCTTGGTCTGTTAATTTAATCTTTAAGCCACCATCTTTTTCAACATCTATGGCTGCTTTCTTTTTTAGAGATCCAATGCAAATATTGACTTCATCAGTCTCAAGATTTGCTAGTTTTTGAATCTCATTTATATTGCTTTCT
The DNA here is from genome assembly GCA_013202845.1 of Candidatus Woesearchaeota archaeon. GTDB lineage: Archaea > Nanobdellota > Nanobdellia > Woesearchaeales. The sequence continues at coordinate 157,690 of JABMPT010000005.1, read as the reverse complement.
CTTGAAGCGGCTTGCAGAAACCTTCTTTCAGGAAGCCCCTCGTTAACATATTTTTTCCCGTTTACATCAAGAGATATTAGTTCTTTTGTCTCGCTTTTTATTTCAACTAGCTTTTTATTATAAAGCCATTGTATGGCTCTCGTTGCTTCAATCTCTTTTAAGGAAGATTTTTTAGCTAATTCAGAAAGAATTATCTCTTTTGTTATGTTTGGCAGAGCTTTTCTTTCAAATGAGTGTAATTTGGCCAGTAAATTGTTAATATCCATATTCCTTATTTGATTATTGAGAATAGTATATAAATTTTATTAATAATAGAAAAAGAAAAAAATTAAGCCTTAATAGGCTTCATAGCAGCCCATGCAAGCTCGAATAAATCTTCAAGTGCAGAAGCAAAGAAAGGCGTGTTTATCCAGATACCTATGTCATAAGTTGGATGTACTTCTGAATCGTCCATAACCATGAACACCACTTCTTTTCCATCAACAACTGTGAATCTGGCCTTTTTATCTGTATTTCGTACTTCAGCCACCCCTTTGACTGCTTTTGCAGCTTCCATAGACTCTTTGGTTAAAGGCGCAGCAATTCTTATCTTAACGCCTCTTTTTTTAACTTCTTCAAATACAGGCATTAAACCTTCCACTTTTCTCATCAATCCTTGAGAAGTAGTCATTATAGTAACTGTTTTCTCTGCATTCTTTATCGTCAACTCCAAATGGTTGTATAGATTATGTCTTCCTCTTAAAGATCCTGAAAGATCTGAAGGTTCTATAAGTTCAACACCTTGTGTATGCAAAGAGTTAAGCTCTGTTACAACATCAGTGTTTTTTAAGTTTTCAAGTCTATCAACTTGTTTATCTGCAGCTGATTTTACATTCTTTTTGACTCTCTCTACAACCTCTTTTGGCGGTACTGCCAAATATTTTATTGGTTTGCCAATCTTCATCACTACAAAGCCTTTTTTTTCTAGGCTTTCTAGAACGTCGTAGCTTCTGCTTCTTGGTACATTTGCTATGTCACTCAACTCACCCGCGGTGCTCACCCCTCGTGAAAGAAGAGCAGTCCAAATCTTAACCTCATACAGATTAAGTGAGAAATACCTTCTCAGTTTGCTCAGAAATTCTTCTTTAACTATCATTCCCCATGCCTCCTAAAAAGTAGGATTAATCACCCCTTTTTAATATTGAAAACGCATAACTACTATATATATGTTACTGTTTTTTACGTCTTCACAATAGTCAAAAGTTATCTCTTTTAAAAACTTTATGGTTTTTTCTCGTCGAGAACTTTTTTTTAACAACTAAGAAGTGTTCATTAGGTACTTCGAATTCACGGTAGTAATAGTTTTTGCTTTTTAGAAAGTTTGTAATCCAGTTTCTCTTTGATTTTTGGATGTTTTTCTTACCACCCAAACTGATTTTTGAAAAAGATATAACAATCCACTTGGCATTAACTTCTTCAATCAAGGTTTTGGAGATGTTCTTTTTTCTTGCTTCCAAGGAATCAAGTGCTTTGAAGAGGAAACAAATATCTGCTTTGACACTTTTAAGTTTTTTTTGCTCTGTGACAAGATCTATCTGAATGGTTTTTCCTGAAATAGCTGTTTTTTTGAAGAATTCTTGTATGAATTCAAGATCTTTTGAAGAAATCTCTGAAGCAATGTATTTTGGTTTGTATCCAAGCCAAAAATAGCTTAGAGGATTAAGTCCGCAAGCCAAATCTAGAATTGTTTTTTGCTTTCCTGTAATCTTAAACAATTTTTTGTAGATTTCTTTGTAATATTGCAGTCTCTCCTTTGTTGACTGGTGTAGAAGCAATATTTGTTTTATTGTTTCTTCTTTGTTCTCTTTTTTGATTTTTGATAACAGTTTCTCTCTTCTAGAATAGTTTTTTTGGATGAAAACACCATATATCTCTCTTAATGTTTTTCTGATATCTTTGGTAACTGTTTTATACTCCTTACTTCTCTTATTGAAACCCTTATTTACAAGAACAGCTCTCATCTTCCTGTTTCTTTCAAAATATTTCTCCAGTTCTTCTTCAACTAGTTTTTTATCTAGATTTTTCAATTCCTTTTTTGAAAGTATATCTTGTACTAAGCTTTCCATCTTAGAATTCCTGCAATACCTGAAAGAGAGTCAAGACTCTTTTTTGCTTCTTCAGAACTAATAATGTGGATTTTTCCATCCATTTGCTCGCAAGCAATCATGAGTTTCTCTAATTCTTCGTAATTATTTTTCTCTTTCGCTTGCTGTAAGAAAGAATAACTAACCAAGAGTTCACTGACGGCCCCCGCTTCAACTTTTTCTTTGGTTTCTTTAAATCCGTAGCAAGCAGTATCTTTTGATATGTTCTGAAGCAATTTATCCATGAGTTTTATCTCTTGTGAACCCATGTTTTTCTCCAATACTTTTTGTAATTCATCCCTTTTCAATAACTCAGACATGGCTCTTTCACTTACATAGGAAACAGTTGCTAGAACAGACTTCTTTTTTATTTCATCAGGCAGCACCTTCATAAGGTTTTCTTTCCAGAAACCAGGGCTACCAAGAATTATGTTGTTTATGTCTCCAGATTTTTCATACTCTTCTATTTTTTTACTGATTTCTTTGTAAAAGTTATCTTTTGAAACATGTTTTTCCTCTTTTTTCTGAACGTCGCCTATTATCTTTCCAAGCATTTCATAGCCTTGTCCTTTTAGTTTTGCAAAGTAAGCTTCTTCTCTGTCAAACACAGTCATTAGAATTTTTAATGGAGCTGCTTTTGATGCTTCTACAATTTTTTCAATTTGAAAATTTAGCCATTTGTTTTTTATTATTGTGAAAACAGAGTTTGCTTCCAGATTGAAACTGTGATGCTCTCCTCTTGGTACATCATCTGGACCGCCAGTTATAATTCCAAGAACCTTGAGTATTTTTGAATCAGTTGATATTTCTGCTTTTTCAACCTTTATTGAAAGAAAAACATGTTTTCTGACAACTTTTATGTTTCTATCATCTGAAGACCCAATCTTTATTTTTCTCTCTGTTTTTCCTTTTATAGTATCACCTACTTCCACTATTTGGTTAAGTGTCCAGATATCATCAAGATTCTCTATTTTAAGAGTTAATTCCTGCTTTTTCAGGTCTTTTTTGATTATTTTCATTGTTAAAAAATGTTAGAGGATACGCTTTAAATGTTTTATTGTAAAAACCAATAAATTTATATATTCTGTGTGCAGTATTTCAGTATATGCAGAAAAGAGGAGAACAAGTGGGTGCAGGCAGCGCAGCAATATTAATTATAATAATAGCTGCCATCTTGGTTTTATACATATTATTCTTACCACCTGAGGAAAGAGCAGAGTTATTAGGAGAAGAAAACGAAACAGATAGTGATGATGATGAAACAGAATCAGGATATAACAAGACTCTGCTCAAAGAAAAGATTGGTAGGTTGGATTATTTAAGATTTGATTATCGAGAACATGATATTCCTTCTTTCAGGGTTTATTCTGAGAAAGAGGGAACTGCTTTGAAATCTGTAAGCTCCTTGTATGTTAGCAGTAATTTAGGAAATAAGAAGTTTTATAACACAACTTTTCAGGTTGATACAAAGTACACTTCCAACATTGTTTTATCATTTAATGTAAAAAGATCTAGAGGAAGATTAGAGCTATATTTGAATGGAAGAGAGATATTTAATGGTGTTTTAAGAGAAGGAACTCCAGCACCTATTGAGTTGCCAGAAGCGTTTTTGGACAGGCAGAACACTCTCGCATTCAAAGTTTCTAGTCCGGGAGTTGCATTCTGGAGAACAAATGAATATTTATTGGAGAACGTTCTTATAACAGGAGATGTTTTGGATGTTACCCACAGTAGGAGCAGACAATTCTTTTATATATCAGATGTTGAAAAACTCAACTTAGATGCTGTTAAGTTAAAGTATTATCCAAACTGTGATTCAAGAGAAGTCGGACCGATGTTGATTTATTTGAATGGCGAGGAAGTCTTCTCCGGAGTTGCTGATTGTGGAATTTATAATTCCTTGTTCTTGGATAAGAAAGTAATTTTTGAAGATAGGAATGAATTGGAGTTTGTAGCCACTGAAGGTTCCTATCTTATGGACAGGGTTTCTGTAAGAACTGAGTTAGAAGAGATTCTTTATCCTGTTTATTATTTTGAAATTGAAGATGAATTATTTATTGATGATGAATTAGATGAGGACTTCAATGTCACTATGTTTTTGAGATTTGTCAATGATGACGAGAAGAGGTTGGAATATAATATAAACGGAATCAGAAGGCATATACGAACTGATGAGTTGAAGTTCGATGCGAAGTTAGATGATTATGTTATTTCAGGAACAAACTCTTTAGAATTAGTGCCTCAGACTGTTGTTGACATTGCAGAACTAAAAGTGATATTGGATGAAGACTGAAAATGGCTTTTCTTGGTGCATTGAAAAAGGGGTTAGGTACATTAAAAAGTAAAGCTTCTAATAGCAAACTGCTTAATAATAAAGTTGTTAATAAGGTTAAGGACTGGAGAGAGAATTCTAAAGAAAGAAAAGCTTCTGGAGGATATGATACTAATGGTGTTTACAGAGCTAAGTCTCCGGGTCGTTTTTCAAGAGGAATGAAGTTTTTTGGAAATGCTATTAGCAAGATTAGAGACAAAGAAACCGACCCATATTATGGCAGTTGGAAACAATCATCTGATCCTACAGGAATCGGAAAGTTCCTGATATTTATGTGGATTTTGCATATTATAGATTGGTCAATGGGTTTTCCTTCCGTAACAAAAGGATCTTTTTTTCTTATGCCAGACAATATCACTATAGGAATTTATTTCATCGCTACTATTGTTGCAATAGCAGGAATTTTTAAAGCAGCTCTTAAATTATCTGGCAAGCTTATTTTAATATCACTTTTAGCTATAATGGCGCCTAGATATATAGAATTTGCTCTTGATTATCCTGTTTGGGTACATGCAACACTCTGCTTTATTCCTGTTTGGGGTTTGTATTTAATGTTTGGTCAATACTCAACAGAAAGTACCAGAAACTTTGGAACATGGTACTTGATAGTGGTTGTAATTCTAGGATTTTATGGTGCTGTTTCATCAGAATTATTGGATGTTCAAGGAGGACTTCAACAAGCAAATGTTGGAGAATCCTGGAGAACCATAAAAGAAACCTTTGGAGATAATACAAAAGAGATTGTTAAAGATATTTTAATGCTGCCGGGAAAGATTGAACTTAAGATAAATCAATCTCTATCAACAAATTATTTTACAGGGCAGGTTGAACGAAATAAAGATGCACCCTTAGGTGTTTATCTAGAAGATTTACGTGCTACAGAAGAAGAATTCACAGGAGGTTATCCGATAGTCGTGTGGGCTAATATCAGAGGAAAGAGTTTTGAAGGAGCCATAACTGTCAATAACAGATGTTATGCAAGAAAAGGAAGTCATTCTATCTTTGGTAAGGTTCATCCGACAGAGTTATTTTTATATTTTGATGATTCAAGAACTTTGGAATGTATATTTGAAGAAAATCTTGACCAATTTGAAGAAGGAACTTATTCAGTTACTTTTGAGTCAAAATTTGCTTTTCCAACTTGGGGTTATATAGCATATACCTTTGTTGACAAAGACACTCAAATAGCTTATTATACCCAGAAAAAAAATATCAATCAAGAACTTGATATTCCAAACACTGCAGAAGCCATTTATACAAGTGGTCCTGCTGCAATAGGAATGAATTCTTTGGATATGCCTATAATTGTGTATCCAGATAATCCTTACATCTTAACCTTTGGCATGACTCTTATGGATGCTTGGTCGCAGGGGAAAGTTGAAAAAATTCAAACTTTAGAAATAAGGGTTCCTAAAGAAATAATGTTTGATAGATGTTATCCGTTGAATTTTGAAGAGCCTGTTCAAAGGGTTGATGAATATGATATTTATGAGTTTGATCCAGATGGACTAGTTGGTTCATTCAAAACAATCACTTGTCCTATGAAGCTAAGAGACCCTGCAAACTTCTTGGGAACAAATCTTAAACTGACAAAAACTTTTGCAGTTGAAGTAGAGTATGATTATAGTTTAACAAAATCAACAAACATAAGAATTAAAAAGTATTAAAAAATGGAATCTATAAAGAAAACACATTTTTTTTTAGCACTTCTTTTGTTAATTCTAACTTCTTGCTCCTCAGGCACTTATAACCCTGAAAGGATAAATGTTTATGTTGGTACAAAGGGCGTTGAAATAGAGTTTATTGGTGATTCACCGCCAAGAGAGGTTTATGAAAACACAGACTTTCCATTAGCAGTTTTTATTTCAAACAAAGGAACATTTTCTCTAGATGGAGAAACTTACAAAGGGCTATTGAGCTATACTTATGATCCTTTTTACTTTAGACCAACTGAAGGAACATCTTCTTCTGATGAATTAGAGTTTGCTTTAGAAGGTAAGTCATATCTTGCTCCAGATGGTTTCTTTGAAACAAAAATCTTGCCAATTTTTCGTGTTAAACCAATTGAAGGGCAAAGAGAAAGTCCAAGAACAGAGTTGTTTGTAAGTGTTTGTTATCCATACAGAACAAAACTAACAGACGAGGTTTGTATAGACACTTCCCATTTAACGCAGGACGCAAGAGAGAGGGTGTGCGAAACCCAGGACAAGCTTTACACAGGTCAGGGAGCACCTGTCGCTGTTACGAATGTTGAAGTGGAGATGCAAGCAACAAGACAAGTAATGCAACCCTCATTGCTGATAAAAATTGAAAATAAAGGATCTGGCATGGTTCTTGCTCCAGTAACAGAATTAGAATTACCAAAAGCTTGTGAATTACAGAAAGACACAGATAAAAAAGGGAACTGGAACCAAGTAAAAGTAACTGCACATTTATCAAACAGTAAACTTTCATGTTTTCCAGAAACTGTGAACTTAAGAGATGAGAAAGGCTTCACGAGATGTACTTTGCCAGCAAATACAGAATTCTACGGAGGATCATTGAATTATCATGCAACCATGGTTATTGATTTAGATTATGTTTACCTAACTAGTATATCTAAAGAGATTGAGATTATTAGATCAGGACTTCCACCTCTTGAACCTCTTCCAGGAAGTAGTTGTAAATATTGGGAGACAGATTTTAATGGAGAGTGTGTTAGTAATTGTGATTTATGTGCTCGAGGAGTTGGTTTCTCATTCTGTGGAACAATCGCAGATGCAGGATGGGGTTGTGATTGCAATGCAGAGGAATGTGTGACTCAAGTTACAGCCAGCACAATATCAAACTTATTAGAACCTTTGAATTTGAAATCTGGAAATTGTATTTTTGGTCCTGGACTCTGTGAATTAGGAAAGTTTTGTTGTGTAAAACAATAAGTTTAAATATTAAAAGGGACAGAAAGGTTGTTGTATGAAAAGGAGGATTTTAATAACCATCTTACTATTGACTTTCTTATTAGTATCTTCATGTTCTGGACGAGGACCTGATTATCCCAGTAATCCGGAGAGAGATAGATACTATGTAGGTACAGAAGGAGTTAGAATGCTTATCGATCCTGGAGCACCACCTCCAAGAATGTACTACTATGGTGATGCACCTTCAGAAGAATATAATACTTTCAGTGTTGATGTTGAGCTTCAAAATGAGGGGGCTTCTTGGACTAAAGGTGGTTTGTATGTTTCAGGTTATGATCCTTCTCTGATATTCTTTGATGATATTAATATTCCTAAAACTAATACTGGTTTGTTTGATAATTGTAGAGTGGATTTAGACTTAAAGGATTTAAGTTGGGATAACATTGGAGGGTTCTTAAGCTGCAGGACTCCAAGTGGAACCGGATTTGAGATAATGGGGGATCCTACAACAGGACAATTGATTGATGGTACACGAATAAACAATATATTCCAGTTATTTGGTTGTGACAGCTGTCCGGAAGTTGATGTTAATTGGGACAGAGGAACAGAACATTTTAACTTTAATTTTGACTTTTCAGCATTTGGCTTGGATTTGGACTTGCTTCATCATGGTCAGGCTTTAATAGTTATCCTAGACAGTTTGAGCTTTGACAGATTCAACGGAAAGTCCTTTATTCTAGCACCTGATAATTATAATTACCCTGGCGGCGAATCAACATTATTAGCATTTCAGGGACATATAAAGGATTCATGGCCTTCAGGACTTGACGAAACAGATGTGACATTCTTGGTGAGCTCTTGCTATATCTACACAACTTATGCAACACCTGTTGTGTGCATTGATCCTGCTCCTTTCTCACAAGATGAAAAGGTCTGCTACCCAGGTCAAATAGATCTAAAAGGAAGTCAAGGAGCACCTGTTGCAGTTTCACGTGTTATACAGGAAAACACCCCTAGAAGTGTTATATTCACAATAGTGGTGCAAAATGTTGGAAGAGGGGAAGTAATAAACGCAGGATATATGGAACTTTGCAGCCCATATTATCCAGGCAGATTAAGTCCACAAGACATGGATTTGGTGATATTAGGAGATATAAGATTATCCGGTAGTCAACAACGGTTAAGATGTGTACCTGATAACAACCTAATAAGATTAAGAGATGGTAGAGGACAAATAAGTTGTACTTATGATTTAGAGTATGCTACTGCCAAATCAGCGTATAAAGCACCTTTAGTTGTTGAGCTGTGGTATGGTTACAGAGAGAGTCAGAGAAGGAATATTAACATAAAAAGGGTTAGTTAACAGCTACTAAAATAAAAAAATTTATATAATTAGTATTGAATAGTTTAATTAGGAGGCATGAAAAATGAGAAAAGCATTTATTTTCCTTTTAGCATTATTATTTGTATTAGCTTCTTGTGAAGATGGTACAACAAGTCCTACGAATCAAAGAAGTTTTCTAGGTGGTACAGAAGGTTTAGAGATTGATTTTGTAGATGGAGAACCGCCAATAGAAGTCACTGACGGTGGAGCAACACCTTTCACAGTTTCGATTAAACTCCAAAACAAAGGAGAGACAGGAGTGGTAGCTTCAGATGTTTCATTAACACTTAAAGGAATTGATGCACCAACTTTTGGTGTGGCAAATTCTGATATTGTGAACCAACACCCTGCAGAGGATATATTAAAAAATGATATTAATCCTGACACTGGAGATGCAATAGATTCTCCGCCTGTTTATTATACTTTTCCGCAGCTAAATTTTGGAGAGTCATTGTCAGGCAATCAACCTTTCCCATTTGTAGTTGATGTTTGCTATAAATATCAAACAATGGCAACTTCACAACTCTGTATAAAAGAAGATTTATTAGATTCAACAAACCAAGATGTTTGTACAGTAACCGGAGCAAAGAATGTGCAAAATTCGGGAGCACCGATACAGATAACAGAATTTGAAGAGTTCTCTGCAGGTCAGAATGCAGTGTCTTTCTCATTTAAGATAAAGAATGTTGGAAATGGTTTGTTATCAAGACAAGGAACAACTTGTGAGGACGACCCTTCTAACAAAGATTATCTGAAGATTACTGTTGATTCACGTTTGTCTGGCTTAACCTGTAGTGGTTTATCAAATACTGCAACATCAGGAACAGCTTATTCAGGAGAAGTTAAACTCTCTCTAGGAACAAGACAGGTTAGATGCACTCAGCAGTTAAGTGAGTCAGATAAGACAGATAAAGTTATGATTGTAGATCTTCTGGTTGATTACGACTATGAGGAATCAACAAATACAAATGTCTTAGTGAAGCACATATAGAATTTTTTTTCTTTTAGTTTTAATTATTTATAAGAACAAACTTACTTAGCAATGCTTCTAATTGAATAAATTCATCACTGCCTTCAACCATCCTGAACTCTGCTTCTCCACATTCTTTAATCATTTCAAGCTTTTTCTTATCATCAATCTCAAGATTCCAAATCTCTTTCTGAAGCTGTTTAATTATATCGAGTCCTGACAAGCCGTATTCAAGCATTGTTTTCAGAAGTTCAGACTTTGCTTTTAGAAAATCCTTCTTTACGCAATGATCAAGCACTTCCTTAACTTCTTTTGGTCTAGCAACACTGGCCATCTCAAAAATCAAGGTTTCAGTAATATTATTGCTTATAGCTGCTGAGGCTTGCAAGACATTCTCGACTCTTCTGCAATCCCCACCAGAAAGTTCATAAAGAGCATCTTTTGCACCAGAATCAATCTTTATGTTTTCATTTTTAGCTATTTTGTCCATTATATTGAACAAATCCTTCTGTGATAAAGGTTTAAAACGAAACACAGTGCATCTTGATTGGATGGGATCTATTATTTTTGAAGAGTAATTACACGACAATATGAATCTGCAGGTTTGAGTGTAATTCTCCATTGTTCTTCTTAGTGCTTGCTGTGCCTCTTTTGTCAAGGCATCACATTCATCAAGATAGATTATTTTGAAAGGAACATTTCCAATAGATCTTGTTCTGGCAAAATCCTTAACTTTGACTCTTATAACATCAATTCCTCTTTCGTCAGAAGCGTTTAATTCAAGAAGATTCTCTCTCCAGTTATCCTTAAAGAGCTGTCTGCCAATAACTAAAGATAATGTTGTTTTTCCTGTTCCCGCAGGACCTGCAAACATAAGATGGGGCATATTCTTTTGTTTAACAAAAGCTTCTGTCCTCTTTACAACATCTTCCTGACCCTTGACTTCTGAGAAGGTTTGTGGTCTATATTTTTCAGTCCAGATAGCAGTATCCATAGCTCTCGAGAATAAAAGGGCATTTATAAAAGTTGTTGAATTAAACTATGTCCTCTTCTGCTACAACTAGAAAATCTCCCATTGCAATAACTGCGCTGAATGGGATTAGTATCTCATTATCCTTTGTTTTTTCAAGTTCTAGCTTCTCTGTGTAAGATGTTGGGTTTGATAGAACTAGATGTATTAGCTCACCAGAACTTGTTTCAAAAACGATGTCTCCGACTTCTCCGAATTTTTTTCCGGTTTTTGAAACAACAGTTTTACCAATCAGTTGTTTTGAAAATTTTTTTTCTTCTTCAGCCATTTAACCACCCGATAATTATAATTTTTTACAACATTGTTGAGGGATAACAACTATTTAAAACTTTTGTTTTTAAGACCAGAATATCGAATATATCACAACTGATTTCACAAAAGATTTATAAAAAACAAGCTATGATTTTTAATTATGACTTCCCTGATTGCTTGTTTATCAACTGGAAAAGGAACATGGGCTCAATTGAATGAGATAATCAACGGAGCAGAATGGGATTCTATTTTTCTCATAACAAATGAATTTGGAAAAGAAAAATTTCAAGGAAAAAATGCCGAATTAATTTGTCTTGACTTGAATAAATCTCCAAATATCTTACGTGATGAAATAGTTGCTGCATTACACAAAAAAAATCTTGGAACAGAAGTAGCTATAAATATTTCTTCAGGAGCAGGCAATGAGCATATGGCTTTGGTTTCGGCACTGCTGAAGCTTGGTTTAGGAATAAGATTTGTTTTTTCAAAGAACGGCAAAGTTGAAGAACTCAAACTGTTTAATTTTTTTTTTGACTGATATAAATTCTATAACCAGAACCTTTAGCCGCGTCTTTTACATTTCCAAAAACGGAATTCATCTTTTTAGATAATGTTTGTCCTCCTTTATTATGTCTTGCAACCAATTCAAGTAGCCCGTTTTTGCTCAGATGTTCAAAAGAATCTTCTATTAACTTAAAACAAACATCTTTTCCTGCAACTTGAGGTGGATTCAGCAGAATAGCATCAAAAGAATCCTTTATTTTTTCAAAACCATCGGATATAATTGTTTTTCCTTCAACATTGTTTTTATTAAGGTTCTGCTTAGTCAGATAAACGGCTCTTTGATTAACATCACTCAGAGTAATGTTGGTTTTTGGAAAGATTTTCTTAACATAAATACCTACAACTCCTGTTCCACATCCTAGGTCAAGAGCACTCCATCCATCTTCCATGACCATTCCTTTCAACAATACTTCTGTTCCTTTATCTAATTTTTTCTTTGAAAAAACGCCTGAGCCAGAGATTATTTTGAAAGAAACATTCTTCACATTGATAGTTATCTCAAAAGGTCTTAGTTCAGAAGGTTGTTCTTTTGAATAATAGTGAGGCATTTTACATTATTTTAATGAGACTATAAGTGAATGCATCTGCAACTCTTATAGGATCTTCTTCTTTGAATTCCAAGATAATACATCTTCCTTTACTAGTTATCAAGTTTTTATTGCTTCTTTCAAAGGAAATAATAACTGTTCTTTCATTTGCATTTGCACAAGTAGCTAGCGGTAATCCTTCAACTTCTTCATTTACTGCGCTAGTTGTTGGAATATTGAACACTTGGAATCTTTCACCAGTGATTTTAGAGATTTCAATGCCTGCTAAAGCAATCTGAGCACTGCTATCGCCAGGAACAGCAATTATGATATTTGCAGGAATTTTTTTGAGTATTATATCTTCAACATTTTCTTCCACAACTATGTCTTCCAAATCTTTTGGGTGATGATAAAATGGGATTGTATAAGGTGTTCTACCAAGCTGTATTTGTGTAAACCATAGCTTGCTAGTTTCTTCATAGTAGAACTCAAATCCATTATAATTGTTTTCTGTTTCATTTTTTTCACTAAAGAATTTTCCAACATAGAGGACCCCTGCGAACAAGACAACTATCACAATTACAGCCATAAGGAATTCCAAAATAGAATCTTTCTTTTTTCTAGCCATTCATGACACCATAATAATAATATAAGACTAAATCTCTCAATCTGAAGAAATCAGCACCTTTTCCACTCAAGACAACACAACCATTATCATCAACAATTGAAGTTTGGTTGGAAACACTGAAGTAGATTACAGGAACATACTCTGTAGCATTATCACAACTGATTACAGGAAGAAAATAAGTATCTGATTCTTTAGTGATTGAATCAATAACAATGGTGTTCAGACTTCTCTGTAGATCATTTCTTATAGTATCTATGTAGAGGAGATCTTGAATGTCATTATCAGGATTGAATGTTAAATAGATCATAGGAGCTGATAGCTTTGCTTTAATATTTGCTGAAACATTTATATCTAGAAGTGATTGTGGCAAATAATTGAAGCCAATTCTTTTGTCATCTATTTTAGTCACAAAAGCGTTTTCTGCTCTTGTGAATTTGAATCCGTTGTATTCCCATTTCTCACCGCCTCTGCTTCCAACAAGTATTCCGAGCATGCTGAAAACCATAAGGAAAGCTAGTAATGCACCCATCCAAAACTTCTTTCTCCGTTCCTTTTTGGCTTCAATTCTTCTTAACATTTTGTTCTCAAAAAATAACGAGATATTTAAATAATTTGTTCAAAAACTTTAAATATCAACCAAGTTTATAAAACTACATGTTACCGGATAAAGAAATAAAGAAGAAATTTCGACCAATATTCTGGAAAAATCCTGAGAAATACTATCCAACAGAAGTATTGAAAAGTGAATGTTTCTCTAGAAAGATTTGTCTTTCCTGCAAAAAACCATTTTGGACAACTACTGATAGGACTGTTTGTGGAGATCCTGCTTGCAGTAAGGAATTCGAGTTTATTGGTAAAAGTCCTGCAAAAAAACAGTTGAGTTATATTGAAGTTTGGACAGAGTTTGCAAAAATGTTCAAAAAGTTTGGATATACGCCTATTAAACGCTATCCGGTCGTTGCTAGATGGAATGCGACAATGGAGTATACAAATGCTTCTATAGCTGCTTTTCAGCCGTATGTTATATCAGGAGAGATAAAGCCTCCTGCAAATCCATTGGTTATTCCTCAATTCTGCTTGAGATTCGGAGATGTTGATAATGTTGGTATTACTGGCAGTCACAACACAGGATTTGTAATGATAGGTCAGCACATGTTTGTGCCTCCAGAAAAATGGAATCAGAACGAAGTTTTTAGACATATTCATACTTGGGTTAACAAAGGCATTGGATTGCCAAATAATGAAGTCACTTATCATGAGGATGCTTGGGCTGGTGGAGGAAACTTTGGTTGCTGTATGGAATTCTTTTCAAGAGGTTGTGAATTAGGAAACCAAGTCTATATGTTGTATGAACAAACAAATGGTGGACATAAAGAGCTTAACATAAAAGTACTCGATATGGGTATGGGACAGGAGAGAAATGCTTGGTTTACACAAGGAACAAATACAATGTATGATGCTACTTTCCCAACAATCATAGAAAAATTGAAAGCAAAAACAGGAATAAAAATAGATTCAAATTTAATGAAGAAATATGTTCCTTATTCAGGATTATTAAATCTTGATGAAACTAAAAATATAGGTGTTGCTTGGAAAACAGTTGCAGGAAAAGTAGGGATGGGTGTTAGTGAGTTGAAGAAAACGATGCTTCCAATTTCTGCTTTGTACTCAGTAGCAGAGCATTCAAGATCTTTGTTGGTTGCATTATCAGATAGCGCTTTACCAAGCAATGTTGGGGGAGGATACAATCTGAGGATGATATTGAGGAGAGCCCTATCTTTTATCAATAAGTATGATTGGAATGTATCTCTTTCTGATGTTTGTGAATGGCATGCGGCTTACCTAAAGAAGATCTTTCCAGAACTTTCTGAAAATTTGTCAGAAGTCAATGATATATTAGAAGTTGAAAAAAGAAAATACACTGAAACTAAGAAAAGAAACAAGCAAATGATTTCACAGATAATAAAAAAAGATGTTTCGGAGAGTAAATTAGTTGAATTATATGATAGTCACGGGATAACGCCTGATCAGATCACAGAAGAGGCGAATAAAGAGAACAAGAAAATAGTTGTTCCTGAGAATTTCTATGCCAAAGTTGCAGAAAGGCATGAAAAAGCAGAACAGAAAACACAGACAAAAAAAGAAACTCATTTGGATTTGAAAGGAATACCTGACACAGAGCCATTGTACTTTGAACATTATGATTTCACAGATTTCAAAGCGATAGCTCTTAAAGTGATTGATAAACATGTTGTTCTTGACAAAACAGCTTTCTACCCGACATCAGGCGGGCAGATACATGATAAAGGAAAGATTACTGGTAATGAAGTGGTAGATGTGTTTAAGCAAGGAAGCGTTATAATCCACGCAATGAAAGACATACCTTCTTTCAAGAGAGGAGATATTGTTCGCGGAAAGATAGATATAGAAAGGAGGGTGCAATTAGCACAGCATCACACAGGAACACATATATTGAATGGTTCTGCAAAACAATTATTAGGAAACCATGTGTGGCAGGCAGGAGCTGCAAAATTCCTTGATAAGGCAAGACTTGACATAACCCATTATGAGCAATTGACAGATGAAGAAGTAAAAAAGATAGAAGAGATAGCAAACAATGTCATAAAACAGAACCTTCCAGTGTATAAATCATTCATGCCAAGGGGTATAGCAGAAGCAATGTTTGGATTCACAATATATCAAGGAGGAGCGGTTCCAGGAAAGAAACTGAGAATAGTAGATGTAAAAGGTTTTGACACTGAAGCCTGTGGAGGAACACATCTGAATCTCACAGGAGAATGTAAGGTTCTAAAGATTCTAAAGACAAACAAGGTTCAGGATGGCATAATCAGAATAGAGTTTGTGTGTGGAAATGCTGCTTATAAACAAATCGAACAACAAGGAACTCTGCTCAAGGAACTTTCAAAGATTTTGAATTGCAAAGAAGAGGAGATAGTTTTCAGAACAGAAGAATTGTTCTTGAAATGGAAGAAAGCAAGGAAATCTCTCAAGAAAAACAAGGCTTTGACTGCAAAAGAATTGGAATTAACTTCTAAAAAGAAATTCTCAGGAGATATTGTTGGTAAAACTTGTGAAATTCTCAGGACTCAACCAGAACATCTTTCAAAAACAGTGAAAAGATTCTTAGAAGATATAACTGCTGTTAAGAAAAAGCTAAACATTAAGTAGCATCTTTTCTTTGAATGCGTCTGCACAATGCTCACAACAGAATATTCGTTTGTGATTTTTGATGGTTTCTTTATGACCGCTGTTGTAAACCTTGCATCTGCAGTGGGTGCATGTAGAAAGTCTTTTTTCGATAACTGATTCAATAATACTTCCAAGATTTTCAAGAACAAGATTTACAAATTGTTGACCGTTCTTTGTCAAGTCATATCTCTTTTTATCTCTTTCTTCAACAATCTTGCAAGCAATGAATTTGTTCTTCTCCAATGATTTAAGAAAAGGATAGACATGGCTTGCACTAATACTCTGGTCCATAGTGTTTTCTAACTCCTTAATTATTTCATATCCGTGCTTTGGACCTTTACTAAGAAGGCATAAAGTATGCAATTTTACAATGCTGTTAATCTTCAATTTTTGCATCCCATAGCAAGAATAGTAGTTGTATTTAAAAACCTAACTGGTGGTTTTAGAAAACTTTTTAAAGAGGGTGTCTGCTGAGTTTTTATTTATGTAACCACAATCTACTTTCTTCATAGTAAACAAAATGTTCAGGGCATCTGGGCTCATATTTTTCTTTTGCGCCCAATTCAACTGTTTCGGCATCAAAAGGAGCTATTTTTGTTTTTTCTTCATCAAGAAATCTCTGGCAGTAATCAGCTTGTTTACCACATCGTTGTGCGAGAGTTACAGGATAGGTGCAGAGTGCATGAATGTGTATTGGTTCATGAGCAATATTCTCAAGATCATAAATCGATTTAGTAGTGATTTTTCCTTCTAGGTTTTTCATAAGAAAAAGTTCTCCTCTGTAATCAACATTTAATCCAGCAACAGCCACGTTTTTTTGTTCTTCAAAAACGAGAGAAATTATGAACTCATTGAATTCTGCAGTAAAAAATTGCCATTCATCAAATAGGTATAAATATGCTTTTCTGTCAAGACGTTTCTCTAGTTCATCTAATGAACCGATAGGAATTGCCTCTACAAAACTTTTACTGTGACTCACACTATCTGTTTCACTAAACCTTCTATCTATTTTTGGTTTGAAAAGCTGGGTAGTAAAACCAACACTTTCAGCTCTGCGTTTTATTCTGTGCAATTCCTCAGTCTTTCCACTAAACATAGTTCCATAAATAATGGTTAGTTTTCCATCGTCCATTTTTACACATCAGACTTTCTATTTACAGGTTTCCAGAACTTTAATCTATCAAGAGAAGTGAATATATCCAAATCCAACTCCAACGCCAGTTTCCTTTCATTATTTGTGCCAGGAGAGGGCGCTATGAAAAAGAAAGCATCTGCTTTTCTTACTTGATCGTTTTCCAAAGCAATGCATTCATTCTCGCTTAATCCTAATTTCTCCCAGTTAGCAAGTGCCGAGTGTGGCACAAAAGGAATGTATCCAAGCTTTGAGATTTCAATACCGGTTTTTATAGCCCTCATAATATTCTTTCTTAATCCAAACCTTGTTTTGGCAGTGTATGGACCTGCAACATATATCTGAAGTTTTTCAAAACCAATTGCAAATATTCCTTGCTTCTTTACACGTTCTCTGTAACCAGGGAATTGCAAGCATTTCCTTACAGCTTCATCAAAGTCCTTCACATTAGGCCAGACATTCTCAACACCTTCATGAATCAATAATTCCTCTGCAGAACGATAATGACGAACATACGCTTTTTTATTTTTGTCTTTCATAACAGCTGCTTTCAACACTTCACCATTTGTATCCTTGAAATAAAGGATGTCTCCAGGTTCTAGTTTTGAGAAGTCTTTTTCCTTGTCTTTAGGATCCTGAACTCGAATATCTATTACTTTCCTGCCAGGCATTCTCATTTCCTTAAGATGCTCAGGCCATATCTTAAAAAGCTTGTATTCAACCATCCCCATAGAAGAGTATTTCAGAGTTTATTTAAAGTTTTCTGAAGATCACTATCGAGGGATAGATACAATCTAAATATTTATATAACTAGCAGATTTTTTAGCAGTTTATGACAGAAAGAGTTTGGGTTTTTGACATGGATGATACCTTAATTTATAATTCTTACAGATATAAGAAACCTGCAGCAGATTTCGTGGATTTTTTGATAAAAAGAATTTTTGAAAAAACTTCACTAATAGCTACATACATAAAATTTCTTGTTTCCAAACTTGATAAGCAGGCTTTTTCTTTGGATAGATATGTCCGGGAAATTGAAGAAAGAAGAAAACAGTTTTCTTGGGAAGAACCTTTCAAAGCACTTACAGACGCAATGGTTGACACAACCGAGCATTTTTATGATCTGGTGGGACTAGATTTTTTTGGAGAAGACAAATTAACTGTTAGGTCAATAGGTCTTCACATGGCTTCTTTTTATGGAAAGAAGTTGCCTGATGAATTGTTAGAAACAAGAATAATAACTCATTTTGAAAAAACTAACAGAGCGAACGTGAAATTATTTGCAAAACAAGGCAATGGTTATTCAACTGAAAGACAGCCAACAACTTTTATTCAAACATTTGAATTTTTTGCTAATGAGCAAGGAAAAGAGGTGACAGAAAAAGATAGAATAAGACTCTATAAATTGGGAAAGGAATTTTGCAATATAGAATATGATGTTATGCCGGAAGTTCCTGAAGTGCTTAATTTTTTGCTTGAAAATAATGATATTATAAAGCTTTACAGTAAAGGTGATCTAAAACTTCAAAGAAGAAAGATCGAAGTTAACAAACTTAAGAAATGGTTTTCTAATGATAATATACTTATAGTGCCTGAAAAGAGAGATGAATTTCCAGAAGAATTAGTCAAAGGATTAGATAAAACCCAAATAATTGTTGTCGGAAATAGCAAAGGCTCAGACATAGAACCGGCCATAAATGCTGATTTGAAAGGAATATTGATTCCTTTTGACACATGGAGTCACGAAAGAAAGAGAGATCAAATAGCAAACAGCAAGAACAGTTATATAGTTATGAAAAGCATAATTGAAATAAAGGATCAATATCACTGTTTAGACGAAAAGTATAATTTAATAAAGAACTAGCACACACAAACAATAATGAGCATTCTAAAAAACCTTAAAAGAATAAGAAGCGAAATCGGCAGAGATGTAAAATTAGTTGTGGTTACAAAGAATTGTTCAATCAGAGAAATAAATCAAGCATTGTTTCTAGATGTGGGTGATATTGGAGAAAGCAAGGTTCAGGAGGCAAAAGAAAAAAAGCCTTTGGTAAAAGGAACTGCTAAATGGCATCTGATAGGTCATCTGCAAACAAACAAAGTCAAGAAAGCGGTTGAATTGTTTGATATGATTCAAAGTGTTGACTCGTTAAAATTGGCAAAGAAGATAGATTCTGTTTGCGCTTCTAAAAACAAGAGAATGAGTGTGCTCATTCAAGTGAATATTTCCAGAGAAGCAGAGAAACACGGAGTATTAGAAGAGGATTTGGAGTTTTTCCTGGAAGAGTTGAGTGGCTTAAAAAACATACAAGTTCTGGGTTTGATGGCGATGGCTCCTTTTGTAGAACCAGAAAAAACAAGAGCATACTTCCATAAAATGAAATTACTCTTTCAAAAACTGAAGAAAGAGAAGATACCATACATTCAGATGAAGTATTTGAGTATGGGAATGACTAACGATTACAAAGTAGCTGTTGAAGAAGGAGCCAACATGATTAGGATAGGAACAGCAATTTTTCATAGTAATTAATGAAAAACAATAAAAACATGGTTCTAATCTGATTTCTTATGAAACTGAAAGAATTCCAGAGGGAACTAATAAAGAATAAGCTTGATGGAGCAGTATTATTCTTTAAAGATCCTAACTTCTTCTATTTTGCACAGCAAGAAGTGGATAATAGCATTCTGTTTATACCATCCAGAAGGAAATCAACGATTTTTATAAGTAAGCTTGATGACATCAAATCTTCAATGAAAAAAATAGTTTATAAAGATCCTTACAAAAATCTCAAAGAATTCTTAAAATCTCAAAAAGTGAAAAAAGTTGGAATTAATGAATCAAAAGTAAGTATTGCACAAAAGAGAAAATTGTCAAGATTTGTTAAAACAAAGGATGTTGAAAAGATAATTCTGGGTTTGAGAAAAACAAAAACAAAGGAAGAAATTGAAAAGATTAAGAAAGCATGCTCTCTTACAGAAAAAGTCCTGAAGAAGATTATCAAGAACTTTTATTTCAAGACAGAGAAAGAGGTTAAAGACTTTATCAAAATAGAAGCCATAAAGCTTGATTGTGAACTTTCTTTTGAACCAATAGTTGCTTCAGGAAAAAATGCATCCACCCCTCACTATTCTGGCAACCAAAGAATAAAAAAAGGATTTTTAGTTATAGATATGGGCTTAAAGTACAAGGGTTACTGTGCTGACATAACAAGAACAATCTATTTTGGAAATCCTAGAGAAGAAGAATTAGATATTTATAATACCCTTCTAAAAATACAGAAAAAAGTAGTGAGCTATATTAAAACAGGTTTTGACATAAAAGAACTAGAAAAAACAGTCAGGAATGAGCTAAAAAAAGATGAAAAATATTTTATTCATAACTTGGGTCATGGTTTGGGAATAGAAGTTCATGAGCAACCCGCAGTGAATGCTAAATCAAAAGAAAAGCTAGAAGAAGGGACAGTCATAACCATAGAACCAGGAATTTATTCTAGTTATGGCATAAGAATAGAAGATGATGTTCTGGTGACTTCTAAAGGTCATAGGTTATTAACGAAATTCCCTAAGGAACTCATAATAATCCCAAAGGTTTAAAAATACGCAAACAGTTCTTTTATAATGGTTTCAAAAGAGAGTTTGAAGAAAGCAATGTTTTCTTATACCACGAGTTCTAATGATTTGGGAGATGAAAACAGAGTATTGAAGGAGACTATTTCAAAATTAAGATCAGAATTGGAGAAATTCAGAACGCCTGCTCTCTTGATTGGTGAATTAATGGATGTATTCGAAGAGCAAGCAGTTATCAGATTGCCAAATGGGAATAGCTTCTTGGTTGAGATTGCAAGTTCTGTTAAAAACTTGAAACCAGGAGACTCTATTCTCCTAGAGCAAAAAAACCTTACAATTGTTGACAAAGTAAATGTGTCAAAGAAATTCAATGTTGAACAGTTTGTAATTGTTGAAAAACCAAAAGTTTCTTGGAAAGACATAGGCGGTTTACATGAACAAATAGAGGATATAAAGGAAGTAATAGAGTTGCCATTGAAGAAACCAGAATTATTCAAACAAGTTGGAATCCAACCACCTAAAGGCATATTGTTGTATGGTCCTCCGGGAACAGGAAAAACTTTGCTTGCAAAAGCAGTAGCTTCATCAACACATTCCACATTCATAGAAATAGTCGGTTCTGAATTAGTGCAGAAATTCATAGGTGAAGGGGCTAAATTAGTAAAGGAGATATTTCAGTTAGCAAGACATAAGGCTCCGTCAATAGTTTTTATTGATGAATTAGATGCTTTGGCCTCAAAAAGGGTTGATGTTGGCACTTCTGGTGAAAGAGAAGTTCAAAGAACATTTATGCAGTTCTTGGCAGAGATAGACGGTTTCAAACCTCTGGACAATGTTAAAATCATAGGATGTTCAAACAGAGAAGATATTTTGGATCCTGCAGTGATAAGACCTGGAAGACTAGATAGATTAATAGAAGTTCCAAATCCTGATGCAGAAGGATTAAAAGAAATATTCAAGATACACTCAAAGAACATGACTTTGGATAGGAAGATTGATGTAGATAAAATGCTCAGAAAGATGAAAGAATTCTCAGGTGCAGAGATTAAAGCTGTGTGTACAGAATCAGGATATTTTGCCATAAGAAGTAACAGAAAAAAGATTATTGAAGAAGATGTCTTGAAAGCGATAAAGAAAGTCAAGAAAGAAGAAGAAAAACATGGTTCAGAGTACTTCAGGATGTATGGATAGTTCTAAATATTTTTAAATGAGCAAGAATTATGATATAGTGCGTGCAATGACCGAGTGAACACCCGCCGAGGCTTTGCCTATGAGGAAAGGAAGTAACTAGGGAGCACGTATTACTTTTCTAATTCTTCACATCTTTTAATAGAAACTAACACCATCTCTTCTATTATTCTGTGCAATCCTTGTGTGATAGCATGTTTTTCCGCAGCTTCAGTTGTGCCTCCTTTTGAAGCAACTTTTTCATATATGTTGCCTCCTCCGTTACTAATATAATAATTATTTGTTTCTAGAATACTCCTGGTAAGAAGCTTGGCTTCTGATTCTGATAGTCCTCCTTTAACAAGAGATTTTGTAAATGTATCAAGCATTGAGCCTATGTTTCCCATGAAACTGGCACTCGCTGTAACTAAATTCATATTTGCTTCGTCTGTTTTAAAACAAGTTGCCTTTCCTTGGAACAATTCTTCAAATGTTCTTATGTCATATTCCCTGCATGCTTCATTTGAAGAGTAAGCAACAACTCCTGTTCCGTAATTCATACCTATGTTTGGCATACATCTTATTATTCTAGAATCTTTTCCAAGTACTTCTTCAATTGATTGTATGGTTTTTCCAGCAGCTATTGAAATCCAAAGCTGACTGTTATGGAATTCTCTTGTTCCTTTTAGAACTTCATCAAGATTGTTAGGTTTAACTCCAAGAATAATGACATCTGATTGAGATACTACTTCGTTATTATCAGTGGTCACTTCTACTTCATATTGGTTTTTTATTTCTTTCAATGCCTGCTCTGTTCTTCTGCTAGCGATTATTGAATAGTTCTCATTTTGGCTAATTGAATTTATAATTGCGGATCCCATGTTTCCTGCTCCAATTACTCCAACTCTGTATTGCTCTGTCACTTTCCACACCTCAACTCATAGAATTTATATCTTAAATCAGAAATATCTTCTCTAGCTAGAATCATTCTTTCATAAAGTAGAAATTTGAGATGGTTTCTTATAGTTCTCTCAGAAAGATTTGTTTTTTTTATAAGTTCTCTTTGACTAATTCGCTCATTTTTGATAATGGTTTGAAGAACAAGGAAAACAACCACCCTTTAGAGAACTATCTAATTTAAATTGATTAACAAGGAATACAATCACTCTTTGTTGCTTTCATAGACGTGGATAATATTAGTTTTTATATAAATGTTTAGATACCGGCAATTACTCTAAAATCCAAACAAATTCTATATTTTCCTGGTGAATATTGTCCGCATTTCACAAAATCAAGAAATTTGCATTTTATATTTGTTTTATCACATGCTTTCTTTACTTTCTCTTCTGCTTTGTCAAACTCTGTTTTATGTAGGAAATCATAGAAATGAATAACTGTATTTTTCTTTGAGACCATCAATGCTTCTTTTAAGAAGTTTTCTCCGCCTCTTGGCAGAGGCATGCAGATTCTGTCAAATCTTTCTTTTAGATTAGGAACTACTTTTTTAACATCTCCAAGAATTAGCTCTACATTGTTCAATTTGTTGATTCTAACATTCTCTTCTGCATACCTGTGAGCTTTTGGATTAATTTCAATACCAACAATCTTGTAAGCGTCTGTGTTCTTTGAGAACACACAAGGGTAAGGAGCGCAACCAGAAAACATAACGAGTATTTTCACTCCTCTTCTAATCTGTTTCATTATTCTTTTTCTCTCAGTGCTTAAACGGGCGCTGAAATAAATCTCTTTCACATTGACTTTCAACCTGACATTATTCTCTTTATGAATTGTTTCTTTTGTTTTCTCACCGGCCAACCATTTCATCTTTTGAGTTCTGAAAGTACCAGAGTGTTCACCTGCTTTCTTCAACACAGTTTTAACATTCTTATTCGCTTTAAGCAATGTCTCTGCGATAAGCTTCTCTTTTTTCTTTAACTCATCTGGAATCTCAAGAATTGCTATGCTGCCAACAACGTCATGAGCAGTCTTTAAGATATCAAACTCTTTTTTAGAAAGTTTTTTTTTAAGAATCTGTTTCCAGTTCTGTCTTTTCTCAATCTTCTTGAAAACCCTGCTGACAAATTCGACATTTGTTTTCT
Organism: Candidatus Woesearchaeota archaeon; assembly: GCA_013202845.1. GTDB lineage: Archaea > Nanobdellota > Nanobdellia > Woesearchaeales. Next base: position 133,808 of record JABMPT010000005.1, on the reverse strand, counting down.
CAAATTTCTTTTTAACAGGAAATATCACTCCGTTCTTTAATCTTACCATCCAATAATCATTCAGCAGCAAACCTTTATTTATTATGAACTTCTTTACTTCTTCTGCTTTTTTCAATGAAACTTTTGCTCCAATCATTTTACTAAGAAAGGATGAGGTTTTTTAAATTTTTATAGTAAAATAAACACCGCCCCCCAAATCATGATGATGCAAGCCAAAACCTTGACCAAAAGATTTTCTTCGTGAAAAAGTTTTCCACCGAATATTGTTGTGAAAAGGGTTGAAGTTCTCTTTAAAGGAATTAATAATGAGATAGGTGCACTTGGGAATGAGACTGCAGAGAAATAGAAGAAATTACCTAGAAACAAAAAGATAGAGCTTCCTAAATGAAATTTGAAGTCTTTTTTCAATCCTATTATTATCTCTCGATATCCGAATCTATAACTGTCAACTAGCATATAATTGATTGATGTAAATATCATCAACAAAAAGAAATGTGTTTGAAAATTGGTGTAATTGGTTATTATGAATTTATCAAAAGTTGCAGTGATGCTGAAAACAACCATTGAAAAAATAACGTAGTGGATTATCTTGGATTTCAAAAATATTTTTATTGGCTCTAAAAGACCTTTATTTGTTATGCCGACCTCAAGAGAGTAAGCACCAAGTATCAGGAGAAACACTCCAAAATACTGCTTTGCTTCAGGGCTCTCTCCAAGTATGAAATACGCGATAATTAACAAAAATACAGGACTAATATTTGTTAGAGGGCTTATTGTTGATATCTCTCCGTGCCTTAATCCTTTATTTAAGTAAATAGCTCCTGCACTAACCAACACAGACATAGTATAAATCAAAACATAAACTTTCAAAGGAATATTGAAATTAACAAAAGGAAGTAGAAATAAAGATATTATTATGACAAGAGGGGCTCTTGAAGAAAGAAATTCCATGGCATGCTCATGGATGAGAATCTTCTTGTTTACCATATTTAGAAATGCTATAAACACAGCCGATAGCAAAATATAGATATACCAATCCATTCATCTCACCTCTTAAAAAACTCACTTAATCCTTTTTGTTGTTTGTCAGGTTTTCCCTTTGTCAATTTGTCAAGAGTCTTCTCAACTCTTTCCTTGCTGAAATCATGCTCTTCAACAAGCAGCTTTACAACAGCTTCTTTGTCAACAGAATCCCATTCCAGTTTGTAATCTTTCTTTACAGGCATATTCTTTATCAAATAGAAAACTTCTTGCCATTCAAAATCAAAATTATCTTTCCAACCAGCTTCTTCAAACAATTTATCATAATCATTTCCATAAGTTATAACAAGATTCAAGGCTTTCTTAGGACCGATTCCTTTCACACCGCCAATGTTAAAGTCAGTTCCTGCAAGCATGGCTATTACTATTAGTTGTTCCTGATTAACTCCAAGATGATTTAAGTTTTCAGCAAGTGAGATTAACTCAGGATTAATGGTTTTGTAAGTCAATTTATTGAGTGCTTTTCTTCTGCCGCTAACAGTAAGGTTTTTCACAACCAAAGGAGCGCCAAATATCAGTGAATCTGTATCCTGGCTGACAATTGCGTAGCAGTCACCGTTTTCAGCAAGGAAAGCTGCTTGTGCTTCTCCTTCACTTGGAGCATCCAATATAGGCATTCCAAGAGCTTTAATGAGTTCTTTTGCCTCTTTGATCATCTCGTCAGTAAGCCTTGAAGTTCTGGAAGCATATTTTTTCATATCCTCTAAGTTCTCTTTTTGTTTGGCTTCTTCATAAAGACTTTTAGCTTTCAACTTGATTTTTTTTCTCCTTTCCCTTTCTGCCTTTTTCAGTTCAGGAACCTCTCCATCAAAAACAAATGCAAATATTAGCCCTTCAATCATTAACTTAGTTATTCTGCTAAACAATCCTGTTAAATGGCTTGTGACTCTTCCTTTCGAATCCATCAAAGGTGTACCATCTGATTGTCTTATGCTTGAAAGAAACTGGTAGAGCATGTTGTAGGAATCAACAGCCAGGATTTTTCCTTTCAAATCCTCAATCATTATTTCTTTTGTTTCTAGAATATCGGTTATTGGTGTTCCCATTTTAGATTTTCTTAAGCACTAATCCTTTGAATTCTTTTCCAAGCATCTCCCGAGCCTTCTTTGTAATTTCTCCTGTGATTATGAAGATAATTGGAAGTTTCAGTGATTGTCCTTTGAGATACGCAGAACTTAAATCTCCGTCATTACATTTCTTTTTGTTCTTTGCCTTGCAGAAATACTCCATCTTTCCAACAGAACTAGGGATTGAGAGTTGGAATTCAATATCTGAATTTTTTCTTACAATTTTTTCTTCAATGACATCAATTTTTTTCTCATCAAAATAATCATATAGCTGTTTTAGGAATCCTTCTTTAGAACCCTCACTTGTTTTCAAGATTTTTTGTTCTTCTATAACTTCTTTTTTTTCTTTCCTAATTTCTTCTCTGACTGGCTTTATCTCTTCAACCTTTTTCTCTTTGACAGGGACTTCTTTCTTCTTCTCTGTTTTGCTAAACTGTGATTTTATAACTGCTTCGGCTTCATCCATTGGTGTTAAGTACCATCGCCAAAAAACTTCTTTTTCACCATGAACATTTACTTGTACTGGTTTGGCAAAGTCTTTGATATTTCTTAAGCTTACTCTGACTAACATATCTTGATTCTTGTCTCGCAGAACTCTTTTTTGTCTTAATAGATCAAATGTCCTTCTATCTTTTTCATTCAAGTACTTCTTCAATTCTTGAAGTTTGAATTCCTGTTCTTTTGCATAATATGTTGGTGAGCTGCCAATCTTTGTATTAGAAATCTTTATCTTTCCATCTAATGATAATTCTGACAAAACAGCACTGATTAGAAATGTTTCACCACCTAATTCTTTCTTTATTTGATTAGGAATTATTGGTCCTTTTATTTTTACAAGTCTCAGAATTTCTTCCTTGTTAACCATCAAATTTCTTAAGCAGAAACAGTTTTAAAAACTTTCGTTTAAGGTCTCAACCACTTTATTTCCCAGTAAGTTACGTCTCCTTCATCATCTACTACTCCCATCATAAGTCTCTTCTTTGTTGAGTGGGCTACTCTGTTCTTAGCTGCAAAATCATACCATGTTAGTGTTGAGCCTTCATGTACTGGATAAACAACCCATCTAGCATGATCCTCTCCAGGTTTTATTCCGCGGTCATACACTCTGAAATCTGCCCCGAACTTTAGAGCGGTTTTAACAATGTAACCACGTGATCTCATATCTTTATAAACGCCGTATCTTATCCAGAAAGTTGGTTCAATATTAGTGGCTCTTTTGACGAATCTTTCAAATGTGAATGTTTTATTTCTGCTATCAAATATTGATATTTTTTGTTTCTCCATTAAAAAAAGAGCTTCTTGCAATGATAATTGTAATTTTTTATCCTCTAGCAAAGTTCCATAGATTCCATTATTGTAAACTGTTTGAGCCTCTTCACTACTTTCAATAATAACTCTTTCATGAGCAAACAAAGCTTTCAAAGGTTCTTTCTTGATTTTTGATTTAGTTGTTTCTTTTTTTACAGTTTTTTTCACTGTTTTTTTCTTAGTTTCCTTCTTTTTTGGCATTTTTGGAATTAAAATTCCTTGGTTTATATAGTTTTGCAAAAGCGTTATAAATGCTTCTGCTCTACAAAAAGCTATGCAACTAACATTTTTAGGAACCTCTTGTATGGTTCCTACAAAGGAGAGAAATGTCCAAGGAATTTACATGTCTTACAAAGCCGAAGGCATATTGATTGATTGTGGAGAAGGAACACAGAGACAAATGAATCTTGCAGGAATTAACAGAAATAAAGTCAACACTATTTTAGTAACCCATTGGCACGGAGACCATGTTGGAGGCATAATAGGTTTGTTGCAAACAATCTCTGACAAGGACAACCCTCCAAAGATAGAGATTTATGGTCCTAAGGGAACAAAGAAAAGAGTCCGGCATTTGCTTGACTCAGTTGTTTTTGACGGTTCAAATCTTAATCTGAACATTTTTGAATTAAATCCTAAAAAAGTAGAGACTTTTAAGGAGAAAGATGACTTCTATTTGCAATGTGCTCCGATGGAGCATTCAACTCCTTGTGTTGCTTATTCTTTTGTTGAAAAAGACAAAAGGAAGATAAATATTGCAAAAGCAAAAAAGTTAGGATTAAAAGAGGGTCCTTCACTTGGGAAATTACAGAATGAAAAATCTGTTGTTGTGAATGGAAAGAAGATATTCCCTGATGATATTTCAACTATTAAAAAAGGCAGAAAATTAACTTTCATATTTGATACAATACCTACAGAGAACTGCTATGAAATAGCTGAGAACGCTGATTTGCTTGTCACAGAAGCTGTTTATCTTCCAAAGCTAAGAGAGAATGCAGACAAGTACAAGCATCTTACAACACAGGATGCTGGTTTGATTGCAAACAAAGCAAATGTAAAGAAGCTTATAGTAACTCATTTTTCTCAGAGATATAAGTCTGGTAATGAGATAGAAGAAGATATCAAAACATATTTTGCTAATTCTGAGACTGCTTATGATTTTAAAAAAGTAAAGTTTTAACGTGTCGCTAGTTTGATGTCCTCTGCCTTCACTGTTTTTCTGCCTGCATGAACTGCAAACTTTATCGCTGCTTCAGAAACTTCCTCTCCAAACTCCTCTAAAACATCTCTTAAAGCTGCTTTTGCCTCTTCTGATACTCTGTTAGCCCCCGATTTCTTCATTAAGCGTTCCATAGCAGCTAAAGGTATTATTCTTTTTGTAGCCATTAAATCACCTTTTTTTTATAAAGTTAGAATTGTTTATATAATTATTTATTTTAAAAAACTATTTATATTACAATCTAATTAATCTTTATATGGGAATATCTCACGGGAGAAGAAAAAGTAAGGGCAGTGCTGCAGAACGTGAATTGATGCATAAGTTCTGGGCTGCAGGATGGGGTGCTGTAAGAGCTGCAGGTTCTGGTTCAACACAGTTTCCAAGCCCTGATTTGATAGTTGGTAATAATCTAAGAAAATTAGCATTGGAAGTGAAAGCAACCAAGGATACGAGGAAATATTTCACAAAACAAGAAGTCAATGATCTGAAGTACTTTGCCAATAAATTCGGTGCAGAACCTTGGGTTGTAATAAAATTTGACAGAGAAAGCTATTATTTCATAAGTATTGAAGATCTAGAAGAAACGCCCGCTTCTTTTGTTGCAAGTCTTGAATTAGCTAAGAAGAAAGGTTTGCTTTTTGAAGAGATAAAATAAAAAAATTATTTCCTTCTTTTAAGAGCTCTTTCGATCTTCTTTTCTTCAGCTTCTATCTTAAACTCTTCTTTTACAATCTTTCTAGCCATTCTCTCGATGTTTAAGTCCATCCTTGCGACTCTTCTTTCCATTAGAACAAGAACTCTTAGGCTGTAAACTATTGCAGCTAGTGTACCGATAATTATTGCTAAGATGACCGTTTCTAATCCAGACGAAACCATGTTAATTCTCACCTCTTGACTTATATTTCTAAACTACACCTTATTAGTATATATATTTTTCGTTGAATTCGTTATTCACTAAACGAAAGTTATATAAACTATTGAGTTTTAAATATTGTTACAACTTTTGGAAGGTGATATGATGCTTAAAATGAAAAAAATAACAGAGACTTTTGATATGAGAGTGTTCACTGACAGCGGAGATTACTTTGGTGATGTTGAAGAGGCTATTCTGACAAGCAACAAAGTGTTTGGTTGGAGAGTTAAGGCTACCAAGAGTTCATTTCTAAACAAGGTTCTAGGGGCTGCGAAAGGAGTTATTGTTCCTCATCAGCTTGTCAAGAGTATTGGAGATATAATAATAATCAGTAAATCAGCAGTGCCTTCATACAATCCTGAAGAGGATTAATTCAGAAACTTTTTAATAATCTGTTTTTTATTTGATTATTATGAAAAAATTTACAGCAGTTCTTTTGCTCTTGATAATATTTTTTCTCACGTTTTTCTCTAGAACGATAATCTCCTTACAGACAGATGAATTCTCATATGAAGCTTATTTTGCATTAAGACAAATAGAGAATATAAACCAAGAAGGTTTTCCTTTGTTTGATGATCCTCTGAGCTATGGTGGCAGAACACATTTGTTTCCACCACTTTTTTATTACTTAGTTGCTTTTTTTAGTTTTTTGGGAACAGGTTTGGCTGCAAAGATAATTCCAAACTTGTTATCATCTCTCGTAGTTGTAGCTGTTTACTTGATATCTTATCACATAACAAAGCTACGCTCAGTATCTCTTATTTCAAGTTTCTTTTCAGGATTTATCCCTATTTTCTTTGTTACAATAAATGATTTGTCTGTCTACTCATTGGTTGTTTTAGTAATGTTGTTTGCTCTTTATTTTATCATGAGAATCGAAGAAAACTTGTATCTGAAGCTCTCTTTGCTGTTCATAGTAATACTTGTGTTTTCACATGCATCTGCTTTTCTTCTAATAGCAGGACTTCTACTATTCTTGTTATTGTTAAGAGTGGAATCATTAGAAGTTGGGAAAAAAGAGACCGAATTGATTCTATTCACTAGCTTTTTGGTACTGTGGTTTAATTTCATAATCTATAAAAAAGCTTTTCTCATTCATGGTCCTCTTGTAATATGGCGGAACATACCTCTTCAGATATTGACTAATTACTTCTTTGATCTGAACATAATCCAGAGCATATACTATGTTGGAATTGTTCCAATAGTATTTGGAATTTATGCAATATATCATGTTCTTTTCATAACAAAAAGGAGAAGTGTTTTCATGGTTCTGAGCATGTTCCTGTCAATACTTCTACTCTTGTGGCTAAAACTTGTTGAATTCAAGATAGGTTTGATATTTCTCAGTTTGATGCTTGTGCTCTTATCAAGTCATTCAATTAAACTATTGTATTCCTATTTTAGAAAAACAAAAGCACCTCATTCTGCTAAGTGGTTTTTAGTGGGTGTGTGTTTGGTATTTGTTTTAACAGCGGTCATTCCAAGTTTTAATTTAGCTCTCTCGTCATTAAAGGCAGTTCCTTCAGATTCAGAACTAAAGGCAATGGAATGGTTAAAAGACAACACAGGAACAAATGATGTGGTGCTTGCTCGTTTGGAAGAAGGTTATATGATAAATTATTTTGCAAATAGAAAAACAGTTATTGATCAGGATTTTTTGCTTGTTGAAGATTCTCAACAGAGGTATGAAGATGTGCAATCAGTCTTTTCTTTGAGATTAAAAACAGAAGCTGTAAGAAGACTGAATAAATATGGTGTTGATTATCTGTATTTTTCAGGCAAATTTGGAACTGAGGAAAAAATTTATTACACCGACCCAGATTGTTTTGATCTTGCTTTTAATGAGTCAATAAAAATATACAGGGTTCATTGCTCAATATAATGAAAAAAAAATTAAGAAAAAAAATTGAATTAATTGCTCTAGTAGTTTCAGCTTTATTATTACTTCTCATCCCTTTCACAGTAAGGCACTTGAATCAAGATCCTTTATTCACAGGTGGAGAATTCTATTATGACTTGAGAGCTTCAGAAGACTTATCAAAAGGAATTTACTGGGATTATTCACAAGATAGACCTCATAAAATTTCTTTTTATCATTATTTGTTATCATTATTTATGTCTTTTGAAAATACAAACCTATTAATTGGTTTTTCTATAATCTTAGGAATTATATCATTGATTTTTCTCTATTTGATATTGAATGAATTTCTTGACGAGCGAAATTTAGTGATAATCTCAAGCCTTTTGTTTGCTTTGTCACCTATATTCATCTACTTGTTCACTATACCAAGCACTTTTTCTCTGGCAACAGTATTTTCTTTGATATTTATGTATTTGTTTATAAAAAAGAATTATTTTTCAGTACCTTTCTTAATACTTGTTTCAATAACAGATTCTTCTGTTTTCCTTTTGAATCTGATTTTGATAATTAGCTATTATTTTTATGAAGGGGACAAGAAGATATTCTTGATGAATGCAATTCCTTCTGTAATTTCATTCTTCCTATTTGGATATCTTCATGAAGGATTCCAAATGTTCCAAAACTTGTTTATGAATCCTTCTTTTACTAATTACTTCACTTCTTTTGGCGCTAAGGCAGGCATAGCTTTTTTCTACTTCTTTTTAGGTGTAATAGGTTTATTCATGGTTTGGAAACGAAAAAGAGAATTTCTCTACCTTTTAATCTCGCTTTTAATTGTCTTTCTTTTTTCACTTTTTAATGTGGCTGGAAGAATATATTTCAATTTCTACTTATGCATATTTTCAAGCATAACCATATTTTTTCTTATCAAAAGAACGTGGGCTATTCAGTTAATAAAAAAGTTTACTCTTTTATTAATTCTTTGTATAGTTATTTTTTCCACAGCTTTATATGTAGATCAAGTCATCAACTCAGAGCCTAAAAAAGAACTTCTAAGCGCTTTGGCTTTCTTAGAAGCTAAACCAGAAGAAGTTGTTCTTTCTCATCAGAGTTATGGTCATTTCATAGAGTATTTCTCTTCACAAAAGAGTTTTTTGGATGATTATTCAGTAAATCAAGACAATTATTTTATCTTGAAAGATGTAGAACAAAGAATATTCTATTCTAGGAATCTAGAAACTACAAAAACATTATTAATAGAAGGAAATGTAAAATATTTACTGATAACTGAAGAGATGAAAAAAGGACTTATCTGGAAACGCGAAGGAGAAGGACTCTTGTTTCTAATTGAAAACAGTCCTGATTTTGACAGATTATGGGCTAATAAAGGAATTCAGGTATGGGAGGTTTTATATAGTTGACAATAAAAAGCTTTTTTGGTTAAATTTATATAGACCCTGTGCTTATTCAACGTCCTGAAAAAGATTTAAAATGGTGATAGTAGAAGTCCTGAATTCGATTTCAAGCAATATTTTCCAGTATTACGAGTTTTTTGGAGATATGACTTTCAACTTTTTTACACTTTATTCTAGAAATGTATTGAATTTTTTACATGTTTTTTTTAAAAGCGCATTCAATATAATTCTATACATAACTATTGTTATGACATTCATGCATTTTTTAATGTCAATAATCGTTTCTTTTAAGAAGAAGCCAAAAGAAGAACCTTTCAGAGGATCGAAGTATCCTTTTGTCACTATACAGATTCCTACTTATAATGAGTTGGCAGCCATAAATTGTGCTAAAAAATGCTTAAAATTTGATTATCCTAAGAACAGATATGAGATGATAATAGGTGATGACAGCTCTGATAAAACAGTTTCTAAGAAGATAAATGAGTTTGCTTCAATGCACAACTTGGTTAAGGTCACAAGAAGAGGTTTAAACATAGGTTTTAAACCAGGAAACCTTAATCATATGCTGAAATATACAAGAGGGGAGTTCATAGTTGTCTTTGACTCTGATTTTCTACCCAAAGAGGATTTCCTAAAAAGGATAATAGCTCCTTTTGTCAATGATTCGACAGTTGACGCTGTTCAATCCAGGTGGGCTATAAAGAACTTTTCACAGAACTTTTCATCAATAATAGGGGGAATAATACCTATGTTTTCACATCGGTTAGGTCTTCCTTTCTTGAATTTCATGAAAAGTAATGGTTTCATAGCTGGTTCTGCAGAAGCTATACGAAAAAAAACACTTATAAAACTCGGCGGTTGGAAAAGTGGGGCGTTAACAGAAGATATAGAGTGTTCTTTAAGATTAACGCGTGCAGGAAGGAGGATAGTATATCTAGAGACTCTGCAATGTGATTGCGAATCACCATTTACTGTCAAAGATTTATGTAAGCAACAGATGAGGTGGGCTTATGGAGTTATTTCTGCTCTTAAAACCCATTTACTGCCAATTTTGTTCAGTAGAAAGATTTCAGCAAGATGGAAATTTAATCCTCTTCTGCTAGGGTCTGGTTATTTAGTTACCTTGTTCTTCTTTTTGTTAGCACTTTTAGGCTTTTTGTCTATAATTACAAATGAGCCACAACCAATTGATTGGGCCAAGTTCTTTTCAGAAACTGGAAGAAATATTCTACTAACTTCAGGTTATCTGTTTACAAGTATAGTAATTCTAAAACTTAGTAAGAAATTCAAGGAAGTGAATAGATTGATAGTTGCTTCTTTTAGTGTGGGTCTTCTAGTCATCTACACAGTAACTATAGGGGTTTTCAAAGCAATATTCAACAGAGAAATGCAATGGTTTATGCTTGCGAAGAAAGGAAATGTTACAAAAGTATCCTCTTGATTAAAATGGCAACTAAAAAGAATACCAAAACAAAAAAGGACAGGTTTAACGCGATACTATCTTTCATACTGAGTTTGGGATTTTGGATTCCTTTATTGAATATAGGACTTTCTCTAGCATCATTGTTTTTGGCTATTAGAGCACTAAGACAGATTAATTTAAATCCTGAAAAATATGGTGGAATGGGTTATGCTATAGTCGCTCTTATTATTAGCTTAACAACATTTATTGGATCTGTTATTTTTGGCGTTGTCTATATGTATAGAAGGGTTACTTGTGAAGTAGTCTTTTAGATTATTTCTTGAAGTGCTTCTTTCTAGAGAAAGTATATCTAAATATAGCGGTTGTTAGTATGAGATTGAGTATTAATGTGTAAGGAAAATAGAAAAAAGCCACTAATAATTTCTGAAGATTTAATTTTCCTTTGAATCTTATCACTGCGATATTTATTAAGATGAATGTTAATATTCCTGCCATAACTCCGAAGATGTTGATAAGAGACAAACCCCATTCAGGGATTTTATATAGTACGTATATAGGTCCTGACAAGCTGAACCATCGAAACAAGTAAGCTAGTATTTCTCTTGCTCCTGAAGGCATCCAATAGTTTACCTGATATATTATTGTTGGAATAACGATTACTGAGAAGAAGGCCCAAAAGATTTGATTAAAGAAGAGGTATTTTATTGAAAAAACCTTTCTTTTCCATAATTTTCTATGTTTGAAAGAACATTGCAAACCTCCATAAAACCATCTCATTCTTTGAGAGAACAATGTTTTCAAATTATGACATACCTGTGTATAGTAGGTAGCTTTTCTTACAGTCAGAACATCATAACCATGTTCAAAGATTTTCAGTGATATGTCCATATCCTCTGTTAGCACTCTGCTACTGAATAAACCTGCTTTCTTCAAAACGTCTTTTTTGAAACATGCTGCAGCTCCAAAAAACCATATTCCATTATTAAACACTTTTGAAAATGAATGCCTTATCAAGTTGTTAAAGTAGTATTCTACAGTTTGAAAATGTTCAACAATTCTTTTAGGTTTATCTATTAATGCAATGCCATTAGTTGCACCAACTTTTTTATCAGAAAAAGGAGCTATTATTTCTTTAATGAAATTCTTATCTAAAAGAGTGTCTGCATCAACAGTCAGAACATAATCATGTTTTGCTCTTTCCACTCCAAGATTAAGAGCCTTTGATTTACCATGGTGCTTTCCTTTTATTAGTTTTATATTACTATATTTTTTTATTAAATCTTTTATAATATTGATGGTATTATCTGTTGAGCCATCGTCCACACATATTATTTCCAATTTATTAGCGTCATAGTTAGAGTTCAAGATGTGCTTTATACAATTCTTTATGTTTTTTTCTTCGTTGTAGCTCGGAATTATGACACTGATACTTGGCTCGAACTTTTTAGTCTTTTTTTTGATGAAAAATGAGGTTATTGAGATAACAAGAATGATTGTCAATAAAAAGAAGATTGTGAAGAATAAGATAATTCCAAGATTCATTATTATATCTTGAGATAAATAGTTGATTTTCAAGTTAGTTATTTAGAATTTTATTTTGATTTAAATGTTTCCTTTATTTTTTGATCTTAATCAAATCACCTATTGTTAGAGGTCCTGTATCTTCTGTTGCAATAACTTTTCCTTTTTCTTCGTATTGCTCTACAAGTCTTACATTAAGAAATTTCTCAAGTTTCCTTGCCAAATCCATGTTTGGTTCCATATGTCCGGACTCTATGTTGTGGATTACTGACTCTTTCTCAGCTATTTTCTTGGCAAGCTCTTTTTGCTTTAGGCCCATAAATTCCCTTTTGTTCTTGACTATTTTAAAATAATTTGGTATTATTATTTGAATTACCTCACTTCTCTTTAAAGGCTTAGAAACAGGCTTTGGTGTTTCAGGTTCAGGCGCTTTTATTTTGTGGATTACTTCTCCATATTGGCTGCAGATATTGCAGACATTGAGCTCTGTGTTCTCAATTCTACATTTGAATAACTCTCCGTCACTCCCGCACATATCGCAATACATGTTTTCACCCCTAGAAATTTATAGAATTAATTATTTATAAACTTTTTTGAAAATAGTGATAAAGTATTCTTGCTGTCCAGAGAACATCTTTTTTTCATCAACTATTTCAAAGTTTTTCTTGTCGCTGAGTTGTTTCAGCAAGCCATTTTTCATAGTGCAAATAACCATAACACCTTTCTTCTTCAGTACGAATTCTGCTTGGTAGAACATTTCTTGATATATTTTTCCAATTACTTTTTGGGATAGTTTTTTTGATTCTGAAGGAAGTTTTGTGACTATTTTATCAACAGACTCTTTTTCAAACTTAGTGTCTAGCCACTCAATTTCTGCTTTTGAAAAATTAATGTTTTTGTCAACACCTGCTATTTTTGCATTCTTCTTTGAGTCGGTTATGTTCTTCAATGTTTTGTCTAAGGCGTATATATCTTTGACTTTCTTTTTTGTTTTTTTATCCTCTTTTTCAAAAATCTTCTCATAGTTTTTGTTTATTTTCTTAAAAGCAAACTCTTTTTTGTAAAAGTTAACTGGCTTCTTACTTGCAAATAATGCTGTTTCTATAGGTATAACTCCTGACTCGCAATATGGATCAACAATAATTTCTCCAACCTTGTATCCTGACATCTTCACAAGACCGAATCCGAGGGTTCCCTTAAGTGAGCCTGGCTTTGTGAATATTCTGTAATTCCTTTTGCTGAGATCTCTGCCAGAAAAATCTAAGCAGAAGTATCCTTTGTTATTGTATATGTACACATAGAAAATGAGATCATTCTCTTTTCTCAAAACTTTAAAACCCTTGTCATCCAATATTTTACTAGTTTCTCTTGCAAAATCTACGCTATTGAAACTATGTTCTCCATAGCGTTCACATTCAACAGAAACTTTTTCAGAAGAGTATTTTTTCAAGTTAATTTTTTTTATTAAAGCAATGTTTTTTTCAAGTTTCTTCTCAACTTTAAATTCTTTAAACAACAGTAAAACTCTTCTTAGTGATTGGCAAGTATAAGCCAATTTGCATAATTCTTCTTCTTTTTTTATTTCGAACTTCACAACTGTTTCTTCTATTTTCCCTTTTGATTTTATTTTCTCAACTATTTCTTTTAAAGCTGTTTCTTCTAATCCTTTGTCTGTTATAACTATTCCTTTCATATTTTTGTAATATTTTTGTTTATTATATAAAGGTTTTCAAACAATCATTTTTTAGTTGTTTTTTGATAATTTATTTTGTGAAATATATTATGCATCACCAAAAAGTATTAAAGAAGTTAGAAGTTAATGAACAAGTGAGGTGTTGTAATGAAAAGGGAAATTAATGTAGAGTATGTGAAAAAAAGAGATGGTAGAATAGTCCCTTTTAGTCAAGAAAAGATAACTTATGCAATATTTAAAGCTGCACAGGCAATTGGAGGAAAGGATAAAAGACTTTCAGAGAAAATAGCTGATCAAGTTGTAAAAACTCTTGAGAAAAATTTTAAAAATAAAATACCTGAGATTGAGCAAATTCAGGATTTAGTTGAGAAGATGCTTATAGAAGATGGCTATGCAAAAACAGCCAAAGCATACATTCTTTATAGAGCTAAGAGGAAGGAGATCAGAGCTTCGAAGAAAAAGGAAGTTGATTCAAAGGATGTTAAAAAACTAAAGAAACTAGGGATACCATTAACCAAGCAAGCAATAGATGTTCTAAACAATTCAAGGCAACTCGATGAACTTGGAAGAGCGATTTTCCTTGACAGATATGCTATTAAGTCAAGGAAAGGAGATATCGGTTTAGGTGATCTCGTGGTTGTTGTAACAAAAGAAGATCCTAAGTATCCAAAAAAAGATGTGGGAGTTATAAAAAAAGTATTGTCTGATGATAAGTTGATTATTCATATGATCACAGGAGTACAAGCAGATCCAAAAAAGAATTATGAATACAAACAAAGCAAATGGAGATGTGAAAAGCCTTTAGAAAGTATTGACAGTGCTTATAAAAGAGTATCAAAGGCCATAGCTTCTGGAGAGAAAACTGCAGATTTAAAACAGAAATGGTTTGAGTTGTTTTGGGATGAGTTGAAACAGAATCACATCCAGCCAGCAGGCAGGATAATGACTGGTGCAAATGTTGACCAATATGGAAGATACACATCTAACTTAACTTTGTATAATTGCTATGTACTTCCATCGCCTAAAGATTCAAGAGAATCTATAGTTAAAGAGACGCTTTATCAAATGACGGAGATAATGTCAAGGGGTGGTGGAGTCGGGATATCACTTTCAACTTTGAGGCCCAGATATGCTTATGTTAGAGGAGTTCATGGTAAATCTTCAGGATCTGTATCTTGGGGAGGATTGTATTCTTACACAACTGGTTTGATAGAGCAAGGAGGTTCTAGAAGAGGAGCATTAATGTTGATGCTGGCTGATTGGCATCCGGATATTTTAGAGTTTATAGATTCAAAAAGAACTGCTGGTGTGATAGAGAATGCTAACATATCAGTTATGGTATCTGATAGATTCATGGATGCAATGAAGAAGGATAAAATTTGGAATTTAGAATATCCTGATTATGAACACTCTGCATATAGTGATTTGTATGATGATGAATGGGATGGAGACATTGATGAATGGAAAAGAAAAAATTATCCTATAAAAGTCTACAAAAAAATTAAGGCGAGAACAATGTGGAATAAACTTGTAGAATCTGCTTGGGCAAGTGCAGAACCAGGAGTAGTGTTCATGGAAAGATACAACAAGTTAAGTAATTCTCACTATTTCAACAAGTTGATATCAACTAATCCTTGTGGAGAGCAAGGATTACCTGGCTGGGGAGTTTGTAATCTAGGTCATTTGTACTTGGCTTCTTTTGCTGAAAAAATAGGTGCAGATAAGGAAGGATCTTTGTATAAAATGAACTGGGATGCATTGAAGAAAGCAGCAAGAATACTGACAAGGTTCTTGGATAATGTTATAGATGTCACACCTTATCATTTCAAAGAAAATGAAGAGAATCAGAAAAAAGAAAGAAGGATAGGTGGTGGAACATTGGGTCTTGGAGAGTTATTAATAAAATTGAGGATAAGATATGGCTCTAGTAAAAGCTTACCTTTTATTGACAGAATATACAAAACAATTTGTTTTGAAATGTACAAAGAGTCAACTCGAATAGCAAAAGAAAAAGGTCCATTTCCAAAATTTGATACCGACAAATTTATGCAAAGTGGTTTTGTGAAAACACTTTCTGAGGAGATACAATCAATGATTAAAAGGAATGGGATTAGAAATGTGACCTTAACAACTCAAGCGCCTACGGGAACAGTTGGGACAATGCTTGCAACATCTACAGGTATAGAACCATATTATGCTTTTGAGTTTTACCAACAGTCAAGAATAGGATTCCATAAAGTCAGTATTCCTCTTGCAAAAGAATACTTGAGAGATGGAAAACTTCCAAAATATTTTGTTAGTGCAATGGATTTAACACCTATTGAACACATCAAGGTTCAAGCTGCTGTTCAGAAATGGACTTGTTCATCGATAAGCAAGACAGCTAATGCACCTTCTGATTTTACCTTTGAACAAACGAGAGAAGTGTATGAAACAGCATATGACCTCGGATGTAAAGGAGTAACCATATATAGAGATAAGAGTAGAAGTGAACAGGTTCTATCTACTTCCGCAGATACTGAGAAAAAAAATGTTGAGTCAGCCAAAAAAGGCTCAAAAAAAATTTCTGAAGCACTAAAGCTTAATAAAGAAGACATCATTTATGGTTCTCAACCTGACAATATTTGTCCTTCTTGTAGAGAAGGAGTCATGGTTAAAGTTGGTGGCTGCACCCAATGTTCAAAAAACTGCGGCTTCACAGGTTCCTGTGATGCTAAGTAGGGAGAAATGAAAAAAACAACTAGCTCAAAAAAGACCTTATCTAAAATATATACTTTAGCAGGTGATGAAGGTTTTACAGGTACTTTGAAAGGAGATGTTCTTCCAAAAGACCACTGCCTTATAGAAGTTCATGGAGATGTTGATTCTTTGCAAACAATAATTGACAAAATAATAGCTTATGCTAAGTACAGTCCTTTGTTAGAAGGACAAAAGACTATGTTGTTTAGAATACAATTATTGTTGTGGCAGCTAGGTGGAGAGTTATCCCAACACACTGTTGGTGGCTTGGTTAAACAACCAATCGATGAATCAGATGTTTTGGACTTGGAAAAATCAATTGATGCTTTCGAGCTTAAATTAGACTCTTTTCAGCGTTTTACACATCTAGTGGCCATAGATGTTAATGAAACAAGAGTCAGAACAAGAAAATTAGAACGAACTCTTACTGAATATTTGAGAGATGACAGAATAAGATCATCAGTTTACAAGTACATTAATAGGCTAAGTGATTATTTCTTTACACTCGCTGTTAAAATTGAACAAGAAGAGAGTGGTCGATAGCTTTTTATAAACAAATAATTTTTCTTATAGTATGAAGCAAGCAGTAATTTTAGCAGCAGGAAAAGGGATTCGTATGCTGCCTTTAACAAAATATGTTCCTAAGCCATTAGTTGAAATAAACGGAAAACCTTTTCTTTATTATGTTCTTAAAAATCTCGAAAAAGCAGGATATGAAAGAGTCTACATAGTAGTTGGACATAAGAAGGACAAAGTAGAAGAATTCTTCAGTAAAAATAGTTTTAATTTTGAAATAAAATTTATTCATCAACTAAAAAGATTAGGAACAGGTCATGCTGTTAAATTATTAGATGCACATATAAAAAAGAGTTTTGTTGTCCTCATGGGAGATAATTATTACTCATTTAACGATTTAAATAACATAAATTTTGAAGACGATTATAGTTATGTATATGCTTTGAAACATGAAACTCCTGAAAAGTTTGGGGTTCTTGTAACAAAAGGAGATCTTTTAGTGGAAATCGAAGAAAAACCTGAAAATCCTAAAACAAATCTGATTAATGCTGCTCTCTATAAATTTACTCCTGAAGTATTTGATATTCTCAAGAAGATTAAAAAATCTTCAAGAGGGGAGTACGAATTGACATCCGCAATAGATGTTTTATCCAAGAAAAATAAGGTTAAAGTTAAAGAATTAGAGAGCTGGGTTGATTTAGGTAAATTTGATGATATACCAAAAGTAGAAGCTTTTATGAAAAAGAATTTCTGATTAATTCTAAAGCTTTAAAAAATACTTGTTCTTTATGGGCTTTATGAAAGAAGAAATAACTTCTTTGGAATTAATATATCTTGTCAAAGAATTGCAGGAGTTGATAGAGGGCAGGATAGATAAAGTGTATCAAAGAGACAGAGAGTTCCTGTTAACAATGCATGTACGTGCAAAAGGAAAAAAGTTTCTAAAAATTTGTCCAAATGCAATTTATTTAACAGAACACAAGGAAGAGTTTCCTGAAACTCCACCAGGATTCTGCAAGTTTTTGAGAAAAAGACTTGGAAGTACAACTATAAAAAAGATAGTTCAGAAGAATTTTGAAAGAATAGTTGAAATAACTTTTGAAGGAAAGGAAGAATTCTTTATCATGATAATTGAGCTTTTCAGCAATGGAAACTTGGTATTATGTGATAAAGATTATAAAGTTATAAGTGCTCTTGAAAGTCACAAGTGGAGAGATAGGACGGTAAGAGGAGGAATAGAGTATGAGTTTCCACCCCAACAAAAAGACACTCTCTCGATAGATGAGAAAGAATTCTCTAAAGCTGTAAAAACATCTGATAAGGATTCAGTTGTCAAGACTTTAGCTGTTGACTTTGGTCTTGGAGGATTATATGCGGAAGAGTTATGTCTTCTATCAAAGATAAACAAAGAGAAAGAAGAATTAAAGGAAACTGAAATCAAAACTTTATACAAATATCTAAAAGGTCTTTTTTCTAAAAAAATAAAAGCTAATTCTGTTGGAGAAGAAATTCTGCCTTTTGAATTAAAAACCTTTGGAAAAGAGGAGAAAAAATATTTTCAATCTTTTAGTGAAGCAATAGATTCTAAATTCTCTAAAAAAATAATGGAAAGTCAAAAGAAAGAAAGCGAAGACAAGAAAAGTGAAGAAGTTGAGAGAGTACAACTCGTGATTGACCAACAAGAACAAACGATAGATGGGTTAAAACTAAGCGCAAAAGAAAATCAGAGAAAAGGAGAGTTCATCTATGAAAATTATGAACAGATAAAAAAATTATTAGATGATCTGAACACCGCAAGAAAGAAGTATTCTTGGGAAGAAATAAAAGATAAATTAAAAGGACACAAGATTATCAAGCAGATAAGTGAAAAGGAAGGAAAGATAACTATTGAGATTTAACTAATTCTTTGATCTCATTCTTTAGAGATGTTTGTAATCTGGCACCAAGAACTTGAACAACTTTTGAAGCTGCAAAATTAGCTATTAATCCTGCTTTCTCAATAGAATATTTGTTTGCAATTCCAAACAAGAATCCTGCAGCAAACATATCTCCGGCTCCTGTTGTATCAACAGCGTTAACTTTGAAGCCACGGATATCATAGATTTTCTCTTCTGTCTTGATAAGAGAACCTTTTTTTCCAGTTTTCACAATTGCTATATCTGCTAGCTTGCTTATCTCATCCAAAGCACCCCTTTCTTTCTTTCCTGTCAATGCAAAAGCTTCATCTTCGTTAGTAAATACTATGTTGGCGTATTGTTTGATGATGTCTTTTAGCTCTTCCTTACATCTTTCAACAAGAGCAGGATCAGATACATCGATAGCAATTGTTTTTTCATGTTTTTTTGCTTCATTTAAAGCTCTGATAGCCATTTTTCTAAGACCTTTATCTTCAAGAATATAGCCAGTTACATAGAGGATTTTGCTATTCTTTATGTCGTCAACAATAACTTCTTCTTCATTCAAAGTAATTGAAGTGCCAAGATTGGTTATGAAAGTTCTTTCTTGGTCAGGTGTTATAAAGCAAACAACAGAACCGGTTTTTTCTTTACCTTTGATTAGTACAGGTTTAACACCGTCTTTGGTCATTGTTTCCTCGATTAGTAATCCGTGTTTGTCAACTCCAACTTTTCCGCAGAAAATAGCACTTCCACCAAGGTTAACTACTCCTGTTACTGTGTTGACAACATCGCCTCCAGGCACAAATAGCACTTCATGATCTTCGAATTTCTCAAGAATGTCAGCAGATGTTTTCTCATCAACAAGCTTCATAGTCCCTTTTTTAAGATTAAGATCAATAACATGGGGCTCGTCAACTTTTATGAGTGCGTCTACCATAGGGTTCCCAATTCCAAATACGTCGAACATAAGATAAAGATAATAATTAACTCTTTTTAACTTTTACCAATATTTATAAAATGATGCTGTTTTAATATTTCTATGAGTGTTTTTTTGAAAAGATATGAACAACTAGGAGAAACATTTGATCCTAAAGAGATAAAACTAAAGAGATCAATAAGAGTCAATACCTTAAAGATTTCTGAAAAAGAGTTAGTATCAAGACTGAAAGAGAAAAAAGTTAAGTTAGCAAAGATTCCTTTTCTTGACAAGGGATATTTCTATGAAGCAGAATTCTCTTTGGGTGCCACTCCCGAATACCTGCAAGGATATTATTATCTTCAAGAAGCAGCCAGTCAGATACCTGCAATGGTTCTGAATCCTTCTTCAAATGATTTGGTTTTAGACATGTCTGCTGCACCAGGCGGAAAAACAACCCAACTGGCTTCTTATATGGACAACAAAGGAACAGTGATTGCTTTGGATAGTAATGTTTTAAGATTGGAATCATTAAGAAATAATGTTGAGAGATTAGGAGTGAAGAACGTTCTGATTTACAAGAAAGATGCAAGATTTGCAGAGGACTTTGATTTGAAGTTTGATAAGATATTATTGGATGCTCCTTGTTCAGGAAATTTTTTTGATGAAGAAAAATGGTTTGAAACAAGAACTCTTGAGGGAATACAGGAAAGAGCAAGATTACAAAAAGAACTGTTGAGGGCGGGAGTTAAAGTTCTCAAGAAGAACGGTGTTTTAGTTTATTCCGTTTGTACTTTAGAGCCTGAAGAAAACGAATTGAACATTAATTGGTTGTTGACTAAATATGACGCTTTAACTCTTGAAGAAGTAAATGTTTCTATAGGAGATTCTGGATTAACAAATATTTTTGGAGAGAAATTGAATTCTGATATAAAGAAGTGCAAGAGATTCTGGCCGCATAAAACAGGAATGCAAGGTTTCTTTGTTGCGAAAATCAGAAAGATTTAAAGAGGACAGCGATCCAAGTTTCCCGCATAAAATGCAGTACCACTTGGAACGTAGACGTGCTTGACTTCCGAGATCGAAACGGGATCGGGTAGAACCACGTCGCTATGACCGTCCAAGAGGAGAAAACAATGTTTTATTTATAAAGCTTTCTCAAATTTTTAGAGAAGACATATAAATAAGTCATTATTCGCCAGTGAATATATGAGAATAGCTATTTTTGGAGCAGGATATGTAGGTCTTGTAACAGGAACTTGTTTTGCAGATTTAGGAAACCAAGTTATATGTGTCGATATTGATAAGGATAAAATAAAAGCATTGAACAAAGGTAAAATGCCTTTTTATGAACCTGGTTTAAAAGAATTAGTTCTAAGGAACAATAAAGAAAAAAGGTTAGTCTTTTCTACCAATGCAAAGCAAGCTATTGAAAAATCTGAAGTTATATTCATATGTGTAGGAACTCCTCAAAAGCATACAGGGGAAGCTAATCTAGAATTTGTTTTCTCTGTTGCAAAAAGTATTGGAACTTACATGAACAGCTATAAAGTTGTAGTAACTAAAAGCACTGTTCCTGTAGGAACAGCTGAAAAAGTAGAGAGAATAATAAGAGACAATCAAAAACAGGAAGTTCCTTTTGATGTTGTATCAAATCCAGAATTTTTGAGAGAAGGAGCCGCTGTCAAGGATTTTCAAAATCCTGATAGAGTTATTATTGGAACAAATTCTGAAAGAGCGAAATTGATAATGCATGAGCTGTATAAAGCAGTTGTTAGAGTCAATAGTCCTTTTATGGTTACAGATACAAAAACTTCTGAAATAATAAAATACGCTGCTAACGCGATGCTAGCTACAAGAATAAGTTTTATGAATGAATTGTCTTATTTATGTGAATCAACAGGAGCAAACATAAAAGATGTTGCAAGAGGAATAGGTCTTGATAAAAGAATTGGCTCAAGATTCTTGCAGGCAGGTGCAGGTTATGGAGGTTCTTGTTTTCCAAAAGATGTCAGAGCTTTAGCTCAAACACTGGAGCAACATAGTCATCCTTCAAATATATTGAGAGCTGTTGATTATGTCAATGAAAGACAGAAGAAGTCCATAGTTCCAAAACTAAAAAAATTCTTACCTAATTTAGAAAATAGGAGAATTGCAGTTTGGGGACTCTCTTTCAAACCAAGAACAAATGATATGAGGGACGCTCCATCAATTATGATTATTGAACAGTTGAAAAATGAGTATGCAGAAGTTTATGCTTATGATCCAGAAGCAATCCCAGAGGCCAAACACTTTTTAAAAGGCATTAATTTTATTGATGATGCTTATCAGGCAATTAAAGGGGCAGATGCTTTAATAATTGTAACTGAGTGGGATCAGTTTAGAGAACCTGATTTTGAATTAATGAAAAAATTAATGAGAAAAAAGATAATAGTTGACGGTAGAAACATTTATAATCCTGATACAGTTCGCGCATATGGATTTAAATATGTAGGAGTAGGAAGATGAAACGAATCTTAGTTACTGGTGGAGCAGGATTTATAGGCAGTCATCTATGTGATGTCCTTATAGAGCAAAGAAATAAGGTAATATGTGTGGACAATCTAGCAACAGGTCATATGTATCATATTCATCATCTTCTTAAAAAGAAGAATTTCAAGTTCATAAAACATGATGTTATTAAATCTTTTAATATAAGAGGGCGAATAGATCAGATATACCATTTAGCTTCTAGAGCAAGTCCAATTGACTATCAGAAATTTCCAACTGCCACAGCTCTTACAAATTCTGTAGGAACATATAATATGGCTAAACTAGCCCTGAAAAAGAAAGCCACAATTTTATTCAGCTCGACAAGCGAAGCCTATGGAGAACCAAAAGAGCACCCTCAAAAAGAGACTTACTGGGGCAATGTTAATCCTGTAGGTGTGAGAAGTTGTTATGATGAAAGCAAGAGATTCGGTGAAGCTTTGCTTATGGCATATCACAGAGAGATGAACGCAGATATAAAAATAGTAAGAATATTCAACACATATGGACCTAGACTTAGGCCAGGAGATGGAAGAGTAATTTCAAACTTTATAAGACAAGCTTTGATGGATGAGCCTTTAACAATATATGGTGATGGCAAACAGACAAGAAGCTTCTGCTTTGTTGATGATCTTGTGCGAGGTCTGATGCTGATGATGGATTCAAACTATGTTGGACCAAAGAATCTTGGAAACCCTAAGGAATTCACAATATTGCAGCTTGCAAGTATGATAAGGAAATTAACAGGATCAAAGTCAAAACTTGTATTTAAGGAATTACCTGTAGATGATCCAACTAAAAGA
Organism: Candidatus Woesearchaeota archaeon; assembly: GCA_013202845.1. Classification (GTDB taxonomy): domain Archaea; phylum Nanobdellota; class Nanobdellia; order Woesearchaeales. The sequence continues at coordinate 110,949 of JABMPT010000005.1, read as the reverse complement.
AGACCTGATATTTCAAAAGCACGCGAATTGTTAGGTTGGAAACCTGGGATTGAGTTGGAAGAAGGTTTGAAAAGAACCATTGAATGGTTTAAGATACTTCCGATGGTTAAGAACCATGATAGTAATAGTGATTATTAAATCATTAATTTGTTTCTAATAGATACTTTTAAAAGTCGAGTTCCATTATCGGTAGTCATGAGTGATGTTGGAAAAAGAATTGTGAAAGGAGCTAGCTATATTTTTATATTTTCAATTATGGCAGCAATCTCAGGATATATTTTGAGGTTCTTGTTAGCTAGAAACTTGTCTGTGAAAGACTTTGGTTTGTTTTATTCAGTGTTTGCGTTTGTTGGGTTTTTCTCTATTTTCAAAGATTTGGGTCTTGGAGGAGCTCTAATAAAATTCGTTTCAGAATATAAAGTAAAGAAAGAGTTTGCTAAAATCAAAACCTCTTTTTTTTATGTTTTGATGATACAACTGTTTTCTGTAGCTTTGTTTACTATAGTGATATTTTTTATAAATGATTTTCTTGCATTACATTATTTTGGAGATCCCAGAGCAAAGGTAGTTCTTTGGTTTGTTTTAGGATGGCTAATAGTGTCTGTGTTTCAAGATACCATTTTTTTCATGCTTTACGCACTTCAGAATTTTTTTATGTATTCTCTCAGAAATTTCATGAAGAATACAGTTCCATTAGTTCTAATAGTTTTTTTTTTGTTAACAAAATTTGATTACAAATCTCCTGCAATAAGCTTTTTTCTAGGAGCTTTAATAACTACTTTGATAATGTGGCCTATTTTACTTAGAAACTTCAAATTTTCCAAATACAAATTTGTAAAATCTTTTTCTCTTGCTAAGAAATTGTTTTCTTTTGGAATTCCAATCCTATTAGCTTCTGTTGGTGGTTTGATAATTGCTAGAATGGATACAATAATGCTGACTTTTTTCCGTTCTCTTGAAGAAGTAGGAGTATATAATATTATTCTTCCTACAGCAACGCTTCTTTTTATATTTGGTCATGCTTCAGGAAGTGTACTCTTTCCAATAAGTAGTGAGTTATGGACTCTTAAAAAGAAAAAGGAACTAAGAGATTATAATTATCTAATTCACAAATATTCATTAATATTCAGCCTACCTTTTTTGTTAGTGTTATTTTCTTTTTCAAAATTATTCTTAAGATTCTTTTTTGGACAAGAATATGTTGCAGGATCCATCGCATTACAAATACTTCTTTTTGGCGCTTTCTTTTATACACTTGCAGTCATAAACAACTCTATTTTGGCAGGTATTGGAAGACCAAAAGATATTACGAAGATGTTCTTAATAGCTAGCATTTTAAATCTTGTTTTAAATTTTGTTTTAATACCTATATTAGGAATTGTTGGTGCTGCTATAGCTACTTCTTTTAGTTATTTCACTATATTCCTATTTGGAACAATAAAAATGTCAAAAATAATAACTTTAAAATTCCCTATAAAAATGTGGCTTAAGACTCTATTTGCAGGTTTGATTTTTGTTTTGATAATATTTTTACTAAGAAAAGTTCTAGAGCTCAATCCTTGGTTGGAGTTAATTGTTTTTTCATCAATATCAATAATTGTATACCTTATATTAATAATTCTACTAAGAATTGCTACAATAAAAGAATTTTCTAATTTAATTCGTAAAATCTTGAAAAGATAGATTGAACTAAATAGTTTAACTCTTTGTGTTGGAGAATTCTGATGTCTTTAACCTTACTAATTGGCAGTATTTCAAACAAATAAAATTCAAAAACCTGATTACTTTTTTCAGAATCGGTTTCCTTATTATATCTTCAGAATAGAATATTCCACTTAGCATAGAAAGAACCTTTTCATCACCAATGGTTCTTACTTTTTGGATTTGTTTTCTTTTTTTCAATACTTTTTTAGCATTAAGTATTAACCAAGTGTATGCTTTCATACGAGGCAATATTTTCGAAGGTTTGTAAATATTGATGAATAATTTGCTCATTATTAGAATTGGCAATATTTTTATTAGATTTTTTCTTTCATAAAAAAGAAAAACATTCATTGTATGATTTCTCTCTCCAAGAAATGAAAAATATTTATCCATCTGTTTGTTCTTTCTTCTTACTGCGTTATGGTAATGATGTACTATTGCTTTGAATGAAAGCAAATTTTTATAACCCATCAATCTAAGTTTCCACCCTAAATATGAGTCTTCAGCGTAAATGAAGTACTCTGGATCAAAAGGAGGATTAGCAATATCTTTTCTCACAATAAAAGAGCCACCTCTTAATCCGAATGTTTCTTTATAATCCCAGTCTTTGTAATATTTTATATTCTTTCCATTAGCTTCATGATATAGAACAGTAGCATTTGTGACTAATCCTTTGTTAATGCATTTTTCACCTTCATATTTATATTCAAAGGCTGAGACTGCGCCTATATTTTTTTCAGATTTTACTGCTTTAACCAATTCTTTTAGCCAATCCTTCTCAACAAGAGTGTCATTGTTCAGAACGACATAATACTTTCCTTTTGCATGTCTTACACCAAAGTTGTTTCCTCCTGCATAGCCAATATTCTTTTTAGTATTGTAAATACTTATTTTCTTATTTTTTCCAAACTCTTTTTCAAAAATCTCAATTGAATTATCTGTTGAACCATTGTCCACTATTAAAATTTCAAAATTATTATAATCTTGCTTCAAAACACTTTTCACGCAACTAATAGTAATATCCATCTGGTTCCATGTTAGTATAATAACTGATACTTTTTCTGTCATTTTATTTTTTAAGATTTAATTATTCATTTATAAAGTTTTGTTGAAATAAAAAGGTTTACATAAAATATATAAATACATTATTAATGATTAAAACTCGAGGTTTAAAAATTTGAGAAAATGGAGAAATCATTTTTTAGAAGATACATCTTACCGTTTGCTTTCACTCTTAGAATAAGGTCTGTTAGCAGAATAGGTCTTGATTATGAATTACATACTTTATTCAAAAAATTAAAACCAGGCATTATATTAGATGTGGGTTCAAGTGATTCACCTTATAAGAAGAAATCACCTTTCAAAAAATATCTTAGATTAGATATAGATAAGAATAGCAAACCAGATATTTGTTGTGATATTCATGATATTAAATGTAAATCAGACTATTTTGATGTTGTATTAGCTACAGAAGTTTTGGAACATTGTCATGATCCTGTTAAGGTTGTAAGTGAGATTTATAGGATTTTAAAACCTGGAGGTGTGTGTATACTTTCAACAAGATTTATACATCCTTATCATCCACATCCTCATGATTATTATAGATTTACTTGGGATTCCTTAAATCTTTTATTCAAAAAGTTTAGCAAGATAGACATACATCATCATGGAAATCTTATACAATCTTTATGGCATATGATTAATTATAAAGGAGTAAGATGTGTGTTTTTGAATATCTTTAATCCTGTAATTGCGATGATAAGGTCAAAAAAAACAAATTTTCCTTGTGGTTTTGTAGTTTATGCTATTAAATAGAAGTATTTAAATACATTTATTCTGTTTTGTGACTATGAAATTCTTATTTTCAGCAAGAACATTGTTGCCAATAACTGGAGGTTCAGATAAGAGTATTTTAAACTTAATGGTAGAATTGAAAAAAAAGGGTCACACAATTGACGCCATTATTCCTGGAAAAGAAAACGAAAACGTAACTTACAAAGGAATAAATCTAATGAAGATAAAAACACCTTTTTTTTTACGATTATTGAAATCTCATATATGGGTGTTTTTTGCAAATAATTGGTGGTATAAGGTTTTGGATAAATATGTAAAAAATAAGAAATATGATTTTTTGTTAACTCACCTTGACACCGCGCCAGCTATTATTTTTGTTGCAAAAAAACACGGTGTTAAAGCATGTCTTTTTTTAAGGTCTTACAAGTTTCTATGTCCTTATGAAACTCTTCCAAGCAATTATAAAAGAAAATTTCTTGACTTGCCTTTCTTGTATAAATTACAGTATCCTTTTATAAATTTAAACATGAAAAAATTCTCAAAGTCCTTCAATATGGCAGATACTATCATTGCAAATAGTGATTTTATAAGAAAGGTTTTTCAAGAAAAAACAAATAAGAATATATTTGTACTTTATCCAACAATTGATAAAAAGATAATAAAAGTAAATTCTCAACAAAATAAATATATTCTTTATGTTACACCTATGAAACAGAAAGGTTTGAAACTTTTCTTGAAAATATGTGCACATTTAAAACATGAGCATTTTTTGGTAATTGGTCATACATTCATGGAATGGGATAATATTATTCGCATGTCAAAAACGAACAATGTTAAATATCTAGGCTGGGAAGAAAATATTGACAAGATATATTTAAAATCAAGATTACTTTTAAATCCAGTTGAATGGGAAGAACCTTTTGGAAGAGTTCCTTTAGAAGCAATGATTTTTGGTATACCATCAATATCATACAAAAAGGGAGGTATACCTGAAGCAGTAGGAGGAGCAGGAGATTTAATTGATTCTAACAGTGATTTTGACACTTGGATACAAACAATTAAAAAGTATGATGATATTGATTACTATAAAACTAAATCGAAAGAGTGTTTTAAACAATTTAAGAAATTTGGTTCAAAAGATGGATGTGAAAAATTCCTTAAACTCATCAAAAATAAATAGTGAAAAAGATATTTATGTAGGAAATTATCTTGACTTGAATAGATGGATTTCTTATTTTTCACAAATAAATCATGTTTTGTCCTTAAAATCAAAGAAAATTTTGAATATAGGTATTGGTGATAATACTATAACCACTGTTTTAAAAAACTTTGGATATGAAGTGACAACTTGTGATCTAAATAAGAAGCTTTCTCCTGATATAGTTGCAGATATCAGAAAATTACCATTTAAAAAAAATGGTTTTGATTTAGTTCTTTGTTTTGAAGTTTTAGAGCATATACCTTTTGAAGATTTTAGAAATACTTTGATAGGAATTAATAATATAACAAAAAAATATCTCATTATTTCCTTACCACAACCAAGTCTTTTGTTTTCTTTTTTAATTAAAATTCCTCTCTTCAAACAATTTGCGTTTTATTTTAAACTACCACTTTTTATTAAACATAAATATAATGGTGAACACTATTGGGAAGTCGAAAAAATAGGTTATTCCAGAAAAAGAATTAAAGAAGAAATAAAAAAGAGCGGATTTAAAATTTTGAAAGAGGAAAACCCTAAATTTACTCCAAACTTTTTGTTTTTTGTACTTGAAAAAATCTGAAGTTATATTAAATAATATCATTTTTACTTTTTTATGTATGGTTCTAAGAATTTTGCCAAAAAACTTTCTTTTGCAAATTGTTTAATTTACACTAAAAAATATTTTTATTGTTTTTTTTGAAGAGCTTTTCCCAGATTCATCCGAAAATCATTTTTCTTAAATTCTGTTTTATCTCTATCTATTTTTCTTCTAAATATTCCACCTTTATCATATTTAGGCATTTCTTTTCTAGTTATTTTAGTATGTACCCATCTTAGTATTTTTGCAAGTATTGTCTGTTTTAAACTAAGTCTTATTATCCAATTGACAAAATATATTTCAAATGGATATTTAAATAATTTAAATTTTAATCTAGTTTCCATAATTTTATCAATTAGCCATAAATTTAAAGAAAATAATCTAAAACACTCTCTTATAACATAAACCTCTTCATTGTTAATCCAAGGTGATTTAAAATTTTTCCATCTTTCAACATCACCCCATTCTTCAGGATTTTTTGGTACCTTAAAACCATTAGCTATTGCCCTTTCATATAAGTCGCTTCCAGGATATGGAACATAGACTCCCAAAGTAAATGTTCCTTCTGGATGGATCTTTCTAATTTTCATCATGAAATCTAAAGTTTGATTTATTTCTTCAGGTGTTTCTGTTGGTAATCCAATCATAAATGAATATATGGCTTTTAGTCTGTACTTAGATAGAATTCTTACTCCTCTTTCTGCTTTTTCAACAGGACAACGTTTAGACATCAAATTTAAAACTCTATCAGATCCTGATTCCATTCCTATAAGTAAATTCTCAGATTTATATTTAACAAGATCTTTTGCCAAATCTTCAGTAACCAAATCTATTCTTATATCAGAAGTGTTATACATATTAATTTTTTTAAGAATTTCTATTGCTCTTTTTCTGTTAGTAAAGAAAAGATCATCATAGAAGTCTACTCCATCCATATTATATTTTTTTTTTAAATATTTAATATCTTTTACAACTCTCTCAACTGACAAATTTCGGACTTTTCTGTTATTAAATAAAAGATTGTAACAAAATTTACAGTCAAATGGACAACCCCTACTTGCTCTATATGCAATTACTCTTTTTGCTTTTCCAGAAGTATATGCATATCGATTAACATCAATCAATTCATAATCTATTGTGTAATCATCAAGATTTATGATGAATGGTCTCTTAGGAGTTTTTACAACTGTTCTTCCTTTTTTATAAATAAGTCCTTTTACTTCTTCTAAATCTTTTTTTTCTTTTAAATGCTTGGCAAGTTCAACAACTGTTTCTTCTCCTTCACCATTGACTATTATATCAACATAATTGGCTTTGATTGTACTATCAGGTAAAATTGAAGGATGCACTCCACCCCATACAATAGTGATATCTTTTCTTACTTTTTTTATTTCTTTAGACATAATTGCAGAATGTAGCGTTTGTATTCCAGTCATAACTGAAAAACCAACAAATAAAGGATTTTCTTTACTTATTTTATTAACATATTTATTAATCTCTTTTTCACTAATATGAACTATTTCAATTTCAAATCCGTTTTGTTTTAGAGGCGTACCAACCATTAATGGCGCAAGTGGAAGAACTAATTCAATTGGATTATATCCAGAATAATCAATCTGTACAATATAGATTTTCATAGTGTAAATAAATAATAGATTTTTTAAATATGTTTCTGTTTTCTAGATTGAAATATGTGAACTTGCTATGCTATTAAGGAGCAATTTAATTTTCAAAAGATATTTTTCGAAAGATGCAAAAAATAAAAAAAGATGATTTAATAACTTTTTTAGAAAAGTTTTCAACAACTAAATTTAGTGGAAAGACTATTCAAGAAAGTTTATTTGTAGATAATCATTCTTTGTGGTGGTTCTTAAGAATGTCTTTGCTTTCAGAGCATGTTCCATTTAAAATGCTTAACTTTAATAATGTGACTAATATATTGAATAATAAAAAATCATTACTCTTATATCATTTAAAAGCTTTTTTTTTACTTATATTTTACAAAAAACTGCTATTATTTAGTGAGTTATCCAAATGGCTTATAGTAAAGATTTTTTATAATAAATCTGTGAATCATAAAAAAAACTCGAAGAAAATAATGTTTTTATCTCACACTAATTCTTTATTAAAAGGGAAGTCAGGATTTGAACTTGATAGAGCTGAAGATTTGAGAAAATTGGTTAACTGCACAAAAGGTTTTGAGAGCTATCTTTCTGTTGTTGAACCTTTTTCAAAAAATTCTTTGTTCTCATTAATAAAATACCCAAATATTGTATATTCCTATGCAAGTTTTAAGTTGGTATTAGAATCTTGGAACTTATCAAAAAAATTATCTGCTCAAAAGAAAACTTTCTTGAAAAAAGTCGAATTTGAAGATTCAAGAGCAGAAGCTATATTTAACTCTTTGAGGCCTTTGTTAAATTTTAATCTTTCAAGAGAAAATATTTTCTTTGTTATTTTTTATTACAAATTGTATTGTGAAATATTATCAAAAGAAAAAATTGATTTTTTATTTCTTTATTCTGTAGCTGTGGGAGATATATTCTCAAGGTGTGCTGCTGCAGCTGCTGAAGAGAAAAATATTTATTTAGGCGGAACCTTTCATGGATATGGTCTTGCTTTAATAAATCCTCTTGCTCCAGATAAATTCTTGTATTTTGTTCCAGGAAAATTATTTAAGAATAAATTAATCTCTTTAGGTGTTGATAAAGATATTATAAAGGTTACAGGTGCTTTGTTTTTATCTAAGATTGTTAAATTCATGAATTATTCAAAGACAAACAACAGGAAATATGTGAAAAAAGTTTTGTTCATAACAGCTCCGTTTGTTGAATCAAATTTTATTGGGCATGCAGAATATTTTGCAATTATTACTAACCTCTTTAAGATTTTCAAAAGTTTTGGAGACTTGGAATTTATCTGGAAGTCGCACCCTCGTGAGAAGTATATAAAGGATTATGAGAAGGTGATTGGTGCTTTATCAATGAATAATATTATTCATGATTCATCTCGCTCTAAGTCTGATTTGTATTCTTTAATAACCGGCTCTGATTTGGTTCTTAGTTTAGGCTCTACAGTGGATATTGAGTCTTTTTTGTTAAATAAACCGGTTGTGTTTTTAGATTTCATTGATATAAATTCAAGATATTTTATTGATGATTACAAGGAGTCTGATGATGTTTTTTGTGTGAAAATAAAAGAATTATCTAAACTGAAAGATGTTTTAAACCAGTTTGTTGAGAATAAGCTTCCTAGAAAAGATAATGTTAAACTTTTGAAAGAATTTGTACGTGAAAACTTATATTCCCTAGATGATAAAGTCTCTCAAAGAATATTTGATGCGATTAAGAACAAAATATGATTGTTAAGAGTATAAAATAAAAACATATATAAATTTGATATTTTTGCTTTAACAGTTATAATCAATTTATTGTAAAATAAAACTCTGAATCAAAATGATAAACATTAGTGATATCGAAGATATTCATCCAGAAGAGCTTACAAAAAAAATAGTTGATCTTGATAAAGAAGATATTGAAAATATCTTGCAGATTCCTAATAAAAATAGTAAATTGAGTAAGTGCCCATTGTGTGGTTCTTCACAGTTGTTTGACTATTGTAACAAAAATAAGTTCAATATTTCAAAGTGTTCTGATTGCGATTTTGGTTTTGTTAATCCTTATCCTTCAAATGAACAATTAAGTGTGTACTATAATGGAAAAGCAAAGGATGTTGAAAATGAGGTTTTTTTAAAAACAAAATGTACTCGTATGAAAATTTTTGAGGAAAGAGTTAGTCGTATTCTTAATCATATTAAAAATGGAAAGCTTCTTGATATTGGTGGTTCTCTTGGTTTTTTTGTAGAGTCTCTAAAAAACACGGACATTAAACCTACTGTTGTTGATTTGAATGCTTCTGGATGCAAGGCTTTTGCTGATAAGTTTCCAGATGTTCCGATGTATAACCAGGATTTTATGGTGCATGATGGCAAATACAATATTGTTACTTTATGGGATAGTTTGGAACATCTTCCAAGTATTGAAAAGGTTATTGCTAAATTAAATGAGTTAGTCAAAGATGATGGTTATTTGTTTATGTCAACTCCAAATGTTAAGAGTTTTGAGCAGTTTGTTGCTGGAAATGATCATCCACAGGTGTGTCCTCCTAGTCATGTTAATTACTTTAATTGTGATAATTTGAAAAAGTGGTTTAGTAATAATGGTTTTGATGTTATTGAAACTATCACACCTAATGGTTCTTTTGATGTTGCATTTGTGAAAAAACTTATTGAATCAAATTCTGTTGATAACAGTAAACTCGGATTATTTTTAAAAGAATTTCTAAAAAATGATATTTTTGCAACAAATTTTGCAGATTCATTAAGTAAATCTTGCCTTGGTGGAAATGTCATAATTGTTGCCAAAAAGAAGCGCGATAAAAATCTATAATTTATTTTATATATTTTCAAAGTAGACTTAGTTTTTACAAATGCTCGTCGATAAAAACAATTCTTTCTCGAAACATTTATAAGTTATTGACTATTAATTTTCTTTGAGGTATAATTGATGGCAGAAATTAAAGAAAAAAGGAATTTTTCGACTTATAATGAAATTAAAACATCAAAACAAGACTATTCCCCTGAATACTTGGAATATCGTAGAAAATGGAATGAAAATCCTGAAAATTGCATTGTAGGTTCCTTTCCTATTCATTTAGATATTGAAGCAAATAGTTCTTGTAATTTAAAATGCAAGATGTGTTTTCAGTCGTTTAAACCTCCAAAACCTGGATATATGGATTGGGATTTATATACTAAACTAATAGATGAGGGTGCTGAAAATGGATTGTGTTCTATTAAACTAATGTATCGTGGCGAACCTCTTTTGCATCCACGCATAGCTGATATGGTTAAATATGCAAAAGTGAAGGGTATTTTGGAAGTTATGTTTAACACTAATGTGAATCTATTAAATGAAAAAATGGCTCGCGCATTAATTGATGCTGGCATGGATAAAATTATTTGTTCGATTGACGGGTATACAAAGGATTTCTACGAATCTATACGTATTGGTGGTAATTTTAATACTGTGCTTAAAAATATTGTTAGACTTAATAAACTCAAAAAGGAATTAAACATAAATAAACCAATTATTCGTATACAAATGGTTCTATTAAAATCAATTAAGAACATAGAGGAACATGTAAAAAAATATGTTGAATTTTGGGGACCATATACAGACGATATTGCTTTAGAAGAAGAGAATGAAAGGGATGATACTAAGTTTACAGATATTGTAATTGCAAAGGATTTTAAGTGTAATCAGCCTTGGAGACGTCTTTTTATTATGTGGGATGGTGAGTATAGACTTTGTTGTGGTGATACTTATGGTAAATTTAAATTGGGTAATGCTAAAGAAACATCCATAAAGGATATTTGGCTTGGTCCTATTCTTGAGAGAGTGCGAAAATTACATATAAACGGTGATTCACATAAAATGCGAATATGTAATGAATGTGGTGGTAGGTTGAGTATTATTAAAAATAGTAATATTGCACACAAAAATATTAAAAATGGATTATTAAAGCAATTCAAAGAGAATAGTTAAAAAAGTAAACTTAAGATCAAAAGACAATCTTTATGAATTAATAAATAAAATTGAGGGAAAAAATTAGAACGAACATTTACTAAATAGATAAAAATGGAAAAAATGATAAAAAATGTAATTGTGTTTGGTTCAAGTTATATGGCGGAGGAATACCTTAAGGTTTTGAAAGAACTAGGTGCAAAAGTTACTGTTATTAGTAGAAACCTTGAAAATGCAAGGAAAACTGCAGACAAATATGGCTTTGAATCTATGGGAAATAGTATTGAGTCTCTTTCAAACTTTGATCCTGAAAAAATAGATTTAGTTATAGTAGCTTCTGCAATTCCATCATTAAAAAATATAACAATAAACTGTGCAAAGAAAGGATTTAAGAATATACTAGTCGAAAAACCAGGATCTGTAGATCTAAAAGAAATGAAAGAAATAAAAAAACAAATTAACGACAAAGTCATTATTAGATATGCTCTTAATAGAAGGTTCTATAGCTCAGTAATTAAGCTAAAATCTATCCTTCAGAATGAGAATATTACAGGTTGTTTTTTTGACTTTACAGAAAGACAAAAAGATGTTCTAGACAATCAGAAAGAAACAAAAAAAGTTGTGGCTAGATGGGGAATAGCAAATTCTATTCATGTAATTGACCTTGCTTTTTATTTAATAGGAATTCCTAAAAATATTTTTACAAAAATCGATGGATATTGGGAAAAACATCCATCTGGAAACATATTTAGTGGCTGTGGAGAAACAAGTAAATGTATTTTTAGTTATTTTTCTTCTTGGGATGGAGCAGGAAGATGGAATGTTGAAATATCTACAATTAAGGGCAGATATAAGCTTTCTCCTTTAGAAACTTTACAATTTTGTGAAAAAAACCAATTTAACTGGTCTGAAATATCATTATCAGATTCAGATGATGACAACTTTAAGCCAGGGATATTAAAAATGACAAAGGCTGCATTGGAAAACTTAAAAGGGTTAAAAGAACTTCCAAATATTAACGAACAAACGAAAATGTTTGAAATTATAAATAAAATATGTGGATATGATGACTAAAATGTTGAAAATCATGATTATTGGAACTGGAAGTATTGGAAAAAGACATTTACAATCAGTATCGAATTTGAATATGGCTTTTGAACTGTTTTGCCATGACAAGTTTCAAAAATCAATAGATTCTACCAAAAAATTTATTGATGAAAATAAATTAAATTTTAAAGGCCTATACATGACAACCAATTTATCTAGCATATTACCTAAGATTGATAATAATACAATAATAATAGTATCAACAACTGCAGATGCAAGACTTGATATTCTATCTAAAGTAATTTCATTAAAACCAAAAGCAATAATATCAGAAAAACCGTTATCTCAAACTGAGAAAGTTATAAAAAATATACTCTCTTTAAGTAAAGCTAATAAGGTTCCTATTTATTGCAATTTTTCTAATCACACATATCCAGGATATCAAGAATTGTTATCAAAAATAAAGAACAGATCAAAATTTACCTTTAATATCAACTTTGAAAGGTCTGTAGGATTTGCTTGCAATGGAATACATTATTTAGAAACAGTGTCTTGGTTCTTAAACATGAAAAAATATGAAATATTGGATTCTCAACTCATATCTGTATTTGATTCAAAAAGAAAAGGATTTCAAGATATGGAAGGTAGTATGACTTTTGTAGTTAATGACAAATATCCATGCACAATCAATATATCTGGAAAAGAATCGACTAACTCAATACAAATATCAACAGAAAAAGAATTAATAACAGTATTTGAAATGGAGCAAAAAATTGTAATTATTGATAAAAATCAAAAAGTAGCTAAGAAGCAGTTTCCAATTCTATACACAAGTCAAATAACAGAAAAAATTGTTAATGACATTGTGAATAATCAAAAACCAATGTTACCTTTGGCTGAGGAAACTTTTCTTGCTCACTTATTATTATTTGATTTCATGAAAAGACATAATGTTGAAAACTTAAACATTACATAAAGACAAACAGGTGGTTTAAATAAAAAAACTGAGATTAATTTCAAGACTTGACATAAAATCTCAAAATGTAGTCAAGGGTTTACAAATGGAAGGATTAAGAGTAGTTGGTGATCCGGCAGAACTTGCAAAAAAGTATTTTGAGCAAGGAGCTGATGAAATATTGTATATTGATATAGTAGCAAGTTTATATGAAAGAAATAATCTTTTGCATATAATTGAAGAAACAGTTGCGCTTGGAATGTTTGTTCCAATGACTGTTGGAGGTGGGATAAGAAACCTTGAGGATATCAGGCAAGTTTTAAGAGCGGGAGCTGACAAAGTAGCAATAAATACCGCCGCAACTAGAAATCCTAATTTTATTAAAGAAGCTTCACAAATGTTTGGAACTCAATGTATTGTTGGTTCTATTGAAGCAAAGAAATCTGGCCTAGGAAAATGGGAGGTATATATTGATTGTGGTCGAGAAAAGACTGGTTTGGATGCAGTTGAATGGGCAAAAAAACTTGTTGAGCTTGGAGCTGGAGAGTTATTGGTAACTGCTGTTGATAAAGATGGTTTAAAAAAAGGATATGACTTGGAACTAATAAAACAGATTACTGACTCTGTTGATGTTCCTATTATTGCTTCTGGTGGTGCTGGAAGTATAGAAGATATTAAGAAATGCATTGAAGAAACTAAATGTGATGCTGTGAGTTTTGCTTCAGTCCTGCATTATGATGAGACTACTATTGAAAAAATTAAAAAATATTTACTTGAACAAGGAGTTAATGATATCAGAATTAGAGAAGATTTAAAAGATGATATTAAGAATAATAAGAATGATAAAAAGACAGTTTCAATTGTTGATTATGGTCTTGGAAACTTGTATAGTTTAAAATCTGCTATAGAAAGTCTCGGTTATGAATATAGATTTGTTAAAAATCCTGATGAAATAAATAATTCTGAGATGCTTATTATTCCTGGAGTAGGATCTTTCAGTGAAGGTATGAACAACTTTAGGTTGAATAGACTCATTGAAGCTGTAAGGGATTATGTAAACTCAGGAAAGCCTTTATTAGGGATATGTTTAGGTATGCAGTTATTATTTGAGAAAGGAGAAGAATTTGGGGTCCATGAAGGATTGGGAGTAATACCAGGTGTTGTAAAGAAATTAGAACCTGAAAAAATAAGTAAAAGGATTAGATTGCCTCATGTTGGCTGGAGTGAAATAGTTATTCCTAAAAACAAATCATGGCAAAACACTATTCTTGAAGGTGTGTCTAACAACTCGTTAATGTACTTTGTTCACTCATTTAGGTGTGTTCCTAAAGATAATGAAGATATTCTTGCAGAATCAGAATATGGCAACCAATCATTTTGTTCTGTTGTAAAGAGAGGCAATGTATATGGAACCCAGTTTCATCCTGAAAAATGTGATTATTTAGGACTAAAAATTTTGAAGAGATTTTTGGGGGTAGTCTAAATGGTAACATCAAATGTTGACCCAAAGGAATATAAAGAAGAAAAAACTGATAATGTTTCAGTTCTCTATGGTCTGCCAAGGGAAGTTAAATTTTGTAAGAGATGTGTTATTTCAAATCAGAGGCCTAATTCAGCAGTTGAGTTTAAACATAATATTAAAACTAAAAAAGAAACTATAAATTTTGATGAGGATGGAGTTTGTGATGCCTGTAAAGTAACTGATAAAAAAAATCATAATATTGATTGGAAAAAACGTGAAAAAGAATTAAAAAAACTATGTGATAAATACCGAAGAACAGATGGAAGATATGATTGTATTGTATCAGGAAGTGGCGGAAAAGATAGTATTATGGCTTCTTGGATTTTAAAGTATAAATACGATATGCATCCTCTTACTGTCACTTGGGCTCCTCATATGTACACTCCCTATGGATGGAATTATTTTATTAATTGGGTACATAAAGGCGGATTTGATAATATTTTATTTACACCAAATGGTAAAGTACATAGATTATTAACAAAATTGGCTTATACTAATTTATTGCATCCTTTTCAACCTTTTATATTGGGTCAAAAAAACATTGGTGCATGTTTCGCATTGAAATATGGTGTCCCATTAGTTTTTTATGGTGAAAATGAAGCCGAGTATGGAAATCCTATTCAAGATACCGTAACTGCTTTACGCTCTCAAAAATATCACTGTGGTGAAAATTTTAATGATATGTTTATTTTCGGAGTAAAAGTTAGTGATTTAATTGAAAAACATGGACTTGAAAGAGTTGATCTTGTCCCGTATTTGCCACTCGATCCTAATGAGATAGAAAAAGCTGGTATTCAGGTTCATTATATGGGATATTATATTAAATGGGATCCTCAAGAAGCTTATTATTTTGCTGTTGATAAAGTGGATTTTCAGGCGAATGATCAACGAACTGAGGGTACATATTCAAAATACAACAGCATAGATGACAAAACTGATCCATTCCATTATTGGACTACATTAATTAAATTTGGAATTGGTAGAGCAACTTATGATGCTTCTCAAGAAGTTCGTAATGAAAAGATTACAAGAGAAGAAGCTGTTGCTTTAGTTAAGAAATTTGATGAAGAATTCCCAAAAAGATACTTCAAAGAGTTTTTGGAGTATATTGATATGAGTGAAAAAGAGTTTTTTGAAGTTGCCGATAAATTCAGATCACCTCATTTGTGGAAAAAAGCAAATGATAAATGGGTTTTAAGACATCGTGTATGGAAGTGAGTTAATGAAAAAAGTAATAGCAATAATACCGGCCAGAGGAGGAAGTAAGAGAGTCCCCAAAAAGAATATTAAATACTTGAATGGAAAACCTTTGATTGCTTATTCTATTGAACAATCTCTTGGTTGTAAAGAAATAAGTAGAACTATAGTTTCAACGGATTCTAAAGAGATTGCAGGAATTTCTCGAAGATATGGTGCGGACGTAATAATGAGATCAAAAGAGTTAGCAACAGATAAATCCTCTTCTTTGGATGTTCTCAAGCACCTAGTATTTGTTTTGGAAGAAGAAAACTATGACTTTGATTCTGTAATTATGCTACAACCAACATCTCCTTTAAGATCTTCAAATTTACTTTCTAAAGCTATAAATAAATTTATGAAATCAAATTCAGATATGATGATTTCTGTTAAGAAAGCAGATATGCCATCGAATTGGTTCTTAAGAATAGAAAAAGATGAACTCAAATTCATTTCAAAAAATGATTTTTCAAAAATAAGAAAACAAGACCAAAAAGATAATGCTATTTATTTGATAAATGGTTCAGTATATATTTTTAATAAAGAACTAATCATGAACTCAGAGAATTATGTTTGGGGAGATAGAGTTACTCCTTTAGTTATGTCTTCTCATGAATCTTTAGATATTGATGAGGAAATTGATTTTAAGATTGCAGAATCTTTAATTGAAAAAGAAGATCTTCCAGAAATTAAGATTGGAAATAAAACAATTGACAATAACAGTCCTTGTTTTATGATAGCTGAAGCAGGAGTGAATCACAATGGTGATTTAGAAATTGCCAAGAAACTTATTGATGTTGCTGCAGATGCAGGAGTTGATGCTGTTAAATTCCAGACTTTCAAAGCTGAAAAACTAGTGACAAAAGATGCTGATCAAGCAGAATATCAGAAAAAAAATATCGGAAAACAAGAAACACAGTTTGAAATGTTGAAAAGACTTGAATTAAAGGAAGAGTATCACCAAATATTGAAAGAATATGCAGAGAAAAAAGGACTAATATTTTTGTCAACTCCTTTTGATGAAGATTCAATTGATTTCTTAGATGAATTGGGAGTTGTAGCTTTCAAAGCAGGATCAGGAGAAGTAAATAATATTCCTTATCTTGTTAAAATGGCAAAGAAGAACAAGCCAATAATACTAGCTACAGGGATGTCAACTATGGAAGATGTGAAAGAAGCTTATGAATCTATGAAATCTCAAGGAAATAATAATATAGTGATATTGCATTGCACAACTAATTATCCAACACCTTATGAAGAAGTAAATCTTAGAGCAATGGAAACAATGAGAAAAGAATTAGAATGCTTAGTTGGTTATTCTGATCATACAGAAGGAATAGTTGTTCCTTTAGTTGCTGCATCTATGGGTGCGGTTGTTATTGAGAAACATTTTACTCTCGATAGAAATATGGAAGGGCCAGATCACAAAGCATCACTTGAACCTAAAGAGTTAAAAGAAATGGTGAAGCAAATACGTTTAGTAGAAATAATTAGAGGTTCAGAAGAGAAAAAATCAACTGATTCAGAGAAGAGAATAGAAGTTGTTGCAAAGAAAAGTCTAGTAGCAAAACAAGACATTGCAAAAGGGACGGTTATAACTTCTGATATGATAATAATCAAGAGGCCTGGCACAGGTATACCTCCTCAAGATATTTCCAAAGTTCTAGGGAAAATCGCAAAAAAAAATATTGCAAAAGATAAATTAATTCTTTGGAATGACTTAAAATGAGAAAAATAATATGTGTTTCTGGAACAAGAGCTGACTATGGTTTAATGAAAGAGGTGCTATTTTTAATAAAAAAAGACAAAGATCTGAAATTAGATTTAGTCGCTACAGGCATGCACTTAATGAAGGATTTTGGAAATACTTATAGAGACATAGAACAAGAGGGATTTAAAATTAAGAAAATAAATTCTATTTACAAAAAAGATGATAAAAATTCAATGGTTATTTTTTTGAGTGAATTCATTAATAAGTTAGCAATCTATGTGAAGAAATCAAAACCAGACATAATAGTAGTTCTTGGTGATAGAGCTGAAATGTTAGGCGCTGCAATAGTGGGCGCTTATTTAACTATTCCAGTAGCTCACTTACATGGAGGGGAAGTAACATCTACTGTTGATGAAATCTCACGTCACTCAATCACTAAATTGTCTCATATTCATTTGCCATGCACAGAAAATAGTGCTGAAAGAATAAGAAAAATGGGTGAGGATAAATGGAGAATTTATGTTGTTGGGGCTCCCGGCTTGGATTGTATTGTTAAAAATAAAACCATTCCAAGAAAAAAATTATTCAAAAAGTTAAGTTTAAACGATGAAAAAACATTAATGGTTATTCAACATCCAGTAACAGGAGAAGATAATCCTGATAACCAAGTTTCTAAAACTCTAAAAGCTGTAGAAGAACTAGGTTATCAAACAATCATTGTGTACCCAAATGCAGATGCAGGAGGAAGAAAAATAATAGATAAGATTAAAGAGTTTTCAAAAAATCCTAAATTTAAGATATTCAAAAATATTCCTCATGATGAATATTTAAGTTTACTGAATAACATAGAAGTTCTTGTTGGAAATTCCAGTAGCGGAATAATAGAAGCCGCATCTTTTAAGTTGCCTGTTGTAAACATTGGAACAAGACAAAACAGAAGAGACAGAACTTTTAATGTTATAAATGTAGGTTACAACGAAGATTCAATAGAAAAAGCAATAAAGAAATCAATGTCTTTAAGTTTCAAAGAAAAACTAAAATTATGTAAGAATCCTTATGGTGATGGAAAAACAGCTCCTAGAATAATCAAAGTTTTGAAATCTATAAAAATAGACAAGAAATTATTGCAAAAACAAATAACCTACTAAAATGAAAATTCTTTTACTGACAAAAACATCTGATGCTTGTAAAGAAATACAAACGTTTGTAAAAGAAAGAATTCCAAAAGAAGTAGATTTGAAAATTTTTGAAGGAGAATTTGGAGATAAATTTCCAGAAGAGCTAAAAGATTGGTTTGGTGATTATGTAATATCTTTTCTTTGTCCTTGGATAGTGCCTGAATGGTTGTTGAATAAAACTAAGTTAGCAATTAACTTTCATCCTGCACCTCCAAAATATCCTGGCATAGGATGCTATAACTTTGCAATATATAACAAAGATAAAGAATATGGTGTAACCTGCCATTATATGATATCAAGAGTTGACTCAGGAAAAATTGTAAAAGTACTTAGATTTCCGATGTATGAAGATGACACAGTTCTCAAATTAAAAGAAAGAACAATAGATTACCTTGTAAAACTATTTCATGAAATATTTGCGTGTATTATTGAAAACAAGCGTTTACCAGAGTCTAATGAGACTTGGGAAAGAAAACCTTATACTAGAAAAGAACTTCAAAAACTTTGCAAAATCACAGATGAAATGAATGAAGAGGAAGTGAAACTAAGAATCAGAGCAACATATTTTCTTGGAGCCAGAGATTTACCGTATAAAGAAGTTAATGGAGAAAAAGTTTTTCTAAAAAACGATGAATCAATTTAAGCAAACTCTTAGACAAGAAATATTAGTAAAAAGAAATAGCCTGAGTAAGGAAGTTGTGGCTAATAAGAGTAATAAAATAAAAAAAATACTTTTTGACTTAGAAGAATTCACAGCTTCAAGAAAAGTTCATTGTTATATCTCTATCGATAATGAAGTACAAACACATACTTTAATAACAGAAATTAGTGAAACTAAAGAAGTTTTTATTCCTTATGTAGTTGGAGATGAGATAAAATACACCAAGTTTCTAGGGTTTGCTAAACTAAAAAAAGGAATATTTGAGATATTAGAACCTATTAATCCAATAGAAGAAACAATTCCTCTTGATATTGTTATAGTTCCTGGCATAGTATTTGACCAAAAAGGCCATAGACTAGGTTATGGTAAAGGATATTATGACAAATTCTTGAGAAAAATAAGTAATGCTTTGAAGATAGGTTTAGCTTTTGAAAAGCAAGTTGTCAAGGAATTACCGAATCAAACACATGATATTCCTGTAGACATAATTATCACAGAGGAAAGAGTTATGAATTGTGGATAGATTTCAGAAATATACTTAAACAAGTTTATGGGCTTCTGAAATTTTCGATTTCAGAAAGATTAATAAATCTGGTACTAGTAGTCCACCTTATGAAGGGGGAATATAAAAAACTAAGAGAAAAAGACAAGAAAGCCTCAGATATTCTAGTTAATGAGCTAAAAAGACAACAAAGTACTTTAGGACTTATTGCTTCAGAGAACTTTGTAAGCACAAATGTTCTAAGAGCGACAGGTAGTGTTTTCACAAATAAATATTCTGAAGGATATCCTGCAAAGCGATACTACGGCGGAAACAAATATGTAGATGAGATAGAAATACTTGCTCAGGAAAGAGCAAAGGAACTATTTGGAGCAGAACATGTCAATGTTCAACCATACTCAGGCTCACCTGCTAATCTTGAAGTATATTTTGCAGTTCTAAATCATGGAGATAAAGTTCTTGGAATGAACCTCGCTCATGGAGGTCATCTAACTCATGGTCATCCAATAAATTTCTCAGGGAAGACTTACAAATTCATACAGTATGGAGTTGATAAGAAAACACATTTGATTGATTATGATGAGATAAGAAAACTGGCAAAGAAAGAAAAGCCAAAATTGATTCTTTCAGGAGCAACCGCTTATCCAAGAGAGATTGATTTCAAGATATTTCATGAGATAGCTGAAGAAATTGGAGCAATAAGCATGGTTGATATGTCCCACATAGCTGGATTAATAGCTGCCAAAGTTCATCCAAGTCCCTTTCCATTCACAGATATAATCACTACAACAACTCATAAAACCTTAAGAGGTCCAAGAGGAGCTATGATACTCTGCAAAGAAAAATTTGCAAAAGACATTGATAGAGCAGTATTTCCAGGGATGCAAGGAGGACCTCACAACCATACCACAGCAGGTATGACAGTAGCTTTTGGAGAAGCATTAAAACCAGAGTTTAAAGAGTATGCTAAACAAATAGTGAAAAACTGTAAAACATTAGCAGAAGAACTCACAAATCGAGGAATGAATCTAGTTTCAGGAGGAACTGATAATCATTTAATCTTAGCAGATTTAACAAGTCTAAATATTTCTGGAAAGGAAGCAGAAAGCTTATTGGAAGAAGTTGGCATAATCGTCAACAAAAACATGGTTCCTTATGATAAGAGAAGTCCTTTTGATCCAAGTGGAATACGAATAGGCACTGCTGGTTTGACCACTAGAGGAATGAAAGAATCGGAAATGAAACTTCTGGCTGAATTAATGATGAAAACTTTGAAAAATAAGGATAGCAAGGATTATAAGTTAAAAGTGAAGCAAGAAGTAAAACAATTGTGCGAGGATTTTCCAATATATAATGACTTGTGAAATTTTTGATGGGAAGAGCTTTGCAAGGAAAATAATAGAAAACACTAAGAAGAAAATCTCAGAGTTGAAGACAAAACCTGTGTTAGCGGTTATTCTTGTTGGTGATAATGAACCATCACATCTATATGTTGAGTTAAAAGAAAAAGCATGCAATGAAGCAGGAATATCATTACAGAAATACTTTTTCAAAAACTCAACTACGAAAGAGCTGATTTCTCTTATAAGAAAATTAAATGAATCAGATGATGTAGACGGAATACTAGTACAACTCCCCTTACCAGAGGGCATAAACAAAACAGCTGTTTTAAAGGAAATAGCTCCTAAAAAAGATGTTGATTTTTTGAATCCAGTAACACTGGGCCAGATAATGTATGATAATAAAGCAGGTCCATGCACGCCGAGAGGAATAATGAGAATAATAGAAGAAAATAATATTCAAGTCGAAGGAAAAAATGTTTGTATAATAAATGACAGTGATTTAGTTGGCAAACCGCTTGCTTTGATGTTGATGAGAAAAGGAGCTACTGTTTTTGTTTGCAATAATAAGACAAAAAACATATATTTACTCACAAGAGATGCAGATATTGTGATATCTGCCACAGGAGTTCCTGGCTTAGTTAAAGGAGAACATGTCAAAGAAGGTGTTGTCGCGATAGATATTGGTATTTCAAAAGTAAACAATAAGATTTTTGGAGACCTGGATTTTAAAACTGTTAAACAGAAAGCATCATTCATAACACCGGTACCAGGAGGAGTTGGACCTGTTACGGTAGCTATGTTGGTGGAGAATATGTACAAGGTGAGTATATGATACCATTAGCAAAACCACATATTGATAGGAAAGATATCAAAGCAGTCGAGAAAGTCTTGAAGTCAGGAAGGTTGAGTTTAGGTCCAAAGATTGAAGAATTTGAGGAACTATTTGCAAAGCTTATAGGAACAAAACATGCTGTTGCTGTTAACTCAGGAACTTCTGGGTTGCATTTATGTATAAAAGCATTAGGAATAGGAAGAGGTGATGAAGTAATAACCTCTCCTTTCTCTTTTGTTGCTTCAGCAAACTGTGTATTATTTGAAGGAGCAAAGCCTGTATTTGTAGATGTTGATGAGAAAACCTTCAATATTGACACTAGCAAGATAGAGAAAAAAATAACAAAAAAAACAAAAGCTATTCTCCCAGTTCAAGTGTTTGGTCAAAGCTGTGATATGGGTGAAATTATGAGAATAGCAAAGAAACATAAGTTGAAAGTAATAGAAGATGCTTGTGAATCAATTAATGCAAAATACAAAGGGAAGAAAGTTGGAACTTTTGGTGACGCAGCTGTTTTCGCTTTTTATCCAAATAAGCAGATAACTACAGGGGAAGGAGGCATGATTGTGACAAACAATAAACAAGTAGCAGAAGCTTGTAGAAGTCTAAGAAATCAAGGGAGGGGAAGTAGTAGACAATGGTTGACCCACGAACATTTAGGATACAACTATAGGATTACAGATCTCCAAGCAGCTCTAGGAATTTCACAGTTAAAAAAAATAAATTATTTGATATCTGAGAGAAGAAGAGTTGCAGATCTTTATTTAAAAGAACTAGCAGAAATACCACAAGTTACATTACCAGTTACCGATAGCCACAATACTCATACCTGGTTTGTTTTTCCAATAAAAGTTCCTGCAAAAGATAGAGATGAGTTAGCGGTTCATCTGCTAAGCAAAGCAATACACAGCAAAGCATACTTCTTCCCAGCCATACATCTACAACCATTCTATAGAAAAGAGTTTGGATATAAGGAAGGAGACTTTTTCGTTGCAGAAAAATTAAGTAAAACAACACTTATTCTACCGTTCTTTCCAGAAATGACCAAGAAGCAAGTTCTTACTGTGAAAAAATCAATGATGGATTTCTATCATTAATACACGATAGTTATTTAAATATGTCATGTTTTCGGTCGGCTAGATGAGAAAGAAAACCAATCCGGAAAACAAGTTTAAGAGAATCTTTCAAGGAAAGGATATTCTAGTAACAGGAGGTTGTGGTTCAATAGGTAAAGAAATAGTGAAACAACTCTTGGCGTTTAAGCCAAAAAGAATAAGGATATTCGATAATAATGAATCTGCACATTTTTACATGCGCCAAGCCATAAAAAGCAAGTTAACAAGGCATCTAATTGGAGATGTTAGGGATAAAGAACGATTAGAAATGGCTATGAGAGGCGTTGACATTGTTTTTCATGCAGCTGCTTTGAAACATGTTCCATTGTGTGAATATAATCCATTTGAGGCAGTTAGCACAAACATTGTTGGAACACAAAATCTGATTAATGCTGCCAGAAAACAGAATGTCAAAAAGTTTATTTCTATAAGCACTGATAAGGCAGTAAACCCTATAAACACAATGGGTGCTACAAAATTACTGAGTGAGAAACTCACAATCTCAGCGAATTATGGTGATTACAAAACAAGGTTCTCATCAGTCAGGTTTGGTAATGTCTTAAACTCAAATGGCTCAGTGATACCTATTTTCAAGAAACAAATAAGTGAAGGAGGGCCAGTAACAATAACAACCACTGACATGACGAGATTCTTTATGTCCATGTCTGAAGCAGTTAACTTGGTTCTAAAAGCAGCAACTTTGATGAAAGGAGAAGAAATATTTATTCTAAGAATGAAAAGTCTTAGAATTATAGACTTGGCAGAAGTCATGATAGAAGAATTAGCGCCTAAACATGGTTTTAAAACTAAAGATATGAACATCAAGAAGATAGGTGTCAGACCAGGGGAGAAAATAAGTGAATGCTTAATTACAAAAGAAGAAACAAACCATCTTAAAGAACTAAGAGACATGTTTGTTCTTAGATCGTCAATTATAACGCCAGGATTTGTTTCTGAATATAAATCAAAAAGAAGCTATGAGGAATATGATTCTGCTAATCTTCGTCAACTTACTAAGGGTGAAATTAGAAAACTTCTATATAACTATAAAATAATTGAATAAACAGTTAATTTTAAAAATGGTTCTATTCTCTCTTATTTCACAATGAAAGAGAAGGTTCTAGTTACAGGTGGTGCAGGATTCATGGGTTCTCATATAGTGGATGAACTTATAAAATTAGGCTATAAAGTGGTTGTTCTTGATGATTTAAGCGGTGGCTTCACAGAGAATGTTCCTAAAAAAGCAGCTTTTGTGAAAGGAAGCGTTCTAAATTTCAAGATGATTAGAAACTTATTCAAGAAGCATAAATTCAAATATGTGTTTCATTTGGCAGCTTATGCAGCCGAAGGTTTATCTCATTTCATAAGAATATTCAACTACAGAAACAATCTTTTAGGGAGTATAAACCTAATTAATGAGTCTGTGAAACATGATGTAAAATGCTTTGTGTTTACATCTTCTATCGCAGTTTATGGAACCAACCAGCTTCCTATGAAGGAGGAGACAGTGCCAAATCCCGAGGACCCTTACGGAATTTCAAAGTATGCTGTTGAGCTTGATTTGAGAGCTGCTCATGAGATGTTTGGCTTGGATTACATAATATTCAGACCTCACAATGTTTACGGTGAAAGACAGAATCTTGGAGATAAGTACAGAAATGTTGCAGGAATCTTCTTGAATCAGATAATGCAGAACAAACCATTGACTATATTTGGAGATGGAAAACAGACTAGAGGCTTTTCATACATAGGAGACATTTCTCCGATAATCGCTAAATCAATAAGAGTAAAGAAGGCATACAATCAAATGTTTAATATTGGTGAAGATAAACCGCGATCAGTCAACGATTTGGCAAAAATCGTCATTAAGGTAATGGGTTCAAATCAAAAGATAGTGCATTTAGCTGCAAGGAATGAAGTCATGCACGCGCATTCTAAGCACACAAAGGTCAGCAGGATTTTAGGATATAAAACAAAAACCTCTTTAGAAGAAGGGGTTAAAAGAATGGCTGACTGGGCGAAAAAGATAGGTAGTAAAAAAAGCAGGCAATTCAAGAACATTGAAGTAACAAAGAACATGCCTCCAAGTTGGGTTGGAAAATAATTCTATAAGATTTGTTCATACACTCTATAAGTTTTTTCAGCGACAGAACTCCAACTATACTTTTCTTTTACAAGTTTGTAACCTTTCAAACCTAGAACTTTGAGATCTTTATTATTCTTTGCTTTGAGAATTGTTTTTGCAAGTACATCTATATTTTTTGATGGTATGATATAACCGTTTTTCTCATTAACCACAAAGTCTTCATTTCCACCAACATTTGTAACTATGACTGGTAATTTTGCAGCCCATGCTTCTAATAATGTTAAGGGCTGTCCTTCGTAAAGTGATGGAAGAACAAATAGATCTGAAGATTTATATTCCTTAAACAGTTCTTTCTTGTATATCTTTCCTCTGAATTTGACTAGATTTTCAAGTCCTAATTTTTTTGTTAATTCTTTTAATTCTTTCTCTTCAGGCCCTCCGCCTATCAGATGGACTTCTGTATCTCTAAGTTCATTTTTAATCATATGAAGAGCCTTTAGTAAGTATGATAAACCTTTTTGAGGATGTAGTCTACCGACAAAAATTATTTTGAATGTCTCACTCTGAATGGATTTTACTTCGTCAAATTTTTCAATATTTACTCCGTTAGGAATAATCGTTTTCTTCTTGTTTATGTTTTTGTATTTCAGGAAGCTTTTATCAACTGTTATCTGGAAGTCATATTTTATCTTTGTCTGCAGAAAGTTCTCGAATAAATATAATAGGTTGCTTGCAATAAAATTCTTGTACATATCCTTTATTGCCTCAAGTCCGCATCCATGCACTGTATATACAATTGGTATTCTTAACTTATTGCTTAAGATTTTTCCAGGGATTCCTGGAAGATTAGCATGCGTGTGTATTAAATCATATTTATTTTTTCTATGTTCTCTTTTCACTATTTTTACAAGTTTTGAACACCATCTGATTCTATCGAAGAATTTGAATTCCAGATTATGCCCGAGGCGAAAAACTCTGAGTTTGTCTTTCTCATATGCTTGTGACTTACTTTCATCAGTGCCTTTTATATCCATTACAAAAATATCTACTTCACAATTATTTTTCTGAACCAACTTGTTTGCCAGTTCCCAGACATGTGCTTGTCCACCACCCCATATGGGCCTCCAGGCCTCAATTATCATGCATATTCTCATTTTTTCTGCTGAAGCTAGTTTTATTTATAAAATTTTGTGAAGAATTAGTTCTTTACAGCTTTCAAGTATTCTTGAGCAATTTTTTCCCATTCAAAGTCGTTAGCTCTCTTTAAACCTTTTCTCTTTAATTCCGAATATTTATTTTTATTTTCCTTCAATAACTTTATTTTTTCAGCCAATTCTTTATAATCATCCAGTTTGAATATTAAGCCATATTCACCATTTTTTGTAACTTCTTTTAATGGTGCAATATCTGAACAGATGACAGGCACTCCTGAAGCCATAGCTTCAATAACTGCTATTCCAAAACCCTCTACTGCTGATGGCAGGCAAAAAACATGAGATTTCTTAATCTCTTTGATAACTTCTTCCTTAGTTTTGAGAAACCCTTTGAATTCAACAAGGTCGTTTATTCCTAATCTTATTGCCTCTTTCTTCATGTATTCTCTATCGTCGCCCTCTCCAACTAAAACGCATTTCATGCTCTTATCTTTCAAATGCTGCAATGCTTTGAGAAGAATTTGAATTCTTTTCGTTTTTACCAGTCTTGAAACAGACACAATCCTGAATTTTTCTTCTTTTTTTACTTTCATTTTCTTAAAATCGTCAGTTATAACCCCATTGTAAACTACAGTTATTTTTCTTTCTGGAATACCATTACACTTTAGTTTGTTTCTTGTGAAATTTGAGACCGGAATAACCTGATCCCATTTCAGACCTAACGCAGTCCTTTCTAGAATCTCTCCAACAAGACCTGTTAACAAACCCTTGTTTTTTATCCATGTTCCAACCCAAGTTTCATGATATGTTGCAACTGCTTTTGCTCTGATTTTTCTAGCTCCAAAATAAGCAGGAATATAAGTTGTGAAGTTAAATCCGTCAACAAAATTAAATCCTCTTTCTTGTTTTATCTTTTTGTAAGCTGAAATTCCAAAAAATAATCTTGAAAAAATACTTCCTTTATTAGAGTATTCATGATTTGGACCGACTCTCTCAACTACTACTTTTCCTATATTGTGTTTTCTGTGTTGTCCTTTTTTCCACGAAGTTATTACTTTTACTTGATGTTTCTTGCTTAGTTCTTTAGCTAAATAGAAACATCTGGCTTCTACTCCTCCAGAAATTTCTCCTTTTTCAGAAGTTGGAAAATATTCTGTCACAAAAATAAAATTCATTTTTTTATAGAAATCACTTTTTTTTATTCTTCTTAATAGCTAAGTTCCTTACTATTTTTGTAAAGTCTTGTTCAAGACTTTCAATTTTAACGTATATTTTGAATATTATATAGAACAAAATTATTATACTCGCATAAATCATAAAATCTACAGGTCTGCGAATTCCAAAAAGATTCGAGAACCAGCTAGCTACTATAGGTATTATCGCCACAATTATCATTGAAACCCAGATTATTGTCCAGAAAAGAAATTCTTTGTTTGTTATTTTCTTATCTTTATACCTCAGTATTGCTCTGCTGTAGGCAAACAAAGCGAATATTATGGCTATTATCTGTATTGCTTCCATTTTTTCTTTATTAATATAAGGTGTTTTTTAAACTTTTTCCAAAAAAATATAAATCAACTGGTTTTTTGGCTGAATATGAGAGAAGTTTTTCCTAAAATTAAAAAACTGCTTATGAAGTTAAGTGAATTCATAACCTCAATAGTCAACTTCATACTTCTAATTCCAATATTCATTATAGGAATTGGTCTTACTTCATTATTTTTAAAACTTTTTGGAAAGCATTTTTTGGATTTAAAATCAAAAACCAAGAATTCATATTGGGTTGATAAGAATCTATCAACTCAAAAGCTTGAGAAGTATTATAGAATGTTTTAGGGGGTCATAATGTATGTTTTAGGGATTTCATGTTATTACCATGATAGTGCTGCTTGCCTGTTAAAAGATGGCAGGATAATTGCTGCTGCAGAAGAAGAAAGATTCACAAGAAAGAAGCATGATAATTCTTTTCCAAAGAAAGCAGCTTTATACTGCTTGAAAGAAGCAGAGATAGCTATCGATAAAATTGATTATATAGCTTTCTATGAAAAACCTTTGTTAAAATTTGACAGATTATTAAGTCAATACTTGGAGTCTTTTCCTAAAGGTTTTTGGTCTTTTTACAAGGCACTACCTTCTTGGCTACATGAGAAACTAAGAGTTCCTTCAATGATGAAAAAACACCTCAAGTACAAGGGAGAAATTTTATTTGTTGAACATCACATGGCTCACGCCGCTTCTGCTTTCTTGGTCTCGCCTTTTGATGAAGCTTCTATTTTCACAATTGATGGCGTTGGTGAATGGGCTACTGCAAGCATTGGTGTTGGAAAGGGAAGTGATATCACAATAGCTAAGGAAATAGTATTTCCCAATTCTCTTGGATTATTGTATAGTACTGTAACAGCACATCTGGGTTTTAAGGTTAACAATGATGAGTATAAGGTAATGGGTTTGGCAGCTTATGGAAAACCAAGCTATTATGATAGTCTAAAGAAATTAATTAGGATTGCAAACGATGGAAGTTTTCAACTTGATATGTCTTATTTTGATTTTCATTACAAGATGACCATGCCAAGCAAGAAATTCATCAAGGAGTTTGGCCCTATAAGAAAGCGAGAGTCTAATATAGAACAAAGACACAAAGATCTTGCTAAGTCACTACAAAAGATAACTGAAGAGATTATCTTTAAAATATTGAATGATTTATATAAAAAAACAAAAATAAGGAAGCTCTGCATGGCAGGAGGTGTTGCTCTCAATAGTGTTGCAAATGGAAAAATATCAAGAAGTACTTCTTTTAAAAACATTTTTATTCAACCAGCAGCCAGTGATGCAGGAACAGCAATGGGCACAGCTTTTTATGCATATAACACAATTCTAAAAAATAAGAGGAAACAGATATTAGAGCATGTTTACTTTGGCCCCGGATATACAAGAGAAGAGATAAAAAGTTTTTTAGATTTTAAGAAAATAAATTATTCTGAACTCTCAGACTCAGATATTCTCAAGAAAAGCGCTGAGTTAATTTACCAAGACAATGTTATTGGGTGGTTCCAGGGAAGAATGGAATGGGGACCTCGCGCATTAGGAAATAGAAGTATTTTAGCTAATCCTCTTAATCCAAAAATGCAGGACATTCTTAATGCAAAAGTAAAACATAGAGAGATGTTTAGGCCTTTTGCTCCAGTTGTTACATGGGAAGACGCAAAGGATTACTTTGATGTTGACAGAGAGGTTCCTTATATGCTCTATGTTTATCCTGTTAAAAAAGAGAAAAGGCAATTGATTCCATCAGTTACTCATGTTGATGGCAGCGGGAGATTACAAACAATTAAAAGAAAACAGAACCAGAAATATTATGATTTGATAAAAGAATTTGAAAGACTGAGCAAGGTTCCTATACTAATAAACACTTCTTTTAATATAAGAGGAGAACCGATTGTGTGTACTCCTGAAGAAGCCTATAGATGTATGATGGGAACAGGAATAGATTATCTTGTGATTGATAATTTTTTGATAGCTAGGAAAGAAAATCCAAAGCATATGTGGAACAGTGAAAGTATTGCGAAAGATTAATAAATAAAATATTGGTCTGTATTTAAAATGAAAAATTTGAGCATAATTATTGCGTGCTATAACGAACAAGACAACATTGAAGAAACAGTTCTTAGAGTCAGAAAAACAGTTCCAGAAGCAGAGATTGTTGTAGTTGATGATGGTTCAAAAGACAAGACTGTTGATGTTGTTAAAAACATGAAATTAAAGAATCTTAAGCTTGTCAGTTACCAACCAAACATGGGAAAGGGTTATGCTATTAAACAAGGAATCATCAATGGAAAAGAAGAAATCCAAGCCCAAGTTGATGCTGATTCACAGTTTCCTCCTGAAGAACTTCCTGGTTTGATAAAACCAATACTTGACAAGAAATCAGACATAGTTTTTTGTTCTAGGTTCATAAAAGGAGCTACAGTGGAGAAGGGTTCTTTAACAAGAATGAGAAGGGTTGCGAACTTTGTAGTTTCGAGCTTCACATCTCTTTTGTGCGGGCAGTGGCTTACTGATGTTAATGCAGGTTTTAAAGCTTGGACAAAGAAAGCAATGATGGATATTGACATGCGATGCCCTCATTTTGGATATGAACCTGAAATTGCCATTATGGCTAGGAAGAAAGGTTATAAAATAGTTGAGTTTCCAATAAATTATAAAAGAAGACTTGAAGGAAATACTAATGTTAATCTCTGGAGAGAAGGAGTTATAATACCTTTATTTCTTCTGAAAACAAAATTTTTTAGGTGAAAATATTGGATAAGAACTTAAAAAGATTATTTTTTTATATTCTTTTTGTTTCTTTAATTTTGAGAGTTGTTGTTTTAATTCTTTCTCTGCCATATGTTACGAATTTAATTGATGATATTCATTTGCAGCAAACAGGTGTTTGGTTGTTAGAAGGACATAATCCTTATCTTGAAACTTTAGGTGATTCAGTGCGTGTTGGTTTTGATCATATGCCTGGATGGTTGGTGTATTCTGCTCTTATAAAATGGATTTCTAACTTTTTAGATGTTTCTTGGAATTTGGTATATCGTATTCCATACTTAATAATTGATGTGTTGTTTAACGCAATGCTCATACACACAGCAATTAGATTAAAAAGAAAAATATCAGAATCACTAACTATAGGGTGGTTGTATGCCCTTAATCCTATAACTATAATATCAAGTGTTGTTCTTGGACAACCAACAATGGTTATAATGTTCTTTATTTTCTTGGCATGGTATTATTTTCATTTCTCTAAGGGAAAAAGATGGGCTCTATCGGCTTTTATGTTTTCATTAGCTCCTATCTGGAAACTTTTGCCAGCACTATTGATTCCTGCATTATTAATGAAAATAAAAACATGGAGAAAAAGAATTAATTATCTGATTGTATCTGGAATTTCTTCTGCTTTATTGCTAACACCTTTTATATTCTCAAACAAAGAAAGTTTTTTAGCTATTTTAAGAACTGTTTTTCTTTATTTTGGCGGCGGAGAATCTTGGGGTTTTAGATTATTATTTGAAATTCTTCAATCAATCACAGGTATGAGTTTGTTTCATTTCTTGACTGCTTTTGTTGTTTCAATTCAGAAATTAATCATTCTAGTTCCTTTCATTTTTGTTCTCTATATTTGTTATAAAAGACGATTTTCTCTTTTAGTTACTATTTATGCAAGTTTATTAACATTTGTTGTTTTTAGAATGGGTTTTGGGTTGCATTACTTCTCATGGATGGTTCCTTTCTTTCTTCTTATTAATAAAAAGAAAATTTTGTTTCTAGTGACTTCTTCACTTGGAATAATTTTTGGACTGTTATTTTATACAGTAAGTGGCGGTTATTTAGCAAGTATGGGTCTGTCTGAATCTATGACTTATTTGTTTGAATGGTTAATGAAAATAACTTTTTTAATTGCTTGGTTTGTTTTGCTAAAAAGTTGGATTGAAATTGTTAAACAAAAAAATAAAAAACGATTTTCTTCTGCTTAGATTTTTGTTTATTCTTTTCTTAGATGAAATAAGTAATGTATGAATGGATAGATAAAAGGAGTTTTTACAGGATAAAACTCTGCTTTTATATTGTTTTTCGCAAATACTTTCATCCAATCTTGTTTATTTCTATGAGTTAACAATATTGGCATATTTGCATTGTGAATCTGATTAATTAGAAAATCTATTAATTTGCCTTTGAATGTTGGTGCGACTTCAAAAATTAGAACTTCTTTGCTGACTCTTAATGCTTCTTTTATGAGTTTGACTTGAATCTTATAAGGCATGTGATGCAATGCATCTGTAAATATTCCTAAATCGAATTTATTATCTTTATAAGGTATTTTATCTTCTTCTTTCATTAGCTGAAAATCTATTTTTTTTGTAAGATAATTAAGTATGTCTAAACCTGTAATCTTCAAATTGAAATACTTCTGCAGCTGATCTGTAATTACGCCATTTCCACAGCCAATATCCAACACTTTTTTATCTTGTAATGAGAATCTTTTAATCGCTTTAATAAGAATTCTACCTCTCCACTTTATTGTAGTTTCCATATTTTTTTAATGACTTTTTGTTTTTATTTAAATCTTGTTGTTTGTTTTTTTAATCAAAAATTATATAAACAATTCATCATAACTTTTAGCACAAAGGGGGTTATATGGTTAAAACAAAACAAGAAGACGAATTTTCTGTTGATATATCAGCTGTTATTTCTTGGTTTAAAAGAGTAGGTTCTTTTAAGAATAAAAAATGGTTGACTGTTTTGTTAATACTGATTCCTTTGTTTTTTTCAGTTTATTTTAGGATGTATTCCTATTATTTGCCTGTTACTGATGATTGGGCTTATAATAATATATATAATGGTGTTAGGTCTCAGATTGCTGCGCAAGTTAATCAACAATATCCTAATCTTCCAAGCGCAAATAAGAATCAAATAATTGATACTCAAGTGGTGGACTTCTTGAAGCAACAAGATTCTGGATTGCAAAATGAAATCAATCGTTTGTCGAATGATCTAAAATCTCGTTTTCAAGATGAAACAGGCCAAACTTATCTGCTAGCAATTGATCCATACTTTTATTACAGGTATTCAAGGAATTTATTTGAGAATGGTCATATGGGTGACTTGTTAATTGATGGAAAGCCATTTGATAATCATGGCGTAGCACCCTTAGGTAATTTTGCAAGACCTCATTTACATCCATATTTGGAATATTATTTACATAAAATAATTTCAATATTCCGGGAGCAATCTTTAATGAAAACAGTATTCTTTATTCCAATTATTTTATCAGCTCTCTCTGTTATTCCTGCTTTTTTTATTGCCAAAAGAAGGATTGGTTACTTTGGTGGATTCGTTGCTGCAATGATTGTAGCTGTTCATGCCGCTTACATTGGTAGAACTGCAGGAGGATTTGCAGACACGGATGCTTACAATGTTTTATTTCCGCTTTTCATTGCTTGGGTTTTTATTGAAGCCTTTGAAACAGACAACTGGAAGAAACAAACATGGCTATTGGCTTTATGTGGTTTTTTAGTTGGACTCTACAGTTTTGCTTGGAGTGGTTGGTGGTACATCTTTGACTTCTTGTTAGGTGTTATTTTAGTGTATATTGTTTATTTCTTTATTAGGTCTTTAATAAGAACAAAAAGTTTAGAAAAATTCTGGAGTGATGAATTAAAAAATTCATTAAGATTCTTAGGATTATTTATTATTTTCTCAGGAATTTCTGTTTCTTTATTTTTTAACTTTGCTTTTTTTCTGCAGTTTATCAAAGGACCTCTTGGCTTTACAATCATAAAGCAAGCTTCTCATGCTAATCTTTGGCCGAATGTTTATACAACTGTTGCAGAGCTTAATCCTGCGTCACTCAGTTCAATCATAAGTCAGATAGGCGGAAAACTTTTCTTTTTCATTGCTAGTTTAGGCGTTATACTTACTTTGGTGAAAAGAGATGAGTTGAATAAAAAAGATTTTATCCTTTTTGGTTCTGGGCTGGTCTTTTATTTACTATTAATAACAGATGCTTTTATAAGATTCTCACCTATGAAATACTTCATGGTCTTTTTGTTGCCAGTGGCCATAGGATTATTTCTTCTTCTCAAAGACGAAAGGAATATTGATGTTAAATATGCTCTCTTTCTTACGATATGGTTTGTTGGAACGATGTATGCTAGCACAAAAGGAACAAGATTTGTTTTATTGATTGTACCTGCTTTTGGAATAGCTTTTGGTATTGCTTTAGGTTTTATTCAATCAACTCTATCTGATTTGATTTCAAAAGAATTTAAATTTAACAAGAAAATTATTTCTGCGCTATTAATATTGTTATTGTTATTGTTGCTTATTAATCCTATTAAAGCAGCTAATAACGTTGCCAAAGGGGAAATACCAAGTATGAATGATGCTTGGTGGACTAGCTTGACAAAGATAAAAGATAATTCAACTGAAAATGCTATAATAACTTCTTGGTGGGATTTCGGTCACTGGTTTAAAGCAATAGCTGATAGACCAGTCACTTTTGATGGTGGAAGCCAGAATATGCCTCAAGCTCATTGGGTTGGAAAACTTTTGATGTCAGATGATGAAGACTTATCAATTGCGATTCTCAGAATGCTTGATTGTGGAGCCAATAATGCTTTTAATGAAATTGACAAGAAGTATAATGATACTGAAATTTCAGTAAATATTATCTATGAAATTATTATGAAAGAAAAAGAGGATGCTAGAACTCATTTACTAGACAAAGGATTCTCAATTGAAGAAATAGAAACAATATTAAATAATTCTCATTGTGAACCTCCTGAAGCTTTTTTGATAACATCAGGAGATATGGTTGGTAAGGCAGGTGTATGGTCTCATTTTGGAAGTTGGAATTTTGATAGGTCATTTATATACAATAATGTTAGAAGAAAAGGATACCAAGAATCAATTGATTTATTAATGGACAGATTTAATTATACAGAAGATAAAGCAAGTAAGTATTACTATGATGTTCAAGCATTGGCAAGTGACCAAGAGGTAAACAATTGGATTGCTCCTTGGCCAAACTATGGCACACCAAGTTTGAGAAGTTGTACAAATACTTCAGAGATTGCTGAATGCAATATAGGATTAGGTATTGGTCAAAGTAATCTTGGTCAAAATGTTAACATACAAAAAGCAATTATAAACTTGTCAAATCCTTCTGACACAAAATTCATACTTGCATTTGTTGACAGAAATACAGGTTCGATTGCTGGTCAGCAAGAAGTGAAGCCACCGAGTGTTGTTATAGCTGGTGATACTTTTGAAAAATATGATGTTGGCGGAC
The DNA here is from genome assembly GCA_013202845.1 of Candidatus Woesearchaeota archaeon. Lineage (GTDB taxonomy): Archaea > Nanobdellota > Nanobdellia > Woesearchaeales. The sequence goes on along the minus strand of JABMPT010000005.1, from coordinate 75,889 downwards.
AAGACATATTCTTAAATCTTGTTTATGACAGAAAAGTCAATAAAGCATTGGTTACTCATCCTGACCTTTCGCAGTCTTTGTTTACTAAATTATTTTATATGGATGGAAGGCATACTTCACATTTTGAGAAATTTAGTGACATGACTGCAGTTACTGGCAGCAGGATAATTGTTTGGAAAGTTAATTGGAATCCAGAAAATGAATAAATTAAATTTAGGGTCTGGTAGAGGTGTTCTTAAAGGTTATTTAAACGTTGATATTGTGAATCTACCTGGAGTTGATGTTGTACATGACTTGAATAAGATTCCATATCCATTTAAAGAAAATAATTTTGATGAAGTTTTTTGTAGACATTTCTTGGAGCATGTTGATAACTTGATTCTTTCACTCGAAGAGATTTATAGAATTTCAAAAAAGAATGCAAAAATTAAAATAATGGCCCCTTATTTTTCTGGACAAGGAGCCTTTAATGATCCACAGCACAAGAGTTTTTTTACTTACAAGACTTTTGACTGTTTCTCAAAAGAAGGTTATTACTCGAAAGCAAAGTTCAGAATGTTGAAACGAAGAATATTCTTCTTTTCTGGTAAAGCTTTTATGAGATCTAAGTTCTATTCCTGGCCTCTTGATTTCTTGATAAACTTATTCCCAACCTTTTACCAAAGATTCTTTTGCTGGATTTTTCCTTCTTCAGAAATACATTATTTTTTAGAAGTGATTAAGTAGTTTTCTCTCTAAAAAATATACTTTTATAAACTATTTTGATATTCTGTCATACACGAGTACTATTTTAGTTACCTGTGGAGTTGTATTAAAATGAAAGAGCCCGAGATTTCAGTTGTTATTCCTACATATAATGAGGGAGAGAATGTGTTTATTCTACATAAAAAAGTATCTGAAGTCCTTAGAAGTATAGGTAAATCCTATGAAATAATATTTGTTGATGATGGCTCTAGAGACAGGACTCTTAGTATTCTTGAAAAGATTCGTGAAAAGGATAAGCTTGTGAAAATAATAGTTTTCAGAAGAAACTTTGGCCAAACAGCTGCTCTTGATGCAGGTTTTAAGAACGCCAAGGGGGGAATAATAATCGCTACTGATGCAGATCTCCAGAATGATCCTCAGGATATTCCGAGATTGATTGCAAAGCTGAATGAGGGTTTTGATTGTGTTTCGGGCTGGAGATTTAAACGAAAGGACAGTATTTTAAAAAAGCTTTTCTCTTTGATTGCAGGAGTTATCAGAAGATCAATTGCAAAGGATACTGTTCATGATTCTGGCTGCACTTTAAAGGCTTACAGGAAGGAGTGTTTTGATGATATAACTCTTTTTGGCGAGATGCACAGGTTTATTCCTTTGATACTGTCCATAAAAGGTTTTAGGATAGGAGAACTTAAGGTTAGACATCATCATAGAAGATTTGGCAAGACAAAGTATGGTCCCTTAAGGGTTTTCAGAGGTTTTCTGGATTTGCTGGTGGTTAAGTTTTGGATGCAATACTCTGCAAGACCTATACACTTATTTGGTGGTTTGGGTTTACTAAGTGGTTTTTTAGGAGTTTTAATTGGACTGTATCTTGCTTTTATAAGGATATTCCTTGGAATAGGAATTGGAAACAGGCCATTGTTGATATTGGCGGTTCTGCTGGTTGTGCTAGGAGTACAGTTTTTAATGTTTGGTGTGTTAGCTGATATTATGATGAAAATGTATTATAGACAGGAAAAGAATTATTCGATTAAGGAGATTAAAGGTTAGTTCTTTGGTAAGGGGTGTTGATGAATGAATGAGAAGAATGCTGCTGCAGTGTTGAAAGAGGTGGACGAAGTTTTCAAAAAGCACAATGTTACTTATTGGTTGGATTCAGGTACCTTACTTGCTGCTGTCCGAGATAAAAAGTTTATTCCTTGGGATAACGATATAGATTTAGGTATTTGGTCGCATGAAGTAGTACACTTTAATTCAAGTAACAAACTTTTCAAGGAACTTGGAAATAAAGGTTTTCAGATTTATGTTCTTAAAGACAAAATTGTTTTAGAAAAAAAGAAAATACTTGTTAATGTGTCTGTTTTTTATCTTAGAAAAAGAGTTGCTTTCAGAAGTCTTTTAACAACCAAGTCTGTTTTTGGAAAGCTTTTTAAGGCTTGGTGGTGGACTTTTTCAGTTATTAATTATAATAGTATTCGTTCAAGGAACTTTTTTAATTTATCAACCCTTATAAAGCATTTTCTTTTATTTTGGGTTTTTTTATTCCCAAATGATTGTAAGGCGAGTATAAAAAAATTTATTTCCAAGGTTTCTTGCCCTTTTGGTTGTGAGGAAATTAATTGGGTTGTCCCAGCACATTATTTTAAGAACTTTTCTTCTCTAAGTTTTTACGGTGTTTCTTTTAATGTTCCCAGATCTTTAAAGTCTTATCTTGTTTTTCGTTATGGTAAAAATTGGTGTGTTACTCAAAAAAATTGGATTACTTTTTCTGATGATGGTGCTATTGGTAAATCTTAGTTCTTCCATAATGGAAAAATATATAAATATCATACTAGTAACACTAGTAAATGAAGAAAATTGTTTGGCTTAATAAATCCAATGGTCAACTCTGTGTGACCATACCAAAGAATTCTGGAATAAAGGAAGGAGACCTTGTTAGTGTTGAAAAAGAGAAGATAAAGAGAATTGTATACTCCTCTACTACTGGAGACTTGTTTAACTATGGACAATTGCAATTGCTTGAGAATGCGAATAAATTAGGAGAACTTCATATTTGTGGAGTTTTAAGTGATGAAGCAGTAAAATCCTATCGAGGAAAACCTATTGCCAACTTAAAAGAGAGAAGCGCAATCATTTCTTCTCTTAGATGTGTTGATATGATTATGTCTCAGAACAGTCTGGATCCGACTGAGAACCTTAAGAAAATTCATAGTCAATTCAAAGATTCGAAGATAATATTAATTTATGGCTCTAATTGGAAGACAATACCTGGTGGAACAAAGTTTATCAAGCAAATCGATGGGGAAATCATTCAACTTGATTCTTATGAGAAATTATTGCCTGAAAAAGTGGTGAGGCAAATCTTGAAAATATACAGCGGAGATGATAAAAAATGAAAAAAGTATATGTTGGTATGAGTGCAGATCTAATACATCACGGACATTTGAATATTATTAACCAAGCCAAGCAATATGGAGAAGTAATAGTGGGTGTTCTAACAGATAAGGCTATTGCTAGTTATAAACGTTTACCTGCATTGACCTATCATCAAAGAAAATTTATTATAGAACATATAAAAGGTGTTAGTAAAGTGTTGCCACAAGAAACATTGGATTATGTTCCGAACCTTAGGAAAATAAAACCAGACTACGTAATTCATGGTAATGACTGGAAAACAGGAGTGCAGAGGGAAACAAGACAAAGAGTTATTAACGCTCTGAAGGAATGGGGCGGCAAACTAATTGAAATTCCTTATACTCCAGGAATATCTTCTACACAATTGCATAAAGAATTACATGATATTGGAACAACACCTGAGATAAGAATGAGAAAACTCAGACGTCTTTTAGAAGTAAAAGATATGGTTAGATTTATGGAAGCTCATAATGGCATTAGTAGTTTGATTGTCGAAAGTACAAAGGTCTTGAAAGATAATAACACTAAAGAGTTTGATGGAGTTTGGATTAGTAGCCTGACAGATTCAACTGCTAAGGGCAAACCAGATATAGAATTGGTTGAAAGAATGGATACCCTAAATCACATTGTTGAAGCAACAACCAAACCAATAATTGTAGATGGTGATACAGGAGGGATACCAGAGCACTTTGTTTTTACTGTTAAAACATTGGAAAGATTGGGAATTTCAGCGATAATAATAGAAGATAAAATCGGTTTAAAAAAGAATTCTTTATTTGGAACAGAAGTAGACCAAAAACAAGATTCTATTAAGAGTTTTGCATACAAAATATCAGAAGGGAAAAAATCTCAAGTGACAGAAGATTTTATGATAATAGCAAGAATTGAGAGCTTGATACTGAAAGCAGGAATGAAGGATGCTTTGAAAAGAGCTCAGGCGTATATAGCTGCAGGAGCAGATGGACTAATGATTCATAGCAAGGAAAAAGAACCTAAAGAAATCTTAGAATTCTGTAGACACTTTTCAAAATTCAAAAAGAAAGTTCCATTAGTGGTTGTACCTTCAACCTACAGCCAAATATATGAAGAGGAGTTGAGGAAAGCAGGAGTAAATGTAGTTATTTATGCAAATCACTTGTTGAGAAGTGCATATCCGGCAATGCTCAAGGCTGCAGAATCGATTCTTATGAATGAAAGGGCTTATGAAGCATCGCAGGAATACTGTATGTCAATAAAAGATATTCTTACATTGATTCCTGGAGGGAAATAAATGGATTATCATGATACTGTTCTTCCTTTTTTAAATACAAATAAAGAATTAGATGAAAAAATAGAAAAGCTTTGGAACCATTGGAATCCTAATGGAGATATTAATGTTGAATCTGCTACAAGAGTTTTTTTACAAGCAGCTTCTTTGTCTCCAAACATAGAAAGATTAAGCAATTATGTGAGTCATTGTCTTCTTGTTTCTAGAAAGTGTGGCGAGGTTGCTCAACTATTAGGTAGAAATTATCCTTTTTTAGATGAGTTAGGGTTGGTTGACTTTTCTAAGATGGCTTTCAAAGGATTGGTAGAAGATTCTTTTTATTTGATAGGAGGTGATGGAACAAATAATGATGATGGTGAAAGCTCTAATCCTTTCCACGAAATATTAACTTACATACAACTCACTCACATGGGCTATCAGGACTTAGCAGAAGGTATGGCTTTACACTTTGTCGCACAGGAAATATTAAAAGAGGAACATAAAAAAGACAGATTTTTAGAAGTTGAGATTCCAAAACAACCAAATCTTCCTTTAGATATTCTTACAAGTATAGATGCTCTTTGCACAACACAGTATCTTCCTGAAACAAAAGAAAATCTAGAAGATGCCTTAAAGTATCGAATTGAAGATATCAAAAGAAGAAGAAATCATGGGCATCCAATAACAATTGGTCTTGAGGATGGTGGTGAGAAAAGACTCTTTGGTGTGATTGGAAGATTACAGACTATGATTGATGGAAGATATTCTAGTTCTCAATTAAAGGAAATATATGGTTTAGAGAGGTGAAGAAAATGATAAATTGTAAGGAGTTTTATGACTTATTAAACAAACACTCAATAAATTTTTTTGTGGGAGTTCCTGATTCTCTTCTAAAGTATTTTTGTGCTTACATAACTGATAATGCAGATGAAGGCAGAAATATCATAACTGCTAATGAAGGAAATGCAATTGCTTTAGCAGCAGGGCATCACTTGGCAACAGGAAAATATGGCTTGGTTTATATGCAGAACTCTGGTCAGGGAAACGCAGTTAATCCTCTTGTATCTTTGGCAGATCCAGATGTTTATAGCATACCAATGCTGTTAATTATTGGATGGAGAGGAAGACCTGGTATAAAGGATGAACCTCAACATGTAAAGCAAGGAAAGATAACTCTTTCTTTATTGGATACACTCGACATAGAGTATGAAGTATTACCAGAAGATATTGAAGGCGCTAGAAAAGCAGTGAAGAAAGCAGTTGAGTCAATGCAAAAGAATTCAGCTCCTTATGCTCTTGTTATTAAGAAAGGAACATTCGATGAATACAAACTCCAAAACAAGATAGAAACCTCATTTGACCTTTCAAGAGAAGATGCTGTAAAGTTGGTGACTGATAGTTTGGAATCATCAGACATTGTTGTTTCAACAACAGGAAAGACTTCAAGAGAACTCTTTGAATACAGAGAAGAACTTGAACAGGGACATGAAAAAGATTTCTTGACAGTTGGCTCAATGGGTCATTCCTCATCAATAGCTTTAGGCATTGCATTGAACAAACCTGATAGGCAAGTGTATGTCTTTGATGGAGATGGAGCAGCCATAATGCATTTGGGTGCAATGGGAGTGATTGCTCAGCAAGAACCAAAGAATCTGAAGCACATCATTTTCAACAATGGAGCTCATGACTCTGTAGGAGGTCAACCAACAGTCGGCTTCCAAGTTGATTTGCCAACTATTGCAACAGCAGCTGGCTATAAGGCAGCTTACTCTGCTGAAACAATTGACGAAATAAAGAATGCATTGCGAAAGCTCAAGGAAGTAGAAGGTCTTTCATTGTTGGTAATAAAAGTAAATAAAGGGGCTAGAAAGGATTTGGGAAGACCAACAACAACACCAATTGAAAACAAGGAAGCATTTATGGGGTTTTTGTCAAAGTAAATGAACCAAACAGAGTATTTTGGAATGGAAAGCATTAAGAATCTTAAGGATGTTCTTGAAGAGAATCATGCAAAGAATGTTTTTCTAGTTACTGGAAGAGGCTCTTATGAATCCTGTGGGGCGAAAGCAGTCGTGGATACTCTGTTAGAAGGTTATAATGTCACACGCTTCTTCAATTTTGAAATCAATCCTAAATTAGATGATGCTGCAAGAGGAGTTGAGTTGTTTAGAGAAAAGAATTATGATGTTATTATAGGCATTGGTGGTGGAACAGTTATTGACATGGCCAAATTAATCAAAATATTCGCTGCACAATCTGGGAATCTTATAGATTATGTGCAGAAAAAGGAAGAAATTGAAAGTAGAGGTAAACTCTTAGTAGCAATACCAACAACTGCAGGCACAGGAAGTGAAGCAACACATTTTGCAGTTGTGTACGTTGACAAAGTGAAGTATTCTCTCGCTCATAGATTTATACTTCCAGAATATTCAATTGTTGATCCTAAATTTACTTTGGATTTGCCGCCAAGAATAACTGCCTCTACAGGAATAGATGCTTTTTCTCAGGCAATAGAATCTTTTTGGGCAGTGAATTCAACAAAAGAATCAAAAGAATATGCAAAAGAAGCAATAAAATTAATTATGAACAATTTAGTTGATGCTGTTAATAATCCTTCTGAGGAGTCTCGCTCTGCAATGGCAAAAGCAGCAAATTTAGCTGGAAAGGCAATAAACATCAGCAAAACAACTGTACCACATGCAGTATCATATCCTTTTACTTCATATTTCAAGGTTCCTCATGGTCATGCAGTTGGCTTGACACTAGGATCATTCTTAGTATATAATGAAGGAGTCAGCGAAAAAGATGTATTGGATAAAAGAGGATTTGACTATGTCAAAAACACTATCAAAGAAATTTGTTTAATGTTTGGGGCTGACAACGCTTCTGATGCAAAAATAATTTTGGAAAAACTTATGATCAACATAGGTTTGGAAGTAAGCTTGGAAAGGTTAGGAATTGATGATAAAGGATTATCAATAATAATCAAGAATGGATTCAGTTCTGATAGAGTAAATAATAATCCTAGAAAACTCACGTCTGAAAAATTACTTTATTTGTTACGCAGTCTTGGATGAGTAATAACTGCTTGCTAAACCAAATAGTCCTATTATTACAAACATCACTATTTTGATAACATGAATTAACAAACCAGACATTATAGCAATGTTTTTTTCTACCCCGAATATCATTAAGCCGATGGTCCATGCAAGTTCTGTTGTTCCAAAGCCACCTATCCCACTTATAGGGAGAATTGTTGAGAATATTATCAACACTGCTGCAACCACTACTTGGAAGAAGGATAATTCAATTCCTAGTGCTATTATAAAGAAATAGTAGAATAGGAATGACAGGACCCATATAATTAAGGAATCTACTGTCAAAAGAGATATTTTTCTCGGAGTGTATTTTTTAAGTGACTGCCTGACATCCTTTATGATTTTAAACTTTAACAGATTTATTTTTGCGAAACCAAAAATAAAAACTACTGAAGCTATTACTATAAGCAAGATGTATCCAAACAGTTTGGTTATTGTGTCATTTAACGGGATAAACAGAAGAGAACAGGAGAATATTAGAAATACTCCTATCAAATCAGTAATCCTGAGAATCATAAGAGAGGATATGGCTTGGCTGGAGCTTTTCTCTTTCTTAATCATGTAAATGTATGAGAACTCTCCTATCCTGAATGGCAGTATGTTGTTTATCATATTGTGGATAAAAACAATGTTGGCTAGTTTTGAGAACTTTATACTGGGGAATATCTTTTTAATCCTCATGGCTCTTGCGAGGTTCATAAGCAAGTATGTGAAGAAGGTTATGAATAGAACTTGAACCGTGATCTTTTCTGCGAGAACAATAAACGTGTTGAAAGGTATGTCTTTAAGCAGGAAATATAGGATTATAATTGTTATAAGAGAACCGAAGATGAATTTAAAGTGTTTATTCATTGAATCCCTCACTCACTAGCGAATAGAAATGGTACTTTTCCAAAAGTGTATTCATATTCTTTTGTTTGAACAGGATGCGAGTTTATGAAAGTATTGAGTTGTTCTTCGCTAAAGTTCCCTCCTTTCTTAAAAATAAAATATATTGGTATTGTTTGTTGATTATTTTGTTGGAGTCCTACCTGTGCAAGATGATAATTCTCTTTGATGTGTTGACCTACTTCTCCTTGTAACAAATTAAAGTCCCAGTTGTACATGAATATCCATTGAATATTCAGTTCTTCCTCAGCATAAATTATGTCTTCAACTTTTCCTGGTATACCTCTTGTCCCTTTTACATCTCCGTGCCACAGCACTCCATATGCTTGGTGGCTACTATGCATAATTCTTTCTCCAGGGGCAGTTCTTGTCAGAAGGTATTCCCCTGCAACATCCAGCCCTAGAAATTGTGTGTCAAACTGTCTATTTCTTGCTTTTATTGAAGGAGCATAAATTGTGCTTAATAAAATTATTAAAACAACTATTTTTACTATTTTATCTAAATGTTTTATTTTCAAAAATGATTTTATAATCCCTGAAGCAGTATTTATTATCACTATGAAACTATAAGTGATAAGCATTATTCCTAATGGTGCAACCGGAAAATAATGATAACTATGACCTGATAATTTTAAACCCATCACAAAAAAGAACACTAAAAAACTGATGAAGTATCCTAATAAAAATTTTGAAAGTTTATTAGATTTGCGTATTCCCATAGTTAATAATAACACAACGCCTAAAACTATAAATGTAAAACCATTGAGTGTAAAATTGTCGGCTGTATATGCTTTTGAAGTATTCCAAAATTGTTTAGTAAATATTTTATCAAATTGTATTGCACCCACATCTACTGCGGAACTTGATAATCCATATTCAGTTGCAACTTTTCCAGAATAAATCATCCATAAAGGGATAAGTAATAGTATTATGATGGAGATTAAATATGATTTGTAATTTTTTTTTAAGTTTTTCAATTTCAATCTTTTATAAGGGAAAAGGAACATTAAACTCCCTACAACAATCATGAAGGGATATTTTGTTAATACGCTAATTGTTAAACAAATCGTTGCTAGTATTAGGAATTTTCCTTTGCCATGGTCTATCCATACAAGAAATAAATATAATGATAACATTGAAAAGAAAATCCCTACATTCATTAATTGAACATTATGACTAAAAAAAGTAAATAATGGATTTATCGCTGTTAGAAAAGCTCCTGTTAAAGAAACAAATTCATTGTTTGTAAGTTTCTTTAATATTAAATATATTAAAATAATTATTAAAGAGTTTAGGAAAAAACCTATTAATCTTGCAACAATTAGTTTATTTCCAAATAACTTGAATCCTAAGCCTACAAGAATCGAAACTGTTGGGAAGGTATCTCCATGCACTCCCAGATCATCGCTGTTTATTGTCCAAAAGTCTCTGTAGGGTATGAAGAATCCATGCTCAAAAAATCCCTCTCTTGCAAAATTCCTTGCTTCTGTCAGGTAATGTGTTTCTTTCCAGTTATGATAACCTATAACAGGATAGTCCAAATGATAGCTTCTCAAATGCAACCCAAAGAGAAATATTCCCAACAGTATGATATAAGCCCAGTTTTTCTTTAAGAAATCAGTGATTTTTTCTATTTCGGATTTTTTTGCAGCCACTTATTTTTGACAGAAACTTGGATATTTAAATTTTGTTATATTATTATTTCGTCCTCCATTCAATCATTTCTTTTATCATATCCTTTATAGAAATTGTTATTTTCCAGTTTGGATAATCTTTTTTCAATTTTGTCAAATCAGAATAATAACATAAATGATCTCCTATTCTGTTTTGGTCACTAAGAGTATATTTAAGTTTCAGTCTAAAGTCATTTTCTAAAACGTCTATGACTTCAAGAATTGAAGCAGAGTTTTCTTTTCCTCCTCCCAGATTATATGCAATTCCTTGTTTGGGGTTTTTATAAAACTCATAAAACAGGCTTACAACATCTTTGCTGTGTATTTGGTCTCTTACTTGTTTTCCCTTGTATCCAAAGATGGTATATGGTTTATTATTTATGGCGCAATCGACTATGTATGCTAGAAAACCATGCAGTTCAACAGCTGAATGCTGTGGTCCTGTTAAACATCCTCCTCTAAATATTCCCACATTTAGTTTGAAGTATCTTCCATATTCTTGCGCCATTATATCGGCGGCAGCTTTAGAAGCTCCAAAAATACTGTGGGTATTATCATCCAAAGTCATCTCTTCGCTTATGCCTTCTGTTGATACTCCATTCATAGTTTGGTGTTCATCATATTTGTATCTTTTTTCTAGTTCTAGTAATTTCACTTTGTTTGGAGTATCGCCATATACTTTATTTGTTGAAGTGAATATGAACACCCCTTTTGATGAATGTAACCTGAATGCTTCCAGAAGATTCAATGTGCCAACCGCGTTTACGTCAAAATCTGTAAAAGGCTCCTTTGCAGCCCAGTCATGTGATGGTTGAGCAGCTGTGTGTACTACCAGATCAAACGGGCCTTTTTCTGTAAATACTTTCATTATTTTTTCTCTGTCACGTATATCAAGATTGAGATTTGTGAATTTCTTATTCAAGCCTTTGAGAAATTGTATGTTACCAGTAGTATCTCCTTTTTCTCCAAAGAAGTATCTTCTCATATTGTTGTCAATTCCTATTACCTCAACATCTTTCTTTAGAAAAAAAGCAACAGTTTCAAATCCTATAAGCCCGCCTGACCCTGTCACCAAAACTTTCATTTTTATAGCCTCTTTTGTTATTTAAGAATCGGTTCTAGTTCTTTTTTATTGTTCTTTATCCAATTAGTTATCTCTATGACAATTTGTTCAGGAGATATAACTGGTTTCCATCCTGATTCTTTTTCAATTTTAGAATTGTCTGTTAAATATATTGGTATATCATGTTTTCTATTTTCTTTTATTTTTCCAACGGTAACTTTGTTTCTACTGTGTTTCTGGCATAGTCTTGTAAGCTCTAGAAGTGATATACTTCTCTTTCTCCCGCCTCCAACATTGTATGTTTTTCCATTGAATTTTTTCATATCTGAAAGTTGTATTTTTAAAAGCCTGTATAGATCACGTATGTGAAGTATATCTCTGACTTGTTTACCTTTTCCTCCATATCCAATATAGTTTAGTTTTCCTTTGAATAAATGCTTGGCAATCCAGAGAACAATCACTCCCTGGTCAATTTTTCCCATCTGCCATGGACCTGTTAGCAAACCACATCTGTTTATGACTGCTTGCAGTTTGTATGCATCAACATATTCATTTATTATTATTTCAGATGCCAATTTTGTCGCGCCATACAATGATCGGGAGCCTTCCATAGGGAATTGTTCAGATATGCCTTTTTCACTTATTCCTTTAATACTCTGATTTTTCTCAAGTTCAAGTCTGGTTTCTGTTTCCAAGAGTTTTAGTTTGTTGATGGTTTTTGATGGATAAACTCTGCTTGTTGATAGAAAGAGAAACTTCGAATTGTTTTTTCTTGCTAATTCAAGGCAGTTTATTGTTCCTAGGAGATTTGTGTTTATCAAGTATTCTGGTGATTCGCCGTAACCTGAAAGAACAGATGGTTCCGCAGAGCATTCAATGATGCAATCAATTTTTCCAAGATTTTCCAGATCTTCCTTGTTTCTTATATCTCCATGAACAAATTTGATGTTTTCTTTTTTTAATCTGCTTATAGTGAGCTCAGACCCTCTTCTTTTAAGATTATCAAGGCAAATAATTTCTGATTTTGGAAAGTCTTTTTTCAGAAAAACTGCAAGATTTGAACCTACAAATCCTGCTCCTCCAGTTATTAGTATTCTTTTGAACATTTATGTTTTCCCCCAAAATATTTGTTTTAAGAAACTATATAAAGGTTATCTTTTTTTTAGCGTCTCATGGAAAAAAGAAATCCTTTTTTTGCTATTATGCTCGTGGTAATATGCACTTTTCTTACTTCTTTTGGTCAGTATTTCATAAAGTTGGGAACTGCAAAGATTTCTGGGAATCTTATTTCGATATTGAGTGTTCCTTTGATTGGAGGTTTCTTGTTATATGGCATTGGTGCGGTAATTCTCATTATTGCTTTGAAGTATGGTGAACTTTCTGTTTTGTATCCTTTCATTGCCTTGAGCTTTGTATGGGTTTTTTTACTTTCAACTTTTGTCTTAAAAGAAGTTATTTTATTTGTTAATTGGTTTGGTTTGATTTTTATAATACTGGGTGTCAGCTTGATAGGTTGGGGTGGTAACCATGGATAAACTTGTTGTTATATTAGTTACTATCTTTGCAACTGTTATTGGAGCTTTTGGTTCCCTTTATCTGAAGAAAGGAGCCGCTGATATTCACAGAAATATCTTTAAGCAATACAAGAACTTTAAATTATTGTTTGGGATATTCTTGTTTCTTATTTCATCTGTTTTCTATGTTTGGGCTTTAAGATATGCAGAATTATCATTAGTTTACCCAATAACTTCTTTTTCGTATGTGTGGATATCTCTTCTCTCAGTCAAATTTTTAAATGAAAAGATGAACACCTATAAATGGTTAGGTATTTTATTGATAATTTTAGGAGTGCTTTTGATAACAAGATGAAAAAAAACAATGTTTTTGTGGTTATAGCAGCTTATAATGAGGAGAGATCAATAACCAGAGTCATAAAAGGTTTGAAAAAGCATGGTTATAGAAACATTGTTGTTGTTGATGATGGATCTAAAGATAGCACTTTTGAGATTATCTCTAAGTCTGGAGCTACTGCTTTACAACATTTCATCAATCGTGGGCAGGGCGCTTCTTTGAAGACAGGAATTGACTATGCTCTTATGAAAGGTGCTGATTACATTGTGACTTTTGATGCAGATGGTCAGCATCATCCTGAAGATATTGAAAGATTGCTAAAACCGGTGATGAATGGTGAGTGTGAAGCCGCTCTAGGTTCTAGATTTTTGAAAAAGGATTCAAATACTCCTTTTTTGAGAAGACTTGTTTTGAAGATGGGAGTGCTTGTTGTTTGGATTTTGTATGGTATAAAACTGACTGATTCTCATAATGGTTTCAGAGTTTTTTCAAGAACTGCAGCTCACAGGATAAATATCACTTCTGACAGGATGGAGCATGCTTCTCAGATTGTTGAGGAGATTCATTCAAGGAGGATTCCTTACAAGGAGGTTCCTGTTACTATCACTTATTCTGATTATTCCAAACAGAAAGGTCAACGTGGATGGAATAGTGTCAAGATAGGATTTAGAATGTTGTTTCGTAAACTGACTCATTAGAATATTTTCTTGAAGAATTTAAGCATCGAAGGGTTTCTGAGTATTGCTTTTGTCAGTATCCTTATTGGCTTGTCCCTGCTCTCTGTTGCAAGAATATGTTTCATGGATTTTTTGTTGAATAACTGTATTAACCTGTTCCAGTCATCATCATCAAAGTTATTCATTATGTTCCTGACAAAGTAGTGTGTCCACAGGCTTTTTCCTATTCTCTTTCTCCATAACTTGTCATAATCAAGGTCATTGTCGATTGCTTTCTTCAATTCTTCAGCAGATATTAATCCTGGTATTAATCCGCCGCCTGTTGTGTTTTTTATCTGGGCTGCAGCGTCTCCTACCAAGTATACATTGTTTTTTGCTGTTTGTAGTTTCGGATTATGTAGGGGTATTAATCCTCCCTGCCATCCTAGAAGTTTTCCTTTGTATCTTTTTGAAAATTCTTTGAAGATCTTCATTGCGTTTTTTTCTGTAGCAACTCCCACTCTCAGCACATCTTCTGTTTGTGGAACTGCCCAGGCATATGTTCCGATGTGTGGATAGAAATCAATAACATTGTCATTCTTTTTCTTTATCAAGGCCTGTACTCCTTGAAGATATTTCCTCTTTCCCAATCCATTTAGTTCTGAAACCTTGCTCAAGGGACCGTCTGCTCCGATGAGCATTTTGTAATCTATTTTTTTCTTTTTTCTGGTTTCTAAACTCAACACTTCTTTCTTACCAGTGAACCTGTGCTTGTGAACTATCTTTGCTCCGTTTTTCAATGCCCTGTCTCTGAAATGTTGATCGAATTTGTTTCTGTATATGATTATGTTTGGTTTCTTGAAATCTATTCTTAGGAATTTATTGTTTGGAGAATACACTCTTGTAGACCATATCTTGTTTGCCACAAAGTCTTTTTTTATAGGAATTATTTCGTGTATTGTATCGCTAAGAATGCCTGTGCATTGTATTGGCAGACCAACTTCTTTTTTCTCCTCATATAAAGTCACTTCATTATCTTTTGAAAGCAAGGATGCTGTGTAGCAACCTATAGGTCCTCCGCCTATTACTGTTATCTTCATGTTGTTTTAGAACTTGTTCTTTTTTTTAAATCTTGCTTTAATATAAAGTATATAATACTATTATACTACTAAAAAGTACTCTTTGTTTGTTCTCATTACAAAATAGTTAAAAATAGCAAATTTTATAAACAAAAAAATATTCCTTATTGTAATTTTGGGGGAGGCTGATTTTACTTTTGAAAAACTATGTAGAATCAGTCTTTTATTGGGGGTAAATAAAATGAATACTAAAACATTCTATGCGCTTCTCGCTTTCTTAGGAATCACTACTGTCGGAGCTAATCAAATCATTGCTCAAACAAATGGTAAAGCAGAAGAAGGAAAAGTAGAAGAAAATCTCACATACAAAACTCTAACTCAAACAATTGAGAACAACACAGTTTATCATGGTGGTAGACCTTGGTTGGTTTTGGAAAAAGATGCGCCACAATCACTCTCTAGCATATGGAACTCTGCCGAGATGTTTGTGCAAGCAGATCATTCCAGGGTTGCCATAAACGAATTTGAAGAAGGAAACTTTGGCATGGATTATGCCAAAGTCCATGCCTTGGCTCAAATCATGGTTGATGAAACTGTTAATACAGGTGTTATTAGAGATGGTGAAAGAATAGGTGTTAGGTATGAGACAAGGATAGAGACAAGAACTGTTGGTGAAAAGAAATTAGCTTTCTTGGTTTATGATTGGTTCAGAGATGATAATGGTGAAAAATTTGTTCTCCAACCAGGTGATCAAATCCCTGCACCAGATAGTCCATTCTATAGGTCTGATACTCCACTTGAGCTTGGTGTTGATGCTGTATGGCAGGCCAATGGAGGAGGAACAACTATTAATGGTGTACGCGCCAGCTTAGGATATGGTTTTGAGGACTTTGTACTCCAAGTTGGAGTTTCGTACATGTTTGGACGAATGATTTCTAATGAAGCAGTGCCTTCATCCCATGGAGTCTTCTCAGGCACAAGAACTGACACATATGATTATTTGGAAGGAGCGGGTTTGGACATTGGTTTCCTTTGGAATGTTTACAGTAAACTAAGCCTTGGCTTGTTTGGTGGAGTTCAACAGGATAGTTATAGGCTTGCTAGTACAACTCATGAAGAAAAGGTTGAGTTTGGAGAGGTGACTGCTGAGATGGATTTCCTAAATATTGATAATTTCAAGATGTTGGCCTGGATGATAGGGTTAAATGCCCGTGTTGACATAACTGATAGATTACGCGTGAATGGTTCTGTTGGGTATATGATAGAAGACCAAACAGGTCACACTATTCCTAGTTGGAATGGAAAGTCAACCATTTTCTCAGTTGGTATGAGCTATGATCCTGACTTTAGGGGGTTATATGATGAGGTTAAGGACGTGCTAGGAGGAGGAGAATGAGGAAAGCAATTCTTCTGACATTATTTGTATTACTATTAACTATTAGTTTTCAATCAGCAGAGGCAGCATTGACTGCGGGGTTTTGGCTAGATGATCAAGGAAATTACTTGCAAAATAAATCAATGGTTCTGCTTGATGGGGAGTCTGCAGATTTCAACTGGTCAATCTTTAGCATGAATGCTCCAACAACATATGAAGTTGAATTGTTAGACGATGGAGATCAAGTAGTTCATACTTTTGCTTCAGGAACTGATTCTGGGGATGAGTTTGGAGTTTCATATCTTGAAGAAATGGAAACAGTTGATCAATCTATCTACTCTGAATACAGTAATTATAGAGTAAGAATATATGCTGCTGATGCTTATTCTGCATACTCAGAGTACTTGATTTTAACAGTAATTGAGATTAACGTTGCACCTGTTGTTGAAGTTATACCTGATCAGACATGGAGTGAGGACGATCAACACACCATTAATCTAAATGCTTACTTCTCTGATGCTAATGATGATGTTTTGACTTATACTCACACTCCGCTGTCAAATACCGGTGTTGATATATTTGATAATAACATGACCTTTTCGCCTGATAATGATTGGTTTGGGAGCGAGACAATCACAATAACTGCAAGTGATGGCAAATTTAATGTTACAAGCAATCAATTTCTTTTGACTGTGAATTCTGTTAATGATGCGCCTGTTGTTTCTGACATTCCAGATCAGACAAATGATTATGGTGTTCCTTTCAACATATTTGATTTAGATGATTATGTAACTGATGTTGATCACTCTGATAGTGAGATCACATGGACTTTTTCAGGAAACAATTTTATTGATGTTCAAATTGGTCTTGGTCGTGTTGTCACATTAACACCTACTGTGGATTGGTGGGGTAGTGAGACTATAAGATTCACAGCATCAGACCTTGGAGATAGTTCTGATTTTGATTCTATGACTGCCACAGTCAACATGCCAACAAATCCTCCGACTGTGATTATAACTCAACCAAGAGACGGAGACGGCTTCACAGCTGGAAAAGACATACAATTCATAGCTTTTGGTGAGGATCTTGACCTTCAAACACTTAGTTATGAATGGGACTTTGGTGATGGCTCAACAGGAATTGAAAGCGTTGCTTATCATTCATATGAAACACCAGGAACTTATACAATAGGTGTTGAAGTTAGTGACACCACTAACTTAACAGATACTGATTCAATACAAATAAATGTGTATGAACATGGATATAATATTTCAGACTTAAACTCTTATGAAGATGATCAATATTCAGTTCAAAATTCAGACTTCTTCAGAGGAATGCAGTTATATGTAGGCTTTGAGGTTTATTCCTTGTTAAACGGAAGTTTTGCACCAAATCAGATAAATACTGTTAGGATTTACAATGCAGAAACCGGATTGGGAGATATGGACTTGTTAGCATATAATGGAACTGTTGGTGGAACTCAAGTAGTTGATGGTCAGCCAGCCACTCCTGATGGTAACTATTACTACTCTTTACCAAGCATACCTTTAGATGATTATTTGTTAGGTAACTCAATGGTGTTTGTTTTCACCTTTAAGGATGATGCAGCAGACCATGCTTATCTTGCAGTAACAGTACTAAATAATGAGTTGGAATTATTGGACATGTCTGATATACTAATGTCTCAAAATCAACAGGTTTCATGGGACTTGGATGATTATGTTACAGACCTTGAAACTCCTGATGATGAGATTGCATGGAGCTTCGCAGGAAATACTAATGTTGGTGTATCAATAGATGCTGCGACAAACATTGTTACTATAACTTCATCTGATTGGGTTGGAAATGAAACCGTAACCTTTACAGCAGATGATACAGATGGAAGCGTTGCAACAGATGATGTGGCTATTGAAGTTATTACTAACACCGCTCCTGTATGGACGACAGATATTCCTGATGCAAACCTTGCTGAGGATTTTGGCTCAACAATACTTGTATCAGGTCTTGCCAGCATGGTAACAGACTCTGACAATGACACAATCTCATTTGTTGTTATATCTGAAAACACTGCACAGGTTGATTGCGAAGTTTCAGGAAATGATTTAATTTTGAATTCGGTTAGTGACTGGAATGGACTTTCCAGCTGTACAATAGGCGCTGATGATGGCCAAGGATGGGTGACTCCAAACACTTTTTCAATAACTGTGAATGGGGTTAATGATGCTCCTTCAATGCAAGCAATATCTGATCAAAATGCTGTGGAAGATTCAACTTTCACTTATCAGGTTGTATGCACTGATCCTGATGGAGATACATTGACTTATACTGATGACACTGTTTTGTTTGATATAGATTCAACTGGTTATATTAGTTTCACTCCGACATTAAATGATGAAGGAGTATATGATATAAATATAACCTGTAGCGATTCAGCTTTGTTAGTTAGTGATGTTTTCACACTCACTGTTGACAGTCTTCCTAGACGTCCGGTTATTACTCCATCTGTGCAGAGGTTTACAGCATATGTTGACAAAGCTTTCACCTTTCAGGTTGAAGTTGAGGACTTGAATAATGACATCTTGACGTTTTCTGATGACTCTAATTTGTTTGATATTGATCCTGCAACAGGAGTTATATATTTCATTCCTGCAGTTAGTCAATTTGCCTTGCGTCATACTTTTACTGTGTTTGTTAGTGATGGGGTGTTTACAGAGGAAGAGACTTTTTCACTAATAATACTATTTTACAATCCAGCACATTGTTCAGACGGATTGGATAATGACAATGATGGTCTGACTGATTATCCTGAAGATCCTGGTTGTGACAGTCCTGAAGACAAGGATGAGTTTTCAATTGTGAATAATGTCGAGAAAGGCATAAAGATATCTAAAGTCAGAGCTTTTGGATATGATTATAACTCTGCACTGGCAGGTGATTATTTGATGATATCCGCTACCTTGAAGAATTATATTGATGAAGATATAGATTCATTGACAGTTGGAGCTATAATGCCTGAATTAGGCATCAAAGAACCTTTGGGTGTTGTTGATGTTGATGCTGGTGAGAAGAAGACTGTAAAGTCATATTTATACATTCCACATGATGTGGAACCAGGAGATTATTATTTAGGTATTTATGTCTCAAATAGTGATTTGAAGAGGACAAAATATCTTCCATTAAGAATTCGTTAACTCGAAAATAAAAACAAAAAGTTTTCACTTTTGAATGAAAAAATATCGAAAACTTTATATATTAGCATCAATTTTATATTCAAACAGGAAGTTCGTCGTGAAATTCCTTTTGAAAAAACCGATTTGAGGGGGTATGGAGAAAATGAACATTGCTAAAATTTTGGTTCTATTGGCAATAGCCTTACTAGCAACAAATTTCGCTAGTGCACAAAATCTAGAGATTTTGTACGTAAAGATCAACGGTGATCAGTTTGATAATTCATCTGTTGGTGAACACACAAACAACCTACAGGTTGAGAGAGGAGAAGACCTTGATATAAAAGTAAGAGTTAGAGCATTAGCAGACGTCACAGATGTCCAGATAGATGCTGATATCAAAGGGTACAGATACTCTCACAAAGAAGAAACACTTGTTTCAGATTCGTCAAGAAGCTTTGACATGTCAACTGGAGATGTAGACACAATTGAGTTGGAACTTGAAGTTCCAGTGAAGATGGATAAGAAGTACACCTTGTTGAGAATAAGAGTTGCAGATGAAGATGGTTACTCATACGAAGCTGTCTACCAGCTACACGTTGTTGGAGTAGATGAAGAAGAAGCAGTAATCGTAAAGGACTATTCATTTAGCCCGTCATCAACAATAAATGCGGGAAGAGCATTTACAGCAACTGTTAGAGTTGAGAACATAGGAGATGATGATTTAGACGATGTTAAAGTTACAGTCTCAGTGCCAGAACTCAATGTTAAAGACTCAGAGTACTTGGATGAGTTAGAAGTTGATGAGAAGGAGACACTCGAGGAATTCTTGCTAAGAATCCCAGACTGTGCAGAGCCAGGTTCTTATGATGTTGAGATTGAAGTTGAGTTTGATGAATATGAATCAACAACTGAGACCGCTCAAATAACAGTTCTTCCAGGAGACTCATGCGTTGCAGCAAGAGAAGGAAGAACAGTTGTGACAGTTCCAGAAGAACAAGACGTCGCAGCAGGTTCAGAGGTTGCATATCCGATAATGATTGCAAACCAGGGAACAACTGCAAAGACCTTCACAGTAACTGTTTCAGGAGTTGAAGCTTGGGGATCATCCAGACTTTCACCTTCATCAGTGGTTGTTGTTCCAGCAGGAACTACAAAGACAGTATATCTGTACGTTGAAGCAGACGCAGATGCCTCAGGACAGAAAGTCTTTATGGCAACTGTGGCATCAGATGATGATTCAGAAGCAATCCCACTAACCGCAAACCTTGTTGCAGACGATGCAACTGGTGGTTTGAAGAGAGGATTAGAAGTTGCTCTAGTAGTGCTTGTAATTATCTTGATAATTGTGGGTTTGATAATCGGCTTCAACAAGTTGAGGGGAAGTGACGAAGAAGGTTCACAAACCTATTACTAATTTTTTTATTTTTTTATCTCTTATTTTTTTAAAGATGTACAATGACCCTGAAACTTACAAAATTAGTAGTATTTCTCTTAGTAGGACTATTTCTTGTTAGTTTTGTAAGCGCTAGTTTTGGTGTCTATTCAGAAAAGAATCTTCTAAAATTATGCAGATGTTCAGAACTTGAAGATACTATAAAGATAAAGAATACAGGTTCTGAGAATACTATATACACTCTGTCAAGCAATTTGGACTTTGTAGAGATAACTCCTTTTGAATTTGAATTGGCGCCAAGAGAAGTACAGGATGTTACCTTGCTTGTTAAAGCTCCATGTGAAAGCTTGAGAAAGGACTTGAAAATAAAAGTCAGAAGTGATAAAGGAGATAATGAAAGAATAGTCAAACAAATAGCAGCAGGTCAATGTGCAAATATAGGAACTAAATTATATGCTGAAGAAGCAGAAATAGACCCTTGTAAAACAGCTAATTATAGAGTTCTAATAAAGAATTTAGGTCCATTTACAGAAAAGTACCTGTTAAGTTCAAATTTTAATGATTATATTAATTATTCAAGTTCAGAAGTAGAGCTGGCTCCTGAAGAGATAGCAAGGATTAATGCCACACTAGAGTTATCTTGCAACTTCTATGGTGAAACACCAGTAGAATTCTTTGTAAACGCTGAAAAGAACCAATTGCAATCAAAGCTTACACACAACTTAATGATAAACCAATATTATGCTTACACTTTAGACATTGAAGATAAATACAATGTCTGTGAGGAAGGTGCAGAACCAATCAAGCTCTGGATTGAGAATAGTGTAAATACTCCGAACACTTATTATTTTGAATTAGTTGGAGCACCATTCTTTGTGAGCTTAAGCAACCAGAGCATAAGCTTGGAAGGCAAAATGGAAGGAACTTTTGATTTAGAATTAAATATTCGGGAAGGAAGGAACCTTGGCTTCTTTGAATTCACTCTACTAACATGGACTGCGTACGGAGATATTATGCAGGAAAAGAATATCTCTCTCAACATAACAGATTGTTATGATATTTCAATAAATATAATGGGTTATGAAGAAGAGTTTTGTACAGAGAAGAAGTCAGTAACTGTTAATGTAAAGAATAATGGTGCGTTTAGGGAACTGGTTGAATTAGAAGCCACCCCTGATGTTGCCTACTTCAAACATGGCTCAACAACTTTAAATCCTGGAGATGACACAAATATTACTTTGGTCATAAGCCCTGAAGATAAGGATGAAACGTATGATATAGTTACTAGGGCAGTTCTCTCCAACAATGTGTCTGCAGAGGATCATGCAAGAATAAAAGTACTATCTCAAGGAACATGCCATTACGTAGATGTTGGAAAGAATAAATACTCTATGAGAAGGGACACAGAGAACAGCTTCCAGGTGAAACTAATAAATAAAGGAAAAACAGATGAGGAATATGAATTAAGCCTTGAGTCAGAGTTCTGGATAACTCTTGAAAATACTACTCTAGAACTTGCTGCAGGAGAAACAAAAACAATAAACTTGTTATCAGAACACACTCAAGAAACAGAGTTCAATGATTATCCTGTTAACCTGACAATTAAACTTAATTATTTGGAGTATACACATGACTTAGTGGTTTCATTGAAGGACAAACCATTATATGTTAAAGCACACAATTATTTTTCAAAGAGACCTTCTCAGGCCGCAACTACTTTGTTAGTTGTTGTAATAGTTGTTTTACTGTTCTTGGTAATATTCCTAAATAGGTTAGCGGGCAAATTGATGCTCGGCTCATTCTCTACTGCTTTGATAATCATGATAGCTTTATTAGTTATATTTGCAGGTTTGCTATATTTCTACAAAGGATTACCTGTTCTTTATGAGCCTCTAGACTACTCAGAAGCCAGCGAAACACACTTTATTTGGCCTCACAACACAAATTACAAGATGGGTGTAGCTGAGTTTGTAGCAGACCCTGATGTAGAGGATGAATTGGAATTATATTTGTCTGAAGAAATAGAAGAAGTGAACTTCTCTGTTGTAAATAGGAAGATGGTTTTCACACCAAAAAAAGACTGGTATGGAACAGCAACAGTTTCTATAGTAGCTAAAGACAGCAAAGGAGCTTTTGCAATGAGTCCTGAGATAACCTTAGAAGTCATTCAGAGAGAGGAATACACAGCTTTCCAAGCATATACAAAGCTTGCATGGTATGTTAACTGGGCCTTGCTAGTTATCGCTTTCATTCTGCTATCAGTTATTGGTTTCAAGAAATTAAGAAGGAAACCCCTTCTTCTGAAAAATAAAAAGCAGAAACCTAAAAAAAAGAAAAGAAGATAAAACTTTAAAAACAAATACTTTTTCTAATACAATTGTTGGGGGCGTAGTATAACCTGGCTAGAATGGTCGGCTCCAGTACTGGAGCGATGAGGCATATGCCAATGATTAATGGCGCCCATTCGTGGAGATACCGTCAGATGGGGGTTCGAATCCCTCCGTCCCCATGTTTTATTCTATAGCTTGACAAGTTAAGTAAGTATTTCTAAGCTCTATAAAACAAAAACATCAAAGAGCCAATGGTTCCAAGCAAGAAAGCTATGAAGTAACTGCCAGCGCCTGCTATAACAAAACTAAGAAAGAAATAAGTGATTGCGTGAGCAAAGTTGATATTAAATTCTCTTAGAACTATGTATTGTAATGTACTGGTTTTTTTGGCCTTGTCATAGCATATCTTGTTGAAAGAGATGTTCTGAGTGGTTCTTGACATTCCAGAGACAGAATCTATCATTAATACTTGAAAGCTTGTTCTAACAAAAGTTTTTAGAATCCATACACAACTATTTATTATAGCTCCTATATCGTTCATAAAATTTGGTTTTTTGTCAACATTGTTAGCAATCATATAAGTTATTATGAGTGAGAAGAGCAAAGATAGGGAGCTTATTGTACCTAGAGTCGTAAATTCTTGATCAAGAATGAAGAAAAATATGAAGACAGGCCATATAATTTGTTGTATTGAACCTTCTATACCACATCCTGCATTACCAATAATATCTCTTGTCTTGAAGATATTTCTGAAATCTTCAAGTGAGAATCTGAATGCTTCGTGTTTATCCTCGCTCATAAGCAGAGGGATTACTGACAACACCAATAGTCCACACACTATGAGAAAAACAACATTGAAACTAAAAAATGTAAGCAAAAGTCCTCCAATTACAGGTCCAATAGCTGTGAATATGGATATTAATATCTTAACAGTTCCCAGTTCTTTTCCAATTTTACCTTCATGAGAGTATTCTGCAAAATGTGTATGATGACCTATCCAGAATAGAGCATTGCTTACTCCTCCAAAAACAGCTATTGTAATTATTGGAATTCCAAGTGATTGAACAAATTGAACAGAGTATAGTAAGAAATAGTAGAGTATTAGGAATGGAACACTTATCAAGATTGTGTGTTTTAAACCAATGTTTGAAGAAATTTTTGCTGCTGGAAATGATGTAACTGCGTGGGTAAAGGCAAAGATAGTAAAGAACCATAGAACAGTTTGAAAGGTATAACCTAACTTTATTAGATATATTGGTACAAAGATATTAATTAGCATTATGGCGAAAGTCCTTAGAGAAATACTAAAATATAATTCATGCAATTCACTTTTCAAGTTAAAGTAATGTATTGAGTGTTGTCCGTTCATTCTTTAAATCTTAATATACTATTATTTATATTTTCTTGTCAACATTCTTGAATAAAAAAATTTATATAGTATAACCTCATAAAGTTATAAAAACAACTTTTTAGAGGGTGGTTGTCATTAATCAGAAAACATTCAATCAAGACATGGGTCGCTACATTGATAATATTAGAAAGAAAGACTCAACAACAGATGTTCTAAGCAAATTAAAGTTTTTGGGTGGTTCATTTAGTGAAAAAGTTCCTGAACTAGCCGAAGGAGAGGTTCATGTCGAATATAAGGAGCCTTCAATCTTTAGAAGGATGATGAGATGGAGAAGGAAGTATAAACTTGGAGAGATAGAGGAAGAACTTCCTGAAAAAGAGAAAGAAGAACTTGATGAACTAGAAGCAGAGATTGAAGCTCTGGAAGAAGAAGAATCAGCTCTTGAAGAGATGGAAGAAGAATTTGAGGAAAGAAGGGGGAGTTTGCTTTCTGTCTTGATGAGAAAAATAAACATATTTAAGCCAAAACACAGGAATGACTTTGATGAAGAAGCATTTGCAGCAGAGTTTGAGCAGGAAGCCATGCAGACAGGAGCTGTCGATGAAGATGTTAAGGATGTTCTAAAAATAGCTCATATTTGGCTTGAAAGATTGCCAGATAGAGCAAAAAGAGCTTTTAAAGGTTCTGAGGACTTTCATAAATACAAAACGATTCTTATGAAGTATGGTTTGGTAAAAGAGAAAAAGATGGAGGAGATACCTGTAGTGGAAATTAAAGAAGAAGTGCAGGAAGAAGCTCCTAAGAAGGAAGAAAAGAAGAAAAAAGTAGAGAACAAGCCTAAAAAGAAAAAGTAAATTATTTTGAAGTAACTATTTCTACAACGTCAAGATGCTTTAGAGAATGCTCTTTTCCAACAGTCATCTTAGTCTTTAAATCAATCCCTCTGATAAAATTGTTTCCAATATCTGTGTGAATTTTAAAAGCAAAATCCAAAGCAGAGATGCCATCTGGAACAAGATAACAGTCTGGAAGTGTGTTGCCGTCTTTGTCCTCTAATCTATTGTTAGCAACGGGGTAGACAGCTATAAACTTCAACAGTTCAAAAACAGCTTTTTCAAGCACTTCTTGAACACCAGTGGTATTGAATTTCTTCAAGACATTTGTTTTTAGGAATTCAAGCCCTGCTTTTTGCTTGTCAGAAAGCTTTGAATCATCAGTTATTGAGAAATCATTGCTGCCAGGAGCATAATCAATCATTTTGTGATGAGCAGCTTCTTTCAAAGCCAACTCAGATTCAGAGCTGCAAGGAATGATTAAATGGTTTGGAAATTGTTTTTTTAATCTTTCATAGTTTTCAAAGGCTCCAGGAATGTCAATCTTGTTAGCAGCGATTATCAAAGGCTTAGTCTTTTTTCTGAATTCAGAAGCCAGCTTAAAGAGTTCATCCTCACTCCAGGAAGCTGGTGAATCCTTGCTCAAACCAGCATTTGATATTGCATCCTTGCTAATATCCTCGTCAACGCCAACACCTGATAATTGCTTGGCTAAAGCCTTAACAATATCATCTTGCTCCTGCTGTACTTGCTTGGCGAATTTCTCCCAACCTTTTTTTAGTATTTCAAGGTACCAGTAATCAAGCTCTTCTTCAAGGAATTTTACATCATTAGCAGGGTCATAGCTACCTGCTTCAACAGTCTCTCCTTTTTCATTGGTAGTTCCTGCGCAGTCAATGATATGTATTAATGCGTTGGCTTGGTTGAGATCATTCAAGAACTGGTTGCCCATTCCCTTGCCTTCATGCGCACCGGGAACCAATCCAGCGACATCAATCACATCAACTGGCACAAACCTTGTGTTATTAGTGCAGAAACCCTCTTTTGGCTTGCATTGCAAGTTAAACTCTTTATCGACGCAAATAACTCTTACAAATCCAATGCCATGATTTGGCTTTATGGTTGCGAATGGATAATTGGCTATTTCAACATCTGCAAGAGTTAGAGCTTTAAAGAAAGTGCTCTTACCAACATTTGCTTTACCAACGACCCCCACTAACATGCCGTATAAGAAAGGTTTTCATTATAAAAAGGTTTTGCTGGATATAAAGTGAAGCTTTAAAAACACTTTTCTCTTCCTCTCACCATGTCAATTTGGATTAATAAATATGCTCCTAAAACCTTGTCTGAAGTAAAGGGTCAGAACACTGCTTTGGAGAAGTTGAAATCTTATGTTAGCAATCATAAGAGAGGTGTAAAGCCATTGCTTATCCATGGTCCTCAGGGTGTTGGAAAGACTTCTTCAGTTTATGCTTTAGCTAATGAGAATGATTATGAGATTGTTGAAGTAAATGCTTCTGATCTTAGAAACGCTGATAGCATAAACTCTGTGCTTGGAGCCGCCATAAAACAGCAATCATTGTTTGCAAAGAAGAAAATAATCTTGGTTGATGAGATTGATGGCTTGGCGGGAAGGGAGGACAGGGGTGGTGTTGCTGCAATAAATTCTTTAGTGGAAAAGAGCAGTTTTCCAGCAATACTAGTTGCTAATGATCCTTACAAGAAGAATATTGCTTCATTAAGAAAGAAATGTGAGTTGCAAGAATATCATGGCTTGGCATACACTTCAATACTCTCTTATCTAAAGAAGATTTGTCAGAAAGAAGGAATAAAAGCAGATGATGAGGCTTTGACATCTTTGGCAAGGTCTGTTGGTGGAGATATGAGGGCGGCTATCAATGACTTGCAGAGTTTTTCATACAATAATAAGTTAACTAAAAAAGACTTAGATCTTGCCTATAGCAGAGATCACACAGAGAAGATAATAAACGCTCTTGTCAGGGTTTTCAAGACTACAAGTGCAGCAGTGGCCATTTCCGCATTTGACGATGTTCAAGAGGACTTGGATGAGATTTTCTTATGGATTGAAGAAAACATCCCAAAAGAATACACAAAAGCAGAGGACTTAGCAGAAGCTTTCACAAATCTGGCAATGGCTGATGTTTTCAAGGGAAGGATAAGGAAATGGCAGTATTACAGATTCTATGTTTACTGTTATAATCTGCTATCTGCAGGTATTGCTCTTTCAAAAGAAGAGAAGTATCCTGGCTTTACAAGTTACAAGCCAACAACAAGGATTCTAAGAATATGGATGGCGAACCAGAAGAACGCTAAGAAGAAAGCAATAGCACAGAAATTAGCCAGAAAGACTCATACAAGCACAAAACGAGCTGTGCAAAGCGATGTTCTTTACCTCAAGACTATCTTTAAGAAGAACAAGCAAGAGTCTGAAAGAATAAGTAATTTTCTGGAACTAGATAAAGATGAAGTTGCCTGGCTCAAAAGTTAAGAAAAGTTTTTAAAGAAACAACACCTTTTCTCCACTATGACCAAAGAGTTTTTGCAAGAACTTATTTCCTTTGCACAGCAGAAAGGATTCATATGGGGGCCAGAACCAGAGATATATGGTGGTTCAGCAGGGTTCTATACTTATGCACCTCTAGGAAAACTATTGAAGAATAATGTTGAGAATATCATAAGAGATGTTTTCACTGAGAAGGATTTCTTTGAAGTGGAGTGTCCTACTATAATGCCTAAGAAGGTTTGGGATGCATCAGGACATCTAAGTGGCTTTTCAGACCCTATGATTGACTGTAAGAAATGCAAATCATCATTCAAGGTTGAGCAGTTGCTTGAAGAGTTGTTTCCTGATAAGAAGATAACTAATCGCAAAGATTTTTTAGCAAAAAACAAGGTTAAATGTCCAAGCTGTCAGGCAGTTCTTGGCTCAGATATTAAAGAGCATGACTTAATGATGAAAACCAAGGTAGGTATTGGCACTGAAGCTTATATCAGGCCTGAGACAGCGACTACTACCTATCTGCAATTCTTGAGATATTATGACTTTTTCAGGAAGAAACTGCCTTTTGGAGTCTTTCAGATAGGTAATGCTTACAGGAATGAGATAAGCCCTAGACAGCATCTTTTGAGGACAAGGGAGTTTACACAGGCAGAGGCGCAATTGTTCTTATTCAAGGATCAGAAGAACAGGTTTGAGAAGTACAATAAGATAAAGAACAAGAAAGTACCATTGCTTAACTGGAAAGATCATGAGAAAGGAAAAGAAGCCCAGAACATAGCTTTAACGGATGCCATGAAAAAGAAATGGCTGAAAAACGAGGCTTATGCATACACAATATATATTGCGTACGAAACATTTCTGAAAATAGGAATCCCTGCCAAGCAATTAAGACTGGTTCAGCACGGACCTGAGGAAAAAGCTTTTTACGCAGCTGATGCATGGGATATAGAAGCAAACCTGAAAAGTTTTGGCTGGACAGAGCTATGTGGTGTCCATGACAGAACAGATTATGATTTAAAGCAGCATTCAAAGTTCTCAGGTATCAATATGAGTGTTCTTGATTTGAATAACAAGAAGCAAGTTCCGCATGTTTTAGAGATAGCGTTTGGCATTGGAAGACCAGCTTTTGCATTGCTTGACAATTATTATCAGAAGAAGAAAGAAGGAGAAGGAAAGTCAATTCTGAAACTACCTGTAAATGTGGCTCCTTTCAAAGCAATTGTTTTACCTCTCTTGAAAAAACCAGAGCTGACAAAACTGGCAAAGAAGGTTTATGAGGACTTAAGGGACGACATTCTGTGCAAATATGATGAAACAGCATCCATAGGGAAGAGATACCTTAGAGCTGCAGAGGAGGGAACACCTTATGCAATTACTATTGATTATGATTCCTTGAAGGATAAGGCTGTGACTATCAGGGATAGAGATACTGAAAAGCAGAAAAGGGTTAAGATAGCCAAGCTAAAGGAAGTGCTTAATGCCTTGATTTCTGGAGAAATAAGATTCAAGGACATCAAAAGCTTTAAATAGTGCCAACTTTTTCTCAGGAATATGAAAATAAGTGAATTAAAACCACGACAAGGAAGTGTTGATTTGCAGGCAGAGGTAACAGATATAAGCCCTGTCCGTGAATTCCAGAAGTTCGGAGATCCTGGTAGAGTTGCCAATGCAACTATAAAGGATGATTCTGGAGAAGTTGCAATGACACTCTGGAATGAACAAATAGACCTAGTCAAAGTCGGTGACAAGGTAGAACTCAAAGACGGCTATGTCAATGAGTGGCAGGGAGAGATGCAAGTCACGACTGGTAGAAACGGAACCTTGACAAAATTATAGAGGGGACGTAGCTCAGACTGGGACGCAAGATCATGCGCAGTAAAGAGCACTAGACTGAAGATCTAGGTGTCCCGGGTTCAAATCCCGGCGTCCCCATATTTCTTAATAGAAAATTTATCCTACGCTAGCGGTTAAAGAACCCATGATGCTACCAGCTATTAGGTTGAATAACACCATTATGATGAAAGCAACAATGGTGTATGTAATGGATGTTCTTATCAAGTTTTTTCCAATCAAGAATCTTTCATTCAGTTTATCAGAACCATTCTCTATGCCGTTTATTAGGATTGTCAAAAGATATACTATCTGAATAACGTACAGTCCAACTATTACTTGGAAATGGAATGTTGGAACTCCAGCGCCAAACATGCTAAGCACACCTCCACCTGCAACCCCTTCTGCTTCAGAAGCCAATTGACCAAGTTTATCTCCAAGTGTTCCCAGTATGGCTGTTATCATGCTTGTTATTCCAATGACGATTCCAGAGATAGCAGGTGTCAAAAAGGATATCTGTGATTTCATACTGCTGATAACATCTGCCATCAAGTCCCTTAATCTCTCATCAACCCTATGCATTTCTTTTATGTAATTTGACACATTAATCAATGCATTGCTGGCAACCAAAGGTCCTTTCTTGCTGCTCTCAACAAGAACCTTCATAGAACTCTCAATTATCGGAGATGGAAAATATGCTATGGCTCCTTTTTCAGGGTCAAAGATTGCCTGCTCCACGCTGAAGCCCAATCTCCTTATATTGCCGCTTACAGTGTCAAAGAACTTTCCAGAAACAGTTCCCTCCATAACCTTGGAAACCTTGCCAAAAGCTATCTCTGCAGGAAAACCATCTCCCAATCTATTTCCCAGCTGGAATAATGCTGAAGCAAACTCTTGCTCAAGTTTCTTCGCCTCGTTCCTTATCTTTATGACATTCTTTGAACGAAACTTGAAATACAATCCAACTCCGAGCCCTAATCCAAAAGGTATTGCTAAGCTAAGAAGTGTCGCTCCAATACCATATGGCCCTATTATTTTTCCTGTTGGAGATCCTTCAGAGTCTGTTTCATCCCTGTAGCCTAAGAAGTAATACTTTGCATTGGGGTGAGTTAATGAATTCATACAACCAGATTCTTCACCAACACTGCAATCAAAATTCGGAAGGACCGCGTGTATCATCAAAGGAGAAAACCCTATAAACAAAAACACAACAATGACTATTATTGAAAGAATTATTGGGTGTATCTTAATCTCAAAATTACCCAGTCTTATAAGTATATTCTTATATTTTCTGACTTCTTTACTTGTTTTGGAGATATCAGAGTCTCCATAACCTGTGGGTCTCTTTGAAAGAATGATTTTTCCAAGATAAAAAACCGCTGCAGGTAATATGATATTGTAAAGAGTGAATAGGTGATACCATTTTACCTCTGGCATGAAACTAACAACCAAAGGAAGAATAACCAATCCAAGGATTGGCAGGATTATACCCATCATGTGCAATGTTGTCAATGGTGATTTAAGATTCTGGGCGTAGTGAAGCATCTTCTCATAGGTCTCTTCAAGCATTACACTCAAGGATTTATCAAGTGCATCCAACCTCCTGCCTTCAGAAGCCTCATACAAGGATGATTCTATCAAATGCATGCTCTCTATGAATTCAAGATTCCACTTTCTCCAGCTTTCAAGATAATCATCAATTGACTCCTTTATTGAATGGAATTTTCCAGTCTCGATATTCCATACAATCTTCTTGAGGTCAATAGATAGAGGAGGAGAAAGATGTTCTGCAGCAAAATCAACACCCAGCTCAAGATTTGAGTTATGCCTCATGTAGGTTACGATATAGAATATGCAAAGAACCATTTCGTTACTTGCCTTCATACGCCAATTATTGGCAAAGAAGAAAGGCAGATTGCCAAGAGGTATCATTACACCAATACCTATGAATATGGACATTATTATCAGGAAGTAACTAGTTGCTCCTCCAAATGCATAAGGTAGTACAAAACCAATGAACAATCCAAGGAATAAGAAAAACATGAAGACTGCAATTGGAAAACTAGCGGCGCCTGTAGGCGTTATATTCAAATGACATATATCAATTGCTTCCTGATATGTTGGAATCTTTGCTTTCTCAGCTTTTATTTTTAGGAGTTTCTCTGAAAAATTACATGCTTTTTCATAGAAAGATAAATGTTTAGGGAGATATTCACTTTTGAAGCTATTATAATCTTTAGAGGTTATGGGTTTCAGATCGCTTTTCTTCTCGTGTAACTCAGAACTGATCTTGGCCTGGTATTTCTTCTTGATATTATCAACATTCTTGTCATCCATTTTTGGAATTATTCTTGCGAACCTCTTTTTTTAACCATTCTTTCCATTCAAAAAGTATTCTCTTGGAGTCAAGCTTGCCTGTTTTATCCTTGACTTTGTCACTTATCCTGTGAAACTCATCATTGCACCTGATAACAAAAGGTGCTTCCAATAATTCGTCATTCTTCTCTTTTTCAGCTGTTTTCACCAATAGCTCCTTCATATTTGCTCTTAACATGATGTTATCCCATACTGCATCCCAGTTACCGGCCCATTCCTTGACATTTCCGGCTATTCCTTTAAGTATTTCAGATTCGCCATTAATTAAATCATCAGAAACCTCTAATTGATCTGTTTTTGAATTATACTTCATCAGATCTATGAAGCCACCTTCTCTCATAGGATCATCTTCCCAAAGTTTTCTAACCTCTGTTATCTGGGTTACTCTTCTCCATCTGTGAAGTCCGTCAGCGCTTTTTATAGGATTGGCAACAACTATAATATCTGTGGCTTTGAAGCTTGTCCTAGGAACTTCTAAATCATTGACAACTCTGTCAAAAACACCATATGGGCTATCACCATGTATTGTTCCGGCAACAACATTAGCTAAAGCACCAACTCTCATGGCTTCATACAATGCTTTTGCTTCTGTACTTCTAACCTCGCCGATTATCAAGCATGAATCCCCAAGTCTTAGAGTTGTTCTTATTCCTTCATCAGCAGGGACTTCAGAGCTTCCTTTTGAAAGTGCAGAAGCAACTTTCATAGATTGGATATTGTAGCCGAGCTTTCTAAGTGAATTTGTTGGTAACTCCAAAGTGTCTTCTATGGTTATCATCCTGTATTTTCTCATTATCTCGACCATTAATGAGCCGAGAAGAGAAGTTTTTCCAGCGCTTCTAGTTCCAGCTATGAGCATTGTTCTGCTGCCATCAATTATGAAACTAAGAATCCCTGCAGCTAGAGAATTAATCATTTTGTGTTTTATGAATAATGGAAGAGTCCATGGTTTGTCCCTGTGTCTTCTGAAGGCATAGGCTATCCCAGAAGGATTCAGAGGAGGTGCAATCACTCCAACTCTGGCGTTTGCAATCGTCGGTATCTCTATTTCTGTGTCAAGAACAGGATTTGCCTCGTCCAATGGTCTACCAGAGAGAAGTCTTAGTTTTGAAGCCCAAGATTCTCCATCATCAATACTTGGCAGGATATTTGTTTTACACTCTCCAAAGTCTTGGTGTACTATGAACATAGGTATTTGACCCATGGGACTGTTTATTGTTATATCTTGAATTTTTGGATCTTGTAGCAGAACTTCTATCAGTCCAAAGCCGACAGTATATCTGATAAGAATCTGTGTTAGTTCATTCAATTCTTTTTTACTAAGTTTCATATTTCGATAATTTGCCAATTCTTCCAGTAAATCATGACCAACATTGTAGAAAACCTCTCTCATCCTTTCAGGATCAACAAAATCCTGTTTTTCTGGTTTGTGCTCTGCCATTATATTTCTGGCAAGGTCTAATATTTCATATTTATCCTCGTTTAATTTAAATTCTGGTGGGGTAACGTGATAAAGATATTGTATGTCATCATTCAATTCAAAAATCACTACTTCAGAATCTTCTACATCATAATTGTCCATTTCTGTTGCGTCTTTTGGATATGTAGCCATTAATCTTGTGAACATGAAATCTGGCTTGATGGTTGGACTGAAGACCTTCCTGTAAATATCCCTTGTACCAACCCTGTGCCCTGCTGAGAAAGGCTTGAGAATTGTTATTATCTTGGTATTCTCAAGAAGTTTTATCAGGTATTCCACTAGTTGGACGTATTTCTTGTGAGAGCTTATGCTTTTCTTGTCCTTGCTCTTATCCAATAGAATGTTTTCCCTCCTGTGGATTCTCTTAAGCGTTACATAGCAGCCCATAGGGTCCTTTTTCAGAAAATTGAAGATGCTGTTTCTTATTTCATTGAATTTTGCATCCTGTCTTCCTCCTTCATCATAGGCCCTGAATGATTCATAGCTGAACAACTCTTTGTTTTTAAGAAGCTCGTTGTACAGATGTGCCATTTCTGTCAGCATGATTGTCTGGGCATAATCATATTCATAATCTCTTTTCTGAGAAAAAATAATCTTTGTTGTTCCAGGATTCTCATTCAGAAACTCGGCTGTTTTAGCCATATAAAGTTCATCGTCCTCAATAGAGGGAACCCTAGTTACTTTCTCACAATCAATTTTTAAAACATTGTCCTCCCCTTGTCTTTGTGTTTCGTAGGAGAACACATCCTTCTCTGCCAAAAGCTCACCTCATAACAAAAGACCTGATTATGTCTTTTGAATATTGATTTTAAATCAATAAGCCGAAAACTTTATATTAGTATCTATGAATATTCTCTATACGAAATACCTTTATAAAATTTTTGAATAATATGGCAGAAGAAGATTTTGTAGCACAACAACAGGAAGCTAAAAAAGAGGATGAGGCTGAAACTCCTTTTCAGAATGTTTCAAGAAAAGTCACAACTCTTGGTTCTAGATTGAGAGTCCTTGAAGAGAGATACTCTAATATCAGAAAGAAGACCCAGATGACAGACCAAGCTTTGTTAGAGTTTGAAAGAGATATGAGACAAGAGATAAGATCCTTGAATCAGGATTTATTGGATATAAAGAGATCTGTGAGCGAGATAAATGAGAATCTAATACAGATGTCTGCTGAACTACAGAAATCTGTCAAGCAATCAGACTTCAAAGTGGTTGAGAAATATGTTGACATGTGGCAACCAATGGATTTTGTCACGAGAGAAGAGCTCAACAAAGCTCTGAAAAATAAATAGAGAAAAATTTATATAGCAACTACAACATTAAGGAAAGAGAAAAGAGGTAAAAATGGGCTTATTTGGAAAAAGCAAACCACCAAAAAATGAGACCCCTGTT
The DNA here is from genome assembly GCA_013202845.1 of Candidatus Woesearchaeota archaeon. Classification (GTDB taxonomy): domain Archaea; phylum Nanobdellota; class Nanobdellia; order Woesearchaeales. The sequence continues at coordinate 41,161 of JABMPT010000005.1, read as the reverse complement.
AATCAGGTTCTTTCTATGAGAGGACAGGGAATTGATAATAACAGGATAATCCAAACACTTCAGAGAGATGGCTATTCTTCTTCGAGGATATTTGAGGCGATGAATCAGGCAGATACAAAACCTGCTGTGAGTGGAGTGGAGCCAGAGAAGGTTGAACAGGAAGTGACTCAACAAGTACAGGAGCCTACTCAGCAACAAGCGTTCTCAGAACCTAATTATTCACAAGATAGTTTTAGGCAACCACAAGAGGCACCTATGAATATTCCTCCATATCAAGAAAAATCTCCTGAAGTAGAAGAATTAGTAGAATCTATCATAGAAGAGAAATGGAGCGAGATTGTAAAGGATATAAACAAGATAGTTGAATGGAAGAATGAAACAGAAGCCAAACTTGGTTCATTAGAAAAAGATTTCTCAAGTCTTAAAGAAGAATTTGATAAATTACACCAAGCAGTAATAGGAAAGATTGGGGAGTATGATAAGAACATTCTGAATGTTGGTGCAGAAGTAAAAGCAATGGAAAAGGTTTTCTCAAAAGTACTGCCTGTGTTCACAGAGAAAGTTAACGATCTTTCTAAAGTTGCAGATACTATGAAGAAGAAAACCAAATAGTTCTAGGTTAGTTTTGAAAGGAAGGTAATTGAGAATAATCCCACCAATAGAATTGCTATTAATCCTAGTACTTTTGGATGAAACACTGTGTTAAGAACATTTGTTCCAAAGCTTGTTGTTCTTGTTGATCCTCCTTCTAAATCGCCTGGCAATACAACACCTTCTTCAACATCTTCATCATCTAAACCAGCTCCTCTTTCAAGAAGTGTTTGACCAAATACAGATCCAAAACCAGCTATTACAATAACAACTATTATGACTACCAACCAAGGATAGAATCGCACATCCTTTACTAGTGCAGTCATGTCTGATTCTGATGTTCCAAACATCCTAAGAGTGAATATTACTAGAAATAAAAACAGGAATAATACTAAAAACCAAGAAGTCAAGAAATTGACAAGCAAAACTGCTGGCTTTGAAATGACTATCAATAATCCAAGCACAAGCGCTATTATGCCATGTAATCCTTTCTTTCCCTTACCAAATGGTTTGCTGTACTCTAGCAGAGCGTATATTACTGTGAATATTAGCAAGAATACAAAAACAATTGAGAAATGCTCAATTATACCAATATCCAGGAATGTAGCCATTTTATAATTATTTTCTGCCAGGGAATATCTTTGTTACGTCTTCCATTAAATGTTTGAAACCTTTTTCCTGGCTCCCCTTATCGTCTTTTGTGATAAACCATATTATTATACCAAAGACCAGTATAACAACGATCACTTCTTTTACATATGGATCATAAATCCAATAGAGCCACCATGGAAGGTTTCTGAGAACATCTGCGGCTGCTAAGAATACTATAATTACTGCGATAATCGCGACTAAAACTGCAAGTCCGCCAAGACTTGTTCCAGCAAAATTCACATCACCACCTATTATTCCAAGGATCAGCATAACCATTATGAAAGCTATTGCGACCAGAGAAACATCCGGCAATGCTTTATTCATAATATTAACAACGTCAATCATTCCGTTTGATAAATATGGATTTGTGAAATCCCTAGTACCCCATAAGACATGGGGAATAACCACTGAGAAACCCATCACTAATGCAATGATAACATTATACTTCTTGCTGTCCTTTCCAAGAATATGAGATTTCTCCAAAGAGGCATATATAATTGTGAATACAATCAGAAATGGTAAAATAACATCTATTAGTCCTATGTCCCAGAGAGCAAATATTGATTGTTCAAAACTCCAAACCATAATTAATCACCTTTCTTTTCTTTTTCTACTTTTTTCTTGATTGATTTACTGTCTCTTGTAATCCAAGCAATGAAAATAACAATGAGTATTAACAGTATGACTGCAGAGACAGCTTCTGTGTTCCAATAATCTGTCAGGAATTCATATATCCATTCCAGCCAGCCAATAGCGTTTAGGAATATTAATATGAGTACAACTGCTGCTACGCCCATGAACCAGTTTCTCCAAACACCCTCTAGTTGATACTCTCCTTCTTTTTGAAGCACACCTGCCAAGATAAGGAATAACACAACCAACAATATCAATAGGAATGCTTGGCTGGCAACCATGTTTATCAGAGCAACAATTTTTGATGATGCCACAACAAAGAATGCAATTACAAAAGCAGTCATGGCATTCATGTTCTTTCTTGTAATTTCTTCATCCCCGCGTTTCTCAACTCCAAAAATCTTTGTCTTCTCGAGAATAGCGAAGATTATAGTGAAGGATAACAAGAACGGAAGGATAACATCATACACTCCTAATTCGTTTAAAAAAGTTAGCGTTCCGCCTAGTACAGTCTCTGCCATTGTAATACAAATTATTGACTGAATAGTATATAAATGTTTTGATTATCTATTCTGCATAATCACAAAACTTTTATAAAAAATAGTTAATACCAGACACAAGGGGTGATGTTAATGGATTATGAAGGAATATCTGTTGAAAGGATATATCATGACTGTTTCAAGATAAAAGGAAGCAGGATTGTTTACATCGATCCATATCAGGTTGGTGATGTGGATGAGAAAGCTGATCTAGTGCTTATAACTCATGAACATTATGACCATTGCAGTCCAAGGGATGTTGAGAGAGTGTCAGATGAGAACACGATAATAATAACTGTTGCTGATTGTCAGAGCAAATTATCTGGTTTGGGAGTTAGGAATATCACTTTGGTGGAGCCAGGGGATAAGGTTGAGCTCTTAGGATTAGCTATTGAAGCTGTTCCCGCTTACAACACCAACAAGTCCTTCCACACAAAAGAGTATAATTGGATTGGTTTTATCCTGACAATGGATGGGAAGAGGATTTACCATGCAGGCGACACTGACAAGATTCCTGAGATGGAAAGCTTTGAAAACATCGATGTTGCATTGTTACCTGTTTCAGGCACATATGTAATGACTGCTATGGAAGCAGCAGAAGCATGCAAAGTGATAAAGCCAAAACTTGCAATTCCAATGCATTACGGAGCAATAGTTGGAACTCAGGGAGATGCAGAGACTTTCAAGCAAAGAGCACCATGCAGAGTTGAGATAATATAGATTAATTAAATTTTAGGTTCTGAAGCCTTGAAAGATATTCAAATACTTCTATAATTCTATTAGATTCATAGACACATGATTTGAATTTGTCGTCCGTATTATTATATTTGCCATATTCTGGCAAACAGTCTATTTTTGAGATTCTACCTCCAATCCCATCAGTTACATTTTTATGAAAAGACTTTCGAGTGATGCTTTTTGGCATAACGGCTGTAATATAATGTTCATCTCCTTGGCAAAAAAAAATTGTTGCTAGTTGAATTTTTTCGTTATTCTTAGTTTGCATTAAATTATTTTTATTAATTCCAAAATATTCTCTAAGCCTTTTTTCTGTTTCTTCACGTTTCTTTCTTTCTTCAATTACTGGAAACCATATAACAGTTGGTCTGTACATTATATCCATCCATCCAACTGTTTCTCTTTTTACTTTTCCTGTTCTTGTCTCTCCTCTTTTCATAAACTTGTATGTCCCTGTCGGATCTATTGATACATATTTGTTGTATTCTTTATTCTTAATTACAATATTATTAATTTGAGTTTCTTCTGTTGTATTAATTTTTTCAATTCTTAATCCTTTCTGTCTCTTTATGCTTCCACCGAAATTATAGTAGTTGCTTATCATGATTTTTTCGCCAAAAATCTTATTCTCTGTTTCATCAGTTCCTACAGTTACACTTGACAAATCAAATAATACTATTGCTTCAAGTGGGTTTTCTCTGTTGAACATTTGTTTAATTTTTTGATCTGTCTCTTTTTTACTTAATACTTTTCCTTTGTTAGGATCAAGCCCTTCTTCAATTAAAATCATTTCAGTAAGTTTTTCTATCATTTTTTATCGCCTTTTTTTGAAAGTATTTTTAATTCTGGTGTTGGGTAATGATGTAAGTTGATAAACATTTACTACGATTTTTTTGTCAAAACAACAAATTATATAAATAAATTGTAACTATATTCTTATATGTCCACAAATACTTTGTCAATGTTTGATAAGAAGGATTTACAATTACTCTACGAGTTAGATTCTGACTGCAGACAATCGGACGCTAAAATTGGTCGAAAACTCAAACTATCGAAACAAACTGTTCGCTATAGAATCCAAAGACTTTTGAAAGAAGGATGGATAACAAGGTTTGCATCAGTAGTAGATACCTACAAACTCGGATTCTACAAGTTCAAACTTTATTTATCGTTTAAGAATGCAGATAAAGACAAGATACAAGAGATAACTGATTATTTGGTTGCACACAAAAAAACAGAATGGATTGCCTCATGTTCTGGGAAGTGGGATTGCATTGTAGGTTTTATAGTGAAGACACCCTATGAATTTGATGAGGCTGTAAGAGAATTAGAACAACGCTACAGTTCTTTCATGGCATTTAGAGAAGTAACAATAGCTCTCGGAGTTCCTCACTGGAAGAAAGAATATCTTTTAGATAAAAAACCGCCTTATTCTTGGGAACAGCAAGGAGGCTTTCTAGGAGATTATCAATTAGATGAAGAAGATGAAAAGATAATCAGACTAATTGTCAATAATTCAAGAATGCCTGTTGTTGAAATGGCAAAAAAATTGAAAATGAGTGCTCGAACAATAACTTATAGACTTCGAAAACTAAGAAAAGATAAGATAATTTTAATGCAAAGGATATTCTTGAATCTTCCGAAGTTGAATTTCATATTTTGTAAAGCATTGATAAAATTCAAGAATCTGACGAAAGAGAAATATGGTAAATTCTTTGCAGTCTGCTCAGATATTCCAAACCTTGTTTATCTTATAAATTGTACTGGATCATGGGATGTTGAATTAGACTTTGAAATGCCAGACTTTAACATATTTCATAAAGTCATGCTTGACTTAAGGGATAGATTTCCAGACATAATTGCAAGTTATGACTTTGCAATCGTCTTAAATGAAGAAAAGCTTGATTATTATCCTGGTTCAGAATCACAAATAAAATAAAATATGAAAAAATTTAAATGTTATAGGAAAAACTTGTTTTTTTATAGGTAAAAAAATGGAAGAAGTTATATTAGTTGACGAGAACGATAACCAAATTGGTACAGAAGAGAAGCTTCAGGCTCACAAGGATGGAAAGCTCCACAGATGTTTCTCGATATTTGTCTTCAATTCAAAAGGAGAATTAATGATACAACAAAGAGCTTTGGATAAATATCATTGTGGAGGAATCTGGGCCAATATCTGCTGCAGCCATCCAAGACCTAAAGAAGATCTAAAGGATGCTGTTCACAGGAGAATAATGGAAGAAATGGGCTTTGATTGCGAATTAAAGGAGATCTTCACTTTCACTTATAAAGCAGAGTTTGATAATGGCTTGACAGAGCATGAATTCGACCATGTTTTCTTTGGAATTTGTGATAAGGAACCAGAGCCAAATCCTAAAGAAGTCGCTGATTATAGATGGATTTCTGTTGCGGATTTGCAGAAGGAATTTGTAGAAAAACCTGAGATATATGCTCCCTGGCTCAAGATTGCACTCAAGATTCTGCTTGTGAAACACCCTGATTTGATTCCTTAACAAAAGACAAAAAATGCTTTTGTCTTTTGAATGCTGATTTGTATTATTTAAATAATACAAACAATCAAACCAAAAATAATAAAAACACGCCTTGTTTATGTTGATAAAATGCTTAGAACACATACTTGCGGAGAGTTGAATAAGAAATCTGTAGGCAAGAAAGTCAAACTTTGTGGATGGATTCATCAGATAAGAACATTTGGAAAGATTGGTTTTCTAAGGCTGAGGGACAGGTATGGACAGACTCAGATTTTTCTAAATCCTGAACTTGCTGCAAAGTATGGGCAGTTAAGAAAGGAATCAGTTGTTCTCGTACACGGAACAGTCCAGAAGAGACCTGACAAGGATGTTAGGAAAGAGTCTGCAGGCGATATAGAGGTCAAGGCTGATAAGATAGAGGTTTTGAATGAGTCTGAACCAATGCCTTTAGAAATTGGAGATCCTAAGAATACTGAGGAGACAAGGCTTAAATACAGATATCTTGATCTGAGAAGTGAATTGATGCAGAAGAATATTGCTCTGCGCCATAAAGTAGCTAAAGCTGTTCGTGATTTTTTTGATAGAGAAGGATTCTACGAGATAGAGACTCCTATGATTGCTAAGAGTACACCAGAAGGAGCCAGGGATTATTTGGTTCCCAGCAGGATGCAGAAAGGAAAATTTTATGCTTTGCCACAGAGTCCACAATTGTTTAAGCAGTTGTTCATGGTTTCTGGCTTTGATAAATATGTTCAGATAGTTAAATGTTTCAGGGATGAAGACTTACGTGCTGATAGACAGCCAGAATTTACTCAGATAGATGTTGAGATGAGCTTTATTGGAGAGGAGGATATTTATTCTACTTTTGAGAAATTGATGAAATATGTTTTCAAACAAGTGCTGAATGTTGATGTAAAGACTCCTTTCCCAAGAATGGATTATCACACTGCCATGAAGAAGTATGGCTGCGATAGACCCCATCTGAAAAAAGGAGGGCATGAATATTCATTCTTATGGGTTAATAAGTTTCCATTGTTTGAATACAGCAAAGAAGAAAAAAGATTGGTTTCTGTGCATCATCCATTCACAATGCCTGATGAAGATTCTTTAAAACTTTTAGATAAAAAGCCTGAGAAAGCAATGTCAAAAGCTTATGATTTGGTTCTTAATGGTGAAGAAATTGCAGGTGGTTCTATTAGGATACATAAGGTTGACATTCAGAAAAAAGTATTCAAAGCATTGAAGATAAGTGATAAAGATGCTGAAGAGAAGTTTGGTTTCTTGTTGAATGCTTTCAAGTATGGAGCTCCTCCTCATGGAGGAATTGCTTTTGGCTTTGACAGGCTGGTTGCGATAATGGCTGGCTCTGATTCTATTAGGGATGTAATCGCTTTTCCGAAGAACAAGGATGCTAAGGACTTGATGCTTGACGCTCCTTCTACTGTTGATGATAAGCAGTTGAAAGAGTTGAATCTTTCGCTGAGAAAGAAGGGTTAGGTTATTTCTGTACTTTATCTCTTTTTTATGGAAAGATTTAAATATAACAAATACAACTTATAATAGAGATACAACTTATAACACTTGTAGAGACGCAGAGATAACATGCTTACACAAAAAGAGATAGAAGTTCTTGAGCTAAGAGCAAAAGAGTTAACCCAGGTAGGGGTTAGCAAAAAGCTTGATATAAGTCAGGCAGCCGTTTCTAATTTCGAAAAAAATGCTCTCAGAAAGATAAGGGAAGCAAGACAAACTCTGGAAGAGGCAGAGAGACTGGGGTTAAAATGAAGAATAAAAAAGCAGTGATAGTGCTAACATTGATATTCTGCTTATCCTTGATCATAGGTGTACAGGCAGCAGAAGATATTCTTTATGTTGATGCGTTAGGTACAGAAAAGCCTCCAACCACTTGGATACCAGTTGGAACCACGCCTTATTTAAATGCCCAAGACGAGCCCAATCATTATGTTTGGATAGATAGGAGAAATGTAGAAACATACGGAGATTTTAATTTCACAAATAGTAGCGTATCGGGCACAATCGATAGTGTTTATTTATATGTTTATGGATACAAAGTGAGTGCACTGGACATATTACTTATTCAGCTTTGGAACGGCTCAACATGGACTCCTTATACTTTTACCTTAACCGCTTATGGTTGGCAAAGTTATAATGTCTCAACAGTTCTTGATACATGGGCTAAGATTGATGGTGCGAAAATCTATCTTGATGCGGACAATAATATACCAGGAGGAAAGGGCGCGATTTATGTAGACGCGGCATACCTTAATGTTAGTTATTCAGTACCAGACACTATAGCACCAAATGTAACATTGACTAGCCCGTTAAATGGCGCAACCATACCTCTGGGTAATGCAAGCTTCAACTTCACTGGGACTGATGGCAGCGGAATACTGAATGCTACACTGTATACTAATTTCTCAGGTACATGGGGGCCAAATGAGAGCATAACAGCTGGCTTGGTTAGCGGAGTACCTTTTCTGATTAATGTGACAGATGCTCCTGAAGGCGGCTTTGTCTGGAATGTTCTTGTCTGCGATGATGCAGCTTCGCCGAACTGCGCGTTTAACAATACAGCTAATTTCACATTGACAGTTGATAGGACAGCTCCAACAACGATTCTGGAGTTTCCGCCAGACAACGCTTATAATGACACATCAGACCCTGTAGACATAGCTTTTAATTGTTCTGCAGCAGACAGCCTAAGCAACCTTGTTAATATAAGTCTATATATAACTAATAGCTCTAACCAGAGCTTTATCCTTAATCGAAGCACTGTTGTTACAGGGCTAAATACTTCTGCTAACTGGACAGTAAGCCTGTCAAATGGCAACTATACGTGGAATTGTTTGGCTTATGATATAGCTGGCAATTTTGATTGGTTTGACAGCAACAGAAGCATAGAAATAAACGCTACTGTAGCAAATAATCCTCCGACAATAGAGAACATGTCAATTGATGATGCTACAACAGACCCTTCCGAAGAGATTGATCTAAGCCCGGGAGCAACCAGGGAAGTGAATTGTACAGGAACAGCTACTGACATAGATGATGTAACTGAGATCTCTGCTGTTAACGCTACATTTTTTCACATTACATCATCACCAACAGCTGTTGATAATAACGAGACTCATTACACCAACACTAGCTGTACTCTTGGTTCAGCTTTTGGAAACTCAAAGAACTTCACATGCTCCTTGCAAGTCTGGTATTTCGCTACTAATGGCTCTTGGACCTGCAATGCCACAGTAATTGATACTTCAAATGCAATAGGATCTGGCATTAACACCACAACAATGAATCAATTGTTAGCTATCAGTGTTCCAGACTCTATTGATTATGGAACAAACTTTACTGGAGAGACATCTTCAACAATAAACTATACAGTCACGAACCTTGGGAATGTGGAGATAGATATTGGAGTGAATGGCTATGGATATACAGAGGGTGATGGTCTTGCAATGAACTGCACCCTGGGAAACATTTCAATAGAACAGGAAAAGTATAACCTAACAGCTCTAACCCCTATCATGGTCTATGATGCTGGTATGATCAACTTAACAAATATTAGTGTTGTTGAAACGAATTTTAACCTTACAAAGAGAACAGATGCCAGCCTAAACTCCACCAAGGACACTTTTTGGGCTATAAGGATACCTGCAGGAGTTGGAGGTACCTGTGTAGGGGCTGTGAAGTTTGCAACAGTTTTGACTTAATAGAAATATTTAAAAATGGATTCAAAGATAAAAAAAGGGATGCGAGGAATAATATTAGTGGTTACCTTTTTTGCCTTATGCAGCTTGTTTGTGTCTGCTGCAAATGTAGGTATTAGTCCAGCAAGCATCCACTTTTCTGATGTTTTAAGAGGGGGTTATGCAGAGGATTTCATATCTGTTGTGAGTGATTCTGAGGATAATTCTTCAGTAAGGATTTCAAAGTCCGGAGAAATAATTGATTGGCTCACCTTGTCACATACCGAACAGACTAGTTCTGTTAATAGTCCTGGTAGAATTAAATTGAGTGTTTTAGTTCCTGAAAACACTCCTAATGGAGATTACGAAGCACTCTTAGAGTTTCAGATATTCAAGACATTGGAAGCAGAGCCAACAGAAGTAGAAGAGGGAAAAGTCGCTGTTGGTGCACAAACAATTATAGTTATAGGTGTTAAAGTTATTGTGACAGTGACTGATAAAGAGATAAAAGCTTGCAGAGCCAAATCTTTCTCAGTGAAGAGTACTGAGAAAGGTTTGCCTGTTGAGTATGGAGTGATAATAAAGAATGATGGTAATGTTTTGCTAACACCTGAGGTCTCTATTGATATTTGGGGTCAGGAGCTAGAGGAATTGGTTTCATTCTTCGTGTTTGAAGGCGAAGAAATATTGCCAACTGTTGAAAAAAAGCTCAACTTCAGCGTTGAAACAAATGATTTGCTAATCAATCAGTATTGGACTGATGTATCTGTTGCTGATTGTGGTGATAGTGATTTGCTAACTTTCGATGTTTTAGAGGTGGGAACCTTGTCTACTTCAGGCACTTTATTGAGAATAATAAATAAAGTGCAAAACAGGGTTGGTGATAAAATCATAATAACTCCTGTATTCGAAAATACCGGTGAAAGACCAGTCTCTGCAGTGTTTAAAGGGGAAATAATCCTTGATAGACAAACAGTAAGAGTTCTTGAATCAGACTCTCTTAATGTTCCTATAAATGAGACCGTGGAATTCCGCTTGTCTTACATCCCTTCTAAGGAAGGCAGATATCTTGTTAGGGGAAGAGTGTTTTATGGTGATAAAAGAACTTACGAAAAGGAAGTTGTATTCTACGCGATTGGAAAAAGAGTTTTTTCTTGGTGGTCACTTTCTTACATAGCAATAGCGGGTATTATCTTGTTCTTGATCTATAGAATGAAAAAAGAGTATAAACGAAACAAGATATTCTAGAGTGACTTATGGAATCCGTTTAAAGCATTATTGTAATAGCTAAGTGTTTCTTTAGCGTGTTCTACTAATGGTATCTGTTCTAGCTCGCTAGCTGATACCTTTTCATATTGCTCATTGATTTTTTCCAGAGTTTCTTTTAGCCCTGTTATATCTTCTTTCTTGGCATAGAATTTTGCTCTTAGTATGTAGTTGTAGAGTGTTAGTTTATTATGAATTTTTATGATTCTATAATAATATTTCATTTTTTCTCCTGAGGGGAGATTTGGATCATTGTAAGCTAGCAATATCTGGGTATATAGCTTTCTTGCAAGTTCAAAATTATTATTGTTTATTGAAGTGTCTGTTTGCCTGATAAGGCTTTTAATAACGGATGATTCGTCCACTAAATCCTCGATTGGTTGTTCTTTTGCTTGGACGCTTCTAGCTTCCCAATTAAGATCTGGTTGTTCAGCTTTCTTCTTGTAATGAACTGTCTCATACTCCAGTTGTTTAGTTTTTTTTGCTGCAAATACATAGTATCCTGCTAGTCCAGCAATAATGAACAAGCCAACTATTAATGATAAGATATTAAGTCCGCTTCCTTCTCCAAATATTGAAAACCCTGTTACTCCACTAAATCCACTATCTAAGTCAACATCTGGAAGAACAAATGTCTTTGTTTCTTTGCTGCTAGCGATGAGAGGATTATTTTTCACCAAGTATTTTATCTTTCTTGAGTCAATATCTGTGTACTTCCATTCAATGATTGGATCTTCTCGTATCACTTCATAATTGGCTGATCTAATGATGATTTGTTTAGTGTTTTCAGCAACCTCTTTTGGAATGTACTCCACTATTTTTGTGTTACTCATATCAGCTCCTTCCTTGTTGATGATCTCTTTCTCCACAAACAACGAGGTCTCTTCTGACCCTCCTAGATAAGATAACTTGATTATTTTAGCTGTTATCTTAATTCCTATTCTGTTCTGCAGTTTCTTGCTTTCTTTGGTGTATTTGTTAACTTGTTTGTCAGATAATCTTAGCCAATCTTGTATTTTTATAATTATATCATTCACATCTTCGTCCATCGTTATTTGATTGGTTGAGATAGTGTTTTCAACTTCTATTTTTACAGGAGTTGATTTTACTATTGCTTTGCTTTTTATGTCTATCTTTCTTATCTCTTCATCTAATTCTTCATTTGTGTTTGTCTTTAATCTCTCAAGATTTTTTTCAAGAGACGATAACTGATTTAGATTCTCAGCTATAACACTATCTAAATTTAACATGACTGCTAATTCTTTTTCAAATCCTTGATAGCTATCTATTATCTTTTTTGCATCAAGAATTTCTTCTTCTTTCTCAGCAATCGAATTCTTTGTATTATCTATCTTCTTCACATCTTCAGGTGATATTGTCTTTTCTTCTTCCTCAAGTATTTCTTCTTGACTCAAAATTTCTTCTTGTTCTTGAGTGTACGCTGTTTTTTGAATTGTTATTGTGACTATATTAGATATTGGGCCTTCATTTCCTGCCTCATCCACCGCAGAGACTGCATAGTAATAAGTTATTCCTTCAATAAGATTTCTATCAGAGTATGTTTTTGAAGATGTTTTTTTAATCATCCATGCTTTTATCAAGCTCTCGTCTTCTGAACGATAAACTTTGAAATTGTCGAAATCTTCATCGTTATATATAAATGTTAGAGTCACAGTTGTTTTATCACTCTCCCCTAAGATTGTAGGGATTGGTGGCGCCTCTGTGTCAACAAAGAATGTTTGTCCTTTTGTTATGGCTGTCCCTGAATTTCCTATAAGGTCTATTCCGCTGAAGTAGAACGTTCCAGTTTTATCATTGTCATCACTATCTACCTTTAGTATTCCTTTCCACTCACTTCCTGAACCTTCTAGAGCTATCTCTTTTTTTGTTGTTTCTCCTTCAAATTTATATTGGAGTGAAGGACTGAACTCGACGTCTTCAGAGGTTGTCAAAGTAACTTCATATTTTCCCTCTTTGAGAGGGCTTTCCTTTTCCACCTGCACTTCTGCAGTTGGAGAAGCATCTACCTCAAACAAAAGCTCATAATCCTCTGTTAGTGTATTTCCTGCTGTGTCTTTGCATCTAATATAATATGTTTTCACACCATCACTCAGTTGCGAGAGAAGTTTTTTGTGTGTTCTCTTGTCAACAGTTGTTAGCTGCTCTTGCATATTTTCATATGATACTCCTACAGTGGTTGAATATCTACATGTTGAGTCTTCATCTGTTTCAACGCTTATTTCAGTTGTTGTTGATAGGATTTTACTGATTGGAGAGTGTGCTGTGATGTTTGGAGGGGTTGTATCTGTATCTGTTGGCTCTGGGTGGACTTCTATTGTTGTCTCTGCCTCGTTCTCTGATGTTCCTGTGTATCCGTTTGCAGAAGCATAGTTAATGTAAAGAGTATAATTTCCTGGTGTTGCATTATCACATGCCACATCCCAGTTAGGATTGTTGCTTGAAACAGATTTATTTATGAGGTTGCCTAGGAAAACTTCTTCTTCTGTTATTATTAGACCAGCATTTTCAGCTATTATCAGTGTAGCTGTTAGGTTTACAAGTGTTTCATCTTCTGTATTCAGTATGTTTGTTGCAGTTATGGTTGTGCTGTTTTGATAAGCGCCGCATATATCTGAATCAGATGGGTTTAGGCTTCCAGTCCAAACAGAGCCTGAGGAGTAAACAAATGGAATTATTAGTATCCACATTAAGAAAATTGTTTTCTTAATCCATTTGTTTATAGTTCCATCTATCATTTTATAGTTCTTTTAAGAGTTTTTTATCTTCTTCTATAGCCACTTCTATTGCTTTTTTTATATATTCTTTTAGAGTTGTTTTTTTTAGAACTGCACAAATTTTTGCTAAATCGTGGGTTTTATCACTTAGGACGAGATTAATTGCTTTCGTCTCTGTATTTACTCTCTTCATAAAAGGCAGCCTCTTGTGATCTCTCTGTAAGTATCTATGTTGGTTTTAGCATGTTCTTGCCAAAAAACCTCGATAGATATACTTATTTCCATACTAATATCTAATTATTATTTTTTATTATTTAAATAATTTTCGGTATGAAAGTATGTTTTGTTATTTTTATTATCTTTGTTATCTTTATTATTTATGTTATTTTTTTATAGTTCTTTCTATACCTTCTTTCAGAATTTGTTTAAAAAAAGTTTTTTACTTAAAGAAATCTTCCAGAATCTTTATTGTTTCAAACCTTGTCTTGGCTTTTTCTATACGTTCTGCTAGCTTTTTATTGTGAAAAACATATCTAATCCAATTAGCAAAGTCATTATTCTTGTGATTTACATGGCTGAAATATATCTCATTATTCATATATCTCATTACTTCAAGGAGCTCTTTTATTGACTTTATTTTTTCTCCTCCTCTTAATATAAAACAATTCCCAGATTTTGCAATCGCAAACTTTTTCTTTAAAATGTTTCTTTCTACTAAAACAGCTGTGACCAGTGTTAAAATTATCACTCCTTCTAGGAGTAATAACCAATAGTTTATACCTGTTTTTACTGGTTTCACTTCCTCTATAACAGCTTCTTTCTTTTTCTCTATCCTCTTTATTGATACTATTAAAGGACGGGTGTTTTCCAGCTTAAATACTATGTCAGGTTCACCATCCTCTGTTATATCAAACTCTTTTGCAATTCCTTTTTTGTTAAACAGCGCTTCTTCTTCGGTTAACAAATTCAGGAAATATCTATCAGGATGTGGATTAAAAACTTGCACTAACGTGAATGTATAGTTTACTTTATCATAGGTAAATATGTTTTCTACTCCTTCTTCGACAACAACAAGTATTTCTGCTTGTATATCGAGATTACCAACATAGTTCATTTCTTTAATTATTCTTTCTTCTACTTCTTCAATAGTTACATTTGTAATGTTTTCTTCTCTAGGTTCAGATATAGGTTGTGTAATCCTTCCACCACCTCCACCTCCAGATGGAGTTTCTGGTGTCTCTTCCACTGTAAGAGTAAAGGAAATGGAATCTATTTCTTCGCAACTATCTTCGACGAAGACTATTATAGTAAACTCTCCTGTAGTATTTACTGTTATGTTTATAAGTCCGTCCTCAGATATTCTTAGAGGATTAGTAATTAAGAAGTTGATACTATCATTATCAGGATCGCTGGCGTTTAGTTGCAAAACAAATCTATCATTTACATACATTGTTTGATCTGCAACTTCGCTGATATTTGGTCCTTGATTGAGATTGCAGTATCTGAATCTTCTTGTGTTATTAGTACTATAATTATCACCATCATATGCTAGAACCTGCCAGTAATAATTAGTGTTGCTTAAATTTAGAGCACTCGCATTTAATGTATAGTTTGTTCCTGTAGCGTTAGAATCATTTATTATAGTGTTATTATAATCTGATTGGTTACTGGTACGAAGCCAATAGCTGATTACTGGCTCTCCATTAGGGTCTGTTGTGGGGTTCCATTCGAGTAATATTTCTGTGGTATTAATAATCTCTTCATCTTCAGGAGAAATTAGTTGTACAGGATATGGTGGAACATTTAAGATTGTTACGCTGGTTGTTGTTACAAGCCCTACGATATTTGGCTCAGTGATGAGGACTATCATGCTTAGGGACAATATTATAATTATTAGTATTATTATCAGTTCATAATGCTTCAAATTATTTTGCATATTGTTTCTTTGTATCTATTCCTATTTAATTTTTTTTATTGCCATAAAGCATAGAAAACTTCATATTCATACCAAAAAGTTTAGTTTTTTCCCTTTGAAAATACAAAAAAACAGCTAAAAGACCGAAACATTTATATATTAGTATAATAAATAGTATATTAAACTACAATTGATGTCCAACTAATTGTGTTGGAGGTTGCACAAATGAAGCAAAAAACAATCATCGTATCAAGTATGCTAGTTGTTACTCTAGCCTTTCTTTTCATTGCAATATCTATATCTCCAATTAGTAATGCAGAGGTTGGTCAACCAAATGCAACAATTCTCACAACTGTTATAGTAGGAAACGCTCGACCAGTAGTAGATAATGTAGATCTTAATCTTGGCACGGCAATCACTTTAACAGCTGCATCAACCATATCTGTTGATTGCAATGCTACAGTAAATGATAATAACACGCTGGATGATATATCATCAATAACAGGTACTTTGTATCATATTACATCAAGTAAAGACGCAGCTGATGCCAATGCAACACACTACACAAACAGCAGCTGTACATTCACAGCAGGCGCCGGCACAAATGCAACTGACGTGCATTGTAACTTTCCCACTGTTTACTCCTTCGCAACCAACGGAACATGGACCTGCGACGTAAACGCAACTGATGGCACTGACACAGGTGCACAAACTGATACTGAAACAGTTAATCAGCTAGTAGCCTTTAGCGCTCCTACCACAATAGATTATGGAAGCCCATCACTTGGACAGGATTCATCAGTAATATCATTTATGGTGAATAACTCTGGAAACGTGCAGATAGACTTGGGAGTCAATGGAACAGTCATGGGCTGCGATGGTCAGGGACAAATCGGTCGTGGCAACCAGACATACAACTTAACAAACATTGGAATGAGTTTTACAGAAAACTCAACAGCAATAACAGAGCTCATGGTGACGAATACTGAATTCGACCTGGCAGCGGGCCCAAGAAAGAACCAAACAGGAGGATGGCTATTAAGAATACCATCAAGTGGAGTTGAAGGAACCTGCACAGGAAACAATACCTTCCTAGTAGCACTTGGTTAAAACTAACATTTTTTTCTTTTTTTTTACAAACTTTTTTAAATGCATATTCTTTTTTAACATCTATGTTTGTCTCAATAAACAAAGCAATTAATAAAGGCAAAGGCAAGGTAGCAATAAGAGGATGGGTTTATCGTGAAAGAGGATCCAATCAGATAAAATTCCTGGTTCTAAGAGACAGCACAGACATAGTCCAATGCGTGCTGAAGAAATCAGATTTTGAAAATAAATGGAAAGAAATTGATTCAATACAGATAGAAACCTCGATGGAGATAACCGGAACCATAAAACCAGACAAGAGAGCACCAACAGGATATGAAGTATCTGTTTCGGACTTCAAGATAGTAGGAAGCTCAGACACTTATCCAATAGCAAAAGACCAAAGCCCAGAGTTCTTGCTTGATAACAGACATTTGTGGATAAGAAGTAGGAAGCTAACAGCAGCAATGAAAATAAGAAGCGCCTATGTCCAAGCAAGGGATGAGTTTTTCAAAAAACAAGGATTCTACAGATTTGATGCGCCCATATTACAACCAAGCCAATGTGAAGGAGGAAGCACATTGTTTGAAGTCAAGTATTACAAAGACAAGACTTATCTTTCACAATCATGGCAATTATACGCGGAAGCAGCAGTCTTTGCCCTGGAAAAAATCTACAATATGGGACCTACATTCAGAGCAGAGAAAAGCAAGACCTCTCGCCATTTATCTGAGTTCTGGATGGCAGAAACGGAGGTTGCATGGTGGGGTTTAAAAGAAATCACAGAGTTTGCAAAGAAAGAGATAAAGTACTGTGTTAAGAAAGTTGCCAAGGAATGTGTTGAAGAATTGAAGTTCTTAGGAAGAGATCCAAAAAAGCTTTTGAAAATTGCTGACAAGAAATGGCCAACAATCAAATATCGGGAAGCGTTGAAAGTATTAAAAGAAAAAGCAAAACTAAAAATCCCTTTTGGAAAAGATCTGAGAACAATAGAGGAAGATAAATTGATGGAACACTTCGACACGCCAATAGTTGTCACGCATTATCCAAAAAAGATAATGGCTTTCTATAAGCCTTCTGATCCAAAACATCCTGACGAAGCTCTTTGCTTTGACATGCTTGCTCCTGAAGGATATGGGGAAATAATAGGTGGAAGCCAGAGAAGCACCAATGTCAAAGAGATGACTGAAGCGCTTAAGAAAGAGGGTGAGGATATCAAGAATTATGAATGGTACTTTGACCTAAGAAAATATGGTTCTGTTCCACACTCAGGATATGGTGTTGGAGTTGAGAGAGTAGTTGCTTGGATAGGTGAATTAGATAATATTAAAGAAGCGATACCATTTCCAAGGACAATGCTTCGCTGGAAGCCTTAAAGGGGGATATTATGAGAATTGGAATTATAGGACCTACAAGAATTGATAAGTTCTGTGCAGCCACAGGCTTTGAAGAGTCAGAATATAGGCATTTCTTGGAAAAGGTTGCAGAAATACTTGCAGAAGGAGGCTATGAGATAATTGTAACTCCCTCATACACATCTGCTCCTGGTTTAGTAACTCAAGTATACAAGGATTTGAAAGGAAAGAAAGTGATTGGTGTGGTTCCTGAAGATGACACTGAGTTCGGATGGTTTGATCTCGATGAAACAATTCCTGATGAAGTAATCAATTGTGGAACATGGAGAAACCAGCCAGAAACTTTCTGTGAGTCTTCAGACATCTTACTGGTAATAGGTCTGTCAACTGGTGCAATGATTGAACTTTGCTACTCCAAATGGTTCAAAGTCAAGAAACTGCTTATCCTAAAAGATTTTCTTTCTAATAAACTTCATCCTGAAATTGAAAAAGATTTAGATGTTGAATATATTTCCATTCAAGAATTAAAGGAAAAGATAAGATGAGTTTCGAGAAAGACAAAGAAAGAACCTTGAACAAGATGACTTCTAATGACAAAAGCAATAAAGGATTTGTTGATAAGCCAGTAAAGAAACTCATAGATAAAATCAATAAGTCAAAAAACTACTATTCAACCAGTTCTTGCTCAGGAAGGATAATCCTCATCCAGATTCCAGAGTCTGGCAGCAAGAAAGAAGCAGAGTTTATTTACAGAACTCATGATAAGGCAAAGCTTAAGGATGTTCTAGCTGCCTTGAAAGATGTGAAAGGGAATATTTGGCTAAGGCAGGAGCCAGTAATACTCCATGTCTGTGCAAAAACATTGGAAGATGCTTCTAAACTGTTAAGAGCTGCTCGTTTGATTGGTTACAAGAGGTGCGGGTTGTTTGAGATTGAGAAACGATTCTTAATGGAACTAATGTCAACAGAGAAGATAGACGCAATCATTGCAAAAGAAGGAAAACTATTGGTGTCAGAAGATTATCTTAAAGTGCTTATAGATGCTGCTAATAAGAAATTAGAAAGAACCTGGGGAAAAATCAAGAAATTAGAATCAAAGTTCTAGGATTTTTTCAATCTCTTTCTTCATCCTTTCTTCATACTCATACACTTTCTCACCTTCATGCTTTTCTTCTGAAAGAGTTTTGATGAGTTTCCTAGTTATCTCTTCTTCTTTATCAGAGAATGAAGTCTTTATCTGTCCTAAATGCTCTTTCATTATGGCATTCTCAACCTCTTCAACAGATGAGCTGCTAATTTTTATCTCTTCAAACTCTTCGCTTGTAAGCTTTGAAGTGCTCTTCATAACAAAGAAAGCTCTTTGAGCATATAGATTCTTGAAAATCTCTTTGAAGTTTATATCGTTTGGATGACCAACCTTTAACTTGCCAGAAACTCTTATTAAAACAATTGTGTCTGAGAAATCCTTGGCTTTGGTGAATTGCTCTATCATCTCATAAACTTCCTCAGGAGTCCTGTTATTTGCATCTATCTGAACAGGATAAACCTTTATCATCTCAATAGGAATCATCTCTAGTTTGCCATGATTGTAGATGTAAAAACTTCCCCGCCTTAGTTTTTCAAGCTCTGCAAAATTTACAGGCATCAAAGGGCCCGGGAATACAACGTTCTTGTAACTTTCGAAAGTCTTGTTCTTAACAATATGGACATGACCTCCTGCATAGTATTCAAAACCTTTTGGAAGGAAAGATAATGGATTTGAATCCATCTTCTCCATCTCTTTAGGCTTTAACTCTGTCAAAGCAGTGTGAAACATGAATATCTTCATGCCCTGGGCTCTTTCAAGATTCGCTTTTGTCAAGTGTTCATAGAACTTTCTGTCAAGCATGCCTCTCTTTCCTAACACACCTGTTATCTTTGCGCCTGTTTTCTTGTCAAGTGTGAAATCCAAGATTAACCTTTCCTGTTCAACCCTGCCTTTGAAGACATTAATTAGTAATCCAGCTTCTTCCAACACATCAAGCATTGTCTTGCCAGAAGGGGATTGATCATGGCTTCCTGGGATGATGTAGACAGGAATGTCTTTTTCATTTAACTCCTTGAGCTTCTTAGTGGTTTCCTTCAAATATTCTATCGGAGGCATTGAAGTGTTGAACAAATCTCCAGAGATAAGAATGAAGTCAACCTTTCGCTTAATAGAAATATCAACTGCCTTGATAAAGGCCTGCATGCTCAAGTCCTTGAGCTTTGGATCCCGCCACGCACCAATGTGACAATCAGCCATGTGAGCGAATTTCATTTTACTTTCTCCAGTTTTTTAGTCTCATTCCATCTCCTGTTTTCTTCTTCTTTGCTTACTTTCTCTCCGTTGAAGATCCAGGGTTTTCTTCTTTTGATCTTTGTAACGGTGTTGTCTATGACTTCCTTGCCGTTGAACAAGCCTTGTTCCTCAGCAATAACTATCATGAATATCAAATCTAGAAGAGCGTCTCCTAATTCATCCTTTAAGTTTTCAATATCATCATTTTCAAGAGCTTTCTTTATCTCATCTACCTCACTCTGCAACTCTTTCAACCTGTCTTCCATTGAATGCTCTCTTGACCATTCAGAGTTCTTCCTATCAAGCTTTAGTGACTCATACAGCTCTTGAAATTTTTCTTTCATATTCCCCTATAAAAAGAAAGCTAGGAATATTAAAAAGGTTTTTGTTTAAAGGAAAATAATAAAAGAATTATAACAATGGATTCTGTCCGCCGTATAGAGCTGAGAATTGTGCGTTCTTAAACTCTAAGCTAAAGACGTCATTGTTACAATCTGTTGCTCTCATCTTGACAATTGAGATTTCACGGACAATATTTCTTCTGAATGGAGTTAATCGTAGATATATTATTCCGTCTGCCAGGAAGTCTTCTATCTCGTACTGTGAGTACTTGCTTCTGTCTAATGGCATCTCTGATATCAAGTATGTTGTTAATCCCATGTCTCTTAGGAACTCGAAGATATAGAACAGCTCTACTCTTGGCGCTTCGAATCTTGACAAGGTGTACAATGCTGACAATGAGTCAAGCACGAAATTTGTACATGCTGTTTCCATCTTTACCTTTTTCACGATGTTCTTGATAACATTCAGCCAGCTCTTGTTATCGCCGACCTTGATGTCTTTAATCTCTTTTCTTATGCAGCCCATATCTGCAACTACTATTGTTCCCTTGTCAGAGCTTTTTGTCGCGTTGACAACTTCATCTATTTTTCCAAGGTCGTTTATGTGTTGTATGTTAATCAAGTCAAGGTTCATTCCCATGTTTAGGAAGTGCTTGTACATTGAATCATAACTCTGCTCTAGCGAGATGTACAGTCCAACTCTGCCAGCCTTGGCTTCATTGAACAATATATTGAATGTCAATGATGACTTCATCGAACCTGCGGTTCCGCTTATCAGAATAAGATGTCCTTTTGGTATTCCACCTTGTAGTGCTTCGTCAAATCCTTGAATATATGTTTTTACTCTTTCAATTTCTTCTACCATAAAATTCACCCCTCCAGATGTTCAAGATTATTAACCTTTCCAGGTCTTGTATTTACAATGATATTCTTGTTATCGTCTATGAATGCACAGCCAACAACTACTCCGTCAGCTTGGTATTGCCATATCTTCTTTCCAGTGACCTTTCCAGGTTCTGAAGTCACGACATCGCTGTATGAGCCTGTTTGCTGCATCACGCCTGATAGTCCAGGAACATAATCCAACATATAATTACCTTTTGCGTCCAGTATATATATATTGTGGTCATAAGAGCCAGCTATAATCTCTAAGTGACCGTCCTTGTCAATATCAGTAACTATTACAGGTGCCACAACCCAGAAATCCGTTTCATAAGACCAGATTTTCTCTCCATTGCACCCTAAAGCATATACGCTGTTATCACATGAACCAAATATTATTTCCAGCTTCTTGTCATTGTTTATGTCTACAAGAGCAGCTTTTGAATATATTGCTCCTCCGGTTCTGAATTTCCATAATAGCTCTCCAGTCTCTTCCAGTACATACATGTAATGGTCCAATGAACCAATCACAATGTAATTCTTATCATCTCCTATTATCTTTCCTATTGCTGGTTGAGCAACTACTTTATCATCTGTCTTGAACTTCCAGACTTCGTCACCGTTGTTCTTGATACAGTTGATATATCCGTCATTCGAGCCAAATATTATCTTATCCCCGAGTACTTCTGGAGTTGATTCTATCTGTGAGCCAATATCATGCTTTTGCAGTAATTTTCCATCTGCGTTCAAAATGTATAGATGATTGTCTCCTGATCCAAAAACTATTTCTGGCTTTCCATCTCCGTTTATATCTTTTATCAGCACAGCTCCTCTTACAGAGCCATCTGCTTTGAATTTCCATAACAGTTTTCCATCTGAGCTTAGAGCATAGACGGCACCCATCTCAGAGCCAAAAACTATTTCTTTCTTATTATCTCCATTAATATCGTAGATGTTTGGAGATGATTGTATGCTGTGAGCTGTTTCCACGTCAAAGAACATCAATTCTGCTTGTTCTATGTGTTCCTGGGCATTGAACATCCAGTCTATTCTCGCATCTCTGTCTAATGAGTATATCTTGCCGTCGCTAGTCCCAAAGACTATGTTTTTCTTTCCAGAATTATCTAACTCAGTGACTATGGGAGGCGCCAATAGAGCACTCTTTGAATCGAATTTCCACTTCTCCCGGATTTGACCTCTTTTTCCCTTACTGAGAAGTTTCTTAAAGCCAAAAGTAACTTTCACAGTATTAAAGCTTATAGGTTTGGATTATAAAAAAGTTTTGATTTTTCCCTGTGGCGTTTTCAATAAAATTTAAATACCGCATCTCTTTTAATACTGTTCTATGGGTGAGGATGTTTTTGTTCAAGTAAAGAACCTTCTGTCGGAGAATGTAACTCCAGATCAGATTAAGTCAAGTTTAGTGAAAAGAGGTTATTTAGAAGCTGCTATTGATGATGCTATTGAGAGAGCTGCTATACAGCTAAAGTTAAAGAGAGAGGACACAACCAAGAAGCTAGTAAAAGGTTTTACCTGGAAAGAAATTCTTGATAGGGTTGGTTATGGTTTTGTCTCCCATCCCTTCCTCAACATATTGTTTGCGTTTTCAGGAGCTTCATACTTCCTTATAGGGTTCATCAATGGTTTGAGAACATTGGTTTCGTTGTTCTATTCCTCTTTTCTTAAGGATTTCTCAAAGATTCATGAGATAAGCAAGAAATTCATCAGCCGTGCCGGAATACTCTATGGTTTCTCATTTTTGATAATGTCTTTTGCAGTGGCTATCCGTTCTCCTTTGCTATTTGCCCTGGCTTTCTTGATTGGAAGTATAGGTGTAGTGGCTCATGGAGAGGTCTATGCCAGATTTCTAAGAAACAGCCTTAAGAGAGAGCACATGGGTGCTTTCCTTTCCAAAATCTCAAGTTATGGTATTTTGATCACTGTTATATCGCTTATGATATCCGGTTATATCATGGACATGTTTCCTTTGGTTGGAAAGACTGTTTCATTTAATCTATTTGGTAAATTACTGAATTTCAAGTTATACGGCTACTTGATATCTTTTGAGATAACTGCTTTTGCTTTTATACTCTCTGGAGGTATACTAGCTTATCTAAAACAAAAAATCATTACTGAGCAAGCCAAGATGAGTTCTTTTGTTGGAGAATTCTTGCGTAGGGTTAAAGTTCACTCTTCTTTCTTTGTTCATAACAAAGTAGTTATCTTTCTGGCTTTGACTTCTGTGATAACAGGTGCTGTTCAATTGCTTGGAAACTCTTTTTATGGAATTTTTATTTTCAATGAGTTCAAACATCAGTTTTTAGGTGGTTTTTTGAATGTGGCTGTTGTTTTCTCAATAGCTATTGTATTCTCATTCATAGGTCCTTGGTTCACAAGGAATTTAAGGCATCACATAGGTGTTTCGCCAATGCTTGTCTTTGGAACTTTGCTGATTGCAATGCTTCCTTTATCTCTGGCTTATAATCCTAATCTAATAGTTGTGGGTGTGGCTACTGCCTTGTCAATTGTCGGCTCTTCCATATTGGGTATGGCCCAGGGTTTCTTCACTCATAAGCTCTTATCAGAGTCTGAGAGGCAAGTGTATTTCTCATTCATAGGAATTGCTATCTCAATACCTATTTTCATTCTTTCCATTGTCGGAGCGTATTTAGCTCAGGTATATGACTTAGTTGCCTTGTTTAAGGTCTTAGTATTCTTGATAGTGTTTGTGGCTACTCCGCTCTACTTCTTGATAGTCTTGCTGTATGAGAGAAGCTTAGACAAAACTTTTTAAATAGCTCTCATATATCCTTCTTTTGGGGATTAATTTGCGAAGCATTTTGTTTCAGAAAACTGTTAAAAAGGCTACTTTTGGTAATTTTGTGAGCTTTAACAATGGAGTTATGTTTCATAAGCAGATAGAAAGCAGAGATGGTAAGGTCTTTATGAGACTTAAGAAGAGAAGGCTTATTCACTAACTGTAACTTTCTTTTGTTCTTTTTCTTCAGAATTTCTTTTTAGCTTGAGGGTTATCTTCTGTAGAATTGTTTTGTTTGGCTCGTTGCTTAATCTGAAGTCAAAATGGTTTTCTGCCTGGGTCTCTTGGTAATAGTCAAGTGTTTTCATTATGTTTTCGAGCTCTTTTATCGCTCCGTAGATCTGGTGTTGCTTTGAAAGCTCTATGTCCTCTTTTCCGTTTTCCAAAGTCTTGATGAGGTTGAACCTTCTTTTTTCAAATATCCTTTTTATTTCTATTAGACTCATTTTCTGATTTTATACAGGAAGTATTCCAAACAATCAACACCATCAAACAATGCTCTTTTCCTAAAGTCACTTGGACCAAAAGTCAGAGTCAGTCCTTCTTCCCCCACAGGACTATTGCATACTGGACAGACTTTATTCAGATTTTTAAATCTTTCTAATTTCTTTTCAACAGTGGAATTCAGGTTTCCTTCCTTCAACTGTTTTTTCAAATCCATTAATTCTTCATAGTTGAATGTTTCTATTATCTTAGTGATCTTTTCCATTTTTTATAGCCTCTATTTTTGTCATTATTCCTTCCTTGTCCAGAAAAGCTTTTAAGTTTGAAGTCAAATTGACATAGTATTCTTCTTTGCTCTTTAAGCCGTGCTCTATCTCTTCAAATGTGTGGGTCCAGCACACTATCTTCTTTGATTTACTCTCAAGGTTGGTTATTGTTTGGCTGCTGTACTTCTCCCTGACTTCATGCACATCTTTAGTGATTATTAATAGCTCTATTTGCTCATGGTTTGTCTTTACTATAGTTACTGCTTGGCATTTCTTGATTAATTCCTCGTTTAGTATAAAGAATTTCTGGAGATAATACAGATTTTCTGATTCCAAGTTCAACCATAGGTTCATAACAGCTTTCTGCACAAAATTCAGTTCAAGCTCCTTTCTCATAGATTTATTAGGGGATATGTGAATTAGATAAATAACTTCTTTTGCAATAGAGAATAAGGTTCTTGGCTTTCCTGGTTTGTTCTCTTTGATCTTTCTTTCTTTTTTTACTAGACTATAAGCCTCTAGAAGTCTTAATTGTTGGCTTATATTGGCTAAGCTTGTATTTGTCTTCTTTGCTAGTTCTGTTGGTGTCTGCTCTTGTTCTGACAGTTCTTTGATTATATTCCATCTAGAATCTGTCAATAGTTCACCGTAATTCATGCTAAGAGAGAAGCTTGTATCTTATATAAATATTTTTATTTTATAATTTATTAAATTAATTTTTTAACTTAATAACTTAATTAACTAATTGTTTTTATGTGATAAATTTTATAAAGAATGGTAATCTAATTAAGTAAGCTAATTTCAAAACTAGAAAAAAGAGGCGAGAATGAGGGTACTTATGCTGGGCTGGGAGTTTCCGCCAGTTTATTCTGGTGGGCTGGGAACTGCCTGTTATGGATTAACAAAAGGATTAAGCCACCATAATGTTAATGTTACATTTGTAATGCCGACAGGCCCTGCAAATGTAAAAGGGGAATATGTAAACCTATTGGTGGCAGACAAGGTATACAAGCACAAGAAAATAAAGATGAAGCAGATAGAAAGTCTGCTTGTGCCATACCTGACATCAAGGGCCTATGACCATGAATTGACATTGTCAATGAAAAAGGATGATGCTGCAGGAGTATTATATGGCCGAGACTTGTTTGATGAGGTTTACAGATACAGCCAAAGAGTAAAGTTGGTAGCTATGACAGAAGAGTTTGATATTATACATGCCCATGACTGGATGACATACCAGGCAGGGATCAAGGCGAAAGAGATTTCTGGCAAGCCATTGGTATTGCATATCCACGCAACAGAATTTGACAGAACAGGAGGGCATAACCTCAATCAATATGTTTATGATCTCGAAAGGATGGGTTTTCACAAAGCAGACAAGATATTGGCAGTGAGCAACTACACCAAGGGCATGGTTGTAAAGCATTACGGCGTTTCGCCAGACAAGGTGACAGTGGTGCATAATGCAGTTGAATTCAAAGAATTTCCTGATTACAAAATAAAGAAAACAGATAAACTAGTCTTGTTCTTGGGAAGAATAACCATACAGAAAGGTCCGGATTATTTCTTAGAAGCTGCAAAAAGGGTCTTTGATGTTGATCCAACAATAAAGTTTATGTTTGTGGGCAGCGGAGACATGGAGGCAAGGATGATAGAGAGAGCAGCAGAGCTTGGAATATCAAAGAATGTGCTGTTTGCAGGCTTCCTAATAGGTGATGATGTCAACAAGGCTTATCACATGGCAGAAGTGTATGTAATGTCGTCTATCAGTGAACCATTTGGTATAACACCATTAGAAGCTATGAAATCCGGCACACCAGTCATAATCTCCAAACAATCTGGAGTTAGCGAAGTTGTTAATCACGTCCTGAAAGTGGACTTCTGGGATATAGAGGATATAGCCAGCAAAATTCTCGCCTTAATCCACTACAGGACGCTTAACAACGAGCTTAAATACCACGGTTCAATAGAAGTCAAGAAGTTCAATTGGGATATCCCAGCAGAGAAATGTCTGAGAGTATATGAGGAATTGCTAAGATGAAGATGTGCCTTTATTTCCAGGTTCACCAGCCATACAGGCTTGGAAAGTACAAAGTGTTTGACATAGGAAATCATTCTAACTACTTTGATGATCAGAAGAATGAGGAAATAATGAAGAAGGTTGCCAGGAAATGCTATGTTCCAACAAACAAGCTGTTATTGGAGCTGATAAACAGATATAAGGGAAAATTCAAGATAGCTTTTAGCATAACAGGTGTGGCCATGGAGCAGTTTGAGAAATACGCTCCAGAAGTGTTGGACCTGTTCAAGCAGCTTGCAGATACAGGACAGGTGGAGTTCTTGTCAGAGACCTATTATCACTCTTTGTCATACATCTATTCCAAGGAGGAGTTTAAAGACCAGGTGAAGCTTCACAGAAAAAAGATAAAGCAATTATTTGGTCAGAAGCCAAAGATATTCAGGAATACAGAGCTAATATTCAATAATGAACTGGCAAATTATGTTGAGAAGATGGGCTATAAAGGAATACTGGCTGAAGGAGCTGATCACATCCTTGGATGGAAGTCATCCAATTACATTTACAAAGCCAAGACAACCAAGAAGATGAAATTATTGCTGAAAAATTACAAGTTAAGTGATGATATCGCGTTCAGGTTCAGCCAACGCAGCTGGAAAGACCATCCTTTGACAGTTGAGAAATTTGTTCGTTGGGTAACTGAAAGTCCTGGTGAGACAATAAACCTCTTCATGGATTATGAAACCTTTGGAGAGCATCAATGGGAGGACACAGGCATCTTTAAATTCCTTGAAAAACTTCCTGAAGATTTAATAAACAATGGTGTTGAGTTTGTAACGCCTTCCCAGCTACTTAAGCATGAGCCAAAGGATGAACTAGATATCCACAGCTTTGTCTCATGGGCTGATGTTGAAAGGGACTTGAGTGCGTGGCTTGGCAACAAGATGCAGGTGTCTGCAATAGAGGAGTTGTACAAGATTGAGAAAAGCATCAAAGAGCTAAAAGATCCTAAACTATTAGAGGATTGGAGAAAACTGACAATCTCTGACCATTTCTACTACATGTGCACGAAATGGTTCAATGATGGGGATGTACATAAATACTTTAATCCATATGACTCCCCTTATGAGGCATTCATAACTTTCATAAATATACTTAATGATATAGTACACAGGATAAAAAGCAAAAACACTGAATTTGAACCTATAAAAGTTCCAATAACAGAGACGCCAAGCCAGATACTAAAATAAAAAGAGAGGTGAAGTATGAAATTACCTGAACATAAGCACTTCTTTGCAGTCAATGGAAAGAAGGCTGAGAATCTGTCTGATTTAAGAGATTTGATAGCTGAGATGCCAGAAAAAGAGTTCAACCACCATGTTAGTGGGCAGAATGATTTTGCAAACTGGGTTAGAGACATACTTCACAGAGATTACTTAGCAGACAGGATGGAGAAAGTCACTTCAAAAGATGATATGGTTAAACTTGTAAACGATGAAATGATCAAAGACAGAGAAGAAAATATTCAAGGAGTTGATGAGTTCAAGAGGTTCATTGCAAAAGAATTCATATACGGAATGATATTTGGAATAATAATAGGTATAATAATGAGTCAATTGTTTTAAAATGATTAAGTCAAAAACAGATTATTTGTTTGAAGCCTCATGGGAGGTTTGCAACAAGGTAGGAGGTATTTACACAGTTGTAAAGAGTAAGGCTTACATCATGAAAGAATTCTACAAGAATTACTTCCTTATAGGCCCTTATTTCCCTAAGAAGACAATGATTGAGCTTAATCAGAAAGAGCCTCCAGAACAGTTGAAAAAGGCCTTTTGGGACGTAAAAAAGCAGGGAATAAGCTGCTATTATGGTACATGGGATGTTGACGGCTCTCCAAACACAATACTGATCGATTTCAATTCCTTGATAGCAGAAAAAGATAATATAAAAAAAGAGCTTTGGGAAACTCACAAGATAGATTCTTACAATTCTAATTGGGAGTTTGAAGAACCAATGGTGTGGTCTTGGGCTGTTGGAATGCTCTTATGTGCGATTGAGAGCAGATTACCTGACAAAAAGATAGTTGGTCATTTCCATGAGTGGCTGTCAGGATTCTCAATATTTTACCTGAAAAAATGCGGCTCAGCTGTTAAAACAGTATTCACGACTCATGCAACAATGCTTGGAAGAACCATTGCCGGCTCAGGAGAAGATTTGTACAATATGTTTGAAACAATTAATCCTGAAGAGAGCGCATATCACTATAAGGTTCAGGATAAATTTCTGACAGAGAGAGCTTCTGCTCAGGAAGCAGACATCTTCACAACTGTTTCTGAAACAACAGCCATCGAAGCAGAGAAATTGCTAGGAAGGAAACCAGAAGTCATACTGAACAATGGCTTGACAATGAGGAAATTTCCTACAATAGAAGAGACTTCTATGAAGCATCTTTTAACAAGAGAGAAGATTAGAGAGTTCTTAACAACTCATTTTTTCCCATACTATAATATTCAGCTTGAACATAATTTAATATTCTTCATAGTTGGAAGATATGAGTTCAAGAACAAGGGTGTGGATGTAATGATAAAAGCTCTTGGAAAATTAAATACTAAGTTGAAGAAGGAGAAATCCAAAAGGACAATATCTGCCTTTTTTTGGATACCTATGGAAACCCATGGTGCAAAAGTGGAAGTTTTGGAGAACAAAAATTATTACAGGCATATAAAGAATTATGTTCAGTGGCATTCACAAGATATATTGAAGAAAATAGTGATGGACATTGTCTCATCAAAGACTCCGTCAGTCAGGAGTATGTTCACAAAAACATTTCTGAAAGATTTGGAAAAGGATCTTATACAATTCAAGCGTCATGGCAATCCATTAGTTTTAACGCATAATATTCCAGATGAACAAAATGATCCGATGTTGAGAGGATTGAGAGAAGCAGGTCTTGAGAACCGGGAAGAAGATCATGTAAAAGCAATAATTTATCCTGTCTATTTAGATGGGAATGACAGTCTGATTAATTTACCATACTATGATGCAATTGCAGGAAGTCACTTAGGATTATTCCCAAGCTACTACGAGCCATGGGGTTATACTCCATTAGAAACAGCTGCCATGGGAGTAGCATCATTGACAACTGACTTAGCAGGATTTGGCAGGTTCATAGAAACAAAGATATCCAATCCAAAAGACAAAATAAGAGGAATTTATGTCTTGAAGAGATTCAACAGAACAAAGGAGCAGGTTGTTAATGACATGTACAAGATGATGTATGATTTTGCAAGCTTATCACATGAAGACAGGGTCAAGAACAAAGTAGTCGCTAAAACGCTTGCTAATCATGCTGACTGGAGAAACTTTGTGGAAAACTATATAAAAGCGCATAATAAAGCTTTTGATAAGTAGTTGTTACTAAATAGTAGTTAATTAACGAAAACTTTAAATATTCTTCTTTAAACCTTCTCTATATGTCAGACCAAAATAACTCTTTAGATCTAAATTCAGAACAAGGGAAAAGATTGACCTTTATGATTCAAACTGCAAGACGAGCAGGAGAAATTCTAAAAAGTTATAGACCAGGTGTTTTATCAGAAGGAGAAGTGAGTCTGAAGGATGATGGTTCAAAAGTAGATTGGGTAACAGATGCAGATTTTGCATCTGAAAAACATATCTTTTCACAAGTGAATGAGTTTGACCCTGAAGCATCTCAAATAGGAGAGGAAGATGGTAGAGTAATAAATAATCCTAATAGATTCTATATAACAGATCCGCTGGATGGAACAGGCATATTCAGTGGAAAACTTCAATCAGCCATAAAAAATCCTCAAGCAAAAGCTGATATAAAAGAACTTGGTATGAAAATAATCCCTGGAAGCTTCAATAAATACTGCGTATTTTTGAGCTATGTCGTTGATAATGAACCGCAGGTTGAAGTTGCATATGCACCTGAATTTGAAGAGACAGTGTTTGCTGTCAAGGATTTTGGTACTTTTTATCAAACAAATAGTGGAATGTTACTTCCTTTATCAACTCTAAAGAAAAAACCTGTATCCGAAAGTGTTGCGGGATTTGGATTTGTAAAATCAGTATTAAAAGAATCTTATCTGGAAAGATATGCCCAAGTAATAGAGGCATTTAATGGTTTTGAGATTGAAAGAACTTTTGGTTTTACATCCTCAATATATGAATGTATGGCACCTACTTTTTCTGAGCAAACCAATTCTCCATTTAGGACCGATGTATATATGCATAATCAGATTTATCTATGGGACCTACCGTCATTGTTGATAAGTGAGGTTGGTGGGAAATCAATGATGATACAAGAACAAGATGGCAAGCTAGAAATAGGTGGATATTCTCATTCAAGATTCAAAATAGATAATCCAAATAGTGAGGATTTCAAAGAACCATATGCAATTGTTACAGGAAATCCCTGGTTAGTTGATGAAGTTATTGCTTCTCTAGAAACAAGACTTGGTTAAAATGAAACTTAACAAATCTCAAGTGCAAAAATTAGCAGATAAATATTCTCTTGGCATGGTTGTTTCTTTTGAGCGAATCAAACAAGGATTCATGAACTACAACCATGTTGTAAAAACTGATAAAGGCTCGTACATGCTTAGGGTAAGCAAGAAGATCAAAACAAAAAAAGATAAGATATTTGAAGCAGAGATGTTGAGTCACTTGAAAGGATTCCCGGTTCCTCATTTCATGAAAGATTCTAAAGGAAACTATATCAACACTTACAAAGGACATTATTACAGTGTATATCCTTTGCTAAAAGGAAGAACTCCTATAAAGATAACTTCTAGATTATTTAAGCAAATGGCTTATTTCTTAGCAAAACTCCACAATAGAATATCTTCATTTGAGAATAATACTAACAGATTTGCATGGTATACTTACTCAGAGAAAAGAGCTGAAGAGTTTGAAAAAACCATTGCTAAAAATATTGGTTATGCATCAGAAGCAACTTGGTTGAAAGAACAAACTCTATTAAACAAGTTACCATCAAACCTTCCTTCAGGAGCTATTCATTGTGATGTTAAAAGAGACAATATATTAGTCCATAAAGGAAATCTGTCAGGGGTCGTGGACTTTGACAATTGTCAGAAAGGACCATTCATACTTGATATGTGTATAAGTATTATTTGGACTTGCACAAGTTCAAAGGGACTTAACCTAAGAAAAACTTTCAAATTCATAAAGCACTATGAGAAATTTAGACCTTTAACAATAGAGGAAAGAAAAAATCTGTATAAAGCAGTAAAATTTGCTTATCTAAGTCATGAATTCACTGATTACTATGTCTGTGCTACAGGACTTATAACAAAAGAATATTTTTTATGGGGAAGAAGCTTCTTTGTTCCAGCTGTAAAGAAGATGAACAAGAAGAAGTTTGGGAAATATCAAAAAAAATATTATTTCTGGTTCAGAATTCTTTCTTCACTTTTTCGATAACCTTGTATGGATCTGAAGCTACAACCATTGAACCCGCAAACATTTCCATACCACCAATATCTGTTGTGTTGTTTGAAAGGCTTCCTCTGTCCACTAATCTTGCAATCACTGGCATCTTCCAATAATTATCTAATGGTTGAAGATATATGCCGACATTAAAACTCTCAACGCCCATAGCAAGATATGCTTTTAGAGCTCGATAAAGAGCTTCTGAGCAGTTTTTCAGGTTTTTAGAGAAGATTATGACCTCTTTCTCTTTTGCAGGTGTCAGATGAGCAATTATTTTATTGCTTTTCTTTTCAAAACCAAGACCAACAGCTTTGTGAGAATTATAGATGTCATCATAATAATCTGAGTTGAAAACATCTTTGTATCCTTCTGCAAACCGTCTGAGTTTCTCGATTGTACCATAATGCTTGTCCTTTGCCAAAACCATCTGCATATGGCCATGAACAATGCTAGCCCCTGCTTTCCAAAGACAGTTCCACATAATATAAGGGTATTTTCTTTCAGGATGTTTCTTATATCCTTTCTTTATCCATTTCTCAGCTGTTTCCAAGTAATTCTTAACATCTTTGAGCTTGAACTTCAGAGGATTATGTTCTTTGAATATAACCAAACCATGAAGAGAATCATATTTTGCAATATTGCTTCCTGTTGTAGAGTTTTTTCCCTTTACTCTGCCAAAAACATCTCTTGCAGTATTAGTATTTGGCTTGCAAAAATTCCCTCCTTTCTTTTCTTTTATGAATTTCTGAGTGTTTCCATTGTTGTTAGACTCTATAGGTCTCATAGCTCTCAGTTCATTAAACAAAGCAGACTCACAAGTTATATTGTTGTCAACCCTGACAACTTTTTGCTTCTCGACAGCTTTTACAGATCCAAAACGAGAAATAACCCATTTCTTCATTTCCTTAGGGACTTTCAGATAACCAGTATCTTCATTAACATAATATAATCTTAAGAACAACTCCCTCTTTTTTTCAGGAAGTCTCCTCACATAATCTGGAAGTGAAAGGATGGACTTCATAAATTGAACACCTCTTTTTTACCTTTAAATAATTTTTCTATTCATATCTCAGACTGTCGACAGGTTTCTGCTTAGAAGCCTGAATAGCTGGAGCTAATCCTGCGCCTGCGCCTGTAATGGTTGCAAATAATAATGAGCCAATTATTAATACTAATGGAAATGCTGGTTTCAGGAAGGTATAACCTGCCTGGCCTACTGCAAAGCCTGCAAGACTTGATATTCCATATCCAACTAAAACACCTGCTATTCCTCCTATTAATCCAAGAACACCTGCTTCAGTGACAAATATTATTAGGATATCGCTGTTTTTCGCTCCAATAGCTTTCATTATGCCGATGTCTTTTGTTCTTTCAAGAACAGATGTGTACATTGTGTTCATAATGTTTATGCCTGATACAAAGACAGAGATGAGAGCTATCAACACCAAAACAGCGTTTAGAACCTGCATGATATTAGTGAACATCTCTATCTGTTCCTGAAAAGTCTGAACAAAGAAATCCTCTTTACCTTTTTCTTGGTCTTTGAATTTTCTTAGTTTATCAAAAACTTTCTCGCTTAAGGCTTGTGGATCCTCACCAGGTTCTACTCTTGCCATTACCCACTCATAGCCCTGCTCTTCTCCAAGAAGTTCTTCAACACCTTCATAAGTCATGTATATGTTTGAATCGTCTTGTGGATTGCCAACAGATTCAAAGAAACCAACAACTTCTACTTGAATATCATTCAATAGAATTTTCTCTCCCACTCTTACTGATTTTTCAAATATCTTATTCGGCAACTGATAGTTATAACCTAGGACAACCTTTAGTTTATCACCTTTTTTCAGCATCCTGCCTGAGTCTAAATCAACAGTCATCAATTCAAGGACGATTTCCATTTCTTCCGTTTCTGTTGTAAATCCCATTAAGAAAAAATATTTTGGTTTAGTGTCTTCGTCAGGCTGTATCTTTGCTGATTGGATCATTAGACCTGTTACATCTTTAATTCCTTTAACATTCGCTATAAAATCAACATCATCCTGACTCAACTGCTTTTCAGGAATGGGCATTGCACCCATGGTTTTTGGCTGTATGACAAGCTTATCCACTCCCATATCAGCTGAGATTTCTGTAACATACTTTGACAAACCCATTCCAAAACTTATCAGAGTGAAGATAGCCATTATACCTATCAATATAGATAATATTGTTAGAGAGGACCTTGTTCTTCGTGTAAAAAGACTCTTCGCCGAGTGTATTATTAGGTCTGAATTCATTTTAACTCCTTAAAGCGTCAACAGGATTCATTTTGGATGCTTTTAATGCTGGCAATAATCCTGAAATTGTTCCAACAATGAAGGAAAACAATAGTGATCCAATAACCAAGGTCATGCTTACATCTGCATTTATTAAACCGCTTCCCAGTGTTACTTGCCCAACAAAAGCAAGTCCTTTTGCTAGTGAAGCTCCGAGTATTATCCCTATTATTCCTCCTACTATCCCTAAGAATCCTGATTCAATGAAAAACAATGTGAATATGGTTCTGTTCTTGGCACCAATAGCTTTCATGATGCCAATCTCGTCTGTTCTCTCAAGAACAGTAGTATACATTGTGTTGGTTATTCCAATTCCTCCAACAATTAATGATATGGCTGCTATCAGATACACAAATAATTTCACTGCAAATAATGTTGAGTTGATTGTTGATAGTGCTGCTTCAGCTGTTTCAACGCCAAAGTCTTCTTGTCCAAGCTTCACATCTCTCTCTTTTCTAAGTAATCTCTCAATATCTTCTTTTGTTTTGCTAATGCTAACTCCTTTCTTTACCTGTGCAACAATTCCATCTAATTCTTCACTATCAACTTCGAATAGTTCTCGCATTTGACCATCATTCATGATAATGGTGCTGTCCACGACGAAACTTCCTTTTTTCTTCAAAACTCCAACCACTTCGAATTGCCGCTCTTCAATGTATAAGCGAGAACCTGATTGTACTGGTTTTCCAAATCTATCACTGTCTGCAAAACTATCTCCAACCATGACCTTGTTTCTCTCACCAGGGTTAAGAAGCCTGCCCCTATCAACCTCGAAATTTAGAAGATCAATCATATGTTCTCCCCTCTCACCATCAGGAAGACTGGCTATTATAGATATTTCAACTCGATTATTGAATTCCACAGTACCTATTTCAATTATTCTTCCAACTGCAAAGTCCACTCCTCCAACCCTTTCAATAGCCTCGAGTTGGGATATTGTGAGAGGGTCAGTAACTCCGGATCCTGGAGGTCCAAAATTGTTTCCTGTGGCAGTTATGGTGAGAACATCTGTTCCAACAATGTCAAACTGTGACTCTATAACATTGGAAAGGCCTTCTCCAAGGCTTATTAGGGATACAACCGAGGCTATTCCGATAAATATCCCTATCATTGTTAGCCATGAGCGGAGCTTTCGCCTTGCGAGGCTCCGCAGGGCCATGACTATGTAGTCAGAAAGCATTCTAATGTTGTTTTTTCTTTTTCCTTCTTCTGTAGATTATGAATGCTACTACTGCTACAACAACTATTACTACGAAGTATATTCCTCCTTTTCCGTTTGATGTGCCTAATTTTTCAGCACTGTGAACCTTCAGTTTTAAGGTAAGGTCCTCCTTGTAGTAGTTGTTATTATTGTCCATGTAGTCTAGTTCCAAAGGTATTTCAACAGTGTCTTCTCCTTTGAAAAGGATCCTGAAATCAACTGTTTCAAAATCATCAGAGTCAAGGTTTCCGATATACTCTTCATTGCTTGATGACAGAATTTCCAAATCTTCGCTATCAGAGAGTTTCATATTCATCAATTTTACGTCATTCAGTCCTTTGTTGACGATTTTTAAGACTATGTCACCGATTCTCTTCTCTGCAAGGAGTGTTGTACTGTCTACAACCACCTTTATGTCCGGCTCAGAGTTAACCACGACTCCTATAAGATCATCCTTGCTGTAAGCAGTGCCAATATTATCATAATAGGTTATATTGACTGGCACCTTGTAGATCTGAGCTGTTGCATCTGGAAATGCTATTATGTCAAAATTGAACTCGTGTGTTGAACCAGGTTTTAATTGGTAAATGTTTTTCTCAGATGCGGAGTTGTAGGGAGCAAATGGCAAACTGGATGATGCTAAATCAATCTTTACCTTGATGTCTGACAGTGTTGAGTATGCCATGTTTTTCAAGACCAGTTTTATTGTTCCGCTGCTTCCAGGAGCCATTTCTGCAGGTTCAGTGGAAATTTCTTCAATTGACAGAACTGCATCCTGGGTTTGGACACTTACATCCAATTCTTGTTCAACCCAAATTTGTTGGTCGCCATCAATATTGTACCTCACCTTAAGAGTGTTTGTTCCTTCAGTAGCACCCTCATCGACTTTAAGGTCGAATTCTGCTACATGAAAGCTTCCTCCTCCAAGAGCTCCAACATATTCTTGGGTTGATTTACCAGGATCAAGACTGAAGGGGTATTCAGGTATTATCTCCAGGATAACATTCTGGGCTGTTCCTGTTCCTGTGTTGTCCATTTTTATGAAAACCGTTGTGTATTTTCCAGGCTCTGCTGGTTGCGGTTCATATTTCATCAATGTCGCTGTTAAACTAGGAGTATCAGCTGCTGATACTATGCTAATTAGCAGCAACAACATCGTTGCAAACAAAATTATTTTCTTCATCTCATATCACCTTCTTAAGTTTTTTACAATTATTCCGTCTTTCAAGTACTCAGTTCTCTGAGCTTGCTCAGCAACTCGTCTATCATGAGTCACCATGACTATGGTTTTTCCTTCTTCTTTATGAAGTCTTTTTAGGAAATCTAATACTCTCTCACCTGTCTTGCTGTCCAGATTGCCTGTTGGCTCATCAGCAAGAATAACCTCTGGATCATTCGAGAGTGATCTTGCAATAGCCACTCTCTGCTGCTGTCCACCACTCATCTCTGTTGGCTTGTGATCCATTCTGTCACCTAATTCCACCATTTCAAGCAGTTGTTCTGCTTTTTTCTCTCTTTCTTCGCTTGCAATGTCTTGAAATGTCATAGGTAACTTGATGTTTTCTTTTGCAGTTAGAGTGTTTAGTAAATTGAAAGTTTGGAAAATAAATCCTACCT
Source organism: Candidatus Woesearchaeota archaeon (assembly GCA_013202845.1). Classification (GTDB taxonomy): domain Archaea; phylum Nanobdellota; class Nanobdellia; order Woesearchaeales. The sequence continues at coordinate 3,751 of JABMPT010000005.1, read as the reverse complement.
TCTTGCCTCTTATCTGAGCTAATCGAGATTCTCTCATATGTGATATGTCTTTTCCAGATAAGTATATGCTTCCTTTTGTAGGCACATCCAGGCATCCAACCATGTTCATGGCTGTGCTTTTTCCGCTTCCTGAAGGCCCCATTATCGCAAGAAATTCTCCTTTATGCACTTTCAATGTCAGTCCACGCAGAGCATGCACTTCAACAGCTCCCATCTTGTATGTCTTCCATACATTCTTTAGTTCGATTATTACTTCTTTGTTCATAATCAAAAACCTCCGGTTTTTGTATGCCAAAAAATTTTATTTTTTGTCATTTTAATTTCTTCAACTCCTCTGTTGCTTTAGTCATTATCTCTTTTATCTTTTTTTTGTTTTTGTCTATTTTATTTTCTAGTATTAATTGCATCATCACTTTTTGCATTTCATTAGAACCTATCTCTTCTGCTTGTTCCATCATTTTTTGGAAATTAATATCTCCTTTTCTCATCATCTCGATAGCTTTTAGCTGGTCGTTGTATTTTGTTTCACCAGAGACTGCTATAAAGAGTTTCATTCCTTCCTCTATCTTAATCAGCACTTCGTCTTTCTTTTTCAGAAGGTCTTTTAATTCTTGTTTACCTTTATCAGTAAGAGAATAGAATTTTTTATTGTCTTTTTCCTTGCAACTAACAAGTTTTTCTTTTAATAATTGTTCTAGAAGTGGGTATATTGAGCCAAAGCTTGGTTTACTATCTGTTTTCTCTTCTACATACTTCATCAAGCTGTAGCCTGTTTTCTCACCTTCTTTTAATGCTTTCAAGGTGAGTATTTTAAGGTATCCGCGCATCACTGTATTATTACTTAATACTAGGTTATATTTAAATGTATCGGTTTCGATATATCGGACTCGATACTAGTTATGTTCTAACAAATAGAAAATAAATATAAGAAGCAAAGTCAGCAGAAAGTACTGCAGTAGTCGCAGCTGAAGCCTGCCATGGCAAAACATGATTTCTCATTCCCTTCATCGTCTGTGAATGAACAGCATTCTCTCAATTCATTCTTTTGTATTTCTATATCTTCTTGAAAATTAGCAATTTTCTCCTCAGAAATTACTTTGCCTGTGAGCTCTTTAAAATCATCATCTTGGATTTCTATTTTTGTATTTAGAAAAATAAGTGCTCCAAAAATAAACGCTAAAGCAAGATAAGTTTCTTTCATACTGTATTAATTAAATAGATTATTCTTTTTAAGCTTTTGGTTTATAATTTTTCCCACAACACATCAAAATCTTTTTTATAACCATCATAGACCTCTTTGTTTTCTATTATGATCATAAATGGTTTATCTTTTAGCACTTGAATTATAACTTTGTTGTTGAAAATGAAGGTTGTTGCGTAGTTCTCTGCTTCTTTTGGCAAGTATTTTCTTTCAAACTGATATTTCACTAGAGGTGTTTTTTTCATCGATTGATTAGCAATTATTTTTGCATTTGATTCTAGCTCAATTTCTTTTACTAAATGCCTTGCACCATATTTTAAATGTTGAAATATCAAACCTGTTGCATTCAAAATCCTTAATCCTTTTGCTTTTCTTATTTCTTCATGGATCACTTTTACTCCTTCTTTTCCTTCCAGTACTTCAACATTCTTATAGGAACTTGGTTCGACACGAACTTTTTTTATTTCTTGTACTAATTCTTGTGCAAGGTGTTCTTGTTCTCTTACTCTGTACAGTAATGATTCTGGGTTGGCGATAGAATAGTATCTTTTTCCTCCTTTCTTGATATAGGTAATTAAGTCTTTTTCGATGAGTTGTTGGAGTATGTTGTAGGTTACAGTTCTATTTGTTGACGTTTGTTTGGCTACTTGGTTTGCAGTTGACTCTCCTTGTCTAACTAATCCAAGATATATTAGGGACTCTTTTTCTGTCAAGCCAAGTCTTTGTAGTTTTTCAAGCATTATGTTTATAAGGAGTTGTTTTTTATAAATGTTGTCGTAAAAGATGACAACTTAAGTTTATATTCTTTTCTTTATTACCATTATTATGAAAAAAGAACTAATAAAACGACTAAGAAGGCTTAGTTATATGTAGAGGAAATTATAATGGATTTAGAAGAATCTGTCTTAATATTAGATAACAAAAGAAAAATTCCTGCCAATATAGGGGTTAAACCTTTAATAAAAATGGTGATTGGTGGAAGTTTGCTTTTTGTTTTGTATTTTAATGGAGCTGCTAGCTCTGCTGCTAGTAATATGTTAAATAAAGGATTCACTATAGAACAAATTAAATCAGAGTTTAGACTTGAACGAGCATATAGTGTTGGTTGGGGAGTCAATTTAACACCTCATCCAAAGAATTTCGGATTTCTAATAGAAAAATATGGTGTTGATGAGAATGGAAAGAATTATGGTGTATTTAAGCAGTCAATTCCGATAAGAATTGCTTCGAAAGTTCTTTTTCCTCTCTCAGTATTTGGAATAGATTTGGCTTATAAGGATTATATTAAACGTCATCAGACATATTCAGGAGAGTTACTATGAACTACGGAGATAAAGCTATCGTAGACGAAATTGTATCAGGATTTGTTGAATCTAGTAGGATAGATAGAATGTATAGTTATTGCCGTAGTTATGAGGATATTCTCTCGAAAGCAATGGATGTGGCTGCATCGGTTAAATCCAAACATATTGGTGATATAGCTTCTTTTTACACTTGTCTATATATTACGAATCAATGTGTAAATGATTGTTCATACTGTGGCTACAGAGTGAGCAATAAAGATTTAGAGAGAATAACCTTGACTCCTGACGAAGTAAGAGAAGAAGCGATAGCAATAAGAGAGTCCGGTGTTAATAATGTAATATTGATTGGCGGAACTCTTCCAGAGCATAAATATAAGGACTTGATACTCAAAAGTGTTAAGATTCTAAAGGAAGAAAATCTGAATCCTTGGATTGAGTTTGAATACTTATCGTCAGAAACTTTAAAAGAAATTCGCGATCTTGGTGTTGATCATTTTATTCTTTTTCAGGAATCATATGCGCCTACGATATTTGACATTCATCATAATAAGAATAGCATAAAAAGTGATTTTTTAAGACGATTTAGAGAACCAGAAAAAGCGATTGATTTGGGTTATCAAAATATAGGGATTGGTTCATTATTTGGTCTTTGGAAGGAATTTTCGTGGGAAGTAAACAGGTTACATCAACATACAGAACTTCTTAGAGAACAAGGCGCCAATGTTTGTATATCAGTTCCGACACTCAAAGATGCTGAAACAATTGATTTGTCTAGATATCAGACTCTTATTGGCCAGATTCTTTATGATAAAGAATATCAGAAAATAATTGAATCAACAGAAACAGAAAAGCTTTGCAAAACAACTGTAAAACCAGATATTTTAAAATCGATAGTAACTTCTCTGCGTCTATCTCTGCCAGATGTTTCAATTGCTCTGAGTTCAAGAGAAAATGAAGATTTACGAAATGAATTATTTCCAATGGTAGACCTAATAGGAACTGGAGGGGTGCCAAATCCCGGTGGAAGAACAGTTTACAAACATCTTCATGAAAAAGGAGACAAACAATTCTCGTTAGATGACAAACGAACGCCTAAAGAAGTTAAAGCTCATCTTAAGAAGAAAGGTATACAAGTGGTTCCGAAGATTTGGTAGAACAATATAAGTCTCAAATGAGAATAGACGGTCGTTTCCGTTAACACATATGTTCCTTTGGTCACGACGCTTTTAGCGTCTCGTGTGACTTT
>JABMPT010000001.1 GCA_013202845.1 Candidatus Woesearchaeota archaeon | reverse complement strand
TTCGTGAGCTGGGTTCAGAACGCTGTGAGGCAGTTTGTTTGATATCTACTGGAAGTGTTAATTGTCTGAGAGGAAGGATCACTTAGTACGAGAGGAACTGTGGTTCGGCGCCTCTGGTCGACCAATTACCTGGCAAGGTAGGTTGGGCAGCTACGCGCTAGGGGATAAGTGCTGAAAGCATCTAAGCACGAAGCCCTTCTCGAAAAGAGACATAGAACTCCCATAGAAGATGGGTTTGATAGAACAGAAGTGTAAGTTCCAAGGCAACGAGGAATTAAGCTTGCTGTTACTAATCGTTCGAATTATGTAAAGACTTGTTGTATGTACGGCATCATTATATTTTTATTCTAATTTCCAAAAAAAATAAATAAAGATAAATCTATACTATATCTATGGCAAATGGAAATAAAGAGGATCCTATAGCAAAGGCACTATATTTAATATTTGGAATATACATTATATTCCTAGTTATCAAAGCATTTGTTGAATCAGATCCTTCATTTGGAATGTATGGATGGCCTATATTAGGTGCTATAGTATCTGGAGTTATTATTTTCTTCAGAGAAAAACTATTTTAAGAAATATCTGAAAAAAATGTACATTTTGGACGTTTTTCTATTAATTGCTAAATAGTAGTAAATATACTTATAGCCCAAATAGTATGGGAATTAGTATATTTTCTCGACGAAAAGAGGGCACTAATATAGATAAGTATGGTTTTTAGAAACGAAAAATTTATAAAGACTAAAATCAAGAATTAGTATTACAAAAAAACATTCTTGGGGGGATGTCTGCTAAGTAAGAAACTATTTGGCAGAATGAACCAAGGATGGTGAAAAAAAATGGAACAAGTATACGTGCTGAAAGATCAGAAAAAGATGAGCATTACTAAGAAGATTATAGAAGAAGTTGTTACAGAGTTAGTTGGAGAAGAGGCTTTACCAATCGTTTTCTATCTGAGAGGGAAACAGAAAATATCTGAATTCATTATAGCAGAAGAACTAGATCTGGAAATACATAAGACAAGAAACTTACTATATAGACTATACGAGCATAATATAGCGTTCTTTTTAAGGAAAAAAGACAAGATAAAAGGATGGTACATCTGCTATTGGGACTTCAACGAGAAAACAATCCCTGAATTAGCTCTGAAAATAAAAAATAAAAAGATAGAGAAGATCAAAGAGAGATTAGAGCGAGAGGAAAGCAATACATTCTACATGTGCAAAAACGCTTGTGCAAGGATGACCTTCGACAAATCAATGGAGTACAACTTCAAATGTCCAGAATGCGGAGAAATCATGCATGAGCAGGACAACAAGAGAACAATCGAATTTCTGACAGAAAGACTTAAGGAACTTCAAAAGCCTAAGAAAAAGAAATAAGACAGAAATCTACCCATAAATCTTTCTCAGTATATCAGAACGAGTTATAAGACCTCTTATCTTGCCTTTATCCTGGACTATAACTAATGAGAAGACTCTTAGCAAGCTTGAAATGACTGATTCATCCGTGCTCATCGAGACTATTGGCGGAACATCGCCCATCACATCACTTATTTTAAGATTCTGGTTAGGATCATCTATTAAATGATCAATTATCCTTGTTTCAGATACAACTCCGACAATAGAATCACCTTTCATTACAGGCAACTGGCTAATCTCGTGCCTCTTCATCTTCTTGATGACATCCTTGACAAATTCATCTTCTTGGCAAGAAACAACTCCTTTATGTATGAAATCTTTGGCTTTCAAGGATTCCTTTTTCTGCAAAGAGTCTAGAGCATTGAAAATCTTATTTGCATTAGACAAAGTTGGATCAAGCTTCTCACTCTCTATTTTAGCTATTAATGACTGAGAAACATCAGCTTTCTTAGCGAGCTCTGACTGAGTCATGCCAAGCTTCTTTCTTACACTTTTTATTTCTGAAATATCATATGGAGTCATAAAATGTGGGAATAATTGATTGTTTATAAATATTCTTATGATAATAAGCCCCTGGAGGGAATTGCACCCACGATCTTCTGCTTACGAGGCAAACGCATTAGCTGCTATGCTACAGGGGCGTAGAAAAAGTTTTCATAACTTCTTAAGAAGCTTTTCACGCGTGTGATCTTTCTGGCATTTAGGACAAACAACTTTCCTCTTGCTCTTCTTATTCTTCATATAAGTACCTACAATCTTGTTCAAGAATGTTGTCTCAAGCTTTTTACCACAAAAATCACATTTCATGTGGCAGACGAAACAATCTTATTTTATAAAGTTTGTTAAACATGGAAAAACTATTTAAACCATCATCTCTTCTGTAAATACATGAAATACTCCGACCTTGTCGACGTCTATGAAAAGATTGAATCAACGTCTAAAAGGCTTGAAAAAACTCATTATATCTCAGAATTGTTGAAGAAAACATCTGCAGAGGATATTCCTACAATAACTCTTCTTATTAGGGGAAGATTGTTTCCTGACTGGGATAAGAGAAAGATAGGTGTGGCCAGCAAATTGGTTTTGAAAGCTATCAACACTGCTTCTGGCGCAGGGATTCCTGCCATTGAGAATATGTGGAAGGAAATCGGTGACTTAGGATTAGTGGCTGAGAAAGTCATTGATAATAAATCACAATCAACACTGTTCTCATTCAGTCTCAAGGTTGCAAAGGTCTTTTCTAATCTTAGAAAACTAACTAAGATAGAAGGAATTGGCAGCGTCGACAGAAAAACACAATTGATTGCAGAGCTTCTCTCGAGTGCAAAGCCAAAAGAGGCAAAGTACATAGTCAGGACTGTGCTTGAGGATTTAAGAGTCGGCATCGGCGACGGAACAATGAGAGACTCCATTGTATGGGCTTACATGTCTGTAAGAGTGGGTTACGATGCTGAAGCAATATCAATTGACGTCGATAGAGAAGAATACAACAAAGTTGTTGAAATCGTTCAATCTGCTTATGACAAGAGCAATGATTTCTCAGCAGTTGCTTTAGCTGCGAAGAAAGGAGTTGCAGAGCTTGAGAAAATAAGCTTAATTCCTGGTAACCCAATAAAAGTCATGCTTGCTCAGAAAGTCACGAGCATGGAGGAAGGCTTTGAAAAGGTTGGCTCGCCTGCGGTGATTGAGTACAAATATGATGGTTTCAGGATGCAGATTCACAAGTTCAAGAACCAAATCAAGGTTCTGACCAGAAGATTAGAGGATGTCACAAAGCAGTTTCCAGAAGTTGTTGATTATGTTAAAGAAAGAGTTGAAGGGAAAAGCTTCATAATTGACTGCGAAGCAGTCGGCTTCGATCCTAAGACTGACAAATACTTGGTTTTTCAGCACATATCCCAGAGAATCAGAAGGAAGTACAATATTGAAGAGCTAGCTAAGAAATTACCTATAGAGTTGAATGTCTTTGATGTATTGTTCTATAACGGCGAGAATCTTTTGAACAAGCCTTTGAAGGAAAGAAGAGAGTTGCTTGAGAAGATAATAAAAGAAGAAAAATTTAAGATCATTGTCTCCAAAAAGCTAGTTACTTCCAATAAAGCAGAAGCCACAAAGTTCTACGAGGAATCTGTCAAAAAAGGAAATGAAGGAGTTATGCTCAAAAGTATTGACAGCCCTTACAAACCAGGTTCCAGAGTCGGGTTCATGGTCAAGCTGAAATCAGAGATGGACACTCTTGACTTAGTAATTGTTGGAGCAGAGTGGGGAGAAGGCAAGAGAAGCGGTTGGCTTACATCCTTCACTCTAGCATGCATTGATGATGACGGAAACTACCTTGAGATGGGAAAGGTTGGAACTGGTGTTAAGGAAAAACCTGAAGAAGGTTTGAGTTTTGGAGAGTTAACTGAGATGCTAAAACCTCATATCAAGCAGGAGAAAGGTAGAGAAGTCATCATAAAGCCAGAGATAGTTCTGGAAATAAAGTTTGAAGAGATACAAGCAAGCCCAACATACTCAAGCGGTTATGCTTTAAGATTTCCTAGAGTAGTCCAAGCCAGAGAGGACAGAAGGCCTGATGAGTGCTCTACCCTCGATATGGTCAAGGAAGAATTCGAGAAGCAGAAGAAGAAATGATAAAAGCAGTTATTTTTGATATTGGCGGTGTTTGTTATTCTGGAAGAATGGAACTTGCTTTCAAAGAGTTAAGTAAAGAACTGAATTCTAAAGAAGCTATTGATATTTATTATGAAAATGAAGAGGAAATGCTTAAAGGAGAGGTAAGTGCTAAAGATTTTTGCGATTTATTATCAAACAAGATCAATAAGAGTTCTGAGGAAATTCACAATATTATTATGACAGTTTGGAAAGATTTTTTCATCCCAAACAAAGAACTATTGTTAATGATTAAAAATTTGTCAAGAAAGTATAAGGTTGCTTGTTTATCTAATGCAACAGAGTTTGATGTAGAAAATGATAAAAGAACAGGTTTTGAGAAAGCTTTCAAACCTTATTTGAATTCTTGTGATTTCAAATTAATTAAGCCGAAAAAAGAATTCTTCTTATTGGCTTTGAAGAAATTAAACCTTAATGCTGAAGAATGTTTATTTATTGACGATGAAGAATCAAATATTAAAGCTGCAAAAGATCTTGGTTTCAATGCAATTATTTTTAAAGACGTAGAACAATTAAGAAAAGACTTTGAAGACATAGGTGTTAATTATGATTAAAGCAGTGATTTTTGATTGGGGCGGAGTTCTTGAACCTTGCAATAATAGATTTACAGCAAAGAAGCTTTCAACAAAGTATAATATCGATGAAGAAAAATTATTCAAGAGATTAGATTCTTTAGAGGACGAATATTCTAAAGGTGAAAACTGTGCTGAATTCTACGAAATTATTTCTAAGGAATTCAACATTCCTAAAACAGTTCTTCACAAGAGTCTAAATCAAGATCATGACTACTTAGCTTTTAATGTTGCTAAAACTCTAAAGAGTAAAGGTTATAAGGTTTTTATACTATCAAATCAAATGAATTCTAAGACTGCAGCTATAAGAAACCATAATGATCTTAGTTTTTTTGATCATTGTTTTTTTTCAAATGAGATTAAGATGATGAAACCTGACAAAGATATCTTTGAATATTTCATAGGGAAAACTCATTTAAATCCAAATGAATGTATTTTCATTGATGATCACGAACGTTACTTGATTCCGGCTAGAGAGCTTGGTTTCAATACAATTCTTTTCAAGAATCTTGAACAGTTAAAGAAAGATCTTTCTTCTTTTGGAATAAAGTCTTTTGGGAAAAAATAATGTTCCATTTTTGAAACGTTGTTTCATAAATGAAAAACTTTATATAATAGTTATGAGATATAAGACGACAACGTGGAAACAAAGGAACTCTTGGAAAAGCTATTCGACGAGAAAAAACTAAAGGTCATGCAGATCTTCTTTGACAACCCAGAAGAGGATTTCTATATAAGAGAAGTGGCCAAGAGAACCAGGGTTCCTGTAGCTACGACATTCAGGATAATAAACAAGCTAAGAGAACTAGAGATCATAAGAGAGACCAAAATCAAGAAGTTCAAAGTATACAGGCTTAACCAGACAAAGAACACAGAATTCTTACAGGACATCGTCGCTCAGAAGAAATCAGCACTAAACGATTTCACTGAAAAAGCAGCAACCATCGACGAGGTTGAAACCATAATCCTACACGGCAAAGAGGAAAAGAACAAGGCAAATGTTCTATTAATAGGACATAACATACCTATAGACAAGGTAAAATCATTCGTTGTCGAGATAAAAGAAAGTTACAACTTCACGATAATAGATTTAACTTTAGAAGCTGATCAGTTCACAAAAATGTCTGAGATGGGACTCTTCCCTGGTCGGAGAACAGTGTTGTTTCAAAAATAGATGTTCTAATATATATGTTCTACATAAGAAATATTTAAATATCAGTGTGGTAATCTATATAGTTATTGGGTGTTTTGGCGAGAACACGCTCAAACCATGTTTGGCGACTAAGTTTGAGTTTTTGGCGAAAAAAATTTCTGTTTCTAGAGGTAAGTATAGTATAAGTTAATTATAAAGATTTAGGGTTTCCTAAATACATATTACACTATACACAAAGAGGACTTAGACCACAAAAAAAACCACACAGGGGGCAAACGAAAATGGACTTTGTTGTAAACAATACAGAGAAACAAGAGACAACGAATCAGCAATACGACGATTTAGACGTCGGGCAAGCCAATATTAAAGTAATTGGCGTAGGAGGAGCCGGTAATAATATGATTAACTGGCTTTACAAAAAAGGCATAAAAGGTGCCGAAATTTTAGGATGTAATACTGATCAACAACATCTCAATATCATTGAAGCGGACAGAAAGTTCTTGCTAGGAAAGGACGTGACAAAAGGACTAGGTTGCGGAGGATTCCCGGAGAGAGGTGCAGAAGCGGCACAAGAAAGTCTGCAGGAAGTGAAGGAAGCCTTGAAAGGTTCTGACATGGTGTTCGTTTGCGCGGGCATGGGTGGAGGAACTGGAACAGGAGCTTCTCCAGTGATTGCAAATGTTGCCAAAGACGCAGGAGCTATAGTGATCGGAACAGTGACGATGCCTTTCAATATTGAAAGGGCTAGAGTTGACAAAGCAGAGTTTGGACTACAACAACTGAGACAACAATCAGATACAGTGATCGTAATTGACAACAACAGACTTGTGCAGATAGCAGGTAACTTACCTGTACAGCAGGCTTTTGCCGTAGCAAACGAGTTGATAGCAACTATGATTAAGGGAATTGTAGAAACCATCGCGATACCTTCCCTGGTGAACCTGGACTATGCGGATGTAAAAACCATTATGACAGATGGAGGGGTTGCTGCTATTGGAGTAGGAGCAAGTGACACCAATAACAGAGTAGAGGAAGCAGTTAAAGGAGCTCTTAGCAACCCACTATTAGATATTAGCTATGAAGGAGCTACAGGAGCAATTATACATGTTTCAGGTGGACCTGACATGACATTGGACGAGATCAGCCAAGTTGGAGAGCTGGTCACAGAGAGCATGGATGACGATGCAAATGTCATCTGGGGTGCTCGTGTGCTTGAGAGCATGAAAGGCAAGATTACAGTTATGACAATCATAACTGGTGTCAAGAGCCCATGGATACTAGGCAGATTGACAAACAAGCAAACAGTAGCCCAACAGCAAGCAATGTCAGAAGAGTTAGGCATAGAAATAGTGAGGTAAGCTCACTATAATTTTTTTATTTTATATTTGTTGTTTTAATACAACAAGGTCAAGCTTCTTTCTTGGCCTTCACCGTGTTTTGCATCACCCCCAATGATCCCCCAAAAAACGTGAAGGCCATATTTTTTCTTAACTTGTCTGCAGAATATCAATCATCTGCGGATCAGCCATGAATGCTTCTCTTTTGATATCTTCTATAATGTAATGCACATTCTTATCCAATACCTTGAATTTCCTTTCAAATGTCTCCATGAAGTCTTCCATCTCCTTGACATGCTTGAAAACTCCTTCTATCAAAAAGTCAAAGCCATTGTTTATCTTGAACAATGAATTAACACAGTTCTGGCATAATAAATAGTCCTTTACTATATCCCTGTCTGCTATGTCAACCTTTATTGTGACATTTGCTTTGCAGAGATAACCTAGCTTTGCAAAATCAATTAGGGTTGTGTGCTTTGTTATGATGTCTTTTTCCTGTGCTTTTAACCTGTCGTAGAGCGTCGATATTGGTATTCCTGTCTTTCTGCTTATTACTGTTAGTGTTTCTCTTGCATTATTTCTCAGGTGTGTCAAAAAAATTTTGTCCTTTTTGTCCATACAAATCACCTCCGATTTTGTTAAACATTTTCCGCACAAATCGGAAAAACAATATATATCACCGGAAAATAAAATATATAATTTTTCCTTATAACTTATATACCACTATATAATTATATAATTCCAAAAAATTTATATAATAAAAGGTTTATTAGAGTAATATGAAGAGAAAAGCAATCCAGCTTGCAGGAAAAACATTAGTTGTATCGCTTCCAAGCAAGTGGGCAAAAAAAAACAATGTAGAGAAAGGAGATGAGCTGGACATAGAGGAAGAAGAGAAGAGACTGATAGTAAGCACAGAAAAAGCAAGGAAAACAGAAAAAATAATTCTGGACACAGAAGAACTTGGCTCATATGATCCCTTGTATATAGCTTACATCTACCAAGCAGGAATAGACGAAGTCAGAATTAACTACAGAGACAGAGAAGTGTACAAAAAAATACAGGGAAAGGTCCCAGACTTGATGGGATTCGAGATAGTTGACCAAGGAGAAAACTATGTAGAGATAAAGAATGTCTCAGTAGCTCTTGAAGAGGAATTCGAGACAATACTGAGAAGAACATTTTACATACTTGAAGACATGGCAAAGAGCAGCTTGGAAGCGATTAAAAATAAAGATGTGGAGAAACTAAAAGACCTGCTACCATTGGAGAACAGCGTCGACAAATTCACAGACTTCTGTAAAAGGGTTCTAAACAAAAAAGGATACAAGAACTACAGGAAAACACAGTTCTACTACGTCATAATAAGGGATATGGAAAAAATTGGTGATTATTACAACGAGATAATAGAACATTTTATTCAGAACAAGATAAAAACAAGCAATGAAACACTTGAACTGTATGAAGAGACAAACCTATTTCTAGAATTATTCCATAAACTATTCTATAAATTCGAAAAAGAAAAAGCAACAGAATTCCAGAAAAAGAAGAAAGAATTAAATAAGAAAGTAGAGGTATTAGTAAACACAGTACAAAGAGAGGAATTATTTTTAATATTTAATCTGTCAGGTCTGATAAAGATGATAAGCAATCTTTACGGACCATATTACACGACAAAGATATAAAAATGGAAGGTGAGATCACACTTAAAATATTTCCTGACCCTAGTCAGGAAGAAGTGGAAGCATATATAGACAATAAACAATTCTTGATAAGACTAACCAGTTTCTCAATCGGTGCACTCATTGTTTTCTTGATATTCATTTTCAGCCTCTTGGCAATAATAACAGTACAAAACTATTCTTTGTTCAATATCATGATATTAGTAGTGTTATTTGCATTAACAATATTCTTAGGATACAAAACAGTAATATCCTTTGACAAAGGAGTAGAACTTGCAATAGCAGTTGTTACACAAGTGGAAGACGTTACAAAAGAATATGAAACCATAGAGCCAGAAGCTAAAGGAGAGAAAGTAAAACTGAGAATATACTATGAATTCACAGACGCTAAAAAGAGGCCTCAGAAAGAACATTTCGTGGTTTTCATGGACAAATACAGATTAGAAGAGATGAAATCAGAAATTCCCGACGCTAGCAACGAAATTCCAGTCATCTTTGATTATCAAAAAAAGAAAGTTCTAGATATATACATACCAAGACTAAAACAATACATGGAAAAAATCTAGACCAAAACAGTTCTTAGAGCAGCAACACCTCTCTTTGTTTCTTTGAGACAAGCAGTATCTTGTTTTAAAACAAAATAATCATCAAGACGATTGATAGAGTGAATAGCATTATCCAAGAACTCATCAGCTACTTTATATTTAGATGGTTGATCAAGCGCAAATAAGGAAAAAGAAACTGCTTTAACAACATCGGATTTAAGCTTATAGAAGACAAATTCATCAAAAGGCATTATGCTGTGAAAGTTAGACAACTCGCGATAATATTCCAAAAGCACACCATCTTTTAGTTGATCTCCTTCTTCAGTAAAAGGTATTGAATTACCCTGCTCCAATAATTTGGAGCATTCAAACAGAGGAGGAGTCGGATTTCTTTTTTCATTATCAATCTTTGTATAATGATCTCCTACAATCCAATTGAACCTATGACCATCGACGTCAACAACCCTTGGTATTGACTCAAAATCCTCCAACAAAAAATCAAGGTTGTTCTCTATATAAGTCATCGCTTCAATAACTCGTGAATCAGTAACATTCTGAGTTCTTGAAAGCAATTCTTGTTTGTATGTGCTCTCTTGAACAGGGTCAAAAAGCTTGTTAGCTCCATGAATTCGAGCCATGAACCTGGCAACATCCTTCAAAACATTTATCCCATCTCTAGATTGCATTAATCGATATAAAGGTTCACCAACTTCGAAATTCATAGCTCCATAATAATAAGAGTTCAAACCTACTATCTCAAAAGGATCTATGATTCTAAATCGTGATTCATCATTTACTTCATCAAAAGAAGTTTTTATACTGCCAGTGTACTTTCTCTCATCATCTAAATCTCTTTTGGTATTACTCCTTTTCAGAGCAAGAGCATGTCTCGTAAAATCATTATCATCAATGAAACAATATCCATCAACACTAAAGACTAATTTATCCAGTTCTTCTTTAATAATACTAAAGACTTTTCCTCTAAACCTTTCTCTCTCACCAATATTATGAAGAAAAACAGCCTCACTAACATCAGCGCTTAGTGCTAGTTCATCACTTCTTGTTACTTCAACAAAACCATGAACCATATCCATAGCTTTTTGCTTCTCACCTAGTCTCATATAATCCAAAGCTATTTTCAAACGATCAGAAAATGATCTCTCATTGGCTTTAAGGTTTTGAAGATGCTTTACAAGCCTCTCTCGAAAATTCATAAAATCAAAAGTTCTATTAGCAGAAAAAAACTGATCTGGTTTATTTTTATCATAAACTTGCTTAAGAACATCCAGAGCTTCAAAATAATCTCCCTTGTCAACACATACACCTGCATATTCATAAAGCCATGCATCATAAGGAGTTTCCAATGCAATCTCTTTCATAAGCACCATATCACCTTTCTTTTTTGCACGCTTAAATCTTAACTGGTTCTTGAAAGAAGGATAATTTGAAGAATGAAAAAGGCCTCCAAGATAACTATCTATTGAACTTACAACCCTATATGCAACTCCTAAAGTAAGTGCTGTTACAGGAATCATAACACCATAATTATCAGAAACATTGTCGATGAAACCATCCAAGCCACGACTATTGATACCAGTTCTGATTAGATGTGCCAAAGTCAAACCAGCACCTAAAATACCAACTGTTTTTGGATGTTCAAGGATTCTATCCTTAATATTTGCAAAAAAAGAAACATCTTGTTTTTTCAAATCTAATTTTCTTCTCTTAAAATACTCCTTTACTTTCTGGTAACTTAGTCCAAGCTCTTCCAAAGCTATTTTTCCTTTAAGATAAACATTATGGCAGTAGAATGAAAACAAAGTCCCTACAATTCCACTTTTTATCAAAGAATTATCAGCTATTCCTCTATCAGGAGCTAAGTTGTCAACAAGTAAAAATCCTCCTTCAAAAAGTGAGAAAATACCAATACCTGTTAATAAAGAAGTAGTTTTAGGATGATCTGTAAACCACCTATCACTTTTCTCAACAATACCTTCCAATCCCCCCATTCAAACAAGGTAGTGAGGAGAAATATTAAAATGTTTAGGAAAGAGTGCGTCGGAGCAGATCATGTTCAAATCCAATAAATAAATTTTTCGTAATATTTATATAATTAGAGAAATTACTATTTCTTGGGAAGTAATATGAATACAAATCTTGGTCACAGAATTAAAACTACAATTGATAAATTCTTTTTAAGCTCATATCCTGCTATAGAAGAAGAAAATATACCTATATCTCAAGAAGACTATTTCCTTATTCAACAAAGAAATATTTATTATTCAAAAGATTACATAAAAATCTTAGGTTATGATGAAGTATTCATGACAGACCCTGAGACTATTAAAACAATTGATGAAGCTGTCAAAGGAGATAATTGCCATAAGAGGAAAATTCATATTCAAGCCATATTTCCCAGTAATATTAAATTCCCTGAACTTGCAGAAATAGCTGAAAATAACGCTTTCTTTCAAATCTACACTGTCCCTTTAGAATTAAGAAATGGATTCATGTTATATGATTCGGGTTGTGTTAATTTTTGGAATCTTGATGGTAAAACTCACTTTGAACCAGAAATCGACAAAGGAGTTATAGCAAGATTAGACGTTAATAATAGAATTATAACCAGAAAAACAAAAGATAGTTTTGAAAAACATCTTCAAGAAGCGTATAAACATATGAGTAAAAACTAATCAAACTCGTTTTATGAAAGCTCGTCTGTCATCAGTTTCTACAGGCATATCAAAAGTATTTGTTATCTTATTAAACCGTGCTTGTTTAACATTAACATCTATTTCTTCTTCAGAGAATAAATCTGCAAGATTGTGAAAAACAGATAAAAAAATAATGATCATTTCAAAAAAAGAAAAAGCCCCAAAATAGAACGAAGGTAAAGATATGCCCCGAGCGGTATGCGTATGGTTTTGTTGATAATTAGGGACATTAGATTTATAAATACTCCTTTCTATATGAACAACATGGACTTAAGGGTGGCCATAATTAATATTCTTATCGTGTTTGCAATAACCTATGTGCTATTTGGGATATTCCTGTTCTTCAACCAGAAATCCATGCTGTACTTTCCAAACAATCAGAACTTTGAGGATTGTGCAGGCTTCGTCGACTATGAGAAGATTAATCACAAAGGGACAAGGATGTATTATAAGGAGGGTTCTGAAAAAGTAGTTGTATATTATCACGGAAACGCAGGGTCGGCATGCGACAGGAGCAGCATAAAAACAACATTTGAAAAAACAAATGCCTCTATAATATTCGTTGAATACGCAGGATTTTCTAATGATGAAAGAAAACCCTCCAGAGAACTAATACTAAAAGATGTAGAGAACGTACATGACTATCTAAAAGAAAAAAAGTTTAGGGACACCACCATCTACGGACAAAGCATAGGCTCAGGAGCAGCGAGTTATCATGCTTTCCTTGGCGGAGTAGACAACCTCATACTCACAACAAGCTTTAGCTCATTAACCGACGTAGCAAGAACAAAATACAGGATATACCCCCCAACAATACTACTAAGAGAAAAATATGACAATGTAAAGTGGCTGCAAAACTATAAAGGCCGCGTACTAATAATCCATGGCGACAAAGACTTTATCATCCCACACAAACACTCAAAGAAGTTATATGAAGAAATTACTACAGAAAAAAAAGAGTATGCACTGATAGAAGGTAGAGGGCATAATGATATATGGGGCTCGGAAGAGTTTAGGGAAAGAGTAGAAGAGTTCTTGGTAACCTAAAGTTAAAGAGTGTCCCGAACGGGATGTTGAAAAGTAATATTACAAAACTATTAAATACCCTTCTACAACCTCTAAAACGCCAGAATTCTAAACCCTGAAACCTTAAAATTCTTTAAGTAGAAGCTCTGAAACGCCAGAATTCAAACGAAACTTTTTTAAAGAACCCTAGACTCATTAATATAGGGTTCTAAAGTACCTTTTCAGAGGTGGCAGGGACACAAAAAATGGCAGAAAAGAATGCATATGACGTAAAAAAGATCACTGTTTTAGCCGGGTTAGAAGCGGTTAGGAAAAGGCCTAGCATGTATATTGGTAGCACTGGAGACAGGGGCTTGCATCACTTAATCTACGAGGTTGTTGATAACTCAATAGACGAAGCAATGATTGGTGAATGCGACGATATAAAAGTCACAATTCAAAAAGGAAACAAAGTAACAGTACAGGACAATGGAAGAGGAATCCCAACTGACAAACATCCAAAACATAAAATTAGTGGTGTAGAACTAATCATGACTAAACTCCACGCAGGAGGAAAGTTCGACAAGAAAACATATCAGATATCAGGAGGATTACACGGAGTAGGAGTCTCCGTTGTAAACGCATTATCAGAAGTCTTAGAAGTCACAGTTGAAAGAGATGGAGAAAAACACCATCAGAAGTTCGAACGAGGAAAGAAAACCAAAACACTTGAATTACTAGGAAAGACAAAAAGCAGGGGAACAATAGTAACATTCAAACCAGATAAAAATATATTCGACAGTATAGAGTTCGACTTCGACACAGTAGTCAACAGGATGAGAGAGCTGGCTTTCCTGAACAAGGGACTAAAGATTACAATCGAGGACAAAAGGGCTAACAAAAAGAAAGAATTCCATTACAAAGGGGGAATAATCAGCTTTGTAAAATTCTTGAACAAGAAAAAAGAGCCAGTCCACATACCAATATACCTAAAAAAGAAAAAAGGAGATACTGAATTGGAAGTGGCGATGCAGTACACAAGCTCTTACTCTGAAAATGTTTTCTCATTCGTAAACAACATAAACACTCACGAAGGAGGCACACATCTAATAGGTTTCAAGACCGCCTTGACAAGATGCCTGAACAATTACGCTGAAAAAATAAATGGAGATGCAAAGCTCTCAAGCGAAGATGTAAGAGAGGGATTAACAGCAATAATATCAATCAAGATACCAAATCCTCAGTTCGAAGGACAGACAAAGACAAAACTAGGAAACAGCGATATCAAAGGAATAGTAGACAGCTTGGTAACAAATGGATTAAACACTTTCTTGGAAGAGACACCTAGCGTTGCAAAGAACATAATAATGAAAGCCATAAGCGCTGCCAAAGCCAGAGAGGCAGCTAGGAAAGCTAGGGAATTAGTGAGAAGAAAAAGCGCTTTGGAAACAACAACACTACCAGGAAAACTGTCAGACTGCTCAGAGAGGGACCCAAGCAAAACTGAAATATACCTTGTAGAAGGAGACTCTGCAGGCGGAAGCGCAAAACAGGGAAGAAGCAAGGAGTTCCAGGCAATCCTACCACTGAGAGGGAAAATATTGAACGTTGAAAAATCAAGAATTAATAAGATAATGACTAGCCAGGAAATAATCAAGATCATAACAGCCATAGGAACAAGCATAGCAGAAGAGTTTGACATCAAGAAAGCAAGATATCATAAAATAATAATCATGACAGATGCAGATGTGGATGGAAATCACATTGCCACTCTGATACTTACTTTTTTCTTCAGATACATGAAAGAACTCATAGAAGCAGGATATATTTATTTAGCTCAGCCACCTTTATACCTGATAAAGAAAGGCAAGCAAAAATTCTATGTGCAGACAGAGAAGGAAAAAGAGAAACTATTGAAGAAACTAGGAACAGGGATTTCATTGCAAAGGTACAAAGGACTTGGAGAGATGAACCCTGACCAGCTCTGGGAAACAACCATGAATCCAGAAAAAAGAACATTAAAGAAAATCATGATTGAAGACGCTGTCGAAGCAGATCAGATGTTCACAGTTCTAATGGGTGAAGAAGTAGAGCCTAGACGACAATTCATAGAAAAGAACGCAAAGAAAGTCATGAATATAGATATTTAGGTGTGTCCTTCCCAATGAATAAGTTTTCTTTCTAGTTTTAATATTATTCTGTTTATAAAAAACCCTATTAAGCCTATTATTACAATGCCTGCAATAACACCTGGAGTATCAAATACAATACTTGCATCATAAATCCGATGACCCAGTCCATGACTTGTTCCTATGAACATTTCAGCTACAATCACTACGATTAGATTCCATGAAATCCCTATTCTCATACCTGCGAAAATAAAAGGAAGCGTTTCAAAAAGCGTTATTTTAGTGAGAATCTGAAAAGAGGTTGCACGCTTTGTTTGAGCCATGATACGACGATTCTTTTTAGCACTCCATACACCATGAACTGTGTTTACTAATAGAATAAATCCACAAGCCCAAGCACTCATCGCTATTTTTGATGCATCGCCAAAACCAAAGAAAACCAAGAAAAGAGGAAACATGGCAGTGACAGGTACAGACCGGAAAAAATCAATAAACCATTCAATGGAGTCATACAACCTTCTAAATAACCCCAGTGAGACGCCTAAAGGCACAGCAATAACAAGTGCTATAAAAAACCCTATCACCGTTCTTTTTAATGTGAACAAAACATCTTTTAATCCTTCAATTGAAAAAAGCATTGACTTTAAAGATAGTAACACATCAATTAATGATGGTAGAAAAATTGGTTTTACTAACTGTGCCTCTACCAAGGTAATCCAAGTAAGTATAAATAAGGAAAAAGTAATTAGTTTGTAGCTTTTCATAGAACATCTTTCTCCATATATAATAGTATTTTTTTTCTTAGAGAAGAGAATTGTTTTGAATAAACAAGTTTACTTCTTCTTGGTCTTTGGAAATTAACATTGAATTGTTTAACAATTCTGCCTGGATTAGAACTCATAACAAGCACACGATCAGCTAATTGCAGTGCTTCAGTGATATCATGAGAAACAAAAAGAACTGTTAAACCAAGTTTCTTCCAAATTTCTTGTAACTTAACCCTTAAGTATTCTTTACTTGACTGATGCAATGCTGAGAATGGCTCATCCATTAAAATCAATGATGGCTCCGCAATAACTTCTCGCAGCAATGCAACTAGTTGCTGCTCTCCTCCACTACTTTGATACGGATAGTTGTTTAATGGTAATGGCAAATCAAATTCCTTAATCAGAACTTTTGCTTTTTTGCATCTTCTATTTTTTGTAATACCTGTTAATTCTAATGGAAATGCGATATTTTCTAAATTAGTTCTCCATGGAAGAAGAGAATCCCTATAATTTTGAAAGACATAACCTATTTTTTCTTTATTTGGTTCTTTTCCTTCAATTTTAATAATTCCACGGTCTTCTTGGATTATTCCTGCGATAATATTTAACAAGGTTGTTTTTCCACAACCATTAGCCCCAAATAAAACAACTAATTCTCCTTTTTTTATATCAAGATTTACATTTTTCAAAACAAATTTACTTTTATAACTCTTGCAAAGTCTTTGCACACTAACAGATTGCATTGTAACATCATCCTTCAAATTCACCAAACATAGAATTCACATCAATCTGTTTGCTAAGCAAACCCTTATCAAGCATCCAATCAGCATATTTTTGAATATTCTCCCTATCTTCCTCTCCAAACTGATTAAATCTTGGTAATGTAACATCCTTCGCAACATCTTCTGTTATGGGTGTGTACTTTGCAAGATAGACTTTAGCTTTTTCAGGATTTGACCTTATAAAGTCAACTGCGTCTCTATAAGCTAATAAGTAAGCTCTTACAGTTTCAGGGTGTTTTTCTATGAACTCTGTTGAAATTGGAGTTGCTACAGAAGGAAATGGTTCTTGAATATATTTTACTCGAGGATTTTTTATTAATACTTCTCCAATACTTTTGCTTTTTGCTATTGTAACAAATGGCTCAACTGTTGATAATGCATCATACTGTCCAGACTCTAGTCCCTGCAACTGTAACCTTGGAGCGATTTGCACTATCTCTACATCTGTTTCTGGGTCAAACCCCATTCCTGCTAAAATACTTTTCAAAAACAATACTTGAACAAGTCCAGTATAAACACCAATCTTTTTTCCTTTTAGATCTTCAATAGTGTTTATTCCAGAATCCTCTCTTACAATAATCGATGCCACATAATTATTTGAAGTTTCGTCAGTTGTTGCAAATATTTTTATTTCATTCGGGTATTTTGCTTCTGCTGCAAACAAAATTGGGTCTGCTAATATGCCAGCACCATCTAAATGCCCTGCAATTATTGCTTCTAGAACATGATTTGGAGATTGTGCTTCAATAGCTTCTAGTCTAAGATTATATTTTTCAAAATATCCTTCTTCTAATGCAACAAATAATGGAAGATTAACTAATACTGGCAGATAACCAACACGAATATTTAGTTGTTCAGCGACAACAGCTCCTGTCGGAGAATTCGACTGCCAAACTAGAGAAGCTGCAAATATTATTACAACTGCTAATGATATTACTAAAATTATTTTTTTGTTTTTTTTCATAGTATTCCCTCAAATGATTTTAATAATCGGATTGTAGAATCATATATAAAGATAAGTTGTTGTAGTACACCACAACAGTTATAAACATCTCAATTGTTCCCCATTTCATGCTCGAACAAAATCTTTCAAAACTTGGCTTTAGTCCATCAGAGATAAAGATATATTTACACTTGCTTAGAAGAGGAAGTAGTTATGCAAATAAAATCAGTTTAGAGACAAAAGTCAACAGGACAAATGTTTATGAAGCACTTAATAGATTGGTTGCAAAAGGCGTTGTTGCTTTCATCACAAAGAACAAAGTGAAATGGTATGAAGCAAAAGATCCTAAGTACATTATTTCTTTAATCAAAGAAAAAGAGGAGTACTTAAAGAAAACAAAATATAGCTTGATAAAAGAAATAAAAGAAGTTAACACCAACTCTGAAAAACCTTTAGAAGCTAATATCTTTACAGGAAAAAAAGGACTAAGAATCTTGTTTGAGGAAATATTAGAAACAAAAAAACCAATCTCAATAATAGCAGCAGAGCTACAATTCCAAAAACTCTTCGGTCCCTATTTCGAGTTGTGGCATAAACAAAGAGCAGAGAAAAAAATACTGCAAAAATCAATTTTTCCAAAAAAATTCAAAGGAAAACTAAAAAAAAGAACCTTACTTGAGTATAAATTTGTCGACGATAAGTTTACTAATCCAACTACAACAATTCTATATGGAGATAATTGTCTTCTAATTCAATGGTCTAAGGAACCTATTGCAATAAAAATAAATAATAAAGAAATAGTAAAATCTCACAAAAACTATTTTGATATGTTGTGGAATTCTTAAATAATTAGATTTCTTGACTATACAAAATAGTAATCTATTTAAAGAGACTATAATTTCTGCGAACAATGACAAAAAAGCAAGTATCGACTAGAAAAGTGAAGAAAAAGAAGTGGTATCCAATCATAGCTCCAAAGCTATTTGGAAACAAAGTACTTGGAGAATCACTATTAACAGATTCAAGCCTTATGAAAGGAAGGCATATGACTCTAAACCTATCAAACATAACCGGCAATCCAAGAACACATAATACAAACATACAGTTCGTTATAAAAGATGTTAGGGATGGTCAGGGAATAACTGAAGTCATAAAATACTCATTGATAACAGGTGTCTTGAAAAGATTGGTCAGGAGAGGAAGAAACAAGGTTGACAACTCATTCATTCTAAGAACTGGCGACGGAAAAAGAGTCAGGATTAAGATTATAATGATCACAAACTCTTATATTCATAAGTCAACCGGGACAAAGCTAAGAGCTGCAGCAAGAGATGTGTTAAGAGAGATTATAGCTAAGAACACTTTTGAAAAAACAATTGAAGACTTGTTAAGAGCAGATATTCAAAAAGAATGCAAGAAGAAAATTTCTAAGATTGCACCTGTAAGAAACTTCGAAGTCAGGGTTTTCAAACTTGAAGCTGAAAGAAGAGAAGTAGAGGAGAAGAAAGAAGAAATCTCAGAAACAGAAGCACAGAGTAGCGAAGCTACTAGTGCGCCAAAAGATGAACTTTTGAGCGTTTCTGACGATGCTCAGAAACCAGAGGTTTCAGACAAAGTAAAAGTAATGGAAGAAGTTAAAGAGGAGAAAGTCGAAGAGAAAGAAGCAGTGAAGGAAGTCTCAGAAAAAAAAGTTTCTGACGATGCTCAGAAACCAGAGGTTTCAGACAAAGTAAAAGAAGAGACTGTTGATGAAGCTAAGGAAGAAAAAAAAGCTGCTCCTAAAAAACCAGTTCCAAAGAAAAAGGAAGCTAAAAAAGAAGTGAAGAAGCCAGCTCCAAAGAAAAAGGAAGCTAAAAAAGAAGTAAAAAAGCCTGCTAAGAAAGTAGCAAAAAAGCCAGCAGCAAAGAAGACAGCAAAAAAACCAGCGGCAAAGAAAACTGTAGCTAAAAAAACTGTTTCTAAGAAGAAATAAACCTTTAAAAACTAAATTCTTTTTTTAATTCTAAAATGTATGATTTCGACTTGAAAGGAGCTATCCAGGAGATTAAGAAGCAGAAAGTAAAGAAAGTTCTACTGCATCTACCGGACGGCTTGAAACCAAGAGCCAATGAAATACAGCGAGAGATAAAGAAAGAAACAAATGCTGAAGTTTTCATCTGGGCGGGTTCCTGCTATGGCGCATGCGATCTCCCTATAGAGTCAAAGAACATAGGAATAGACTTAATCATACACTTTGGACACACCAAGTGGAGAATCACATAAAGGTTTAAATAAAACACTTAATTTCTCTAATTCATGCACAGAGTAGCACCAACTCAAGAGCTGATTATGCAGCTCTGCGGAGGAAATCAAGAACTAGTTACAAGTATGCACCATGGTCTTTATGAAACAAGCTTTGGAGCATTCTATCCACATCTTGATTTAACTGAATTATTAGGATTTGCAGCTTCTTCATGGAAAGGACGAGAAAAAGGTGATTCAATGCTTGGATTTCTTTATGGTCACTCTGAACATCAAATATTCAGTCATGTTCTACAAATAGGAACACCTTGGATAAACAAGCATAAAAACATACAAGAAGAGCAGCAGGAAAGATATAATAGATTAAATCCTTTTAACGGGCAGAGATTAGAAGATAGATTAGCAAGAGTTTCAAATTTTGATGTTGAAAAGTTAAAGTCAGAACTAGCAGAAGGAGTAAACGAATATGTCTTTGAAATACAATACCAAAATAGGAAGGCACAAAGGGGTGGAGATAATCATAAGTTAGAGATAATGCATTTCCAGAACGTTTATCCAAAAAGAGGCAGGATTGTGCCTGCATATGTAGCTGAAGTTAATAGAAAAATAAAAGATCTTCCTAGAGAATATCAACCACTATAATTACTTCTTTTCCATATAAGCTGTCTTACCACAGGTCCTTCTATCCTTGTGTTCAGCCATAAAATCACCGTCAGATTTAGGTGAGAACTGGTTCTTTCTAACCAATTTGTCGCCTTGGACTTCATAATTCTTCCAAAGCTGCCTGGTTTTCTTCTTTTTTTCAGGTTTCTGGTCGTCTGCCATGACTGAATGGAAAAAGTGGCTGTTTATAAAGATTTTGGCGAACAACAACTTTTTTAAAACAACCAAATCCTATCTAGCCCTTCGAACTATCCCATTGTTTGCATCTACTTCGACAACTTCGCCATCCATAAGTACAGAGGTTGCAATCTTTGTTCCTATAATACAAGGCTTTTTAAGCTCTCTCGATACTACAGCCGCATGAGAAGTAATCCCTCCTTGTTCTGTAACTATAGCAGCTGCTTTTTTTATTATAGGTACAAACTCAGGAGTTGTTTGATTTGTAACAAGTATTTCGCCTGTTTTAAATTCTTCCATCTCTTTAGTTTTTCTAATTATTCTAACTCTTCCTCTTGCATATCCAGGTGAAGCGACCACTCCTCTAATCTCTGCAACATTAACATTCTTTTCTGATTCTAAATATTTAAAATATTTATCTGCATCTTCACCACCAGAGATAAAATAACCACTTGGAGTAATTGCAAAAAAACACTGTTGTTTTCTCTCTGTTATTGTATTATTCACATCCTTATTTCTCAGAAAGAAATCTTCGAGTTCGTCAAAGACTAAATTGTAGATATCATTTATCGGAACATTTTTTCTTCTTGACATCTCTTTAATAAATTTATTGAAATAATACATTCCAATATATACCCCGCTTTTTCTAACATCTTTCCACTCAGAAAACAATCTTGCGACAGAAAGAAGATTCCTAATAAAATCGGAAAGACCCAACGTTTCAATTAAATGCTCTCGTTCAGATTTAATTTTTTCAAGTTCTAATCTCTTTTCTTCCAAGTTAGTCTTAATTTTAGCTGCATCATAGTTCTTTTCTTCAAGAATCTCTTGAATTTGCTCATAAAATTCTTTTGCATCTATATAATGAACATTATAATAATTGTTCTGTATCCAATGAAAACTATTCTCAAATTCCTTCAATTCATCTAATAATTCAGGGTGTTTTGTCTTGAATGATACAAAATCAAGGGGCTCAGTGTGTTTTTTAATAATTTCACAGGCCATTTTTAGCAACTTATATTCAGCTTCTAGAGTGAATGACAGGTGAACTGGGGAGGTAAGTTTTCTTACCAGATTAATTATTTTATTATCTGCAATCCCAATTTTTGCCAGCTCCTGCGATATCAATGATTCAAGCCAATCCTCAGTTCCGGTTGACATAAAAGAATCTGCAATATAAGCAACTGAGCCAACAAGCAGATATTGACTATAGAATCTCTTCAATTCTAAATATAGATCTTCATCAGAAAGTTCATTAAAATTAATCTTTTTCAATTTTTCAGCAAGTTTATGATATTTTTTCCAATCAATTAACCAACTTTTATACAATTCAAAGATTGAATCTGGATTTTTCTTACATTGTTCAACAACCCAACTTCTAACTCCCTCTATTCCATCAATATCCAGATACCACTGTCCTTCCTCGTTTTCCATAAAAGCAAAGCAAAAATCATAGTGTGGCTTATGTCTCTTACTGAAAGTATATACTTCACTCTCAGAGGATGCAAATAAAGTGAAAATCTTAGAATGAAACGCTTTTTTGTAAAAAGTGGCTGTCTTCTCAACTGTTGATGTTGGAAAATTGTTCAGTTTTGTGTTGATTATGCTTAGCATCAATATATGGTTATAATTATAAATAATAAAAACTTTTTGCCTAATAACAACTTAACAACAACTTTTTTAAAACAACTAAAATTTCTACACTCAATGACATATGAGTTAATCATCACTGAAAAGCCGTCTGCAGCATTGAAAATAGCATATGCTCTCAGCGACAGTAAACCAGTGAAAAAAAGCAATAAAGGAGTATCCTATTATTTGCTGTCTCATAACAAGAAAGATATCGTTGTTGTGCCGGCAGTTGGTCATTTGTTCGGTGTTGCAGAAAAAAATGACAATGGTTTCAAGTATCCAAGCTTTGAAATCGAGTGGGCTCCAACATCTCAAATTAGTGATAAGAGCTCTTATTCAAAAAAGTATGCAGACACAATAAAAGACCTTTCAAAAGACGCTGATTCTTACACAGTTGCCTGCGACTATGATATTGAGGGAGAAGTTATCGGTCTGAACTGCGTGAGATTCTTATGCAAGAAAAAAGACGCTAATCGTATGAAATTCAGTACTTTGACAAAGCCTGATTTAATAAGTTCTTATGAACATAAAGCAGAAACTCTGAATTGGGGACAGGCAAATGCAGGAGAGACAAGGCATTTCTTGGACTGGTTGTATGGTATCAACATGAGCAGGGCATTAACAGCTGCCATCAACAAGAAAGGTAGAAAAACAACTCTTTCAACCGGTCGTGTCCAAGGACCCGCTCTAAAACTAATAGTTGACAAGGAAAAAGAGATAAAAGATTTCAAGGTAGAGCCTTACTGGCAACTCCGACTTAAAGGAAAGATAAGCGAGGAAGAAGTTACTGCATTACACGAAAAAGACAGATTCTTCGACGAGAAAGAAGCTAGTCGAATATTAGAGAAGACAAAGGATAAAAACGGAAAGATAAACGAAGTGGAAACAGAAGAGAAAACACATATTCCGCCTTATGCTTTTGATTTAACAACCTTGCAGATAGAATCCTACAGAAACTTAGGAATCAGTCCGAAAAAGGCTTTGGCGCTCGCACAGACTTTATACATAGGAGGATACATTTCATATCCAAGAACGAGCTCTCAGAAACTCCCTCCAACAATCGGCTATAAAAGAATAATAGTATCTATAAGCAAGCAATCTGACTATTCAAAGATCTGTGATGAAATACTTTCTAAAGACAAGATTTATCCAAGACAAGGATCAAAGGAAGACCCTGCTCACCCTGCAATATACCCTACTGGTAACGAGCCTAAAAAGCTAAAAGCAGATGACAAGAAGATATATGATTTAATAGTTCGCAGATTCCTGTCAGCGTTTGGAGACCCTGCAAAGAGAATACATACACATATGAAAATAGATGTGGAAGAAGAGATATTCAAAGCAGAAGGAAAGGAAACTGTTGAAAGAGGATGGTATGATTACTACGGAAAACACTTAAGAGTGAGAGAAATAAAGATTCCAAAAGCAGAAGTTGGTTCCTTAGTTGATGTTGAAAACATAGACAAACTTGAGAAAGAGACAGAACCGCCAAGAAGATTCAGTCCAGCGAGCATAATAAAAGAGCTGGAAAACAGGAATTTGGGAACAAAGAGTACGAGAGCACAGATAATTGACACTTTATACAGGAGAGACTTTATCAAAGGATCACTATTAGAAGCAACAGATTTAGGCATAGGAGTTGTCAACACTCTAAAGAACCACAGTCCAAAGATAGTTGATGAAGAACTTACAATACACTTTGAGGAAGCGATGCAGGAGATAAGGGAAGATAAGAAAACAAAAGAAGAAGTTCTTGATGAAGCAAAGAATGTGTTGACAGAAGTGCTTGACGACTTCAAAAAGAACGAAGAAAAGATAGGTAGTAAATTACTGGAAGCACAGAGAATAACCGAAGAAAAAGAATCACTGGGAGAATGCCCAATCTGCAAAGAGGGGAAACTCCTTGTCAAAAGAGGAAAATTCGGCAGATTCGTTGCCTGCGACAAATATCCAGACTGCAAGACAACCTACAAGCTTCCAAGTTCCGGCTTTATAGAATCAACAGACAAAACATGTGAGCACTGCCAAACGCCGATAATCAGTGTTAAGCTTAAAAGAAGACCAAAGCAAGAAGTGTGCATTAATCCTAAATGCGCTGGAAAAGACAATGGTGAAGAAGAAGCAGAAGAAGAGAGAGACTGCCCAAAGTGCAAAAAAGGAAAATTGAAACTAAGAACTTCTGTCTATGGCAAATTCTACGGATGCAGTAATTATCCTAAATGCAAACACACAGAGAAAATAAATAACGAAGAAAAAAACAAAAAATAATTCTAACACTTCTTGCAACAACCACCTTTCTTTTTCTCTTTTTCCATTGAAAATCACCTCACAGTTAATGAAATTCTTATTATTAAATATTTAAAACTTTTTATTTTCATAATCTACAAAAACAAAGTTTTTGAGGTTACAAAATCTTCGATTTTAGTAACTTTTATAAAAGGATTTCTAATTCTTGATATTGACGCCAAGCCGAAGGCGCGACCGAAGGGAGCATGACTTTTGGTCAAGCTTTTTGTAAAAGATTGGGGCTGTGGTGTAGCTTGGCCTATCATCGTAGGTTTGGGACCTATGGACCCCAGTTCGAATCTGGGCAGCCCCATATGACGTTATCGTTCGTCAAGACCTAGTGTAGCATAAAGCCACACGGTTTTGATGCGCAGCATCGCGACCAACAGGAGCACGATGGTATAAACGGACATAACCGTTTATCTGGGCAGCCCCATATTTTTATTCTTCAGAAGCATACTATACAATAGAAAAAAGTAAAAAAAATTAAATTAATGTATTATTGATTAATGTTTCTACTTGAACTGTAATCTCACTTGACGTTAGATTAGCCATTTCTAACACGTAGAATACAGATGTTAAGTTCCACATGTTAGTGTATGTATCACTTCCAGTTATGTAATTAAAAGCCCATCTTTGATTGCCACTAACTGCAACTTTATCAAATGTTCCTAATGACTGATTGCCATTGTAATATCTGACATACATTTGTCTGACTGTATAAATAGTTGGACTAGTTAAAACGTTATTAATAGCACTGGTTATCGTTGTCCTTGCAGTACTTTCATTAGCACTAGTTAATTGAGTTTGTTCAGCACCAATTGTTAAAGTTGCTGGATTAACAAAAACGTGGCAAGTCTCGTCACAAATAAAGAAGTCATCAAGATATATACCTTCTGCATTATTTGTAGCTCTGTAACCAAACCATTTTAATGAACTAACTGTCCCTCTATGAGTTGGAGTACCGGCACCTAAAGTATTATTTTGCCAATAACGTCCTAAATTACTATCTATACCTACACTCATAGAAAATGCAAACCATCCATTTGTAACACTATCAAAGCCTGTATCTCTATAATCAGTATCATACCATCTTATATTTGCATTATCTTCTATCCAATAAGCATTAGTGAAATCAGTGGCTGTAGGACCTAGAAACCACCCTTCATAAGAAACAATTGCTTTTCGAGCATACCAACCAGTAATAGTAACATTACCAGTTGATTGAGAAGTATAGTTCAAAGAAGCTATTGGAGCTCCTGTTGCTGATGCAGCTAATAATAAACTGTTAGCACCGTTTTTTAAGACACTGCTTTGACAAGTAGCAGTTATATCACCAGATGATAACGCCCAATCACTTGTAGTGGTTGATGTACCATCGCAATCCATCCATCTAAGTATTTTATTAGAATTATTTCTCTCTGGAATTTTTAAATCATCATCACAATACAAGAAATATACTGAACTGTTATCTCCTACAAAAGCAAGATTGCTTCTTGAAGAATTGTGCCAAACATAATCAAATTCTGTTGTATTAGTAGAATCGAGAATGGCAGTCGTATTAGCATTATTTTCACATATAGTTCCAACTATTGAAATATTATAAACTTCATTATCTCTTTGAATTGATGGTGTTAATGAATAACTATAATCCCAACTACTATTCCACCAAGGATCCAAGTCATACATAAAATTATAGTCTTGATTGATGAAATCATTGTAGCAATTCCCTGTTTGGGAGTTCCAAGACTTTAAACCCCATTTATTTGAACTATCTGCTGTGTTGGGGGAATATCTGAGCTTCCAGCTTTTCTCATCTAAAGCACTAAAACTTAAAGGGGAGTTTGAATAGTAATAGTGCTTTCCATTGTAAGATAGGTGAGTAAATGCGCCTGAAACATCATTCCAAACAGTTCTTTGTTTTTGAACTGTTTCGTAATATCCATTATCAGTACAAGTCGTAACGTTAGTCTGATTAGTTTCATCCCAAGCAGTATCACAACTTACATCGCTAATCCAATTATTAACATTATAGTTCTCAACTGATTTAAGACTCACACTTCCACTCTCAAGAGGATTATTAAAATAATAAGCAACACATAAGTCGCCAGCAACATTCTTATTATTAGTAACTGTGAAGGTCTGCTCAAAGTCATTCACAGGGCTGTATGCAGTGTGCGGCGTTACCACTAGGTCAGCGAATTCTCCTGAGTACAAAACACTGTCGCCAACAATCTCGTAAGCGCCAGACAAAGCGCTAACCATAAGCACTGTAATGCACCAAACCAAAATTCTATATGTGTTTTTCATTTTATAAAACCCCCATTAAACAGTTATACCTATTAAATCATTATCTGAATCTTCACTATTATTAACTGAAGCATTGACTTGAAAACTACCATTGCCAGTATAATTGTAACCTACTATGATAAACGCAAATTCAGAAGAGTTTAAGGTTATATTTTGAGTGCTAGTTATATTAACCTCTCCCGTATCTAATTTCCAAGGTAAAGATAAGTCAGACTCATAACCAGTAACTATGAATTCAAACAACCTATCAGATCCGGAAGAATCTAATTGAGACAAGTTAGTAACAACAAATTGATCAATATCAACATGCAATGTTTGATTACTGAATAAGTCTTCATCAAAAGTTGAACTAATTACATCATAAAATCCGTAGTTGCTATAATTAACAGCAAAGATAAAGGAAATATTACTTTTATGCAATATGTTTATCAAATTATCAGCATAAATAGTAGATTCTCCAGTATAAAAACTCCAATTCACATTAGTTAGAGTACTATACCCATCATTTAATATAATCGTTTCAAAAATTTTAATAAAACTATTTGAATAAATCAAAGACAAACTAGAAACAAATAAATCACCTATGTTTACAATGGTGGATGATTCATCAGAAGTATTGCCTGAAGTAACATTAATAACGAAATTAAAATCTCCCATGGAAGAATAGTTATGCGCAGCAATAATGGTTATACTTTCAGAAGGACTTAAAGAGAAGTTATCTGTGCTAGTAATCTCAGTACCATCTCCAAAATCTATCGACCAATTAATATTGTTTAAAGTTATGTCTCCTGTGTTTGAACCTATTATTTCAAAAATTTTGTAAGTGCTATTAGAATACATTGTTTGTACTGAGGAGATTGATATGTTTCTTACTCTTATGCCCAAAGCAACCACATTAGAAAAATTATAATTTGAATTTGATCCATCAGAAACCATTATTTTAAATAGATATTCTTCACTATAATCAAAATTTGCTGGATTGATTTCATAGTATGCGGTGTTATAATCTATCTCTAACGTTGTGTAATTTGCACCGTTGTTAGAACTGACTAATATGGCATAATATAAAGTGTCATTATCAGCATCGCTTGAGTTCCATGTTAGATTGAAAGTGTTTTCTATAGGTTCTGCTTCAATAATTGGATTAATGACTATGCTAGGAGCATTAGGACTTACATTAATTTCTTTTAGTGGTATACCATTTTTTGATATCACAACTGAAGTTATATTATCTGATGCTGGGAGAACAAAGACAAAGCGACTTTCATTCAAAAGAGTTGAATTTCCACCAATTGTGTAAAGAAAGAAATCAGCAGTGAAGTTTTTGGAATGATACTCACTTGCACCTTCTTTAACACTAATTGAATAATTACCCGTAAATGTTCCATTGTATAAAGTGCTATTTTCAAGCCAATAAATAGGATCAATTTCTACAGTATCGTTAACAGAAATTGTCCCAGAGATCATCATAGCTTCATCAGTATCCATCTCAGTATAAGAATCATTAGTGAATTCGGATAATAAATAGGCATAAGATGTTCTCGTTATCCATCGTTTATCTTCATAAGTAGATCCTCCCATGAAATTGTATAAAGTAATATTTCCTTCACCACTTCTGTGAGGAACTACTTTTCTATCAGTTTTGATTGGACACCCATCAGGAGAACCTAAACAATTACTATCTAACACATCATTATCATCTTCATCACCATTAGGGCATACGTATTGTTTATTCTGCTCTGTCCAAGAGGAATTCTCGTATTCGTCACATAAACCATAAGTGTGACCTAGTTCGTGTGCAGCATTTTGTCTCCAGTCAGCACTTATTATCGCGGCAGGAATTTCATCGAAACATGTGTAACCCCTCGTAATAGATTTCATGTTCCTTTCGGCAAACCAAGAATCATAGGTTATACCCACTACCCTAACATATTTATTTTCAGATAATATATATGCTTTCGAGAAATTTTCCAGAAATCCACAAGCACCCGGATATTTGGAGAAGTCCGGACTTCCAGAATTATGTATTTCTGTCAATACAGTATTATTAATTCCTTTGTCTCTGATCGGATATGTGGCTTGCATAAACACTTGATTATCCTCAATATTTGTTTCATAGTTGCTTACCAAAGTATCAACAGGAACATATGTTATTCTCAATGTTCTTGTAGCAGTTACGTTTACATACTTCAACATATTATTATTAGTAAGATTGTTATCTTGTACAGACAAAACACCAGGTATTGTTGCTAATATCACAAACAATAAAAATTGGATTACAATTTTGGATTTCAAATTTTTACTCATTTTCATATGGCATACTTTTTTTCAGGTTTGCATGAGTCATTATTCTTAAAAAGACTCCTATCAGTGATATTAAGTTCAAATAGCAAATGTTTGATGACTGTAGTGTCATTATTGTTTGTTTCACAAACACACAAGATTAAATCCGCTTCAGCATTTTCCTTTTCAATTTCTGGAAATGGCCCACAAGGAGTTACACACCCAAACTCATTGCAGCATCTGTCATCGTAAGATAATAAATTTCTATATTCATCGTAACAGGATTTGCAACTATCTCTTTCCAAACACACTTCTCTCACTTCACCAATGTTTAGATCGAAATTCCAATTTGAGTAGGTCATTAATAGTTCGCTTTTGTTCAAGGAACAAGAAATTAAAATAGGCAACAGAATAATTATTATGAGAAAAAGCTTTGTTTGGAATAATATTGTTCTCATTTTAACTAACCTCTATTGTTGCATTAATAACCAAATCAGTACCTGTAACGTTCGGTGTGAAATTAAAGTAAAAACTCACATTCTTATCAAGAGTCATAGGTCTAGTTGGAGTTTCAGATGAGAGACTGTTTCCATTAAACTTGACTGAAACCGTTCCATCAACTGGAGTTATTGGGCCATTATTAACAGCAACTACTTTTACATATCCACTTTTGTCTTTCACCATGTCAACATATGGAACAACTTGTATTGGGATAATTTCTAGTATCTCTAAATCGGCTATTTCAGTAGCACAATCATCATCTGCTTCGTCCGTATCTCCATCGCAATCATCGTCTACACTGTTCTCACAATCAGATTCTGTTCCGCCACACTGGTAATCGTTTGAGTCTGTACAACCATTAGCATCGTTATCTATACTATCGGAACAAGTGTCACTGCAAGTTGAAGGACCATCTTGACAAATAGTATCTCCTGTACCCTCTTGACTTACACCTTCAGCATAGTCACATACAGGACTTGTTGAAGAATAATCGCAGTTTTGGCTTGAATCACATTTTCCCTGGCTTGGAATTTTTCTAGTACTTCCTGTGTTGTAAGAATTATCTCCACCAGGATAGTCTGAACAATAAAGGTTGGAATTACAAACATAACCAAGAGCTCTGCTCTCACACAAATCACTACTGCAATACTTACAAGTTCCACAGTTGTAAGCTCCGTCATTACAACATATCTTACCACCAGGTCCTGTTTCTCCTTCGCAATCAGAATCATCACAATCTATTTTTCCATCACCATCATTATCTGTGCTATCAGTGCAGGAAGTTTCTGTTGCTGGTTTACAAGTTCCACTAGCACAGTTGTCACTTAAACAATCATCAACAACACTACAGCTATTCTCGTTCTTTGTTCTACAAGGGCTATCTATAACTTCGTTATAAGTGGTTGAAATATCATCATCATGATTCTCATCACATTCCTCTAATCCGGTGCACAAACCAATATTAGATTTAACATTTAACCAAGAATTATAATTTCCTTCATAATCAGTTTCAGGTGTGGAATCGCAATCGTATTTATGTTGGTAAAGAACATAATACGGGAATCTTACTCTATACCAATCATAATCTGGGTCAGAGCAGCTATGATAATATTGAATAACTACATATTGAGGACCCCATTTATCACCATCGCTTCCAGTATCAAGTTCATGGTCAGCATTCGCATTGGCTCCATAACAGGTAACAGTAGTATCACACCAATTATCTAAAACAGATGAAGCATCTCTACAATCTAATAAATCTTGATTAGATGCACCAAAGCAGTCATCCATAGAATTATCATCTTCCCAATCATAACAAGTGACCATTGAACTATAATCTTCACCATACAGTCCTACATCACCATATTGACCTCCCCAAATAAGTCCATCATAGTTACCACTTCCTACATGGTAAAGTCCAGGCCAAGCATCATATATAGAAACATAAGCACCATCACATCCAGTGCCACAAGAACCACAATCAAAACAAGCCCAAGCAGAAATTATAGATATATTGAATAAAAAAATAATGATAAACAAAAATAATTTTATTGCTTTCATAAGCTTATATCCCCTTTAATTTAACTATCCAAATCCGAATAAATTCTTCAAAATGCTCAATAAACTTAAAAATCTTGATCGAGCTTCAGGAACAGTTTTTGTTACTTGAGGTTGTGAATTTATTTTATGAAAAGTTTTTGCATTATCTAATAATGCGTTTAAGTCTGATTCATTCACAGATTCATTTCTTAATTTGCTGAATTCAACATTACATTCTTTTGATGTTGCCTCACACATATACCCTTCTGGTAAGTCAGCTACTTCAATAGAAACAGATTCTCCGCATTCTTCATCATCGCATGTTACAACAGAAGAACTTCTTTTAACTGAAAACTTATTAAGGATAACATCATCTCTTATTCTTATCCCATCACTAATGTTGTTTTCTTTGAATCCAGAAATAAGATTTTCTCTGACTTGTTTTTCAAAATATTGCCTTTTTATACATTCATATAACATATCATTTGATCGATAGTTTGAAGTATCTATCTCTGCTAACAATGTAAGAAGATGATTCATGCAATCCTCAATCTCAGATTCCATAAGGGTTGCAGGAACACTAAAACGTTCTTCAGCTTCACATTGAAGTATCATTGCATCAACTTCCTTGTCAGCAAATCTATCTGCGAACATAACTTGATTAATTTTATTTCTTATTGATGTTCGACTTAAGTCGTCAGGACAACGCATGAGTTTATCAGTATAACTTCCAAGTCTTTGATTTATATCTGGAGGTTCAACAAATTTATATTCTCCAATGAATTCAGCTCCTAATCTGATGTCTCGTTCTCTGTTTTGTTCATCCAGAGATTCATTTAAAGCTAAAGATACATTAATACTAATTAGAAATAAACTTAAAATACAAAATAGTATTTTTCTCGTAACCTTCACCCCCAAGATTTAAGTTACTAAAAACTTTATTTGGATTGTTCTATTTAAAGTTTCCTATTGATTTTCCGATTGCTTCGGAAGATTTTCGAACAAACTTTTTATGTTTGGGATAAACTTTAAGGAAATGAGATAGTCAAACGCCTTATTTTTTTATGCCACCAGCAAACAATCCTTCCTTTTTTTGTTAAGTACATCTTCTTAAAAATCAACGCCTCCCTTCTCGTAACTCTGCATTCTTCCAGCTCATTCTCAAAACACACAAAAGAGTCTAGAAAGATAGAAGGAAAATAAGTGTCTGACGCGATGAGGCGTCACATGGCGTCAGAAGCTTGCCTTTTATAGAGGAGAAAAAGAGGCTTCAGAAAAAGGCAATTATTTTTAATTATTTTTTAATATAAGGTTCTGCTATTGCTTTTCATAATAATTCTAATTATCCTCTTGTTTTATCATAACTTACAAAAAGCACAAAAAAGCTTTTTGAAGTTCTAAAACTTCCAGTTTTAGTAACTTTTATAAATAGTTTATAATTTCAACACAAAATGGCTAAAAAAGCAACTTATGGCTCTGTGAAGAGATTCGGTTCAAGGTATGGAAAGAGACTTAGAGACAGATACGGAGCTATCGAGGCTCAGCAGAGGAAAAAGCATAAATGTCCATACTGTAATTATGAACAAGTCAGGAGAGAAGCTATTGGCATTTGGAAATGCGGTAAATGCAATTCAAAGTTCACAAGCAAGGCTTACACAGTTGCCAAGCCAGCAACTATTAGGGTAGAGGTAGAGGAAGAATGAGCGCATACAAATGTTTTTCATGTAATAAAGCAATATCTGACACCCAGATTAGGAAGAGAGTTAGATGTCTCTACTGCGGTTCAAAAATCATTTTCAAGGAGAGGACTACTAATACTAAAGTCAAGGCGAGATGAAATACTCTGCTAAAATTTCAGTCGAGGGTGATGCGAAGAATATTTCAAAGTTATTTGAGCCTGAGACTAAAGAATTCCTAAACAAACGCGCTTTTTACAAATTACAGAAAAAAGGTAACAAGCTGGAATTCAAGATAACTGCCGAGGATTCAACTGCTTTGAGAGCGATCCTTAACTCAATAACAAAAAACTTAACGGTTTACGAAAAAGTAAAATGGATGCAAAAACCGAAGAAAAAATAGCAGAACTGCAGATGCATGAGCAGAACATGCAAAAATTTCTATCTCAGAAACAGCAGTTCCAGTCCCAAATTGTAGAAATAGAGAATGCCTTAAAAGAACTTTCACATTCTAAAGAAGCACATAGGATTGTCGGCAATATAATGGTTAAGACTGACAAGAAAAAAATTGAGGAAGATCTTAATTCTAAGAAAGAGATGATTGAGTTAAGGTTGAAATCCATAGACAAGCAAGAAAAGAGCATGCGTGAAAATGCCGATAAGCTTCAAAAAGAAGTGATGGACGAGATTGGTAAAAATAAAAAGTGATTAAGAATGGAGTTAAAAGAAGTAATCAGTGCTTTGAAAGATCTTGAACAGGATATCTCTCTACCAAAAAACATAAAACTAAAGGTTTCTAACATGGTAACTTACTTGAAGGGAGATGCAGATATGTCTTTGAAAGTAAACAAGTCTTTGAACGAGTTGGACGAGATATCTAGCGACATAAACTTGCCGACATTCATCAGAACCCAGATATGGGGAATTGCAAGCATGTTAGAAAAATTGCAATAATTATTTTTTCTTTACCACTAAGTTCTTTATGAAATAAGAATTAGGAACTACCATCAAGTCTTTCTTTGTTGTTTCCACATGTGTATCCAAAAGACTTATCTTGATTATTTTGCCTTCCACATTGCCAACCTTTATCTTACTGCCAACTCTGAATAATCCTTTTCTCCTAACAGAATAACCTGCTATGAAATTTGGAACAAAGTCCTTTATTGCTAATAAAATAGAGATAGCAACTATTACTAAAACAATGAACATTATCATGTTCAGCACAAAAGGTGTTAATCCTATGCTTTCCAAAGCCATTAGTACAGCCATGAAATAGATTAAGTATGAAACAATCTTTGATATTTTCTTTGAAAGAGCATGCTGATAACCGGTAGCTTTCTTTATTGTCTTGTCAAACTCTATCTCTTTTAGAAGCTTCAGGATTATCTGTCCTACGATCCTTCCGATTATGAAACCAATTAATAGTATTATTATAGCTGTGACTAATTTAACCAGAACCTTATTTTCCACAAATATCTGGCTTAATTGCACCAGTGAATCTGTTAATGCCATAGACCCTAATAATAGAAGGAGTTATATAAATCTTGCGAAGAGAATAGATAACCACTTAACAGTAGTTAAAAACGAAACATTTAAATACCTCTCTTAACAAACAACAGTAAAATGTTAAAAACTTTGACCAGCATTTTGATATTAACAACAGTTATGAACTCAAACGTCATAGCTCAGGGACTTGAAGAGTTAACTCTTGGAAATTCTACAAACAAATACATACAATTAGCCCTCCAAAATCCAGTGAGCAAAGATTCTTCTGAACAAAAATCAAAAGTATATGTTTCTCTAAGAACTGAAGATGGTGGTAAAATAGGACAAGTTGGGATATCTGTTACAGATTGCAACCAGAACGGAGTTTATGATCCCGATTCAGACTATGTAGACATAGAGGCTTTTTACTTCCAAAAAAAAGAAAATGGCGAATCACTATTTGTTTATGAATTGTTTGCAAATGAAAAAGAAGAATTAGGTGTAAGACTTGTATATGAAGTCCAAGTCGACGAAGGAGGAACTCAATTCATTGATATTGGTAAACCTGTTGAATCAACAGATAATCAAAACACAGAAACACTAAAAAATCGAATTGAAGAATTATTATCAGATCCTAATACTATTCCAGTAAAGGAATTTGATGAAACAGAAGTCCCAATAAAAAGATATCTGGTTGAATAATTTCAAATTTATTTCTCTAATAATTCAGCTTTTTCAATCATTAATGTTGCTGTATTCTCATCTTCTTCCATGATTCTTGACTTTTTTATATTTATTTTCTTGTTGAATATTGGCCCATCCAAGACTAAAGTTTCAAACTCTCCGCCTTCGCCAGCGATGTTCATGCCTATCTTCTCGCTCAGTTTGACCAAATCATCTATTTCCTTGTTTGTGATTGACTTGTTCAACCAAGACTTGTTCAAACCATCTGCAGCAACCTTGCTCATTATGAAAGTGAATCCTTCTCTAACTATTTCTCTCATCTCTGTTTCTTGGTTGATGTGCCATAAAGGATTGAATATCTTTAACGATAATGAATCAGCTATTTTTTCAATACGTTTCCGTTGATAGTTTGAAAACAATGCCCCTGTGATAATACCTTCAATCTTATGCTTTTCTTTTGCTTTCTTTATAGCTGCTTTCAAATCATCTAGTTCTTTCTCTTTTTCGCCTTTGGTTGTATATGTTACCAAAGGAATCCCTGTTGCTTCTGATTGTAATTTAACTAGTTCTATCGTCGGAGTGTGAAACATGTAGGAATCCAAGTTCTTGCTTTCCAAAGTTATCATACATTCAACTAAATAATTCTGCTTCATCATAGTGTACATTGCGTAAACACTATCTTTTCCTGAACTTATTAGAGCTCCAAGTTTAACATTGTGTGTTGGGTAGAAAGTCTTTAGATACTCTGATTTCCTCTTAAACTTATTTTTATTTGTTAATTTCTGTATTGCTTTATGAAAATTAGAACCATACTGCGCCGCTTTCTTTTTTCTCATTGCAAATTCATCTTTTAATCCAAAGTTCTTTGCAACAAGTCTTAAAATATACTTCTCATGACCATATACTAATTTATACTTTCCAGGAATCTTCAAGGAATAATCAACCAAGGTCTTATCCAAAAAAGGAACTCTCAACTCTAATTTATTATACATTGTGACCACGTCGTCCCTGTACAAATCCCTTTCATACATTTTTAATAGACCAGAAACGCATTCATTGTTCACATTGATGGATTCCTTATGTCTTTGATAGCCAGCAAATATTTCCTCACTTCCAAGTCCTGAGAATATGACTTTGCAGCCGTCTTTCATTGCTTTTTCACATGCCACATATAAAGTCAGAGCAACACCGACCTTTACAACATTAGGATCCTCTATTAATGGAACAATCTTTTTCAGGTATTTCTCAACATCTGAAAGCTTTATCTTTATGACTCTAAGTTTCAACCCTAAATCTTTTGCAACTTTCTTTGCATAAGTCAAGTCCTGTGGCTCTTTCAGATTAGGATCATCCAATGCAGCTGTGTAGCAAGTGAAATCCTGCTTGAATTTTTTCATGAGCAAAGCTAAAACAGTTGAATCAATTCCGCCAGAGAATAATATTCCAAACTTTCTCTTGGGGATCCTTTTAGAAATCGCTTCTTTTATTTTCAATTCAAGTTTTCTGGATAATATCTCTATAATTTCTTTATGCTCAGGTTTTATTGAGAAAAATTCTCTTTCAATAAACTTTAACCTGTCTTTATCCAAATCATACTCTATAATTTCTCTAGGGTTCAACTCATTAATATTTATAATGCCTAATTTCTCAAGTTCTTTTTTCTCTGATGCAAAGCAGAAACCATCTGAGTGATTATACCAAACAGGTTTGACACCGACAATATCTCTT
Organism: Candidatus Woesearchaeota archaeon; assembly: GCA_013202845.1. Classification (GTDB taxonomy): domain Archaea; phylum Nanobdellota; class Nanobdellia; order Woesearchaeales. The sequence continues at coordinate 175,457 of JABMPT010000001.1, read as the reverse complement.
GCAATCAATAATTTGTTTTTTGAACGAAAAGCAAAGGCATAAACACCGTCAAGTTCATCCAAAGCTTTAAGTCCTTCTTTTTGCAGCAAGTTAAATAATAATTCAGAGTCGTTTTCTGCTTCGAAGCGATACTTCTTGTTTAACTCTTTCCAGTTATATATATTACAATCTGAAACAAAATCTACTTTCAAAGAATTCTCTCTTCCAAATACACCTATAATTCCACACATAAATCAAAAGAAAGGATTTTATTTTAAAAAGGTTGTTTATGTTTAAGATAAAGAAACAAAATCACATCCTTTGTATCGCACAGCCCTTTTATAGTCACCTTCAAGATTCATAACCATTGCGCCATAATTTAACATTAAAGAAATATCATCATCACCAACAGATACTCTAAAACTGGATCCATCTCCTAAGTGGATAGCATTGTGCATAGCCGCATCTGCCTGCAATATCAAATCATTCAACCTTTCTCTATCTTTTGCCATGCTCATACGACCAGAAATTAAAGAGGTTTTAAAAGTATTTAGACTAAAATTAGAAAAAGAAAAAAAATTAAGCTACTTCTTTGAATGGATTAGAATGCAATGTATTATCCCCTCTGTCTGGTCCATGTCTTACCATCATAAATCTCATGTTTAATTGTTCTTCTAGAAAATCAACGTATGCATGAGCTTTTGGATTAAGTTCACCATCTATGAAGGTTCTCGACCATGAATCCATTTCATGATAAATAGGTATTGCATCTTTAACAGAAGGAATATTATCAAATGCTGCTTGCCAGTTCTCATATGCTCTTCCATTAACTTCATAGGCAATAGCAACTTTGATTGGTAAACCCATTTTTCCAAATACTTCCATCTTATCAAGGCAACTCAAGACTGTATGTGTCAATGGTGTTGTCTTCATTGCATGTCTTCCATAAACTGCATCAAACCAACCTATACGCCTAGGTTTATGAGTTGTTGTTCCATACTCTCCAACATCATCTCTTATAATATCTTGTAATTGTTTGTCATCTATCTTCTCGGTCATCTGAGTTATAAAATACCTGTTAGCAATGCCAACACTGCTGAGATATGCTTTGAATACACCAATTACAAACTGGACCATTGAAGGTGGATTTGCAGGATGACTACTTGATGTTCCATGATAAGCACCATGATCCACATCCAATCCAAAACCCTGAGCTCCTTCAAAGCTAATCCAGTCAAACTTTGAATCTGAGATAACATCTGACCTCAGCATCATAAAAGGTTTCAAGAGTTCACGCGCAGGTTCATAGTAGTCAACAAATCTCTCGATTGGCTGGTTAGGTACAGGACTATGACTAGGAAATATTACATCACCATCAGGAAATAGTTGATACAAACGCTCAGTCATTGAGTCAGCGTTTAGAAATGTTGCCAATTTCATTCCAGTCCTATAATATTTATCTCCCGCAGTAGGACTAATTCCTTTGGCAGTTGAAGTATGTTCTCTATCATCAGGCTGCTTGTCTGCCTCTATATGATAATCAAGAGTTATTGTAGCAGTAGAGGATATACCATAATTCTCAGGAGTTACAGAAAAACCATTTTCCCTAGCATATTCTATCTCCCCAATCAAATCTATAGGAGACAACAAAACGCCAGAGTCAGAAAATGAAAAAACATCTTTCCTGACAATAGTGCTTGGTAGCTGATGAAAAAAATATTTTCCTAAGACAGTGTGGCCTGCATTTCCGCCCCCTTGAAAACGAATATTAGCACCTTTTCCTTCCAAAAGAGAAATAATGTCATCAATTGTTGATCCCTTTGCCTCATCACCCCACTGTGCGCCTACTACTGCAAACGCCAAGACCATACTACCACCTTATAAGTTTCTTCACCTCTAAAACTCCTTGAACTAAGAATATCAAATACTATATATAAGTTTCTATCTATAAGCATTCAAAAGTAGTTTATTTTTAGAATACGCTAGCAAGACTGGTTTTAGTCTTTTCTTCAGGCAGACAAGCGTATGGTTCAATATTAAACTCTTTTACTTTTAAATCGATAGTTAATCCGATTTCTCCATATATAGGTAAAAAACGGTTGTTTTCGACTATGCCCATAACTGCGCAATAATTGAAGCGTATAAGTTCTTCACCAGGTTTTACAAGCCAGCTAGCAGTGTAGAGCCATAAATTCTTATCAGCATTTATCAAATAAGAATCCAAACGACCTTCCAAATTGTATTGTTCTCCAAAGAGCACAACTTGTTTTATATCCATCGCGTTTCCTGCTAAGCTAGTATTCATTGCCTGAAGCAGTGTCATCCCAGGGATTTGTTTTGAACTATCTTTAAGAGCTTTTTTTGCATCTCTTGGTTTACTAGAACTATAATCAAAAAGCTGAACAAATCCATCTCTCACTAGACTTTCATATTTTTCCCAAGGATTAGATATTCTTTTTTCCAAACTAGTAGTATCGGTTGGTTGTGAGAAACCATAGCTTCTTTCTACTCCTAAGAGGTCCATGCTCACCACCGCATTATCTCCTTCACTCACAGAGACTTCTCCTATCTTGAAGTCTGTGATGAAAGTCTTGTAAAGCTCAAATGTCTCCTGAAAAGGCTTTGAAGTATCTGAGTAAGTGTTCCTTAGATTGTTAAGAGTTTCTTCTGTAGCGAACTTCATACCATTGACCACTACTTCTTCAACAGGTATTTCAAATGGCTTTACAGTCTCTTCAACTATAGAAGGCTCTGCAGCTCTCAAACTATAATGCAAGAAAGAACTTACTAATAATACGGAAACAATTCCTGCTAATCTTTTCATCGTCGACCAGACTCTAAAATTTCACTGATAATCTATCTCTGTATACTATTTTGAACTTTATCTTATATTAATTTTTCCTTTTTTAGGGTTTTTTACACCGAAAGAGGTTAAATAAGAGAGAAATATGATTTGAAAAGACAGATGACAGGAGCCACACTTCTAAAATGTTCTGAGTTTGCAGATGCAATAATAAAGAATATGTGATTTAGTCAAAAGCACCATACTTTCTTAGTAGAGATGCAACACCAGCATGTTTTTCTTTTATTTGTGGCTCTTTAAGTTTCATTAGTTCATGCGGGAAGACAACCCACTTATCTGTTTCCTCACAATAATAGTCAGGTTTCATATCAGTAAGATTCTCTTCCGGTTTGAAGTATATAGTTGCAACTTTTATATCATGGGGCGCTTGGTCTCCCATCTTATGGTGAATTCTTTTTAGAACGTTCTCTATTGTTGAACCAGTATCCCAAACATCATCTATGATCAACAATCTATTATTAGGACCTGCATTATCAAATAAATAATTCAATCCATAAACCTTAATTTTTTTCTTCAACTTATTATCATCACCATAACCGTCAGTTCTTACAGCTATATGGTCTGTTTCTATACCAAGATACTTGAAGATTTCATGAACAGCTATACCAGGAGGCGTTCCTCCTCTCCACAAAGCAATCAGAAAATCAGGTCTAAAATTATCTGCCAGAATCCTATCTGCCAAATCCACAGAAAAATCATATAGTTCATTAGCATCCACAGAAAGTTTACCATCAATATTTTTAGGCATAGGAATGGGAAATAAAGAGCATTTATATGAGTTTCTGATATTACCTTCCTTTCATAACTCCAACATATCGATCTCTTAAGGTAGAGGCATTTATTCCATAAGCCATTCTTTTGGAAATTTCATCTGCTCTTTGTAGAATGCTGTCATTTGGCTCGAATAATGTGAACAAGCATTCCTTTTGTCCTGTTCTCCAATCCGCATCAATCCAACCTCTCTTCCATCTTGTTTTATCAGCAGGGAGGTTAACCATCTTTGTCGGATCTTCATCCATTTTTTTCACATATTTCAAATCCTTTTCTGTGGGATTCGGCTTCACATATAATATGTATGGCATAACAAACTTATTACTCAAAACTATTCTCATCTGAAAATCTTCTTCTGATTCTTCTGGAAGATCAAAAACAATTGAGGTGGTTCTAAAACCGGGCTTATTCACAAATTCTAAAGAATATCCTTTGAACTCTCTTCCTTGAGAAAAATAATGCTCTTCAATCGCCTGTATTACTGCCCAATTATACTCTCCAAAATTTTTCCTATTAAGAATCACTCCTTTTGTAATATCCCCACTTCTATAAGCATCCCTTACTTCATTTCCAATAAAACCTGTTTTTCCAAAAACGATCTCATCCAAATCATTCATAGTTATTCTTCCTGTTTCATGACCGGATGCGACTCTTACTGTTTTCGGAGTTGAATATCTTTTCAAGAGAATTTCAAAGGCATATTTCATCCTTGAATATCTTTCTTCCAAATCAGTTGAATGTATCAATGAAAAATCAAATGGCAACAAAGGAATTCTTCCCTGCAAATCTCCGCTTCCACCAATTAAATGAAAATCTCCTTTCAGTATTATTTTGTTTAATTCTATTAATCCAGCAGCTCTTGCATAATCAACTATTTCAAACCTTTTCTCAAACTGTGCTCTTTCATGTTCCTGCAAACTTTCCAAATAAGATCTTTCGTTTTCCTGCCCAGCAGACCAATGATGACCTTTTTCCAAATTAAAATCAGGATAAGGTGTGCCACCTCTGAAGTCAATCTTTCTTGCATCAAAAGGACTGTAGATTATTACTTTCCTAGGATCATTGTGCGGTACAAATCGCCTTCTTTTTTTCTGCCTCTTCGGCTTTGGCTCTGTTCTTGGACTTCTAGATTCAACCTCTAAAACAAATACATCATTCTTTGAATGGGTTGCTTCCTGATCTTTGTATTCTGCTTTCAGAATCGCTTCTTGAGAAATCAGTTTATGCGTTCCATGACCTCTCCTGGCCAATAAACCCAATGTTTGCATATTGAGAGCTTCTGTCTTTACATAATAATCCAGCATCGGTGTGTCATCAGTACTGATTGCTCCAATCTTTATTCCTTCAACTAACTCTTCCAATGTTTCTTTTATTTCTGACCTGCTCATAACTCCAAAAGTAGCTAATGCAAACTGGCTTGGAGGCGCAATTGTTCTATCTCCGAGAATTAATCCAATATGAGCGGGCCGAATTCCTTTATGCATAATATAGGTAATATTATTTTGTTTAAATGTTTTTTAGAAAATAAGTGAAGGTTTCCATCGCGTCTGTTCTCCAACTTTTTAATGAATCATTCTTCCTAGTGAACCTTCAAAGAGAATCTGGTTCATCCTTTCCAGGTTATAAGCTTGTCTCCCGCTAAGCTTCTCCAAGTTTATCTCTTTTCTCTTGGGCAGTTCTCAACGGCATTGCAACCATCCGAAGACGTTTGCTATCAAAGTTGCAAGCAACTTTGAATTTTCTCAAAACCCTTATCAGGAGAGTCGTGATTCAAGCTGAAAATCTTCTGCGATTTCCACCCCCAGTTATCAGTGATAATACTTTTATTTAAAAAACTTTCGAAAAACAATGCTGCGACAAGTTTAATAATCTCATTAAATTACCAAAAGATATGAACATCTCAGAAGAGAAGTATATGAATCTATACCATAATATCCAGAGACTGAAAAAGGCAGAGTGTCATGTCCACATAGACGGAGCACTTGATGCGGAAGATGTTCTATCAATCATCCACAAAAAGAATTTAAGGTTGAACCTACCATATAACGAAGGATTAATTGATAGCAGTGAAAAAATAAAACAGTTATGGCGAGGATGGGGTTATTATAAGTTTCTGGACCAGTTCGGTTTAGTGACAGGTTTGATGCAGAGTCCTGAAGACCTGAAAACAATTGCAAAAAACCATGTTACATACATAGCCTCTCAAAATATAATTTATCTTGAAACAAGGTTTGCCCCTCAATACCATCTAAAAAAGGGATTATCATTGAATCAAGTAATGGGATATGTATTAGAAGGACTGCAAGAAGGTGCAGAAAAAACAGGTATAACAACCAATCTTATAATATCCATTGGCAGAGAAACTGACATTGAAAAATCAAAGAAAGTTGTTAAAGCAGCTCTTACTTATCAAGATAGAGGCGTTGTTGGTATTGACTTGGCTTGTGAAGAGAATAACAACCCACCAGAGAAGCATTATGATGCTTTCAAAATGACTTTTGATTCTAATCTTAAAAGAACTTTACATTCTGGAGAGATGTGCGAAACATTTGAGGAAAACCTAAAAAACATTGAAACATCAATTGACCTTATGAGAGCTGACGGTATTTCACATGCAATCAATCTTCGCAATAGCGAATATCACATTCAAAAAATGATTGAAAAAGGAATAAGATTGGAGTCAAATCCGATATCAAATAAAACTTTGAAGATAATTAATGATGTTCATGATTTAAGACTTGATTATCTCTTAAATAAAAGAATTCCAGTCACAGTCAATTCTGATGATCCTTCTATGTGGTCCAATGGTAGCTTAACAGACAATCTTTATGAAGTAACAAAGCTTTACGGCCTCGATTTTCTGAAAAAAGTTCTTGGAAACCAGATAAAATATGCCTTTGGACTAAATGATAAAGAAAAAAAATATTTGTTGTCAGAAACAGAAAACCAAGGTTTGTTTAAAGATGTATAAAATCATCTCACTTCATATTTCACTACAAAGCATTTCTTGAATCCTTTGACATCTGTAACCTTTGAGAACTTTTGCTTTACAGTTTCTTCGCTCAGAACAGGCTCTAATTTGTCATCATATGACATGCTTAAGAACTCTACATCTTCATAGATTGCATTGCTTCGAAGTTTTGAAAAAATATAATCATCAGACAATGAGCCATCATCATTCAAATAACCCTTTTCAATCAAGTTTGCTGCTTCATCATCATCCAATGCCTGCTTTGCAAAAGCTTTTTTCAAAACTGCCAATTCATTGCTTGTCAAGCTGTTAACATCAGGCAGTTTCTTTGTAAGATATTTTTCTTTGTCAACAACGACTGAGCCATCAAGCAGTTCAACTAAAACCTTGAACTCTCCTTCCTTGTCAGCACATGTCAATAAGGCAGCAGGTATCAGTTTTGTCTTTACTTCCACTTCTCCATCAGCCACCAGTTTTATGTCTTTGACAGATGTCCTTGGTTTTATCACTGGCAGCATGTCTTTCTTTTCAAAACTCTTAATTTCTTCCATTACATCCTTGTCTTCTTCTTCAAGTATGTTTACTGCCTCTCCGCCATGCATGCTCTTTCTTGGTCTGATATTGACAAATAATGGAATGTCTACAACTCCTGAAACTAATGCGCTTCCAATCGGCAGGTTCTTTACTTCTGATTCTGACTCAGCGGTTATTCCTTCAACAGAATTTGATATCGCTTTCAAATCATTTGGATTTGTAACCTTCATAACAAGCTGGGTTGTACACTGGCTTAAAACTGATTTGTCAACTCTCGCAGGCCTCTGACTTATCACACAGAAGCCCATACCAAACTTTCTTCCCTCGCTTGCGATCGTCCTTAGTATCTTTGAGCTTTTTGATTCTCCAAAACTTCTTTCCGGACAAAAATTATGCGCCTCTTCAAGTATCAAAAAGAATGGAGGTATCTTGTTGCTCTTTCTCAACTCAAACAAGTCCTTGCATAATTTGTAAACTATTATCTCCTGTATATCAGGCGGCATTCCTTTTACATTTATTATCGAGCAGTTTCCTGGAGCTATAAGTTCTGAATATGATGTTGGTGAATCTGAGAAAATATTGAGATTGTTCAAGTATTCTATTACATTTATTATGCTCCATTTTGCAGAGCTCTCATCCCTTTCCAGTTCCAGCAACAATTCATTGAAATTCAATTGTTCTATATTTTTCAATGCACTGTACAAAACACCAACTTGTGTGCTAGAAAGTTTTGCCGGCAATAAATGTATTAATTCAGAGTTTGTTATATCTTTTGTCAGTTTCAAAGGAATTACTCCTTCATTCACTTTTGGATCTCCGTACTCTTTTACATCATAAGCTTGAGGTTTTAAACCATATTTTTCCAGTCTTTCTTTTTCCTTTGTATTCTCGAATCGCATCTTTGAGTATTCGCCATGTGGGTCAATTATTAGTAAGGGTATCTTCCTGTCAAGTATCTCCTCTGCTAGCACTCCTACACTATAGCTTTTTCCAGCGCCTGATTTTGCAAGAACTGCACAATGCTTTGTTAGCAATTTATTCATATCCAAGAAAATCTTTATGTCCCTGCCTTCAAGCTTTCCAATGAACGAGCCCTTGTCATCATCCTCCAGCTTAATAATATCTTTTATGAAGTCATCCTCTGCTTCGAGCACTTCTACTCCTGAGTCAAAAGGCATCCTTGTATATTTTACTTTTCCGTCCTTGTCCTTGTATCCTATTGTCTTGCACTTTGCAATGCTTCCATTATCAGTTCTTTCGATATCAACTACTTGACATAGGACATAGTCATAAACCTGGTGATATACTTGTACATATTCAAACTTCTTTGTTTCCTTCTCTAGCTTAAACGAGAAATCTGTGGGTGTTATCTTGCCAACTATATGCCCTAAAATCATGTTTTTGAAGAAACAGTTACGGTTTATTAAGCTTTTGTCTTTCTCGGGAATAACATTGCGAATGCAATCAATAACAGAACAACAACTGTCACCCAACGTTCCCTTGCCATTTCTAAGCATTACTTTCTTTAATTTTTTTATAATTTCCCATTTTTTAGGGCAAGATTTAAAAAACAAGCATTATTCCATTACAATCCTATTCATAATCAAGGAGGGAATTACAATGGCAGAAGATAAGAAAAATCAAGCTGAACCGCAATCAAAAGAGGAACAGATTGGCTTTCACAAAGGCGCTCTAAGCACTTTAGCTAAAGAAAGGCAGGAGATGGCCAGAATTCTACAAATCGTCGAGCAATTGATGCAGATGCACATTGGTGCTTTGAAAGAGCTTGGCATTGACTTGCAGAAACAGGCTGAAGAGATGATGAAGGAGCAGAAGAACGACAAGAAGCCTATTGAAGATATATTATAATCACTGATGGATAGTGAATTTCGATAACCTTTTTAAACTTCTTGGCATTACTATACTATAATGGTAGACCAACCTATATCAAAATTAGAGAAGCTAGTTCAGGAAGAGCCTGAAAAAGTTCTTATTAGAAAAACCGAAAAAGAACCATATTTAACACTTTATGAAATGGTGGCAAGAGGAAAAACAGTCGCAGGCTTAAAAGGTTCTATTAATCTGAAAAACGAATTTGTTTACTCAGTATTTGGCATTGAAAAAGATAAAAGCATGGGTGAAAATGATGATGGACCTTATGTTCACAATAAAATAATTCTACAGGGTGAAACATATTCAACAGATGAATTATTCACCCTATTATTTCAGAAGAATACATATCTAAAAAATGGAAAAATAGTGAAAGAATCCGTTATCAGACAAATGCCTAAAAAGATATTTGAAAAAAAGATCAAAAGCCATGAAATACAAAAGCAAACGCTCAATCAATTAATTAATAAAAGTAAGAAGAAGCTTATAGAAGATGTTTTTGGAAAAAGCATGGTTTCTATCTTCAACTATGCCCATGAAAAACACTTGCAGGTAAAGGAAAAAAGAACAGGAACCAATTACTACTTTGCACATTCAACAAGAGTGGCTTCAAACCTAAGAAGTGTGTGTGGAGTTCAAAGCAAAGGAGAAGAGTATTGCAAGGCAATCGAGACAGTGGCTCTGTTTCATGACGTTGTTGAATCATTACAACACTGGAGAAAACAAAAGAGAACACAATACAGCAAGCATATGAGAGGAGAGAAATCATCAAAGGAAGCTTCAAACAGAATCATAAAGCTCAATCAACAACTTGATCATCCTCCCGAGCTGCAAACAGGAGGCATAATCACTCTTTTCAGAAAAGATCTTGATTATGGTGAAAAAATAATAAGCATGGTTGAGGCCATCAGCAATATCAAAAAAGAAAATTATGAGGCATATATCTCAGACATATTCAAAAAAGTGCAAACATATCTGAATGATAAAAGTCTGAACATGAAAGAATTTTATGACATGGTTCCAATAGTCAAAATCCATGACGCAATCGACAACACAGAAACATTGGAAGAAGCAAATGCCGATGTCCAATTAAAAAGATTAAGTAAAAACACCATACTAGCCGAACATACCTATGGATTCATAAGAAGCAATGAAATAACTGAACAGAATAATCCAATGTTATGGCAATGTCTTGAAAAACTTCTAGATGAGTCCACAAGTGTTTCAAATAAATTAGTGAAAAAATATAATAAGAGATCAAAGACACGCAAAAGAGAAGAAAGCCGTGAATTAAGAGCAGAGGCAATAGGTTATAAAAAAATAGCCAATGATTTCAAAGAAGTACAAAACAAATTAGGAAACATCTATGACAATATTCAAACCTACAAGAAAGTAGATAAATAAAAATGGCAAAAAAAACAAAACACAAACCAAAATTCAGTTTTGCAGATCAGAGAATACAGGAAACGCTTGAAGATATAGTTGGAGAAGTGGGGTTGTTAGAGGGTATGCTCACAAACATGAACAAATTCGAGAGAGAGAATGATATGGAAAAAGTTAAGAAAATATTCGAAGCATACTTATCTGAAGAAGACTATGAATATATGAGAGATCAACAAAATTTGATTAAGAAAGCTAAAAAAGTCAGACATACTGGAACTAAAGAATTAACTAATAAAATACAATTAGAAACATGTCAACATATTCTGCAGAAAGCACTGCCTGAAGAAAGAATAATAGGATACGTCAATGACATGACAAGGATAATGACTAAAGTTGAAGATGATCTTATAAGATTTGCAGAGCATGTTTTAATACCCGCATTATTCGTGGATAAAAAAGGAAATCAATTGGAATACATAATAGAACATAGGGCAGACTTCTTATGCAAACCATGTGATAAGGTAACAACATACAAAACTGAAGTTAATGAACCTATAAAAGACAAACAATACTTTAGACTGTTCAGGGAAGACAATGTTCCTAAAAAGTGCGATCAAAGAAGATGTAAAGATCCTCAAGATACAGAGCTAATATCAACAGGTAATTGGTACAAGATCAAAGCAAAAGATAGTGAAAACAATAAACAAACATCAGAATATGCAACAAAAATAAGAATAAGATTAAAAGGTGGAGAAAGATTAATAGACAAGCTTGTTGACAAGTTAAGAGGAGTAGAAGAAGGGGAAAGCTATAAAATGAAAGATGTTGCAGGATTAAGAATTGTTGGCGTAACAGAACAAAGAGCAACAGGAATACTTCAAAGGTTACATGCGTTGGCAAAAGAGTTTGGAGTACCTATAGAAAACGTTGAATTCAAAGATTTCCCAAGAAAGAGACACAAAGCAAATATAACAGACTCAGGCATTCATTTAAAATTCGTATACCCTGAGAGAGCTCTAGGTCAATGTAATTATCAGAGCTTTGAGATACAAGTTGCAGACCAATTAGCAGAGAACTGGTATGAAAACCACAAAGACATAAACCATCTCGAGTTTAGAAAAAAACAAGCGAATAAACAAAGAGATAACTGGAGCAAAGTTCACTACGCACTCACAGAACATCTAAAACCAATATTTGCAAGAAGAAATTATTTCTATTAATTATTAACAACAACTAACCTTCTAGCTTTTGGCACATAATTCAAGAGAACATTATTCTTTACCTTGCCACAACCAAGGAAGTCCTCTTTATGCTTTACAAGAACAAAATCTTTAAACTTAGTCTTTACTTCGAAGTCTTCTCCTTTCAACCATTTATCAAACTGTTCATTATCAATCTCAAGGATGTTCTTCTTTGCTTTAGGCCCTATGACCTGACTGCCTTCAATGCTAAGCCTTATGCCTTCAGGCATAATAGTGGCGAAGTACATACCAATGGAATCAATTCTTAGTTTTTCAAGTTCTATCTTCTCAACATCCCTGTTGATTACATACAACCTATCTTTTTTATTCCTGAGAAAAACATAAGCTAATTTTTCATCAAAGCCGAACTGCTCCTTCAGAACTTTAAGTATTTTCTTGACTTCTTTGGAGTTAAGGATCTTTAGGTTTTGCATATAAAAAAATAAAGGAACCTTGTTTAAAAAGATTGTCTTCTAAGCAAAGTTTATAAGAAACCTCCAATTCCAAAAAACGAAATGGGACTTGAAGCAGTTATGAGAAGGGATCACAGAAAAATAATGATAGGCAGAGTTGTTAATGACAACATGATTGAGAGATGTGAAGAGTTATTTACTGATCAACCAGAGTTATTCTTTGAAGGCGATAAAGCAAATTATTTGATAAAAAGACTTGCCATACTAAAATCAAAATACGAAAACACAGCAACTACAACCATGCTTCGATATATGCGTGAAAAAACAGATACAATGCCAAGCCTGCTGGATGAACTAGTTGATTCGCTTCTAGAAGAAAAAAGAAAAAAAGGAAAATTAAGAATGTCCAACCAAAACTTTGGAAAATTTGTTGGCATCCAAAGCATAAAAGATATTATACAGAGTATTGAAGATATTTTCCAGACACAGCACTTACTAGAATTCAAAACAAACAATCTAAGGAATGAATATCTCGCTAACCAACTAAGTGATAAACATTTCTCGATAAGCCAACACACTATAAGAGGGTATCTAGCAAAGAATACAGAAGACATGGTTGCGCAGAGCATGGTGCTTAAAAGACTCAGATACTTTAGAGGAAAAATAAGAGATGAAGATATCAAACATTTCCCTGAAGAATACTTCAACGAGTTAGACAAAGACTTAATAGGGGAAACTGTTGATGGTGAGAAGTATAGAGCACTGATACAAGATATAAAAAGAATAATCAGAACTAATTATAAAAAAATATTCACAGCCGCGGATTTGTACAAATTTTTGAGTAAAAAAACCTCTGCTAAACAAAGCTACATAAAAGATAGAAATACAGATTACGCTGAAACAGTCAGATCCTCACTTTACAAAAAACTTCTATACATAAAAAAACAATTACTTAAAAAGAATATAGAGTTACCAAAAGAATCATTTTTTGATATAATAACAACCAGAAGCATGTGGCAAAAACTAAATAATATTAGAAAAAATCTGCCCGTAAAAAAAAATGATCCTTTGTTTGATTATTTTTCTGAAAGAATTAATGACGAATTAAAAATAAAAATTAGTTCAAGTACTTTGAAACATATCTCAGAACTGACAGATAAAAACAAGAGTCTTCTTCACGATCAATTTCTAAAACTTGAAGAAAAGCTAAATAACAGAGACCTGGCAGATTTAGAACACATTCTTAAACTTAGTGAAAGAGTAGATACAAATATAACTAGTTTGTTAGTTAAGAATTATTTGGAAACAAAATATCCTAACACAAAAAGAGTATTTGCAAAAGATGTTTCCAGACTCATCTATGAAGGGATGGAAACAGATCTAAAAATGGAAACTCTACATGGCGAAGCATACTTTAGAAAAGCATTAGATGTTGAGAGAGGATACTTCGAAGGACTTATTAGCCTTTTAAATAAAAAAATCATAAAGCAAAAACTGACAAATGTAAACAGTGTTCTAAGACTATACATGCCAATGCTAATAGACTCAACAAGACTATTGATAAAATATGCCTGTGAAGACTTAGCACAGAGAGGAAGATTTAAACAAGTCGCAAACAAAACTCTACAGACAGCCAACAAAATAGGAAACTTTAGAGTATACAATCAAAGTGAGAATCATGAAAAAAATGACTTTATATACCACAGACTATTTGATGATCATGGTATTGTTAGAGAATCTGGGAATAAAAGTATAACAGTCGACTTCTTAAGAATTGGTAGAAAAAAGTTAGTGCAGAATAACAATAATGAAAACAATAACTCATAATTACCAAGGATCTTTCCAGAAATAATGAAAGTATTTCATAAAGCTTTCTCTAATCTCTTCTGATTCTAAGACAAAAGCAAAAGACTGCTTTGACCAAAGAATCTGAGCTACTTTGTTGCCGAAGACAACCATTATAAGAGGGGATCTTAAATCCTTCGGCAGTTGGCAGTATTTGTAGAGGTTCTTTTTATGTGTTTTTATATCATGTGGCTCTAGTCCTTCCAAGAATGTGCCATGATCAACCAAGTCATAGAGCATTCTTTTCTTCTCAACTCTTCTCTTCATCCAATGCCCAAACCAGTTCTTTAGAGGAATCGTTTCTACTCCTGAATTTCCTCCAATCCAGTAAGTCTCCTTGTATTCCAGCATTTCATCCATTAGGGCTTTTAATGCTTCGTTCCCTCTAAATACTTCTGCTCTTATCTCTGGTTTTGAAAGATTGAATAAATCTTTGATTTTTGGTATTTGGTTCTCTAGTTTTTTCAAAGAAAGTTCTTTCTTTTTTATTTCCTCTAGAATTTTATTTGGATGTGTGCACTGGTATGTTTTGATGCCTTTCTCTACAGTGTATGTGATTAACCCTTTTTCTATTAACTTGTTTAGTATGTCGTAAATATTTCTTCTCTCTATTCCTGTTTTCTCTTGGATTTTTCCTAATGATGAAATTCCCAATTCAAGAACTGCTTGATAGACTGCTATTTGCCCATCGCTAAGTCCTAATTCTTTGAGTTCTTCTAAGTCCATGTTGTTAGTTAATTTGCTTTCTTTATATAGTTTATGGTATTGTACAACGCCACAAATATTTATATAGTTCAAATAACTAATGAGTAGTAACAGAAGGAGGTACTTAAAATGGACCTGACATTAGAGAGAAAAATTAGAACAGGAGAACAAATAACTTATCAATACTTAGAAAACTTAAGCCAACATATAGTCGAATTTGCATGCACAGGTAATTCAGGAAGGTCACCACTTGCAGAAGCATTTGCAAACGATTTGATATTGAAATATGGTTTACGAGATTCTCATCTGACAATATCTTCGGGGACAAAAAGAAAAGCAGTTCTGGAAGATGATCCACATATAGATTTCAAACTTAAAATCATGAAAATTTCATTAGAAAGAGGAGATGTTTTTAGCAAAGAATTAGCAAAAGAAGCAGAAGCAATTGTTAAAAATTCAGTTTATGTTTCATTAATACAATCGCAAGACAATTTTTCTGCAAAGCAATATGTGGATGCAATTTATATTTTAAACACAGTAGATACTCTATTCAAAGAATCAATGAATTACTTAATGAATGAAGAACACTCATTCAGAGCAAAAGCAGCAAAGGAATTCAACTTAGGAATTCCAATAAAACAAGATGGGCAACAAACACAAGTTTGTAATCAAGTTAACCAAATTTATGCATTAGGAGATTCAAACAAAGCAGATGTTGAAAGAATATATCGAGATAATGCACACCAAACAGAGATCTATTCTTTAGGAATCGAAAACACATTTGCAAAACCATTCGATGTCTATATGGAGATGACTATAGATTTGAGAAGAAAAGTTTCAGACATATTTGAAACAGTAGTACAAGAAGTTAGGTAACTAAAATGCAAGACATGCATAAGATGGATTTTGGTTTTGAATGGGGAGAACCAGTTCCACTTTGCTTGCAAGATATTTTTTTGTATAGTTTTGTAGAAGATAATGATTTTCCTTGGAATGATGTAAGCAACAGCATAAGTTTTGTAACAAAACACCACAGTTCAGGAGGGTATATTGAAGAAAACGAACTAAGAAGTAGAGGGAGAAAGATAGGTAGGTTTTTCTTGGATAAAAAAAATATTCCTTGGTTGTTAGAAAACTATGATAAAATTATGGCTGAGTTAAATGTTTACTTGAACAAAATTGAAAAGATAGATTTTTCAGAAATGACAAAAGTTGAAATAAAGAAGCACTATAAAGAATTCATAGGTTTAAGAAATAAAACTCTTAGTTGGTATCGCGGAACAAGACATGAAGCAGAGTATTTCATCGAAAAAATAATTAGGGACGAAATTGCAAAGCATTATGAAAATGTTGATGAAGTTTTCAGCATAATAACTGCTTCACCATACCCAGACCCAATCGGAGAAGAACAAGCTGATTGGTTGAAATTATTAGAGAAAGAAGCTACAAAAGAAGATTTCCAGAAACACATCAGGAAATATTCAATGTTTTACACAAATATCTTTTCAAAAGAAGAACTCTATGCAACAATAAAAGAAAGATATGAAAAAAATAAATTAAAGATTGCTAAGATAAAGAGAGAAAAACAAGAATCTGAAAAGAAAAGAAAAAAACTAGCAGAAAAACAAAAAGAAATCTTGTCAAAGATCAACTCAAAGGATGTTGAAGACTACTTAGTAATATTTCACAGGTTTGGAGAGTACAGATTCAGATTAAAACCTGGATATGCAGGAATTGAAGCACTAAGTCTTGACATGTTGACAAGAGTTGCAGATTTAGCAAATATGTCTTTGCATGACTTCTTTGATTTAATGACAGTAAAAGAGAGTCTGGAATTCTTAAAAACAGGAGCTTTACCAGATAATAAAGTATTGGAAGATAGAAAGATTGCAAGAGTTCATCTGATAAGAGACAAGAAGCAATATACTTTACAAGGGCAGGAAGCAATTGACTTCTTGAACAAAACAATTTTCAAGATTGATACAAATATTACAGAATTCAAGGGAACTCCTGCTTGTCCAGGAAAAGTTGTTGGAAAAGTAAAACTTGTTCTTTCTAACACCATGGAAGAAGTGAACAAAGCATTAGAAGAATTTGAAGAAGGCCAAATATTAGTAACACATAACACTCAGCCAAACATGGTTCCACTAATGACAAAGGCAGCTGCAATTGTTACAGCACAAGGAGGCATAACCTCACATTCAGCAGTTGTTGCAAGAGAATTTCAAATACCATGCGTTGTTGGAATAGAATCAGTGACTATGTTTTTGAAAGAAGGTGATATGATAGAAGTTGATGCTGAGAAAGGTTTAGTGAAGAAACTTTAAACTCCCCATACAGGATTATCCTTTCTGTGCATTTCTGCGATCTCTTTTAGAACTGTTATCTCATCCTTTGTCAGGAAGGTTGTTAATTTCTTTATCTTTCTGAAATCATCTTCAGGAATGTCAGAATATAATATGTCATGTTCATTAACATGCCTCTCTGCCATTATGTTTGGGACTGAAATTGCGACTTGCTTTCCTTTCTCTGCTTTTTGGACATTGTCTCCTTCTATCTGCATTGATTTAACTTCTGACAATCTTCTCTTTGCACTCATCAGAGGGGTCCCTGTTTTCACAACACCGACCAATACTTCAACACCCATTATACATGGATTACTCTGCCTAAAGATGCAGTTCTGCAACACCTCAAGCTTACAAGGCCTTACTAAATGATCTAGTTTCTTTGCTTCTTCTGATTTCTTTGTTTCTTCCTGCCATTGCTCAAAATCTTGAACTAATCTGTATATGACATCATTTGTTAATATCTTGACATTTCCTTCTGAAGTATTTATTTCATCAACAACATTGAAACCCAGAATCACAGCCAGCAAAGGATCTTTTTCGTAGTTTGTTTCTGCATCTGTATAATCCTTCTTGGTTATGTTTCCAATAGAAGCTTTTCTTATAGGTATTTTATTATCTCTTAGTATCTTTATCATGGCTTCCAAACTGCCGATTGTGTCTGCCTTTATTATTATTCCATCATCATCAGTTTCAATCATGACTTCTTCTATTTCTGACATCAAGGATTCTTTTACTTTCTCTGCTTCTGCTGGTAAACAAGAGCGTACTGGCATTCCGGCTAAAACATTTTCCAACTCAGGTGCTGATATCTTCACACCTATCGCTGCATTAACACTTTTCACAGAGCGGAACTTGCTCTTCTTGTCTCGCATCTCAGCTAGTGGATCCGGCTCCAACAATGCTCTTACTTTTGTAACGATTGGCTTGTCAAGCGATCCGATTACTATTGTATCATTCACAGACAATGTTCCGTCATAGATTATCACATCAACTGTTTTTCCAAAGCCTTTTTCCTCTTTCACTTCTAGAATCGTGCCTTTTGCAGTTCCAGAAACATCTATTTTCAGGCTTTCTTCCAGAAACTTCTGGGCTAAACCAGTTATGACCATTAATAATTCCTGCAATCCCATCTGTTCTTTTGCAGAGCAAGGTATTATCGCTATTTGCTCGGTGTAGCTGCTTACTCTGTCAAATCTCTCTGCCACCAATTCAAACCTGTCGTGAAGCTGTCCTACTAACTCATATAGTTTCTTATCAATCTCCTGCTGTACATTTGGCTGCTGTGCCTTTATATCCTGAAGAAGAGAATCATAGAACTTGTTATAACCAGGAACTAAGTCAAGCTTGTTGGCTGCTATGATAAATGGAGTTTTGTAACTCTTAAGCACTTCAATTGCCTCAATTGTCTGCGGCTTGAAACCTTCCTTGATATCAACCACGACTATAGCAATATCTGCAAGACTACCGCCCCTCTTCCTAAGAGTTGTGAAAGCAGCGTGTCCTGGAGTGTCAATAAAAAGAAGTCCTGGAATCGTGAATTTCATATTCAAACTCTCAAGCAACTCACCGCATTTCTTCTTTACAACATCAAGTGGTATAATAGAAGCGCCTATTGCCTGTGTAATTGCACCTGCTTCTCCTGCAACTATATTACTGCCTCTAATAGAATCCAATATTGATGATTTTCCGTGGTCTACATGTCCTAATACTGAGACTATGGGGCTTCTCGTCGCCATATTCTGGAAGAATAATAAGCGATTTATAAAATTTTATAATAGTAATATTTTAATATGAATATATAGGAAAGCAATAATATGTTGTCAATAATCAAAATAATCATTATATTAATAGCATTATATATATTCATAATATCCTTTTTATCAAGAATATTCATTCCAAACCTGCATTTTTGGAGAAGTCCAATACCTGACAGAATACCTATGTCAATGCAGGAAGAGATAAACAGGATAAAGAAGAAATCTAAAACAAAGCATGATTTTCTGAAAAATACTTTTGCTTTTCTTACAAGCAAATATAAGGGTGAGAAGGTAAAAACCTATAGCAAACTATATCTCCTGTGGAAACCATTGGATTACATCTGGAGAAAAAAAGGTTTTCTTCACTGCTGTCGGCAGAACCATTTGATGAGGATTTTCCTTATCAAGAGCGGTATGTTTACAGAAGAGGATATTAGACTTAAACACATAACTCTTTGCATAAATATACACCAATACATAGAAGTAAGAACTGAGAAAGGATGGATACCTGTTGATACATGGACTCATGCTTTTGGAACAAAGTTCGGTGAGAAACCACCTTTATGGATATAAAGAAACATTTAAATAAATTAATTCTTAGAAATAATAAGATGAGATTCATAATTCCTATTATAATATCCATACTGATTATCGGCTTAGTGGTCGCACAACCGCCTCCACCACCGCCTCCACCACCAATATTTGGAGATGTAGACCCAAATGGAGATGAAAATGACTCAGTTAGCAGTGCTCCACCACCTCCACCACCACCACCAAACTTTGGAGACGCGGGAGATGATGAGGAAGAAGAGGTTGTAGAAGAACCTGAAGAAAAACAGGAATGTCCAAAAGTTGAATGCCCTGCACCAAGTCGTAGAGGAACTTATACCTTACTATTCTTAGTTATTGTACTATTAGGAGTGATAGGATTTCTATTATTGCAAAAAAGCAAAAGCCAACCTGTAGTTGAAGAGCCTAAAGCTGAAGAGACAAAACCACAAGACGATGATTTAGAACCATTAAGAAATTATGTGAATGGATGCAGATTGCAGGGTTTCATGGATGAAGATATAAAACTAGAGCTTATGAAAAACGGTTATTCAACAGAACTAATAAATAAATTATTCTAATTTTTGTGATGTCTGTGATGATGTTTTTTTCTGTACATTTCAAAAGCAATTATGAATGCCAGGATTATGAATGCAAACAAGATAATCAATGCTCTTGTCTGCTGGCAAGCATCTAACCTGAATAGTCTGGCAGAACCATGAACTTCTATAATCGCTGCTAGAAAAACCAATATTATTGAAGAAACAGTAAGAATAACTGAGTCTTTAAACACTTTCAAGAAATTCTTTGATAAAAACTCTTCTTTTGTGAATGCTTTTGACAAAACACCTCCGCCAATAGCAGCAAGTATATAGGATCCGACTTCTGGAATCATATGGAAAGCCATGACACCTAGATTGCAAGCAATGTAAGGCGTTGAATGGATTATAGAGCCAGGAATCTTCATTTTTACAACTTCTGCAAGCCTTGAAGCCCAAATAGAAGCATTCAATACTATAAGGAATAAAGCTCCACTACCATATAATATAGAAAGTATGAAACATAATAGTATAATATAGAAATTATTGAAGAAAATAGACCAAACCTGACTGTTTAACAACTTAAAACCTTGTTCTTGCACATTCAAATCTGGAACTGGCGGTTTTGGAAGCATCTCATCCGGTAAATCAGTAGCTTTTATGATCTCTCCTTGAGCAGGTGCTGTTCCAAACAAGGTCTGCTGTGAAAAAACCATTCCTGGCAGGAACAAAGCAATGATAAAGAAAGTCAGGAAAACACCTAAAAAATAATAAATGAAAAAGTCAAAAATCTCTTCATGCTCTTTGAAAAAACTCCAGTTCTCCTTTACCTCAATCCTTTCCTCAATATCAAATAATCTTCCAATACCAGGCAGAGTTAATACGAGAGTGAATAAGATGGTTGAAATGCCAATCATATGAGACACACTAGCAGACCTGAAAAGCAATAAAGAAGTGAGAAAAGCAACCAAAGTAAAGAAAACACCTAAGTAGAAAGAATAAATCGGTCTTTTTTCAATCCAGCTCGCTTTGAATATCTTCTCAACAACCATAGAGAATTATTTGATGTCTTATTATTTAAAGTTTGTTGAAAAGAAAGTTAAGCTAGTATAAACATAGAGTAAGTACAATCAATCAGATAAGAACCTTCTGCGCTTTGTTCTTCACACGGATGAGAGAGCACCTTTTTAGTTCGCCAGTTTACATAGGACTACATTCAATACAGTGAACATCAGGTAAACAACAATACGGTGGAGGGTCGCCATTATAACATCCACAGATGTCATCCCCATCATGACCTTCACATTGAACATTACTAGTGCATGCAACACATTCAAAAGCTGAACAATAAGGATTTGAACTACTACAATCAGCATCAGACTCACACTCAACACAAGTATTTCCTCCAGTAC
Organism: Candidatus Woesearchaeota archaeon; assembly: GCA_013202845.1. Classification (GTDB taxonomy): domain Archaea; phylum Nanobdellota; class Nanobdellia; order Woesearchaeales. The sequence goes on along the minus strand of JABMPT010000001.1, from coordinate 154,257 downwards.
AAACAGGAGTAGATGGAGGACATTGATTATTCAAGACACACTCAACACAAATATTAGTTGTAGGATCACAAACAGGATTAGGATCAGAGCAATGAGCATTACTTGTACACTCCACATCTTCGCACACATTATCAGTGCATATTTGTAGATTAGAGCAATCATTAATTGATAAACAACCAACGCAAGTATTGGTGTCAGTATCACACACACCATCGACACATTGATCATCGTTTATACATTCTAGGTCAACACAACTATATTGATTCATTCCAGGTCTAGTATCACATATGCCATAACTGCAATGACCATCACTTGTGCATTGAACACAGGTCACATCATCATAAGGTGAGCACTGCGTCACACCAAGACCTAAATAAGGTTGTTCTAAACAATAGTTATCACATGTTCCACCACAATCATCATCACCTCCACATCTATTACTACAATCTATTGGTTGACAACAGGGTTGATTATTCCAACCATCAACTTCACAAACAGAAGCATCACACTCTTTACTAGAATCATCATCCACATACAAGCATTCATGAGCATCACAACCCTCAACATGAGAAGAACAAGTATCTCCATTAACAAAAGGATTAGGACAATCCGTTTGAACATCTTGACAGCAAGGAACACCATTAGGTCCTAATTCACCATAACATTCAGAATCTGCACAATCAGCAGCTCCATCACCATTATTATCACTACCATCATCGCAAACTTCATCAGAACAAGCAGAGTTATCCCAACCATTCTCAGTACATTCTGAAAGTCCACATACTTTATTTTCATCTAGGTCACTATAATATCTGCACTTATTTACATCGACATCGCAGGTGTAAGGTTCAATCCCAAAATAACATTCATATCCAATTATCCAATAGTCAGAACAATCACCTATAACCTGACAACACTGGGACTCCGAAGGTCCAGGTTGACCAGCACAGTCAGGGTCTGCACAATCAGCAGCTCCATCACCATCTTCATCTCCTTCAGTTGTGCAATCTTCAGTCGAACCTACAGTTATGGTTGGACAGGTAGCAAGAACATCATAAGCACCATTATCCTTAAAGTCAGCAGTGTATGTACCAATGGCTGAATAACTGGCAGAAGTAGTCCAAGGACCACTAGTGAAATGAGTAGAAGCTGTTGAAGGCGGATCACTATTCTTATAGAAAGCAGCGTTAGGAGGATTATCTGGCTGTGGCAAATCAGTACCTCCTACTCTAGTCAAAGTAAAATCTATAGATTCATCTGCATTAGCTGTGGTCATACTCACAGTGCATTCATAACAAGAATCAATATATTGATTACTGTCAGCAGGACAGGTGCATTCAGAGTCACTATAATCAATGTCTCCATCACCATCATTGTCAAGACCATCATCGCAATACTCAGGTACAGAACCTCCTACACAAACAGCTCTGTAAACACACAAAGTGCTAAAGGAAGTGTCTGAACAATGATTAACACTACTTACTTGCCAAGTAGGATCTCCACCAGCCAGATTGTGACAACTAACCTCAAGCAAGGTGCAATCTTTATCAACAGACTGACAAGCAGTGTCTCCACTAGTAAAAACCATGTTAGAGGGATTTTGTTCATCAGTGATAAGAACAGTCTCAACTTCCTCAGGAACACATATACCATCAGAACATTCATAACCTGATTGACAGTCATCATCATCATCACAAGTAGGAGCTCCACCAGGAGCATCTATACATATACCATCATAACAGAACCAACCACATTGTTCTGATGCTAATGAACCACTATCACAATAAATCCTGTAAACTACATCCTCATCATCACATACAGAATAACCATCTTCACATTCAGAAGCTAATCCAGTAACTTCAAGTAATGCCTGAAAATAGTAGACTGTGTTCGCATCCCAATAGTTACCGACGAGTTTGTAAGCCATCACTATAACCCTATAAGTACCCAGCGTTAAATCATTAGCTGCAATCCTCAATTGTTCTTGAGAGATTGTACCTGCAACATTATCAAAGCCACTAGCAATCACTGTCCAATCATTAGTTTGCTGCGGAAAATCATTACTTACAGAAGCGCCAGAGTCTTGAACATTTATGTATATAGATCTATAAACAGCCCACACATCACTATCCAACTGAACTGAGAAACTAATCGAGCCAAGATAATCACTTGTTATGGAACTCGGACTCATAACTACTCCTTCAGTGATATACTCATTTGCCTGCCCAACAGGCGCCTCTGGAAACGGAGGAACCCTGACACAAGAAGCTAAAAGAAAAACTATTAGTAATAGGAAAAACCAGTATTTTCTCATAGTTATAGATTTTTATTATGAAATATATAAATATTTCTAAAACAGGGAAATATTTTTATAGTAAATACCCTAAAAGACCTTATAATAATATAATTATACTTTTATGAGGTGCATATCCATGGCTATTAAAGAAGAACATCCGCATTATATGGGTTTATTGGTTTTCTTGTGTGTTATCATCGTTGTCGGCTTCGGCTGGTTAATTTTTGCTGGTAGAACTCCAAATCTGCCTCCAGAACCACCAATGATCGGAGAAGTGGGGTCTGGAAACATTGGGGGACTAGCATTTTTCCCAGGAGATGATATCGATCCACAATATGCACCACCATGGGACATATTCAATAATGACGCCATGATATTCACATTCCTACCTGAACAAATTGAGATAAATCCAAGCAACCTCGACCTACCTTTAGATCTAGCAATAGAAGTAAATCATCCAGGCGGAGTCGTTTACAAATATGCATACATATACCTTCAAGAGGATGGAGAAGAAGGATGGGATGATTTTAGATTTGATCAAGATACAATTGGCGATAGCAATTGGATTGAGAATTACGCTGGGCTAATGGAAGAAGTAGAAGCTGGTCAATTCTTAGAGTTTGGTGAAGGAGAGCATTACGTTGTAGCTTACTCATGTAAACAACATAATGGAGAATGGAAATGCGGCTGCTCATCACCAGGAAATCCTGAAGATTGCAACAAATGGATGATCCAAAGCTTCCACATAAACATTTCAGGATGCACTCCTGGGGAGTATGACTGTGTGAATAATGATTTAGTTTTCTGCGATTATGATTTAACATTGGATTTAATAGATAATTGTGGAGAGTACGAAGTTTGTAATTTAGAAGCTGATGTAATGGCTTGTGAATCAACACTACCTCCAGAACCAGCATTCTGCGGAAACAGAATGTGTGAAGATGGAGAAGGTTATTATTCCTGTCCACAAGATTGTTCTGCATTAGAATTCAACTATGCATATGTACAACCCAGTCTCATAAGAGTTGATGAAAACAATCCAAACATGACTGCATACCTGAATAGTGATGTGAGTATTAAAAACAATCTTAACTACACATTGTATAATGTAACAGTTCAAGTTACTTTGGACGATATCGCTCAAATACAAGTGATTGACAGCATACAAGCAGGGTATGTAGGCAGCCCAGAAGAACAATTCAACTTAGCGATTCCTCACGACATGGAAACAGCCGACTACGAAGTATTCATAGAAGCCAGAGCGGTTGATAACAACTTTGATGAGATAACAGAGTTTACAAGGAGATATGTCACAATAGCACAAGAGGAAGATATTGAATGTGATGACCACGACAATGGATTAGAGTACTACAATCCAAGCTACGTAAGATTAGATGTTGATTACCCAGAACAGGAATCAGGTGATGAAGAAGGCGTGCCTCATTCTATCAAAGTAGTAAGATATGACAGATACTATGAAGACACTTGTTGTATTAACTGTCAAACAGATTCCCAACCATCAGGACCATTTGTAAGAGAGTATTACTGCAACGAAAACTACGTCCAGAAGGAACATTACGCATGTCCAGAAGGTTGTGAAGGTGGAGCATGTGTAAGCGGAAGTGCACCAGTAGAAGAATGCACAGATTCAGATGGAGGAATAAACATCTACACTGCAGGATATTGTGAAGAAACTCAAGGAGGAGGAGGAAGTGGCACATCAGATACTTGCATATACTCAGAAGGAGGAGAAGGTCCTGACTTGGTAAGCGAATGCTTCTGTGACGGTGATGACATGGAAATAACACAACTGGAGTGTCCAAACGGATGTGTAAATGGAGCTTGCCTACTACCTGTAGTAGAATCTGAAGGTGTAGAGTTCAGCATGTACTGGGGAGAACCTCTTGGAACAGCATCTGGTGATTATAGCGAAGAGGAATTTTTAGAAGCATTGGATGACCATGCAATTTGGGATGATGATGGCACTGTTTATCCATATCAGCAATATGTAAGCTTAGCAGGCGGTCAGAATATAAGATACAATCTTGTAGATAACGACGTTTATGATGCACCAGTGGTGTACTTGGATTTGGATGCGGCTTATGACTATATTTGGACTTACGAACTATTTTTTAATGAGCCAGCTGATTGGGAAAACTTAGATGACTTAGAGGAACTAAAGATGTTTGGAAAAGATTACCTTATAGAAAACATCTTTGACGGAGAAGAAATTGTGTTACTTGAAAACTCTGGTTATCTAGTATTTGAAATGGGTCAAGGAACAATTGTAGAATATGAAGGAGAAGAATATGATATTAGCATATTAGGAGCTAACCAAGACACAATGTCTATAATCCTAAGGATAAATGGAGATACTGAAAGTGTAAATCTAGGAAATATTTATACTATTGGAGGATTACAGATATTTGTAGAAGATATTTTCATATCCAATGTTGGTGGAGTAACAGCCTCAGCTAAAATATATTATGGCATTAGAGAGCTAAATCTAGGAAGCACTTTCAACACTTGGATGGATGTTCAAGTTGATGACGAAGACCTTGACGGTGTTGAAGCCTATATGACTGGAAACGACAGTGCTATTGAAGTAATAATGTTCAGAGTAGACCCAACACAAATAGCAAACGAGGATACTGGAGAAGACTATGACTGGCTAGCACTAGGAGACACATTCACAAATCCATTGTTCGGCTGGCAGTTGAAGTTCGCAGATATGGAGCCAGAGTTCACTGCTAATGAAAGGTCATATGTAGAATTGCAGAGTTCTGGAAATGACCTAGAGTTAAGCTTTACAAATGTAGAAGGTGTTGAGTATATATTCTCACCTTACATGTATGACGAAAATACTGGAGCAAATATGACCTGGGGACATGACTTTGGATTATTCTCGGCAGGAACTCCAATACAAAAAGACAGTATTTTCATCCTGATGGAAATGTCTGTGGATTTAGGACCTGTATCAAGAATCTTTGAATTCATGGGATCAGACTTGAGCGATAATGAAGCAAGCTTGAGGGACATTGGAACAGGATCTACTTACACATATTTTGGACGTAGCGAGATTGCAAACACAGGTGTCTATCTTAACATAACTGCAGATGACCAGATCATATTATCTCATAACACAAGATATGAGCTTTATACCAACGGAGCAACAATAACATTACCAGATATTGATGGGTCTTTAGGTTCACCCGTGCCTCCATACATCCAATTCACAGAAACAGGTGATTGGGCAGTTAACGCTGGTGATACTTTCGAAGTTATGTTAACTTACGACACTACAGATGACGAGATAAACATTGCAAGACCAGCCTCATGGGATGGTGAGGCAGATGATGACGCAGGTGCAGATTATTACTATGGATTATCTGAATTCGGAACCGCTTACAAACACGAAGCAGATGAGAACACGTGGTTAGAACTCTTCTTCTCTCCACATGAAGTTTGGTATGAATTTGCTTTTGGAACACCCAACATGTATACTGCTACTGAAGTTGTAGTAATTGTAGGACCTGAAACAAATGCAAGCACTGGCGGCGGCGGATCTAGCGGTCCATAACAATAAATTTTTAAAGTTAATTTATTTTTCTTTTTTATAATGGCAAAGAGAGCTAAGAATAAACCAAGTTCTAGAAAAGAATTAATTAGCAAGAAAGAGTTGAAGTTCTTTGGCTACTATGTTGTTGCAGGTATTGTCCTTGCATTAGTGTTGCTGGCATTTAAAGTTCCTTTGACAACTACTTTCAGCAAGTTCTACGGCGCTTTGTATATGTTCTTTGTGCCAGGATTAGTTATTTTCAGGGCCATATACAAGCACAGAATCTTCAAAACAGCATGGGAAGAGTATGGATACCCTGTATTGATAAGCTGGATATTGCATTCATTACTCATTGCAGGAATAAGCGGTTTCTTCAAGACAGCAATAACTGATTTGAACCTTTACGGAAGTTCTTTCGTGTTATTGGTTATTGCAGCAATTGTGTTCTATTATAGAAAATAACAAAATTAAAAATTTTGAATGACATATAAATTCAAAAAATCATTTATATGCAAAGCTAAATAAACAAATTTTCTTTCCTATTCTAAATGTTTCAGATTATAGAAGAAAGTAAAGCAAAAATAAAGGTTTCAAAAGAAAAGAAGATTTCAAAGAAACTACCTGTATTTTACAACCCAGTTATGAAACTAAACAGGGATATCAGTATTTTACTTCTCAACTCTGTAAGAAAAAGCAAGTTACAAATCGGACTTCCACTATCAGGCACAGGAATTAGGGGTATCAGGTTTTTACTAGAATTAAAGAGAAATAAAATCAAAAATATTTCTTTCAATGATAATAAAAAGAACTTCATAAAAACAATTCAAGATAATATATCTATTAATAATATAAAAGGAAAAAATAACATTCTAATTTCAAATGAAGATGCAAATCTTTTCCTGCTAAACAGTTCTGGCTTTGACTATATCGACATTGATCCTTTTGGCACTCCAAATCCCTACTTAGATACAACAATCACAAGACTTGCTAGGAAAGGAATACTTGCAGTAACTGCTACAGACACTTCCGCACTATCAGGCACTTATGAAAATGCTTGCAAGAGAAAATACTGGGCAAAACCAGTGAGAAACGAGTTAAAGCATGAAATGGGTATAAGAATACTAATCAGAAAAGTACAACTAGTTGGCGCGCAATATGAGAAGGCATTAACACCTATATTCTCTTACAGCAAGGATCATTATTTCAGAGTCTTCTTCAAATGCAAGAAAGGAAAGACAAAGGTTGACAAAATAATAAGAAAACATGGTTTTTTTGAAACAGCAGGTCCTTTATGGCTTGGCCAGTTATGGGATAAGAAACTTGTGAAAAATATGCATAAGAACGCTGATGCAGAGTTGCAGAAGTTCTTGAAAGTCATTAAAGAAGAATCTGAAATAAATATTGTCGGGTTCTATGACATACACAGAATATGTGAGAAGTTAAAAACTGAAGTTCCGAAATATGAACTATTGATGGATAAGATAAAGAAAAAAGGTTACAAAGTTTCTAGAACGCACTTCTCAGGTTTTGGAATCAGAAGTGATATTAGTAAAGAAGATTTGATAAGAATAATAAAATAAAAATTTATATAGATTAACTGCTCTTTGATATTTATGGTTAGGCACCTTCATGGAATAAAAGATATTAGTTCTTTTGTTAAGGATTTTTTGGAAAAAGAAGAGAATATCATTTTAGATTCATTATTTAAAGATGAAGTGAAAGCATATGATGCTATTAAAAAATCACATCTTAAAAAAATTGATCCTATAAATAAAAAACCTTTGTCTTTTCCCAAATCTCTTTACCCGGGTAAAAATATTCCTTTAGAATGGTGGTATTTCACAGGACATTTGGAATCAGGAAAAAGAAAGTTTGGTTTTGAATATTGTATCTTTAAGTTTCATCCTCAGGAGTTAAGGTTGGGAATTTTGCCTTTATCTTATCTGCGTAAAGAGCCTTTCTTAGTAATCCATTATGCTATCACAGATAAAGATAATAAGAAATTTAATTTTTTTCAAGATTCTGGATTAGTTCACAAAGAAAAGATATCATATACAAACTTAGATTTATCTTTAAACAACGCAAGTTTAAAACTGTCTGATAAATTTATTATAGATTCAGATAATATCTCTTTACAATTGAAACCTATGAAGAAAATGGTAAAACATTTTGATGGAGGTTTTGCTATGTTGTATTCTCCACCGCCTCACAGGACTTATTATCTTTCTTTTTCACGTTTGGAAACAACAGGAACTATTAAACTAGATGATAAGAGCTACTCTGTTTCAGGCTTGAGTTGGTTTGATCATCAGAAATCAAACATACAAAACGACAGCCCTATAAAAGGATGGGATTGGTTTAGTGTTATTTTTGATGATGATACAGAATTAATGTTTGTTTTTATACGAGATAAAAAAGGGCTTTCTCCTAAATACAGAGTAGGTACATATATTCATAAAGATTCAAAACTAACTGGCCTTAACGCTAAAGATGTTAAAATAAAAAAAACTTCAGATTGGAAAAGTCCAAAAACAGGAGTTGTTTATCCCTCTTCATGGACTATGGATATACCTAAACTCAAAATGAAATTAAAAATAACTCCTTGTGTAAAAGATCAGGAGTTAGAATCAAGATCTACAGCACTCATCTCATATTGGGAGGGTGCTTGCGATGTTACTGGAACTAAATCAAGCAAGAAGATTTCCGGCAAGTCATATGTAGAACTGGTTGGTTATGATAAACGGTTACTTTCGAATTTGATGAGAAGATCTACTGTGTAATTTATTAGAATTATCCAACAGCTCTCCTGACATCTGTTATTTCTGCTGAGTTGACTCCTTCTATTTCCTCAACTTTCTCAGCCAAAACATCGGGGCTTCCTAGAGATTCATCCATTATGAAAATTATGCTCAATGAATTCAAACCAAATGCGACTGGCTGTATCTCTGACTTTGTATCGCCTTCGCCTGCAAAAGCTTTTATCTCATCAAGAGCCTTCTCTTTAACTGCTTCAAGATCAACATCTGGAGATGTAGGCATCATCTTTACTGTAACTACTGCATTCGTCATTTTACAAAAGAGATTTAAAGAATTGTTTAAAAAGTTTATGATTAGCTAAAACTATATAAAACAAGAACAATTATTCCTTTTTATGGGGGAAATTGCTTATTCTTATAAAGAAAACCTTTACATCAACCTAACAAACAGATGCACAAATGAATGTGTATTCTGTGACATTGATATACTTGGAAATGTCGTTGGCTCTGACTTGAAAATTGAAAAAGAACCTACATCTGAAGAGGTAATATCCAAGTTAGAGGAAAAAATAAAAAATAATAATCCTAATGAGATTGTTTTCTGTGGGGTTGGAGATCCACTACTAAGGCTTAAAACTTTGTTAGAAGTAACTTCTCACTTAAAAAAGAACTATCTCTATCCAATAAGGCTTGATACTAACGGACACACTTATAGATTGTATCCTAACAAAGAGGTTGTTGCTGAACTTAAGATGAGAGGAATAGGAACAGCATACGTTTCTATGAATGCTACTACAAAAGAAGTTTATGAAAGCATATGTAAACCTACACTTCCTGATGCTTTTGAAGAAACCATAAATTTCATTAAGAAATGCAAAGCCGCTGATATAAAAACAAAGATAAGCTTTGTAAGTAGATTTGTTAATGTAACCGAGTGTGAAGATTTTGCAAAAGAACTAGGAGTAGAATACTTCATTAGAAACTTTATACCAAGAACTAATTCGGTCCTGTAAACCCGCATCCAGGACAAGTATACTTGGCCACTATCTGTCTGCAATTCTTACATCTGATTATTTCATACTTGCTGCAGCTAGGGCATAGAAATCTAACTGAACCGGTCTCATTTGTCAATGAACTTTTGCATGAACTGCATTTATCTGCCATGTTCTCGTGGAAAAATAATTGGTTTATAAATGTTGCTGTTAGAAAAGGTCTTCTTTTAATCCTTCATATAATCCATTATGAAATTGCCTCCAGAAATGAACTTTATCTTGAACTAATAAGTCGTAATGTAAGATACGTTTTCCAAGTTGTTTTTTGAATAATTCAATGCTTGAATTTAACTCATCAGGATTTCTTGCATTAAGATAAAGTATCATATCGTAATCTCCAATCATGTGACCCGCATAGAAAATGTTGTTAAGTTCTTCAAAAGGTTTTTTTAATACTTCAAGAGGTGTTTCTTGTTCAACCCGAACAAGCATGTAGTATGTTATAAATCCAAGTTTAGCTAGATTTGGAATCCCTCCAAAATTCAGAATAATTTTTTGTTCAATAAGGTTTATAATTCTTTTTTTTATTGTTTGTCGATCAACTTTCAATATTTTACTCATATTAATTAGTGATTCTTTTGGGTTGTCTGCTAAAATTTTTAAGATTTCAATCTCAATTCTTGTTGGTTTATACTTATTGAAGTTTGGTCCAACAGGGAATCTCTTGGTTGTAAGTATTGAACTGAATGAATAATCAAGTTTTTTTGTGAATTTTGTATTTAAGTCCAGAATCGGATTTAGTTGTGTAAATTCTAAATCAGAAAGATGTGTTAGGATAATATAATCTTTTATTTGGTGTTCACATAGTTTAAAGAGCTCTTCTCTTATTTGGTTTAAGTGAAATCCGTCTTTTGCATCAACTATTATTTGTTTATCATATCTTCCAATGAAAGTATTTATCCACATTACATCTTTGTGTTTGCACAATTTATCGTAAATTTCTTGTTTGTTTTCAATATCTGAATCAAAATTAATTAGAATATGGTATCTTGTATATCCAAAACGTCTTGCATCAATAAACAAAACATATTGATTAATCATTTTTGATTTTTCAAGTTGTTTAATTTTATATGCGACTGTGTCTTTTGAAACTTTGAGTGTTTTTGCAATTGTTGTATTTGGAATTCTACAATTTTTTGCCAATATTTCCATTATTTGAAGATCTTTTTTATTCATGTTAAGATAAATGTTGTTTTTTATTTATATATTTTACGCAAAAGTCTTAAAATTCAACAAATAGTTTATTATATTGTAAAAACTATACTATTCTTATGAACAAAATACTATTGATCAAAAACAAATTAAAGTATCCGGCTATTTATGCTTCATCATTTGCAACATTAACAGGCATTACTGAAAGTGTAACAACTGGAGGTAATCTTGAAACTGCTGTAGATACTGCAATTACAAATTTACCATTCTTTTCAATTGTAAATTTAGGATATGGATTAGCAGTTGAATATACTACTAAAAAAATTGGAAGAGTTGGTGCAAACATTTTATGTCTTGGAGTAAACGCTGCTTTTGGAGGGTATGCATATATTACAGGCGATTCTGATCCAACATACCAGACACTAGCCTCAACAATAGTTGGGTTATATTTAACAAATAGGCAAGTGACTTCTTTGCAATGAGAGTGTTTAGACTATTTTCTATTTCTTCCCTTTCACTGCTGCTCTTACCAACCCATAGAATAAAGGCGCTGGTTTTAACAAAGAACTTTTCAACTCTGGATGTCCTTGGCAGCCGACAAAGTAGTCATGGTATTTGAACTCTATGAACTCCGCTAATTTCTTGTTTGGAGACATGCCTGCCATCATCAAGCCGTTCTTCTCCAGTATATTATGATACACAGGATTAATTTCATATCTGTGCCTATGCCTTTCAGAAACATTTTCTTTACCATATAATTCAAATATCTTCGTTCCTTTTTTTAAAATTGCAGGATAAGCGCCTAATCTCATAGTTCCTCCCTTGTTTTCCACTGTTCTCTGTTCTGGTAATATATCTATCACAGGATGTTTTGTCTTTGGATCAACTTCTGTGCTCACTGCTCCTTTCAAACCACAGACATTTCTTGCAAACTCTGCAACTGCTAGTTGCAATCCATAGCATATTCCTAAAAATGGAACATTGTTCTCTCTGCAATACTGTATGACTTTTATTTTTCCTTCAATGCCTCTGCTTCCGAATCCTCCTGGAACAATAACTCCATCAATACCTTCCAACAACTCACCAGCTTTCCTCAATCCAGAGGTTTCTATAAAATGTATTTTCATTTTGCATTTCAGATGAGCGGCTGAATGCCATAATGCTTCAACAATGCTTGCATAAGAATCCTCTAGTCTCGTATATTTTCCGCAAATCGCTATATTGACTTCATGTTTAGGATTATCCATGTTGTCAACAAGTTTTCTCCACTTCTTGCTCACAGGTTTTGCATGAACACCTAAAGTTCTTCTTATTATCTTAGCGATTTTTTCATCTTCAAAAGTGAGTGGTATCTTGTAGACATTCTTCACATCCACTCCCGAGATAACAGCTCCTTTGCTTACATCGCAGAAAGTGGCTATTTTTTCTTTTATTTTATCATCTAATTTTTCAGCACATCTTCCTATTATCAGGTCAGGTTTTATTCCTTTCTGTCTTAGAAGATTGATACTTTGCTGGGTTGGCTTGCTTTTCTGTTCTCTAACACCATAAGGTATGGGAACATATGTCAAGTGAGAATACATTATATGCTTTCTACCTACTTCATCTCTCAGCTGTCTTGCTGCCTCTACAAACAACTCATTCTCTATATCTCCAATTGTTCCACCAAGTTCGATAAGAAGGATGTCTGCTTTCTCTTTCTTGGCGATTTGAAGCCACCATTCCTTTATCAGCTCTGTAACATGGGGAATGAACTGCACTGTTTTACCCAGATAATCTCCCTTTCTCTCCTTTCTTCTAACAGCATCAAACACCTTACCCATGGTTAGATTCCACTCAGATTTACAGGTTACTCCAATGAACCTCTCATAATGGCCAAAGTCCATATCGACTTCTGCGCCGTCATCAAGCACAAAGACTTCACCATGCTCAATAGGGTTCATGGTTCCAGGATCAACATTCAGATAACCATCACATTTTACTGGAATAACCTTGTATTTAGAAGATAATAAGCCACCGATGCTAGCAGCTGCGATTCCTTTCCCTAATCCAGATAGAACTCCGCCGGTAAATATAATGAATTTCGTTCTCGGCATAAAACAAGAAAGAAGTCTTCATATATAAAAATTGTTGTAGGAGAAAATAATCTTTTTATAATCAACTACCGAATTTCTTATCTTCTGACTGGATACTCACATCCCTCTTAGCTATCGCTTCTTCTAGAAGGTCCTGGTCAACTCCTTGATCAAGTATCCAATTCTTCAATTCATCTATTGTGTATCCCTGCTTTGTATAGCTTTCTAAGTAATCACTTACTTCCAGTATTTTTTGATCTCTCAGTATCGCTGCCATAACTGTATCTACATGATACTCCTTAAAGCCATCTACTACTAGCTGTGTTTTTATCTGCGCTTCTTTCAATCCTTGTGCTAAATAGTTATATACATACCTGCCCATAATATCTCTCTCTTCATCTTTCAACTCAGTTATCTCCTGCTCTTCTGCCACTGCTCTGGCTGTTGTTTCTTCAACAACTTTTTCTTCTTTAGTATATATCCATAGAGCTGCTATTCCTCCAAACAAGGCTATTGCAATCATCACTATCCACACATATGATGGTGTTTTCTTGATTGGTTTCTCAATTATCTTTTCCTCAGTTACTACTGTTTCAACTATTTGAACTTCACACTCGTTTGAGCATACTCCTCCGCAGTCCATTCCTTCTTCTCCTTCATCCCAGTAATTATTACTGCATCCTGGACATGGCAGGCATGGTCCGCCACAATCAATTCCTTCTTCACCATCATTCAATATTCCATCTGTACAGGTTGCTGCCTGGCATCTCAAGCATGGTCCACCACAATCAACACCGGTCTCTCTCTGGTTCTGTATCCTGTCATGGCAGGTCTTGCAAGGATCACATGGTCCACCGCAATCCACACCTATTTCTCCTTGGTTTGAGATGTTATCATCACAAGTTGCTGGAGGCACATAGAATGTACTGCTTGATGATCTTCTGCTACTACCTCCTGGTTGGGTAGGTGAAGGTGGAGGAGGTGTTGAACTTGATCCACTAGTATCATATCCTAACACGAATACTGAGAAGTTTGACACTGTTGTATAGATTGTCAACGTAGCAGTGCTCACAGTGGTTGTCACAGTTTGCTGGTCTGAGTAGTTTATCTCTCCTGAGTCTTCATCATATGTAAATTTGAATATCTCCAGATTAGCCGCATTTGATACACCATACTCAGAGTAGTTGAAAGTAACTGTGTATGTTCCATTATGTGTTGAGTTTATCCTAAAAGCATATGCTTCCAATGGTTTGTACCTTCTATCAGGACCTAAGTCTGTATCATTATTGTCAATTGTGTCATTGTTCAATAATTGGAAGAATACATCCAAGTTATCTGTTGCATTAAAGTTGCTTGTGGTTACAACTAAGTTATCAACGCTTAATCTCAATGTAAACAAGTTGGACGTTGCCAATGTCATGTTCATATCAGTGCTTGCGGTTTGTGATGCCATAACTTCTCCGTTTTCCAAGTATTCAAAGGTTATTGTGTGACTCGTGTTCACAGTACTGTTCTGTATGACTGTTGGCTGCACTGTAAAGTTAATTTCACTAATTGTGCTGTTCAGCAAAGCTCCGCTTGCATCAAAGTCATTCACAGTTATGTTTACGACATAGTTGTTTGCTACAGGTTTATTCCATAACAATAAGCATCTTGTGTCGTCAACTATAGATATATTCAATCCAGTTGCAGCTGGTGTTGGGTCTATTGAGCAGTTGAAGTATGAAGAATTGCTCTGAGTATCATCCAAGTCTGTGAAATATACAAATGTTGAATATGATACATTTTGCCATGCATCTGTCAAGTTGTTTGTTGTTATTGTTGGCAATCTGTTTACAACAGAGACATTGGTTAATAGGTAAGTGTTTTGGTTTCCTGCTTCATCAGTTGCATACCAAGTGTAGTTTATCAATTCTCCAGTGCTTGTCCAGTAAATAGGTATGTCAACCTTGTACCTTGTGTAATTCTCATAAACCTGTACTCCAGGTGTTGTAGCAGTTGCTGTATAGTTCACAAGCGAGCCATTTGCAGTGTGTTCCACCACTATAGTATCCATTGCTCCAAGATCTCTCCAGTTCAAGTACAATGTTACTGTCTCATTCTCATAGATTGGCGCACTTGACTCTACCTCTATTCCACCTCTATTATCTGGAGCGGTAGTGTCAACTGTGAAAGTTTCTGTATCAGTTCTGCTATTTGATTCATTGTCTATTGCCAAAGCTCTTATTGTATAAACTCCTTCAGTCAAGGAACTTACATCTACGCTTACATTATTCAATGTTGAACTGTTCTGCATCACTGCGTAGTTCCATGTCTGGTTTCTAATCAAACTTCCTGAGCTATTTGTTAAGTTATAGGTCAAGTTAGTGAACAACGTAGTTGAAAGTGTGAAGTTAAAGTCTGCATTGTAGTATGATTCATCTAGCACTATGTTCACTGTTGGTGCATTATTGTCCACTATGAAAACTGCTGATTCATTGCTACTGTGATTATATGCATCTATTGCAAACACTGTTAAAGTGTATTCTCCATCAAAGCTTGTTGTGTCAATTGAGATGCTGCTTGGATCAGTTATTGCTCCACTTGTTGCAAGACTATCATCATCTACTTTCCTTACTTCATAGGTTGCATTGTAGCTTGACGCATCCCATATGCTTGCACTTGCATTTATCACTCCGTTAACTATTGAGTTGTTCTCAGGGATTGTTATATTTATCTGTGGAGGAGCATTCTCTTTAATGAATGTGAAGTCTGTATTCTCATTCTGTGTTTGTTTGTTGCCTGCAGAGTCCCTACAAGTAGCATGTAAGGTCCAGATTCCTTCTGTTATGTTTTTCGCGTTGCAAGTGTAAATACCTGTTGCATTAGCTGTGTTGTCGCAGTTCCATGAATAATTAAGCCAATTTTCGTCAGTATATGCTATATCGTAATAAGACCACACACAATCCGGTAGATTATTCTCTCCTGAAAGATTTATTGTCACATTTAAAGAATTGCTCAAGTCCAACCATCCATCTGCTGAATTAGTATCATTACCTACACTTATAACTGTTAACGGCAGTGGTGTAGACATGTCTAAGTAAGTTATTCCATTGCTTGAAGCATTTGTTTGAACATTTATGTTATTCCAGGCTCTGACTATTAAGTAATAAGTGTCTTCATCCGATAGATTTAGATTTTGTAAATCATTCACAGATGTTGATAATCCATTATTTGTCCAATCAACAATTGGTGGTCCTCCATCTTGATCCTCTAAGCGGTATTGGTAGTATGATATTCCTGATTCAGGATCATTTGACGATTCCCAACTAAACACGAGAGTTGTTGATGAGGTTATATGTCCTGAGTCTGCAACAGTAAATGATTGTGGCGGTGTTGAGTCAACACTTAAGTTATAGATTTGATTTCCTAGATAGTATCTTGCTTTGTTTCCTGCATAGTCCCAAACATATATTGCAAACCTGTGGCACTTACCATTTTCTAAACTAACATCATTTAAGGTTGCATTTGTACCATTTGTTAACAAAGTCACATTTAATACTTCATCATAGTTACTGTAGCCCTCACATCTTCCACCGTTGGTTGCATTCATATTAGCTGTTGCTTTCATCAAAGCAGCTCTGTATATACCAGATACTAAGTCATAACCAGTGCTGTACGCTATCGATACTGAACTTCCTGTTGAGATACCCGCTTGATAGTATATACTTCCTCCAGCAGGAGGTGTAGAGTCGACTGTTATATCGCTTGGGCTGTAGTACCAGTCACTCCATCCATAACCATATTGGTATCCATTCTTTGCTCTAACGCTGAAATAGTATGGAACATCTTCTTGCAATGTTAGGTTTGCGGCAGTTACACTGCTATAATTCCACTCGGTTACAATCTTTATGGAGTCCCATCCTGTTATTGGATAAGTTGTTGTTCCTATCGCGTATTCATACATGCTTATGCCTGTTTGAGGGTCTGTGAAGTTCCAGTTCGCACTTAACTCATCTGTTCTTTGGGTATAACCAATATTAGCACCTGTTCCTATAATTGTTATATTACCCAATGCTGGCGGACTGTTGTCTTCATAGATTATTCCATTGCTGCTTGTGACATTTCCAACATTGCCAAAGATATCAACAGGTCTGACATTGAAATAGTAAGCATTTCCTGGAGTTATATCCCAGGATTCATTCCGTGAATTATTTGCTCCTACACTAAACCAGTCTCTTACACTGTTATAGCCTGATTCATTATATGCCTCTGTTCCTAACGATAGTTCATAATAATCCAAGTAGTCATCTGATGAATTTGTCCAATTAACCCTTATCCATCTTGAGCTAATGGTTACTGATCCATCATCTACTCTGAACACAGACAACACTATTGTCTTGACCAGTAAGTTTGAAACACTTGTTTCAGCATAATGCTCTAATGTGTCTCTAACGCTGATATTTATGCTATAGTTCGCGTCTGAGAGTGTTGGAGTCAAGTCGCAATATACTGAAGAGTTGCCTGAACAGAATAATACAGATGAGTTGCTGAGATTATATGTCAATAACTCGCTTGTATTTTTATTGTAAATCTCTACAAGTATTGTATTCAAATTTACTTCATAGTTATCTGTAATTGTAAAGTTTAGGTTGATACTGTTTGTTATTGTAACATTTGGTATATTCGAAGTGTCTATAACTGGAGTTTCATTGTCATAGAATATCTCTATCACTGCAGATGGACCGGTTACACCCCATCTCTCTCCAAAGACAGTTATGTTGTTTCCTCCTTTCAACAACAGATTCTCCAATGTTAAGTTGAACCATCCGCTTGGAAGTGAGGAGTTGTATGCTTTGATTGTTTCTCCAACTGTCACAGTTGAATTCAAGCTTGGTGATATTGTAACATTTGAGTATGTCATATCATAGACAGTGACCCCTGTCACTTGATATCTTTCAAAGTTAGCTCTATTGTGGTTTGCAAATTCTATATAACCATTTGCCAAAGAGGATGCAGCACTTGTTTCAACGTATAGTGAACTTGATCCCGCAGGCATGTTTTGTTTTCCAACTGTTGCAGTTCCTATGAAGTCTGACGAAGTATTTGTAAATGCAGTTGTTGAGTTAGGGAACCAATTACCTTGAGTGAAAGTTATATTCAGTGTTGTATCTGACTTATTCACAAACCCAATTATAGTTATACTATTCTCTCTGACAACTGTTGGTGTTGTTTCAAACACTGGTGCGTCAGGAGCATTAGCAACTGTCAAGGTTCTTGTTTCTGACTGGTTGCTTCCACCAGCATTATTCTCGCAACTCACATACCAGCTATATGAATCATCAGTCAAATCGTTTACTGCAAAGAAGGTTATTGTTGAGTTTTCCACTGATTCATTTGTCTGGTTTACTGTTCCATTAATGTATAATGAACAATTCAATGTGTTGACATCAAACAAGTCTGTAACTGTAAAGTTAAAGG
Source organism: Candidatus Woesearchaeota archaeon (assembly GCA_013202845.1). Classification (GTDB taxonomy): domain Archaea; phylum Nanobdellota; class Nanobdellia; order Woesearchaeales. Next base: position 135,907 of record JABMPT010000001.1, on the reverse strand, counting down.
TCACATTATTTGTTAAATCTTCTACATCATCTGCTATTGGTTCACTTAAAGCTATTGTTGGCGCTTGTCCATTGACTAGGAATGCTTTTGTTTCACTAGTATTGCTTTGACCATAAGTATCATTCACAGTGACTGATATATTGTAATAACCATCACTCAAAGTTTCACTCAATGTACAAGTTTGAGATGCATTTGATCCTGAGCATAACAATTCAGTATCACTATAAGTATATAGAGTTCCTGACAAGTCCACAACTACTGTTGAAATGTTCAAAGAGTAGTCATCTGTAACTGTAAAGTCTATTCCAGGAGTGTTTGTTGAGTAGTTGGTCACTGTTGAAAGGTCTATGGTAGGAGTTAGTGTATCGTAGTGTACATTGAAGTCATCTGATGAAGGACCAGTTGAGCCCAATCTAGAACCTTCTGCATTTATATTATTGCCTCCTGCAAACAAACGCACGGTATTGTTGAACCAACCGGATGGTCTTGAGTTATTATATACATAGACCACTTCTCCTTTAGTTAGATTACTTTCAAGATTAGGTGTGAAGTTTACTTTGAAGTAATTAGCACTGTGAATATCTATTGTAGCAGCATATCTTAGGAAATAGGTTCTGTTATGACCAGCAAATTCCAAATAGCTCACATTTCCTATCAAGTCTGGATAAGCACTTCTGTTCAGCAAGAAGTATGAATTGTTTCCTACTGAACCAACTACTCCTGTTCCATTCAACGTTGAATCATCTGCGGTTAAAGTACTATCTGAGTTTGAGCTTCCACCTTTTGTTGCATGCACAGTTACAGTGGTTGTAGTTCTATTCACATATCCAATAACTGTGAGGTTCTCTTCATCTGTGGATGTTGATAATGGCCAAATGATTGGTTTGTCAGGGGTTACATCGACTGTGAAATTAAATATGTCTGTATTTCCACCATTTCCTGCCCAGTCATCACATCCTATCTTCCAGACATATATCCCATCATTGAATGTTTTATCTGCAAAAGTCGTGATTGCGCCTGTAGTTGCACTATTGTTTGTCTCGTTATCAAAATCTGGAGGATCTGGAACGCAACCAACTTGAGGAATATCAGTACAACTCCACTCTGAAAGGTCCAAAGAACAGCTTAGATCAGTTGAATATGTATCTGTAGCATTAAATGAAAAATTAAACATATTCTGATTTAGATAAGTTGTTTCATCAGCAGGACTATCTGTTATTAATATTGATGGATCAGAATTATCTATGTTTATATTCCTAATTGTTGAACTATTAGTTCCATCAGCATATTCACATGTAATATTCCATTCATGCGCCCCCTCAGATAATGTGTTGTTTGCATAGAATGTTGTGTTTGTATTATTTGCTACTGTAGAACTTGTTCCCATAGCAGTTCCATCTACATAAAGTGTACAATTCGACTGTGTTTCATTTCCAACATAGTAGAACTTGAAAGGTATTGTATCATTTGTGCCTAAAGTCCAATTATTCGATGGTAAACCTGTCGGATCGTAGGTCACTATTGTTACTATAGTTGCTTGGACTAGCATAACCACTAGTAAGAAGAAGAGTGCTACGAGTCCGGTTCTTAGTTTATTTTGCATGTTTTATGTTTACCATAAGGGCTGTGCCTATCTTTGTTATTGTCAATAATTCATTGTACATCTTGATGAGGTCGCGTACTGTCCCCATTTCAATGTCAAAGTGTTTAGATATAGCTGTATAGGTCTGATTAGGATTATTCTTCAAGAAATTTACAAATTCTGCTCTATCAGGTATTATTTTTCGTCACCGCAGGTGTTTCCTTTGTTATCAAGCGAAAACGCTTGTTTTCGCTCTTTTTTACTAAAAAACGCTCAAAAACGCTTTTTTTTATGTGTCCAAGCTTAATAACTAAGCAGCTTACACTATATTTCTGTCAGAACTAGTATTTAAATATTTTGGTGGAAGAAACGACGTTTTAACAAAGGTATTCTAGTTATCCAAAGATTTAAAAAAAGAAACCAAACATTAGAATAGTATGAATTTCAATAAAAGAAGTGTTGTATCAATTCTCGCAGGTATCAATGTCGCTGCATTTTTACTACAATTAATGATACCTTCCTTAACAGCTAATTTCATGCTCTTATCATCAGATATGTTTACAAGACCTTGGATATTAATAACACATATGTTTATGCATGGCGGTTTTGCTCATCTGTTGTTCAATATGTACGCTTTGGTATTATTTGGAGGAATAGTTGAAAGAAGAATAGGTCCCAAAAAATTCTTGTTAGTATACTTTGCATCAGGAATCATTGCAGCACTTGTCTCAAGCCAATTCTACAATGCAGCACTTGGTGCCAGCGGAGCAATAATGGGAATACTAGCCACATTAATTGTCTTGATGCCAAATCTTCGTGTATTGTTTTTCTTCGCAATCCCAATGCCTTTTTGGGTAGCAGGAGTAGTATGGGCACTCATGGATATTGGAGGCATATTCTTTCCATCAGGAGTTGGAAACATAGCTCATCTAGTTGGAATGGCAGTGGGATTTGCATATGGAATCTATCTGAAGAGACAGCACAGAAGTTTCAATAGATCATTCTCTGGAAAGACACATTTATCTGAAAAAGATATGAAGGACTATTTCTCAAGAGGAAGAATATAATTACTTACAACAGAAGACAGTTGTATAACTTGACTCCATCAAATCCCTGGATTCAGTAAAGCAGCCAGTATGTTGAGTTTGTATTGTTGCTCTACAATCATCAAAGTTGTTTGATTGGTCCTTGAAAACTAGCTGTCTGCAAGTTCCATCATTAGAAGCATAATAAGTTGTTGTTTTCACATGGTTCGTCATCAAACAAGAGTCGAATCCTTCAAACCTACAGGCAGAACTCCCACTCAAGGCTTTAACCTTGTCAAAAACATTATTGTCAAGATTAACCCATTCACAATTTAATGGTTTGGATTCCACAACTGTTTTTGTAACAGGGGTCGCTATTGCTTTTCCACCGATATTACCTGCAGGAGCTTTGGCTCCAAGTATTTCTTTCCATGGAATTGAAACTGTCTTGACAGCTATTGGATTAAACAGATTATCTGCATTCACAGCCCTAAGCTGAGAATTCTGAGCTGTTGAACGCAAGAATTTCACCAATAGACCTTCGGCTCCAAGGCCTTCATTCACGACATTAGCTGTTATTCCTGGCTGAACCTGATCTATAGATAGGGTTATGATAAAGAATGCTAGTATTAGAACTACAAGCATATAATGAATGTCGTGACCGTGGTTTACCATATATCCACCCCTCTACCATTGTTAAGAACTGAAAAGTATATAAAGTTTTCTAATTATTTCAACTTTAAGGAAAAACTCTTCTTAAGTATACAAATCATTTTAAAGAAACTTGTTTGATGAAAAAAAAGAAAAAAAATTATAATTCCAAACAAATAGATGATATTTCATAATGTTTTTCGAGTCGTTCTTCAGAAAACTTGTAGTCATCTTTTAATTTAGACCTTACTTCAATTCCTTGTTCCTTTGAAGGCCAATTGAAGTCTTCAGGATCACTTTTACCAATGACATCCATCTTCACAGCATCCTTTATTACAGAATCATAAGCTAAATCCCAATCCTTGTGATCAACAGATGATGTATATTCATCCCCCTCAGGATTACCATCAATTAATGTTACTTTCACCTGACCAGCATATTGATTTATTATTTCTGTCTTGTATCCATGATGATATGTATCTGTACACATAACAATTGAAATATTATTTGCCAATGCTTCATCAACTACTACAATACCTGTAGGATGCATTTCTTTACCGCTTATCCAATTGTCAGCTGCATTTACCCATTCCTCTGTTTGCAAATCATATCTTTCTCTAAGATCTCCTCTAAAACAGTCTATGATTGGTTCAAGAAGCGCTTCACACTTTTGCTTTATTTCTTCATTGTCAATAGCAGGAGTATCATATGGGAAAAAAACATCTGTAACAATACAATCAATGTTCATTTCTTCCTGAATCTTCTTTACCTCAACATATGAAGTTGCATAATTAAAATTTACAGGAATTCCTTCTTCAACCATCTTTTCAGCAGCTTTTCTAGCATCTTCTAAGTGTTCTAGATTATCTTCAATTACTAAAATTTCAAGTTTTTTCATTTTTCTTTACCTCTTTTTCGAAACCATTCAGGTTTCTTTTACTACTTAATAGTAGTTCAACTATTTAAATATTAGTTGTCGGAAAAACGACAACAAAGTTTATATACTTCAAAGATTTATTAAGAACAATGGAAATAGAAGAAATCCTCAAACAAATAGGGTTAAGCGACGGAGAAGCAAAAGTCTATCTCGCACTACTAAAACTAGGAAGCTCACCAGTGAGCAAGATTAAAGAAGAGACAAGACTGCACAGGACAACTATATATGACTTTGTTGAAAAACTTTTGAACAAAGGACTCATAAACTATATTATAGAAGGAGGTGTAAAGCATTTCAAAGCAACACAACCCGAGAAACTCCTAGACTATGTCAAAGAAAAAACTGACAAAGTAAGAGAAGCATTGCCAACATTAAACAAAATAACAGATTTTCAAAGGCAAGACATAGGAGTAGAAGTACACAAAGGAAAGGAAGGATTCAAGACAATGCTAAACGATTGTCTTCGAGTTGGAAAAGATATAGTAGGATTTGGAATCGATGAGACAAAATTCAAAAAAAGATTTCCAATAATAATGGAACAATTTTTCAAAAAAGAGGAAGAAGCAGGCATGCATGAACGTCTTCTAACAAGTGAAAAAGCCAAATTCACATATAACAAGAAAACAACAAATTACAGATACATACCAGAGGAATACTTTAACCCAACACCAACAATAGTTTTTGGGAATAAAGTGGCAATTATAAACTGGGAGCCTTTGACAATAATATTCATTGAAAATGAAGGATTAGCAGATTCTTACAGGAAACATTTCGAGTTATTGTGGAAGATGGCTAAAAAAATACAACGAAATAAATAACCACTTTCAAATGGGAAAAAATCAAAAATTTTATATATCAGCTAGTTCTCAAGGAAATATAAGGGGGTTAAGGTGGAGAATAAAGGACCTATTCTGATAAGTTACTTATCACAAATCATACTAATAATAATTCTGTTGCAAGTTTCAGGAGCCTTGAGAGGACTAACTTTATTTGTTGCATTAATTACAGAAGTTCTGATACTATCAGCTCTTGTCAAGGAAAAGAAATGGGATTTCCAGACATGGTATGCGTTCTTCATCTTTGTAATAGTGCTCGTGTTCTTGCTGGCAAATGTACAACCAGGAACAAGTGAGATAACACCTTCATTATCAGTGGAGATAATCGTTGCATTAATACTAGGATTCTTCATCACAGTATTTTCACAAGCACCTGTTGAAGAGCCGGAAGTAGACATCTTCGACATTGAACCAAAAACAAAAGTAATCAGTATGCCGAAAAAACACGCAGCAAGAAGAACAGCTAAAAGAAAAGCGCCGGCAAAGAAAAAGACTGCAAAAAAGAAAGTCCCTGCAAAGAAAAAAGTAACCAAGAAGAGAACAACTAGAAAAAAATAATTCTAAAATTTATCAAGAGTTCTTTGATTTATGAATCTCTGATTCATGACCAAAAAGCATCCAATGCTTTTTGATTCTTATTGTGCCTCACTAATCTCATAGGAGGATTGACCAATCGCCATTCAAACTTCCATTTCTTCAGCATCTCTTCAGCATTAGGAGAAATCTTTGGACTGGCTAAAATCCCAGAAACCTTGTCAATACCTTTCAACTCTTTTATCTTTTCAACATATCTTCTGAGTTGTTGAACTGCATCCAAGCCAGCAGTGTAACGCTTGCATTCAACAACTACCAAAGTGCCCTTCTTGTCATGGCCAAAGACATCGATGAAGCCAAACTTTGTATGTTCTTCTCTTGAAAGAGGTTTGAAATCATTGCTTATTAATTCAGGATTTTCCTTGATCATATCAGACATGTCTGCCTCTGTGCCTGCCAATAACTGCTTCTGACCATCTTCAAGTTTCTTAGTCATGAAATTGTAAACCCTGGAAATCTCTAATTCCAAGTATTCTTTTGTTGCAGCATTGTAAGCTTTGAACAATAAACCATAGTCCTGCTTCAACAAATCAATAGATCCGCCAGCTTTCATATAGTTTATAGGATTACCACCTTCTGGTTGATGAACAAAGATAGTTCCATCCTGCTTCACAGAAACAAGTCTATCACCTTTACCCAAAGAAGCTTCAGCTCTCCCACTATAAACTATCTTGCACTTGCAGAAAAAAACTATGAACTCCTTCTTACTAGAAGATTCCTTAAATTTATCCTCAAACTCCCCCAAATCCATTTAGTGGAAGAAATGATAGTGATTTAAAAAAGTTTAGAAAAAACTGCTAATCTTCATCTGGCTCTTCATTTCTTTCAGTAATTTACTCTTGTCCAGCAAGTTCTGAACATTATAACCAAACTTCTTCTTTACTAATTCCTTGACATATTTCAGCATCAATTCTTTTGAGCCAAATTCCAACGGTTTATTGTTCAATGTTCTCCTGACTGTCTGCCTTACAACCCAGACTCCTAAAGGTACCCAGTAATCATCAGTAACGAAACGCAAAAGCAAAGCTGAACCCTGTCTTTTCTCTCTCGTTAGCAACTCTGTAACTGGTAACCTTGCTGCGTAATAACCACCAACAGTGTTGTAAGCATATTCCTTCCTGCCGCCAAAAGCCTCATAATCTGTGAAAGTTTTCAACTCTTTCAGCTTCCAGGCATTGTTAGGCATATAGGATTCAAACAATTCATAAGTCCAAACCTCTGGAAAAAACATTATTACATAATAATTACCCATATAATCACCAGAATAGACTCTGTAATCCATTCGATTGTTGAAATCCCTTATCTTCTTGATATTCCTTTTCCCAATAGTATCATCAACAGCTGTTATAGACCAACGGGTTGGAACAAGCTTCCTGCCTGTTTTTAATCCTAGAGTTCCAGCACTAAGAAGCTTAGTCAGATAATGCTCATCAAACTCATGCTTGTCCAGATAATCAATGGCATCAACAGCTTTCAAAGAATCATCCGAGTAAACCTTGTCAACCTTTGTAGGAATCTTAGGATTCTCAGTCACTTCTGCCTTCTTCATCCTGACAGTAGGGCCATAAGGAGTAATATCAGAAGCAACCTCTAGTTTATAGGTTGGTTTTTTCTCAAGGTTAACCTCAACATCAACAGGTTTTTTAGCCATTGCAACCTCTCTTGTAATCTCAAACAAGCGGTCATTGAATGATTTTATATTGGATTTGAAATTAGAATTAATCAAAAAGCTCCTCATAGACACAATCTTTGGAATGTCAAAACCCTTATTATACCACAGCAAAGGATTATCATACTCTTCATCAACATTTTCATTTGAAAGTATACCAATATTGATGTTAGGATAACCATACCTACCAACGAATAAATTAGGTGAAGAACCAAAGAAATTCTCTTTTGGCTTGGGATGCTTCTTAGTCATCTCATTTATGCGCTTATAGAACAAGTGAGCATTCTTGATTACAGGATGCTCTTCATTTTTCTTCTTAGGCATGCCAACCATTAATAGAAAGAAACAATTTACATATTAAAATATTTTCACGATATGACCAGTGAAGAAATAATAAAAGAAAAAAAGAAAAAAGATTGATTACTAAAATTAGTAATTGTGACTATGATTACTCTGAATCTAGTTCAACGTTCTCGGCTTTTGGGCCTCTATCGCCTTCAACAACGTCGAATGTAACTGCATCTTCGTCTTTTATGGAAACTCCTTCCTTCAAACCAGTTTGATGGACAAAATACTCTTTCCCATCGTCACCAGCTATGAATCCGAAGCCTTTCATAGTGTTGAAAAACTTTACTGTTCCTTTCATGGTTTACTCCTCCTATAATGTTCTATCAGAAATACTCTCAACAATAAAACCCAAAAAATTGTTTTTTAGGGATAATGATAAAGCTTCCCGATGATTTCACTAGATATTCAAGTTCTATTTATAAATCATGTGTTTTTTTCACCCATAAAGTTTAAAAACGCGCTCTTACTCCCTTTTTCAGAAAATGAGGTATAAATATCAAGAATTGTTCCCGGGAATCGGCGAGAAAAACAAAGAATTGAGGAACAAAGTAGTAATGATCATAGGTGCTGGCGGTCTCGGATCAACAGTTGCAGAGATGCTTCACAGGGAAGGAATCCCACTAAGAATTGTTGACAAAGGAAGAATCGAACTGCCTGATCTTCAAAGACAAGCATTGTATACTGAAGGACAGGATAATAAATTCAAAGCTAAAGAGATGAAAAAGAGATTGGAAGAGATTGATGCCAAGACTAAAGTAAAAACGTTTCATGAAGAACTAGAAAAGGACAATTTATTCTTGTTAGACTCTGCGGACATAATAATTGATTGCACCAATGATTTGGAGATAATGAAGATGATTGGTGATTACGTGAAGAAAAAAACTCCATTAATCAACTGCAAATACGCTGGAAGCAATGGAGCAATATTCATTTCTGACAAAAAACACCTGTTCAGCAAAGTCGCTGACAAGATAAAGATTGGAGACATAATGGAGAAAGGGATTATCAACGCCACAATTCATTTGGCAGCAGGGATTATAGTTTCCCAAGCATTAAAAATCTTGGTCGGAGAAAAGATAACTGACAACTTCATAGTTTTTGATGTTTGGAAGGACCAGATAAGAAGGGTTGGGATATAATTCTAAAGAGAAAATTTAAGATTCAGGAATAAGCTTAGTTACAGCATATAGAGTTCCATAAGCAATCTTTGCACCTGTAACTGCAGCAGCATAAACAAGACCTTCTTTTCCTGCCCTCAAAACTGATAAGGGAAGAGAAGAACCACGTCTAGATTCGTGGTACTCGTCTCTTACAAATAATCCCAGTTCTTTAAAATGTTCTTTAGCAGGTGTTCTACCAAGCTCTTCAACAATAAAAAGAAGCGAAGCTCCACGAACAATAGATCTCAAATCTCTATCTTTTGAAACAATCTCAACTATATGTCTAATCATAGATAAGAAGGAAACAAAAATTGTTTTTATACTTTTCTCTTTTATAGCGAAATGTTTTTATTATATAGTGGATAACAACAATGTTTTTATAATAATTCACACCTATACTTATTTTTAGATGCAGAACGTCATTTCCATAAGGGATTTTTCTAGGAAGGATTTAGACACATTAATTGGAGAAGTCATTTCTATCAAAAACAATGGACTTCCAGAAAATATAAGTCATGTTCAAGGAGTCAAAATAGCATCATTATTCTTTGAAGATTCTACCAGAACAAGAACCAGTTCTGAAACAGCTGCAAGAGACTTGGGTATGATAGTACATGGAATGGCCGGACCAGAAGGAACTTCTGTTAAGAAAGGAGAACCACTCCTTGATACTGCAAGTATGTATATACAATACAACGACAAACTTATCATCATGAGACATAATCTAGAAGGAAGTGCAAGATTTATAGCAGATTACTATGACATACCAGTCATTAATGGTGGAGACGGAACTACAAGTCATCCAACTCAAACCATGCTTGATTTAGTCACAATACAAGAAGAGTTTGAACATATCGATGGCTTAAAGATAGCTATGGTTGGAGATCTAAAATATGGAAGAACAGTCCACTCATTATTACAAGCATGTGAAATATTTGATATTGAACCTTGGTTAGTGGCGCCTGAGAACATAGCGATGCCTGAATGGAGAGTCCAGGATTACATTGACAGAACAGGCAAAAAACCAATCATAACTTCTGATTTCATGGAAGCAATAAATACTGTTGATGTTCTATATATGACAAGAATCCAAAGAGAGAGATTCCCCGGCGGAGAAGACGGAGAAAGAGAATATCAAAAAGTGAGTGGAGTATACAATCTAACTGCTGATATGCTAAGAAATGCTAGAAAAGAAATGATTGTCATGCATCCGCTTCCAAGATATAAGCATAACATGGAAATATCTACAGATGTTGACAAGACAAGACATGCAAGATATATTCAACAAGCAGGCAACGGATTGCCAACACGCCAAGCAATAATTTTAAGAGCGCTTGGAGAAGAATTTGAAGGAAGAGAACATAATGGTTCTGGAAATGAAGATCCATGGCATGATTTAGAATTTGTTCCAAAGAGCGAGGAGAAAAGAAGAAGAGATGCATATGTGTTGGAGAATGGTACTCAAATAGATCATATAGAACAGCTAAAAGGCTTGGAAGTTCTAAGAGTACTTGGAATGGAAGATGACGAAAACTACACAATAGTGTCTGCAAAGAACGTTCCAAGTGGAAGACACGGAAAAAAAGATGTTTTAGTGTTTCAAGGAGTAGAATTGACACCAAGACAACTTAGCAGACTCGGATTGGTTAGTTCCACAGCAACAATCAACATAATAAGCAATGGAAACGTTGTAAAGAAAGGAAAAGTTGATTTGCCTTATGTTCTGGATAATCTCGTACACTGCGAAACAACCACTTGTGTTGGTAATCCTGACAACCATGAACATGCTCCAACAAAGTTTTACACTCAAAGTCAAGATCCACTAACAATCAGATGCTATTACTGCGAGACACCTGTAATAGGTAGAGAAAATATAAGACTTCTAAAATAATTAAAAGAAAAAAATTAAAGAAATAGAGGCACGAATACCAATGCAACTATACTCATCAGTTTGATAAGTATGTTAAGGCTTGGTCCGCTCGTATCCTTGAATGGATCACCAACTGTGTCTCCGACAACCGCTGCTTTGTGTGCATAACTTCCTTTGCCACCAAGGTGTCCTGCCTCTATGTATTTCTTGGCATTATCCCATGCACCGCCAGCGTTTGCCATGAAAACTGCCATTAAGAAACCGGTTGCAGTCACTCCAACAAGCAAACCACCCAATGCTTCAACACCTAGCAACAAGCCAACAGCTACAGGAATAACAACTGCCAGTACTCCAGGTAAAATCATCTCTTTCAAAGCTGCAGATGTACTAATATCAATACATCTCTTGTAATCAGGCTTTGCCTTTCCCTGCATCAAACCTTTGATGGTCTTGAACTGTCTCCTAACTTCTTTGATCATCTCAAAAGCAGCTTTTCCAACAGCATTCATGGTCAATGCAGAGTAAATGAATGGCATCAAAGAACCAATGAACAACCCAACAATGACCAAAGGTTGACTTATATTAATTGATTCCAAGCCAGCAACCTGTGTAAAGCTAACAAACAATGCTAAAGCAGTTAAAGCTGCAGAACCAATTGCGAAGCCTTTACCAATAGCCGCAGTAGTGTTCCCAACCGCATCCAATGCTTCTGCTCTTTCTCTGGCCTTTTTTCCAAGACCAGCCATCTCTGCAATACCTGCGGCATTGTCAGCAATAGGACCATAAGTGTCTGTGGCCAATGTTATTCCCAAAGTACTAAGCATTCCAACCGCCGCTATCGCAACCCCATACAAACCACCAAAGTAGGAAGCTAGCAAAATAGCTGCTGAAACCGCCAATACAGGAATAATAGTACTAATCATACCAACACCAAGTCCTCTAATTATGTTGGTTGCACTTCCAGTTTTTGAATCCTCTGCAATGCTCCTAACAGGTTTATGATCTGCAGAAGTATAATATTGTGTCGAAAGACCAATAACAACTCCTGATATCAAACCAGAGATTGCTGCATAGAACAAGCTCAGATCACCCATATAGTATTTTATTACAAAATACGAAAATATCACCATTAGAATTGAAGACGCAAACATTCCCCTGTTGAGAGCCCCATGGATGTTCTTGCCTTTGGCCCTGACAAAGAAAGTGCCAAGGATAGAAGCCAATATTCCAAAGCCAGCTAACAACAATGGAAGAACCGCCCCTTTACTTGCAAAAGCGATTGTTCCTAAAACCATTGCAGCAATTATGCTATCAACATAACTCTCAAACAAGTCAGCACCCATACCAGCCACATCACCAACATTGTCTCCAACATTGTCTGCTATTGTTGCAGGATTCCTTGGATCATCTTCAGGAATGCCTTTTTCGACTTTCCCTACAAGGTCAGCTCCAACATCAGCAGCCTTTGTGTATATACCACCACCAACTCTTGCAAACAACGCAACACTAGAAGCTCCGAATCCAAAACCAAAGATAATATTTGGATCATTGAAAATCATGTAAAGAATAGTGACTCCGAGCAAACCAAGACCTACAACTGACATGCTCATAACAGTTCCACTTGTAAAAGCAAGCTTCAAACCCTGGTTAAGGCTCTTGTCAGCTGCACACGCAGTCCTTACATTAGCAGAAGTAGCTACTCTCATACCAATGTTTCCCGCCAAACCAGACAACACTGCCCCAGCCAAGAAAGCATATGAGATCTCTTTTCCTATCAAGAAAAAAAGTACAAGGAATACAACAATGACAAATACTACGAGAATCTTATACTCCCTCATCAAAAAAGTCATCGCACCCTGCCGGATAGCGTGAGCTATCTCTTTCATCTTATCAGTTCCCTGATCATGCTTTTTAACCTTAAAACCAGCAACAACCGCAAATAACAACGCTAGAAGGCTAATCAAAATCACATATTGTAACATTTTGTTAAACACCTCAATAATATTTTAATTCGAAATGAACAGAAAGACTATATAAAAGTTTTGGATAAAAAACAACAAAAAGCCAAATAGCTTTTTGAGCATTATTTTTTAGAAATAAAAAATAATAAAAGAAAAAAATTAAAAAAATTAACCTTGTTGCGCGCCACAACCTTGGCAAAAACTTGCTCCTGCTTCCATCTTTGCTCCGCATGAAGAGCAGAACTTTTCTGAAGTGTCTGAAACCTCTGATTTCTGAGCATCGTCAGAAACTTTTGTTTCTGAGACTTCTTCAGATGCAGGTTGCTCAGCAGCAGGCTGTTCTGATTCTGGTTGTGCAGGTTTCTCAGACTCTGTCTGAGACTCAGAAACACCTGTTTCTGTTTGTTCTTGCTGTGGTGGTGCTTGAGCAGCAGGTTTATCTCCCACTCTTTGTTTCTTACCTACAAGCAAATATATTATCACACCTAGAATTCCCAAAAGCAAACACACAATAACCCATAATATCTTCCATGTAGCTTCATTATCAGCCCCTAATATATTGACCAGAGCCCATATGAAAGCAACTAAACTCGCAATACCAAGAATCAAAGATATTACAAACAGAATCCCTAGTGAACCACGACTATTATTCATAGCTCTATTTGTATCACCAATAATCTCTATATTCCTCTCAAGTTGCTCATTTACTAATTGTTGTTGTTCATCCATTAATCGTTGTGCTTCTTCCATTTGCGCCATTATCTCATCAGCAGATGGTTGAGCACTAACAAAAAACGTCAATAAAAACAAAAAAAGTAGAAATATCGAAATGCTCTTTTTTATCATTTCATATCACCTAAGACTCAAATTGAAAAAAAGATTATAAAAACTTTTTGCTTTCTTTTCATAATCTTTTTAAAACCATCACCATTTTTTCTTTTATGGCTCTCACAACTAAAGAAATCAAGGAATTCAAGAAAGCATTGGATGAATCAGCAAGACCCATATTCTTTTTTGATGATGATCCTGACGGAACATGCTCTTTCCTGCAGCTTTACAAGTATAAAGGCGATGGAAAAGGGGTTATTGTCAAGGCAGGCTCCAAGCTCACTGAAGAATTCGCCAGAAAAGTGGATGAATACTCTGCTGACCTGGTCATTGTACTTGATATTCCCATCGTTGACCAAGATTTCTTGGACAGAGTCAGTACAAAAGTTCTTTGGCTTGACCATCATCCGCCTCTTGAAAGAAAAAGAGTCACTTATTACAATCCAAGACTGCATGATGATGCAGACAACAGGCCAACTTCTTACTGGGCTTACCAAATTGCAAAAAAGGATTTATGGATTGCCATGACTGGCTGCGTTGCAGACTGGCAATTACTTGATGACTTAAAAAAGGAATTCATCAAGAAATACCCTGACTTAATGGATAAAAGCATCAAAAAACCAGACGATGCATTATTTGAGACAAAAGTTGGAGAATTAGCTGCAATCATGGCTTTCAGCATAAAAGGAACTGCAAGGGATGCCATGAAATACGTCAAGGTATTCACCAGGATAAATGATCCTTATGAATTACTAGAACAAAAAACACCTCAAGCAAATTTTGTGTATAAAAGGTTCAAGAAATATGATGATGAATATCAAGAAGTATTGAAAGATGCAAAACCTGGAAAAGAAGAATTATTCTTGTTGACATATTCTGAAAGCAAAACTGCAATGACAAAAGAGCTTAGTAATATACTATTACATAGATACCCTAAGAAATTCCTAATCGTAGGCAGAGAAAGGAACGGCGAGATGAAACTCTCTCTAAGAAGCGCTAATAAGAAAGTAAAGCCAATTCTTGAGAAAGCGTTAGTGGGAGTGGAAGGATACGGCGGTGGACATGACTTCGCCTGCGGTGCAAACATCAAAAGCAAAGATTTCGATAAGTTCATAAAAGCTGTGAAGAAGGAATTGAAAAAATAAAAAAAATCATTCTTTTCTAACAACACCTTTCTTAGCATCAACAACTATACTATCTCCATCTTTCAATACTTTTGTCGCTACTTTAGTCCCTATTATGCATGGAACTCCTAATTCTCTGCTTACAATCGCTGCGTGGCATGTAAGTCCTCCTTCATCTGTCACAATAGCTGCTGCTTTTTGCATTGCAGACACAATTGCAGGAGTTGTCGCAATAGAAACTAGAATATCTCCCTCTTCCATTTTCTGAATATCATTCGAAGTGTTCACTATTTTTACTTTTCCTTTTGCATAACCCTGACAAGCAATAGCTCCTTTGAACTCGTTGCTTTCAGAAATTTCTTCTTCATCTTCTCTTTTAATATATTTCTCAGCGAATTCTCTTGCTTTTTTACCATAGAGTCCTTTAACTTCACCATGATCAATATATACAACGTGCTCTTCAAATATTTGTTTGACTTTCTTTTTATCTACTCTATCAAATTCTTCAAAAGGAATTGAAAGAGCTTCTGTTTTTGTCAAACCAGTTCTAGCTGATAATTCTTTTATCACAGATTCGAGTATATGGTAATATGACTTTGACTGGTAATCTTTCCTTCTTGGCTTTGCCCAAACAACAATTCCAGATATCCTCATAATCTCTTCATTGAAATTGTCTGGCTTTAGTTCGGCAATTATTTCCTCTTTTCTTTTGATAAGTTCTTCTTTCTCTTGCCTTATCCTTTCCAATTCCTCAGCAGGTTTCAAACCTTTCTCTATATGTGTCTGTATAAAAGCAAAGAAATCATCTTCTGTGAAAGCAGGTCCTGAGTAAACGTGGTATACCCAGCAATGACTCTTTGTATGTTCCTGCAAATCTTTATAGAATTCTGAAAATGCTTTTTTTACTTCGGATAATTCCTTTCCTTTAATCTCAGATCTAATTGCCCTGTGCTTAAACTCTAAAGACAACAAGTCTTTTTCTTGTGTAGTGCCAAAACTTTCTTCTGAAGGAGTTGAGATTATCTGGAAGTATTCGTTAACCTTATCTTTGTTAACCTTCATTTTCAGAAATTCTTTAACAGTAGTCTCTATAAATGAAAACCAATTAATGTCAAGCAATGGCAATAAAACACCATATCCATACATTCTAGATTGCATTGGTGCAAATCGCTTCAAATAACCAATCAATTCCTTTATAGATTTTTTCTTTAAGTCAATTTTTGAGATTTTCTCTGTATAATCATTCATTTCTTCACAAAGAATATTTGTTTTCTCAATTATCCTTCTGATTAGAAAAGGATCTTCTTTTATCTTAGTAACAAAGTCTTCATAGCTTTTCTTCCATGAAGATAATTTCAGGATATAATCAATCTGGTTCTTTACACAGTGAATTCCTACTAAAGGATTACTTATACCAAACTCTGTTTCATAATCAAGAAAACCATTAGTCCAGATTCTATTCCTAAAAAAGAAAGAATCGAAATCTTTCCCAAGACTCATCCATTTTTCTTGTTGCTTTGTTTTGTTCATTTTTCTTTTTAAAAAATAAAAAAAAAATCTCTCGCTAAAAGTCTATTGGAACCACTATATCTCTGCATTGTAGCTCAACAGCGTAGATTCCGCTTTCTTTGTAATCCACTTGTACTGCGAATCCTTCTAAAGGTGCAAATCCACCTCCAATGTCCCTTATGTCTTGAACATTCTTTCCTGCAGTTCCAAGTAGTGTTAGTAAAGCTGCTTCTACTAGCGGACCATGGCTAATATCCTCGATGTAAACTTTATCTTGCTGAATAGCATTTTGATCATTCACAACATCTCGGAGTTGATCTACGATTACTTGTCCATATTCTGCAAAAGTCTTCCCAGTAGGATCTGCATTGTCCATTAAATATTGAACAACATCACTATATGCTCTTTTTTCTCCTTCAGGTGTTACTAGAGCTGCTTTGATATGCTCTGGACTAATAGTCATATTCAGTCTATCATCTATACTAACCTGTGCATCTTTAGCTCCGGCACCATCAAAAATATACTCAACGGTTTCCTTTGCTCTTTCCTTCGGAGAATGGTAACCCACTAAAATAATTCCACTATCGGTTTTATAGAGCGAAGCTCCCAAATCTCTTGCTTGTTGTTTACCTTCTTCTGTCAGGCTATCCAAACTTTTTCCTGTTTCAGGATCCTTGTCCGGAATTGAATGCCTTCTTACATTTACTATTGTTCTATCCATTTTCTTTTACCTCCTTACTATTTATTACGTAAAGTTTTTCTTTGAATAATTCATAAAAGGGTCCTTCATTGAGGAAGTCATCTCGAGAGTATCCTTCCAAAACATGTCTAAGCGCATTTTCATGCATCTGTAGGTCATCGAATAAAAGACCTTTCTCCCATCTGATACTTTCTTGTCCTCCTTTGAATTGATTAGAAACTTCAGATTCAGAAGCTGTAATAGAAACAACATCTATTCCATAAGGAAGAAATGCATCTAATACAATTTTTGTAGCATCAAAAGTGCTTGAAGCATCTACAGATCCAATACTCTGGTAACCAATACCACAGACAAATACTTCACAAGCCGCATTAAAACCAGTACTAAAGGTTTCTTTGATTATCTTTCCATCTGAAGCTTTGATTATACTAGCAAGATTCTTCTTATGAAGATTTGATTCTTCAACAATCCCAATAATTTTTCTGTGGTCATCGGGACTATAATAATCCAAACCTGAATTAATACCAAAATCAACATATTTTTTTACTGAAAATTGAAATTCTTTTTTGGTCATTTTTCTTTACTTCCTTTTTTCTAACTAAACATAGTTATTTTTTCAACCCATCTCATCGGAATTGCTATCAGATCGATGCCATTTGCCGCGCTTGAGTTTGTTGCAATTACAAGCGTGTTGTTGTTTTGAGCCACTATCCTTCCGAATGTGTGCGTCGGACATAGCAATTCATCAATTCTTGCCAGTTCCAGTTCTTTCACATTCATGTGGAAGCAAGCATCCAACCATGACACATCGACTACCATGTCTGTCGGAATCTGCATCCCTTTATTCAATTCCTCCTGTGTGGCTACCATCGCTTTGATACCGGCAACCACCCTTGCTTGTTTTTTGACTTGTTTTTTCTTTCATCTTCGTTTACCTCCTTCCGTAGTTACTTATTAGTAGTAATTAACTTCATAGTATATTAAAGTTTCCATCAAATTTTAGGAAAAAAATGGAAATATTTATAAAAAAATACAACTATTTAGTAAAATAAGCTTATGAAACTAGACAAAATAGATAAGAAGATTCTATACGAACTAGATAAATATTCTAGAATTCCAGATACAAAACTGGCAAAAATCGTTGGGCGAAGCAAAGAATCTGTAAGATATAGAATAAAACAATTACAAGAAAAAGGAATAATAAAAGGTTTTTCCATCTGGATTGACCCAACAAAATTCGGGCACCAAACAGCAAAGATATATCTTAACTTAGCAAACATACCAGACCAAAAAAAAGATTTCATAAAATATGTCAACAACGATAAAAGACTTCTATGGCTTGGAATTGCAGAAGGAGCATGGAACGCAGGGCTAACATACTTTGTAAAAGATACAAGAGAGTTTTTTGATATAAAGAACGACTTGTTTTCAAAATTCAGAGACTTAATTCTAGAAAGCCACACAGCGATCCTTGTTAGTCTAAACAAACTAGACAAAACATTTTTTTACGAAACAGAAAAGCATTGGAAAACAATGGCCGACAAACTTGAAAATACTAAACTAGAAGAAATTGAAAAGAAGATACTAATAGAACTATCAAAAAACTCAAGAATAAACATAGTTGATATTGCAAGAAAACACAAAACAACAGTTGATATTGTGAAGAACAGGATGAGAAGACTAGAAGAAAACAAAATAATCTTCAGATACACCGCCATAATAAATCACAATAAACTAGGTCATGAATTTTTCAAAACATTCCTTTATTTCAAGAATCTGAATAAAGAAGACGAAGAGCGATTAATGGAATACACAAGGAAAATTCCTGAAATGGTTCATTTAGTAAAACAGATAAGTCCATGGGATGTGGAGCTAGAAATAATGTGTGAAAATTATCTAGACTACAACAAAATAATTGCAAACTTAACAAAAGAGTTTTCAAATATAATACAAAAAGTAGAAACTGCAATCATGGAAAAAGACTATGTTTTCCCGGCAGAACAATTGATATTTGAGTAAAAAAAGAGGTGAGTAATTGGACGAACACAAGATTCCTTTAGAGGAATTATATAGAATAGTGCATTCTTCAGAAAAAGGTTTGTCTAGTGAGGAAGCTAAAAAGAGAATATCAAAGTATGGAGAAAATATTATACAAGAAAAAGATCATGTTCCCTTAATACTGAAATTCCTTAAACATTTCACAAACTTCTTTGCATTATTATTGTTGTTCGGTTCTGGATTAGCGTTCTTTGCAGAGTACATCATACCTGGAGAAGGAAACCTCTACATCGGAATTGCATTGTTAATTGTTGTTTTCTTGAATGCAATCTTCACATTCATACAAGAATATCAATCAGAGAAAATCATGGAAGGTTTCAAGAATATGATGCCTGTGAAGATACAAGTATTGAGGGATAATACAAAACAAGAAATCCTAGCAAAAGATCTAGTGCCTGGAGATATAATGTTCTTGAATGAAGGAGACAAGATACCTGCAGATGCAAGATTAATAGACCAACATTTATTGAAAGTCGACCATTCCAGTTTAACAGGAGAGTCAGAGCCCCAGCTAAGAAGCATTGAATACACTCACAGAGATATCTTGGAATCAAGGAACATGATCTTCTCAGGAACCTTGGTGCAATCTGGAACAGGAATAGCAATAGTATACAACACAGGTATGAACACTCAAATAGGTAGAATTGCCAATATCACAAAGCAGACAAAAAAAGCTATTTCACCTCTAAAGAAGGAGTTACAACATTTCATAAAGATAATATCAACTATAGCAATAGTCCTCGGAGTAGTGTTTTTTCTAGTAAGTATTGCATTAGGAAACATGATGATTGGCAGCTTGATCTTTGCTATTGGAATAATCGTTGCAAATGTTCCTGAAGGATTATTGCCAACAGTTACTTTAGCTTTGAGCATGGCTTCAAAAAAGATGGCAAAGAAGAATGCTCTGATAAAGAATCTTGAATCTGTAGAAACACTTGGCTCTACAACTGTTATCTGTACTGATAAGACAGGCACAATAACACAGAACAAGATGTCTGTACATTCATTGTTCTTGAACTTAAGCGAAATAGGAGAAAAAGAAAATCCTACAAGAATAGATGGCTTTGACAAGGCAATGAGTGTAGCGGTTCTCTGCAACAACTCAAAACTGGACAGGAAAAAGAATTATCTCGGAGATCCGACAGAAGGAGCGTTGCTTGTTTTCGCTAACCATTATCTAAACATTGACAAGTTTAATTCTGACAATCCAAGACTTGACGAAAAACCATTCGACTCTGATACAAAACGAATGATTACAGTGAACAGATATAAGGACAATAGAACAGCTTATCTAAAAGGAGCTCCAGAAGTTGTTCTAGAGAAATGCAATAAAATTCTTATAAATAACAGGCTAGAAAATTTGGATGACAATTTCAAGAAGATAATAGAGTCTCATTACAAGAACATGTCTTCTCGTGGAGAGAGGGTTCTAGGTTTAGCATACAGGGATTGTCCTGAAAAAGTTGAGGAGAAAAATTTCATATTTGTTGGTTTACTTGGAATAATAGATCCGCCAAGACCAGAGATTTCTGCAGCAATAGCCAAATGCAAGGAAGCAGGCATTAAAGTCATAATGATTACAGGCGACTACAGTCTGACTGCAGAAGCGATTGCGAGAAAAGCAGGAATAATTGAAGAAGGAAGCAGAAGCAACATAATAACTGGTGAAGAACTTAGCAGGATGGATGTTGATGAATTAAGAACCATTGTCAATAAGAGCAACTTAATCTTTGCAAGAACTTCTCCAATCCAAAAACTAAGAATTGTACAGGCCTTGCAGGCCAATGGAGAAGTCGTTGCTGTTACAGGTGATGGAGTGAATGATGCTCCAGCATTGAAAAACGCAGACATTGGTGTATCCATGGGAATAATCGGTACAGAAGTTGCGAAAGAAGCCAGTAACATGGTGCTGCTGGATGATAATTTTGCAACAATTGTGAATGCAGTTGAGGAAGGAAGAACTATCTATTCAAATATAAAAAAGTTCATTGCATATATATTAACTAGTAATGTGCCTCAGATATTGCCATTCATCGCTTTTGTATTACTAGGGATACCTCTGCCATTAACAGTTGTTCTTATACTAGCCATAGATTTAGGCACTGACTTAATACCTGCTCTTGGTTTAGGAAGTGAGCGACCAGAGTCCGATGTCATGAGAGAAGCTCCAAGGTCAAAAAAAGAACGCTTGCTATCACCACAATTATTGTTCATATCTTATGGTATTGTTGGTATGTTACAAGCAGCGGCAGGATTCTTTGCTTATTTCTATGTGTTGTTTGCAGGCGGCTGGACTTGGGGAACAGAACTAGCTATGACCAATCCTCTGTACATGAAAGCTGTGACTGCTTTCTTCGCAAGCATAATAATATGTCAGATACCTGACGTGCTGATATGCAGAACCAGAAAACAATCTGTTTTCAAGCAGGGAATCTTCAGGAACAAACTTGTTTGGATAGGTATAGTTGCTGAGCTGCTATTATTATGGTTCATAGCTAACACGGCCACAGGAAATGCATTGCTTGGCACTCATTCACTCACTATTTTCGAGATGCTGCTTGCAGTACCATTCGCTATAGCAATATTCATATTCGGTGAAGTTAGGAAACTCCTCGTCAGAAAAGATAATGTATTCTTTAAGAAGTATTTGACCTGGTAGAACTAATTAATCCCTAATTAGTAGTAAAAACCGAAAGCTTTAAATACTAGTACTACCACACAGTAACTAAAAGGGCATGAAGAGGATGCTATTATATTTCTTAGCAGCCAACACCTCATACACCCCTTAACTCTTCATGTTCCCTTTTTTTATTCTAACAAACTAAAAAAAACTAAGTAGAAAAAGCTCTAAAATTTCAAACCAAACTTG
This sequence comes from Candidatus Woesearchaeota archaeon, assembly GCA_013202845.1. Lineage (GTDB taxonomy): Archaea > Nanobdellota > Nanobdellia > Woesearchaeales. The sequence goes on along the minus strand of JABMPT010000001.1, from coordinate 114,186 downwards.
CCGCCCATCTTTTTCATCATCTTGTCCATGTTCTTTTCAGAACCGCCTTTCATCATCTTGACAAGTTTCTTGGACTGTTTGTACTGTTTAATAAGAGAACGAACTTCATTAACCTTCAAACCAGAACCTTTAGCGATTCTTTCAACTCTCTGACCTGTAAGAGTCTCAGGATCCTCCAATTCTTCCTTATTCATGCTGTCCATTGCATAACGCCATTTCTCAAGCATCCCTTCCTGAACTTCCAAAGCTTCTTTAGGAATCTTCAACTGCCCAAGACCAGGAACCATCTCCATTATCTTGCTCATAGAACCCATCTTCTTCATGGCTTTCATCTGCTCATACAAATCAATAAGATTATAATCACCCTTTAAGAATCTCTTACCAAGATCTTCTGCCTTGTCCTCAGGTATAGCCTCCTTTGCCTTTTCAAGCAAGGCTTCCAAATCACCCATACCTAACAAGCGACCAACAAAACCTTCAGGCTTAAACTCTTCCATATCTGAAATCTTTTCGCCAACACCTATGAACTTGACAGGCGATCCAGTTACAGAGCAAGCTATCAAAGAACCACCACCTTTAGCAGTACCGTCAAGCTTTGTGACAACAACACCAGTAACATTACAAGATTCATGAAAAGCTTTTGCCTGTTTCTCAGCTGCCTGACCAATATCAGCGCTAATCACAAGCAAGTTTTCGCTAGCTTTTATTTCCTTGTTCAAGCCATTAAGCTCTTTAATTAATTCATCACTCAAAGCGTCCCTTCCCGCGCTGTCAATAATAACAATATCATACTTGTCCAAATCCTTCTTGTATTTCTTGTAAATCTTCAAAGGATTCTTCTCTTTCTTCTCACCAAAGAAACTAACCTTAGCTTTCTGAGCCAATTGTTTCAGCTGATCATAAGCAGCAGGCCTCCAAGTGTCTGTCTGTATAACTGCAACTTTGTATCCGCGAGCCTTGTAATACTTTCCAAGCTTTCCAGCCATGGTTGTTTTACCGCTACCAAATAATCCCACAAGCAACATCTTGAAAGGTTTTTTCTTGATATTAATCTTTGAACCTGGTCCGCCCAAGAAATCAACTAGTTCATCATAGACTATCTTGATCAGATGCTCTTTCTTGGAAATGGTCGTTGGCTCTTCCTCTTTCAAAGCCCTCTCCTTAATCTTCTTAGTAAGGTCAAACACCATCTGCACATTGACATCTGACTGTAATAACGCACGTTGAATATCCTTGACTAACTCATTTATCAGTTTCTCATCTACAAAAACAGCTTTTGTAATCTTCTGCAAAGTGTTCTTCAAAGACTCTGAAAGTTTCTCTAATACCATAGCACGAGAAAATAATGAGCTGTTTATAAAGATTTATGTTAGGAGAAATATGTTTATAAATACGACACCATTCGCAATATCATGAAGCTGTTAAAACTACTGCTACCGTTGATCATTCTATTACTGCCTTTAATATCTGCTCAGAGCATTCCAGTCAGTATTTCTATTGAAATCATAGACTCTGAAGAGATATCAGGAATTGCAGTCACTTACACTTTAACTTCAATAGAAGAGACAACCACAGGAGTTCTAGCTACTGATGAAAATGGAGAGATAAGCATAGATGTTTTTGAAGGTTTTAATGAATTAGAAATATCTACAGAAGAAAACAATTTCTATGGAAAAACAAGTTTTTACACGAATGAGCAAACAACCATGACTTTAGTCTTGCTTCCTGTGGGATCTGCCAGGATGTCAATTATTGACAAAAAAGGAAAATCTTTGGAAAACATAGCTACTAGAATAGATTGCTCTAAAAATTACGGTGTCCAAGGATATTTCAGAACAGATGAATTCGGCATTGTAGATGCGGATTACCTACCTGTGGGAACTTGCACTTTTAGGGCCGCAATAGAGGATTTTGTAGTCAGCCAGACAGTAGAGATAACAAGCGGTGAAACAGAAACAATTATTCTGCAATTTGAGGATTACAAGACAGATAGCAACTACTTAGGCTGGGCTATTGGGATAATAATCACTCTTGTAATTTCAAGAGGAATCGCGTACTTGATAAAAGATAAACCTATTAAGAAAAAATCATCTTCAAGAAAGGAAGATATCATAACTGCCTTGAACAAGAAAGAACAGGAAGTCGTAAGATTCCTATTGGAACAGAACAAGGAAACAATTTCTCAGGCAAACATTGTACATGGAGCAGGGATTGCAAAGACTTCTTTAGTCAGGGTTTTAGATTCTTTAGAGCAAAAGAACATCTTGAAAATAGAGAGAATAGGTAAGCTAAAGAAGATATCATTCACAGACAGGTTCAAGTCAAAATAAGCTTTTTTCTTTAAATGGACTTTAAATCAAGCTTCTTTTATAAAAACAAGCGTTTTGGTCCTTTTTCAGACTTTTAGGACCGCTCAAGACTTATATATTTGACTCACTTTATAGACCTTAGAACATTTACGGAGGTAATCAAAAATGAATTTAAAAAAAGTTTTTTTAGGCGCTTTGGGTGTTAAGGCCTTGGCAATAATAGTAATATTATTGGTAAGTGTTTTGCCAGTTAGCGCACAAGAAGAAGAAACAGAAACATTTGAGCTTGGAGAAAAATTCAAGATACTCGAAGAACAGACAATGTCCTTAAAAGATGGAAAATTGATATTGAAGCATGAAGGATTAACTTATGTGCAAGAAGGCGATAATGGAGCTATATACAGAACAATCTTTGTAACAGCAAATGATGCTCCAAGATCCATAGCTATCAATGAATTCCAAAGCAGAAATGCTTTCAGATACAAAATCAGCTATGTTGACACAAGTGATGGAGAAGTTCCAATCTTAATGGTCAAAAAAGCAGAACAAGTTGTTTGCGCTGCTTGGTCATGGATGCCACCATCAGAGGACTGGTGTGAAGGTGGAAAGATAGTCACAGGCCGAGTGAATGAACATGGTTGCGAGCTTCCACCAAGATGTGCAATGCCTTACGACGAAGAAGTAATAATCGGAACAGTTGTTCTTCCAAGCGAATATATAGAAGTTGAACTTGGACGGCTATTTGAACTTGCAGAAGGAGAAGCGGCACATATTGCAGAAGCAAGAATGGAAATTGAAGTTTTGGATCTTGATAATGACGAAGCAGCACTTGCTGTGTATATCGCAGGAAAAATGAGACCTGAAATCTCTATAGCGGCAGAAAAGCCAATTTCACCCCCACATAAAGAATTGAAAGTAGAGATTCGATTAGGAGAAGGAACTCATGTCTTTGGCTATGTCATAAACTTCGAGAAAACAGATGGTAAAGTAGGAGCATTCTCTGTCAAAGAGATAAGAAACCCTACTTTTTCCAAAGGTGTAAAACAATATGGCTGGGTAAAGAATGGGAAAGAAATGCCTGTTGAAAAGATCCAGATATCACCTGGAGCTCAGAAGTTAAGAGTGAAAAATCCTGAAACCCATGTGTTTGAAGATTTTTCAGCAGATCTTGAAGAAGGTATCTCAATCCCTATTGGTAACAGGGACATAAAGATAAAAAGCTACAGAGAAAAGATAAAAATCTATATAGAAGATGGAGAAACAGTTGTCAGTACACAAATGCCTCTTGTGACTGATATGAAAGGTCTCTACATAAAGAATGAAGACGGTGAAGAGAAACTTATCAAAGTGATGCCTTCAGTTGCAGCTGAGAGAGCCAAAGAAGTACTTGGTGAAAAATTTGATGAAATAGAAATAAAAGACGTCGGAAAACCAATATACGAAGCTAAAAAAAGCGTTAAAGGAAAAATGTTTGGACTTTTCCCAATGAAAATGCAATACCTAGCACAAATTGACGCAGAATCTGGAGATGTGGTGGTTAAGAAGCCATGGTATAAATTTCTGACCACAGAATCACCCCAAGATGAGGAATAAACCACCCTCTCCTAATTCACTCAAAAAATAATTTTTTGGTGCGCCAAAAGCAAAAAGCTTTTGTGCGTTTTTCTTTTATTTCTCTTTTTCTAAAAATTTATATAACCTGATTTTTATCTTCACTCAATGGGAAATCATCATGAGCAGTTAGGAAAAGAAAGCATTCCAAAAACTCTCTTCAAGCAATCAATGCCAGCAATAATCGGTCTGTTGGTGGTAAGTTTGTACAATTTAGTTGACACCATATTCATTGGAAGAGGAGTTGGCTCATTAGGAATCGCTGGCCTAGCCATAACTTTCCCAATACAAATGATTGCAATGGCCATTTCCCAAACAATAGGGATTGGTTCTGCTTCTATAATTTCTAGAAGTATTGGTGCAAAAAAGTTTAACGTGGCTGAAAAGACTCTAGGAAATCTTTTCTCATTGGTATTAATAGTTGGTTCTGCTTTGACAGTTATAGGATTGGCATTCCTAACACCAATACTAAAAATCTTTGGAGCAACAAAAACCATACTCCCATATGCTACGGATTACATGACAATCATTATTTATGGAAGTATTTTGCTTTTGTTTGCTTTCTCTGCTAATAATCTGATCAGGGCTGAAGGAAATGCTAAATTTTCAATGATAGTAATGGCTCTATCTGCTGTACTAAATATTATACTAGACGCTATATTCATCTTCGGATTTGATATGGGTATGAAAGGAGCAGCTCTTGCAACAGTGATTGCTCAAGGATCTTCTGCATTGCTAGTATTATTCTACTTCCTAATCGGCAAGAGCAGTATTAAATTCTATTGGAAGAATATGCTGCTTGATTTCAAGATAGTGATGGAAACTTTCTCTATTGGAGTTTCATCTTTTGCAAGAATGGCTGCCGCAAGTGTGATGAGCATCTTCCTGAATCACTCTTTGGCTTTCTACGGCGGAGATATTGCAATTGCTGCTATGGGAGTTGTCAACAGACTATTTAGCATCATATTCCTGCCAATAATAGGTCTTGTGATTGGGATGCAACCGATTGTGGGATACAACTACGGCGCAAAGAACTACAAAAGAACCAAGAGTTCTATAAATCTGTCTGTAAAGGTTTCAACCTTGATATCAATAGCTTCATTTGTTATACTAATGGCTTTTGCAGAGCCAATAGTGAAAGTATTTACCAATGATCTTGAACTGATAGCACTGTCTGTTAGGATTACTAAAATAGTCATTCTCGCTATGCCAATAATTGGATTCCAAATCATTGCAGGAGGGATGTATCAATCAATGGGTAAAGCAAAAAAAGCTTTCGTATTATCAATACTAAGACAAGTAATATTCCTCATACCTTTAATACTGATAATGCCTCTGTTTTTCAAATTAGATGGATTGTTCTATGCATTCCCAATGGCTGATTTTTTAGCTGGAGCAATCACTGCTATGATACTCATGAGAGAGCTGAAGAATCTGCATAAAACATAATGTTTAAATACACATAAATCTTCTAATATCATTCAAGGGGTGAATGTTTAATGCACAGACATGAAAAGGTTCGTGGTTTGTTGAAAAGCGTTATTTCTGAGGTTAATGATTTAGAAAGAGTGGACTATGATGATGAACGAAAGAGAAGCATGGCTTGTGATAAAATATCAGATAAATTGCACACAGCATATATACTTATTAACGAGTTAAAGAAAGAATTTGAAGAAAAAATCTAGATACCTAACTCCTTCCTTGCTTCCGCAGACATCTTATCAGGTTTCCATGGAGGGTCAAAAACGAATTCTACAGTTGTTTTCTTAACGCCTTTGAGTTTATTGACATTTTTTTCTGCTTCAGACATTAGTTGAGGAGCAATTGGGCATCCTGGAGAAGTAAGAGTCATATCAATCTCAACCAAGCCGCTATTAATCCTAACCTCGTAAATCAATCCTAAATCAACTATGTTTATACCTATCTCTGGATCCAGCACTTTTTTCAATGCTTTCATTACGCCTTCTTTTTTTACCATGGTTTTTAATTGAACTTATTTGTTTATAAAATTTGTGATAGAGATTATGATAGCATCCGGTCCATCTTATGCTTCTCTACAAACTTCTTCTGTTCTTTAACATGATAATTTCTCAATAATTCCTTTACGTCTCTAACAACATTAGTTGGCCTCTCCATATAGGGTATGATTATATCAGAATGACCTGATCTACTCATGTCGAGCCTTATTTTCCCTAAGTCAAGCGCATCTTCAAAAAAACCTCTTTTCTCATACACTACTTTTACAACCTGATGAAACATTATCTGTCTATTAACAAAGCCTTTAATAAGTAATCTGTCTGCGCCAAACCAATAGCTAACTGACTTAACTTTAATGTATTTGATTAGTAAAAAGATGAATCCTAGAGCAACTAGAACAGATATTGCTAAAGTAAAATATTCTTTGTAAAAACCTAACCAGTTAACAATTAAGAACAATATTATTAGAACAATGATTGTAGACATGGTCTTTAACAAACTGATTAAAAGAACCTTCTTAACACTAGGTCTTAAAATTGTGGCCATATAATAATTATTGGCTTCAGAGTTAATATATTTTTCTAAAGTTGCTCTTCAATTCTTAACAATTGATTATATTTTGCAGTTCTTTCCCCTCTGCATGGAGCACCTGTCTTTATCATGCCGCAGCCCAAGCCAACTGCAAGGTCTGCTATGAAGGAATCCTCTGTTTCACCGCTTCTATGGCTAACCATTACACCCCAATTGTTCTTGAAAGCGAGTTTTGCAGCATTGATTGCCTCTGTCAAGCTTCCTATCTGATTGACTTTTAGAAGTAAAGTATTGCAAGCGCCTACATCCAAGGCATGTTTTATTCTGTCAACATTTGTAACCAGGAAATCATCTCCAACAATTCTTACCTTGTCTCCAAGCATGGTTGTAAAGGATGCAAAATGCTTGAAATCATCTTCATGAAAAGGATCCTCTATAGAAACTATAGGGTATTTCCTTATCAGATCAAGATATAAATCTGTTAATTTCTCCGCAGAATAAGATTTACCATCAATAACATATTTTCCTTTCTTCATTATGTCCGAGGCAGCAACATCAATGGCTAATTTTATATTCTTTTCATAGCCAAGGTCTTTTGCAGCTCTCATAATAAGCTTAAACGGTTCTTCATAATTCTTCAAGTTTGGTGCAAATCCTCCTTCATCACCAACAGCTGTGAAAGAATGCTTATGTTTAAGCACCTCTTTTAACTCATGATAAACCTCTGTTCCAATTCTTAATGATTCTGAGAATGTTTTTCCCTGTGGCACCATCATATATTCCTGGAAGTCAATATTATTATCTGCGTGTAAGCCACCATTAATTATATTCATGAAAGGAACTGGCATCTTTGGTTTAGTACCTGCCAATTCGCTAATATATTGGAATAATGGTTTCTTTTCTTCTAAAGCTGCTAATCTTGCAACAGCTAAACTCACTGCCAGGATAGCGTTAGCTCCATATTTTTTCTTGTTCTTTGTGCCGTCAAACTGTTTCATTAATTTATCAATCTCTTCCTGTTTGTGAACACTCCTCCCAATTAAGAATTTCTTTATCTTCGAAATATTAGCAACAGCTTTGGTAACTCCTTTTCCAAAATATGCTTTTCCACCATCTCTCAACTCAAGAGCTTCATGAATACCAGTCGAAGCTCCAGAAGGAACTATAGCCCTGGCGCTATTATGTTCTGCAAATACCTCTGCTTCAACAGTGGGATTGCCTCTAGAATCTAGTACTTGCCTACCTCTCACCTCTTTTATATTAGGCATGGAAGAAAAATAGGATTACTGGTATAAATAAGTTTTGTTTGAAAAAATATTAATACAAGTTCCTCAATCGCTAAAGTATGAAGAAAACCAACATTCTAATCATGGCAGTAATAATCATTTCTTTTATTATAGGTATTTATTTATATCCAAGCATGCCTGAAGAAATGGCTTCTCATTGGAATGCAAAAGGAGAAGTTGATGATTATATGTCCAAATTCTGGGGTTTGTTCTTGATGCCAATAGTAACCCTGGGATTATTCTTATTATTCCTTATAATACCTCTCATTGATCCTTTGAAAAAGAACATTGAGAAATTCAGAGGTTATTTTGATGCATTCATAGCATTGATAATATTATTCTTGTTCTATATCTATGTATTATCCATTTTATGGAATCTCAACTACAGATTTGACATGAGCCAGGCAATTATCCCTGCAATTGCAATAATATTCTACTTTGCAGGTGTTTTGATGGAAAAAGCCAAGATGAACTGGTTCATAGGTATAAGAACTCCTTGGACTCTCAGCAGCAAAGAAGTCTGGGAGAAAACACATAAACTAGGAGCAAAGCTCTACAAAATCCTTGCATTTGTTTTCTTATTAATACTATTATCGCCTGAATATTTTACACAAATACTAATGATAATCATAGTAATAGCACTATACCCTCTTGTATATTCTTATTTTGAGTATAGAAAGTTGAAAAGATGAAATATGAACTTTTGTTTGAAGATATTAATGAAAGAGCTCTAGTTTGTCAAATTGATGCTCTTTGTTGGAAAGAGTTTGTTGCTCCATTAATGGGAACTAAAAAAACAAGTACAATTTTTGTCTATGAAAAAGGAAGAGCACAGGCATATTTCTCAGAACCAGATTTAAAATCAGAAGCAAAAGCAGGACTTGAATTCTATAAAAAGAAAAATAATCTTACCAAAGCAATAAAAGTAAAAAAGAATGCAAAGAAAGAAAGTGAAAGATTCAATAGACTAATTAAAAAAACTAATCTAAAAACCATTTCAACTAGCAAGCTACTTTCTCTTGTGAAAGAATACCATAAAACTTTTAGAAGAACTTTAGGTGCTCACTATCTCACTCAACCACAAATATTCTATGATATTGAAAGAAAGATTATTGGAGAGATGAATAATATTAAAGATAAAGAAGAGAAATTCATTATTCTAACAACACCTACAAAAATTAGCGCTCTAAAAAAACAAGAAATTGAACTCCTGAAATTAGCATTAAGAGCATCAAAGAAAAATAAACCCACTAATATATTCCTGAAAGAACTTTCAAAGATTGAAAAAAAATATGGAGAAAGGGCAATCGGGCAAGGTCATGATAAATGGGATCTTAAATTTTACAAGAAAGAACTACAAAACTTAGTTAAATTGGGAGAAAAAGAAATCAAAGAAAGGCTTAACAAGATTAAGAAGCATCAAGAAAAACTGATAAAAGAACAAAAGGAGATAAAAAAAGAAGTTAAGTTTTCTAAAATCACTAACAATTTAGTTAACGCATGTGCAGAACTGGGTTTTTACAGGTTGGATTATACAAGGATTTCATGGACAACTGTTTGGGATTATGGCACAAAAGTATTGGAAGAAGTTGCAAGAAGATTAAAACTTTCTTTGAAAAACATTGAAAATTGCTTGTTATTTGAGATTGAAGCTTTATTAACAAAGGAAATAAGTCCTAAAGGCATTAAAAAAGAATTAGATAAAAGAGAAAAATGCTTCTTATATTGTTTAGAGCATAAAGAAGAAATGTTCTCTGGTGAAGAAGGAAGGGAAAAAAGAGCTGAAATTCTGGGAGTTGTTAATTATAATTCTATTTCTGAGTTAAAAGGATTCGTTGCTAACAAAGGAAAAGTAAGAGGCATAGCACATGTTATTTCTAATGAAGACGCAAATTTAAAAAGAGACATTGCAAAGGTGAAAAAAGGAGAAATACTAATAGTTCAGAATACTTGGCCACAATTACTTCCTGCAATGCAGAAAGCAAAAGCAATAGTTGCAAACGAAGGAGGAATAGCTAGTCATGCAGCGATTGTAAGCCGAGAACTTGGAATCCCTTGCATTGTAAATACAAAACACGGAACAAAAGTCTTCAAAACAGGAGATAAAATAGAAGTAGATGCAAATAAAGGAATTATTAAGATTCTAAATCCCTAATTTCTTCTCAAGCTCTGCAATTGCCAAAGTTGTTTTTATCACAGTATCTGGATTCAAAGACATTGTTTGTATGCCGCATTCAACAACAAACTCTGCAAATTCCTGATAATCAGAAGGAGCTTGCCCACAGATACCTATGTATTTCTTTTTCTTGTTGCAGACTTCAATGACTTGCTTAACGAGTTTCTTCACCGCCTCATTCCTTTCATCATATACATGTGCAACCAGTTCAGAATCCCTATCAACACCTAGCGTCAATTGTGTCAAATCATTTGTTCCAATACTAAATCCGTCAACCTCTTCCAAAAACTCTTCAGCAAGTATAACATTTGAAGGTATCTCACACATACCAATGATTTTCAAACCGTTTTCGCCCTGCTTTAAGCCAAACTCTGCCATCACCGCTTTTACTTTTCGGACTTCTTCAACTGTTCTTGGGAATGGAATCATTATTTCAACATTTGTCAAACCCATTTCATTACGAACTTTCAAAAAAGCTTTGCATTCAAGACCAAAAGCTTCCTTGTAGTTCTCAGAGTAATACCTTGATGCACCTCTCCATCCAATCATAGGATTATCCTCTTCCGGTTCAAACTGACGGCCACCGACCAAGTTGGCGTATTCATTCGATTTGAAATCAGACAACCTGACAATGACTTTCTTTGGATAGAATGCAGCTCCTATCATTCCGATTCCTTCAGCCAGTTTATCGACAAAGAATGCGGATTTATCCTCATAGCCAAAGGTTATTTCTTCAATCTGCTTTTTAACATCATGATCATGAATATCATGAAACCTTAACAATGCCAATGGATGCACTTTGATATAAGAGTTTATTATGAATTCCTCTCTTGCCAGACCAACTCCTTCATTTGGGATAAAGCTCTGTTCAAAAGCCTGGTCAGGCGCACCAAGGTTCATCATAATCTTTGTTTTGGTCTTTGGAATAGAGTCAAGTTTTACTTTTTCAATATCAAAGTCCAATAGTCCTCTATATACATGACCTTCTGCTCCTTGCGAACAGTCAACAGTCACATCCTCACCTCCAGGTACAGCTTCTGTTGCTGTTTTTGTACCAACAACACAGGGAATTCCAAGCTCTCTAGAGATGATCGCCGCGTGACAGGTTCTTCCACCTCTGTTTGTTACGATTGCAGAAGCAATCTTCATTATCGGCTCCCAGTCAGGGTCTGTCATGTCAGTAACCAACACGTCCCCTTCTTTAAACTCATGAATCTTATGGGCCTCCTTTATTATATGGGCTTTACCCTTTCCAATCTTTGCGCCTACTGATTTCCCGGTTATCAATATCTCTCCGTCACTCTTCAGCCTATAAGTTTGCAGTACAGAGAAATCCTTTTGTGAATGAACTGTTTCAGGCCTTGCCTGTACAATGAACAATTCACCAGTTACACCATCCTTTGCCCATTCAATATCCATTGGCTTGAAGTGACCAGCTTTTTCAGAATAATGATCCTCAATAATCTGGGCCATCTTTGCAAGTTCCAAAACCTCATCATCATTTATGCATAATACCTTACGATCATGTTGGACAACATTCACATTCTTTGTCGGGTGTTTAGTATCGTTGGTATAAATCATCTTGATAGCTTTTCGACCAACTTTTTTCATGATAATAGGTCTGAAGTCATCTCTCAGAGTTGGCTTGTGAACATAAAACTCATCAGGATTTACTGCTCCCTGAACAACATTCTCTCCTAAACCATATGCAGCAGTTACAAAGACTGCATCTTTGAAACCAGATTCTGTGTCTATTGAGAACATGACTCCTGAGCAAGCAAGGTCTGAACGAATCATCTTCTGCACTCCAATGCTCAAACCAATAGAAAAGTGGTCAAAGTTCTTATCCTCTCTGTAACTTATGGCTCTGTTTGTGAATAATGACGCAAAGCAGTTCTTGCAGGCATCTATGAGCTGTTTCTCGCCTTTTATGTTCAAATAGGTTTCCTGCTGTCCTGCAAAACTTGCATCCGGCAGGTCCTCTGCAGTTGCACTGCTTCTCACAGCAACATCTGTGTTTTCACCATACTGTTTACACATATTGTGATATGCTTCTATGATTGCATCGTTCAACTCGGGAGGGAATTCTGTGTTCCTTATCAGATCTCTGACCTTATGACCCCTTTCCTGCAGGTTTCTTATGTCACGGGTGTTTAGATCAGATAAAACCTCTCTTATCTTATCCCTTACGCCTGCATGATCTAATAAATAGTGATATGCATAAGCAGTCACTGCAAAGCCATTAGGTATCTTGACACCCTTTGGAGTCAGTAATCTATACATCTCTCCAAGAGAAGCATTTTTTCCTCCAACTACTGGCACATCCTCAATGCCTAGTTGGTCAAACCATAGAATGAACTCTTTTTTCTTATCCAAAAACACACCTCTTTTTACATTAGAAATCTGTCTAGAAACTATATAAACTTTTCGATAGAAAAACTAGCAAAGCTCATCCAACAACTTCTTTATAGAAATATTATCTATGCTCTGCTTTACTAAAGGCGTTTTTGCCAAAACAGGGTGGTCATCTTCAAACAATGGCTTTTTTTCCTTGTAGAAAACACCTAAAGGAATTTTATCCCAGCCAGAATCCCATCCTTCATAGGCTTTCTTGAAAGCTTTTTCAACATTGTTTGGCTTGTAACCTTTCTTCTGCAAGTCATAAACTCTTTCCTTGAACCAAACAAAAGTGTTGTGTTTGTTGAAACTAACACACGGCTGGAGTATGTTAATAAATGCAAAACCCTTGAAAGCGATAGCATCTGCAATTGTATCTGTCATGTGCTCGAGGTCGCCTGCAAATGTCCTGGCAACATAAGAAGTTCTCTGGGCTACTGCCAGCGCAATTGGATTTATAGGGTCATCAAAATTACCCCTTCTCGAGGTTGTTGATTTGTCACCCTTCATACTTGTTGGAGAAGTCTGACCCTTTGTCAAACCATAAATCTGGTTGTCATGCACCAACAAAGTTATATTCACATTCTTTCTCAGTGCATGTATGAAATGATTCATCCCTTCACCATAAACATCTCCATCACCACCAACCACTATTACATGAAGATTCTTATTAGCAAGCTTTGCACCAGTTCCAACTGGTAAACCACGACCATGCACACCGTGGTAACCATTAACGTCTATCCACTGAGGTAACTTTGAAGAGCATCCAATGCCAGAAACAACTAAAACATCTCTTGGCTTAAGCTTTAATTTGACAATAGCTCTCTTTAGACCATTCAGTATGCTATAATTTCCGCATCCTGGGCACCAGTCAGGTACATAGTCCCCTGTTGATAAATCATTAATAGTAACCATGGTACACCCCTTTTATTCGATCATAAATCTCGCTTGGATAGAATGTTCTTCCACTGTGCTTCAACACCTTTCTGTCTATTCTGAAACCTGTGAATTCTCTTATAACCCCTGCTAACTGTGCAGTCTTGTTCTCCTCAACATCAACAACCATATTTGCATTACTCAAAAACTCCTTGACCCAATGAGTATGCATAGGATAAACATATACAAAATGCAAGAAATTAGCTTTTATACCATCATCCTTCAAATACTCTATTGCTTCCAGAATTGCTCCTTTTGTTGAGCCCCAACCAACCAATGTAACATCAGCTTTTTCAGGTCCATAAACTTTTGGTAGAGGAATATCCTGCATTGCAGTATCGAGTTTCCTGAATCTTTTGTCTTCCTGAGCATCCCTATTGTCTGGCTTTTCGCATATCTCCCCATATTCATTATGTTCATCACTGCTCGACCTGAAAATAGGTGTTTGGCCAGGGACAGCTCTTGGCGAGATACCAGAATCAGTAACCATGAATCTCTTGTAATCATGCCAGTTCTTTGCTTCTTCATCTGTTAACAGCCATCCACGATCTATTTTCATGTTCTTTGTGTCGAATTCAGCCATTGACTTGAATGAAACACCTAAGTGCTTGTCTGAAACAATGAAAACAGGTAATTGGTACTTATCAGCAAGATTGAAAGCGTTGAATGTTTCATAAAAACATTCATTTATATCACCAGGCGCTATTAGTATACGAGGGAATTCTCCATGACCAATATTAAGAACAAATTTCAAATCTCCTTGTCCCTGTCTTGTTGGCAATCCTGTTGCAGGTCCTGGTCTCTGTACATCAACAATAACCAAAGGCAACTCACTCATTCCAAGCAAACTGATTGTTTCTGTCATCAAAGCTAATCCCCCACCGCTTGTGGAAGTCATTGCTCTGACACCTGCAAAAGATGCTCCTAAAGCCATGTTTATGGCAGTTATTTCATCATCTGCCTGCTTCATCACAACTTTAGCTTTTTCCTCATTTGCAACAAAGTAATTCATTATCGAAGATGCAGGAGTCATTGGATATGCTGCTAAGAACTTGCATCCTGCTTTTATAGCTCCCAAAGCTACTGCTTGGTTGCCTGTTACAAGCATTCTTTTTTTTCTAGGTAATTTTTTTAATTTTACAATAAAATCATTCGGATAGTTTTTTTTAATATAATCATAACCCTTCTTTGCTACAGCCACATTTAATTCCATTATATCATTTCCTCTCTGCTCCTTGCTATGAACCCCGCGAATAGCTTCTGCTAAATAGTCAAAGTCATAATCTAACACCGCTATAGATGCTCCAACAGACACAGAGTTCCTCATTACTTTGATTGCTCCTTCTGTCTCTTTAATTATTTGATTCATAGGAACATGATATAATCGGATATCAGACCTTAGCTCTCCATCTGCTATTGTTATTTCATCAGCATCGTAAATTATTCCACCACCAGCAGTTATGATATCTTTTTGCCTGTCAACTGTATCCTTGTTTAAGGCTACGACTAGGTTGTATAGCTGGATGGGACATTTTACTTCCTCTTCCTCAACCCTTACACCAAAAGAATTATGTCCTCCTCTGATAAGCGAAGGATACTCTACATGGGTATGAATATTCAATCCACCAAGAACCATTGCTCTGGCAAATTTCTGGCCAGCGGTCATGATTCCATACCCTGCCTCTCCAGCCACGAACCAAGAAAGTTTATTTATGTCGATAGCCATCTAGTAGAAATTGAACTTAAATCTATATAAACTTGTTTTAGCATTTTAAAGTAGATATAGTTTAAAAAAAGTTTTATAAACAAAGATTTTCTTATTATTCTTATGTATAAAAAAACAATATTTCTACTACTTATAGTATTGTTATATGGCTGCTCTGAAGAACTTGAAAAGAAGTTTGACTATGAGATTGGCGAGGTTGTTCTTGGAGATGTAAGAGTTGAAGTCGAAATTGCAGACAGTTATGAAAAAGTGATGTTTGGATTGATGGAAAGAGAGAAGCTTGGTAAAAAAGAAGGCATGTTGTTCATATTTACAGATGAAGAGCCGAGAACTTTCTGGATGAAGAACACTTTGATACCTTTGGATATCATATTCATTAATTCATCCCTTGACATAGTTAAGATACAGCACGCAGTTCCATGCAAAACAGAAACTTGTCCAATATATCCTTCTGGCAAACCTGCAAAGTTTGTTTTAGAAGTCAACGAAGGTTTTAGTGAAGAGTATGGTGTTGAGGAAGGGATGAAAGTTGAGATTTCTACTTGAAAAACTTTATAAACAAATTCTAAATTAACTATAGACAATGAAAGAGGATGCACACTGCGAACATTGTGAACTTGATAACATAAGGATTGGTAAAAAACTGAAAATTTTCGGACTTATTTTCATTGCAGTATTTGCATTATCCTTTCTGCCAATATTCTCAGCTCTTAATGAAAGCTTAATTGACTATATGAAACTAATATGGTGGGCTGTTCTTCTAGGACTAGTGATTGGTGGTTTGATTGATTACTTTATTCCTGAGGAATTCATATTCAAATATTTGGGTAAGAAAAAAAAGAGCACTATATTCTATGCAGTAATAGCAGGTTTCCTGATGAGTGCCTGCTCGCATGGGATACTGGCCATATCAATGCAATTATACAAAAAAGGAGCAAGCATTCCTGCAGTCATAACATTTCTCTTAGCAAGTCCATGGGCAAACCTACCTGTGACAATATTACTTTTTGGTTTCTTCGGAATAAAAGCATTGTTCTTCATATTAGCAGCTATGATTATAGCAGTGATTACAGGCTTCATCTTCATGTTGTTGGAGAAATTCAAACTCATAGAGCAATCAAAAACAGTGAAATCAAAAGAGTCTTATGAATGGAGCAACATAAAGAACTTCAACTTGAAAAACAGCATAGTTGGAACCACTAGAGGAGCTGTCAGCTTGGCAAATATGGTTCTTTGGTGGATACTTATAGGATTCTTACTGGCAGGAGTCATCGGTGCATATGTGCCACACGAGATTTTCATGAAATACTTCGGACCAACATTCTGGGGAATGATTTTAACACTTGTTTTTGCTACCATAATTGAGGTTTGCAGTGAAGGTTCAGCTCCAATAGCCTTTGAAATCTTCAACAAGGTTGGCACTTTGGGAAACCCATTCATCTTCCTGATGGCAGGAGTCGTGACAGATTATACAGAGATAGGACTTATTTGGAGCAACATTGGAAAGAGAACAGCAATTTGGCTTCCTATAGTAACTGTTCCGATGGTTTTGGTTGTTGGTTATTTATTCAACATTTTCTTGTGAATAAAAAACTTTAAATATCAATTAGCTATGAAAATAGCTAATGAAAAAGGTAATTGATTCTGTTGCTACTGAAACAAGAAAGGTTCCTCCCAAGGAAAGCTTTAGAAAAAAAGCATATGTCAAAAGCTTCGCAGAGTACAAAAAACTCTACAACGAATCCATCAAGAACCCTGACAAATTCTGGGCAAAACAAGCAGAAGAGTTAGACTGGTTCAAGAAATGGAACAAAATATACTATTGGAACAAGTCAAAGCTTGAATGCAAATGGTTTGATGGAGGAAAAATAAATATTTCCTATAATTGCCTTGACAGACATCTGGAAAAAAGAGGCAACAAGACAGCTCTTATATGGGAAGCCAATTCAGGCAAAGGAAAGAAATTCACTTACAAACAGCTTCATAAAGAGGTTTGCAGATTCGCTAATGTTTTGAAAAAAAGAGGAATAAAAAAAGGTGACAGAATCTGCTTCTACATGCCCATGGTTCCAGAACTAGCCATTGGTATCCTGGCATGCACTAGACTCGGCGCCATACACAGCGTTGTTTTCGGAGGCTTCAGTCCACAGTCCTTACAGGACAGAATTGACGATTCAAGAGCAAAAATATTGGTTACAAGCAATGTAAACATGCATGGCCAGAAAGTTATTCCTATGAAAGAGACGGTTGACAACATAATAAATTCCTGCAAATCAATAAAATATGTTCTTGTTAACAGAAGACTTAACACAAAGACCAAGATGAAGAGAGGCCGCGACTTATGGCTTCAAGATGAGCTTAAGGCAAAAGATATTGAAAATTATTGTGAAGCTACAAAGATGAACTCTGAAGACACTGCTTTCATTCTGTACACTAGCGGAACAACTGGTAAGCCAAAAGGAGTTGTTCATACAACTGCAGGATACTTGATGTACACCTATCTTACTTTCAAATATGTCTTTGACTATCATGAAGAAGACATCTATTGGTGCACTGCAGACATCGGCTGGATCACAGGTCATAGTTATATTGTCTACGGACCATTAGCAAACGGCGCAACCAGTGTGATGTTTGAAGGAATACCAACATATCCAAACCCTGACAGGTTCTGGGAGATAGTAGAAAAGTACAAGGTTAGTATATTCTACACCGCACCAACAGCGATAAGAGCTTTGGAAAGATACGGTGATAAATGGGTTAAGAAACATGATCTGTCAAGTCTAAGATTACTTGGGTCGGTAGGTGAACCTATTAATCCAAAAGCATGGTTGTGGTATTACAAAGTTGTTGGAAACAAGAAATGTCCAATAGTTGATACCTGGTGGCAGACCGAAACTGGCGGAATCATGGTTACTGCATTGCCAGGAGCTATTGACTTAAAGCCTGGTTCTGTTTGCTTCCCGTTCTTCGGGGTGAAAACAAATATCTTCAGTGAAAATGGTAAGCCTACAAAAGCAGAGGAAGGTGGATATATTGTTATTGAGAAGCCTTGGCCTGGCATGTTAAGAACTGTTTACAAGAATCCTGAGCGTTTCAGAAAAACCTATTTCAACAAGTTCAAAGGTGGAATCTACTTTGCTGGTGATGGTGCAAAGAAGGATAAGGACGGTTATATTTGGATAATGGGCAGAATTGATGATGTTGTCAATGTTTCTGGTCACAGATTAGGAACATCTGAAATAGAAAGTGCATTAGTGAGCTACAAAGGAGTTTCTGAATCAGCGGTTGTTCCATTTCCTCATAAGATAAAAGGTAGTGCTCTGTATGCCTTTGTGACTTTGAAAAAAGGTCTCAATGGTTCTGATGAACTTGTGAAAGCATTGAGAAATCACGTCGCTCGTGAAATCGGACCTATTGCAAAACCTGACAAGATTCAATTTACAGATGGACTACCAAAGACCAGAAGCGGAAAGATAATGAGAAGAATCTTGAAAGCAATCGCATCCGGCGCAGAGGATGTTGGTAATATAACAACTCTTGCCAACCCTGAAGTTGTTGAAACTCTGAAAAAAGAAAGAGTCTAAAAATAATGCTAAGGAGTATTATGAAAAGCAATAGTAAGACCTAATATTATAAAAAAAATAAAAAAAGATTTGTTCACTCAAAAATATCTGTTGGTGCTACATTCGTTCCTTCGTCAGCTTCAAACATTTCTCTCTTTTCAAATCCGAACAGTCCTGCTATCATATTTGAAGGAAATCTTCTTACTTTCAAATTATAATTCTTTACAGCTTTATTGAAAATATCCCTTTCAACTTTAACACGATTCTCAGTTCCAGCCAATTCATCCTGCAAGGATAAGAAGTTTTCTGTAGCTTTTAAGTCAGGATATCTTTCTACATTTATATTTAATCCAGAGAATCCTGCTATTGCACTTTCGACTTGTTTAGATGCAGCGCTTATTTCTGCAGGTGTGTTTGCAGAAGCCATTGATTGTTGTGCTGCAACCGCGCTTGTTCTTACTGCAGCTATTTGTGTATGCGTTTCTTGTTCAAACTCAACTGCTGCTTGAACAGTGTCAACTAGATTTGGAATCAAATCTGCTCTTCTTTGATATGCTGTTTGTACATTAGCCCATTTTTCATCAACAGTTTCGTCTGCTGTGATAAGACCATTGTACGAACCAATCACGATTAGCACTAGCAATAATACTACTCCTAGTACAATCCACAAAGTCCGATTATTTTTTTTTGCCATTTGGTTTCACCTTTTTATTAAGTTCAGATAATTTTTCAATTTCTCCATCATCAAGCCACATTCCTTGACAAAATGGACAAACATCAATCACTATTTTATTTTTTTTGATTTTATCTAGCTTTGAAGAACATCTTGGACATTTTAAATTGTTATCATCTGTTATTAACAGTCTTTTTCCTAAGAAAATCCAAAATAGTTTTTGTTTTAGTTTACTTGTTCCTGTTTCTTTTACTTTAGACATTTTACCATCCTCCTCCGGCTCCACCACCGCCAAAACCTCCACCACCAAAACCTCCACCACCACCAAAGCCACCTCGTCCGCCTCTCATCATGGATGAGGCAAACATTGCAGCTAGGAAAAGGTTACTATTATCTCTTCTCTTTCCACCTTTTCCTTGACCTTTTGCAGCAATAGATCGAAATATCGACATCATAAAAAACATTCCCATAAATATTAATCCAGGACTAATACGAGATTGTGTTCTTTGTGTTGGTAGTACAACCTTATTTGTTAATTCAACTTTTAATTCGTTTGCAATATCATTTATTGCACTAATACTTCCTTCAAAATATAATCCTTCCTTAAAATAAGGAACTAATGATTCTCTTCCAATTCTACCAACCTTAGCATCATTAAATATAGGTTCTAATCCTCGTCCAACATTAAACCAATATTGTCTATCTTCAACAGCTATTAATAATAATAAGCCATTATTTATTTCAGAATCACCCAGTTTTCCTTCAGATACTTCTTGTGCAAACCCTTGTGCATCATAACCACCAAGAGATTTAACAGTCACAATAGAAAACTCAGCAGTCTTTGAATCATAAATGTCCTTTAATGAATTACTCAGCGTTACTTCCTGTGCATCAGAGAAGATATTACCATAATCATTCACAAAGTAAGTTATCTTAATATCCGATGGACTTTCTGCAAGAGCCACAGGCAAGGCTAATAATAAAATTAACAAAGCAAAACACTCATTTCTCATATCAAATAGTACTTCTCTAATAATATAAAAAACTATTGAATATAAAGAATAGTTTATTG
This sequence comes from Candidatus Woesearchaeota archaeon, assembly GCA_013202845.1. Classification (GTDB taxonomy): domain Archaea; phylum Nanobdellota; class Nanobdellia; order Woesearchaeales. The sequence goes on along the minus strand of JABMPT010000001.1, from coordinate 93,929 downwards.
GTAGTGTAAGAAGTAACACCAGTTCGGAGCATCGTATTTTTAGAAAATTGATTTGATAATTAATCAAAATCAAAAACAATATAAAACAACAAGTTATAACTCCATTAGATTAGGAGGGTTAATCATGACTAAAACTGAAGAAAATTTACAAGCTGCTTTTTCTGGTGAAAGCCAGGCAAGGAACAAATACACATACTTCGCAAAGGTTGCAAAAAAAGAAGGTTATAATTACATAGCCAAGATATTTGAAGAGACTGCTGACAATGAGATGCAACATGCAAAAGAAGAGTTCAAATTACTGAAAGGAATTGGAGATACAAAAGCGAACCTAAAAACAGCGGCAGAAGGAGAACACTACGAAACAACTGAGATGTATCCAACTTTTGCAAAAGAAGCAAAAGAAGAAGGTGATACGAAAGCAATGAAGCTATTTCTATCCATTGGCAAAGTTGAAAAAGAACATGAAGAAAGATACAGGAAACTTCTGGACATGGTTGAGAAAAGAACAGTTTTCAAGAGAGAAGAGCCAATCAAATGGAAATGCAGCAAATGCGGACACATACACACAGGAACAGAAGCACCAGGCGTATGCCCTTGTTGTAAACATCCACAAAGCTATTTTGTGCCTGAAGACATATAAAGTTACTACGAGGCAATCAAATGGTAGAAACAAATGGAATTTACAAATGTTCAAAATGTGGAAATGTTATTTCAATAGTTGAAGCTCATCAACCCCTTATTCTTTGTTGTGGGCAACCTATGAATCAACTAAAAGAACTGTCTCCAGAACTGGAAGGAAAGGAAAAACATGTTCCAATAGTCACCATCGAAGGAGACAAAGTAACTGTGAATGTAGGAAGCATTGATCATCCAATGGAAGAAGATCACTACATAGAATTCATTCAACTCTTAAGAAGCGATAAGCTAATAGCAGAAAAGAGACTCCACCCGGGAGACAAACCAAGAGCAGTTTTCCATGTGGAAAACGCTTCTGATTTGAGGGCGAGAGAATTCTGCAACCTACACGGATTGTGGAGTAGCGAATAATTTTTTCTTTTGTTTTATTTTGACGAAGTCGCGACCAACGGAAGCATTATAGTGTCAACGCCTATTTGCGTTGCTTATAAACGTTAAAACGTAAGAATCTGGCTGTTTCAGCTGTTTTTAGAGTAGTAGTTCTTACAGCAAAATATATCTTAAAACTTGAAGTAAAAATAGAATCTTATTAACGGAGGTGTTGAAAATAGTAAGAAAAGAACACGTACATAAGCTTGTTTTCCTAGGATTAGCTATCATAATCATATTGCAGATAGTGGTCTTAACACAGGTAAGCAGCATAAAGGATGAGTCATCCATTGAAGGCTCAGAAGACACAGAAAAAGCAGCAGCATCTGCTCCGAGCGCACCAAGCGCTCCAAACGTAGACATGGAAGCATTAGCAGACGACGACGCATTCAAGGGAGATGAAGACGCACCTGTAACAATAGTTGAGTGGAGCGATTTTGAATGTCCTTTCTGTGGAAGATTCTACAGTCAGACATTATCACAAATCGAAGAAACATACATAAACACAGGCAAAGTCAAGCTTGTTTACAGGGATTTCCCATTGGGTTTCCATCAAAACGCTCAAAAAGCAGCAGAAGCTGCAGAATGTGCAGATGACCAAGGAAAGTTCTGGGAGATGCATGACATGCTATTTGAAAGCGGTGTAAGTGGAGGAGTTGCAGGCTTCAAGCAACACGCAGCAGACTTAGGTCTAAACACTGCGACATTCGACAACTGCTTGGATTCTGGAGAGAAAGCAGAAGAAGTGCAGAAAGATATGAGAGACGGTTCCAATGCTGGAATCAGGGGAACACCTGGTTTCATCATAAACGGACAACTCTTATCAGGAGCACAACCATTCGCAGCTTTCCAGCAGGCAATAGAAGCAGCATTAAATGGATAAATAATTTAATTTTTTATTTTCTTTCTTTCCAATTAACTTTCAAGAAATGAGCTGAGCAGCTGAAGCATGGATCATAAGCTCTTATGAGTTTTTCTATTTCCACTGTTATGTAACCTTGCTCTTTTTTTGCTTCCAACATATTCTCAACATATAATCTTATATGGTCTTCCATACTTCTCAAATTCTGGGTTGTTGGGGTTATTATATTACAGCTTTCAACATTTCCTTTGTCATCAAATTTATACTCATGGAACAATATTCCTCTAGGAGCTTCTGTCGCTGCCCTTCCAACTCCTGCTCTCGGTGAAAAATCTGCAAGTGGCTCCTGCTTGAATTCTGAATTTTCAAGGATTGTTATAGCATTATCAATCCAGTAAACTAATTCAACTGCCTGCGCCACATTGTTATGAAAAATATTTTTACTAGGGAACAAGATATGATGGTTTGAAAGTATTTTTTTTGTTTTAGGCGATAATGTCCTATAGTTAAGATTAATCCTTGACAGTGCTCCTGTTACATAACCTCTTCCATTCCTTACTGCAAATTTTGCTGTTGAATGCTTCACAATATACTCCTCTATGAAATCAACATAGCTACGTGAAGTAGTTTTCAAACCTTTGTCAGATATGATTGGGCCATCTAGCAATGGTTGTCCTTCTTCTCTATAAAGAGCTATATGCTCTGAATCAATCTCCAATGTTGGATACTTTAACTTTGAAAATAACTTTAGGGTTTTAATTGCATAAGGCTTGCTCTCTTTTAACATAGAAAGTAAAAACTTCATATCTTCCTTTGATGGAATGTGCGTAAAGCCACCAACAACTGAAGAAACAGGATGCATTTGTCTCCCTCCGACTTTTGTGATTATTTCGTTTCCAAGTTTCATTAAATACAGAGCCCTTTCAACTTCCTTTTTGTATTTCGGAGCCATTTCAATAGCTGATTCACACCCCAGATAATCAGGCAATGCTAAAAAATAAAGATGAGTAGCATGGCTTCTTATTCGTTCTCCTATGCTCATCAATTCTCTCAGCAGCTTTGTCTGCTCACTAACATCTATTCCAAAAGCATCTTCAGTAGCTTTCAAAGATGTCATACTGTGACTAACGCTGCAGATACCGCATATCCTACTGGTTATCTCCTTTATCTCATCATATTTCCTTCCAACAACAATCCCTTCGAAGAATCTTGCTCCTTCTACAGCTCCCAACTCACAATTAATTAATTTGCCATCATCAATTTCAACATCCAGATTAGCATGACCTTCAACCTTTGTGATATGATTCAAAGTTATCTTCTTACTCATCTTATTTTAACTCCTAGTTTCTCAAACTCTGGTCCAGCGTATTTCTGCAATCTTTGTTTTACAAGTTCTTTTGGAATTCCGTTCTCTTCTAATAGCTTAAGTACTTGTGGTATATTGGCATCTTCCAATGGACCGTGGCAACCTGTGCATGCATGATTAACAGCAGGACATAGAGCATTGCAGCCGCCTCTTATCATTGGTCCCAAGCATTCTTTTTCATCTTCTAGCAAACATTTAATCTCTCTCTGAGTGCATTCAACACATACAGGTTCATTGTAAACCACTGGTTTTACATTCATCAGGAAACGCTGCATCATCCTCAAGAATTCTATCTCTTCTGGCGGACAGCCGCTTATCTCGTAGTCTACTTTGACGCATTCTTTAATAGGAGAAGGCACAACAGGTCTCTTATCACCATCCAAGTGAGATTTGTCCTTGTAAACTCTGTTCTCCACTCCCTCTTTATCCATGTAGATCTTTATTCCAGGAACATTTCCATGAGTCGCACAAGTTCCCCAAGCAACCAAGAACTTTGACTGTTCCCTCCATTTTTTCAACTCATCAAAATCTTTTTGGCAAGCAACCATTCCTTCAACAAAGCAGATATCATAAGAGCCTTTCTCATTCTTGCCTTTGATCATAGGAGCAGCAACAAGATTTATCTCTCCCAATAATTCAAGAAGCTTGTCCCTTATGAAATAGATAACCAACTGGCAACCAGCACATCCGGTAATGGAATGGATAGCAACTCTTGGCTTCTTCTTTTCTTTTTTGAATATTGACAAACTACTCATCTATACCCTTCACCTCATCATGCCTAAAAACAGGTCCATCCATGCAGACATATTTACCATTTATCATGCAATGACCACATTTTCCAGTTGAACATTTCATATGCCTCTCATAACTCTCCCATAATTTATCATCAGAAAATCCCTTACTCTTCAGAATGTCTATGCATTTATCAATCATGATTGACGGACCACAGGTCAACACTTCTGTGTTATCTGTCGAAAGTTCTGCATTCTCTAGTAATTTAGTAACAAAACCAACCGAGCAATTGAAAGGATTATCTTCAGGAGCTTTGTCAACAGACATATTAAGATTATACTTCTTGCTCCAATCATCTATCTCATCTTTGAACAATACATCTGCAGGGCTTCTAAATCCAAAGAATAAGTATATTTCCTTGTAATCCATCCTGTGCTTGTCAATGAATTCTATTATTCCTCTAAGTGGAGCAACCCCGCATCCTCCTCCGACAAGAACAATATTCTTTCCGCGCAGATAATCCATTGGATATCCTCTACCATAAGGACCTCTCAAATGGACTTGTTCACCTTTCTTCATCTTAGTAATGGCTTCTGTAACAGCCCCAACAATCCTTACATTCAAGTCAAGAAATTCATTATTGCAGGATGCGCTTGATATTGGTGCTTCTCCAACCCCAGGAATGCTTACTTCTACGAATTGTCCTGGCTGAGGGTTCAATCTAGTCTTAACTCTTAACATAACATTATCGTCTGTTTGTGGAAGAACTTCTTTTATCCTGTATCTCTTAGCTTGAAAAATGCTCATTTGAAATCCTCGTTTATTGTTGTCACGAAGTCAATTTTTGAGTGACAGTATTCTATGCATCTGCCACAACCTGTACACATGCTTCTTTTGAATTTGTCTTCGAAGAACTGTACTTTGTGCAAAACACGATGCCTGTACCTTTTCAGCCTTGTATCTCTGAAAACATGTCCCCCTGCAACCTCTGTAAAGTCTTTCGAATGACAGGAATCGATATTCCTCATCCTTTCACCATTCTTTGTTCCAGGATTTACCTTGTCATACATGTCAAAACAATAACATGTCGGGCATAAGATTGTGCATCTCTGGCAACTGACGCATAAATCAGAATCTTTTTCCCAATGCTTGTCTGCAAAGTAAGGCCATAAATCTTTTTTGCCAAGCCTTTTCTCTGTTTGTGGCAATGAATAATAAAATTCTTCTTCTGGCAAGTGCTTGATGAATTTAGCCCCCTTTTCTGATAATACATCTATATAATAATCTGTTTCTCTTTCATGAAGCAACAAATCACAGTTATCCTTCTGCAAATTCATCGAGCTGCAAAAACAATATTCTGATGGAGGTGCCAAACAATTAACTCCTATAACTATAGTATTATCTCTTCTCCTTGCATATTTCTCATCAATATAGTCATGGTCCAAGAATAATTTATCCATTATAGCTATTCCGTTTATATCACAGAGTCTTGCTCCAAAGATTATCCTTTTCTTTGGCTTTTGTTTTATTTCCTTTGTAAGACCATTCTTTATTATCAGTAGAGGTTCCTCGTTTGGCAAGAAATATTTCTTTATAGGAAAAAACGGGTTTCCACCATTCAAATCAATATCATCAACATTATCTACAACCTGAAAGCGAGTCATGTCCGTTGTTACAGGTGCAATTAACTCAGCTTCTTTCTTCAGCTTTTGCAGAAAGCTCTTATAATCCTCTTTTTTCAAAACCCTACCCATTCAAGAGAAATTAAGAGTTTGGTTATTAATAAATTTTGCTATTGCTTCTTCCCCATATATATCCTTTCAACCTTTTCTTTCTTTGCAAATTTACTTAGAATTTCTTGTATCTCGCCGTGGAATTCCTCATTGCCAAAGGCTTTTTCCAGCTTGAAGCTATCAAGCCTTGAGAAATCCTTCCACAAACCAAGTTTTTTCACCATTTCCACAAATTCCTGATAATTAAACTCTGTTGTCTTAGGGAATTTATTTACCTCTTTGCTCCAAATAGTTGCTCTTTGGTCAGTTCCAAAAACTCTGTTAACAGCTTTCTGTTCTCCAAAAGCGATTATTTTATTTTTTAAACCTTCAAGCTGTTCTGAAATCTTTTTTTCTTCTGCTTTGAGCTTTGAGTATTCATCAACAAGCTTTACCCCATCGTCGTCTTTGAATTCCTGTTCAGTCTTTTTTTCAAGTTCATATTGATGTTTCCATTCAGGGCATATGGGCTTGAACTCACACCAATCGCATAAAGCTGATTTTTTCGGTGGAAAGTTTTTGCATGATTCTATATTCTCTATCTTAGCAACAATCTCTTTTTGGAGTTGCTGCAACTGTTCATCTGTTCTTTCAGAAACAACCTCTTTGTCAAAAGCAAGCATGTGCCATTTCAAAACAACTTTTTTTGCATCCGAAAAATTATTCTTAACCCAGATAGAATACATTGCCAACTGACTGTCAGAGTCAGCTTCATTCTGATCTTTCATAGTGTTAGTAGTTTTGTAATCAGTCACATAGTAAGTTGTTCCATCAACTTCCAACCTGTCAATTCTGACATGGTACTTGTTCCCATCTGAAAGATTCATCAAATCCTGTGTTTCTAAACCAATTATCTTCGTATCATCAAACGGTTCATAGTGTTCATAATAATCTGAGATATACTTTTCTCCCATCTTACGATAATTATCTTGTGTGAGGCCTTCTCTTACTATAACAATATCATCACTCCATTCTTTTTTCCATAAATCGTTGAAAAAAGAAACAATTTCTTCTTTAGAATTAAGTTTTTGGAATTTTAGGTCTTTGTATAGCTTTTCCAAAGCTCTGTGCACAAGGTCTCCCAAGAATAATTCAATTGATTTCTCGATTTCAGTTTTAACCTTATCTATATAATTGTATTTGAACTTTAACTTGCATTGTTCAAATGTTGATATTCTAGAATGTGAATAAGTTGTCATATTACTAGTAAATAAGAATGCCTTTTTATGTTTAACCCATTAATGACTAGTGTATAATCTCAAGAATCTTCTCTTTAGCTTTATTCTTGTCCATTTCCATGGGAATCCCAATTATCTTGACTTTGTCGACTTTTCCAAGTTTCTCCATCAAACCAAGGAAGAATGTAACGTCAAAGTCATGCAAAGAGAACATTCGATGTGGATTTAGCAGCTTGAGATTGTCAAAAACCTTTACTTCATCAATACCTTCAACAACATCCATTATATAGTCAAATTTTTCTTCCATTATCTGCTCTGGAGAAGAACATATGACAAAATCAGCAGAATCTTCTAGTTCTTTTGCAATATTAACCGCTAAAGAATCATATTCCAGGTATGGATTGCCAAACACTAACACTCTCATAGTAAAATATATAAACATATGACGTTTTAAATTTTTTTATGAAAAAGGGGTTATGGCTGGTTTTTTTAACTGCAATCATCTCAGGAGTTTCTATCTTCATAAACGCTTTTGGAGTTAAAGGTATAAATCCTTACATATTCACAGGTGCTAAGAACTTTGTAGTTGCTATACTATTATCATCTATTATATTACTATATAGAAATTTTAAGGAATTAAAAAAATTAAAAGCAAAGGACTGGAGAAACCTAGCAACAATAGGTTTGATTGGTGGCAGCATTCCATTCCTGTTATTCTTCAAAGGACTTTCATTAGCGTCTCCGGCTCAAGGCTCTTTTGTACATAAGACAATGGTTTTATGGGTTGCTGTACTTGCAATGTTTTTCTTAAAAGAGAAATTAAACTCTAGAATTATAATTGGTTCTCTATTATTATTATTAGGAAATTTCTTTCTATTAAAAATAGTATCATTTAATTTAACTATAGGGATAGTTTTAATTTTCATTGCAGCATTATTTTGGTCTTCAGAAATAATAATTTCAAAACATATTCTAAAGAAATTATCCGGAAACACTGTGGCTTTCGGCAGAATGTTCTTCGGCTCATTATTCATACTAATATTCTTACTGGTTACAGGCCAAGTTCCCTTAGTGTTCACTTTGAATGCTTCTCAAGTAATGTGGATTTTGGTAACATCTGCTCTCCTGCTTGGCTATGTAACTACATTCTACAATGGGTTGAAATTGGTCAAAGCAAGTACTGCTGTTGCAGTTCTTTCACTAGGATCTGTAATCACTACAGTACTCAACCTTGTCTTTTTTGACAAATTGGTCACAATCTCCCAAGTCCTTGGAATTGTATTATTGGTCTCAGGAGTCATAGCTTTCACAGTAAGCACACAAACAATAAAGAGAATTTTTCCAATTACTTCTAGAAATTAAAAAAATAAAAAAATTACTTTCTACTACAACCACAAGTTGGTACTCCACAGGAACCGCCACAATTAGCAGGACAGTTTCCATCCGTGCAACCGTCTGTCGGGCATGTTGATGCTGTATTCACTTTTTGAACAGTTTTCTCAACAGCTGGCTCCTCTGTAGGCAGATGCCCAGAAACAAGTAAGGCTCCTATAACCAGGCTTAAAACAAATAATGCTATAATCAAACTCTTGTTCATTTTTTCACCTCAATAATAATATTATCTCTTAAAGGTATATATTTTACTACTGAAACAAAGACCTTTAGAAAGTTTGAAACCTTAGGATTCATGGGTTTCACAGTTTATAATGCAATTTTAAGAAATACTTGGTTGGTTTTTCCCTTAGGAACTCTCTTTACCAAACCTTTTTTCTCTAAACCATCAAGAACAATGCTTAACTTTGATTTGTGCATATCAACTCTCAATTTCAAAGTTTGTTGGGTTATTCCATCCTGATCTTTCACAGCCTTAATAACTTTCTGCTCATACTCATCCATTCCTTTAAGTAAGATTGAAAACTTTTCTTCCTCAATTTTCAACTCTTTTTGTTTACTCAAGGCAGATAGTATTTCTTTTTGGGATTTTTCAAAAAGCAAAAGATAAAAACCTAGAGCAGCAACTATGGCAACAAGCAATATCCCTATATATATCTGCCAAGGAATCTTGTGTTGATGAGGGCAGAAAGCATCTTCATCATTCTCTGTACAACTGCAAGCATCAGCTGTTTGAGAGTTAATCAACTCATTAAAAGTAAATAGCAGTATTCCTAATACTACACAAACAACAACCAATATCAATCCTAAATGTTTATTATTCATTTTTTACCTTCTCAACAGCAAAACCCTGATGAACTGTAACAGTATCACCAACTTCTGCTTCTGGTAATATATCAGATAAAACATTTCTGCTTTTTTCACCAAACTCTACTGTTAGAACATCTCCTTCTTTATGCACGACTTTCGCCTTGTGCACTTTACAGAAATCCCTGAAATGAGAACCATACTTCTCGTAATTGCCATCCTTTGCATCGATGTACATATTATGCTCATCCAAGAAATACTTCTTTAGCACATCAACATCCCAAACATCTTTTTTCATCTTCACAGCAACTTCCATAATTCTCCTAAAAGCTGAAGGAAAAAGTATCATCAATTCCTCGCGATCCATGACCTTATTGTTAAGAACATTCTCTTTTAACTCTTCAAACTTCTTCTCATCAATACTCCCCATCTCCACAAGTACATGAGCGCATGGAAAAGAGTATTTCAAGAAATATTGCTCAGGTTTCATTTGTTTGATCCCACACCTCTAATATCTTTTTGGCCTCATCAGCAGGAATTTTCTCCATCACAAATTTTGCACTTACAATTACATAATCCCCTATTTTAGAATCTTTTTTCAAAGCAAGAGATGCTTCTCTCTTCTCACCTTGATAATCAACTATTGCTTTGTCTCCTTTTATTTCAATTATTTTTCCAGGCACTGACAAACACATCATTGCACCTCAACTTCTTTTAATATGATTTGATCACCATCCAAAATTTTAGGCATCATGGCCTTGCATTCTGGACAGCGAAAAACATTGTGATCATGACCTTTCTCGACAATATTAGGCTCTCCTTTGTAATTGCATTGTTCGCATTCAATCGTCGCTTTTTTCTTAGTAACCGTTACTTTCCAGTTTGTCAAAGTCTTCAAGACTTCTTCCATCTCATGAGCAGGCAAATGACCAAGATCACCAACCTCAACAAAGATTGCCTTCACCATTCCATGCTTTGTCGCTTCCTGAATAATGACTTTGGCAATGGTCTGTTCATGCATATTATCCCAAGAGCTTCTTTACCTCTTTCAAACTGTTGATAAAGCGCTCAACCTCTTTTTTGGTATTGTACAAATACAATGATACACGAACACTTCCGTCCATATTATGCTTATTGAACCATGAATGAACACAATGAGCTCCACTTCTCACCATTATTGCAGAAGAGTTGTCAAGTAACAAAGCCACTTGATGAGAATCATGATTTCCGATGTTGAAACTTGTTATACCACCACGTTGTTCTGCTTCAGGACCAATAATCTTTACATCCCCTAATTCTTCAAGACCTTTTGTTAATTTTTTAGTAAGCTTGACTTCATGTTTCTCAATATTCTTTCTTCCAACTTTGTCCAAATATTTAGCTGCTTCTGCAAGTCCTATTATTCCTGCATAGTTCTGCAAACCAGCTTCGAATCTCTCTGGCAAATCTTCCCAAACCCTTGTTGTATAAGTAGACTCTTTAACAGTCTCTCCTCCAACCATGAAAGGATTAAGATCTTCCAATAACTCCTTCTTACCATAAAGAACTCCTATACCTGATGGCCCGAGCATTTTGTGACCAGAAAAGGCAAGGAAGTCAACATCTAACTTCTTCACGTTTAAAACCTTGTGTGGCACTGACTGAGCAGCATCGAGCATGACCAAAGCACCATTTTTGTGAGCAATCTTTATTATATCCTTAACAGGATTTGTAACACCATCCAAATTAGAGGTATGGACAATCGAAACCATCCTTACATCTTTCACTTCTCTTTCAAAGGATTCTAGATTAAAAGTGTTATCTGGTTTTGAACTAAGAACCTTAAGTTTTATGATTCCCTTTTCCGCAAGTAACTGCCAAGGTAATAAATTAGAATTGTGCTCTTTATCAGTTATCAAGACCTTGTCTCCTTTCTCAAACTTGAAAGAGTTTGCAACAAGATTTATCGCTTCAGTTGTATTTCTTGTAAAGATAATCTCATCTTTCTTTTTTGCTCCTATGAATTTTCTTATTATGTCTCTAGATCTAGCTACTTCTTCAGTAACCTTGTTACCGAGCCTGTGCATGCTCCTGCCAGCACAAGCAGGAAACTCTTCATAATAAGAATTTATAGCATTGATTACCTGCAAAGGCCTGAGAGTCATGCAAGAACTATCAAAGTAAGTGAATCCTCTCTTCAAAATAGGAAAATCGCTCCTTATCTTATCTACCCTTATCCCCATAGAGAAAAATAACTATGGTAAGTTTATAAAGATTTTGTAGAAAAAGAAAAATAAAAAAAATTAACAATTACCTTGTGGTGCAGAAGTTTCCTGTACTATTATTTCACCACATTCCTCAGGAGCATCTGTAAATTCTAAGCACAACGCATTCTTTATGCCTTCAGAATCTCTAGATCCTAAGTAGGTTTTTCCATTTATCAGGAAAGTTGGCGATGCTTGTGGAGGTACTAATTGAACTGAGCCATCTTGCATTCTCCTCTCAGACAATAAACTCATCATAATACTATTTTGTTCTGCTGCAATCTCAAGTTTTCTCTCTTGTTCACAAGTTCTAATTGTTTCAAGATCTAAACCTGCTGCTTCTGCTGCTGACTCCCAGCAAGTATCTGCATTTCTGGAATCACATAATTCATTGGCTTTTAAAGTAAACTTAAAAAAGTTATCAAAACCATTGTTATCAAGCACACAAAGCTCTCTTACACCTTGGTTACCTTCTTGTTCTCCATGTAATGAAGCAACCTTATCTCCTGAAACAGATAATATGTGATGAGGAACAATAGTTATCTTATCCCCTAATAATTCATACACATATGAAACTGCCTCATCCGCAGGATTTCCATAAGGACAAAATGACATTACAAAGTAATCCAATCTTGGTTTAGTGTCTGTTTCAGTGTATCCTAATACATTCAAATTATCTTGGCTGTAAGTTTCAAGTTTAGCTTGCATTTCTTCCTCTAATTTTCTTTGTTCTGCAAGGAACGCAGCTCTTTTTTCTTCATCGATATACCAATTAGCCCCTGTAGCTTCATCTCTTAATCTAAAGCTATCTCCTGATTCTACAAATGCACCTCTTATCTGATTATTAGTCTTCCAGCTGTTTGTCTCCAATAGTGCTTGCTCAAAAATGTAAGCTGGCAAATACACTAATTGATGAGTTTCAACAAGCTCTTGACCTTCCTCTGTATCAACATCAACTACTTCAAACTCTGCTCCAGGAAACAATTGCTTGGTAACACCAACTGTGTTTGAAGTTCCACAAGCTGGACAATCATCGTCTGTCAAGATAGTGACTTTCAAAGCAACTGGTTTTGATATTTCTGCGCATGCTTCATGTTCATAATCAAATATATCGCAGAAAGCCCTTACAAAATCTAATTCTGATCGTCCACTACTATAAGCATCTCCATTCAAAAAAATTGTTGGGCTTGCTCTTGCTCCAACTTCAGATGTTTTCGCTGCGCTTGTTTTCAATAATTCAACTCCTCTTTCAGCAAAACAGGTTGAAACAGAGCCAATATCTATTCCTAACTGATTTGCGCACACCGAGTATTGTGATTCTGCATTTCTATAGTTAGGCGCAAAACATAGTAAATAGTCCTGATATAATTCAGGATATAATTCCTGTATACAAGCCTGTCTCATATTTTCATCAACTTCTGGTTGACCATGAAGACTCTGAAAAGAATCTTCTCCTGTTGGACTGACAATGAAATATATGTTCAAGTCAATATCATCGCCAAACTTCTCAACAGCTTTTATGGCTTCGGCTTCTGCCTGTACACCATAAGGGCATTGACTCATGACATACATGTCAAGAACAACTCTTTCTTGAGAAGGAGGAGCTCCTTTAGGTGCAAAAATTAATCCCGCAATTATCGCAATGACTATTATAGCTAAGCCTATTTTTCCGTTAGTACTCAAAGTAGGCTGCTTTGTTTTTTTAGAAACTTTCCTCTTAGTAGTTTTTCTTCTTTTCTTTACCGGCATTTAACCACCCCTATCTTTTTTCAAAAAGTCAATCTTATTTAAAATTTACTCTTTAAGTTGATCTTCAATTAATTTCTTAAGTTCTTTGTAAGATACTGCACCAACCAATGATTCCTCATTTACAAAGAATGTTGGCGTTCCATAAACATTTGAATCTATGCCTGATTGGAAATCTTCATCTACGTGACTTTTTGATTCCTCGTTTGCAAGACATTTGTTCAGACTTTCTATATCAGCACCTACTTCTGAAGCAATCGTTAAAAATACTTCTTGTGATAGTGTTGCTTGATTTTCAAAAATATTTATATGATAATCCCAGTATAACTCTGGTTGATTATTCCAAATGCACTCCGCAGCCAAAGATGCTTCGTAAGCATAATCGTGATGTTTTAAAGGAAAGTCAACATAAACAAATAATATTTTATCTGTGAACTCTTCCAAAATATTTCTTACAACAGGTTCAACGATTGCAGTGTTTGGACATGAGAAACAACCAAATTCAATAACTGTCACAGCAGCATCTTTAGAACCAATTGACGGATGACCTTCAATGCTTCCTGCAAAAGAAAGTTCTTTTTCTGAAACAAGACTAGGATCAATACAAACTTCACTACTAAAATCATCACCACCCAGAGAATTCAAAGGGTCAAAGATGCAGAATTTGTCACTATTTAGACCATTGCAATTCCCATACTTTGCAAAGAAGTAAAGACCCTGTGCAGAGAAGATTATGCTTAGCACTAAAAGTATTGTGAAAAACCAAGATATTAGTTCGAAATGCTTGTAAACCTGCCTTCCAGTTCTTGGATAACCTTTCATCAACCTGCCAGTTATCTGTGCTTTCAATCTTTTATCAAGACCTGTCTCACACTTTCTAAGAGTTATTCTTCTAAGAACACAATCCAATGCTTCTTTAGCAATTATTCTATGACGGGCACTAAAAATACCCAAGACTCCAAAAATAATAAGTGCAATTATGCAAATCATCTTTCTTTAGCAAAAAAAGGTTTTTCTTTTAAAGTTTTTCATAATTTCAGACAAATCTAAAGATATAATTTACTATAACAACAAACAGTATAAAAAGGCCTGAAACGAAGAAATTCAAGTATTTCATCGTTTACAAGCCAATTTTAACTAAGTTCGAAAATTTTATAAAAAAGATATAATCCTTTACAACTACTGCGCCGGTGGTCTAACGGCATGACAGCGGCCTTCCAAGCCGCTTATCTGGGTTCGAAACAACGATTTCGTTCGTTGACACCGAGGTGAGTTTCCTCGCTTCGCTCGTCAAGCTCACGGGAATCGTTGGCGAAAGTCCCAGCCGGCGCATGCTTTTAAAATCTTTCTAGAACTACGTAATCTCTCTCGACTACATTTTCTCCAACCTGACGTAAATCAGTGTCATAAACACCTACAGATTGAAGTGTTTCTCTTAATATTTTATCTGTAGGAGATGGAGAATAGATTATTTTGCCATCAGATTGCAAGGATTGCAATAAGTTTTTCATCGACATCTTAAAAAAGAAATCTGGATGCTGAATAGCAGAAGGAACTAAAAGCAAGTTTGCTTTCCCAAACTTTGTGAATGAAACCGAAATATCTGAACATATTCTGATAAAAGCGCTAACAGAAGTGCCATTAGAAGACACATCATAAAATTTATCTTGTTCAAAAAAAGTGAGTTCCTCTTTGCTTGTGGTTTTTGGAACAGGAATCTGATCTGCAAATATTCCTGGCAATACAACATCAGGATATGCTATTTGAGCAGGAATTTCTTCTCCATTCCTCAAAATAACAGCTTGTTGATGGCCATTAACATCTTTTGTTCCAACAATTGTAATTCCATACACATCTGACAGACTTACAACCTTTTCAAGATTGATTAAATCATCAAATGATCCCTCTGGAAATAATACTAGACCAGAATCTCCTTTTTCTCGAAATTCTACATCATAGAGACTTAATGCTCTCTCTTCCAAAGGATTTTCAATACTCGTTGCTACAAGCTTCATGAATGTTGGTAGTCGAGGGATATATATAAAGGTATTTTAAGAAACAAACACAAACTTTAATAAATTCCTTTATTTATAATTTAAACATGGCAAAAACCATACTAATAATAGCAGCTCATTCAGACGACCAGATTATAGGGCCAGGAGGTGCAGCTGCAAAATACGCAGAAGAAGGATTTGATGTAAAGACAATCATATTCACCAAAGGAGAGGTCGCCATGCCGCATTTCAAAGAAGAGATAATTGTCGATACAAGAGAAAGAGAATCCATAAGAGCAGACAAGGTCATTGGAGGAAAAGGAGTGAAGTTCCTGAAAGTGCCTGAGAAAGATATCAACAAAGAAGTAGAGATTTACAAAGGAAAGAACAAATTAGAAAAAATAATAAAAAAACTCAGACCTGTCAAGATATTTACACACGCACCTGACGATGCACATCCAATCCACAGGAAAACAGTTTCAGCAGTGTTAGAGATAGTCGACGAACTTTCCTGGAAGACAGAAGTGTACTCTTTCGAGATATGGAATCCTTTCAGGTTCACTGCAAACAAGCATCCTAAACTGGTTGTAGACACTTCAAAAACATTTGATAAGAAACTCAAAGCTCTGAAATGCTTCAAAAGCCAATTCAGCTTGCACGGCATATTCAACTATTTCCCTGTCATGACAATGTACATAAAAAACACTATTAATGGAAGGAAACACAATACAAAATATGCAGAGGTATTTTACAGGTTAAGATGAAACAACAAAATTCAAAGAATTTTGTGTTCCATAATTTTTCGGAGGACAAATTATGAAATTAGTAATCGCAACAGATAATTATCTTCCAAGATGGGATGGCATATCAAGGTTTTTATCAGAGATAATCCCAAGACTAGCGAAAAATCATGAAATAACTGTGATTGCACCTGACTTCGGCAAGACAAGAGAGAAAGGTTTCAAAATATCAAAGATACCTATAAAAAAGATGATCATAGGAGACTTCCAGCCAGCAAAATGGCAGTATAGAAGAATCAAGGAGATTATAAGGCAAGCAGATGCTGTCTTCTCACAAACAATAGGACCGATAGGTATGTGTTCAATCATAGCAGCAAAGAGACTTTCAAAACCAGTCATTTCATTCATACACAGTATAGAATGGGAACTAGTTCCAAAAGCAGTTTCGAGGCCTTTCACCAAAAAAATTCTGTATCCAATAACCAAGAAAATCGCCAGGTTCCTATACAAAAAATGTAGTTTGCTAATAGTGCCGGCTGCAAATATCTCTGACATGTTGGGGTGGCAGAAAATTACTACAAAGAAGAAAATAGTCCATCTTGGTGTGAACGCTGACAAATTCGTGAAAGAAGAAAGAGATAAAGCAAAGAGAAAGCTAGCATTCCAACCAAACAACTTCATAATCGGATATCATGGAAGATTGGGAAGAGAAAAAGACTTGAAGACATTGTTAAGAGCATTTCTAAGAGTCAGAAAGTATAACGACAGAGTAAAATTAATGATAGTCGGCTCAGGAGCAAAGGATGTTGAAGAATTATTCCAGGACAAGAAAGATATTATTTTTCCCGGACCACAAGACAATGTTATTCCTTGGATTCAGGCAATGGATGTATATGTGCTTTCATCACTGACAGAAACCAGCTCACTATCAACACTTGAAGCGATGTCCTGCGAAGTACCAGTGATAGCAACCCAAGTTGGATTTGTGAAAGACTATATAGAAGATGGTGAAAACGGTTTGTTCTTTGAGAAGCAACACCCTTTTGACCTGTATAAAAAGATAAGATTGCTAATGAGTGATTCCAAGTTAAGAGAGAAACTTGGCAGGAATGCAAGAAGAACAGTATTGAAAGACTTTCAATGGAGCATCACAGCCCAAAAAATAGAAGAAGCAATAAACACTGTACTAGAAGAAAGAGCTTGATTATTCTTTATCTACTACTTTAGCTCCTTCTTTATTAATTTTAGAAACATATTTTACCGCTTTGATTTTATTTGATCTGAACGCTTTAATCATTGCATTACCAATCTTTTCTGCTTCTTTTTTAGTCTCAGCCAAAGCAAAAACAGAAGGGCCAGAACCACTTATGCAAAAAGCTTTTGCTCCAGCTTTTTTTGCAGCATACTTTACATTAGAATATCCTTTAATAAGTATTGAACGAACTGCAGTTACAATATGATCTTCTTCTAAGGATTCACCAATCATATCTAAATCTCCTTTCTTGAAACCAAACATCACTCGAAGACCAGCCAAAAGATATTTTCTTACTATCTCTATAGAACCTCCTTTCTGTACAAGTGGCATACATTCACTTTTTGATATCTTAAATGGAGGTTTCTGATCTAAGTTCTTTTTCACAAGTTGATGTGTTTTTTTGATAAGTTTAGGAATATCATATGGACTTTCCCATAAAACTTTTCTTGCATCTCTTGTTCTTACAATCAACTCCGGATTTACTAAAACCATATAGAAAGAAGGAGTCTTAAACTTAGTATGCTCTAGTGTTTTTGCATTATAAATAAACACCGGACCACCTAATAAAGCTGGAACTGCATTTCCTGAATGAGCTGCTCCACAGGCTACATATTCTCCATAAACAGAAGCTTGCAATAATTCATTAGAGTCTTTTTTGAATGGTTTCCCTAGTATTTCATTAACTGCGACTGCAGAAGCAACACCACTTGAAGCACTACTCCCCATGCCACAACCAATCCTCATTCTTTTTTCAAGAATTAATTTAATTCCTTTATTCTTGGCTTTGGCAAGTTCATAAACTTTTTTTCCTACTGCTTCAACAACATTCTCTTCGCCTAATGGTAATCCAGGATCATCCTTGATTTTAATTAATTTAACTCCTTCAAAATCATCTGTTAGTTCAGCATGAACAATATCTCCAACATTCTCCAGCGGCCATCCAAAAGTATCTAATAAAGTCCCGCTTAATGCCACTGTTGCCGGTGCAAAAACACTCACTTTTTTCATCTTAATAGAGTATCTGAATTTACTCTATCGTAGAATTCAGCTATATTTAAAACTACCGCACCTAATGAAAGAGAGATTTCTCCTTTATTAATAAGACTATATCTTTAAACTTGTAACCTTGCTCATTCCATGCTGGTCCATGCTTACACCAAACAAGTTCTCTGCAGCGGTTATAATACCATCATTGTGACTTATTATGACATACTGTGATTTATGTGAATAAGATACTATCAACTCAGCCAATTTCTCTGAGTTTTTCTTGTCCAAAGCAGCATCTACTTCATCAAGTATGTAGAACGGAGCTGGTTCATGCTCTTGAACCGCAAAGATGAATGCCAAAGCAGTGAGAGTCTTTTCTCCTCCACTCAAACTCCTTATATCCATGAATTTCCTGCCTGTGATTCTTACTTTTATCTCCACTCCACCCATAAAAGGGTCTTTTTCATCTTCCATCTCCATGAAAGCTTCTCCCTTTGTTGAGAGGGTCAAGAAAATTCTTTTGAAATTACTGTTTACAACATTGAAAGTGCTCATAAATAACTCTTTCTTCTTACTGTCAATCTCATTTATCATAACAAGGATGTCCTCTCTTTCACCACCTAGTTTTTCCTTCTTACTCATCAATGACTGGTACTCTGTTTCTGCTTTGTCATAAATCTCCAAAGCTTTCATATTAACTGCGCCAATGTCATCAACCATTTTTTCGAATTGGTGAATTTCTCTAATTATCTGGTCTTCTGATTTGTTCTTGAAAACAGGTATTCCCCCGAACTGCTTGAATTCTTCCTCCAATCCTTCCAGTTCTCCAACAATCTTGGCTTTTTCAATAGAGAGATTATTGTTTCTCGTTTCAACCCTTCTGATATCATCATTTCTGTTCGACACCTTGTTCTCAAGAGTTGTGACTTCATTTCCAAGTTTTGTTCTCTTATTGTACAAATCACGATATTGTGAATAGAATTTCTTTTCATGTTTCTCTTTCTCAGTAAGCTCTTCTTCCTGTTTCTTAACTACTCCTTCCTTTTCTTTCTTCTCTGATTCAAATTCATCTTTCTCCTTCAACTGCTGCTTCAATATCTTGTCTATATTCTCCTGTTCTGGCAATAAGATGTTGTTTATCTCTGACTCATTGTTCTTCATCTCCCCTTTCAACTCAGATAACTCCTCTCTCAATTCTTGCTTCTTCTGTTCAAAAGTATTCATCTCTGCAAGAACAGCAGGGTTCCTCATCTCAGTCATCTTATCTCTCAACATTTGTTTTTCTGATTTCAAACCAGCCAATTCTTTGTTTTTGACAGAAATAGACCCTGTTATTTCCTCTGTTTTTCTTTCCAGGGATTCTATTTCAGAAGTTATTTTGCTCTTCTCATCCTTCGTGAAACCTAAATCCTCCGAGTCTAGATGCAGTGATTTCTCTGTTTTCAATATCTCTGATTCCAGCTCTGCTTTTAGGCTTCTTAATTCAGATATCCTAGCTTCGTTTTCCTTCTTTTTCTTCTCAAGTTTTGATATCACGCTTTCCAGATCCTTGATTTCTGATTCTAATTCATTTGTTTGCTGTGTGACTTCTTCCTCTTTGAAACCCATCTCAAGTGTTTTACTTCTATAACCGCCCTGCATTGCTCCACTTGTCTCCACTAAGTCACCTGTCATAGTAACCATTCTTACCCTGCCAATACCTATTCTTCTTGCTACATCTACATCATCAACAACCAATGTGTTTCCAAAGACATATTGGAAAACCTTTTCATATTTTGGTTCATATTTGACAAGGTCTATTGCCATGCCAAGTATTCCATTGCCTTTTATCGCTCTGAATTCAGATTTTATCAATGGCGGCTTGAGCTTGTTCAATGGCAGAAATGTAGCTGTGCCTAATCTGTTTTCCTTCAGGTATTTTATGCATTTAGAAGCTGTTTCATCATTGTTCACAACAATGCTTTTTATCCTATTGCCCGCTGCAATTCCCAATGCCAGAGAATGTTCTGTACTGACATTTCCCAATTGACTTACCAAACCATGAACTCCTGGAAAGTTCTTGTCCAGAATCGCTTTTATTCCACGATTGCCTGCAAGTTGTTCTTTTAAACCTGCAGACCTTATGTTAAGTCTTGAAAGTTCTTCTTTTCTTGATAATAGTTTTGAGCGTGCATTATCTAATTGTGCGATTATTGATGGCTCATCAGCCAGTCTTGTGTTCAGCTCACTTGTTGCTTCTTTGAATTTCTCCTTGTTCTCTTTCAGTTTGCCAACTGCTTCTTTATTCTCTTTCTCAACTTCCAAGACCTTGTCTATCTTGTCATCAAGACCTTGAAGCATTAATTCATACTTGTCCTTTTCCCTGAAAAGATTCTGCTGCTCTTCTCTTAATCTGTTTATCTCCTCTTGTATGCTCTCAGCTCTTGCATCTATCTCTTCCAATCGCTTGTCAATATCATGAGCATCAGATAATTTATTCTTTTTCTTGAAAACTGCCAGTTTTTCATCAATCATTTCGACTTCGTTTTCTTTTTGAGCGATTTCCCTCTCAGCATCTTCCTTGTTCTTCTTCAGAATATCTATCTTTGAAGTAAGCTCTTTCTTGCTTCTCTCAAGCTCTTCCTTCCTGTCATTTATTCTGTAAAGCTCTTGCTTAAGAGTTTCAATTCTCTGCTTGTTAAGAGCAAAGTTGACTTTTATCTGTTCTATATCACGATGGAGTTCTACCTGTTCTTTCTCTCCTTTTTCCTCAACTTCTTTGTTTATAGCATCAATCTCTTCTTTTTTATCAGCAATCTTTACCTTTAAATCTTCAAGCTTATTTTGGAGTTCTTCTATTTCCTTATTGTTCTTGTTAATGTCTTTTTCAAGTGCTTTTTTCTTATCGCTTTTCTCTCTTATCTGTTTGTCAAGGATTGTTGCTCTGTTCCTCTTTATGTTGGTATCTAAATCCTTGAACTTCATGGCCTGGTTTCTCTCTTTTTTCAACTCTCTCAAGAAACCCTGCCTCTCTGTAAGTATGATACCTGCCTCATTAAGTCTCTCTTCAACCCTGGTTAGTTCTCTCAAGGCTTTTTCTTTCTTTTCCTCATAAACGGATATGCCTGCAATCTCCTCAACCATCTGTCTTCTTTCAATTAAGGACATCTCGACCAAATGAACTATGTCTCCCTGCAAAATTATGTTATGACCATTAGGATCTATCCTTGCCTGACTTAGAAGTTCAAGAACTTGCTGTCTGGTTCTTGTTTCATCATTTATCTTGTAAACTGATTGCCCTGACTGCCTTATTATCCTGGTTAACTTGACTACCGGAGTATTAAGAGAGAAGAAATTCTTGGAATTGTCAAAATATATGGATACCTCTCCCTGCTTCGCAGGCTTCTTACTTTTACCGCCATTATATATGAGGTTTGCAGACTTCTCTGCCCTCAAGCCTTTGGCTGAAGATTTACCCATAACAAAGCACAACGCATCCAGAACATTGCTCTTACCAGAGCCGTTAGGACCTAAGATGACATTAAATTTCTCTCCTGTTGGAATCTCTGTCTTGTTCCCAAAGGACTTAAAGCCCTTCATCACTAACTTCACTATCCTAGTCATAGTAAGCCTCTTTTTTCTATCATTAAATTCTAATGCGTATTTATTATATAAACTTTGTGAAAAGTTTATGTTCAAAAATAGAATATTTTTGTCATATAAAGCTTACTAAAATGCTTCTCATTTTAGAACAACAAAAATGGGAGACAAAAGTTATACAATCTCCACATCATGCGGCTTGCTTTCTCTTACACCTGCAGGTGTTATCCTAACAAATTCTGCATTTTTCTGCATTCCCTTAATATTCTTTGCTCCGCAATAGCTTATTCCAGAGCGTAAACCACCTGTGAGTTGTGCAATAACTTCTGTAGCACTTCCTTTGTATGGAACCATTGCTTCTACTCCCTCAGCAACAATTTCCTTTGCACTTTGGTCAGATATGTTTTTTTCTCTTTCTTTCCTTCCTAAAGCAGCTCCAAATGAAGCCATTCCTCTGCTAACTTTGTATTTTCGGCCATTTCTTAAAATTGTTATTCCAGGAGCTTCTTCAGTTCCTGCAAACAAGTTTCCGCACATCGCACTTGAAGCCCCTGCTGCAAGAGCTTTAGATAAATCTCCGGAGTTCTTTATACCCCCATCAGCTATTATAGGTATTTTTTTCTTCTTTGCCTCATTCACACAACTAATTATAGCAGATAGCTGTGGTACACCGGCTCCGGCAACTATTCTTGTTATGCATATAGAACCAGGTCCAACACCAACTTTAATAGCATCTGCTCCTGCTTCAATTAAATCTCTAGTTCCTTTAGTAGTAGCCACATTGCCCGCGACCAAATCAACAGCCAAATTTTTCTTTATAGTTTTTATAGTCTTTATTGCTAAATCTGAGTGTCCATGTGCGATATCAACGACAAGAACATCCGCACCTGCTTTTACAAGTTCTTGAGCTCTTTCTAGAAAGCCCTCTTTCACACCAATAGCTGCTCCAACCATTAATTGCCCCTTCTTATCTTTTAAAGCATTAGGGTATTCTCTTATTTTCCTCAAATCCGTACTAGTAATCAATCCCTTGATATAACCATTTTTATTCACAATTGGTAGTTTTTCTATCCTGTGTTTATGCAGTATTTTCTTCGCTTCTTCAAAACCAATCTTTCTATTCACAGTCACTACATCACTATTCTTTGTCATAACATCAGCAACAACCTCATTATCGTCTGCAAACAAAACATCCCTTCTTGAAAGTATGCCTACAAGCTTATTGTTTTTGTCAGCTATCAAGAGACCTGAAACCCCATATGTTTTCATAAATAATTTTGCTTCTGCAATATTTTTATTCATTGGTAAAGTATATGGATCATCTACAATAATCGTTTCTGAACGTTTCACTTTCATGACTTCTTCAACTTGCTGGCTTTGAGTCATAAAACGATGGATGAATCCTATACCTCCTGCTCTGGCCATTGTAATGGCCATTTTATGCTCCGTAACAGTATCCATATTGGAGCTTATCAACGGCATTCTCATCAGAATTTTTTTTGTAAGCGGAGCAGAAATATTTACATCTCTCCTTGACTTAACATCTGATTTTTTAGGTACTAATAGAACATCATCAAACGTGAGCCCTAATTTTATCTTGTTATTCATAAACCCCCACGTTAATTCTTAAAAAAAGAATTAGTTAATAAAGTTTGTTATTCAAATTAAAAATAGTTTTAAATAAGAATAATACATACTATTCAAAACACCATGAAATTAAAGTGGAACTTAATGTATGAAGGACCAAGATTAAGCCATCTGTTAGCCAGACATATTTTTCTTAACCCATATTTTTCAAGAAAGCTAAGAAAACTAGTTGGATTTCAGGACAAAGACTATTTGTGGTATAGTGATACAGGAGAGAACCTTCATGGCGGTTATTACACTGATAAAGATATGAAAACAGCGAAAAAATATGGTTTTGAATTCTTTACGAGCAAAGAAAAGTTTAGAAAATGGGTTGCTAAACAAAATAGGTTGCATGAAGAAACTAAAAAACTAATGCAGAAATACGAATTAGAAAGAAAGATTAATGAGGTTCCTAAAAAAGAGATAACTAAACTCATTCCAAAGATTACAGAAATCAGGCGTGAGTTATTTGTTTATGTCTTGTCATGCCAACCGCAATGCACAGAAGGCTTGGCTGATGAATTGAAAAAGATTATCAGAGAAAAGATTAATGAAGAAAAACTTGTCAAGGATTTATTCATAAAGCTTACTTTGCCTGAGAAGAAATCTTTTTTCAGCAATGAGGAGATTGACTGGCTTGACATTGTGATAAAAGCTAAGAACAATGAAGATGTCAAGGAATTAGTTGTAAAGCACTATGAAAAATACTTCTTGATACCTGCAAGCGACAGAACAGAGCCATGGGACCTTGATCATTTTAAGAAATTACTAACCACTAGTCTGAAGAGTGATGAAGATTTTGAAAAAAAGAGAAGAGAATTGAATGATCAATATGAAAAGTCTATTGAGATTAAAGAGAATATCATAAAAAAGTATAAATTATCAGAGCAAGCAAAAGAACTTGGATCAAAGATTGCAGAGATTGGATATTATAGATTCCTAACATCATACTATGGAAGATGGCTTGGCTATTATTTAGTATTAATATGCAGACGATTCTCTCCAAACCTAAATCTAACTTTTGAAGAGCTGTCAAGCTGCGAAGAAGAAGAACTCATAAGCTTAATAGAAGGTAGGAAAGGACCATCAAAAAAAGAATTAGCAGATAGAGCACTTGCAGAAACAATTCTAATCAAGAATGGACATATACAAATATATTATGGGAAAGAAGCAATCCAAGTCAAGAAAGCAGAACTTGGTGAGATCGATTATTCAAGCATTAAAGAAGTGAAAGGAGAGATTGCCTGTCTTGGCAAAGCAACTGGAAAAGCATTTGTTTTTTACTGGAATGACAATATAAACAAAAAAGTTCATGAGATGCCAAAGAATAGCATAATAGTAGCACCACAAACGCATCCAACATATATGCCTGCGCTCAGAAAATGTGTTGGTCTAGCAGTTGATGAAGGCGGAATTACAGGTCATGCAGCAATTGTTAGTAGGGAACTTGGTATACCATGTGTTATAGGATTACATTACATTACAAAAATTGTGAAAACAGGTGATCTTGTAGAAATAGATGGAGATAATGGGGTTGTTAGAATTCTAGAACTCTCCAAGTGACTTCTGTGCGTTTTCTTTTTGGTGTTTTTTCCATGTATCCCAAGACTTTCTCATATACTTTGAGTAATTTTTGTGATCCCAATACTTCTTGACAAATTCCTGTGTCCTTGGGTCTGATGGGTACCCTGAGCCAAACTCTTTGCCAATCTTCTTCTTTATTTTTTCAATATCCCGGTCTCTTGTGACTTTTGCCATTATGCTGGCAGCTCCGACTATCAAATAATTCAGATCAGCCTTATGTTCAACAACTAGTTTTATCTTCTTGTCTTTAACTCTATGCTGAATATATTCTTCATAAGCTTCTAAATTATTACTTGGACAATCCAGAATAACTGTGTCTGCTTTAACTCTGTTTATTAGCTCAACAACTTTCCTGGCTTCCAACCAGTTAAGGTTGTCTGTTGTTGAATTAACTGCTTCATCTATCTCTTCTGGAGATATCTCAACAACAGCTGTTTTGCATAAGTCACCAATCACATCAAATAGTTGATTTCTCCTGTTCGGTGTTAGAAGTTTAGAATCTTTTATTCCAAGAGTTTGTAGTTTGAACTCGCTCTCTTTCTTGATAACAGCGATAGCCATCACCATCGGACCCATTACTGGTCCTCTGCCTGCCTCATCAATCCCCCCAACTAACATAAGAAAAGAAAAAAGTTAAAGAGTTTTTAAGGTTTTCGGGATTAATATCTGTAATGCTCTGATTTGTATGGCCCTTCTACCTTTACTCCAATATAGTCTGCCTGGTCTTTTCTGAGCTTTGTCAGCTTGGCTCCTAATTTCTCAAGGTGAAGCCTTGCAACTTCCTCATCAAGATCTTTTGGAAGCATGTAAACTCCTAATTCATGCTTTTTCTCCCAGAGTCTTATCTGCGCCAAGACCTGATTCGTGAAAGAGTTGCTCATCACAAAGCTTGGATGACCAGTTGCGCAACCAAGATTGATTAATCTACCTTGAGCCAGTAAGAATATTGAATGTCCGTCTGGAAAAGTATACTTGTCTACAGGACATTCGCTTCCTTTTATGACTTCTTTTTTTATTCCTGGCCATTTTTCAAGTTCAGCAACTTGTATCTCGTTGTCAAAATGTCCTATGTTACAAACAATTGCCTGATCCTTCATCTTGCTCATATGCTCCGCTGTGATTATGTCCTTGTTTCCTGTTGTTGTTACGTAAATGTCTGCCACTGACAGTGCGTCTTCAACAGTGCAAACTGTTAATCCGTTCATGCATGCTTGTAATGCACATATTGGATCAATCTCTGAAATCATCACTTTTGCCTTTTCGTTTCCAAGAGATTCTGCGCTTCCTTTTCCAACATCACCATAGCCACACACCATAACTGTTTTTCCAGCTACTAGCACATCCATTGCTCTCTTTATTCCATCAATCAATGAATGCCTGCAACCATAGATATTGTCAAACTTTGATTTTGTTACAGAATCATTTACATTTATCGCTGGGAACAATAACTCTTTTTTCTCAAGCATCTGGTATAATCTATGGACTCCTGTAGTTGTTTCTTCAGAAACTCCTTTGATCTCCTGTGCAACATTTGTCCAAACATCCTGCTTTTTTTCATATAATTTCTTCAAGACGCTCATTAATTCTCTGAAATCTTCTCCTTCTTTGCTGTAATCCTTTTCAAGCAATGAAGGATTCTTTTCTATTTCGACTCCTTTGTGAATCATGAGAGTAGCGTCTCCACCGTCATCAACAATTAAGTTTGGGCCTTTCCAATCACCAAAGTCAAGTGCCTTCATGGTGCACCACCAATACTCTACCGATGTTTCGCCTTTCCACGCAAAAACTGGTATCCCTGTCTTTGCTATTGCTGCTGCTGCATGATCCTGTGTTGAGAATATATTGCATGAGGCCCATCTGACTTCTGCTCCAAGTTCAACTAGTGTTTCAATTAGAACAGCTGTCTGTATTGTCATGTGCAAGCTTCCCATTATCCTTGCGCCTTTAAGCGGCTTTTTAGACCTGTATTTCTTTCTTGCAGCCATCAGACCTGGCATCTCTTTCTCTGCTATCTCAATCTCTTTCCTTCCGAAGTCTGCTAATGAAATATCTTTGACCTTGTAATTCTTATCTTCATCCATAAATATCACCTTTAAACATTCATGTTTCAAGGTCCCAAAAATCTTTGATTTTTGATACCTTTTACAGAGTAATAAGAAACAATTTATATACTTTTCCAGAATAAAACTACTATATGTCCAATATATTCTAAAATATATAGACAAAAATAATAATATTTAAATACTAAATAGACAAACTCTATATTACACGATTAAATTGACTCTCTCGAGGCAGCGATTGATCCCCCAAGAGTTCCGAAAGAACTGACAACGCGTCTTCGACTTCTACGGAGAGTCAGTTTTTTCAATGACAGGAAACATGAGTATGGACGACAAGGACAAGAAAATCGTTGAAGAACTTAAAAAAGATAGCAGGTCCAGCATAAGGAACATAGCAAAGGTCACAGGGATAAGGCCTAGCACAGTCCACCAGAGGATCAACAAGCTCAAGCGAACAAACACAATTGAAAAGTTCACAGTAAAGTTGAACAACAAGCTTATTGGCGAAAACTTCATAGTGTTCATGTTCGTTTCGACTGAAGAGGACTTGGACTCTGCTGTCTTTCAAGATTCTCATATAAAAGAAATATTTGGCATTACAGGAGAATACGACCTTCTATTCAAATTAAAATTCAAAGATGTTGATGAATTCAATGACTATGTTCTAGATTTCAGGAAGAAAACAGGAGTGAAGAAAACAATAACAATGGTGGCGACTGTCACATTGAAAGAAGAAATTTAATAGCGGGGGGAAGATTTGAACTTCCGACCTCCGGGTTACCTACAAAACCTGTTTTGTGGTTCCAAAACGACAGTTTTGATATGAGCCCGACGGGCACTCCTGGCTGCCCTACCCCGCTGTGTTTCGAAGGAAGAATGAACTATTTATAAAATTATCTGAGAAGAAAAAGCGCCGAGGGTGAGATTTGAACTCACGATTCCAAAGGAACGGGATTAGCAATCCCGCGCAATACCAGACTATGCGACCTCGGCAATGGTGAATAGAAAGAAATATCCTTTTTTAATAGTTTTTGTTTTTATAAATATAAATAGTATTATTATAAAAAATTTAATAATAAAAAACCTCTAGATTTAAATACTGCTGTAAAAGATTTATTAGTAGCAACATTTAAATAATAACCATAATATTCTAAAATCTATGAAAAAAGTAGAAAAAATAATACCTGATACAAGCATTATCATCGAAGGAATAGTTTCTAAGCGCATTGAAAAAAAGAAGTTAAAGCCTAAAAGCGTAATAATACATGAAGCAGTTATTGCAGAACTTGAAGCCCAGGCTAACCGCGGTAGAGAAACAGGTCATCTTGGATTGGAAGAGATTAAAAAACTTCAGGAGATAAAGAAGAAGTATCATTTCACAATGCAATTTAAAGGCAACAGACCTGGCGATTTTGAGATAAAAAGAGCTAAAAGCGGTGAGATTGATTCTTTGATAAGAGAACTTGCCTTAACTGAGAAAGGTACTCTAATAACAGCTGATAGGGTTCAAGCCACAGTTGCAGAATCCAAGGGCATATCTGTAATTCTCTACGAGTTTCCAGAAGAGGAAGAAAAAGAGTTAGCGCTTGCAAAGTTTTTTGACAAAACCACTATGAGTGTTCATATCAAAGAGAATTGCATTCCAAAAGCAAAGAAAGGAAAACCTGGAGAATGGGAATACCTTGATCTTTCAAAAGAAAAGATGAGTGGTGAAGAAGTCAAAGAGCTTGCAAAACAAATAACTGAAGAAGCAGGCTCTAGAAAGGATGGATTTGTGGAGATTGAAAGGCGTGGTTCCAGTATAATACAATTGGTTAATTATAGGATTGTAATAACAAGACCGCCTTTCGCAGACGGATATGAGATAACCGCTGTAAGACCTGTGAAACACCTAACTTTGAAAGATTATAACATAAACGAAAAATTAATGCAGAGGATTTCAGGTCAAGCGGAAGGAATTCTTATTGCAGGAGCGCCTGGCCATGGAAAAACTACTTTTGCACAGGCATTAGCAGAACACTATGCATCCACAAATAAAGTCGTGAAAACTGTTGAAGCTCCTAGAGATTTAGTGTTGCCTGATGAAGTTACACAGTACTCTATCAGCCATGGAAGTAGCCAGGAAATTCATGACATCTTACTGCTTTCAAGACCTGACTACACAATCTTTGATGAGATGAGAAATACTGAAGACTTCAGATTATTTGCAGATCTAAGGCTTTCAGGGGTCGGAATGATTGGAGTGATGCACGCTACAAAACCTATTGATGCTATCCAGAGATTCATCGGAAGAATTGAATTAGGTGTTATTCCTCATATCGTTGACACCGTTATATTCATCAAGAACGGTGAGATAAGCAATGTTTTCTCATTGAACATGGAAGTAAAGGTGCCCTCTGGAATGTTTGAGCAGGATCTAGCAAGGCCTGTTGTTGTTGTCAATGATTTCAACACTGCAAGGCTAGAGTTCGAAATATACTCTTACGGCGAGGAGACTGTTGTCATTCCTGTTTCTGCTGAAGTAACTGTACCAACTCACAGTTTGGCTGCCAATTCCATAAAACAGGAATTCCAAAAATACTCCAACAACGTTAATGTAGAAGTTGTGTCAAACAACAAATGCATCGTCTATGTTCCTGACAAGGACCGTTCGTCAATCATTGGTCGAAATGGTTCTAACATCGAAAAGATTGAGAAAAAACTTGGCTTGAGCATTGATGTTAGGGATTTGCAGAAAAACAACCAACAGAAAACACCTGCAGCTGGTAATGGTGAAAACATTAATTTCACAGTAAAACTTCACAAGAGCAATATTGTTTTCATGCTGCCAATGGAGCATTCAGATGAGGACATAGATGTTTTTGTTGAAAAGGATTATGCATTAACAGCTCATTCTAGCAAGAAAGCAATCATCAAGTTAAGCAAGAAGAACAAGATTGGAAAAGTGATTGCTGAGGCTGTTAAGTACAAAGAAAAAATAGAACTAAAGCAGTCAGGTTAATCAGCTCTTTCTAAAGCAATACATTTTTAAATCAAATAAATTTATGCACATCTTTGAGGATACAAAATGTTTGAAAAAAGTGAGCTAAAGGAAATAAAACCTGAAAACGAAAGCACTGTCTATGAGGATGAAGGAAGAAAAAACCTCTTGGATAGCGATGCAATCGATGCTGAGGAAGAAGGATTCATGCAAGGTTATGACAGAGAAGAAACTGTCGTGTGTGGATTCTGTAAAAAGCCTTTGGTAAACTCTAAAGAGGCAGTTGAAAAAGAGTTGAATAATAAGATTCACAGATTCTGTTCTGAGAGCTGCCTGCAAGAATTCGAAGAAGATATGTAATCACTTTAGAACTTTCTTTTGCTTTGTCAACTTTTCGCGGACCGGTAAATCGCTGTCCTTATTTACATCAACTAATTCATCTACCTCGTCCTCTATTTTCTTCCTCAGTTTATCAAACTTTGACATATGAGTACATTGTTTTGCAGATTTATAAATTTTTATGCAAAAAATTTTAATAGTATGATTAATATAAAATCTTCATGGCTAAAATCCATTGGTTTTTTTATCTGGTTGTAGGTATTGTCATTGCAGGTTATTCCAAATTCGGACCAATGGCCGGTGAACCTTTCTTGAATGTCTTCTTTTACATAGGTGTAGTTTTCATCTTCTGGGGAATTGTAAAGATGATTTTTTCGCCTTCTGGAAGAAGAGACAAAGTTATGAAGTACAAAGAAGAGAAAAGCAAAGGTAGCGGCAATGTTGTATGTCCAAAATGTAAGTCTAATAATTTCACCTATTCAAGGTACTGTCATATATGCGCATACAGGCTGCACTAATAGTTAAATATTTAAAATACAAGTTCTATAAAAAAGTCTATGGACACTCTGGAATGTATTAAATCCCGTACTTCTATAAGGAAATTCACCGAACAACCAGTAGAGTTTGGTAAGATATCCAAGATTCTAGAGGCTGGAAGCCGCGCTCCAAGCGCAGGCAATCTACAGAATTGGAGATTCATACTTGTGACTGAGAAACCTCTTCTAAGAGAACTTCACAATCATTGCATGCAGCAAGAAGCCATTTATCATGCTCAGGCAGCCATAATCATCTGCGGCATGACAAACAAGGCTGAAAGAATGTATGGTCTTAGGGGTAAGAGGCTTTATACCGTCCAGAATTGTGCTTGTGTAGCCGAGAATATGTTACTGGCAGCTCATGCTCAAGGATTGGGTGCCTGTTGGATAGGTGCATTTGATGAGGACAAGGTCGATAATCTATTTGGCATAAGCGACAACCTTGAAGATGGCAGGCCTCAGATAATAATAGCCCTTGGTTATCCTGCAGAGGAACCAAAGCCAACAGTCAGACAAGATCTCGCTTCAATCTCTTATTTCAACAAATTCGCTTTGAAAATTAAGGACCCTCACTTGACATTCAGGGATTACAGTATTCATTGGCAAAAGCAAGCAAGGAATCTTGACTATGCCAGTGAAAGGTGGTCTAAAAAACTCAAGGAACTAGGTAAGAAACTATTAGACAAGCTATTTGGAAAACCTGAGATGAAGAAAGTCCTTGAAAAAAAGAAAAAATAGACAGATATTTTTCGATTTCTGCTTAGCAAATTTTATAAAACATTTCTAGTTCTTTTAATTTATGAATTTTGACAAGCTTCTTTTTCCGCATGAGAAAGTTAGAGAGATTCAGGACCAATTAGTTCTTAAGGTTGACGAGGTTGTCAAGAAAGAAAAGAATCTTATTGTGCACGCACCAACCGGTCTTGGCAAAACTGCTGCTGTTTTGGCTCCTGCATTGAAGTATGCAATCGAGAATGACAAAGTTGTTTTTTTTCTTACATCCAGGCACACCCAGCACAAGATAGCTATTGATACTTTAAAAGAAATCAGAGACAAACATAAAAAGAAGTTCGGAGCGATAAGTATTATCGGCAAGAAAGGACTCTGTCTGCAACCTGGTGTTCATAAATTATATTCTGGAGAATTCCATGAATACTGCCGCGCAGTAAGAGAGGATAAGAGATGCGAGTTCTATACAAATCTTAAAAACAAGGATAAATTATCTGCTAACACAAAGAGTGCTTTGTCTGATTTGAAAATCATGAATCCTGTTTCTACTGAGGATTCCTTAGAGGTTTCTGAAAGATACTCTCTCTGTCCTTATGAAATATCACTTTTGATGTCAAAGGATGCAAAAGTCATCATTGGCGATTACTACTATATTTTTCATCCTGAAATTAGTGCTAATTTCTTGAAAAAAATTGACAAGAATTTGAGTGATGCAATAATAATTGTTGACGAGGCTCATAATGTTCCTAACAGGGTCAAGGATTTGTTCACTGCCAGACTTTCTAACTTAATGATTAAACGTGGAATTAGTGAGGCGAAGAAATACAAATATGATCAGATTAGGCATTCTCTGGTAGAGATTGGTGAAGTTCTTGATCAGCTCTCTGACTTTGAGGAAGAAGAGCAATACATAGAGAAAGATGAATTTGTTGACAAGATAAACGAGATCACAGATTATCAGGAACTAATTGCTGATCTGTCATTTGCTGCTGATGCTGTTCGTGAAGAACAGAAACAATCATATATTGGTTCAATAGCTACTTTCTTGGAAGCATGGCTTGGTGATGACGAAGGTTTCACAAGGATTGTCTCAAAGCAAATAGGTGCAAGAGAAGAAGTTAAAGTAATCAGCTACAGATGCCTGGATCCCAGTCTTTCAACAAAGTCTGTGATTGAAGCAGCTCATTCAACAATTATTATGTCTGGTACTCTTACACCAACTAGTATGTACAAGGAATTGCTTGGATTCAAAAAAACTGAGGAAGAAACTTACAAAAGCCCTTTTCCTGAGGAGAACAGGATGAATATCATTATTCCAAAGACTTCTACAAAGTATGAGTTGAGAAACCAGAAACAGTACAAGGAAATTGCTGAAATCCTTTCAAAGATTGTCAACAAAGTTCCTGGTAACAGCGCTGTTTTCTTTCCAAGTTATTATCTTAGAGATGAGATTTACAAACAATTCAATGAACACTGTTTGAAAAGCATCTTTATTGAGCGTCCTAATCTCTCTAAGCCTGAAAAACAGGATTTACTTGAAAAGTTCAAAAGTTATAAAGACACGGGCGCAGTTCTCCTTGGAGTAATATCTGGCAGCTTTGGAGAAGGTATTGATCTTCCAGGTGACTTTCTGAAGAATGTGGTTATTGTCGGCTTGCCGCTTACAAAACCCGACCTGGAGTCAAAAGCTTTGATTGATTATTATGACAAGAAGTTTGGTAAGGGCTGGGATTATGGCTATCTATTTCCTGCTTTTAACAAGACCTTGCAAAGCGCTGGCCGTTGCATAAGGTCTGAGAAAGATAAGGGAACGGTTATTTTTCTGGACGAGAGATACACTTGGAGCAATTACCGTAGATGTTTCCCTGATTCATGGAACATAAGAACTACAATGCTTTATGAAAAAATTATTGAAGAGTTTTTCTCTAGAAATTAAATTTTACTTATTTTTTAGAAATTTCACAATATTTTAACTACCTCAGTATACAAAAACGTATACAAAACGAAACATTTATATACTAGTTTAACTATTTCATAGTAAAAATAACCCGTGAGGACGCTAAAAAATGGTAATCTTGTTTGATCAGTTTAATTTTCCGGACAGCATCTATGAGATAATCTTCGCTACGAAACAACAAGTGCTTGTAGCAAAACTTCTCATAGAGCAGATGAAGCTCAAAGAAGGTGAAATCGGAAAAACAGAGATGTCTTTATTTGCCACCGCCCTCCATGAAGGAACTATCCTTGAATCAAAAGACGAGAGCCCATTCGGGATAAAAAAAGATGTTAAATTATCTTACAACAAGAGACAATTTTATGACAGAATATTAACGCCGATGAAGACCATGGGTCTGATTGACTACGATTTATACAAGAAAACATACAAACTAAGCGAGAAATTCAACAAGAACATGATGAGGATAGGTCTGATGTGGCTCCAAGAGCTGAGAAGGCCACCAAAGGTATTTGCACTGAAAAAGAAAAAATAACATTCACGAGCTCCCTGAAGTCTCTTCTCTAACCACCCTCCCCCTCCCGATTTTCTGGGGAGCTCACGCTTTTTTTAAGACTATAATCTTCGACCTTACTTCTATAAATCTTGTTAACACTTTCTCTATAAGTTCTTCTACCGGCTATTCGAGTTTACAGTTATTTTTCTTCTCTGCTATTGTCTCCTAGTTTTTTATCTATATCTTCTCCAAACTCATCAATCTCTTCATCCAATTCCTTTACTTGATTATCAACATAACTTTTTCTGAAAATTGTTTTACCTAAAAGTTTGCTTGCTTTAAGTTTGATCCAAAGCCTTGAAAAGAAGTTAGGCTTTTCCTCTTCATTTTCTTCAACTTGTTTCTTTTTTTCTTTCTTTTTTATTTTATAGTCAGACCTGACATTCTCTAAAAAATCATCCAACTCAGGTTCTTTTTGTTCTTTTTTCTTTTCTTCTTCAAAGTCTTCTTCAGGAATCTTAATTTTAGGAGCTTCTTTTACTGGTTCTGGCTTCTTGACTTTCCTAACCTTTTCTTTCTCGCTCAAAAGTTTATCTTTTGGCGCACTAGCAACTTTGTTGCTATGTGTTTCTTTAGGTTTTAGAAATTTATCAAGAATTTTTTTTACTTCCTTTTTAGTTTTTACAGTAGATAAATTGTCCGAAAGCTCTTTTTCTCCAAAGACACCTTTTATCCAATTAGCAAAATCATTCTTTTCTTCATTTACATGGAAAAAGAAGTCTTCATCAAGCATGTCTTCCAGCTTGTCATAAAGCTCTTCAATACTCTTCAAACTACTTCCATTTCTAAGATAAAAGTACTCTTCCTCTCTAAGAGTTTTACTCACCTCTATTTCACCTCTTCTTTTATTTATTCTTCTTGTAAAGTACTTAAAAATTCATCTTTTGCTTTAACATTCTGGATTTTATTTTTCATTCTGCAGTTTCTTCACTATTTTCTTCAAGTCTTCCACTAGCTGTTGTTTTCTTTCCCACTCTTTCTTAATCACTAGCTGCTGTGACAATTCTTCATGCAGTTTTTGTAATTTAGAATTATTTGGTTGGATGTACTGCAAACACTTGACCCTGACAACAGAACGTATCTCTTCAGAAAGATCTTTGAAATGATTTTGTTCTGATAATATTTTCAGTTCTTTAACTAGGGAAGTAGGCATCCTGATACTAACTACTACATCTGTCATTGTTGTTTTCTGTGCTGTTTTTGTTCTTTTCACTATTGCTCTATGTTCTGTTTTGCACTCTATTATATAATACGTATTCACGGGAAAATTCTCTGATAGCTTCGGATCTAGATAAAAATAGTTTCTTCTTAACAAGAGAATCTAATATAGAAACAATCTCTTTTGGCAGTCTTACATTCACTATCTCCATATCCTTATGTGATTTCTGCATAGTCCTTGTATGTTATCTGTAATTTATTTGTATGACACTCGTAGTTTTTTTTACATCTTTGTTGCCAAAAAATGACATTGGTACACTATTTGTATACCATTCATCTTACAAAAGCAGTATATAAAGTTTTCGCCCATCGTAAAGAAAAACTATAAATAATACCTATTGCTAGCAAAGAGTATGGAAAAAGAGTACAATAACCTAAAGAAAAAGCATGGTCTTCCAAACTTGAAGGAGCTTGACAGAGATTTTCAGGTAAGCAGTATAGAAGCAAAGAATTTCTTGTTGAAAGAAATCGCCAAAAAAATAAGTGAAAAAATAGAACTATTTGCCAATCTACTAGAAGAGATATTAAACCCTGAAACAAGATTAAGTGCTTTGCATGAATCAAGCATGTTCAGCGATGAAGATAAGAAACACGTTTTGAAGATATACAGAAAGTTATTGTACAATTATAGAATGCATTCAAATCTTGAAATAAGCTACGACGAAAAAGAGACAACAGAATACATAAACAATTTTTTCAAAGAATGGCAAAATTTAAAACCTGAATTGAAAAGTATAGTTACAAAGATGCAGAGCTGCTGGAATAGAGACAAGAAAACAAAACTAGAACTAAGCTATTTTGGATAAAATGAGACTTATAATATTTGGACCGCAAGCAAGTGGAAAAGGAACACAGGCAATTCAAATAGTAAACAAACTCAACATACCTCAAATCTCAACAGGAAACATTTTCAGAGAAAACATAAAAAACAAAACTGAACTTGGAAAACAAGCCGAACAAATACTCTCTCAAGGAATACTAATGTCAGATGAAATCACTAACAAGATAGTAGAAGAAAGGCTTTCAAGAGATGACTGCAAAAATGGATTCATTCTTGATGGATATCCAAGAACAAGGCCACAAGCAGAATTCCTTGACAATTTACAATATAAAATTGACGCAGTTATCAACCTACAGATTTCTCAGGAAGAAATAATAAAAAGAATATCCGCCAGACGTGTATGCGTTGACTGCAAGACAAATTTTAATCTAATATACATACAACCAAAACAAGAAGGGATCTGCGACAAATGTGGCGGAAAACTAGTTCAAAGAGAAGATGACAAGCCAGAAGCAATAAAGAAGAGACTAGAAACATATCATGAAAAGACAGAGCCCCTCCTGAAATTCTACGAAGAAAAAGAAATTCTAAAGAATATCAACGGTGAGCAGCCAATGGATACAGTTCTTAAGGAGATATTATTTGCTTTACAAGATTAGTTGCATAAGCTCCCTTCGGTAGAGAAAAAGAAATCTTGACTTTATATCTTCCTTTGTTTAACTCATCTATTTCTAATTTTTCAACTTTCAAGTTCTTTGGTTCAATGTATAAATGTCTTTCATCTCCTTCGCAGCTGAGTTCTGGTATTGAATTGACAATAAAATCCCTTTCAGTAATACCATTACTCACTAAAATACTTTTTATAATTCTTTTAATATCATTACTACCATATTCAGTTCCAAAACCAACCAAAGGAATCTTAATGTTTTCTTCATTATCAATATCCTTTATTGTCTTATTAAAAACATAGCTTTGAAAAGAATGAACAAATAGCAATAAGATTTTCTTTGGAATCTTTCTCAAAGCACTGATGTAATTGTTCGGATTACTATCAATAAACGCTTTTACTCTTTTTTCATAATCACCTTTTCCTTCCAAGATTAATTCAACTGCCTTTTTGAAATTCTTTTTCAAAATAGCCTTACCAATCTCAACATTATTTTCTGAAAACCTTTGCTCGTCAAAAAAATTCTTTATCTTCTTATAAGAATTTATCTCAGCATCTTTATCCAAGTCTCTTACAATTATTTCAAAAGTGTTACCTTCCAAATCACCAAGAGAAATCGGTTTTTTAGAATAAGAAACAAACCTAAATTTGATATCTTTAAGTTCTAAGCTTTCGACTTTTTCCTTTTTTATCTTGTAAATAGAGATATACTGAGAAGTTATTGCGTTTTTATCTTTTATACCTGCATAGCCAGCTCTCTTTCTTTCAATGTGAAGAGAATTGCATACAGTTTGAATTGCTTTCTCTGTAGTATAATTGGTTTTTTTAAGAATAAAAATAGCATAGAGACCTTCTTCTTTTTCATACCCTGATAACTCTTTTACAATGAAGTCTTCAGGTATTTGTTTGAGTATCATTTTGAAAAAACGGACCTGGGGGGATTCGAACCCCCGGTCTACAGCTTAGGAGGCTGTCGCCTTATCCAGACTAGGCTACAGGTCCATGAATATGAGTATTGTCAAGTCCTTTTTAAATTTGTTTGGTTACATTCTAAAAATTTATATACTAATCCAAACTAATGTTGAGAGATGAAAAAGAAGTCATTGATAGCACTATCAGTTATCGCTGGATTAGTTGCTTTATGGATAGTATTCAAAATTATACCCTTCCAAGAAATTGTAGAGAACTTCCATAATGCGAATCCAATACACATAATATTTTTCTTAATATCATCATGCTTAATAATGATAGCTTTAGCTTGGAAGTGGAAGGTTGTTCTAAAAAGTCAGAATATAAAAATTCCTTTCTCGCACTTATTTGCTTATAGACTTATAGGATATGGAATAAGTTACCTAACACCTTCTGCAAAACTCGGAGGTGAACCTGTAAGAGCAGCACTTCTTTCAAGACATGGAATAAAGTTTTCAAGAGCTTTGTCTAGTGTAGTTATTGATAAAACAATTGAGGTTGCATCATCAGCATTGTTCTTTTTCATAGGAGTGTTAATAGTCTTATTCAAGTTTGCTCTTCCAGGACAAACAGAAATAACTATGTTGTTATTTGCTATTGTCTTCTTAGTGCTAATGATATTTGTATATCATAGAATGGCTTCTGGAAAAGGATTTATTCGCAGTTTATGTAAAACACTCCGACTTCATAAGATAAAAAAAGTAGATATATCTGAGAAAAAACTAGAAGAATTCGAGAAAAGAATTATAAAATTCTTCAAACAGGACAAAAAAGATTTCTTATTGGCATTCATAGCTTGTTTTGTATCATGGATTTTTATGTTTTTAGAATACAAGATGGCTACTTTGATTCTTGGTTATAATTTATCATTCACAACTTTATTCTTGATAATTAGTTTTGTAGGAGCTGCTTTTATAATTCCAATTCCAATGGCAATGGGAACTTTGGAAGCTAGCCAGATTGCCGTCTTTACGATGATGAGTATAAAAAGCGCTGCGGGAGTTGCCTTGGCTTTCATAATCAGAATCAGGGACTTATTATGGAGCATTATCGGAATGCTACTTCTAAGCTATTATGGCGTCAAGATAAGCAAAACCATTGAAAAGAGTTATATAAATTCGAAATGATAAAACCAATCTTTCTTAGCGAAGGACTTCGAATGTTTCGAAGAAAATTAAGAGTTGGTAAAAAAGGTTTTAGAAGATATTCTGGAAACGCTGATGAAATATGTAAACAAATAGTCGACGACTGCTACAACAAAGAAAGAAAGTATTTTATGACAAGCACAGGTCATTACTCACAATATTGGAGCAGGGACTTTGGATTATGCGTAAAAGCTTTGAAGGAACTTGGTTATGAAAAAGAGATAATAAATACCTTAAATTATGCATTAAACCTTTTTGAAAAGAATAAAGGAATTACTACAACAATTACCCCTGATGGAAAACCTTTTGACTTCCCAAAGTATGCACCTGATTCTTTGGCATACTCACTCCATTCACTCATTGTATGCAGAAATAAAGAACTCGTTGAAAAGTACAAGCCATTCTTAGAATCCGAAGCAAGAAAGTTCTTCAACATTGTTGTTGATAAAAACACAGGTCTTGTTAAGAAGAAGCATTTCAGTTCTATTAAGGATCAAAGTATAAGAAAATCTTCTTGTTATGATAACGTTATGGTTGCTTGGGTTTCTGAGAATCTAAACAAGTTAGAATTGCAAAATCCTATGAAAAATTATAATTTTAAGAAAATCATTAAAGACAATTTCTGGAAAGGAGAATACTTTATAGAGGATTTATCAGGACGAAACATTATTTCAGGGGATGCAAATGTTTTCCCTTTCTGGACAGGGATTTTTGATTCCAAAGAAATGATGAAATCAGCTATTAAAGCGTTAACAAACAGAAAACTTGATAAGCCACTACCACTCAAGTACTGTCTGGAGAAACCTAAGTTGACATGGTACTTATACTTCTCAACATATGAATTAGATAATGTGTGGGTCCATCTAGGATACCCATACATAGATATTGTTCCGAAAGTTGATAAGAAACTGGCAAGAGATTATCTCGAAAAGTATTCCAAAACTATCGAGAAGAACAGAACTTTCTTAGAACTATATGACAATAGTGGAAAAATCTACAAAACACCTTTATACATCTCAGATGAAGGCATGCTCTGGGCTAGTATGCACATCTACCTGTCTGAAAAGCTAAAGAATTAGTTCTGCTTTACATCAAAATCTATCATTACAGGTAAATGATCTGAGTAAGTAGCGTCCAAGACCTTGTATTTGTGAATTATTATGTCTGGAGATACAAATACGTGGTCAATCCAATGCTTTGGCTTCCATGAAGGAAAAGTTTTACTATACTCGTCTGTATTGTTAGAGTCCTTAACACCTGAAAGTTTAAGGAATTCTTCCAATTCACTCAATCCTTTGAATGTGTTGAAATCTCCAAAGACAATTTTTGGTGAAGGACATGCCCCCACAATCTCTCCCAATTCCTTGAGTTGTTTAACTCTTGTTTTTCTTCTCAAGGACAGATGAACAGCAAAGAGATGTAATTCAACTTTTCCATAACCAACAGGAACCTTAACTTTTGAATGAATAACAAGTCTTTTAACACCTTTGGAAAAATAATAATACCTTGTATCATAAAGCTTGTATTTTGAAAGTATGGCATTACCTTGTTTTCTAATTATAGGCACAAAATTCAAAACCTTATAAACAGACCTTCTAGCATACTTTGTTTTCTCAACCCAGTAATCCATCTCAAGACTTTCGGCGAACATTTTTGAGCCTGATTTTCTCAAATATCTAACAGAACCAGAATCTATCTCTATCAATCCAAGGATATCAGGATTCACTGTTTTTAGATAATCAGCGATTTTCAACAAAGTCCTTCCAACTATCTTAAAGAATTTGAAAACTTCAAGATATCTGTTTTGGAATCTCAAACGACGATTTATTCCATCACCATACTCAACATTATAAGTAACCAATCTCATGCTCTTACCTCAGAATTTATTTTATTTAAATCTTGTCTTTGGTAACACCTAGCAGATATCCTAGATAATGTACTAGTGGAGGCAGTAAAACACTGAGTACCACTATCCAAATCAGTACTTCGACACTTGGAAGAAATATCATTGATGACAATAATAAAGCCACTATAAGATAATCTATCTGATCAAATGGAATCCAGGGCTTGCCAGAAGCAATTCCGATTTGTCTTTTGAAAAAGGATT
This sequence comes from Candidatus Woesearchaeota archaeon, assembly GCA_013202845.1. Taxonomy (GTDB): domain Archaea; phylum Nanobdellota; class Nanobdellia; order Woesearchaeales. The sequence goes on along the minus strand of JABMPT010000001.1, from coordinate 52,957 downwards.
TTATTGCATCTCCAAATATTGCACCAAAAGCAAGCAAGAAACCAAGCCAAATAGTTGTTTTAGAATAATCGATTATGCTGATGCTATTGAAAAAAGGAATCTGATACAACAATTTTTGAATATAGAACATCAATGTTCCAAGGATGCACGCACCTAAGAAGCCTCTGATTGTTTTGTTTTTTCCGAATATTCTTTTACCCCTATATCTTTTGCTAAAATCAATTGATTCTCCAAGAAAAGGAATCCATCGTAAAAGAGGAGGAACTGTATTTGCTACATAAGCTGGTAAAAAATAGTAAAAGGCTTCCAATATCATTATATCACCTTTTTGAAATGAAAAGTGCTAACCATTAATACCAATGAAATAATAAATATTACTGCAACTATATTGAAACTCGCATTCACAAAATACAAGATAGGAAATATCAGACCGTTAACTGTTATCGGCATTCCTAAATAACCCTCTACTTCGTTTTTCATTGTGTTGAATCTGGCTAATCTGAAAGCACTTGCCAAAACATACAAAACAGCTATTACCAATAAAGAACTATTTTGAAATAATGCATACATCATAACCGCAGGCGCAACTCCAAAAGACACAAGATCTGCTAGCGAATCTAACTGTACTCCAAGTTCTGATTCAAGTTTGAAAAACTTTGCAATTTTTCCATCAAGGAAATCAAGAACCACTGCAACTAGTATTAGTGTTGCTGCCAAATTGAAATTCTGATTAAAAGAAAAAACTATTGCTAAAAAACCAAGTGCCAAATTCAGTAATGTCAAAAAATTTGGTATTTGTTTTTTGAAATTCATTTTGTAGCAATTATTGTCTCACCTGCAAAAACTTTTTGGCCTTCATGAACTTTAACCTTAATATTTGCAGGCATTATAAGAGTAACCTGACTCCCCAACTTAATAAGCCCTATTCTTTGACCTTTAATAACTTTTTCATTTTCCTTTACAAAAGGCACAATCCTCCTTGCTATCAGTCCTGCTATCTGAATTGTTTTAACCTTGAAGTTCCCGTCCTGAAAAAGTATCTGAACATTCTCATTCTCAAATGTTGAAGCAAGTCTTTCAGCATTTATGAATTTTCCAGGTATGTGTTTCACATATTTCACAGTTCCAGAAATAGGCGCTCTGTTTATGTGAACATCAAAAGCATTCATGAAAATCGAAACAATGAAACCTTTGTCAGAAACATCCTTTGTGAAAGATTTTACTTTGCCAAGAAATCTTTTATCAATATCTATTTTGTTCTTTTCAAACTTCTTAACCATTATTACTTTTCCATCAGCAGGGCAGACAATATTATTGCCTATAGGAAGCTGTCTTGCAGGATCCCGTAAAAAGTAGAATTTATGAAAAATGTGAAAACTAAGAAATAAAACCACTATTACAATAAACAAAGTGATAATTACCCCCATCATGGTAAAATAATACTCTTAAGATATAAAAAATTAATCATTGTTTCAAGAGAATGCCAATAGGACAATGATCAGAACCCATAACATTTGGTAAAATAAACGCATCCTTGAGTTTTTTAGTTAATGCTTTTGAAACTAAAAAATAATCTATACGCCAACCCACATTGTTGGCGCGGGCATTGAACATATAGCTCCACCAAGTGTATTCATGTTCTTTATCAGGATAGAAATGTCTGAAAGTGTCTACAAAACCTGCTTCTAAATGATTTGTCATACTTTCCCTCTCAGTGTCTGTGAATCCCGCATTTCCTGGTCTAGAAGAAGTTGTTTTATTTGTTTGAGGATTCTTCAAATCAATTTCCTTGTGAGCAACGTTCAAGTCTCCGCAGACAATAACTAGTTTCTTTTTTTCCAGGTTTTTTATGAACTTTCTGAAATCATCATCCCACTTAGTTCTATAATCCAATCTTGTAAGTTCCCTTTGAGAATTCGGTGTATAAACATTCACCAAAAAATATTTGTCAAATTCCAAAGCGATAACTCTGCCTTCATTATCATGTTCTTCAATACCCATACCATATATTATTGCATAAGGTTCTGTCTTTGAAAACACTGCTGTGCCAGAATACCCTTTTTTTTCTGCAGAATTCCAGTAATGATATTTGTAATTATCCAAGACTAAGTCAACCTGATCAGGATGAGCTTTTGTTTCCTGAATGCAAATTATGTCAGGATCTTCTTTTTTTACAAAATCTAAAAACCCTTTCTTCAAGCAAGCCCTAATTCCATTTACATTCCAAGATATGATTTTCATAGAATCACTCCAAATATCTCTTCAGAATTTCCATTGCTTTCTTACCATCAACCTTTCCTCGGAATTTTCCCATTACCATTCCCATCAAAGCACCTATTGGCGCATTCTTGTTTTTCTCCACTATTTTCTTTATCTCTTTTTCAAGGTTACCTGAAGAAACTCCTTTAAACTTATTAAAATTCAATTTTTTCGTCTTGCCATAATCAGCAAGTAAATCAACGACTGCAGTTCCAGTACTTAGTTCTCCGGATTGTGATTTTTCAAGTATCTTATCTGAAACTTTTTTAACATCAACTTCAACAGAAAATCTTTTTTTCACTTCTTTTGGTATTGTTGTAAAATATTGGACTATAAATTTTGGTTCTAATTTATATTTCTTAAAGTAAGTTTCTAAATTTATACCTTCTCTATCTTCATATTTCACAGCGAGCTTTGCAAAATCATCATTCAAGCCATAACTTTTCTTGTATCTCTTTATTTTATCATCATGAGTTTCAATAGTTTTGAACTTCTTCAATTCTGGAGTGATTGTCGGAATATCTGTTTCTGGATACATCCTTGCCGCGCCTGGCATCGGTCTTAAGAAGGAAGTTGTGAAATCTGACTCTGCCTTTCTGACTTCTTTGTTTATCTTCTTCTTTTTCTTAATCATATCCTGCTGCCTCTTTATTTCATGATTAACAACTTTTGGTATGCTTTTCAAATCCTGAAATCCTTTGATTTCTGTTCTTTCAGCACCTTTAATGGATATATTAACATCCTGTCTTATACTTCCGATGCCTCTCTTGCATGCGCCTGTGCTTCTAAGAATCATGCCTATCTTTGCAGCAACATCCTTACATTCTTCAGGAGTCTTCATATCAGGATCAGTCGCTATTTCTATCAATGGAATTCCTAATCTTGAAAGGTTATAGACATCGTGATCCTTTGTTCTCTTCATGACCTGACATGCTTCTTCCTCAAGGCAAACAGATGGTATTCCAAATTTTTTATTTCCTATTTTCACATAACCATTCCTTCCAACTAAAGCAGTTCTCTGAAAACCAGAAGTATTAGAGCCGTCAACAACTGTTTTCCTCATCATTTGGACCTTATCAATGACTTCACAATTCAGCATTTTCGCGACCTGCAAAGTTGTTTCCAAAGCTTTCTGATTTATTGGCTGTGGTGGTTCTTCATCCATTTCCACCAAGCAAGTCACATCATCATACCCCCTGTACGTAAATAGTTTGCTTTTTGCCTGTTCATGAGCAGCAGCTACATCAACCTCTCCTGATTCACCCGCGCTGGCTCTTAAGCGTCTGTCAAAAGTATAGTCTGGTTTTTCTTTTTTTATCTCAGTTGTACAATTACAAAAGAGTTTTTTCCCTTCAAGTTGTTGATGAATCTCAATACCAGATTTAAAACCTAACTTTTTGTAATCCATAAATAAAAGATAGAATTAAGACTTTTTATATCTTTGGATTAGAAGCAATATTTAAGTTTTTAAATTTTTAGAGAAAAAGAAAAAAGTTTATATAAAACTAAAGCAAAAGATAATTCATGACAAAAGCAAAACAACATTATGTTGGACTGCTAGTAATGGTAGGAATCATTGCAATCATAGGAATATTCGCTTTGTTTTCCAACAAAACATGTGAAACTACTGGTGGACAAGCTGTGAAGCCAGGAACTTTTCTTTCAAAGGAAAGCTACATAATATCTAGTAGCATGACAAAGGAGGATGCTTTGAAAGAGATAGATGATATCCTAAAAGAGAAAAAAGTCGCTCTAAAGGAAATTGAAAAGATAAAAGAACTTATAGAGAGAGTTGACTTCGACAAACTAAAAGAAGGAGCGATAGCCTTTGAAGATGAAGAAGGAAACCCTATAATAGAAAGCTGGGGAAACGCTTGTAGCAGTTGTGGATATGCCATAAGCGCTGGACGATGCAATACTGCCTGTGGTGGCATAACCAAAAAAAAGAAACTACAAATTGATATTTGGTTCTAAAATTTTTAAACTAAGAATCCCTCTTTCTCACTCCTTTCAGAGATTTCGCCACGAATGTTTTCAGAGAATAATTTTCTAACATTTTTTTTATGATTACTCAATAACCAAGCTAGTTTTATAAAAGCTGTTTCAGGAGTCATGTCTGTGTAGTTGCCGATAACTCCAAGCTTCTGCAACTCTCTTCCTTCAGAATAAACATTCATGTCGATCCTTCCATATATGCATTGGCTTGCAACTGCAACTGGCATTTTTCTTGCCAATTCTTTCACAAGTTTTCCAATCTTCATATTCTCTGTCATGAATGCATCCTGTTTTATTATCTGAGCCTGACCAAGAGCAAATGCTTCCAATAGCAAAGCATCGAATTTTTTGTAAGGCTCTAATTGCTCTGCATAAATATTTGTATGAAACTTAAACATTCCAACTTTCAGTTTTGGATTAAATAATTTTAATTGAAACTTACCGACAGCTTTTTTCTCCTTTGCTATTTTCTTTATCTTTTTCTTTTCATAATCTATAATTGCAACAGGAGGAGTGTTTATTGGTCTAAAAGCATCTCTTCTTGAGGTGTGCATCTTTCTGACCTTTGTTCCTGAAGAGACAATGCAGGTATTATCAGAATTGTTTTCATGCATACATAGGAAGACTCCTTTGTATTTTGTCTGCGTAATGAACATTGTTGCAGAAACAAGATTTACCAAAGAGTCTGTGCTTGGTCTGTCGCTACTTCGCTGACTACCTACAAAAACAACTGGAATGTTAATTCCTTCAAGAGCAAAGCTTAGAGCTGCTGACGAATAATGCAATGTATCTGTTCCATGAGCAATAATAACTCCTGAAACACCTTTCTTAACTTCTTTCTCAACAGCTTTTGCCATTAGATTGTAATGATCAAATCTCATATTCTCAGACATGATGTTTCTTACCATGACTGCGTCTATATTTGCAATATTCCTTACAGCTGGAAACAGTTCAAGGACTTCTTCAGGAGTGAATTTCGCAGTCACAGCACCTGTAGAATAGTCAACTTTTGAAGTTATTGTACCACCTGTGTTCAGTATGGATATCTTTGGCAAGCCTTTCTTAGAAGCAATTTTCTTTGACTTACTTTTCACACTCTTTTTTACCTTTACAACATCAATTTTCTTCACAAGGCTTTTCTTTAAACCAATATTATAACCACTATCTAATTTTACAAAAATAAACTTAGAATCTTCTTCAGGCATCAAAACTCCTTCAATAGTTTCTTTCTTGTAGAAAACCTTTACTTTATCCCCTGCCTTAGCCATATGAAAAGAATAAAGTTAGAAGTTTATAAAATTTTTGCAGTTAGCCATAATATGCAGGTTTTTCTTCTTGCATACTTTTTCCACGAGCTTGAGTAAACTGACCTTTCAATTTTTCATAAGCTTCTTCTATTTCCTTGGTTGCTGAAGCTCCCACCTTACCCAAGGCTTCTTCAAAGAATTTCATCTTGACAGTTTTTGCTTTCATATCAGCTCTTAATGCCATAATAGCTGCTTCTCTGCAAACAGATTCTATATCTGCACCAACATATTTGTCTGTCTGCTCAACTAATTTTTTCAGGTTAAAATCTTTAGCTACAGACATTCCTTTGGTATGAACCTTGAATATTGCTTCCCTTGTTTTCTTGTCAGGCACAGGTGTTAACACTATTCTGTCAAACCTTCCAGGTCTCAACAAAGCAGTGTCAATCATATCAGGTCTGTTAGTGGCTGCAACAATGACAATATCATTCAATTCTTGCAAGCCATCCATTTCTGTCAATAATTGGTTTACAACCCTTTCATTAGCGTGTGAATTTGAACCAGCAGTTCTCTTATGAGCCATGGCATCTATTTCATCAAAGAAAATTATAGTTGGGGCTGTCTGCCTTGCCTTCTCAAATATTTTCCTAACTGCTTTCTCGCTTTCACCAACCCATTTGCTCAAAAGCTCTGGACCTTTAACAAGTATAAAATTTGCTTCTGACTCTGTTGCAACTGCTTTTGCAAGCAAGGTCTTTCCAGTACCAGGAGCTCCATAAATCAGCACACCTTTTGGGGGATCAATACCTAAACGTGAAAAAACCTCTCCATGTTTCAATGGCCACTCTACAGCCTCTATGAGTTCCTGTTTTACCTCTTCTAATCCACCAACATCCCCCCATTTGACATGCGGTACTTCGACAAGCACTTCCCTCATTGCAGAAGGTCTAACAACTTTGAGTGATTCTCTGAAATCATCATGTGTCAGTCGTAGTTTTTCAAGAACTTCTTGTGGTATGGGTTCTTGATCATCTAATTCAAAATCTGGTAATATTCTTCTCAAAACTATCATCGCAGCTTCTTTTGCAAGAGCTGCAAGATCAGCACCTACAAAACCATAAGTAACCTTAGCTATTGAAAACAAAAAGTCCTCAACTAATAAGTCAAACACAAATGACCTTTCCTTTTCGCTTAAAGCTCCTTTGCCTCTCCTCATCACCTGTGAAAATTGTTTCTGATCCATACCTACTAGCTTTTTTAAAGAGTTTTCATAGTTCTCGATATCTTTTGTTTTGCTTTTTATGTGAGACTCAATATTAAGAACATCAGACTTTAGCTTAAGAGATTTCAGTTCATTCTTAAGTTTAGATACTTTTTGAGAAAACATTGATTTAGCAGTTTTCATATCAAATCTCGGCTGCAAAGGCATACTTCGCGTATGAATCTTCAATATGTCAAGTCTTCCTTCCATCTGTGGAACACCTATATCTATCTCTCTGTCAAATCTTCCAGGTCTTCTAAGAGCCGGGTCAAGAGAATTTGGTATATTTGAAGCTGCTATTACAACAACTTTTCCTCTGCTTTTCAAGCCATCCATCAACGCTAACATCTGCGCAACGACTCTTCTCTCGACTTCTCCTTTGCTTTCCTCTCTTTTTGAGGCAATCGCATCAATCTCATCTATAAATATTATGGAAGGAGAATTTTTTTCTGCGTCCTCAAATTTCTTTCTCAGGTTTTCTTCGCTTTGTCCATAGTATTTGCTCATAATTTCAGGACCATTAATAAGTATAAAATGAGCATGTGTCTCATTTGCTACTGCTTTTGCAAGCAAGGTCTTTCCAGTTCCTGGTGGACCATGTAGCAACACACCTTTAGGTGGCTCAATACCTAATGCTTCGAAAACTTCTGGATGTTTCAACGGTAATTCAACCATCTCTCTGACTTTCTTTATTTCTGATTCCAAGCCACCAACATCCTCATAAGTTGTGTCTATTAATTTATCTTCTTCTACTTCCACTGATTCTGGAGTGTAATTGACATGTGTGTGCTCTGTTATCAGCACTGCTTGTTTTGGATTTACATCTACAACCACAAATTTCAAATCTCCCAATCCAAAACCCATCATTGTATCATCAAGCATTGAGAACATATCTTCAAAAAATGGGCTTCCAGCCATCGTGTTCTTTCTTCTTCTTGTTCCTCCTAGGGATACAATATCTCCTTTTGTCACTGCTCTTCCCAAAAGTCCTTGTTTGAACACTTCAGCACTTGCCTTTATCATAATACCTTTTCTTGCGGGAGCAATCGTTATCTTCTTAGCCTCTTTCACATCAGCTTTCTTTATAACAACCATCTCACCAATAGTGGTTTTTGCATTCCTTCTTATCAAACCATCCATCCTAATAATATTCAACCCCATGTCTCCTGGCAATGCACGGTCTGCAATAGCAACAGTGGCTCTCTCACCACTTATCTCAACAATATTACCTGGCCTTATATCCAACTCTCGTAAGAAAGAACTATCTATTCTAACTATTCCTTTGTTAACATCATCCTGTATCGATTCTGCAACTTTGAGTTTCACTTCTGAACTTATTTTTAACCACCCCTGCTATGTAAAATGGAATAAATGACTATTTATAAATTTTAAGAAAATAAAATTACTTCATTTTTGGAAGAGGTATTGGAGGAGGAAGGTTTATGTCCCTGCTAAGCACAACTCCCTGCACATTACATTTTGCCAATATTTGAGTCATAACACCTTTGGCAACTTCTTTTGACACCTTCTTCTCTTTCTTCCACTGAGCTAGTACATCTTTTGCCTGTTTTTCATCCAACAATGAGATTGTTTCCCCGCCAAGTTCAATTAAGCCTATTCCTGGCTCGTATTTTGAAGTGTAGAGAAACTCGAATTTCAATGTTTTCTTCTTAGAGTCAACACCTAACTTTGATTCAGAAACATTCTTGATAGTAACATTATTTGCAATATTGACTTGCCCTTTTATTGACTTATTCTTTTCAGCCACCAACTTTGTAAAGCTAAACCCAATAGTTGTCATGATTATCACCTATACTTCGAGATTGATATTTTGTTTATAAAATTTATGGTTTAGAGGAAAGATTTATATAGGAAAAAAACTCTCCTCCTCTTATGAAACAAAAAAGTGATTGTTTTTGGGTATAGGCCCGACTTTTTCTTAGATAATTCTCTAAAAGGTGATTCTCGGTGGCTCTTGTAAAATAGGTGTATTAGGAGGCATTGGACCTGAAGCTACCGGAGAATTCTATAATAAACTCATAAATGAATTACAAACTAGAGAGTTAATAGATAATAACAAAGATTTTCCCCAAATCATTATTAACAGCATACCTGCTCCTGAACTAATAGGGATAAAAGTTTTAAAGAATGATTTAGAAAATTATATTTCTGGATTGAGAGAATTACACACTTTCGGAGTAGATTTCATAGTTATGGTTTGTAATACCATACATCTATTTCATAATAAATTCCAAAAAATAATTAACACACCTATACTGGATCTTAGAGAAGAAATAAAAAAATTCCTTATTAAAAATGATATTCAGAAAGTGTTAGTTATTGGAACGCCTCTAACTATTAATAGCGGGCTATATGAGTTCCGAGAAATCAATTCTTCTAAGCCAAATGAGAAAGAATTAGAAACATTATCAAAGGCTATTTTCAATTTTAATAAAGGATTCAAAAAAGAAGAACAGATAAAAATTACTAAAAAAATCTGTGAAAAATACTTAGAAAGAGGTGTGAAAAAAATAATTCTTGGGTGCACAGAGTTCGGGGTTATGCTTGGAAAAGAAAATCTTCCAACTATAAACACTATTGACCTATTAGTTGATGCTACAATAAAAAAATTTATATTAAACAAAGAAAAGGTGATATATCATGACAAAAATAATTGATCCTTACGGCTCTGAGCTGATTAAGGACTATACAAAGACTGTAAAAGATTTTGGATTAGAGGTTTTTAATAGCAAGAGCTTTCCTAAACCAAATAAAACTATGAGACGAGGCGTTGTTTTTGCTGGTCGGGACTTAAAGATCATTGCTCGCTGTATAAAAGAGAAAAAACCATTCTATGCTTTGAGCGGCATCATGCCAACCAATGAAGAGATTCATCTTGGCAACAAACTGGTTGTCGAAAACCTTAAGTATTTTCAGGAGCATGGAGGAAATGCATACATTCTTGTGGCTGACTTAGAGGCTCAGGCTGCCAGAGGAGTAACTTTAGAAGAAGGCAGGAAGAGAGCTCTGAATTTTCACATACCTGCTTATATCGCTCTTGGCTTGGATCCTAAAAAAACAGTTTTCTATTTCCAATCCGACAACAAGGAAGTTGTTCAGTTTGCTTATGAGGCAGCTAGAAAAATAACTCTAAACGAATTCAAGGCTATCTATGGAACTGCTGACCCTGGCAGGATTATGAGTGCAGTGACACAAGTTGGAGATGTTCTCTATCCGCAATTCAAGGAGAGAATGCCAGGAATCATACCTGTCGGAATAGATCAAGATCCTCACATAAGGCTTTCAAGGGATGTTGTTAACAGAATGAAAGCAAAGAAATTTTTCCTACCAAGCTCTATATATCATAAATACACTCCTTCATTGGATGGAAGAATGAAGATGTCAAAGTCAAGACCAGAATCATGCATCACAATCCCTGAAGATGAAAAATCTGTTAGAAGAAAAATCATGAAAGCTGTAAGCGGTGGAAGACCAACATTGGAAGAGCACAGAAGATTAGGCGCAGAGGTGGAGAAATGCATGGTTTTTGAAATGTTAAAGCAGCACTTGGTCGAGGATGACAAAGAACTTGACAAGATATACAAAGAATATAAGTCAGGAAAGATGAGTGCAGGCGAGATAAAGGAGATGGCAGCTGAGAAAATGGTTGCCTTTATGAAAGATTTCAACAAGAAATTAGAAAAAGCCAGAAAACAGATTGACAAGATTAAATTTGTCCAATTCTAGCAGAAAATATTTAAACTAGTTAAAGAGTAAAGATATAGCTAAAAGAGGTGATTCAATATGTTCAAAGTTGCTCCGTTATCAAGTACGTTTATGTTAGGGTCTATGGCAGGATTTATTCTTAGTGCTTTTTTCTTAACACATCCAATCTTTAAATCATGGGCTTGGGCATTCATGATAGCATTCATTACAATGTTCATTGCATCTCTAGTCAGCATGAGCCAAACCCCTATTGGAGATGAAGAACTCTTGGAAAATCTAGCGATTCACAAAAAAAGTCATTACAAGAAGAAGTAAAATGGGCTTTTTTGACAAGATTAAAAAAAAGAATGTTGAAAAAAGACTTGTTTAAGCTTTTTCTCCAAACAATTTGTCAAATTTCTCCTTGGCTTTGTTTTCTTTCCAGTAAACAGAGTGGGATGCTCTTTTCTCGAACAAAGCAATAGCTGCTTTTATGACATCTGACTGGAAGTCCTTTAGATTCTTCTCTGAGAATATTTTCTTAGCATCATCTATACATTCCTTCATCAAAACAATGTTTTCTTCCTTACATTGTTTCTCTACAGCTTTCTCCTCTTCATCAGACAGATAGATTTCTTCCCATACAGGATATGTACTCTTGTCTATAGTCCTTGGAAATGATTTTGAAAATGCCATAAAAGAAATTAATAATTGTGAATTTATAAAGGTTTAGTGTGCTTCTTCGGAATATAATGTCGCCTTCCGAAAAAAAAGGATGCAACAAGCATTCCTATAGCAATTAGAAAAGCGTTGAACATAAACAGTACTTCAATACTGAACACCTGAACTATCAAACCGCTGAACAAAAAGCTGACAAATGCACCAATCTTGGCAATTGACATGTAAGAGCCGACAACTTCTCCCTCTTTATGGATTCTTTCACCTATGTCTGACATCAAGCTCCAAGCAGAGACATTCCAAATTGCTCCGCCTATTCCTTGTAATAACAGTATTAATAATATGATCCAATAAACTTGTGTTGTCGAAAGCAGGAACATGAAGAGCGCAAACATAAAGCATCCAAACATGACCATATTAACTCTTCCAAACTTATCAGCCAAGCTTCCAAAGTAAAATTGGAATATATGCGCTATCCCTAAGAAAAAAATAGCCACGCCTACATAGGTATATGACAATCCTAACCTTTCAATAAGGTATAGAGGCAAGAAAACCTTCATGGCAGGGTTAGTAGCGTGCATCATTATTCCTAAAATACCTGTTCCAGTTAAAGGCTTTGACGATAGAAAAGTTTTAATTTCGTCTAACAAGTTAAAATTTTTTCTCTCAATTTTTTTTGAAATCTTTTTTGTGGTGAAAGCGAGTCTAAAAGCCAAGATTAATATTAAAACAGCTGTTAGAAGAAAAGGTGCTCTTATGAACACTTTATCCGCTAATACCCCTCCAACTACGGGCGCAATTACTGCACCGATATGTGTAATGCTGAAACTCCAACCAGCATATTTACCACGATTCTTGTTTGATAAGTTGTCCTCAATCTTTGCAATTGCTACCAAACTAACTCCTGAAATAGCAATAGCATCCAATACTCTGGCAACTGCAAACATCCACCAATGAGAACCTATCAAATAAAGTGTCATGGCCACTGCTTCCATGATCAAACCAATGATAATCACATTTGTTCTGCCAATATTATCAGACAATCTTCCCATAATTGGAGAAGAGAAAATTATCATTAGTGGCATAATAGAAAATATTAGTCCAACCTGAAAATCATCAAGACCAATACTCTTCACGTAAGGTGAAATCACAGGATAATATAGAAATATGCAAAAGGTGAACAAAATATTTATTCCTGTAGCACGCATATATTCGCGGTAATGCATGTTTATTCCTCAAATAACTCCTCTTTGTCATGAAGCGCAGAAGGAGCCTCTCCACCGTGCCAGGTAAACCTTGGTCTGACTCTCATTGGATACATCTTTTCATTGGTATCGTCAAATATAACAGCCGCTCCTTTCAGTCTTGGAAGATTATCAAGTTGTACATCCAATCCTTCACGCATATATGACTGCATCAGCATTCCAAGAGCATCAGTGTCTATCTTAGCGGTTATCCTATGAGAGATGACTGTGTCTGACTGGGTCATAACATCAGTGTGTATCTTGCCGGGTTGTTGCGTTGCAAGAATAAGTGAGATTCCTGGCTGTCTTCCTTCTCGCAATATCGTAACCAAAGGATCTGTGGCCATTGTTTGTCCTTTCACAGGCAGAAACTCATGAGCTTCATCAATCACCAACCAAACCAAAGGAAATTCTTGTTTAACACTTTTTTCATCTCCAAAATAGTTAACAGATTTATGTATTTCCTGATATTCTTCATTCTTTCTTGAAACCATTCTCTCGACGAATAATTTCTCAGCTATTAATCCTATGACGAGATTCTTTATTTTCCAAGAACCTGGCATTGTTGCATAGCAGGAAACATCCAAGACAGTGACTTGTCCGCCTTTTGATAGTTCTTTTAAAGGTGTTCCTTCCTTGTCAAAAACACCCCAGTTCCTTGCATTCAAGAATTGATTTTTTGCAGCGTCCTTCACATCTGTCTCAGCATCCTTATCATTTTTTATAGCAGTTATTATGTCATCAAGGTCATATTCCCTGTCAGCTTCTTTAAGCTCATAGATTACTCTTTCTATCAGAACACCTATTGGATCATGAGGATTCATGCCAAATGTTATATTCCAATCATCAGCATCTAATTCAGAGGGTTTTACTGAGAATGGTGCGTCAGTAGGTATTCCTTTTTTCTTGTAATCATTATAATAGCCTTTTGGAGTGTATATTTTGACATCCAAGCTTTTACCTTCGAGCTCCCATTCTTCTAATAGATCTTTTTCTTTTTTGTTAGGATACTTCATAGTCCAATAGATACCCATAGTGTCAAGCATTATGATAGATATGTTCTGTTTGATATCTTTTGGCAAGTCTGCAACGCCTTCTGCAATAACACCCATTGTGTAACTTTTTCCACTGCCTCTTTTACCACAGACAAAAACAATGTGCGAACGAATCATGTCTAAATAGATTTTATTGGCCAAAGAGTTAGTGCGTCCCATCTTTACATAATGTTTTCCAAGAAGAATGGTTCCTGCAGTTCCAAATTTATCCTTGTCCTTTTCATTCCTGCCAATAACTATGTCGTACATAACTTGATTTTAGAGAATAACTAATATAAATATTTATGTAAACTAATGAGTGGTCTTTAATAACAAATTTTAAATAACAAAACAAATAACAGTTTTCAGAAGGGGTGTAGTAATAAAGAAGGTGATTTAATGGCAAGAAAAAAGACTAGAAAAACTCACAAAAGTTCAAAGAAAACAAGAAGTGTTTCAAAAAAAGAATCAAAGACAAGCATACTCATAGCGATAATCGTGCTAGCAGTTCTAGTTGCTTTTTTGGTTAACAATCCTTTTGCAGGAGAGAAAGTTGATGAAAAAGCTGTTGCCTACATCAATGGCGAACCAGTTTATAATTCAGAACTTGAGGAGGAGATTAACAGATTACCGCCAGAACTACAGCAGACATTGGACCAAAACAGTGTATTATCGCAATTGATTGATAAAAATCTATTGTTAGCAGCTGCTCAAGAAGCAGGAACAAAAGCTGACGAGGAAATAGAGAGAATAATCACAGAGAGCAACATAACCATAGAGGAATTGACAGAGAACGTTGCTGCTCAAGGATTCACACTTGAAGAGTTCAAGGACCAGCTAAAGGTATTCCTTTTCCTTGACTCCAATGTCTTTACAGACTTAGAAGTCAGTGATGAAGAAGCAGCCACTTACTATGAAGCTAATGTTGCTCAGTTCATAATTCCAGAAAGTGTGAGGGCAAGACACATCCTTGTCTCAACAGAGAGCAGAACTGATGAAGAAGCTCTTGAGATTATGAATGAAGTTCAAGCTGCTTTTGCTGAGGACAACACAGTTTTCTGCGAGCTTGTTACAGAATACTCTGAGGATCCTGGAAGCTTGAGCACTTGTGGTGAATACCCTCCATTTACAAGGGAAGATCCATATGTCCAGGAATATAAGGATGCAGCTTTCAATAATGCAGCAGGAGAATCAAGTGTTGCAAAAACACAGTTTGGATATCATCTAATATACACACTTGAGAAAACATCAGAAGCAATGTTTGCATTCGAAGAAATTGCTGAGCAACTAAAAAGCAATTTGTTATTTGAAAAGCAGAAAGACGCATTTACAATTTATATTGGAGACTTGAGAGAAAACGCTGAAATAACCAATTGTCTCTTGACACCTGAGCATGAAATGTGTGTTGAAGAGGAGGAAATAGAAGAGGAAGAAGAGATTGTTGAAGATGTTACTGAAGAAGATTCCATGGTAACATTTGCCAAATGCTTAACTGAAAATGGAGCTAAAATGTATGGAGCATATTGGTGCACTCACTGCGAAAATCAAAAAAACATGTTTGGAGATGCTGTGGAGCATATCAACTACATCGAGTGCGCAGAAGAAGATAATCCAAGAGCACAAACACAAGCATGTCAGGAAGCAGGCATAAGCGGATACCCAACTTGGGATATAAATGGACAGAAATATCCTGGAGAACAGACGCTTGAGGGACTCGCTAGTCTTACAGGCTGCGAATTATAGCAAAATTCGATATGTTTATAAATACCCTATTATTTCCGAATAAGGTGTGAATGGGTCCTTTTTCGAGCAGAACCTTGCGGTTCAGCAATGAGACTGAGACACTCTCACACGACTCAGCCCGGCACAGAGAGTGCCCATTAGAGCAGGACTATGGTCCAGCTATGAAACTTGGGGTTGGTGCATCGGGCAACAAAAATTTAATAATTTTTGAGTATCCAAAATAATTTGGATACAACAAACCTAATATTCATAAATCATCAAATCACTTGGGAACAAGTTCACTATTTATCATTCATTATGATCATTTAAGTTAAAGGAGAAGACTTGTTCTAAAGGAGTATTAGAATCACGATAATCATCACGAACTTATCAAGCCTGGTACTTCTAAAAATGTGATTTGCTGATAAAAGGAGGAAAATAAAAATGGCGAAAATCGCACAAATTTCAGCAAAATACATTATTCACGCAACAATTCAAATAGAAGGAATCGTTGATAAGCCAGACGTAATTGGCGCAATATTCGGACAAACAGAAGGACTTCTAGGAGCTGACTTAGAACTTAGAGAGCTTCAGAGATCAGGAAGAATTGGAAGAATAGAAGTTAACACAGAAACAAAAGCCGGAAAAACAACCGGAGAAATAATCGTACCCTCATCCTTGGATAAAGCTGAAACCGCTATTGTCGGTGCAGCTCTTGAAATAATCCAAAGAATAGGTCCTTGCAATGCAAAGACCAAGGTAGATAAGATAGAAGATATAAGAATCTCAAAAAGACAACAAGTCATTGACAGGGCAAAGGACCTGTTGAAAGAGTTGATGGACGGAGTGCTTCCAGACAGTCAGGAATTGGCTGACGAAGTGTCTTATTCTGTTAGAGTTATGGAGATACAGGAGTATGGTAAAGAAAGACTACCATCAGGTCCTGGCATCGAGGAAAGTGATGATATCATTGTTGTTGAAGGAAGAGCAGATGTTCTAACCATGTTAAAACACGGTTTTAAGAATGTAATAGCTATGAACGGAACCAGTGTTCCTGCTACAATAGTAGAATTAAGCAAGAAGAAAACTTTGACTCTTTTTGTTGATGGAGATAGAGGAGGAGACCTTATAATCAAAGAGCTTCTTGGTGTTGCAGAAGTTGATTTTGTTACAAAAGCTCCTGATGGAAAAGAAGTTGAAGAGTTGACAAAAAAAGAGATACACAAGGCTCTAAGAGGAGCTATAGCTGCTGAACAGGAAAAAATGGATAGAAAAACTACTCCAACAGAGACAAGAAGGAGTACAACAGACACAGGAAGGACTACAACAGCACCAGCTAGACTTGTAAAAAAAACAGATGTGAAAGAAGCTCCAAAAAGAGAAGAAAAAACCTCTTATTCCAAGAAGAGACTAAGTGTTGACGAAAAGAAGAATTTCAGTGAAATGTTGGAAGACTTGATAGGAACAAGAGGAGCCTATGTTTTGGATGATAGCTTGAACATCCTTGGAAAAGTACCGGTTTCAGAGCTTCAAAGCACTATCAAAAGCTTAAGAAGCGGCATATACGCAGTTGTACTTGATGGTGCGATTGACAGAGACTTAGTAAGCATTGCAGAGAGAGCATATGTCAAATTCCTAGTGGCAATGGAGTCAAAAGCCAAGTCAACTAGACTAACAATAGTCACTGGAGAAGATTTGTAAGTTTAATTTTTTTATTTTTTCTTAATAACATTTTTATATCAAGCAGCCTTTTTCTTAAATATGCCTAAGTCAAAAGAGCAATGGAAGGTTTACAAAAACGTTTTCTCAGAGTTCTCTCTAAGAACATTGTTCAAGCTTAGCAGCGAGAGACATTTTGAAGAACTTGTCAGTCCTATATCTATTGGTAAAGAGGCAAATATATTCTCAGCAAATACAAAAGATGGAGACTATATAATAGTAAAGATATATAGATTGGAGAACTGCAATTTTAACAAGATGTATGAGTATATCTCAGCAGATCCTCGTTTTCTAAAAACCAGCAGCCAAAAAAGGTCAACAGTTTTTTCATGGACTCAAAGAGAGTACAAGAACTTGATGATTGCAAGGGAAGTGATAAATGTTCCAACACCTATAACTTTCAAAAACAACATTTTATTGATGGAGATGGTTGGTGAACCAGCACCAATGCTCAAGGATGCAAAACCAAAGAATCCTGAGCAATTCTTGAAAAAAATTGTTGAAAACGTGAAAAAGCTAAAGGAGCAAGGATTGGTACACGGAGACCTTTCAGAATTCAATATCCTAAATCATGATGAAGAGCCAGTATTCATAGATTTCTCACAGGGGACACTAACAAAAGCACCTAATGCTAGAGAGTTGTTTGAAAGAGATCTTAAGAATGTGAATCGATTTTTTTCCAAGATAATGGATCAGAAAAAAGTAGAAAAACTACTTGAAAAGGTTCAATAAAGTTTTTATAACAGACATCTTTCTCTTTGAAGCATGGAAGAATACATGCACGAACTAAAAATTCCTAAAGCAAGGATTGCAGTTCTGATAGGCAAGAACGGAACCACCAAGAAAGAACTAGAGGAATTCACAAAAACAGAGATTAACGTAGACTCAAAAGAGGGAGTGGTGACTGTAACAGGCAAGGATGCTGTGAAACTCTACTTAGTCAGGGAAATGGTTCTGGCAATAGGAAGAGGATTCAGCCCGGAGATCGCAAAACTTCTTCTAAAACAAGACTACGCCATAGAAATTGTTTCCTTAGCTGACTTTGCAGGTAAGAAGAAAAACCTTGAAAGGGTTCGTGGAAGAGTAATTGGAACAAAGGGAAAATCCAGAGAAATGATAGAAAAATTGACAGAGACAAACATATCTGTTTATGGCAAGACTATCTCAATCATAGGATTACTAGAAAACATTACTGCTGCCAGAAACGCTATCGAAACCCTATTGGATGGTGCAACTCATTCTACGGTTTATAGGAAACTTGAAAAATACAGGAGAAAAATCAAAGAACAAAGAATGCTGAATCTTTAAGCACTCAACACATATAAATCCTGGGCAACATAACAGAAATCTCGCTCATCATCATCTTCTATTTTCCAACAATCAACCTCACTATTATCAAACTTTAGAACATAGCATTGATACTTCTCTTCAGGATCCTCAAAATCACAGACAGTTTTCTGGTCAAATTTTTGCTCAGGAACCACTGGTTCAGAAGGCTTGGTTGGAGGAACAGGTTGCTCAACTATGGGAATCTCTGGTGACTCAGGAGTCAATTTGAAGTACAAACCCGCACCAATTCCTGCCATTGCCAAAACCAGGACAACAACAGCTGTAAGGATTAGCTTCTCAGTAGAACCATGCTCAGAACCAACACTTTTCACACCAAAAACTTCGTCAAAGGCAGCATCAACAGCTTTTTGATCAATATTCCTTCTAATAAGGTAATCTCTTATAGTCCTCACATCACGACCAGCGTTCAACTGTTCGCGAATAAAAGAAACTAGTTCAGTGTAAGCCATAAACTTGTTTATATTTAGAAAATATTTAAATATTTCTAAGAATACAACAAAATAGCAAATTTTTTTAAATAAATAAAGACCACTAAAAAATATGACAGAGACAACCATCGGCTTAGATGCTTTTAGTGAACCAGAAACAGAGGAGAATAAGACTTCTACGCCTATTAAAAAACCCGTGAAAGCACATGAGCTAGCAAAGAAGCAGAGAGATATATCTATAGCTGAATTCTTTGAGAAAAACAGACATCTTCTTGGCTTTGATAACAAGAGAAAAGCCTTGCTGACTACAGTGAAAGAGGCTGTTGATAATTCCTTAGATGCTTGTGATGAATCTGGAATTTTGCCGGAACTAGAGATAGTCATGACTGAAATGGACAATGAAAGATTCAGAATATCGATTGAAGACAATGGTCCAGGAATTGTAAAAGCTCAAATACCTAAGATATTTGCAAAACTTCTCTATGGTTCTAAATTTCACAGTTTAAGGCAGAGCAGAGGACAGCAGGGAATTGGAATATCTGCAAGCGTAATGTATGGTCACCTCACAACAGGAAGACCTGCAAGGATTATGAGCAAGATAGGTGTCAATCATCCAGCTCATTATTATGAATTAAAGATAGATACGCAGAAAAACAAGCCTGCAATTGTGAAAGACGAAGAAAGAGAATGGAGCAAAGAACATGGAACAAAGATAGAGATTGATTTGGAAGGAAGCTACTTAAAAGGATCACAATCTGTCGATGAATATCTAAAAGAGACAGCCATTATCAATCCACACGCAACAATAATCTATGTCAATCCAAAAGGAGAACAGATAATATTTCCAAGAGCAAGCGAAAAGCTGCCTTACCAGCCTGCAGAGATAAAGCCACATCCATACGGTGTGGAACTAGGAATACTCATGAAAATGCTTGCATGGACAAAGGAGAAAAATGTGAGATTTTTCCTTCAAAGAGAATTTTCAAGAGTTGGAAACAAGAGTGCAATGGAGATTTTAGAGAAAGCATTTATTCTTCCTACAGCCAAGCCTGCAAGAGTCAACAGGGAGTCCGCAGAGAAAATGATTGAGGCAATAAGATCTACAAAGATAATGATGCCTCCAACAAATTGCATTAGCCCTATTGGTGCAGAGCTTCTTGAAAAAGGCTTGAAAAAAGAGGTCAATGCAGAGTTTTATACAAGTATCACAAGACCTCCGTCAGTTTATAGAGGAAATCCATTCATTATAGAAGCAGCACTTGCATATGGTGGAACATTACAATCTGAAGGCTCAATTCAAATATTAAGATTCGCGAATAAAGTTCCACTTTTATATCAGCAAGGAGCCTGTGCTGTAACAGATTCAATAGGTAAAACAGCTTGGAGAAGTTACGGACTATCACAATCAGGCAGCAACATCCCGCAAGGACCATGTACTGTGCTTGTTCATATAGCATCTGTCTGGGTACCATTTACAAGCGAAGCAAAAGAAGCAATTGCACATTATCCCGAGATAAAAAAAGAAATTAAGCTTGCATTACAGGAGATTGGAAGAAATCTCTACAAATACGTTGGCAAGAAGAGAAGAGTGCATGATGAGCTACAGAAAAGAAGCTACATAGAGAAATACATCCCATCAGTTGCAGAAGCTCTGAAGGAATTATTACAATACTCAGATGTTGAAGAGAAGAATGTTATAGCATTACTTGGAGAACTGCTTGAAAAGCATCGTGGCGAAGTTGAAGATGTATCATTCGATAAAACAAAGAATGTTGAGTATGATGAAGAACTCGCAAAGATAGGAAAAGAAGAGGTCGAAGAGGAAAAAGATGAATCAGGTAACGAACAAGATAGTTGAGAAGGCAAAGGATATTTATGAAAATATAAAAAAGAAGAATAAACCAGAACTTAAATCACCTATCAGAGCTCTGAGCAATGTTAGATATGATAATGACGAAGGATTCTTTGAATTAAATGGCAGCATGAAATCAAGAACTTTGAGTGCAAGCACTGTCAAAACATTTGCTCAAACGCTTAAAATGATGTCTCTTTCTAAAGACCTTATAGAAACAGATGACATCGCCACAAAAAGAGAAGCATATTATGTCAGCAAGAACTGGGGAGATGCCCGATTTAAAGAACAAACTGAGTCAGACACTGTAATGGATGATGTCGAAGCAATGTTCACAGTAAACAGGGAACAGCTTGGTTTTATTCCAGAAGAGAAAGGAGGAGAAATAGCTGGTAGACTAATTGTAGTTGACAAGAGTCCAGACACTGGAAAAGAGATTAGGATTGACTGCACAAAATTTGGAAGCGGCGCTTACTCAATTCCTTCAAGTGTTGAAGAACTAAAATTTGAAACAAATGCTAAATTTATCTTGGCTATTGAAACAGCAGGTATGTTTCAAAGGCTTGTAAAGCATAATTATTGGAAAAAAGCGAATTGCATTTTGATAAGTATGGGAGGAGTCCCAACTCGTGCTTGTAGAAGATTTATCAGAAGGTTAAGCGACAATCTGAAATTGCCGGTGCTTGTTTTTACAGACGGAGATCCATACGGGTTTCTAAATATTTACAGAACCTTGAAAGTTGGTAGTGGAAACGCAGCGCACATCAACAAATATTTCTGTGTGCCACAAGCAAAGTTCATAGGCATAACACCGCAGGATATAATTGACTATAAATTACCAAGTCATCCATTGAAAGATGTTGATATAAAGAGGATTAAGGATGGAATAAAGAATGATCCGTTTGTTCAGCATCATAAGAAATGGAAGCGCGCATTAAGACAGTTAATGGAAATGAAAGTCAGGGCAGAACAACAAGCACTTGCAAAGCACGGATTAAATTTCGTTATTTCTAACTATCTTCCTGAAAAGATTAAGAAGCCTGAGACTTGGTTGGATTAGAAACACGTCTTATACGAGCAACAAAATAGTCTCCTTGTTTTAGACCTAAATAATCTCTTGCATTTTGAGATGTTTGAATTCTTTTTTGTTCATCAAGATAATTTGACTCTCCAAATGGCATTAGACTTTTCCCATGCACATCATTTACCCTAACATAAGTAAGTTCTACTAGACTACCTACTTCAAGATCATACATTTTAGCAGTTTTTGAAGGAAGATTAACTCTTCCTTTATCTCCCATTTTCAATATACAATCAAGATATTCAGCTTTACCTACTATTTCAAATTTAACCATACAAGTTCGGAATCCAGAAACTTATATAAAGCTTCAGCAAAAACCAGAGTATATGTTAAAAGCTGACTTGCACTTGCACGCTGGAGAAGATAGAACTCATAAGCTAAAGTATTCTTCAAAAGAATTAATTGACCATGCAGCAAAGCTTGGTTTTGAAGTTCTTGCATTTACTTTTCACAGAGATGTATTCTACAATAAAGACATAGCTAATTATGCCAAAAAAAAAAACATTCTCTTGATTCCAGGTGTTGAAAAATACGTTGAAGGAAAAGAAGTTTTGATATACAATATAACTCAAGAAGAAGCAGAAACTATCAAAACATTCAATGACTTAAGGACTTTCAAAAAGAAAAAAGAAACTCTTGTGATAGCACCTCATCCATTCTTCAAAAGCAAGGGTTGTCTTGGGAAAAAACTTGTTGAAAACATCGAAGTTTTCGATGCAATTGAGTATTCACATTTCTACCTCCCTTTCTTCAACCTTAACAAGAAAGCAGCTAGAGTTGCTAGAAAACATTCTCTTCCATGGATTGGAAATTCAGACAGTCATCATCTAGTGCAAATGAACATGACTTATACTCTTATTGATTCAAAGAAAGATATGAGCTCAATATTCAAAGCCATAAAACAAAGAAAAGTGTTGTTAAAAACTCAACCTGCGCCACTAAGATATTTCATCTGGCGAACCTTTATCATGGCTTTCAACATGGAATAGCAACATTTATATATTAATAAAACGGAATTCTACTCTTATGGCAAGACTATTCAGACCCGGCGACAAAAGAGATATAGTCGTGACTAAATGGGAACTTGAATATGTAGATGTATTCCACTTCAAGAACTTCTATAAGGCAACACATGATTTTCTGGAGCAAGAAGGATGGGTGGACCCTGAAGATGATGGTATCAACTGGGAATATCTATACTTTGAAAGAGTCATACCTCCATCAGGTATAAAAGAGCACAGAACCTGGTGGCGTATGCAGATAGTGCCTAATAATAGTTCTTATGTTCGTTATTTGATGAAAGTTGAATATAGAGGATTGTACATGCAGCCGATTGAAGTCATGTTGGACGGTAAAAAATACAAAACCTGGAAAGGAGATATCACAATATATTGTGAAGCTATTTTGCAGTTGGATTATCAAAACAAATGGAAGAAACACTGGTTCTTGAAGCATTTTGATGAATTCTTCAGGAACAGAATCTACAAACCCTATTGGGAAGCACACAAACTGGAACTGTACAAGAAAAGCTACCAGTTCAACAGAGAAGTAAAGAAATTCCTGCAAATGAAGAGTCCAATGAAAGAGCCAACCACATTCAGAGGACCAAAAGGAATACCAACATAAATTCTATACTCTTGCCGTTAAATATTTATAGTAAAGACCTAATATTCAAACTAAAAAGAGGTGGTTTTGCTTTGTATGTATCAAAAATCAGAGAGGTCATAATTTTCTTGAAAATTATGGACCTAAAAAACAAATGTTTTTTAGATTTTTGGGACATCAAAAAATCACAGGGGGTGATTTTTTGTATGATGTTATAACAGTTGGTTCTAATACTCTGGATGTGTTTGCAAAGACAGATTCCGAATTGATAGAGATAAAAACCAGAAGATCAACAGAAGAATTATTAGCTTACCCACTTGGCAGCAAGATTCTAATAACAGATTTAGAGTTCATGATTGGCGGAGGTGGCACAAACACAGCAGTAGCTTTCTCAAGACTTGGGCTAAAAACAGGATATCTAGGAAAGATAGGCAAAGATGAGAATGGTTTGAAGATATTTAAGCTGCTAAAAAAAGAAAAAATTGACTTCTTGGGAACATTAGGAGACATCTCTGGATATTCTGTAATACTGGACTCTATTGAAGAGGACAGAACGATTCTAACATACAAAGGGTGTAACAACAATCTAACATTCAAGGAGATTCATCTTCCAAAACTAAAGACAGAATGGTTCTACTTTGCAAGCATGATGGGTAAAAGCTTAGACACGATGAAGAAATTAGCAGAGTATGCAGGCAAGAAAAAGATTAAAGTGGCTTTCAATGCCTCAAGCTACCTCGCAGAGAAAGGTTTCTCATTCTTGAAAAGGATTCTGGAAAACACAACTCTTCTAATTCTAAACAAGGAAGAAGCCGAGCTTATAGCAGGAAAAGGAGACATTAAAGATCTAGTGAAAAGACTGAAGCTTCCAAAAATGGAGATAGTTATCATAACAAACGGTGCAAAAGGAGCTTATTGCTACGACGGCAAGACATTGCACAATATAAAACCAGAGAAAAAACTGAAGATAAAGGAGACAACAGGCGCGGGCGATGCATTTGCATCAAGCTTTACAGCAGGTTTGATAAAAGGAAAGAGCATAGAGGAATCCCTTAGGATGGGTGTGCTCAACGCAGAATCAGTCATACTGGACTACGGAGCAAAGAATATCTTACTGTCAAGAAACACAATGATGAAAAAGTTAAGAAGTGACAAAAGAAAGATAACAAAATCAAAGTTATAAATAAAAAAGTTTATATAGAAAAAATATTTAGTAATATAAAAAGAGGGTGAGAGTGTGACAATTCAGATTAATAAGCTTCTTACAAATGGAAAAGCAATATTCCTAGCCTATGATCAGGGAATGGAGCATGGTCCAAGTGATTTCAACCTGAAAAACGTTGATCCAAACTATATTCTTGACATTGCATTAGAAGGGCATTATAATGGTATCATTCTGCAGCATGGATTGGCAGAAAAATATTATCAAGACTACTACAAGGATATTCCATTAATAATGAAGCTGAATGGTCACACAACAATTACTAAAAACGAACCAATCTCAAGACAATTTTGTACAGTGGAGAGAGCTATGAAACTAGGTGCTTCAGCTGTTGGATACACAATGTATCCTGGCAGCGATCGTCAAGAAGATATGATGGTAGAATTCAGCAAAATTGTTGATAAAGCACATGATTACGGTCTACCTGTCATTTTATGGATGTACCCACGAGGTAAATATGCCTATAACCCTACAGATACACAATTATTGGCTTACTGCGCAAGAATTGCTGCAGAATTAGGGGCAGACATTCTAAAAATAAAATATAATGGCGACTTAGAAGGATTTAAGTGGGTTGTTAAAAACGCTGGAAAAACCAAGGTCGTTATTTCAGGAGGATCTAAAAAAGGAGAGCATGAACTTCTAAAAAAAGTTGATGATATCATGCAAACTGGTGCCATTGGTCTCGCAATAGGCAGAAACATCTGGCAGCATGAAAAACCATTCAGCCTGACAAAAGCAATACAATCAATAATTTTCCACAACAAGACAGTTGACCAAGCAAAGAAGTTCTTAGAGTGAGTGTTAAAAGCATAAAGTTTAAATAATTCCTCGTCATTAGTTTTGACTATGGAAAATATTCTAACTCTAAACAAGATTAACAAGTCGGATGCAGAGATAGTTGGATTCAGAGCAGTTGATTTGGCAGAATTATTTGAGAAAAAACTTACTATACCAATCTGCTTTGTTATTAGAACCTCTTTGTTCGAAAATTTCGTGGAAACTAACAATATCAAACCAGAGATCGCGAATATTCTCAAAGAAATCAATTATTCCAATGATGAATCTTTGGAAGAGACATATCAAAAAATAAAAGATTTATTTCTTAAGCATGAATTCTCAGAAGCTGAACAAGCAGAGTTAGTGGAGGCTTATGAAACATTAGCTATAGATATTGATCACATTGATATTGCTAAGCTCGTAACAACAATCGACAAACCATACCTAACAGTTATAGGAAGCCCTAACTACATTGATGATTCTGAAAACAACGATGCTATAGTTCAGAATGCAAAGGGAAAAAACGCTTTGTTCAAAGCCATAAAACACTGTTGGATAGGGCTCTACACTCCAAAGGCATTGAAGTACAGACATAATAATGATATCAAAACAGATGAAAAAATGGCTATCATCATTCAGAGATTGATTGACGCAGATATATCGGCTCAGACATACACAGATGAGGAAGAAGTTATTGTCAAGACATTCATAGGTTTTCAAGATTACCATGAAGAATTTGAAAAGGACATCACTATTTTTTCAAAAGGAAATCTTGTGATAAAGAACACAAAAGTGAATTTCCAAGAGTATCAATATGTTCGTGACATGAAAGATAGTAACTTGGTAAAGAAAGCATTGAAAGAAGACGGAAAGAGCCAGAAACTAAACGATAAGGATGCCGAAGAGCTGGCCAGACTTTCAAAAAGAATTGAAGGTTTCATGGAAAAACCTATAAAAGCATTTTTCAGCATTGCAAAAGGAAAGATATACCTATTATTCGCAAACAGAGTTATCAGAACTAAAAAGGATGAGGTTGAAGAAGAAGTTATTGAAGAAGAGCCAACTCCTTCACTTGAAGAGATAAGCAAGGAACCTGTTGAATCAGTAGTTGAACCAGAATCTGACCTTGGAGAAGTCAGTATCGAAGATGATCTAAAAGCTCTTGATGAAATCGAAGAGCAAGAAGAACAGACTCCTGTAACTGAACCAGAAGGAGTTCCTGAGAAAACTGCAGATGTGCAAGAGCCCGAAACCTCTAGTATGCCTGAAGAACAACCAGTGAGTGAACCTGTAAAACAGGATGCTGGTTTTGACTGGGGTGCTGAAACAGAGGAAAAAGATAAGCTACAAGCAGTACCTGAAGAAGTCTCAGAAACACCTGTTCAAGAGCCTGTTGTTGAAGAAGACACTCCAGTAACTGAGGACATACCTGTTCAGGAACCAGTTGTTGAAGAAAAAGCTCCAGAAGAAGTAAAAGAGCCAGTTACTGAACCAGAAGAAGCACAAGTAACTGAAACACCTGAGACAATGCCTGAACAAGAAGAAGCTCCAGTAACTAAAACACCTGAGCCGCCAATACCCGAACAGGAAGAAAATGCCCAAGAAGAAGAACCTGTGCCAATAGAAGACATAGAAGAAGAAAAGGATGAAGAGGAACATATAATCAAGAGTAAAAACGAGGATGACGACTTTATATTCTCAAATTTTGAGAAAAGAGAAGATACAGAATCAAAAGATTCTGAACTGTCAGAAACAGAGTCTTCTGATCATGATCAGAAACTGGAGGTTTCAGACACTCAGGCAGAGCCTGAGAAACCTGTAGAAGAAAAAGAACAAGAAGCAGCGCCAGAACCTCAACTAGAAGCTAAAGAACCTGAAGACGAAGAAGGAGATAAGTTTGAGGAAGCACTTGGATTGGTAAACAAACAAATAATCCTAAGCGATGAAGCAATTTTCGAGGCTTTGAAAAAGAAGCACAAGGAAGTTCTAGGTAAAGAAGCGACATCCTTCTCAAACGCAATCCAAGACCTAAAAGATACTGTTAGAATACCATTTATCGACGAGATAAAAAAAGTCCATCACGCAAGAAGAATGGTTGAGAAAGGAGAGAAAGTGGATGTTGAAGAAGCAACCAAGACCATGAGAACAGCTAAGAACTTCTTGAAACTATTTACCTAAAACAAATATTTTCTTTGTTAAACTTTTATGAATATAGTAATCAAAATTTTTATTTGTTTTCCAACTAGTTTTTTTGATTATCTTTTTGCTATCAACAAAATCAGGGAATACAACAATTATTTTTTTAACAAAGTTAAAAGAATTAGTTAAAAACTCTATAATTGTCTTTTCTAAATCCTTGACTTTTGAGTTTTTTCCGTATGGTAAGTCCGTAACAATAGCTTCAAAGTTTTTGTTTATCTTTAAAGCATCATATTTTTCAAGGGCATAGTTCTTTATCTTGAAAGAATCTAAATTGTTCTTAGCTCTTTTTAACATTATATCATCAGTATCAAAACCTGTGGTTTTCAAACCAATCAAACCTGCTTCTATCAGAATACCTGCAGAGCCACAAAAAGGATCAAGTATTTCTTCTGAACTAGACAAATTGATCAAGCATCTTGCCAATCTCGGATGCAAGGAGGTTGGATGATTGAAAGGCCTTAGATGCGCTTTTCTTTCCTCAAACTTTTCCTTGTTTTCATAAATCAATTTACAAACAAAGATTTTTTTAGAAAAAATAATCTCAAAACTCGTTTTAGGATTCTTCATATCAGCTTTAGGATTTTTTAATTTGTCCCAAATAATATCTGCTAAATCCTCTATTTTGTAGTCTTTATTATTAATTAATTCTAATCTGAAGCTTTCTTTGTAGTCATTATTAAAATTATAGTTCTTGAAATCCTTTAGAAAACCTTTTTTTGTTGAAGAGAATAACAATTTGAAAACTTTTTTAGTGTAAGCCAATCTCTTGTAATCAACAAGTTCATCCAAAAGTAAGCAATTATCAAATATTTCATGCTTCTGAATATTAGCAAGAGCCAAGACTTCTGCAACACTCAAGTCAATATTCTGCTTGTTCAATAAGTAAAGGTACATATTATGAAAGAAAAAGTACTAATTTTAAAATCTTGGCAAAAAAATACCTAAATTCTTTGACTTTTATAACCAAAACAGTGTCTACAGATTTCATCACTTTGCCTGCTAGTAATTGCTAATAGCTCTTTTGGATGTAGATACATCAAAGTATCAAGCTTTAAATCTTCTCGAATCCAATTAACAAGTTTTGTGTTTTTCTTTGTATCTGGATTAGCATACTCCAGGACAAGCTTATGATCAACTAATTCTATATCATCGCTTGGTTTTTCGTCTTCGCTAAGAGGAATTCCTTCAAGATAAGAAACACCTCTCCAAGATTCAAGTTCCCTTCTTTTTTTTGTAGATCTGTTAAAAGCACAAGAATCTAGAAGTATAGGACTTCCTACTCTGCCGTGTAATTCTCTAGGCTTGTATTCGCGCATTTTAGAAATCATCTGCTTTAGCTGAGTACCTCTAACTATTGAGTCTTCAAAGAATTTTATTGTTTTATCATATATTATTTCAGGAATAGGAACTTGCTTCATGAACCCAACAAAATCCCTCATAGATTGCATATCCGGCTGATAACTCCGACCCCAACTTGGACCATACTTAATTAGTGCTCTTTGGATTGGACTAATCTCCATAGCTGCTTGATGTGCTTTATCAAGAGTATCTTCAAATTCAGAAGAATCTTCTTTGTGGAGTCTTAATAATTCTCCCATAAACTCTTGTAAAACTTTTACTTTTTCATTATTAAATCCAAGCATGTGCCCAATACCTGAGTCAGCGACCCCAAAATATATGTCTGACAACACCCTGTCCCTTCTTGCAAGAGCTGCGCCTGTTTGGTATCTAAAAGACTCTGCTGCCATGCCAAAAGGACCTTTTGAAGGAGGAAACTCAGCGTAAATATCAAGAAACACACAAGGCTCTTCTTTATCAGAAATAAAGAATCTTGCATCCTCATTTAAACCTGAAGCTGTTAGATATGTTATCTCCCCTGGTTCTAGTTTTCTTTGAGGCTCTAATCCCAAATTATGTAATGCTGTTGTGCTCGTCGTGATAGCAAAGCCTTCTTTTTTTCTCCCTAGGAATAACGAGTTGTTATTGTATTCGTCTGCTGCAAGCCAAAAACCTGTTTCTTCAGGTTTTGTAACTAGCATCACCAAAGAGATGGCGCCGTTAATTTTGCTTCTCATATAGGCAATTCCTTCTGGGATGGTGGCTTTTTTAGAAATAAGATTAGCGACTATATCAGTTTGATTAGGAACATCTTCTTTATCAATAAACTCAGTAGGCTCTACATCCTCAATCTGAATAAGTCTTCCCCCTTGTGAAAGTTCATTGGCTAATTCCTCAAGATTATTGATTTTTCCATTAGTAACAATAGCAAAATTACCCCACTGAGAGCCATACAATAAAGGCTGAGGCTCACCATCACTAATCACCCCCACAGCTGCTTTAATCGAGGGCGCTCCTTCTCCTCCCTTAAATTTTTCTATTTTTGGCTCAAAAACAGCTTTGAATGGGGTGTTTGATATTCTCCCAATGCTACGTAGAAGTCTCTCCCTCATTACTGCCATACCTGCAAATTTAGTTCCCAAATGAGAATGATAATCAGTACCATAGAACACATCCATAAGGCAATCATCTATAGAAGCTTCAGCAAAAATCCCAGTCATAAATATAACCCCCAAACACTAATTTAATTGATTACTATTTCAGAATACTAAATTTTTTTATAAATATAACTGTAATAAAATATATACATTCTAAAGATTCTATAAGAAAAGATTTAAATAATTATTTTCAATACTGTAAAATATGACTGCCGGCAGACCGATTAAAAGCGAGATAAGACAGAATATTGTTGATATATTGCATTTCATGGGTAAAGGCTACGGATACCAGATTCATAAGGAATATTTAGAATTATTTCCAAAAGTTACACAGAGAGTTGTTTATTACCATCTGAAAAAAGGAGTTTCTATAGGAGAATTTGTCATCAAGAAAATAAGCAAGGAAAAAGGAGATTATTCCTGGGGCGAAACAGCTGAGAAAATATACTATGCTCTTGGAAAGGATGCTTCTCCGAGAGCTCTTGCTAAGATCAAGAAGTATTTTGAGAAGAAGAAATCTAAGCGATAACAGCCCTGAATATCGGCACAATAACTAGAATTATTATCAATGCCAGAAGAACTACAGTTATCTTTGAAAAAATAATCAATGCTTTCTTCTCACCAATCCATTTACTCAAAGAAAGATGCAGCATTCTTCCACCATCAACAGGACCTAGTGGTAGGAGATTAGCTAAGCCAATACCAATGCTTAGTATGAATACCCACTGCAAAAACTTTGAGATAATTGTAAATAAATTCAACAACCACATCTTCGAAGCATCTATAACTTCGTGCTTTGTTTGTAAACCAATTATTCCTAAGAACGCTTTTTCAGGCATGTCAGGATGCTCTGTAGTTACAACAGTGTGAGTAAGATTTTCATTGGCCAACACAACAGTATCTCCAGGAGAGATTTCATTTAATAATTCATCAAGATAAGAAGCGTTGTTAACAGCTACGCCATTCACGGATGTATAAATTGTTTTGCCTTGAACTCCTGCTTCGATTGCAGGATATCCTTCTGTAACGCTTTCAAAAAAGAAACCTGTCGGTATTACCAAAGTGGCTACTGCAGGAAACAAAATAAATAACAATATCAATATTACAATAACAGAAAATATTCCATTAGAAACTGGTCCTGCTGCAAACATTGATTCCTGAATCCACCAACTTTTCTTTTTTAATTGCTTCTCATCAGGCTCTACAAAAGCTCCTATTAATGGGCCAAAGAAAACAATACCAGAATTCTTGACCTTTATCTTGTGAGCTGCAGCTACAACTCCATGACAGAATTCATGAACTACAACTACAACAAACAAAGCAGTTATTCCATACCAGAAAGGAATAAAGATAGGACTTCCGGGTATTGGCACTCCTGGCAAAACAGGAGCTAGAGTTGCCGGTGCATCAGGCACAAATATTAATTTGTAGAATCCTTCCAGAATAAAATAGACAATCAAAACCATTCCTGCATAACCGATAAATATGCCAATATAACCAAATCCTCTGATTACTGGACCGAACCAGTCAGCAAATTTGTGCATTAGGTTAATCCCAACCTTTGTTCGGTACAGAGCTATGAATTTAGCTTGGAATGCAAACTTCTTCTTGTTTAGCAACACTATAGCTATAATTGCTATGTAAAAAAGTATGACAAATTTGTATTCTATTACAAAAGATAAAAAACCCATTCTATCATTAGAAAAGTAAGAATATAAAAGGTTTACTATTTCTTCTTAATAGACCTTAAGGCTTTTGAACCGCATTTTCTGCAGATAATCTTTCCTGCAAAAACTTTCAGACTAGGAGCTCTGAGTTTTGATTTGCATTTCTTGCATACAAAGACATTATGGAACAATCTTGCTTCTGCTTCAGGGAACTTTGCCATCTTTACTCACTCTTGACTTGTTTTAGAATTTTATCGTTAAGCACAACCCAGTAAACAACTACTGCGCCATCTGTGACTTGTCCTTGCATTTCAGGTGGTATAGCAACATCGAAAGTCTCGTATGACTCCATATCCATCACATTGGCCATGTTGCCACTGACACTTAAAACCTGTGCGTTCTTCTTGTCAATTACTGGTACTTCGATATTGTCATGTCCTGGCATAACTGTATTCCTCTTTTTTCCATCAATCATACCAACAGCAGTTAAATTAACTTTTGCGTGACCATGTTTTCCAGGTCTTGAAATCTTAAGATCTGAAACGATGCATGCAGCACCGTCCATAATAACATAATTTCCCTTTTGTAAGCTTCCAACGCTTTTGTGCTTTATTTCAGCCATGATATCACCATAATAATTATATTCTGAGGAAAAAAAGTCTATTTAAATATCTTATGATTTAAATTAAAAGAATCTAAAAGCCCTTCTCAACCTCTTTTTAGTCAAGAATTTAGTTAATTTCTTCTCAGCATCCATGTCTTCATATTGCTTTTCTAGCTTCTTGAATTCTGATGTATGATGGTAATTCCTTCCGTTTTTGCTGCTAAACTTCAATTTCTTATGAAGCATTTCATGATACATAACATAATCCAGCAGTTCTAGTTCATTCTTCAGAACTGTACTAATAATTATGGTATCGTTAGCATATTCGTAATGACCTAACTTCCTAAGAGCTTCCTGCCCCCACATGAGAGTCGGTGT
The DNA here is from genome assembly GCA_013202845.1 of Candidatus Woesearchaeota archaeon. GTDB lineage: Archaea > Nanobdellota > Nanobdellia > Woesearchaeales. Next base: position 20,429 of record JABMPT010000001.1, on the reverse strand, counting down.
CTCCATGAAGTCATGGAAGTATTGTTTGTTTAATCTATCAAATGACTCCTTGAGAACAGGATCTATCTTGCTAGGAGTTGTATATTTTGGAAGATTTTTGATAAACCTGTCATACAACTCGATATTCAAGGTGTTTTTCTTTTCTTTGTAGATTTTCAACAATAAAGTCTGTATCAAACCAATCTGTATCTCTGCAGAAACCTCTTTCAAATCATTTGACAAACTAAACATTATCTCACGATGATTATACCTAACATTGGCATTATAGGACTTAAATTTTCCAGAATACTTCACAGAGAATCTTCTGTCTTCAATTTTATCAGGGAATAATTCCTTGAAAGCCTTTTCTGCGATGTTCATTAAGAATTTGATAAGTGATATTTTTATTTAAACTTTTAGTTAATAAAAATTAGTCTAATGATAATTAATACTTGACTTTATTCCAAAATCTTCATGAATTGTGTGATATAATTTACCAGCTCCTCCAGAAATGCTCCAAACATCATCAACAAACTTTTGGCTAGAAAAATCTGCAATATCAACTCCAAAACCATACAAAAACACATGAAGAATATATTTTGGCGACAACATAGTTGCGATTTGACTCAATATTTTGAGAGTTTGATTAGTCTGAGAAGCCTCAACTATCACATTTAATGACCTTTCGCCATTAACATTATCTAATATCTCCCCAACAGAGTTCACTTCTGTAACTGCAAAACGTGCTCCACTATGCAACTCAGGAGATCTTAAAAAAGGAACAAGAAAACTTTTCTCTAGATTTCTAGGTCTCTTAGGTCTGCTTTCACTAGATTCTACACTTTCAGACTCATCTTTTTTAGGTTCAACTCTTTCAGATAGATAGAATAATTGAATTGGATTAGCGTCACTCATATTAGGTCATCAAAGTTGTTTCTAATACTTATACGGTAAAACAGATATTTAAATTTTTCCCTACCTTTGAACTTCATATCTTAGAATTGCTGCAACCTTGCCCATATCTCTCAATTGTACACCTTCTCTTGTGTCTGTAGATATGATTACAACTTCAGAATTCATATTCTCTGCTTCTTTCTCAAACTCTTCAATTATTGCATCATCAACTTCTTCAGATATCAACACAGTTTCTACAGTACCCATCTTCAAATCGTTCATAACATCATCTTTACCATAATTAACTTTCCCAGCTTCCTTAGCTAATAGGTTAAAGAATTTCTGCATAATCTTCTTCTCTTCAACAACATCTTCTTCTGCGAGTATATCGTCTGATTTGTCAAGCAATTCTTGCAAACCAAACTCCCCAGTGTATGAGAGATCTTTCAAAGCAATGATTTTCTGCTTGACCTGGTCAGTTATAAAATTACCGTCGACAAATTCGTTTTTTGTGTGTCCTGGTCCGCCGACTATTATTCCTTTTAGGTTTTTATCTTCCAGAAAGTCTGATTTCATCATATCAGCTATTTTTTTGTAGAAATCTTTTGCAGCTCCTTCTCTTAATCGCTCGAACCTTGCTGCTGATTGTCCCCCTGCTCTTGTTTTTCCTGGAACAGCAGATTTTGTTTTGTTCAGTGGTATTATTGTTTTTCCTTTTAGCAAAGCGATGTTTCCTTCTCTCTTGTCCATGACAACTAAGCCATAAACACTCTTGTCATCAACCTGCTCTCTCAGCGGGTCAAGTACAAACTCTTTGTCACATCTGTACAATCTCTGCTTTAATGGAACCGGCGGCTCAATGCTCCATACCTTAAAATCTTGCTGCCCTTCTCTTTCAGCAACATTGCCTGAGAATATAGCTAAACCATGAGGAGGAGTTTTGGGAAACAATTTCAAATGCTGCATCATCTTTTCCAAACCTGTCTGGACATTATCCCTAGTTGCTTTGCCCTTGATATTTGCAGCAGTTCCCTGCTCCTGCGCCAGATGTGAGTTTATCTTATTCAAATCATAGCCTTCAGGAATGTATACACTAATTAACTCTGTGTGCCTTCCTCTGTGCACTTCCAATTCCTTTACAAACTGCTTAAGCTTATATCTCGCTTTTGCAGTCATTTTTTCATCTGTCATAACATAGAAAATTGTCAGTAAAGCTTTAAATATGTATCTATTCTTCCTGACTACATGGTTGATTTTGAAAAACTAAGAAAAAAAAGTATTGAGCTAGCAAAAAAGACTATTAGAGAATCTATTTCAGAAGATAATTTCATAATCAACAGCATAAATAATATTGATGAATTAACAAAAGTTGCTAATGTTCTGACAAAGAGATTAAGAGATTGGTATTCTTTGTACTTGCCGGAGTTCTCAAAAAAAATTTCTGACAATGAAGCGTTTGTAAAACTAATTGTAAGCAGAAAAAGAAAAGAATTGATGCAGGAAATGAACATCAAGGAATCAATGGGAACAGAACTTTCTGCCAAGGACTTGAAGCCAATAATGGAGATAGCTTTAAGGATTAATTCATTGTACAAATTAAAGGAAAACCTAAAAGAATATTTGGAGCAAGTCATGAACTCTTACTGCAAAAACCTGTCTACAATAACAGGTGCCTTACTTGGAGCAAAATTGCTGGAACAAGCAGGATCTTTGAAAAAACTGGCTATGATGCCATCATCAACAGTGCAATTGCTTGGTGCAGAGAAAGCATTATTCAGACATCTAAAAACAGGCGCAAGACCGCCTAAACACGGCACAATACTGCAACATCCTTTGGTTTCATCAGCCAAGAAAACAAACAGAGGAAGATATTCAAGAGTGTTGGCTGACAAGATAACCATAGCTGTGAAAACAGATTACTTCAAAGGCAAATTTATAGGGGATAAATTGAAAACAGAATTAGAGGAAAGGTTGAAATGATACTCTTAGACAAAAAATTTCCAAACATTTTCAAGGATAAGAAAAATATTTACACTAAAAGTCTGGATAAAAAAACTTATTTTGAAGAAAGGACAAAAAGAGAAGGAAAAAATGTTTACAGAGAGTGGGATCCTAAGAGAAGCAAACTAGCAGCCGGATTAATCAAAGGAATCTCTCAAATTGGTTTCAAGGAAGGTTCAATTGTTTTATACCTTGGAGCTAGCCACGGTTACACTGTTTCATTTGTATCAGATATTATTGGCAAAAACGGTTTTATATTTGCAATTGATATAGCACCACAAGTCACTCGTGACTTGGTTAGATTAGCAGAGGAGAGAAATAACATCGCTCCGATCTTAGCAAATTGCAACCATCCAGAAGAATATAAAGATACAGTTTCTAAATCAGACATTGTCTATCAGGATATTGCTCAAAAGAACCAAGTGCAGATTTTCCTGAAGAATTGTGATGCTTACTTGAATAGTGGAGGTTTTGGATTGCTTGCCTTAAAAGCAAGAAGCATGGATGTAACCAAGAAGCCAAAAGATCTTTTCAAACAGGTCATGAAAGAATTAGAAGAGAAAATATCTGTTGTTGATTACAGGGTTTTGGACCCTTATGAAAAAGACCACGCATTATTTATTGTTAAGAAAAAATGATTTCTAAAACTGTCGCCATTGTCGGCGTTGGAGCAATAGGAAATATCACTACAAAGCTGACTTCAGAAGAACAAATAAATCTTATTCTCATTGACAGAGATGTAGTTGAAAGCCATAACTTAAAGAATCAACCACTATACTCAAAGGAAGACATTGGAAAGCCAAAAGCAATTGTTGCAGCAGAGAAATTAAAGGCAAAAGCATATCCTGAAGATTTAACATTTGAAAACATAAACATTCTAGACAGAGCTGATTTGATCCTTGACTGCACTGACAATTTGGAAACAAGGTTTCTGATTAATGATTACTGCTTGAAAAACAAGAAGCCATGGATCTATGCAGCAGGAATTAAGACAAAAGGAACTGTGATGAATTTCTTTCCAGGAGAAGTTTGTTTCAGATGCATATTCAAACCTGTTCATGGATTAGATACATGTGAAACTTCTGGCATAATAACTGAAGCAGCGACAAACATCGCTTTTCTGCAAGTAAGCAATGCATTAAGAACATTGTCAGGTGAAAAAGTTGAGAAAGAGATGGTCCGCATAGATGTTAAAGACAATTCTTTAGAAAAGATAAAGGTCAAGAAACAGAACTGCATTGCTTGCAAAGGAAAGTATGAATTTTTGGAAGGAAAAAAACAGACAAAGCCAACAAAGATGTGCGGTAGCAATACATATCAGATAAAAGAAGATTTCAAGATAAAAGAACATTTCAAAATCATTAAAGGAATAACTCTTTTCAAAGACGGAAGAGCAATAATCAAAGCAAAATCAGAAAAAGAAGCAAGAAGCCTGTATTCTAAATTTGTAGGAAACTAAAACTTTAAAAACAATTCTTAATAACTAATTCTTATGATTTTGAGAACAAGCGCTATGTTTAATCTTGTAAAAGCTAGTTCTTAATCCATAAAGTTTCTAACTCGCATAGGAGGTTCTAATATGAAGTATGTATCTGATTTCAAATGGAAAAAAGGAATAAAAGTTCATGAAATGGTTGAATATTTGGGTGAAGTAGGTTTCCAAAGCATTGAACTAAAGAAAGCTTCTGACGTAATAGTCAAGATGAAGAAGAACTCTGCAAAGATATTTTTGACATTCACATCTAACATGGTGACTTCTGGATTGAGAGGATTCTTCGCTCAATTAATAGAACTTGGAATTGCTGATGTAATTGTTACAACTGTTGGTGGTATAGAAGAAGATATCATGAAAGCAACTGGTGAGAAGTTCGCAATAGGGAATTTTGATAGCGATGATGTTGAATTGCATGAACAAGGCGTGAATAGAGTTGGCAATCTATTCATAAACAATGAGAGTTATATGAATTTTGAAGACAGAGTTATGCCAATGCTTGACAAGCTCTACAAAGAGCAGAAACGATGGGCAGTTTCTGAAATGCTCAGAAAAATCGGCTTGATGTTGAAAGATAAGAACTCAATCCTTTATCAAGCTGCAAAAAATGATGTGCCAATATTCTGTCCTGCTATAACAGATGGTTCATTTGGATTCCATCTATACTTATTCCAGCAAAAACATCCTGATTTCATTGTTGATGTTGTGAAAGATTTTGGAAACATACTCTATACAACCAGTCATGACGAAAAGAAAGGAGTTATTGCGTTGGGAGGAAGCATTTCAAAGCATCATGCAATCCTCTGCACATTGTTGCATGGAGGGGCTGAATACGCTATCTATATGACAACTGCTCATAAAACAAGCGGTAGCATGTCAGGAGCAACGACTGATGAGGCAAAGTCATGGGGAAAAGTGAAGGATGACAGCGACGTTGCAACTGTGATCGGAGATGTAACAATAATGTTTCCACTGGCCATGATCAAAGCATTAGAACAATTATCAAAAGAAGGTCTGTTAAAATGAAACCGAGATTCATACTTTCAAAAAGCAAGGTATTAGAGCAATACAACAAAGTAAAGAGATTAGCAGATTCTGTCTCTTATAGCGCCAAAACAAACCAAGAGGTAACTAAGATATTAGAGAAAGAAACAGATTCTTTATTCAGTGTTCATTTAGAGAATGAGTTAAAACATGTAAATGACATGTCAAGGATAATCTTCCTTGCACAAGGATGGACGGCTAATGGTATCAAAAATTTAGTGAATAAAGGCATAAACTATTTTGTTGTTGATAATGAGCAAGATCTATATACCTTGATTGAATTTCTAAAAAACAATAACACCAAGATAAACTTATTGTTAAGAATCAAACTAAAAGAGCACTCAATAAGAACCGAGCGATACTTTGTTTTTGGAATGGGTTCTGAAGTTGTCAACAAAAGGTTAAGAGAGTTGAGAAAGAACACAAAGATCAAAACACTGGGAGTTCATTTTCACAGAAAAACCCAGAACATGAGCGAGTGGAACCTAAAATACGAACTTTCAAACATTTTAGAAGAAGATGTTCTCCAAATGATTGACATAGTCAATATAGGCGGTGGTTTACCATCTGAATATGCAAACACAAACATGGATGTTCTGAAAAGCATTTTTACAAAGATAAAAGAGTTAAAGGAATGGTTAAACAAGCAAAACACCAAGATGATCATAGAACCAGGCAGATTCATTGCGGCACCTAGCTGTAAGTTAGAGACTGAAATAATAGGGATTTATGAGAACAACATAATAGTCAATGCTTCTGTCTATAATTCTGACATGGATGCATTGGTGGTTCCTGTAAAGCTGTTAGTTGAGGGAGAATTAAAGAAAGGAAAAGGAAGCCCATACGTGATAAAAGGCATAACACCTTGCTCAATGGATTTATTCAGATATCGCACATACCTAAAAACCCCTAAAGTAGGTAACAAATTAGTGTTTTTGAATGTTGGCGCTTATAATTTTACAACTGATTTCTGCGATTTGGAAAAGATAGAGACTGACATTGTTCCATAATGTTTATAAACAATTAATTATTCTCGAAAAGCAAAATGCAAGTAATAATTCCTACAGCAGGAAAGGGAACAAGGCTGAGACCTCATACCCATACTCGAGCTAAACCTCTTTTTCATGTTGCTGGAAAACCAGTTCTAGCATATATTCTTGACGAACTGAAAAAAGTGAAAGTTTCTGAAGTGATTTTTATCGTTGGTTACCTTGGTGACCAGATTGAAGAGTATGTGAAGAAGAATTACAATTTCAAGACAAGATTCATTATCCAAAAAGAGTTGAAAGGACAAGCACATGCAATAAAACTCGCTGAAGAATACATAAAAGAAGATGTTGCTATATGGTTTGTAGACACTATTAGTGATGCAAATATAAAGAAATTAAAAAAAACAAAAGGTGATGGAGTCATTTATGTTAAGGAACATGAGGATCCAGAACGATTCGGTATTGTCTTTCCAAACAAAAAAGGCGTTGTAGAAAAAATAATTGAAAAGCCTAAAAATCCGCCATCAAATCTGGCAAATATTGGATTATACTACACAAAAGACTACAAATTAATGTTTGAGTGCATTAATGAACTAATAAGGAGAGATGTGCAGTTAAAAGGAGAATTCTACTTAATGGATGCTTTTAACATAATGATTAAGAGAGGAACTAAATTCATAGCCGAAACAGTGAATGTCTGGGAGGATTGCGGAAAGCCAGAGACTCTGCTTGCCACAAACAGATACCTTCTAAAGAATAAAAAGCAGAAAAAAAGAAACGGCTTGAATAAAAGCTTGATTATAGAGCCTGTTTTCATTGAGGAAGGCGTCAAAGTAGAGAATTCAATCATTGGACCTTATGTTTCTGTTGCAAAAAACGCAAAGATTAAAAACTCCATTGTCAAGAATAGTATTATTGGGAAGAGTTCAGTAGTGGAAGATGCTCAATTAAAAGAATCATTGATAGCCGCATTTGCCAAGGTAAAAGGTGCATACAAACAGCTGAACGTTGGTGAGGACTCCCAAATAATTTTAGGCAAGGATGAAAATAATTCATAAGCTTGGTCATCAAGCTCAAAAAAAAGAGGGTGAGGGATGCTTTCTTCTCACTGATAAAACAGGCGGATTTCTTTCTCTAGGTAGCAAGGAGAATATAACCCATATGCAGGGATTGTTCCATTTGGACAAGAACTGGAATTCTTACAAATCAATTGAGAATATTTATCTTGACAAAAACATTACAGAGCTTGAGAATCATTTTTATAAGGTCATCAGGAGATATGGAACTTCTCAGGAAAGTTTTCATTTAACAGCTACCGCTCTAATATATGAGGTTAAGAGCTATGTCGGCAATATAAACATAGATTTTGATTTCAGGGAGATGTTCAATTTTGATGACAAAGACAGACATTATTCTATTGATAAGAAGAAAGGCATGTTAATAATTCATTATAAAAAACACAAGAAGTATTTGGCTATAAAGGGCATCCATGACTTTGAAGTTGTTGATCAATGGGAGAAAAAAGATTATTCATATGACAAAATAAGGAATACAAAGAGTGATTTCTATATTTACAAAGCTGTGAAGATAAGGTGTAATGGTAGTTTGAAACTTTTTATATCATTTGGAGAAAGCGAAAAAGAGGCAATGAACGATGCTGAGTCAGCGTCTCTAAATGAAAAAATTTTGAAAGAAGCTCTAAGATTAAAAACCAAAAATCTTTGCAGAAGAAAGAAGCTCTCAGCCAATGCAGCAATAAACTCTTTGGATAGCTTGAGAACAATTGTTGGCAAAGGAGCCAACAAGATGGAAGGAGTATTTGCAGGTCTTCCTTGGTTCTACCAGTTCTGGGGTAGGGATGAACTGATATCATTAAAAGCTTTTATGATTGAGGAAAGATTTGACTTTGTTAAGAAAAGACTGATGGCTTATCTGGAAGCTATTGATGATAATGGAAGAATACCAAATAGATTACCCAAATCAAATCTTGACAGTGCAGATGGAATTGGTTGGCTTTTCAAAAGACTGCATGATTTCCTATCAATATTGGAAGAAAAGAAATGCTTAAAGGGTTATTTCTCAAAAGATGATTTGATGAAGATAAAACATAAGCTCCATTTCTGCATTGAGGAGCACATGGTCAAATATATGGAAGATTACATAATGTATACTGAATTGAACGAAACATGGATGGATACTGATGTTAATGGGAAAGATGGCAGACCAGGAGCATGCATAGAGATTCAGACATTGTTTCTGTCTTTTTTCAAACTGATGAAGATATTATGCAAACATCTAAATCTTATTTACTATGGTTATAGAAGCTTGGAAAAAGTGTTTGCCAAACATGTAAAGAAAGCTTTCTTCAAACAAGGAAATCTACTTGACAGACTAGGAGACAACACAATCAGACCTAACGTCTTCATCGCTTACTATGTCTATCCAGAATTATTATGGAAGCATGAGTGGAAGATGGTATTCAACAAAGCATTAAGAGCTTTGTGGCATGAATGGGGAGGATTGACTTCTATTGACAAGAAAAACAAGTTATACAAATCTCATTATACTGGTGACGAGAACTCAAGTTATCACAGGGGTGATAGCTGGTATTGGATTAATAATATGGCTGCTATCTGCATGAATGATCTTGACAGGAAAAAATATTATCATTTCATAGAGCGAATATTCTATGCAAGCAAAAAAGAATTGATGTTCTCTGGATTCATAGGACATGCTGCAGAAGTTAGCTCTGCTGCAGAACAAAAATCTGAAGGCTGTTTGGCTCAAGCTTGGAGCGCTGCAACATACATAGAGCTAGCTGATAAACTAAAACAGTTATGAAACTTTTTTAAAGAATATTATTTTCTGTTATATAATGGATAAACTAAAAAAATTGATAAGTGAAGCTAGTAAGATCTATGCAGCCAATTTCCCAAGCAATACTTGGTTTGAAAGAGCTCTGTTTTTTAGCTGGTCCTGTTCGATAAAGGACTGCACATTCTGCTATATGAGTACACAGGAGAAAAGAAATAAAGGTGATGATGACCGTGCTGTGAGATCAAAAGAGTCATTGTACGCTGAAACAATAATCTGCAAGAATCTTGGCTGGAAAATCGGTTTTTTCAGTGGAGGAATAAATGCATACCATCACAAGGACCTTCTTGAGATGCTTAAAGTCATAAATGAAATTACAGGCGAAAAAGTATGGATAAATCTTGGAGCAACACCAAAGAACTACTTGGAGAAGTACAAACCATATATCAAAGGGGTTGTTGGATCAATAGAAACAGTTAATGAAAGAATACACAAAGATGTCTGTCCTTCAAAGCCAATAGGACCATGTGTACAGATGTTCAAGAATTCAACGTCTTTAGGGTTGAAAAATGCCATGACCTTGATACTTGGTCTTGGAGAGGCTGAAGAGGATTTTGAAACATTGAAAGAATTCATAGAAGAGAACAAGATTGAGAAAATTCATATGTATGCATTGAACCCTGTGAAAGGAACTGTTTTTGAAAAAAAGAAGAGCCCAAACAAAGAATATCACGCATGGTATATTGCAAAGACAAGGATTGCATTCCCAAACATCGATATTCAAATGGGGATATGGAAGGACAAAATAGAAAGAATCTCATTACTATTGGGTGCGGGAGCCAATTCAATTTCAAAATTTCCTATAATAAGACAGTTTGGAACTAAAAGTGCTATGGGTATTGAAGCCCAAGCAAAAAAAGCTGACAGAGAATTCTTGGGAAGCCTCACAAATATCCCAAAGATCAATTGGGATGAAGAAGTTGAGAAACTAAACTTGAATCCTGAGGTTAAAGAAAAAATTAAATTTAAGCTAAATCAATATCTTAGAAATATGTCTTCTTAATAATCGAATTCTAGAGCAAAGAACTTTACAATAACTATAAGCAATGAAAGTATCAGAGGTCCGAGTATTATTCCTGTAAAGCCAAAAACACTCAATCCACCTAGAACTCCAACTAAAACTACTGCTGGATGAATATTGGCTCTGCTGCTTATAAGCTTTGGTCTTATGAAATTATCTATGTTTATCAGCACCACGAATCCAAATATTAAAAGTATCAATCCAGAAACATATCTGCCAGAAACAAGTTCAATAATCGCTGCTGGAAGCCACACAATCGGTGTTCCTATAAATGGAATCGCTGCCAATACAACCATTACAAAACCCCAGAATATAGGATTTGAAATTCCAAGTATAAAAAACATGAATCCGCCAAGAAAACCCTGAACAACAGCAGTTAAGACATAACCATACAAGACTGCGCCTGTAACATCCTCAGTATTTGTTAATAGTTTCTTAGTATATTCCTTTCTCATTGGCAAACTATCTCGAATCTTAGCAACCCATTTATCACCATCCCTGAAAGCATAGAACATCACAAAAAGCATTATGAATAATCCAAGCAGAATCTCAGCAATGGAACCTATCAAATCAGGTGCGAATGATACAATAAAATTCCTGACTTTTAATATAACATCACCGATGTATTTGTGTAAATCAACTGTTTCTGAAAGAAACTCTGGTACAAAGCTATTTAGGTTTGTAAAATCAAAAGTCTGAACCAAAGAATAAGTTGAATAAGTTTGTTGTATTAATGAGTTAACTATCAATGACCCTGGAATCGCTATTAACAACAACAAGAAAAGTATCATTAATGCTGCAGACCAATTCTTTGACTTGATATACTTATTAACAAATTTGTAGAAAGGATAAAATGCGAAAGCCAAAACCATTGCAAGAATAATATTCTTAATAACAGGTAAGATTGTAAGGAATGCTAGGTAGATAAACACTAAAAGAAGTGCTACGAGAAAATACCTTGCAACCTTTGAATCCCTCATAGGATTTCAAATAGATTAAGAATTTATAAATATTGTGACTCAATAGCAAAAACGTTAAAAACCTTGAAAGAAAAACTATACCTATGGCATTGAAAGTCTTCAATACATTAACAAGGAGGAAAGAAGAGTTCAAACCTCTAAAAGGAAAAAAAGTCAATATGTTTGTGTGTGGACCAACTGTTTATGATTACAGCCACATAGGACATGCAAAAACATACGTGCAATTCGACGTCATTGCCAAATACCTAAGATATAGAGGATTTAATGTGTTCTATCTTCAAAACATTACAGATATAGATGATAAGATCATCAAAAGAGCTAATGAAAACAAGGAAGACCCCTCAAAACTAGCAATAAAATATGAAAAAGAATATGATATAGATATGAAAGCACTGGGTATTAACAGTGTTAACAAATATGCTAGAGCAACTAATTATGTGAAGCAGATAATCAAGCAGATACAGACTTTGTTTGACAAAGGTTATGCTTATAAAACATCTGACGGGGTTTATTTTGAGATTGACAAGTTTAAAGGATATGGAAAACTTTCTCATCAACCAATGGACAAAATAAAAGAAGGTGCAAGAGTTGCTGTTAATGAAGACAAGAAGAACCCATCTGACTTCTCACTTTGGAAAAAAGAAAAAATAGGAGAACCAAGTTGGAGAAGCCCTTGGGGAAAGGGAAGGCCTGGATGGCATATAGAGGATACAGCAATCACAGAGACAGAATTTGGACCACAATATGATTTACACGGCGGCGCTATAGACTTAATATTTCCACACCATGAGTCAGAGATTGCTCAGATGGAAGCATCATCTGGTAGAAAGCCATTGGTGAAGTATTGGCTGCATGCAGCTTTTCTCAACATTGAAAAAGAGAAGATGGCAAAATCTCTTGGCAATTTCATAACTATCAGAGAAGCATTGAAGAAATGGGATTCTAAAGTTCTTAGATACTTCTACGTATCAACTCATTACAGAACACCAATTGACTATTCTGAAAAAAACATACAACATTCAAAGAACAGCTTGGAAAGAATCAACGAGTTTATAAGAAAAGTCTCGAGAGCAAATGGTAAAGAAAACAAAAAAGTAAAAAACCTAATAAAAAAGACAAAAACAGCGTTTGAAAAGCACATGGATAATGATTTTGACATGCCACAAGCCATAGCAGCAGTTTATAGCTTCATCAGAGAAGTCAACAAACAAGATATAAGCAAGAGAAATGGTGAAGAGATAATAGTTTTCTTGAAAAAAATAAATTCTGTTCTTGGTTTCATAACCTTTGAAAAAGAGAAGGTTTCTGCAGAAATAAAAAAATTGGTTGAAGAAAGAGAGAATGCGAGAAAAAACAAGGATTGGGCAACTGCAGATAAAGTAAGAGATAAGCTGAAAAAAGAAGGATATTATGTTGATGATACACCACAAGGACCTGTTATCAAAAAATTATGATTATGACAAGAGAAATATCTTATCCAAAAAGCAAAATAAAGGCATTGTTGCTTGAGAACATACATCTAGATGCTGTCAAAGCATTCAAAGAAGAAGGATATCCTATTGAAATTCTAAAAGATTCATTGGATGAAGAAGATTCCTGGAACAATAAAATTCAGAGTTCTATACTAGGTTAAATTTTGGAAAAAAATATTATATAAAAGTTTCGAAAGAAATTGCCATTCTATTCTTCAAACAAAGTTTCATCAAACAATCCTCGATAAAACTCTTTCAAACCTGGAAGAATATAATTTATTGATTCAAAGTTTTGTTCAATTATTGCATTCTTTCGTCTTATTTCCCAGTCTTCATCGCCAAACATATTAAAATAATCTAGACTCACTGTTTTTGTAGTGATTTCCCGAGAAAAAAAGTATGCAAATGCAACTGGTCCAAAAGCAAGATCTTCAAAATCTTCTTCATTATCTAAACATACATCATAGAAATCTTCCATTAAGGAAAAAAGAGTGAGTTCTTCCAATCCATTCTTTTCAATAATGGTCCCTATAAAAGCATATTTATCAATTGGGTTTTCAAAAGCACCAATTATATCAGCTTTTTCCTCCAGTTCAAATCTTGTTTGAAGAACCTTGTCATAATAATCTTTCAACCTGTCATTAAATTCTGCTTTCTCGGTTTCACTAAGGTTATCTTCCCAGAATTGGTATGCAAGATTATAAGCAAGAGAATTGATCGCTTGATATTTTAAATCCACTTCATCTCCAACATCATATTGCTGAAGGTGCGAGTTTGCTTGGCTAAGTAGTAGTCTTCGCATTATTGGATTGTCCAAAGCATAGTTAATAGGTTCCATCAGGTCATCAATATAGTCTCGTCTAAGCATCTTGTGATCAAAGAATCCTTGGACAAGAGTCATTATATCTTCAAGGGATGAATCATCTAAAACCACTTCTTGAGCAGCAGAAGTAGCTACTTCCTGTCCATAAGTCGAACTTAGTGGAGTTACTACAAGAGTCAAGCTAATTGTGCCTGCAAGAATTCCACTAACTATATCGGATATACTCATAAGAACAAAGAGGAACTAATAATATATAAAGTTTTCTGTTTATAACTACTCATCAATGACAAACATTAAGAAATGCTTACTTTCTTGCCATACTTCACAGTTTTAATATTATGCATGGCTTTCAAGTCATTTTCCAATGATTTCAGCTTTACTGGAATTGAAACATCTTTCAACTCATCCCTCAAGCTCATATTCTTGTCTTTCTTATACTTCCAGATAGCACTATTAGTAGTAATAATATCTTCTGTTGAAAACTTTACTTTGTAATCCTGCTCTAATTTGGGGAAGCTTTCCACATGTATGTCTTTTCCCCTCAAATCATTATAAATCTTATGGGTTATAAACGGAACTATTGGAGCTAATAATTTCAAAACAGTATCTAAACAATAATTCAAAGTGAACAATGCTCCGTTCTGATATTCCCTTGAGAACTTTTTTTCTTGATTGTACGCGCGACTCTTAACAAGCTCTAAGTAATGTGATGCAAATGTTTCCCAGATAAAGTGTTTTAGCTTGATTGCAGGGTTATGAAAGTCATAAACCTCGTATTGCTTTCTTGACAGTTTGATTAATGAATTAACTTCTTGTATTATCCATTTGTCAACAGCACTTAATTCATACTTTCCTTTTGGCTCTGGAAACACACTGATAAATCGAGCAACATTCCATAATTTTGTCAAAGTCTTACCCGCACCTTCTATCCTGTCAAAAGAACATCTAAAATCGGTACTATCCAAGTTTCCTTCAACAGCACTCCAAAGTCTGAAAGGCTCTGCTCCGAACTTGTTAATAACATCTTGAGGGTCAATAATATTACCACTACTTTTACTCATCTTATGTCCTTTTTCATCAACGATGTGATAATTAATCCATGCATCTTCAAATACTAGCTTTCCAGTCAACAAGTAATCCTTCAAAACAGTATAATAAAGCCAGGTTCTAACAATCTCTTTGCCTTGAGGTCTTAACGAACAGGGATGTGCCTTCTTGAAAAACTCTTCATCCCTTGAATACCTTAAGATATAAAGAGGGGTTATTGAAGAATCAAACCAGGTGTCAAAAACCCTCATCTCACCAACCCATTTACTCTTTGGAAAATCCTTGACCAACCCAATTTTTTTCCTATTCTTGTCGTAAACAGGAGCATCTTTTGGCGCGTCTGTTTTCCAAGGTTGATGATACTTGCCTTTAGGACCCAATGCAGTATAACTATTTTTCTCATCATACCATAAGGGAATTTCAGTAGCATAATATCTCCTTCTTGAAACAGGCCAATCTATAGTGACCGAATCAATCCAGTCAAACATTATCTGTCTGCTTCTTGAGGCATAGAAATTCAATTTCTTAGCAAGTTCTCTCATCTTGTCTTTAAACTCTACTTGCTTTACATAGAATTCTTTCATATTGATGAATTCTATAATATCCTTGCTTCTCTCACACACAGGTGTTCTGTGAACAAGTTTTTTCTGGCCAAGCAACAAGCCCTTGCTATGCAATTCCATTACTATCTTCTTCTGCGCTTCTCTGGCATTAATACCTTTTAAGAAGCCAGCATGTTTGTTCATAGTTCCATCCTTGTTAATAGCAATCACTGGCTCCAATCTCTGCTCCCTGAAGAAACGGATATCAGTTACATCTCCAAAAGAGCACATCATCATAATACCAGTACCTTTATCCATCTCAGCAGCAGGATGCGCTTTTATTGGAACTTCCTTTTCAAAGATAGGTGTTATAGCAGTTTTTCCTGCAAGATGCTTATACCTTTTATCTTTTGGATTGAAGATAATCATACCGCAAGTACAGATGAGCTCTGGTCTTGTAGTTGCAATAATTATTTCTTCACCAGTCTCTTTAACTTTGAATTTCACATCATTAAAAAAAGCAGATAAATCACGATACTCTATTTCCGCGTCTGCAATCGTTGTTTGGCATCCAGGACACCAATTATTGGCTCTGTTATCTTCATAGATCAAATCTTTATTCCACATGTCAAAAAATGTTTCCTGAGTCAAAGACCTGTATTCCGGACTGTCTGTATAATAAACATCACCTGGTTCATTCCCAAGTTTCCAAGAATTGAAGCTGATTCCTGACTTCAAGAAGGTATCTGTGGATGCAAGGGAACTTTCCTGTAATATGTTTTCGCAGTATTCTGTTGCTTTTTTTCTAGGTAAATCAGTGAGTTTGACATTGAACTTCTTCTCTGCAGCCATTTCAATTGGCAAACCATTCCTGTCCAGACCAAGAGGAAATAAAACCTCCTGACCAATCATCCTTCTGAAGCGAGCAAAGAAATCCATCAACACATAGGTTGTTGCCTGACCAATGTGAACAGGAGTATTAACATACGGTGGTGGAGTGTCTATTGAATATACTTTTTTCTTGCTTTTTTTGTCAAAGGCATAAGCCTTATCCTTTTTCCACTTTTCATAAATAGGTTTCTCAAAATCCTTGTTCCAGTGTTTCCCCTTTAATCTTGGCTCGGTCATAATATGCTTGGTAGACGAAAATCATTTATAAAAGTTATTAAAGAGAAAAGATTTTAAAAGCAAAGATAAATACAAATACTCATTGGACCTGTAGCCTAGCCTGGATAGATAAGTCCCAGAAAAGGCGACAGCCTTCTAAGCTGTAGATCGGGGGTTCGAATCCCTCTAGGCCCATGAGCAAAGCGAATGGGACAGAGGCCAGGAAATCTCTGATTTCCGCTGTCTCTAGGCCCATTCTTTAGAATTCATAAATCTCTAAATCCTCATAAACAGGGCCTTCAGGTGTTAATGTGCTTTTCTTTAGCCTGAAATCCTTTACCTCAAATTCCTTTTCCTCGACTTTAATGCTTTTAAGATTATCAATAAATTTCTTTTTATCCTCAACAAACTTTACCCTGCCTAATGTTATGTGTGGATGAAATCTCTTGTCTTCAGGGAACATGTCTTTTAACTGCTCATCTATCTTTTTCTGCAGTTCATTTATCCTATCATACGGCTTCAGGCCCATCCACACAACCTTGATATAGCTCTCTGTTGGGAAAACACCTAAATTAGAGGTTTTTATCTTGAATGGCTCATGCTTTATCTCCTTTAGTTTTGCTTTAACTTCCTTAAGCTTTTTTTCATCTATTTCCCCTAAGAACTTTAATGTTAAATGGAATTCTTTTGTAAGGTTTATTTTTGCACCTTTATCTACCTGCTTCTGCAGCTTAACAAAGAATTCTTTTAACTCCTTTGGTGCCTCTACTGCAATGAATAATCTCATTGTTATATCTAATTAAATTAATAATATAAAAATGTATAGAAAAAAAAGAATAAATTTTTGTTATTTTTTCTCTTACTCTTCGCCAAAATCCTCAGTATCTTCTGGTGTCTCTTCTGCAGGCTCTTCCTTTGTTTTTTTCTTTTTTTCTTTGGCCTTTTTTCCCTCTACTGCTGGCTGCTCTTCAGCAACCTCTTCACTGCTTTCTTCAGCAGGCTCTTCTTCAGGAGCAGCAGCTCCTTTGCCAACAATATCAGCAAAGCCTACATTTCTTAACACCCTACTTACCTTAACTTTGACTTCATCTCCTTCCTTTGCATTTGGCACAAACAGGACAAATCCCTCTTTCTTTGCTATGCCATCTCCTTTTGCACCAACAGCTTCTATCTTAACTACTAATTCCTCTCCTTCTTTTACAGGAGCAAAGCTCCTCCTAGATCTAAAACCGTCTCTATCCATCTTTTATCTCACCTTTTATCTATTTAATGCACCTTAGAATTCGCTCTAAAGTGTTTATTTTTAAATGTAGATTTGATTTCTATTTATAAAGTTAATGGAAATTTAGTATTGGACATTAATTATATATCTTTTAGACCGGATTCTTCTATGTAAAATCCGCATTCACCTTCTGGCATATTGGGTGAGTCAACTAATTTAGCTACTCTGCTCCCTTTTTTACCCTTTCTCAGGTAAATCCTGAATGTTGAGGCATGCGCAACAATATGACCACCAATAGCTTGCGTTGGGTCACCAAAGAATACATCCGGACGGGCCATTACCTGGTTTGTAGCAAAAACACATAGATTATAGGTGTCAGCCAGTTTAAGCAATACATGCATATGCTTGTTTAGCTTCTGTTGTCTTTCTGCTAGTGTTCCTCTTCCGATGAATTCAGCCCTGAAATGGGCTGTTAGTGAATCAACAATAACCACCTTTACATTTAAGTCCTGTTTCTTTATCAAATCCTCCACCTTTTCAGCTAGCAGCATCTGGTGGTCAGAATTGAAAGCCCTGGCAACTTTTATGTTTTCCAGCGCCTTTTTGGGGTCTAATTTTGCACCTTTAGCCAGCTGCATAATTCTTTCCGGCCTGAATGTGTTTTCTGTATCAATAAAAACTGCAACAGGATTCTTTTCATTCTTCAGAAGCTGGCAGTTAACAGCTAATATATGGCCTAATTGTGTCTTACCTGAGCCAAACTCACCAAATGCCTCTACAATTGCCCCTGTTTCAAAGCCGCCTCCTAATAATTTGTCAAACCCCTTGTTTCCTATTGTTATCTTCTCAACTGTTTCCCTTTTTTTCAATAAATCAGTCCCTGACTCAAAACCCATATCCATTGAAACTCTTGCTGCCTTTATTATCTTTCTCGCAGCCTGTTCTGTAACACCTGTTGCATCAACCAATTCGCCAGGTGAGGCAACAGCTATAGACATAAGATCAGAATATCCAACAGTCCTAAGTTTTTCTGCAGTAGCAGCACCTACTCCGGGTAATGTCTCAACACTTTCTTGTTTTTTACTTTCCATTGTATACACCTCCTGATGGGAAAAAAGAAAATAATAAAAATCTTTCCTTAAACAACCATCTCTTCTTCTAAATCAAAGTTCTTTAATACAAGGTATTCATATGCCTTGTTTATAATTAAAGAGGCCTTTGGCAGGTCAGTTATTCTTAATGAGCTGGTTGTCTGCCACTCATCATTCTTGTCCTTGTAACTTCTCTGCAGACTAACTGTCCTGAATTTTCTTTTTTCACCGTCTTTACCTTTTCCTTCATTCACCCATACAGAAGCTGACATAGCTCCGGCACTGAACTTTTTTTCAGGTTTTACTTTTTCTTCAGTCATTTACATCACCTTGTTTAATTGTTAGATTTGTTTGTTATTTGATTTTTTAAATGGATTTCGAGAGTTTTTCCGCAAATCTTTTGGTAATATCAAAATAACATCAAAACCATCCGAAAGAATTCGCAGATACAAGGTCTTTTCTGAAAATCTTCTGGTTTAATCCAAAAAATCAAGCCCTTGCTATTCGCATTTTCTTTCAATGGGTAAAAAGAATTAATGAAGTATGATTTAAATACCCTATGCGCACATTTGTCCAGTGTCCAATGCTATAATTCCTCAACAGAAGGTAGGTTTTCTGTTGGTTTGGATTCTTCTTCTTTTTCTTCTAAAACAACTTCAGAATCAGCTATTTCTTCTGCTTTAACTGGCTCAGCTTTAATCTCTTCCTTGTTTTTTTCTACTATTTCAACTTCTTCGCTTAATCTTTTTATTTCTTCCTCTGGGTTGATGTCAGTAAAGACCCTGTTGCAGACAAACTCTAATCTGTCAAACATCTCATTCTTAACAACCCTGCCATGAAATTTAACAAGATTTCCCATCATCTCTTTTTTCATATCCTCAAATTTTTCAGGAGCTTCCCTGTACTTTAGCATCTCTTCTCTTGTTTTTCCAATTGCTCTTTCTGCCTGGTTTCTAAAGCACACAACCCTCAGGTTGTCAGTTCCATCATCCACAAACATATTCATGACATAGGAATAAATCGGCTCGACATCATTATGTGTATCACATGCAAAACCGCTGTCCTTTGGCTTTGCCCTTCTTCCACACTTTGGGCATATCTCAAAGAATCTTGGGTCAAAAAGCTGAACAACAGTTCCAACAATCTCAACATCATCATCTGCTTCTGTTAATTCCTTTATGCTTTTCCTTATTGACTTTAATTCCTTAACATTCTCTATTTTTTCACCTTTTGGATTTATAACCATGTTGCTCCTGTCATTAAGATGAACCTCTATTTTTCTGTTATTATCCCGGACATAACCTCCAGAAATCTTTACAATATCTCCTGCTTTCAGGTTTTCCATACTAACAACCTGGTCATTCCAGAGAACCATTCTTATACTTCCTGTTTCATCACCAACAATAAAAGAGCCCACTTTTCCATGCCTGTTTTCACTTGCGAATTCCCTTACTTCAAAAACCTGCTGAACTTTTCCAACTGTTTCAACATTTCTCATCCCAGCAAGTATATTCTTTATCTGAAGTTTTCCGGAGATATTCTCAAAAAGCTTTATACCAAGCTCATTTGCAATAATATGGGCAGCACCTTCTTTGGATATAAGACCAGAAAGCTGAGACATCTTTTTCTTTATTTTGTCCTCGATGACATCTTTTGACAGGTTACTGTTCTCCTCTATTTTAGCAACAATATCTTCAAAAGGCATCCTTATCATTTTTTGTCAAAAAATCAGAAACAGAATTCTTTTTTATATTTTGTTGTTATTAAAAATAATTGTTGGAAAATGTAACTTGAAATGTCAGAAATTTTCCACCAGTTTCAAACTGGTGGCTGAAAGCCAAATACTCTTGA
>JABMPT010000004.1 GCA_013202845.1 Candidatus Woesearchaeota archaeon | reverse complement strand
TTCTTTAGCAGGCTTGTCTGAAACCTCTTCAGGTTTCTGAGCATAGTCAGAAACTTTTGTTTCTGAGACTTCTTCTTTAACTTCTTCTGCCGGAGCCTCTTCTTTTACTTCTGGTTCTGCTGCTTCAGGTGTTTCTTCTTCTTTCGCAGGTTCTTCAGTTTTCTTTTCTACAGGTTCTGGAGTTTTTTCCTCTTTTGGTTCGTCGGCTGTTGGTTCATGTGCAGCTTCTTCAGTTACTTCTTTAACTTCTTCTTCCTTTTCAGGTTCCTCAGTTGTTTCTGTAGTTGGTTCTTCGGTTGTAACTTCTTCTTTAACTTCTGGTTCTGTAGGAGCTTCTTCTTTAATTTCTTCTACTGGTGTTTCTGATTCTGGAGCAGGTTCTTCAGTTTTCTTTTCTACAGGTTCTGAAGTTGCTTCTTCTTTTGGTTCGTCGACTGTTGGCTCTGGAGCAGGTTCTTCAGTTTTCTCTTCAGGTGCTGGTTTCTCTTCTTCAACCTTTTCTTCTGCTTCTGGAACCGCTTCTTCTTTCACTTCTTCTTTAGCTTTGTCTGAAACCTCCGGTTTCTGAGCATCGTCAGAAACTTCTGTTTCTGAGACTTCTGCAGGAGCTTCTTCTTTTACTTCTTCTTTTGGCGCTGCTTCTGCAGCTGGTGCATCCTCAGCTTTTTCCTCTTTCTTCTTAGGCTCATGCCTTTCTACAATGTGCTTTGGCTCTGTTTCTTTCAAGTCTTTGTCTTTATTGTAGATATTTGCATGAATCTTTGCTGTGCTTTCGCCGAATTTTGTTTTGATCTGTCTGATTATGACTAGTTTTTCATCTGTCTTGAACTGTTTTGCAAGTTGCTTTCTTAGCTCACCTCTTGACGGTGTTGCGCCAGAGAATGTTAACTCTGCTTCTATTTCTGTTCTTCCGAACAATTTATTCTCTTCTTGCTTCTTAATCTCCATTTTTACCTTACTTTTATTGTGTATTCTCCTTTCTTTTCTATGCCCATCTCATGGGCAATCATTGATTTCTCTACATTTGTGAAGTGAATCCTTCCTTGCCAATTGGTTGAGAATGAACTTTTCTTGCAGATAGGACAGGAGTCTCCTTCTACAAAGATTTTACATGATTTACAAGCTTTCTTTTTCATCTTTATTTACCTTTCTTTTCTTCAGTCTTTTTAGTTTTTGTGCTTGTTTTGTCGAGATCTTCAGGTATCCAATCGTCTCTTCCAAGACCTTGCTGTCTCATGGTGAGACCTATCTTCGGGTTTGCAATGTCTTTGTAGGAAACCTGGATTATCCTTGCTCTGCATTTATCGTTTACTTTCAAGCTTCTTTTTGAATCTTTTCCCTGCAATACTTTGTCTTTGCTGAAGCTTACGAAGTCATTGATTGTCTGGCTTATATGGATCATTCCATCGATTGGACCCATTGTTATGAATGCTCCGAAGTCTGCTATATCCCTGATTTTTCCAGGAATGACTTCCTGCATTTCTGGTTCGAATGTTAACAAGTCAAATGTTGATTGGTAGTATGATGCGCCGTCTCCTGGAATTATGATTCCTTCTCCGACATCTTCAAGGTTTGACACATCTATGACCATGCCAAGCTCTTTTGAGATGAATCCGCCGTATTTGGCTTTTATCTCTTCTATAACTGCTTGTTTCAGGTCCAACCCAAATTTCTCAGGCGGTACTCTCACATGGTCTTTGACTTTTACTTTGTAAAACATTCTTACTCCATTATTAGATATTTTTTTTGTTTTAAAGTTATTATGTGTGCTCTTTTTTCTTTCACTCTGTTCTTTAATTCTTTATCCTGCGTTGCTATATAAACTTTTTTGTTTGCTTTCCTCACTATGGCGTCATCGACGTTCTTGTCTGGGAAACTTGCAAGTGTTTTTAAGCTTTTTTGTTTTGCTAGTCCTCCTAGGAGAGCCATTCCCAACTTTGCAGCTTTAGCATCTTTTGTGTTTCCAAGAACAGTTAACTTGTTCAACTCTTCCAATGTCTTGTCAATTATGTACAGATTGTATGGAACATCCATTATTCTCTTTATCTCTGCAAATATGTTCACATTGAACTGTCCTGGTATTAATAGGAAATTAGTATCTAATATTACTTTTTGCTTAAACATATCAAGAATTACTGACAGTTTATTTTAAAAGGTTTATGTTTTGGAACAAATTTAATTGATACTTTTTTCGATTCTCATACTGTTGATTTTTTATTGCTCTAGCAGAAGTGTGGTTGCCTATTGTGTATGCTCTTGGCTTTAAGTATTTTTGATTGAAGGGACAAAGCATCTCACAGACAGATTCTCTTCTTTGATTACAAAGTTGAGCTGCAACCCACATGAACTTATCTAAATCTAAGACACTAATGTCTTGTTCTTTTGCTAATTGGTTTAAGAATTTTGAATACTCAGCTTTCTCTGATTCAGGAAAGAACTTGTTGTGCTTTGTAATTATTCCTGAAACAATACCTATATTGAAATCATGAAAATCAATTTTTGGTTGAAAATCCTGTTCATTTGAGAATCTGTGAATATTATTATCCATTAGTGTTTCAATCAAGAGTCCTGTAAGTCCATCGCCATAACCTGGAAACTCAAGGAGTCTATCATGTGTCTCGGTGATGTCATGTGAGAGAATGTTTAGTGCTAATCCACCATATTCATTCTTTATTTTTTGATATGAAGCTGTGAGATACGCGGCTTTTTTGTCCATTGAATGCATTTGACGCTTGGAAAACATTTTAACTTCTGTAGATGTTAGGTTAAGAATTCTATCAACTGTGAAAAAATCTTTATCAAAAGTGTATAGTTTTGCAACCTGTTTGTAATGATTAATTGATTCTTTCTGGCTGTCAAATAAGACTGCGAAGAATGCGAGCAATGCTTTTCTTTCAAGTGTTTCGCTTTCTGGAACTACTTTGAATAAATCTTTTTGATAGAACATGTAGTTAAACTTTTCAAGAATTTCTTCTCCTTTTTCTTTGAAAGGCTTTATTAGAACTTCCACTGCTCTTTCTTTATTGAATTGTACCATTGTGTCCTTGGATAGTCATTATCTGTTCTCTTAAATCATTCCATGCAATGTTTAAATCGTAATATTTCTCAACAATATTTTCTCTTTTGAATATGTCTGGATTCTTTGCTGTTATATAATTAACATTTTCTTTGAATTCTATTAGTGTCATTAAGAATTTTGCAGCTAGTTTCTTTTTTATATGCTTAATACTTGCCTCTTTGATTTGTTGTTGGAACATTGCTATCTCTGTTGAGGTGTCTACATGATTGTTCTTCTCAGCTAAATGATTGTCAATGTATTTCTTTGCTTCTCCAGCGTTTAGGTTGAAGGTTATTATTGGAAGTGTTACTGTGTACCTTTCACTTCCATCAACTCTTGCTAGCTGCACTGCAGTTCCATAACTTATTATTTTTTGTTTTTCAAGGTTCTTTGTCAGCTCATCCAGTGAGTTATAAGCCAGTGAGCTGTTGAGCAGTCCAGAGTTGAGCCATTTGACACTATTCTTGAATTGGCTTTTTGTTATTTTTTCTCCGCTTTCTTTTCCTTCTTCTTTTCTTAGTTCAAACAATTGTGCTATTCCGTTTGCAAGCTCTCTGTTGGATGGTTTTTCATAGTAGTTCTCTATTATCTGAACAAGTCTTGCTTCGAAGTCTGTGAGTTCACGTTCGTATCCTTCCATTACTTTGAAACCTGCTTTTTTTCCTGCAAGAGTTCTCATGTGACCAACAACTATCATTAATCCTTCAATACCTTCCTTTGGTCTTACAACTATTGGGCTTAGCTGATGACCAAGTATGTCCATACTCTCTGCTAACTCTTGTATATAATCCCAGTCAATTGTTTTCCTTGGATTGCTAGGGTCTGGAACCAGTTCATCAATAGGGAATTTTTCTGTTTTTCCTTGCAGATTGAAATGTGCTTTGTAATCTCCTTCAATATCTGATAGCTCCCCTTCCAAAACTTTGTCTCTTAGTGTTTTCTTTTTCCCACCTGATTCTTCCATCTCTCTTAACAAGTTTGTTTGAGAGCTAATTTTTATACCAACACAAGTTAATGCATTTGTGGCATTAGTCCATTCATTCTCGAAATCTGTTTTCAGAGTTTCAAAGTGTGTGTGGGTTTTTATGATATCAACTAAGTCTGGTTCGATTGTTATTGCATGATACATACCTCTGATGAGCTTGACTTTCTTTAACTCTCTCTCAAGATCTTTTGCCAGAGCATCGTTTTGATTGACATAGCTGTCCTTTACTGTTAGCTCTAGTTCTTGTTTCTCTGCTTTTATTCTCTCTGCTCTTCTAAGCTCTAAGCTAACAATTTTTCCGAAGTCTAATGCATTCCTCCTTCTTCCTCTATGTGCATCGTCATCAAGGTATCTGTACTTTGCATACAATTGTATCTGGATGCTCTTGTTTAGTATCCTTCCAACCTCTGCTCCTATACTGAATGATACTTCATCTTTGGATACCAGCTCTCTAATTGATCTGTGAAGGTTTGAGAAGTGAAAGTTTCTATTCATTGTACGCCTGCTAGTATTCTTATCCCTTGCGTATTGGCTTAGAGGATATTTTTCCCTTACAAATTTAGGTATTGCGAAGTAATCGTTTGTTGACAGTATTTTTTCTCTTGTTTTTTCATCCAAATGTGCGCTTAGAACAGTTACTATGTCGTAAACTTCTTGCTCTGCTAACTCTTCTCTTCTTATAGGCTTCTTGATGTTTTCTATCATCTGTATTTCTAAGCGTTCAGCTTCTGTCAGGTTTGTGTAAATCTTTGCGTTCAATGTTTCCATACACACCATTTTTGCTGCTAAGTATCTTCTCTCTCCAGCTAACCTTCTGTAAAAAACATTCTTTTCGTCCCTGATTTCTTCTAGTAAGACAGGTGTTATTTGTCCTTGCTTGTTCATGCTTACTCCTAACTGTCTCAATTCTCTCTGACTTTTTGGATCGCGATAATTTGGACTGCTTTCTATCTGTTCAATTGGAACAGCCTTCACTTCTCCATTGTATAATAGTTTATCTGCTACTTTCATTTTGTAACCTTTTCACTAGGGAGGCATTTGCCTTTTCTTTCTTTTTCTTTGATAATGTTTTTCTTTTTGGAATAGGTTCCCTATCAGGTAAGTCAGGGAAGAGTTTCTCCTGGTTTTTATTATTTCTTCTTCTCTCTGCTCTGCTTTTTGATTGGGTTATTGTAGTATAATTTGGTTTTTTGTTTTGATCAATTGGCTTTGCTACTTGCTGTTTGTAGAACCCACATCCTGCACAGTATTCTAACGAACTTGATTTAGAACATAGTACGGGAGTTTTATCTTCAATTTCATCAATGAATTTTGGGTGGATACCATTAGGACCTAAATCATTATTTCCTAGTCTGTGATATCCGAGTGTTATTATGTTCCCATCAAAATCAACCTGTTTCTGTTGAGCTGCATCCCAACTCATACCTGTGAATTCCCTTGCAACTTTTCTGTTGTTCAACCTCGCCCCCAATCTCTGGATTGGGATTCCATGTTTTCGGCTCACCTCTTGAATCAACTTTTCTTCTATTCCGCTGTG
Organism: Candidatus Woesearchaeota archaeon; assembly: GCA_013202845.1. Classification (GTDB taxonomy): domain Archaea; phylum Nanobdellota; class Nanobdellia; order Woesearchaeales. The sequence goes on along the minus strand of JABMPT010000004.1, from coordinate 23,938 downwards.
AGCTCCTGGTAAATCAGAAATCATGTTTATAACAGTCCTAACACCTGCTTCTTTGTATTTGATTGCTTGTTCTAATCTATACGCTGTTGTAAATCCTGCATTAACAACTCCTAATTCTAGCACTTCTTTTCCAATGCTGAAGGGAATGGAAGAATCTGATGCTTTTGCTAATCTTGCAGTTTCGGGTCTGAATCTGTTAAACTTTGTAGTTACTATTAGTTTAGTATTTGTTTCAATAGCAACCTCTAATAATTTATGAAGTTCTTCAACCTGTAGATCTGAAGCAGGCTCTGTTCTAGCTCCCACTCTTAAATACTTTAATTTCTTGCCCCCTAGAATTTCTTGCCTGTGTCTTTTCATATCTTCTTTCAATATTTTAGGATCCACAAATTTCAAAACTTTCCACGATGGCCATCCATGATGCCTTGATGCATAGCAGTAATCACAGTCCTGCTCAGGAACATAGTATGCTTCGAGTGGATGTAAAAGATTTATATCCGCAACACAAGAAGCTGCTAAGTCTATATTTGCATCAAATAAACAGACTCCTGAAAAATTCTCTTTTCCTTCAAAGACAGTTGCAAATGATGAAAAGTTCGGATTAATTACAGGGATTATTTTGTCAACCCATTTTGTTCTTCTTTCAAAGGTTTTTGTTGGTGTGAAATTCTTTATCTTAGAGTATATATCCACATCGTATTCTGCGATTGAAGTGATTACATCTTCAATACTTTTCATAGTCCTTGAGATTTCAAAATTAAGTGAGAATTTGTTGGTTGTTCCTTCAGGAATTCGATGTTGAATGTTTGTTACTTTTTCTAAACGAGAAATCTTATAATTGTTAGCTACCAGTTTGTGTTCTAGCTGCATATCCTTATCTGCGTACAGATCAATTGCGTTTCTTCCCTGGTTGCTTGTCCAACCTATGTGAGCTGCATGGATTGGGTCTTTCATAAATGTGGGGGAACCTCTATAAACATCCTCATACATATTATAGCACAGAACAAAAGTAAGATTCTCTGTTTTATATACTGATACAGCCATCCTCGGTTTTCGGAATTAGTTTTTGTATATATAGCTTTCTGAATTTATGACTGGGGAGTGAGTGTTTTTTTGTTTTTGAAAAACTTTATTAAAGAACTTGTTTTGATTATTTTTTCATGAAAGAGCTAATCATAGTCACTGGCAACAAGGATAAGCTTAGAGAAGCCCAACAGATACTTAAAGATTTCAAGCTGACTAATCATGCTCTTGACTTGCCTGAGATTCAGGGCAGTCCTGAAGAGATTATCAGGTTGAAAGCTAGGGAAGCTTTCAAGATTTTGAAAAAACCTTGCTTTGTAGAGGATGTGGCTTTTGGTTTCAAGGCTTGGAACTGGCTCCCAGGTCCTTATATCAAGGATTTCTTGAAATATGTTGGTGTTGAAAACTTGCCTGCTTTGCTTGATGGTAAGGATAAAACTGCTAACATGGTTTGCACGATTGGCTATGCAACTTCTGAGAGCAATGTTAAGATTATTCAGGGCGAGATATTTGGTATGATAGCATCTTTCAAAGAAGGCAATGGTTTTGGTTTCGATAAAATCTTTATTCCAGAAGGTGATACTCGAAGGTTTTCTGAGATGAGTGATGAGGAGAAGAATTCAATATCACATCGTGGCAGAGCTTTGGAGAAGTTTAGGGCTTTCTTGGAGAACGATTAGGTTTCTTCTTTTCTTCAAATCTTTCTATCTTTGAAACTGTCTTGTTCAGTTTTTCTATTTGGTTCTTCACTTCTAACAAAATTCTTTTCATGTCTCTTGCTTCTTTCCAGCGGAGGATTACAAGCAGAACGTACAAACCGAATATTCCACCTATCGCTGTCTTCAGAAGATTCATTGCGCTCCCAATCATGTTGACTACTGGTTCAATCAGAGTTGGTATTGTTTCGTTGACCATTATTCTTTTATGACTAATTAGTATTTATAATTTTTCAAAAGTTTTATTAATAAATATACTAATTATCTATTCATGGAAACAATTGTTCTAAGTCTTGGTGGTTCTTTAATAGTGCCTGACAGGGTTGATTTTGATTATCTTAAGAAGTTCAAGCATGTAATTGAAAGGTTTATCTCCAGAGGTTTCAGGTTTGTGATCGTTTGCGGTGGTGGCAAGACTGCAAGGGATTATCAGAGAGCTGCAAACAGCGTTGGAAATTTACATCCTGAGGATTTGGATTGGTTAGGCATTCACGCTACAAGAATCAATGCTCATCTTTTAAGGACTATCTTCAGGGATGATGCTCATCCAAAGATAATAACCGATCCAACTGACAAGATTGATTTCAAGGAGAATATTTTGTTAGCTGCTGGTTGGAAGCCCGGCTTTAGCACAGATATGGATGCTGTTTTGCTTGCTGAGAATATTGGTGTTAAGAGACTCATTAATCTCAGTAATATAGACTATGTCTATGACAAGGATCCTAAGGATTTCAAAAATGCAAAACGTTTTGAAGAGCTTCACTGGAGGGATTTCAGAAACATAGTTGGCAACAAATGGAATCCTGGCTTGAATGTGCCTTTTGACCCTGTTGCCAGCAAAGAGGCAGAAAAAATAGGCTTGACTGTTATTATTACTAATGGTAAAGACTTGGATAATTTTGAGAGAATCTTAGATAGTAAGAGATTCAAGGGGACGACTATCCATTAATCTTCTTCCAAGTCTATCTTTATGAATTTTCTAGAATACTTGTCTACGATTGATGATAGTATCAATGAGTAGATTATGAATAACAGAATTAGGTCTATTATCACGTTTAATTGTGGTATGTTTCTTACAGATAGTGAGAATATCACTGCTGCGACCGCTATTCCTTTTGGCAGGTTGAGTGCCATGAATATTTTTTCCCTTAGTTTGTAGTTGGAATTCTTGAGTGCTATTGCCACTGCAAACCATCTGCATATTATCATTATAATAAACAAAACCAGTGATTTTATGAAGAATTCTGTAGATGGTTCAATAGTTATTATGAAACCTATCAGGACAAATACGAGTATCTGTAATGCACCTGAGAATATCGCGCTGAATTCTTGCAGGAAGAATTTCTTCTTCACATAAATATTTCCAAATACCAGACCCATTGTAGCCACGCTTAAGACCCCGTTGCCTCCTAAGTTCTCTGCCATGACATATGACAGCAATGCAGCTGTTATTATTGCTAATGGTGAGAGTTTGTGATGATAGACATCTTTCATTGCTTTGAATATTATTATTCCGACTACAACTCCTGTTCCAACACCTACTATTATCTGTCTTAGGAATGGTATTATCTGGTCCATGAAGTTCTCGACAAAATGTCCTGAAGCTGTCACAAAGTCTAATAGTATGAATGGGATAATAACTATTATTGGCGTGTTGATGATGGATTCAATTTCCAAGACTTCTATAACTTTGAGAAGCTTTCCTTTCATCATTGAGAATATAGCTCCTGGATCTGTTCCTGCCATCATGACTGCGAAGATTAATGAGAAGATCACAAACTCTGTTGTAAATGCTGGGAAAAACATTATATTGGTGAATATTGTTAGAATAATGATGTTTGTAATCAAGAACCACAACACCAATCTACCTGCATCCCCTGAGAATTCTGCAACTTCTTTTAGTTTGAATCTTGATGCACCGTCGAAGGTTATCATTACCAATGCCAGTATTGAGATTGATATAAGAAATGTTGGCGATAGGCTAAATATAGGTGCTCCTTTGTATTTTATTGCCTTTAGCAGAATTCCTGTTATTATGAGTAGAAGAACATTTGACACCAAGAGTCTCTTTGAGATTATTGTAACTATTAGCCCAGTCATTAGAATGATCGCGATAGTCGTAAGAATCGATAATGCGTCCAAATGCTCACCTCTTTAAGATTTATTTCTTTGAGACTTTATTAAATTTTCTCTTTGCATGCTCAACTATGAGCGCGTGGTATTCTTGGTATAGTTTAACGTTTTTTGGCAGGTTTTTCTCAAATAGTTCTTTTATCTCATGGTATGTTTTGTTTAGCTTAAAGATTCTTTTTGTGTATGCATCGACGACAAACTCTGGTTGATTATAAGCATACAATAGTATTGAGTCTGCTGTTTCTGGCCCGACTCCTTTTACAGCGAGTAATTCTTTTCTTGTTGGTGTTCTTCCTTTCAGCGCTATGAAGAATTCTGTTATGTTTTTCAGATAACCTGCTTTTTGATTGAAGTAGCCTGCTGGCTTTATCTTTTCTTTCAAATCTTTCATTGAAAGTATTTTTCTTGGTGTTATATCTCCAAGGTTTTCTAATGCTTTCTCAACCTGTTTCCATGAGGTGTTTTGTGTTAGAATTGCGCCAACAATTATCTCATATCTTTCTCTTTCATTTCTTGGATAAGAATAATCTTTCTTGTGATATTTGCCTTTGATAGGCCACCATCCTTGAGGGCCGTATTCTTTTATTAGGCTAGAATATTTTGTTCTTATCATTCAACCTTTAACATTCTTGTGATGCAAATATTTTTAGCAATCCTGATGTTTGTCCTTGCTTCGCTCTGGATGTTATAATCTGTTATTCTGAGGTTTTTAACAATATTTTTTTTATCATTAATAATTTTATTTACAGTTTTTCTTATGAGATTAATATACACTTCTTCTTTTTTATCAAATGGTTCTTTTGTAATATTTCTAATAATTTTCAGTCTATTATATGCTCTGTTAAAAGATTCTTTTTCCAAAAGAACTTCAGCACCATTAAGAAAAGTATATATTCGAAGGTAATGAACAATTCTATTCGCATTTTTTCTGCTTTCAATAGAAGAAATTTTATCAATGAAAGTTTTTATTGGTAAAAAAGGAAGATTAGTGATTAGTTTAAAGCTTCTTTTAGTCAATTTATACAAGTCAATTGTATAATGTTTTTTGTTTCTAGTTTTATGAATGTAAATATTTTTTATTTTCTTCTTGTTAAATAGTTCTGTGCTTTTTAACATATTTTGAAAAGTTTTTCCAAGCATGTTTTTTATTAGATTAATATTTTTCTTGTAAGTAAGTGCAACTCCAATAAGCAATTCTATTGTTAAAGGTAGATTATAGAATGGGTAATCAGTTCCAAACAAGATTCTTTTTGAACTGATATTAGTTATTAAATTGTAGAAATCAAACACTCTTATTGCACTAATTTCAAAATATACATTTGGTTTATCTTTAACTGCTTTAATTACCTTATTCATATCTACAAATGCTGAGTGTCCAAGAATTATTTTAACATCTGGAACCTTTGCTAATAAACTTTTTATTTGTTGAGATAATTCAGACATTCCAAGACCTGTATGAATTAATACAACCAAATTATATTTCTTTGCTCTTTTGAAAATTTCGACTGAATCTTTAGAGTCAATTCTAAATTTTTGTCTAACAGGATGAAGTTTTATTCCAACAAAACCTTGTTTAACTCTTAGTTCAAGTTCTTTTTTCCATTTCTTTTTTGGATCTAATCTGAAGAACGGTATGAATCTATCTGGATATTTTTTACAAGCATCAAATATTCTTTGGTTAGGTTTGTGAAAATCATCTTCTCTATCAGGATTGCTGAATGGAAATATCGCTGATCTAGTGACATTCATCTTATTCATTTCTCTAATTATTCCTTCAGGAGTTGTCGCTTCTCCATCATCATCCAGGCCTAAATGAACATGTGAATCAACTATTGGAGAATCTTTTATTATTAATTTGTAAATCTTGCTAATCTGCTTGTTCCAAGGATATTTTATTCTAACCATGGTATTTTTATTCTATAAAAGTTGGAATCATTCCTCCGCCTTGAGTTGTATTAATTATTTTTGAACTGCTTATTCTTGTTACAAAACCTGCAACTTTCTTATTAATTACAAACGGACATAGATTAATATACTTTTCTTCATATATAATTTTTCCTTTTTTAATTATAGGCACCTCTATAGTTGGGATTTCTAAGTATTCTTGGATAATCCATTTTTTCTCTCTTAAAGATCTTCTAGCAGCTTTTTCCCATTCTTTTTCAGCTGTATTCTCTCCAATAAATACCCCTACTCCTCCGTATGCAATGGATGGTTTCAGTACTAAGTTATTCTTATTTTTTAAAATATATTCAAGAATTGCTTTTTCTCCTCCTTTATATGATTTAATTGAGTTGTTATTTATTTCCATTGACCAAGGAATTATCTCTTTAACAAGTTTTTTCTCTTTTAATGTTAGAATTTCATCGAATACTCCTGCTTGCAACTTTGTTAAAAGACTTTTATCATCTATAATTCTTGATGCAAAAGGATTTATCATACAAACCTTTTTCTCTTCTAATGCCTGAATTAGTCCTTTGAAATAACTGGGTTTGTCTAAGTAATCAGTTGTTATAAATCTCTTATATACAATGTTTATTTTGGTTTTATTATAAAATAATCCTTTGTTAAATTTTAGTTCTCTTGGATCACAAATAATTGTTTTATGTCCTTTTGTTTCAAAATATTCTTGTATGTATATTTGATCAGAAATTGTTTTAACACCTTTTAAGTCAACTATTGCAATGACTGGTTTGTTCTTTTTTCCTCCCCATTCTTTGTAAACACTAAGAAATCCATTTAGTAGAAATTCTCTTGTATCAGGCAGAGATACTATTTTTTCTTTTTGGAATGGTTTTTGTTTTAGAAATATCTGATCAATGAAATGAGTTCTTCCCATTCCAGATGGGCTCTCGGGATTAATTTCTATGACTTTAAACCTGTCTTTATATACAAATAAATCATATCTATTAAACACATTTATTTTTTTAAAGCCTCTATCAATATTAATTATTTCAAGCTCTTTTTTCGGAAGATTAAATTGTTCAGAAAACTTGTTTTGTTCAAGGTGTAGATTAACAACTTTGTCGATTATTTTTGTAAGCTGTTCTGTTTTTAATTGCAAATCTTTGATTTGTTTCTTTGAAATAAAGTTCGCTGTAACAAAGAATGATAATGTTTCATCTCCGTAACTCATCCCAATCTCTTTATAGAATCTTTTAATATTCTTTACGCATAAATAATACTCTTCTTTAGATTTGATAAATTTATGATTCATCATGGATTAGTTACGAGTCTTATTATTTAAAGTATGTTTCTTTTTTAAAAAATACTTTTTTTAATTATCATTAGTTGTCTGTTTAATATTTTTGTGCGTTGTTATTATCTCTTCCACTATTTGTTTTGTTTCAATGAGATCTTTCTCAAATTTTTCAGAATAATAACGCGCAAATTTTTTTGTATGTATTGGAGGGATTTTACCTTTTTTATTAACCCATTTTTTACGTCTTGCCAAAGTTAACATTTCATCTGACAAAGAACGTTTTTTCTTTATCATAGATTCTACTTTTTTTAGAAGAGGTTTATACACTTCTGGGCAAAGTGATTTTGCAAGTCTATAAAATCTTTTTGTGTACTCGTAAAGTTCTTTATTTGCAAAGCCTTCATACGCGCTTGCTTTTTGTAACTTCTTTCGAATATAAGTTTGAGGCGGAATAAACATGATGCCTTCTTTTATTTTAAAGGAGTTTGTTATTCCTTTGTCTGAAGGTATTACTTCAATAAAATCACGTTGAATTTTTTTAAGTGTGAATTTAATTAGTGCAGAGACTCCGAGTATAGTGCTCATATAATTTATATCTAATCCTCTTTGTTCTAAAGTCCCGTGTTTGTTTATTTTAACAGGATTCCATGATATATCTAAATTATAAGGGTATATTTTGCGAAAGTCTATTTTTGAATCCACTTTTTTGACTAATTCAGCCCATTTTTTTTCTCTAAGTTTAAGGCTGCTAATTAAGTCTGTTGCGGTTTGTTTATAAGGCGGAAGTGCACCCAATGTTTGAAGTTTATCATATAATCCTGGATATTTTAGTTTTTTCCCTCCTCGATATACCAATATTCTAGAGTTCTTTGCGAGTATTTCTCCTTCAAAAAAAGGAGATGATTGTGTTAAAAGTGAGAGAATTGGATCAATAGCGATTTCAAGGTTATAACTATTTATAAGACTTCTTTTAAGTTTGCTATCAAGTAATAATTTTAACTCTTTTTTATTATAATCAAAGACTCCTTTTGGAAATGCATAATGGTGATGAAACCCGACTACTTTTGTAGCTAAACTAAATTTCTCTTTCCCAAATATTTTTTTTTGAAGTTCATACTTTCCAGACGTATCAGGTGTTAATTTTGTTTTTATAAGTCCGGGATAAGTACTAAAAGGAAAGATTATTAGTTTATTTTCTTTAGCAACTTCAATAACTTTCTCAATAGAGTTAATTATTTCTAAAGCAGGGTTATAAGAATTGATATCTGGATAACATCCAAGCTCTAACATGTTTTTACCGCATTCCTTAACAACATCAACTTCAGGATATTTTTTTTTAACTTTTTGAACTAAATCAAATCCTTTGTAGCTCATGCTACCATTAGATTTTAGAATGTGCATTTCGACTTCAAAACCGCTCATTGCACGTTTTAATGGTCTTTTTTCGTTTTGAGATTCTAATGTGTTTATTAAGTCCATTCTAATACCAATTGAATTTATGTTACTATTTTTAAGTTTTTTGATGATAACTTAAGTTTTAATTTGTAATTATCTATAGTCTTCTTTCAGAAGCTCTTCATAAAATTCTAATAATTTAGTCATGAAATCAACTCTTTATTTTGAATAAAAAACTATCTTCTCCAAAGTTTTTAATTTGTTCTAATTCATATATGTTATTCAAGTAATCCAGTAACTCATTTCTTTGGCGAGTTGAACCTTTGAAAGTTAATAAGTATTCAAACTCAATATCTTTAAGGTATTTATTGTCTTTACTGTAAATGGTTGTGTTCTCATTGCAACAACTAGAGTTGGAAATCGATATAAATTTTCCTTTTTGCTCATTACAATATCTTGTTTCATCAAAATCTTCTTTTAAAAAACATTCTTTATCAAAGTATAGTGATAATGGAATTTGTTGATAGTAAGGATGAACTAGGATTGTTGATGTGTTATTTAATTCTTGTTTTAAATACTTAGAAGTCCCTCTAAAATCGTCTTTGTCTTGGGTTTGATATTGATTTGTTAAGGCTATGACTGATAAAACTATTATTATACTTGTTATTAAGATTCTAACTTTTTTATTTGAGAATATCTGTAAGCTATTTGCTATTAACAAAAATAAAGCTGGTAAGATAAAAATTAAATACCTTGTTATAAAAACTGATCTGAAAATTATTGAAGTTATAGCCGTTATGATAATTGGTCCAAACAACCAAAGACTGATTAGAATTTGTTGTTTGCTAAACTCTTTTTTTATTAGATTCTTAGTTAACCAAATGATTATTATGCTTAAGAATATTGTCAAAATTATTTTATTGCCTGAAAGTTCTATTAGAAATTCTGTGAATTGTTCTAAATTGAGCTTCGGAATCCACTCTGGAGTTGTATGATTGTTTATTTGAAAAACTCTTAGTATGCTCAGAATTATTACTGGCAAAGCTAATACTCCTATTTTTATCTGAGTTTTAAACCATTCTATATTGAACTTCTTATTCAATAGTTGGTTTACATTCTGGATTATAGGAACTATTATTGCAAAAGGATGTGTGTAAATAAGAATTGTAGTAGTAATTAGATATGGTCTATCGCTATTTTTATGCTTTAGTTTAATGTAAAAGTAAAATGAAATAATTGCCATTAACAGAAATAATGAGTAATGTCTGGTTTCTTGTGAATAATAAGTTGTTAAGCTTGACACTGCCATTAAACTTGCTGCTATTAATCCATGTTCTTTGTTAAATAATTGTTTTCCAAGATAGTACATTGCTATTATTGCTAGAACACCTAAAATTGCAGACAAACTTCGAGTACTTAATTCACTAATTCCAAATAGTTTAGTCCAAACTTTCAGAATTAATAAATGGGTTGAATGATCCATTCTTTGTCTTAATTCTGGGAAGAAAGTCTCTTGTCTTTGAGATATGTGCACGCTTATGCTTTCATCAAGCCAATATGATTCTTTAGAAATTCCAATAAATTGTGTTAATAATGCTAAAATTATGATAAACAATAAACTAATGTTTAACAACGTTTTAGATCTTTTTATCTTCATTGTACTTTAGATAATAAAAGAATTTAAATATTTTGAGTTAATATCTGCCAGTGGGGTGTAAAATGAATCTTAAAGAGTATCAAGAGCTTTGCAAGAAAACAGCTAGGACGTTTGATGACCCAGACAAAGAGATAATGACTTGGGGTTTGGGTGTTTCTGGTGAAGCCGGAGATATTGGTGGTTGTATAAAGAAAACAATGAGTCATGACAACGACCAAACAAAAGGTGTAAGAGAAAACATTGGCGACACTATGTGGTACGCAGCAATGATATGCAATTTCTATGGGTGGAACTTTGAAGAAGTTTTGGAAGAGAATATTGAGAAACTAAAAAAGCGATACAAAGAAGGAAAGTTTACTGAAAAACATGCTGGTAGAAAAGGAACTAGAATTGATTGGAATGAATAATCTTATACCAGAACAGCATTAACAAATCCTTCCTGGCTTGGTCTGTTAGTTACTCTTGCTTTGCCTTTTGAAGTTTCTATTATTGCTCCTTTTGTGATTATATTTCTCCTGATAAAGTTGCTGTTCGCAGGATTTTCTAGAATGTTCTTCAAGCTTTCAACTGATGCTTTCTTGGTCTTTTGGTTCATCAGGTTGACTTTGTCAATACTTAAAAGTCTTGGCTTTTTGTTACCGCCCAGGGTTCTTTTCATTGACATTTTCTTCTTTCCAACAGATGTCATAGCAGGAAGTCTGCCAGTTTGAACGTTTCTCTTAGGGACTTTAGCCTTGTATCTGCCTCCTGTTGCCTTTCTCTTTGACCTTCTTTGAATTATTGCCATGTTGCGTTGGAAAAATGATGTATTTAAAAAAGTTTTGAAAATAGGAATTGTAACTTGTTAGTGGTTACTCAACTAAATATTTATAAAGACAATTCTTTTTCTTACTCTTAATATGAGTGCAGATATCTCCATGGAAAATAAAGGACTAGCCTTACTTTCAAGAGAAAAACCTTATACTACTCAGTCTGCAATATATTATAAAGACGAGGTGGCAAAAATAGATGATCTCAGCGCTATTTCTTTTGAGTTGGATGTTGTTTTTCAATCTGTTCTTGATTACTTTTCTACACAAAATGTAAAATTTAATTTTGAGAGTTTTCCTGGTTTTGCTTATGCTATGAATTATGGGGCTAATCATGATATCCCTTTATATGCTTTTGACGAATATCTTTCAGAATACAATAGAAGAGTTCAAGAAATTGATCATCTTCTAAAATCTGCTGCAAGAACTGTGGGAGATGCTAAGATTCTTTCTTTGGTGAAAACTCTTGGTGTAGAGTATGATGGACTTGATGAAAAACGCTCACAAAGTTTGGCTTCTAGACTAACTGAATTGAGCCAAGATGTTTCTGGTATTGTTGCTCATTTGTGTTCTGAAACTCAAGAACGAAAAATTAAAAAATTTATTTAGAAACATTTTGTGTTTTGAAATGATAACAAGTACCTATTTCTAGATCGTGAAAGAAAGCCTTTGGCATGGATCTCGTTTTTTCCCCTGAAAGTCTATTTATTTTTTCAGGAGGAACAAATGTTTGAAATATAATTGCTGTTTGAGAAGCATTAGCGCCTGTTAATGTTTTTGCTCTGTTTTGGCTTGTGTTCTCAACAAATTCTTCAGCTTCTTCTAAATTTGGGAAGAATAATGCTTGTTGCTCTCCATGTAAGTATTTTCTCTTTTTGATTTGCTCTGCGTTTGTTGAAGAAGTGAAATGAACATAGGCTGCTTTTCCTTCTCTGATTGGTTTTTCAATATATGGTTTCTGTCCCATGTCTGATCTTCTAATGTCAGATACTTGTTGCGGTCTAGTCTTATAATGAGTGTCTAAAAGGCGAAAAACTCTCTCGGCAGCTCTAGCAATTCTTAGTTTTTTAGCAATTCTTTTTCTTGTTTTTTTATTTGCGCTCGGGTGTTGTTTGAACTCAAAATAGCTTTTGTATCCATCAATGATTGCTTCTTTGAAATCTTCTTTGTATTCTTCTGCAAACTCAGCTTTATCCTCTTCTGATACTACATCTCCTCTAAGCAAAGACTCTAACTGCTTTAGGTTCATGTGATATTCATCGATAGGAGGATTATAATTAGTCTGAATTATTTGCTGGGCTGAAATATCGTTCATTCCTTGTATAGAAATAAAGTTTTTTCCATGTCTTTGTTCTTCAAAGAATTTGACTTTGTGTTCTAATCCTTTGGTTGGGAGAGTTGTAGTTGTAAATACTCCTGCAATTAATATTAATAAGAAACCAATTATGCCGCTGACTTGTCCACTTGTTCCAATTACTGCTCCTGTAATACTTGCTTGAGAATTTAATATTAAAAATGCACCCCACGTAAATAGTGCTAAGCTAATGGCGTTGATGTGCTCTTTTTTCATCTCTTTTCTTTCATGGTTATTATTATTTAAATTATTCGTTAATCACAGAATATTTTAGGTTTTGTTGTTCTGAAATCTTAAATTTCAAAACTTTTATAAATAAATTACTTTTCTCTAGTCACCTTCAAGGATGAGCCGGTTAACGCTTGCTCAGGCTGGGTAAGAACTAATTCTTATTCATGCGGAGAACTAAAAAATGGCTAGAATGCATTCAAGGAAGAGAGGAGTTTCTGGTAGTACAAGGCCTGCTAGGAAGCAGTCGCCTTCCTGGGTTAAGTATAAAACTAAGGAAGTTGAACTTTTGATTGTTAAGTATTCAAAAGAGGGTTTGACACCTTCAAAGGTAGGTATTAGATTAAGGGATATATATGGTATTCCTGATATAAAATTGATTACTAAGAGATCAATAACTGAAATCCTGAAGGAGAGAAAATTACAGAAAGATATTCCTGAGGATATGATGGCTTTAATTAAGAAGTCTATCTTTGTAAGGAAGCATTTGGAAGAGAACAAACATGATCAACCTGCTAAGAGAGGTTTAACTTTGACTGATTCTAAAATCCATCGGCTTTCAAAGTATTATAAAAAAACCGGAAGGCTGCCCACTGATTGGAAGTTTGACCCAAAGAGAGCCAGTTTCTATTTAGAATAGGTTTTCTTTTTTTAGTTATTTTAGCTACATCGAATGCTTTTTTATGTTCAAATAGTCTGTCTCCTATAGAACCTACTCTTTGATAATCAAGGTTGAGTTCGTTTAGTAACCCTTTTGGATTTATGGGTGCCCATGGACAAATATTTATCATTGTTGCATCATCTTTTGAATATAAGCTGAATATCTCGAGGATTGATGGTAGTTGTGGTGGCCAGATATAACTGTAGAAAACATCAACTTCGCTGAAATCCAATCCTAACTCTTTGTAGGCTTCTTCTGTGTCTCTTTTAACATATACATGTCCATTTTCAAAATATTTTTTATTGCTCACATTATGCCAGGATGGAGGTACTGTTATCATTTCATACTTCTGTGCTACTGTTTCTCCACTCTCTCTTAAATCCATGTACTCGTTAGGATAATAGCTTCCGTTAGTTGTTTTACAGGTTACTTCTGGTGGTATGAAGTTGTGATTTCTTGCGACTTCTATGAGTATTTCTGAGCTTTGTTGTAGTACGCTGTTAATTTCTATTCCGTATGAATTTAATCCAAAGTGTGCTGCTAGTACATCTGGTAATCCCAAACCTGATCCAAGATCTAAGAAAGTGTCTCCTGGTTGAATGATTTTTTTTCTGATAAGATACTTCAGTTTTCTGCTTAGAATTTCAAGGTCTGATCTCCAGTATCCGGTATCTTTTGCGTTTTGTCCTGATTTATGAAAGTTCTTATCGAACATTATTAGCTCATCAGTAATTGTTCTTAGAGAGGGCATTGTTTCAGTAATGCATAGTTTTTTATAAACTTTAATATTTATAATCACTGATAAGTAGTTAAAAACCGAAACATTTAAATACTAGTTCTATCATAGTAACTACTTATGAGTAAAAAATTATTAGGTGTTTTGGGCGCGACAAGTATCTTCCTTGCAGGAGTGCTTGCAGGAGCCGCAATAGGACCAGTGCATCTAGACGATAATATACCAACTGTTCAAATCATAAAGGAAAAAGCTGGCGAAGTTATCGATGTGATGAATCCTTTGAATATTGATGTTTCTCCAGAGAGAGCTTCACCTGGTGACTGGATAACAGACCAGCAAGTTGAGGTTTATTCTAATAGAATTATTCTAGATATTCAAGACGCTGAATGGGCTATATTCACAAATACTAATTCAATGGACCCTGTCATCGATGAGACAGCAAGTGCGTTGGAAGTCGTTCCACAAACAGAGGCTGACATCGAAGTCGGAGACATTGTCTCTTACAACTCAGAATTTGCAGATGGAAGCATAATCCACAGGGTTGTATACAAAGGTCAGGACGAACAAGGAATATACTTCATTATGAAAGGTGATAATAATCCTACATCTGACCCTGGAAAGGTTAGATTTGATCAGATAAACAGGGTTTTGATAGCAATCTTTTACTAAAAATGAAAATAAAAAAAATTCTAGGTGAGATTGTTTTTTATACGTTCAGCTTTGTAATAATTATTGGCACAGTCTTAGGAGTCTTTTTTTAATAATCTTTATATACTATTTCTATATAGTATCTCTTTATGGACTCTGATGTTATTAAGAAGTTTAAGGAATCTGGAAAGATTGCAGCTACAGCTCTGCAGCATGGCGCCAAGATGATAATAGTAGGCGCTAAGCTAGTTGATGTTTGTGATGCTGTTGAGGAAAAAATAAAGGAGTTAGGTGGTGAGCCAGCATTTCCAGCCCAGAGTTCTAGGAATGATATTGCTGCGCATTACTGTCCTGAAGAGGACGATGAGACTGTTTATGAAGAAGGTGATGTTGTTAAGCTAGATTGTGGTGTGCATGTAGATGGCTATGTCTCTGACAATGCAGTAACTGTTGACCTTGGTGATAATGCAGAACTTGTGAAAGCTTCAAGGGATGCAGTTAATGCGGCACTTAAGCTTGTAAAACCTGGTGTAAGAATTGGAGAGCTTGGCAGAGCAATACAGGAAGCTATTGAAAAGTATGGTTTCGCTCCTGTTAAGAATCTTTCTGGTCATGGCATTGGCAGGTATTCTGTTCATGGATCTCCTTCAATTCCTAATTTTGACACTGGCAACAAACTAGAGTTGCAGGAAGGACAATCCATTGCAATAGAGCCTTTCGCCAGTGCAGGTGCCGGAATGATCTATGAGAGTGGTAATCCAACTGTTTTTATGCAGATTGACAGAAAGCCAATCAGAAGCCAGTTTGCAAGAGCTATTTTGAAGGATATAGAAGCTTACAAGGGCTTGCCTTTTGCTCTTAGATGGCTTTCACGAAAGCATGACATTGGCAAGACAAAATTCGGCTTGAAAGAGTTGTTGAATGCAGGAATTATAAGAGGTTATCCTCCATTGCCTGATGTGAAACATGGATTGGTAAGCCAGGCAGAGCATTCTGTACTTGTTCTTGACAAGCCTATAATTATTACTAAAATAGAATAATTTAAATAATTCATTTTCTAAGATTATTATATGCCTTTTGCAGTTACACATGTATTGATAACTATAATTGTTATAGAGCTGATTAGAGATTACTTGATAAAGGATAAGAAGAACTTTCCTTTGTATTTGGTTCTTATAGGAGGAATAGTTGGTCTTCTCCCGGATATTGATTACTTCCTTTACTGGG
The DNA here is from genome assembly GCA_013202845.1 of Candidatus Woesearchaeota archaeon. Lineage (GTDB taxonomy): Archaea > Nanobdellota > Nanobdellia > Woesearchaeales. The sequence continues at coordinate 8,149 of JABMPT010000004.1, read as the reverse complement.
TTATTTATGCACAATTTCAGATTCCCATATTATCAGTTCATAGGTTGTTCACTCACAGTGTGGTTTGGCCAGCGGTTTTTCTAATAGTTACGTATTGGGCTTATTTTAAGAAGAACAAGAAGTTATTGTATTGGTTGCTTGTGATTGTGATAGGCTTGGTTCTTCACATAGTTTTGGACAGTATAACCGGATATGCTGCGATGCTCGCTCCTTTTTCATACACTTTGGTAGGTCTTAACCTTTTGCCGGATACTGAGATTGGTAGAAGCATAACTCTTGCAATTGATGCAATAATTCTGTTAGCTTGGCTAGTTTATATTGAGTGGAGGCATAAAATAAGTCAGTTTATTTAAATCCCAGAAGTGTCATGTTTTGTTCTTACTATTATTTCATATCCGCATTCTTCACAGTTAAATGTCTTGTAATGTATGAATGGTGCGTGCTCATCCCATTGGGATTTCCACTCAGTCTGGTGTTCTGCACCGCAGCCACCGCACCTCTTCTCTAGGTCTTTCTCTTTAAACAAGTTGTTCATTATTTTCCTGTCTCTGCTTTGTTATTACTGCTTTTTCGGACATTTCACCCCTTTTAGTGTAGTCCTGATGAATCTGCTGTTCTAAAAGAGATCTCGTATCCGCAGTGCTCACAACTCTTTATCTTGTAATGAGCGCTGTCAAACCATACAGAAGTAAAACTATTATCATGGACTTTCTTGCAGCCACCACAAATGTTTTCTAAATCAGATTCTCGTAGTATTGTTGGCATGTGTAAACACTTCCTACCAAGTGGAGACGATTACTATATAAACCTTGTTATTAATTGGGCAGTTAATAAAATCCGAAAACTATATAAATCCCCCATTTCAGAAATCATAGCATGGTCCGGGATGATGGATTTTCTGATGAGTTTGAGTCTGTTTACAATGATGAAGGCAGAGAAGAGCTTGTAAAGGATGACGAGATAAGTCCAGAGGAAGAAGCGTTTATGAAAGGATACGACGCTGCTGGAGAAGAGAAGAAAGAAGAAGAAGATGATTCTCTTTACGATCAGGCTTTTGAAGAGATAGAAGTGAAAAAGGGCAAGAAGACTGTTTCTAAGCCTAAAAAGAAAGCTACTACAAAAAAGAAGCCAAAGAGAAAGGCTGCTGCTAAAAAGAAGCCTGCTAAGAAAGTAAAGAAAAAGGCGGCATCTAAGAAGAAAGCAGCTAAGAAAAAAGTTGTGGCAAAGAAAAAACCTGTTGCTAAGAAAGTGAAGAAAACTGCGCCAAAGAAGAAGTCAGCTAAGAAAAAACCTGCTTCTAAAAAAGCCAAGAAAAAGACTCTTGCAAAGAAACCTAAGAAAAAAGGTGTTGTTAGTAAACTTAAGAAGTTAGCCAAGAAACTTGCGTAATAATTTTTGTTCTACTTTTCAAAAGTGACTTTTGATAAGCTTTATATATTTAATAATAATCCTATTCTTTTATGAGCAAGGACATTGGGTTTGTCACTGAAGAAGCGATTAGAGAAGCTAATGAAAAGAGGATAGGATACAAAGCTTATCATGTTGCAAGGAAACTTGGTAAACGCGAAGATCTTTTTTCTATTAATGGAACTGGACCTCATTATGGGAGTAAAGTTGATAATACTGCCTTTGTTTATCACAAGGAAAAATTGATAGTTGAATATCATTCTCAAAAAGATACTGAGGGAGAAAGATTTTCATGGGTGGAATTGAAAATTAAACATGGTTGGAATGATCCTATATTAGTATATGCTCATCATAAACATGCAGGGGATGACCAAAAGACAATATCAACTTATGATCCTAATGAATATGCAGAAAATTTGTTGAATGAGGCTTTTTCTGAAGTAGAAGCGAACAAAGCTGAAGGAATAAGTCAGGTCAGAACTGAAAGATTGTTAAAAGAAGTTTCTTAAAGTAATTATGCTTTATCTTTTATTTCTTTTGATATTTTCTTAATGAAAGCATCTGTTTTCTTGGCACCTAGAACCTTGTTATGGAATGTTCTTACATTCACTGTCTTGTCTTTTTTCTCTTTTTCTCCGACGACAAGTATGTAGTTGACTTTTTGTATCTGTGCTTCTCTGACTTTTTTTCCGATTGATTCTGCTCTGTCATCAACCTCTACTCTTATATTTGTATCTTCCATTTTCTTGGCTATGTCTTTTGCGTATTTTGCGAATCGGTCTGCGACTGTTAATATCCTTACTTGAACTGGTGAAAGCCATAGTGGTAGTTTTCCTGCAAAGTGCTCCACCATGACGCCTGTGAATCTTTCGACTGTTCCTATGATTGCCCTGTGGATCATGACTGGCTGATGCTTTTTTCCGTCTTTTCCTTCATATTTGAGCTTGAATCTTTCTGGCAGGTTGAAATCCAGTTGTATTGTTGCGCACTGCCAGTTCCTGCCGATGCTGTCTTTTATATGTAAGTCTATTTTTGGGCCGTAGAATGCTCCATCGCCTGGGTTGAGTTTATATTTCAACTTGTTTTTCTTCAATGCATTTTCAAGTGCTTTCTCTGCCTTGTCCCAGTCTGCTTTTGATCCCATTGCTTTTTCTGGTCTTGTGCTTAGCTCTAAATGGTATTCCATGCCAAAGGTTTTTTTGAAGACAAAGCTTGTGAACTCTAAGAGCTTCTTTATCTCACTCTCTATCTGGTCCATTGTGCAGAATATATGTGCATCATCCTGTGAGAATTTCCTCACTCTTGTTAGACCAGCTAATACTCCTTTCAGTTCGTTTCGGTGAAGCGGTGCGAAGTCTGCTATTCTTACAGGAAGTTCTTTGTAGCTCTTGGTTTTGTTTAGATACATCAAGCAGTGTGATGGGCAGTTCATCGGTTTCAATGCAAACTCTCTTCCATCAATATCTAGTATGAACATGTCTTCTTTGAAATGCTCCCAGTGTCCGGAGGTTTCCCATAGTGCTTTGTCGTAAAGCAATGGCGTCCTTACTTCTTCATATCCTCTTTTCTTGTATTCTTCTCTTAGAAAAGCCATTAATTCGTTATATATTATGGTTCCTTTTTTGTGGAAGAATGCGCTTCCTGGACTATATTCATGGAATGTGAACCATTCAAGCTCTTTTCCAATCTTTCTATGGTCTCGCTTTTCTGCTTCTTTTTGGAGTTCAAGGTATTCATTTAGCTGCTTTTTATCCGGAAAGCTTACTCCGTAGATTCTTTGGAGCGATGCTTTTTTTGAATCTCCTCTCCAGTAGGCTGATGAAACCTTTGTGAGTTTGAAAGCTTTAATTAATCCTGTATTTGAAACATGCGGTCCTCTGCAGAGGTCTTTGAAGTCTCCTTGTTCATAATAAGTTATTTTTTCATTCTTTGGCATATCTTCAATCATTTCCACCTTGTATGGATTATCTTTGAACATTTCCAATGCTTTCTTTCTTGTCACTTCATGCCTTGTTATCTTGTAGTCTGCATGGACTATTTTTTTCATTGTTTTCTCTATTTGTTTTAGATCTTGTGGATTTAGCGGCCTGACTTCTATGTCATAGTAGAATCCGCCTTCTATTGTCGGACCAATTGTAAGTTTTGCTTTTGGAAATATTTTTAGAATTGCCTGTGCAAGCACGTGTGCGGTAGAATGATGAAAAATTTCTTTTCCTGCGTGTGTGTCGAATGAAGGTGTTTTTTTCCCGGCCATTTTATATGTTTGTTTATTATAATAAGTATATATAGTTTATCATTTGCGAACACCAGAACTTGTGTTCGTTGTTGCTTAGGTTTAAATACTGGTTATGATTTCCTTCTCGAATGAAGTTGTTTGACAGTTGGAGACTAAAAGATAATTACATTTCAGAATCAGGTTATGCTGTTTTGATGATTGACATGGAGCGTGATTTCTTGAAACGATTGGATTCTGGTGAACAAGATTTCATTATTGCTAATCAGATTGATTATTTGAATTATTGTCGAGAGTCTGGAATTCCTGTTATTGAAGTTAATGGTCTTAGAAAATCTGATTCTCGTTTGAGAGAGGTTATTAGTCAATTTCCTTCCAACCAGAGAAATAAGTTTTACAAGCCTGATGATTCGGCTTTTAGTAATATTAATGTTTCTTCGCAGTTGAGTTATTGGGGTGTTAACAGCGTTGTTTTGATGGGGATTTGCGCATCTGCTTGTGTTAAGAGTACCGCAGAAGAAGGTTTAGAGGGGGGTTTTAATATCTTAACCTCTGAACAATTAATGGCGGATCCTCGAAATCTGCCAACCTATACTGCTAAAGTTCGTTATGATAAAAGTTTGCCTTGGTATAAGGATAATACTATTTATAGATCTAATTATACTGACTTGCTTTCTTTAATAGAAAAGAATTAAACTTTGTACTCGTAGGTATTTCTCTTGCCGGTGTTCTTGTATTTTATCAAATTGGTTTTTCTTAGTTTCTTCAGTGACATTGTTACTGAACCTATTGACACACCTAGTTTTGCAGAGATCTCTCGAGAAGTATACCATTTACTTTTGTTCTTTGTTAGAAAATCATAAACTTCTTGTTGCCCCATTTTTGAACCCCTAATATTTTCTTATTGTTCTTCTACTATATAAGCTTTTCTTTTTTCACAATAATAGTCCTATTATTACCAGTATTAACCCCAGGAATACACTTATCCATGCAGTCATTTCTATTGTCGACAAATTATTGAAATAAGCAAATATTGAGTTGTAGGTTATACCTGGCATATTACATCTTTTTTTTAGAACTATTTAAACTTTGTCGATTACTGATAAATGGTGTTAGTTTCCGAATCCTTCACATTTCGTGCTTCGGTTAGAACAAGACATACATTGATATGTTTTGAAGATGCAGTTTCCGCTGTTTATGTGATCTACTTCTTTCATACCGTGGTTGCAACAATTACAAAGCATGGCTTTATAGAATGCAGCAAATATATAAATGTTTCGCTTTTGTATATGGGTATAGAAATTAGTATACTCAATACAAATGTATCTCCAAAACATCCCCATTTTTCAAGGTATGGTTCAACATGAACTTTTGGCTTGGGAATTTTGCGGACGGGCCAGTGACTCTGGCGAATTTGAACAAGCGAACAAAATCTTTGTGCAGTTTTTCGCACACATTTTTGATAGTTGCTCCTTTTTCTATTATTAGTGGCTCTTCCATGTCTGCTTCCTTGCCAGGCTCTTTCATGAAGACGCTCATAAGGTTCAATCTTTTGAATGTCAGTTCTTTCAATTGCTTTATACCGCTGTTCTCTTTTGCAGAAACCGCTAGGTCTGCGTTTGTTTTTTCCACCACTTTCTGCAGTTTGTCTTCACTCAATATGTCCATCTTTGTGATTAGTGTTATTGCAGGCAGGTACTTCTTGTTGTCTTCGATGCAGTCAATCAGTTGGTCTATGTCTATCTTCTCTCTTATCACAACATCTGCATTGTTGATCCTGAACTCTTTAAGAACATCTTTTACAGTGTTGTCATTCAATGTTTTTTTTACTGTCCAAGCAATTTTAATTCCATCTTTTGCAGTTTTCTTTATTTTAACATCCGGTCTTATTTGATTGATTCGTATATGTGCGTCTCTCACTTCTTCAAGTATTATCTTGAAGTGTCCTGGGTGGTTTGCTTCTAAAAGAATTAATGCTAAGTCAGCGTTTCTCATCACTGACAATACCTCTCTTCCTCTTCCTTTACCAGAAGCTGCTCCTCTTACGATTCCAGGAACATCGAGTATTTGTATCTTTGCGTATTTGTAATTCAGCAGGCCTGGAATTACTTTCAGAGTTGTGAAGTCATATGCGCCTATCTCTGACTTCTGATTTGTCAATGCATTTAGCAAAGTGCTTTTTCCAACAGATGGAAAACCTAGAAGCAGAACTGTTCCGTCGCCTGTTTTTCTGACAGAATAACCATCTTTAGGGCCTGTACTCTTTCCTCTAGATTCTTGCTTGTCTTTCAGTCTTGCAAGCTGGGCTTTGTACAATCCTATAGCGTGCTGAGTCCTTTTATTATACTTTGAATTCTTGATTAAATCTTCCAGTTCCTTTATCTTTTCTTCATAAGCAGGCATGTTGATTTCTGATAATAGTAATGTTTTATAAATTTATAGAAAAGATTTAAAAAAAGAAATCTGTTCTTTGATATGATGACAGGAACAATATTGGTCACTGGAGGAGCAGGCTACATAGGTAGTGTAGCTGTAAAAGCTTTGCTTAAGAAAAACTATGATGTCGTTGTAATTGATAATCTTTCTAAAGGCCTGAAAAAACTGGTAGATTCAAAAGCCAAGTTCTATGAGTTAGACCTGGTTGATGATTTGAGCAAAGTATTTGAAGAGAACAAGATTGATGCAGTGATACATTTTGCAGCTTACAAGGCTGTCGAGGAATCGATGGAAAATGCAGTGAAGTATTCTGATAACATTTCAGGCACTATTAATTTATTGAATTGCATGGTTAAATATAGTGTAAAGAAAATCATATTCTCTTCATCAGCAGCGGTTTATGGTGAAGCGAATGGTGTGTTAAGCGAGAATCATGATACTAATCCTTGTAATTATTACGGCTTTACAAAGCTTGAGTGCGAGAAGATCATCAAATGGTACAGTAAGGTTCATGGTATTGGTTATGTTTGTTTGAGATATTTTAATGTTGCAGGTGATGGTGGATTGAGGTATCTGGATCCTGATGCTAAGAACATCTTTCCGATAATCATGGAAGTGTTGGTGAAAAAGCGTGAAAAAGTTGTTATCTTTGGAAAAGATTATGACACCAGGGATGGTACTTGTGTCAGAGATTATATTGATATTAATGACTTAGTGGATGCTCATTTGTTGGCTTTGGATGTTGATTATAATGGCATTATCAATCTTGGCACTTCTAAAGGTGCTAGTGTTAAGGAATTGGTTGATTGGACTTCAGAGGTTATTGGCAGGCAGGTTCCTTTTGAATATGGTAAAAGAAGAGCTGGAGACCCGGCTGAACTTATAGCTTCTAATGAAAAGGCTTTGAAGATTCTTAATTGGAAGCCAAAGAGAACTGTTAAGGACATGATAAAATCAACTTATGATGCTTATAAGGAGAGTTTCGAATGAAGATTTTAGTTACTGGCGGTTGTGGATTCATTGGTTTTCATACTTCTAAGGCTTTATTGGAAAGAGGTGATGAAGTAGTTGTTGTGGACAACTTTAACAAGTATTATGATGTAAGCTTGAAAAGAGCAAGGGCTGGATTGCTTAGAGGTTGTGAGATTGTTGAAGTCGATATTTCTGATTATGAAGCCATGGAGAAGGTTTTTGAAAAACATTCTTTTGATAAGGTTTGTCATCTCGCTGCTCAGGCAGGAGTTCGCTATTCTTTGGAGAACCCTTTTGTTTATGAGAAGAGTAATGTTAAGGGAACTATTGTGTTATTGGAACTTTGTAAAAAGTTCAAGATTAAGGATTTCATTTTTGCTTCCAGCAGCTCTGTTTATGGCTCTAACACTAAGCTGCCTTTTAGTGAGAATGATAGAGTTGATAATCCTATTTCTTTGTATGCAGCCACTAAGAAGAATAATGAGGAGATGGCATATGCTTATAATCATTTGTTTGGCTTGAACTGTGTTGGTCTTCGTTTCTTCACTGTTTTCGGTCCTTTCGGCAGGCCTGACATGGCATTATTCTTGTTTACTGATGCAATATTGAAAGGTGAAGAGATAAAGGTTTTCAACAATGGAGACATGTTCAGGGACTTCACATATATTGATGATATTATTAAAGGAGTGTTGTTGGCTATTGATTCAGGATTGAAGTTTGAAATCTTTAATCTTGCTCGCGGAGAGAAGGTACAATTGATGGATTTCATTTTATCTATTGAAGATTGTTTAGGAATGAAAGCTAAGAAGAAAATGTTACCAATGCAACCAGGAGATGTTAAAGGAACGAATGGAGATATTTCAAAAGCTCGTAAAATGCTTGGTTATAACCCGAAAGTTTCTGTGAAAGAAGGTGTTAAGAAGTTTATTGACTGGTACAATGAGTATTATTCTGTTTAATTAGTTTCTTCGGAGAATTTTTGGATATATCCTTTGAACTCTTTATTGCTTGACCTGTCATTTATTTTTAAGGTCTTGCTTCCTTTGATGAATTTTGTATCGTAGAAATGTGGCAGTAAATAGTCCACTACTGAGAATGTTG
>JABMPT010000003.1 GCA_013202845.1 Candidatus Woesearchaeota archaeon | reverse complement strand
TGGTGGTGGTGGTGGTGGTGGTGGCGGCGGCGACGGCGGAAATATCTATTATTCGTTCGAGTTAGGAAGTATAACTCAAGATCACATTTCTGTTTTAAAAGGACAAGGAGGTGATGGAGGAACTGGCGGGTATGGTTGTTCCGGTAAAGAAGAAGCTTCAAACGGTCAGTCGGGTCAAGAAGGCAACGACGGGAGTCAAAATCTAGTCTCAGATTTAGAAACTTTATTTTCCATGTTTGCAATAGAAACCGCAGAAGGAGATGTTTATTTGCTTTGTAATGATCAAGAAGACAACGACGGGGACGGTAGAACAGACATGGAGGATCCTGATTGTTATAATTACCAAGCAGATGTTGATGTTGGAGAAAAACAATGGAATCCAATGATAAGAAAAACTTTTTCTTTAGATTTTGCGCCTAATTGGTTTGATGGTTCTGCCGTGAACGGTTTAGATGGTGTTTGTGGGGATGACATAACTGAAAATGTAGGATTTGGTGATTATGCTTTTTTTGATGATAATTTTGATGATAATAATCAATATTTTTGTAGTGATGATTATGATGTTGATAATGATGACATTGATGCTTCTGTTCCTGCTGATTGGCATTGGTGGGATGCTCAGGGTGTTAATGCTTACAAAATTCATACAATAACTGTTAATTAAAAAAATATATAAACAACGAAATGAAACAAAACAGCACGATGGGGAGAAGTGGTGAAAAAGGATTCTTTTTATTATTCACACTACTTTTAGTTGTTTCTTTTGTTAGCGCTGAAAACTTCGATGTTATTAGTAATGGTGGTGAATGGTTTGTTTGTGACGCTTCTGGAAATGCACCTAACCCTTTAGGAGGTTTAAATGATGCTAATTATGTTGATGAATATGGCACTTTTGGAAGCAGAACAGTTGATAATAAGCCTGCTTGTCTTGATACTATAGCCGACTTTCCTCCACCTTGGGGGGATATACATGATTGTGAAAGTTCTACTTTTTTAGGTTGTCCTGATGTTGAATATCCAAAATGTGTTAGAGACAGCGGTGAGTTAATTACTCATAGTTATAATTTTGATAGTTTTAGAAATACTTGCGGGGATGTTTGTAAAGATGGAGAAGGTGATGAGGATACTTTGTTTAATTATTTAACTGATGGTTCTAATGCGGCCACTATTTGTGAATTATTTCCTGCATTGTGCCTTACAAATGATATTGTTATAGAAGAAGGAGTATTTATAGTTCCGAAAAGACAATGTGGAGTGACTTTTGACTCTTGTATGGATACTGTGCAAGTAGGATCTTGTTTATATATAACAGGAAGTAATGACAGGATTTGTGATGAATTTTCATATTGTAATGGCGGGGTTTTTATCTACTCTGATGAGCCACCAGATAATATTTATCAAACTCCTGCTTGTTGCTTTGGAGAAGAGGCTGGTTGTAAACAATTAACTGTTGATGAATGTGTGCTGAAAGGGGGTGTTTTAGGAAACCCTACAGAGCTTTTTTGCTCAGGAAAAGAAGTTGTTTTAGATTCTATCGACGATAATTGTTGCTTTAATGGTGAGTGGTTACCTGACCTTACAAAATTATATTTTGATTCTTATTTAGCATCTCCAGATAAATTTGTTTGTTATGAAGGAAGTTACGGAAGTTCTTTTGCAGAATGTTGCGGAGATGGTTTGGCTTGTGAAAATTTAAATTCCCCTTTACAAAGATATGATCAATACAAATATTTTGCAGTAGGATCTACTTTTCATTCTCTAAAAAATTTTGATGGTTTGGCTGATGATGATGAATATGCATATATTGATAAGGTAAGAATTTATAAAAATTTGCAAGCTTCAGATGCAGAAAATGGTAAAAAAATTCATTTAGAGCAAAAAAATTGGGGTGGTTTTGACTTCTTTGTTATGGACATAGCTTACAATCTTCCAGGATATATAGGTAACATAACTTTTAAAACGTCAGATGGAAATTATGAAAGATCTTATCCGATAGTAAATCATTCTAGAAATGGAAAAAACCCTTTTAGGTGGCATAGAATAGTGATTGAATTGGATGATCCTACTAATTTTAATGGTTATTCTGATATGGATAGTCCAAGAATACACTATGTACCTTTAGAAACTAATGCTTTAGACATGGTTATTGATAATTTGCATTTATACTCTGATGATGGTGGAGATGTAGATAAATCTAAAAATCAATATTGTTCAGGGAATTGGGGTAAGTGGGTTTCAAATCTTGACGGAGACTCTGATGAAGGTTTCAACAGCAGTTCAAACATTGAAGAAAAAGGCCCTTATCATGCTGCTTGTGAAGCACAAGGACCATTTGATTGGACTGGTTTTAGGTGTTGTGGTGATGATACCTGGCCTGAGAGTTATGGAGAATTCTTTAATGATATAAACCATGGTTGCTACAATGGAACAACTGTTTATCATGATTGGACTTATGCCAATGCAACAAATGACAATTCCAATAAGAACAAGGATTTATTGTTCTATGATGGAACTTTTTGGGTTTGTGATCATCAAGGAGCTTACCAGCATTATGAAACAGTCAAGCAGTCTTTTGACGGAGATATATCAGAAACAAATTTATCTTCAAATCTTTCAACATTGTTTGAAGCAAGGGGTTCATGGTATTGTGACCCTGCAGAGGGTTGGGAATACTTAAGAGACGCTAATAGACTAAAAATAATTGCAGCGACGTTCTTAGACATGGCTGATAGTGATGATACTTACACTTTACACTGTGGAGATGAAAATACAGTTATGAATATTCCGGAGAGTCCTTATGCAGATGCTTATCCTTATGCAGATACAGACAACTACTGTGTTTTAGTTAGAAGTAATGGGGCTGTCATTATAGGAACAGGAGTTCCAAAAAGAAATGTCAGTGATTTTTTAAACAAAAACTTGGAATCATTCCATCCTTTCAAAGAAGATGGTGAAGATGGTTACAATTGTGAATTCGGCGCAGAAACAGTATTTGACGATTCAAGTTTCTACAGACCATGTGGAAAGGTAAGTGATTGGTTGAATGCTTCTTACAATCCTCACTTCGGAATATTAATTTTTAGCTTGAAAGATCCAGAACAAGCAAGCGGCATATTTGGATTTTTTGTTAATATGTGGAAGGGAATAGTTACTTTCTTTCAAAACTTATTCTTGGGGCCAGAAGAAGAACTCGCAATGCGCGTTCCAACAAACATCAACAGTTCATCTTTCAATGAGCTCTATGTCAAACATTCTTCAACCAAAGAGATTTATGGTGTTAGAGAAGCAGACACAATTGTAATATTCTATGAAGGCTTTACAAATGTTTCTTTCTTGCAGAATTTAACCGAGCAATGGTTTGAGAAGAACAAAGAAAATGCTGATGACAAATTCGACATAGATCTTTCTATCGGAGTAAATAATGCAATACTAAAAATCAACGGAACAGATAAAAATTTAATCAATAAAAAATTCCCTTGGGAATTCTTAACTTCAAACCTTAAGTTTGACTAAGGTAAAATTTATATAGTCTTATTTCTAATAAAAAAACATGAGATATCCAAAATTTGCAGGGTTGTTCTATGAAAAAGCAGAATCTTTACTCTTAAAACAATTAGAAGATTGTTTTCTGGATGAAAGAGGTCCCGGTTCTTTACCGTCAGAGAAATCAAAAGAACCTTTGCAAGCAGTAATTGTTCCGCATGCAGGATATATGTATTCAGGGCCTTGTGCTGCATGGGCGTATAAAGCAATAGCAGAAGCAGAGTTGCCTGATTTATTCATTCTAATAGGCCCGAGTCATTATCACAACACTTCAGGATTTTCTATGGAAACTTTTGAAACACCTTTAGGGTTGATAAGAGTCAAACAAGATTTTGCAAGGAAATTAGCAGAGAAAGGAAATCTAAAACAAAACGAAACCATACATGATAATGAGCATTGTTTGGAAGTTCAGTTACCTTTTTTGCAATTCATATTCAAGAAGAAAATGGAGAAAGTAAGAATCTTACCAATTCTAATAAGTCAAGACGCGAATCTTACAAACATAGCTATTGATCTGAAAGAAACTTTGATAGAGACAAAGCAAAAAGCGACTTTCATAATTAGCTCTGACTTCACACATTTCGGACCCAATTATCATTATGTGCCTTTCTCAACAGACATAAAAAAGAATATCTATGACTTAGACAGAGGAGCAATAGAGTTGATAAAACAAGCAGATTCAAATGGTTTCTTGAAGTATATGGATGAGAAACTAGCAACGATTTGCGGAGCACTACCAATAGCTTTGCTACTAAAAACTATAAGGACAAACAAAGTTCTTCTAGAACAATATTACACATCAGGAGATGTTGTTGGTGATTATAGAAATTCAGTTAGTTACGCTAGTTTTTTATTTCGCTAGTCTCCTTCCAATTTTTTCCTTTCTTTTTCTTCTTTCTTGGCAATTTTTTCCAGATGTTTTTTTATAACTTCAATCATCTTACCTTTATCTTTATGTCTTAACTTCCATGCAAGCCTTCGCTCCTTCAAAATCTTACTCGCCCAGTCAGCAATTTCATTCTTCTTTTTATTAACATGCTTTTCAAATTCTTTATCATCAAGGCTTTTTAAGACTCTCAAAATATCTTTTTTGTTTTTAATAATGTGATTCTCAAGTTTCAGATAAGCATCTTCAGGAACATAAATATATCCTCTGCGTTGTATATGGGGGCTTCTTTCTAAAAGTCTGATTCTTGAAAGTTTGTTAACAAGGAAAACCACAATAATCATTACAGTCATGAAAACAGCTAGAAGAAAAACTTCTTTCCAAATCTCTACACCAACAACTTTAAATAACAAAGTTTTCTTCAATAACTCCGAAGATACAACATATGGATTAAACCTTGTCAGATTCTTAATCAATTCAGACATAGTCTCAATAGGTAAAATCAAGTTCGATAATAACAAAAAAACGCTTCCAATAGCAATCGATAACATAGTAGATGCTTCCTGTGTTCCAGCGACATAACCTATTGCCATCCCTATAAGCACAAAGATACTCATAGAAAGGAGTATTATTACTGTAGTAAGTGCAAGATTAGTAAACATCTCCGTCTTCAAGAAATAATAAGATAAACCAAGTATAACAACTACTTGAAGAAATAAAATAATGAAACTGGTTACGTAAGTTGTTATTACAAAATACCAGTCTTTTGTTGGAGTTGTGAAATTCCTAAAAGCGGATTTAGAATTTTTTTCCATTATTATCAAAGCGCTTGAAAGCATTATTCCTATAAACATTATAACAAGCACAAGTAAAAAAGGAAACATAAATATTAACTGATTTGATTCCGCGACAATAGGTTTTATTTCTGTTTTTATTGGACTAACAATGCTCTCTGCAGAAGTAATGCCTATATTCTCAAGATTAGTATTGGTTCCTTCCAGATTAGCTTTTACTTCATCAGCATCAGCTTTCAAACTATCTAAAGATGATTGTGTGTCTCCTAGTTTAGAAACAATTTCCTTATTCTTTGTTTCAGCAGATTTTAAATTGCTTTTTGCGCGAGCGATTTCATCAGAAACGTTTTCAGTCAAGTTTTGGAATTTCTCATACGTTTTTGGTGTTACGTTAAATATGTCCAAGATGTCATCTTCTATCTCTGCCAAGTCACCCATAGAAGTGTTTGATCCTAGTAAATCTTCTGCTTCATCAATAGCAGCCATCCCTTTGTTTTTCAAAGATTTAGCATCGCTGTATATGCTTGAACCGGCAGATTTTACTGCAGAAATAGATATTGTTCCAATAGAGAAATCAAGACCTTCTGATGTACTTTTTGTTTCTCCTATATTTGTTATTATTTCGTCTATAGTTGACTTCATTGTTATAATGGATAAAATATCCTCATCAACATCCTGCTTTGTTTCCTGTATTTTTGTCAATAGGGTTTGAGTCAAATCTCTGCTTAATTCAGCGGTTCTTACTTTGAATTCCTTAGAAATAGAGTCAATTATTTGATACACCAAATTCGTTCTCGAGTAATCAACGTAGAATTCAATCTTGTTTGCAGCATCATTTCCCATTTCAAAATTTTTGGGAAAAATAATACAAGTATGACTGGCGCCTTGTTTTATCCCTTGAATACAGCTTTCATTAGAATCGTGCTTTACAACAGAATAATTATTGTTTCTGACTTCCTCAATAAATGAATCTGTTAATGAATTACTCGCATCAGGAGAATAATATCCTAGAGAAAGTTCATAAGTACTTGGCTTATTAAGCGCTAGCCCAACAAGTAATATTATCAATAATGGGCCGAATATAACTATGAAAGCCGAACTCTTAGCTCTCATCAACAGCTTAAGATTTTTTTTTACTATCTTTAGGAATTTCATCTTTCTTATCTTTTGATAACGCAATAAATATGTCATCTAAAGAAGCCTTCCCAACTTTCATGTCTATGACTTCCTCTTTCTTTTTTTTTAAGATTGGAAATAATTCGTGAAAAACCTTCTGTGGTTTATTGGAATGAATAACTAAATGAGAACCTCTTATCTCATAGTTCTTAATATATTTTTTTGACAGTTTTGCAAGAATTTTCTTGTAGTTTCCAGGATAGCATTCAAGATGCACTTCTTGGATTTTTGAATATTTGTTCTTTATAGAATCTGGGCTGGCAACATCTGTAATCTTTTTATCCTTCAAAATAGCAATTCTTGAGCATATATCCTCTAACTCTGTTAAGTGGTGGCTGGCAAGTATGATTGTTGTTCCTTTCTTGTTGATTTTCTTCACGAGAGTCCATATATGTTCTCTAAGCACAGGATCCAAGTCAGCTGTTGGTTCGTCAAGAACAAGCACGGCGGGGTCATGAATCAACGCGCAGGCTATATCAAGTCTTCTTTCCATTCCTCCCGATAGATTCTTTGCAGCCAAGTCCTCATAATTCTTTAAGTCCATAAGATTTAACAAAGTTTCAATGTTAGTCTTTAAAGCATCAGGTGAAAGATTATAGAGTGAGCCAAAGTACTCCAAGTTTTCTTTCAAAGTAAGATTCATGTAGAAAGAAGGCATTTGTGAAGCAAAACCATATATCTTCTTGACAGCTTCCTGCTTCTTGAATACAGAACGAAAAGTCATGGCTTTTTGAAAATCAAGCAGATGCTCAAATCTAAATGAAACATCTCCTCTATCAGGCCTTAGAAATCCTATTATTATATTCAACAAAGTTGTCTTACCAGAACCACTGGCACCTATAATCCCAAATATCTCTCCTTTTCTAATTTCAAAACTTATATCGTCGAGAATAAGATGGTCCCCAAAACTTTTGGTTATGTTTCGAATTCTAAATATTGGCTCCGTCATAATTTCACCTTCCAAGTCAAATTATGAGGTTCCAAAAATCTTTGATTTTTCATAACTGTCATGACTGACCTCTTTTTGGCGTATTTACTGTAATCACTGTATTCACCTATTTTTAAATATTTTTAGTATTTAAATTTAGTGTTTTGGAAAAGTTTTAAAAGCATTTTTCATTCTTTATGATTATGGAATTCAAAATATCCTCGACTAAAAAGCAGGAATTAACAGATATAACAGAAGAAATCAATGAAATAGTTAAAAATTCCGAAGTAAAGAACGGTTTATGTAATGTTTATGTGACTCATGCAACTGCAGGAATAATAATAAACGAAAATTATGATCCAAATATTTGTACAGATTTCTTGAAAGCAATAAACAAGTCAATACCTGAACACAACAACTATCTTCACGACAAAATAGACAATAATGCGGGTGCGCACATAAAATCAGCAATCATCGGTCCGAGTGAAACAATACCTATAAAGGATTTTAGTTTAAAGTTAGGAACTTGGCAGTCAGTTATGGTTGCGGATTTTGATGGACCTAAACAAAGAACTGTTGTAGTAACAATAATTAAAGATTAACTTTATAAATGGAAATTCTCTTCTATAAAATGTAGGACGGTGCTTAGCTCTCGGCTCTGCTGGGGAAAGTCCGCCCACTAACGTAGTCACTCTTGGAAGAGAGGTCCTGAAAGGGACGGCAACGGCTCAGAAACGAAACCACCTATGAAATGGGATGATGTAGTGAACCAACAGGCGACTGTTGCAAGTTAACCTGCTGACGTCTTCATAGGAAAGGATGAAACGGTGAGTCCTGGCTTGTGCAAGTCATTTGACGCTAAGTAGAATGCTAAGAGAGACTGTCCGCATGAGTATAAAAGCTTTCAAAAGCTTTTTACTGACGGAGTCTGACAGAAGGCGGCTTACAGCCGTCCTACACAATTCATATTAAAATGGGACGAAAAGATAAAATAAATATGCCTGCCTCAACAGCAGGAATAACAAGGTATTTTGATGATTACAAATCTAGAATAACTTTTAAACCACAGTACATTCTTGTTTTAGTTATAATTGTTATTCTCATTGAAATATTCTTACATCTAAACGCGGGTTCTTTTTTCTAAGAGGTAAAAAATGCTGCCAGGAATAAATCCACGACAAATGAAGCAAGTTATGAGAAAGATGGGTGTGCAGCAGCAGGATCTTGATGTGAAAGAGGTAGTTTTTAAGATGAAAAGCAAGGATTTGGTTATATCAAATCCAAAAGTTTCAAAAATTGACATGATGGGACAGGAAACATACCAAGTAGTTGGAGATGTTTCAGAACGTGAGCAAGATTCAACGCCGGAAATTTCAGGAGAAGATATTCAAACAGTCATGGATCAAGCTAATTGTTCTAAGGAAAAAGCTGCAAAAGCATTAGAAGAATCTAAAGGGGACTTGGCAGAAGCCATAATGAGTCTGTCTAAATAGTTTTTCTCGATAAGTTTAAATACTATCTTTCACTAATAATTATATGGAAGAATTCCAGCTGGCAAGAGATAAGGCTAGAAAGAACATAAGTGTTGCAGACCACATGTTGATAATGACTTTTCCTTTAGTGAAGGACCCTAAATTGTTGCTGGCTGTTTTAGAGAATATTTATTCTGCATTGTCAAATGCAATGTCTTCTCTTGTTTATTATGAAAGAACTTTCAAAAGAATTCCGCAATTTCAAGACACTCAGGAATCTAAATTCAATGTTTTCAAAGATAGGCTTGTTGAAAGACACAATATTAACAAAGAATATTTGAGATTGATTCAAGAGGTGAGGGAGATACTTCTAGAACACAGAAGAAGTCCTGTAGAGTTCTCCCGGGGAGACAGATTCGTTATTTGCTCCAGTAATTACCGTATGAAAACAATAAGTGTTGAGGATATAAAAAAATATATTGCAAAAACAAGATTGTTTGTTGCAGATATGGAGAGATTGGTGAGTAGGGATGCTGGAATCTTTAAATGAAGCTAGGGAAGAACTGAAAAGAGTTGATCATTTAATATATGTTAGTTTGAAATATACGCGCACAGTAGATGTTCTTCTAAATATAATTAATAGAATGATAGATGCTTATGATTTTCTAATAGAAGCTTTACTGAGATATGCTCTTGAAAAAAACATGATAGAAAATGTACCTTCTGCTCCAAAGGAAAGAGGTGAATTAGTTAAGGATTTATTTGAAGATGAACTTATAAGAGATAATATTGAACTTTTTTTCTTGTTAAGAAAACTTCACAAGTCAAATCCTGAAAAAGAACAAGAGTATAGGCGACATGTCACAATGACAAGTTACATTGACAATAGAAAGGAACTTGTCAACATAGACATAATAAGTCAATATTACGAATTTCAAAAAAACTTTGTTGATTATGTTGAAAGCTTAATAACAGGTAAAAATGGGGAAGATAATTAGTATTGTTTCAGGAAAAGGAGGTGTCGGAAAGAGCGTGTTTGCTTTAAATCTGGCAACCGCTTTGAATAATCTTGGAAAAGAAGCTTTGTTAGTGGACGGGAATCTATCAACACCAGTTATCCATACTTACTTGGGCGCTAAAGATATTGATTTGTCTTTGCAAGAGGTATTGAAAAATAAAGCTCATTTTTCTGATGTTATTTATAATCATGAATCCGGATTGAAAGTAATACCTTCAAAGACAACCTTGGATGATTTAAGAAATCCTGATTTTAAGAATCTGACAACTGCATTATATGATATGCAAGGGTTCTCTGATTTCATAATAGTCAATTCAGGAGCAGGGTTCTCAGACGAGATGATAGCATCTTTGGAAGCTAGTGATGAAATCATTCTTGTAACTAGTCCTGAAGAACCTGCAGTTGAAAATTCAAAAAAAGTTATTGAATTAGCTAGAGAGCTCAAAAAAGATATTTTAGGTGTTGTTGTTAATAAAATAAGAGGTGAAAAACAGGAATTAAGTGAAGTAGAAATCTCTGCTAGACTTGACACACCTGTGCTTGACACAATATTTTTTGACAAAACAGTCAGAAAATCCCAAGTTTTGTATCAACCAGTTGTTTATTCTCATCCAAACAGCAAGATTTCTAAGTCTATTAAAGGATTTGCCTCGAGATTTATAGGATAATTATTCTAATCAGGTCCAAAATATTTTTCTCTGTAGAATCTTATCAATTGTTCTGCTTCTGGAATGCAACTTTTATCGTTAACTCCTATCTTTGTTTTTTTCTGGACAGCTTCAAAAGTAGTTGCGCCTTCCAAAACAGCCTCTTCAATATCTTTGTCAGTAATCTTTAGCTGTTTATCTATTATTTTTGCTCCTTGTCGCACAACTCTGTCTTTTTGTCCTGATTTCTCAAAATAAACATTTATAGCTTCTCTTAGAGCTTTATCTCCGAGAACTGAACAATGAAATTTTCTGGGAGGAAGATCAACCAATCTTTTTACAATGTCTTGTGGTTTTATTTGAAGTGCCTTATCAAGCTTCATACCACCTTTCTCTGTAATCATTACTGAAAGCATGGAGGTACTTGCGATTGCAGATGCGCAACCAAATGTTTGCCATTTACAATCTTTTATTCTCTCGGTCTTTGGATCAACTTTGATCCACATCTTCATCATATCTCCGCAAGCAGGGCTGCCAACTATTCCAACACCGTCTGCTTTATAGTTTTCAGCTTCTTTTTCTGTTTTGAAGAGATTTTTTGGATTGAAGAAATGCTTTTTTACAACATCTGTGTAAAACCATTCTTTTCCGGTTTTTGTTTTGACATCCGCATAATTATCTTTTTCCGCGCTAGTCATTTTTTATTCCTCCTAAAACATCTTTTACTTCTAAGTTAACAGGCGACATAGACCTTAGATGTTTAACTATATCTGGCAATACTTTTATCACTTGATTTATGTCTTTTTCAGTTGTTCTTCTGCCTAGACTGAATCTTATGCTTCCATGAGCTGCTTCATAAGGCAGACCTATTGCTAAAATAACATGAGAAGGGTCAAGAGTTTTTGATGTGCAGGCAGATCCTGAAGAAGCGCATATTTCATATTGATTCATGTAGAGCATGATTGCTTCTCCTTCTATATCAAGGATGGTTATGTTTGCATTATTAGGCAATCTTTTTGTTGGATGCCCATTCAAGAATGTTTTAGGGATTTTTGTAGTTATTTCCTTAACTAGTTTGTCTCTTAAAACTATTAGTCTCTTGTTTTCTTTGTTTCTTTCTTTTTGACATATCTCAAGAGCCTTTGCAAGTCCCACAATGCCTGGAACGTTCTCTGTTCCGCTTCTTAATCCTCTTTCTTGTCCACCACCATGGATTATTGGATGTATCTTAATGCCTTTTCTTAGATATAATAGTCCTGTGCCTTTAGGACCATAAATCTTGCTACCGTTAAGAGTGAGTAAATCAACATTTAATTTTTCAACATTCAAATCTTGTGAACATCCTGCTTGACATGCATCTGTATGAAATAAAACTTTGTGTTTTTTTGCTACTTCACCAATTTCTTTTATAGGCTCAATTGTTCCAATTTCATTGTTTGCAAACATTATGCTTATCAAAACAGTATCTTTTCGAATTGCTTTTTTAACTTGTTCTGGAGTAACCAATCCGTCTCTGTCAACTTCAAGATATGTGACTTCGAATTCTTCGTATCTCTCTAGATATTCGCAAGTATCTAGTACTGCATGATGTTCAATTGTGGTTGTTATTATGTGTTTTCCCTTATCTTTATTTGCACGAACAACTCCTTTTATAGCAAGATTTATGCTTTCTGTACCGCTTCCTGTGAACACTATTTCGTTTGGTTTTGCGTTTAAGATATCTGCAATGGTTTTTCTAGCTTTGTCGACGGCTTTTTTAGCTCTTAAACCTGTTGTGTTGAAGCTTCCTGGGTTGCCAAATTCATCACAGAAGTATTTATCCATTTCTTCTTTTACTCTTGGATCTAGATACGTTGTTGCTGAATGATCCAGATATATTTCTTTAGACTTCACGTTTATCACATTCCTTACAATAGTTTTTTACGTGGTTTTTTATCAAGTCAATCATAGGGATGACTGTTTTATCGTTAAGAGAGTATATTCTTTGCTTACCTTTCTGCTTTACATTGAGAAGATGACATTCTTCTAATTTCTTCAAGTTGTGGGATATTTTGCTTTGTTCTTCGTTTACTCTGTTAGTTATTTGTGTCACATTTAGTGGTCCTCCTATTAAGGACATCAGGATATTGAATCTGGTTGCATTTGCAAAATTCAAAAAAAAGCTGTTATAGGTTTTTGTTGTCATATGAAGATGATTTCATATGTTTTTATAAATTTTTTGGTTGATTAAAAATAGAAACATTAAAATAGGAGTATTTTTTTTTGATTTTTATTATAAAATGGAGCCAATCTATCTTTCACTCGAAGAAGCCCAAAAATTAGTTCCTGTTATTAAAAAAGATTTGTTAAAATTAATGAGAATAAACAAAACACTTTCTTTACTAAACTCTGTTGAAATAGAGTATGATGACGAATACAAAACACTGATACACAAAACAATGTTTAGCAGAAGATACCATAAATTATCATATGAATTTTATAGTTTACTTGAAAGGCTTCACAATAGAGGGTGTGTAGTAACAGAGGTTGATAAAGGATTAGTTGATTTTTACTCTTTCTTTGAAGGTAGAGAGATATTTTTGTGCTGGAAAATTTCTGAAAAGAAGATAAAATATTGGCATGAAATAAATGTTGGTTTTGACTCAAGAAAGCCCGTTTCTATGATTGAAAAGAAACTTCAGAATAAAGAATAAATCCTTATTCTGTTTTTAAGGAAAAATTATTAAAATAACTAAAAAACTAATAGTACTGGTGATATAATGAAGATAAATATTAAAACAGAAAAACCCGAGAATGTAAAATCAGAATTATTGATAATAGGTCATTTTGAAAAAGAGAAGTTTCCTCATCCTATTCTCGACAAAAAACTAAAAGGAAGAATATCAAAAGCCATAAAAGAGAAAAAATTTGAAGGAGAATTTAAACAAATCTATTCAGTTTCTTCATTAGGGCTAGCATCTCCTGAAAAAGTACTTTTAGTGGGACTTGGAAAGAAAAAAGACTTTGATATTGAAAAACTAAGACAAGTAGCTGCTTTCACAGCAAAGATAGCGAGAGATGGAAAAATAAAGGATTTTAGAACAGCTCTTCTAGATTTCGAGATTAAAGGAAAAAGCACAACTGATAGAGCGCAAGCCCTTACAGAAGGCATGCTTTTAGGTCTCTACAAATTTACTCACTATAAAACTGACAAGAAAGAGCAACCTCACAAAATAAATGAAGCAGTAATTCTTACAAAAGATGTTTCTAACACAAAAAAAGGTGTGAAAAGAGGAGAAATACTTGCAGAAGCAACAAATTATGTCAGAGATTTAGTAAACATACCTGCCTGTGATATGACTCCAACAGTATTGGCAAATGAAGCCAAAAAGATTGCTAAGAAAAACGGAATAAAAATCAAGATATTTGGAAAAAAAGAACTTCAAAAGAAAAAAATGAATGCAATACTAGGAGTTAGCAGCGGAAGTACACAAGAACCTAAACTAATCCTTATGGAAACTAATCCCAAAGCAAAAAAGAAAATGGCAATTGTTGGCAAAGGAATAACATTTGATAGTGGAGGACTTGATATAAAACCCTCAAGCTATATGTTGGACATGAAATGCGATATGGCAGGAGCAGCAGCAGTTCTTGGAACAGTAATGGTTGCTGCGAAATTGAAGCTTCCAATAAATGTACTGGGAGTTATGGTCGCATCAGAAAACATGACTGGTGGTGCAGCTCAAAAACCAGGAGATATAGTAACTGCATATAACAAAAAAACCATTGAGATAGCAAATACAGATGCAGAAGGACGATTAGTGCTAGCAGATGCTGTTGCTTATGCGGAAGAAAAGAAACCAGTGGCAATTGTAGATATAGCAACGCTTACTGGCACATCAATAGTGGTTTTAGGATATTCAGGAGCTCCATTGATAAGTAATGATGAAAAACTTAAGAAAGCAATCAAAAAAGCAGCTGATGAAACACATGAAAAGGTTTGGGAACTTCCGATATGGGAAGAGTTTAGAGAAGCAATTAAAGGAGAACTAGCAGATGTAAGAAACCTTGGAAAAGGAAAAGGATACGAAGCAGGAACAATAACTGCAGCAACCTTTATAGAAGCTTTCATAAAGAAAACTCCTTGGGCACACCTAGACATAGGGGGTGTTGGTTGGTTCATAGAAGACAATGATTATGTTCCAAAAGGGGGAACAGGATACGGAGTAAGATTGTTAGTGAACTTCTTGGAGAATTGGAAATAATTTTTTTAAGGGGGATTTATGAGATTTGAATATTTAGAAGATGTAGCAACTGCGGACATAGCTTTTAGAGCAGAAGGAAATAGCTTGAATGAATTATTTGAAAATGCAGCTTTCGCGCTAGCAGAAACAATGGCGGATACTTCCACACTGAAAGACAGCATTATTAGAACAATAGAAGTGGAAGAAGAAGACCAAGAGCATCTATTGTTTTCGTTCCTTTCAGAAATGGTGTATTTGAGAGATGTTGAATTATTGTTTTTTTCAAAATTTGAAGTGAATGTAGAAGGAAACAAGTTGAGTGCAAAGCTATACGGCGAAAAACTAAACGATAATATAAGTCTGAGGAATGATGTCAAAGCAGTAACAATGCATATGCTGAAAATACAGAAAAAAGACAAATATTACGCAACAGTTGTTTTAGATATATAGGTGATTAAAATAAATAATGTGCCAAAAGAGATAAAAAAAGTGTCTGAAGTTATATGGGAGATACCTAAAAGCTTCAAGAAAGGCATGAATGTTCCTGCAAGAATTTATGCTTCTGAAAAACTATTGAAAGATATGGATCAAGGAGTCTTTGACCAAGTTACAAATGTTGCTTGTTTACCGGGAATACAGAAGTATGCTTATTGTATGCCGGACGGTCATTGGGGTTATGGATTTCCGATTGGAGGGGTTGCCGCATTCGATCTTGAAAAAGGAGTTATAAGCCCCGGGGGAATAGGCTTTGACATCAACTGTGGTATGAGACTAGTGACTACAAATCTGACTTTTAAAGACGTTCAACCAAAGCTAAGACCTTTGATTGATTTATTATTTCAAAAGGTTCCTGCGGGCGTCGGAGCAAAAGGATTTCTGAGAGTAACAGAGAATCAGTTGAAAGACATAATGGTAAATGGTGCAGAATGGTGTGTTGAAAACAATTTTGGTAGAAAACAAGATATTGAAAGAATAGAAGCGAATGGTTGTATAAAAAATGCAGATTCTACCAAAGTTAGTGAAAAAGCGGTAAAAAGAGGATTACGTCAGATGGGAACGCTTGGAAGTGGAAATCATTATCTTGAAGTTCAGCTAGTAACTGCTCAGAATATTATTAGGCCAGAGATTGCAAAACGTTTTGGGATAACAACGCCTGATCAGATAGTTATAATGGTCCATTGTGGAAGTAGGGGGTTTGGACACCAAATAGCAACTGATTATTTGGGGTCTTTCAATAGGGCCATGAAAGAAATGAACTTAGGTGTGAAGGATAGAGAGCTTGCGTGTGCACCTTTTAAGAGTAAAGAAGGTCGGGATTACTACAAAGCAATGGCTTGTGCAGCTAATTTCGCTTTTGCAAATAGACAAGTAATTCTTCACAGAATAAGAGAATGTTTCTCCGAGATTTTCAAAAAAGAAGCTGAAGACATGGATATGAATTTAATATATGACGTAGCACACAATATAGCAAAAGTAGAAGAGCATAAAATCGATGGAAGTAAAAAAGAAGTAGTTGTTCATAGAAAGGGCGCGACGAGATCATTTGGTCCTGGTCATCCAGAACTTACAGATTTATACAGAGATGTTGGTCAGCCCGTTATCCTTGGAGGGAGTATGGAGACAGGATCATATTTATTAGTTGGTACTGAAAAAGCTATGGAAGAGACTTTTGGAAGCACTGCTCATGGTTCTGGTAGGACAATGTCCAGAACAAAAGCGAAACATCTTGTGCGAGGAGATGAACTTCAAAAAAGCATGGAAAAAAGAGGTATATATGTCAAAACAGCTTCAATGTCAGGCCTTGCAGAAGAAGCAGGTTTTGCATACAAGAACATATCAGATGTAGTACACACACTTGAAACAGCAGATATTTCAAGAGGAGTTGTCGCTTTTAAACCCATAGGCAATATAAAAGGGTAATTTTTTCGAAATACATATAAACTATAGTTTAGGTGATGTCAATATGGTTAATTTGAAGTTAATGCAACCACAAGAAATAGAAGTTCTTTATATGTTGCCAGCCATTCGAAGAGAGTTATCTATCGAGATGAAGAAATTAGGTTTAGAACAGAAAAAAATAGCGGAATTTCTCTGTGTTACAGAAGCAGCTATTAGTCAGTATATGAAATCAAAAAGAGCTACAAAAGTAAAGTTTGATAAGGAAACGCAAGAATTAGTAAGACAGTCAGCTAAAAAAATTAAGAATAAAGAATCAATGCTTATAGAAACACAAGCGCTTTTAAATACATTAAGAGATAAAGACGTGACTTGTGAAGTTCATAAAAAATTATCTGATATTCCAAATAATTGTGTTATTTGTTCTATACCAAAAAAATAATTATTTCTTTTTGGTTAAAAGGTGTTTTTTGAAATCCCGTACACTTATACCTGTTGCTTTTATACCATCTTTTCTTAACTCTGTAGCCGTGCCATCACTCAAAACGCCAAATTCACATATTAAAAGATAATGTTTATCCTTTTTAAGCAAGTCCAAATTATAGAATATCTCTTCATAAGGAATTTTCAAATCAGTATTAAGAGGTTTCTTTTGTTGTATTGTTTTTGGTCTCAGATCTACGGTCAAGAAATTGATTCCTTTTGAAAGTTTTATTTTAGAATACTTTTTTGTTTCAGCAGAACCTCTTACTATAGCCATATTTTTTACAGCTTCTTTTATATCTGCATCAAAAGAAGGAATCTTTTTCAAGTCTTCGGATCTTGGAGAAGTTGTTACAGGACCATCGCTTAGATTACAGAATTCTTTTATTTTTTCAGAGCTTGAAAGTGTTCCTATAACTCTGGCTTTTTTAGTGATTTCTAATTTATCAAGTGAAATTAAAGGCCTAAGCATAGATATAGATACTTGGCTTTCAATGAATAACAAGCTTTTCAATGTCTGACTTGATTTCTGCGATAATGCTTCTCCTCCAATCAAGGCAAGATGTCTGTATTTTTTAGCGATTAATTCACCAATTTTATACAACACCATTTTGAAAGCTATCTGTCTTAAGGTGTTTGGTGTGTCTTTTTTTATTAGTTTCACAAGTTTCTTACCATCAACTATGTATAGTTTTGGTGTGTAACCAAAGGCAAAATTTGTGATAAGAAAATTATAAATTCTTGAAACATCTGAAACTACTTTTTCTCCAACTAAATCAACAAACAAGAAATCAACTTTACAACCTCTTTTTAACATTTCAAAAGCAGCCACAGGACTATCTATTCCTCCTGAAAACAAGCAAAGAATATTTTCAGAACTTCCCGGAGGTAGTCCTCCGATTCCTCTAGTTGCTGAAGTGTAGAAAAAGCATTCTTTATTTCTGATTTCAAGGTTGACACTGACTTCGGGGCTAGTCAGATTAACACCTTTGCTTCCATCATAAATAGAATCCCCGATTTCTTTAGCTAAGCTAATAGAATCAAAGTCATGAGTTCCGATCCTTTTTACTCTCACGCCAAAAACCTTGTTTTTCACCAATGATTTTGCTTCTTTCTCAACTTTTTTGATTAAATCTTTTTTAGAAGAAAAAACAATTTTTTTTGCAGGTGATAAACTTTGAATGCCTGGAACTTTTTTCAACACATTGATAGCTTCTTCGGTTTTTTTACAATAAAGGATGAATCTGCCGCCCAAGTTCTTTATGTCTTCATAATCTATGTAATTTCTATTTAGAGCGTCTTTTATTGCTATTATGTACTTTCTTTCAAAGAAAGGTCTGGTTCTCTTGCTCTTTAATCCAATTTCTCCGTATCTTAGCAATATACAATCTTCCATATCTAGAAAAAGTCTTGAAGCTTTTAAATAGTTAATGGGAAAAAAAATTAATCATTATCCACTCTAGGAGCAAGAATGAATGCAAGCTGTACTTTGTTTAGAACTTTGTATTCCAACTTTAATGGATAATCATTGCTTATTTGCAACATAACTTTGTCACTTAGTTTGCTTCCTTGAATCATCTTCTTTAGATATTCTATTGAGTATTTTGACTTCACTTTTTCGTCAGCGATTATCTTGGTGTCGTTGTCTGCCTTGATATTTATGTTTGCTTTGCTCAAGTCTCCAGAAGCATTGACGACAAATTCCTTGTTTTCAACAACCATTGTCACACTTTCACTTATTATATTTGCATCTTCAATAGCTTCATTAAAGATATCTGTTGTAGTAGTAATGGTTGCTTTGAACTTTAAATCAGGAATCTTTTGCTGTTTGTCTTCCACATCAATTATTGGCAAAAAGAATGTTCTCGTGGTGTTGCTTTTGAATGTAATCTTAAACTTGTTGTCCTCTATCTCAAGATTAACTGAATCATTGGCTTTTGCTCTTCTTAATACTTGCTTGAAGTCATTCATATTTATCGACAAACCAACTTCTTCTTTTACGTCATATTCAACGAATGAGCTGCTTAAAAGCTTGAATATCACCATGGCAACATTGGCAGGATCCATTGCAACAAGTTCAATTGCATCAGGCGTGATCTTGAATGTTGCCTCAGTTACCAGATCAGAGATTATACTAATGCTGTCTTTTAGAAATTTAGGTTCTGAAAGCGTTAATTTCATGTTTTTCCCCGATGAGAAAAAATTAAGGCTTATTTATAAATATTGTTGTTGCTCAGTTTATTTTAATTATTTCCTTGTTTTTTAGAAGAAAAACATCCTTTTCCTTATAACCTTCTTCCAGAGCAAGTTCTTTCATTGCTTCCATCCTTGGAATGTCTCCGTGTATTGGTATAATGAATTCAGGTTTTGTGATTGCAAAGAAATCTCTCTGGTCTTCCCTTGATGCGTGCCCTGAAACATGAATATCTCTGAATATTCTTACATGTTTCTGTTTAATTGAATCTTCCAATTTTTTTCTGTTATCATAATTAATTGGTACAGGTATTATATGACAAGAGAATATAACCATATCTCCAGGTTTGAAGTTGAAGAAACCGTTGTTAATAATTCTTGAAAGAATGGCTTTTGGCTCTCCCTGATGTCCTGTAACAACAAAAAGATACTTGTCTGTATTGCTTAGTTTTGAAAGAAACTTTTTGACTTTGCTGCTGTATTTTACTATTGTAATATCTGAGAAATTTGTGATGTTTGCATCCTGTGCAGCGAGAGCGTATTTAGCAAGTGATCGACCCAAAAAAACCACTTTTCTTCCCATTTTTCTTCCTATTTCTTTTATTGTTTTTACTCTAGCAATATGACTTGAGAAAGTCGTTACAAAAATATTTCTTCCTTTTGTATCATTCTCCAGCAAAATCTCTTTAAGCATCTGTTTGGCAATCATTTCAGAAGGAGTTTTTGTCGGATTTGTGGAATAAAGACAATCCACTATCAAAGCCTTGATTTTTAATTCTTTTAATCTTTGTATATTTGTTTTATTTCCGAGGGTAGGATGTTCATCAAGCTTGAACTCGTTCGCATAAAGTACAACACCATATTTTGTATGAACAGCAATCAAAACAGCGTGTGGTGTTGAATGAGTAACGTTTATGAACTCAATTTCAATATTCTTGGAAACCCTGAATCTCGAGTTCTCTTTTTGCTCAATCAAATCATTTCTTAAATCAATTTTTTGGTCTTTTATCATGGCTTTCAATACTTCCATTGTGAATGGTGCACCATATATTGGACAGTCAAATTTGTTTCCTAGAAATGGAACTGCACCCATATGGTCAAGATGAGCATGTCCAAGACAAACAGCAACGACTTTCTTAGATAGATTACCTAACGTTCTGACATCAGGTATTGCGCCTATATCCATAAGTGATTTTGAAGACATATCAACGATGTCATCAGAATCTGTGTATTCGATATATTTCTCCATATGAAGACCTAAATCAAGAATTACAACTTCATCATCAACTTTTAGAGCAGCACAGTTCCTACCTATCTCGCTGAATCCGCCTATCGGTATTATTTCTAAAGCCATTGTTTTTGTATGCGGGGGAAGGGATTCGAACCCTCGTAAGCACTAAGCTACTGGATGACTCAATCAAACGCTTCCCAAATAAGTCTTTTACTATGAGTTTCTCGACATATCTTGAAATATTTAATCTTTTCTGTTTTAGAAAAGAATGGACTTTGTTTTCGATTGTAATATTAACTCTTTTGCGCATTTTTATACACACCTTTTAAGGATGTTGGGACTTATAAATTTTGTGTCCGATAGCAAAATCAATTATTATTCTCTTATTTTAAATTGTGCAAAAACTTTATAATTAAGTGAAAGTTAACATTGTGTATGGGCGAATCTGTCGATGAATATAGAGCAAGAGTATTAAATAGGCATTTAATTTGTGAAGCTCTTGTTAATAATTTTATAACTAACTATTTTTTTGGTTCAATTTCGTTTTCAACAGTGTTTAAAAATTTAGTTTTAGATAGTTTGATGTTTCGCAGAAAAATTAATATTTTAGAAACAATATTTGATAACAGGATGTATAACGAGCAAATCCGTTCTCAGTATTCAAATCTTAAAATTGAGAAAGGGAGAATAGTTTCAGTTAAGAAAAAAAACGGCGAAGAATTAACTACTGCAAAATTGATTAAAAAACTAGAACTTATCAACACTATAAGAAACCATTTAGTTCATAATTTAGTTATGGATTCATCCACTATTAAGAAAGTTTTCCCTGATTATCGTAAACGAATAATAACTGATATGAATTACCGAGGAGATAAAGTTAAATTTGAAAATGCAGATAACTATATCCTCGAATTCTTCTTTACACTAGCACATAAAAAACTAAAAGTATCAAAGAAATAAGTCTTTTTCTCCTCGACAAACCGAGCTAAATGCCTTCAATTTAAGCGGTTGAGAAAACACACTTGAAGATTACCATTCGACCGACGAGAAGTGCTACCGGATGGCACCGGATTGCGTTAGGATGGACACCTCAAGACAAGTTTAGAGTGGTTTGTCCTCGATGAAAGAAGAATTCAACTAATACTATATTATTGACGTTGATTTCGTTACTTCATAGAATGTAACTGGTACGAATCTTTGATTTTTTACTTGTTCTTTATCAACATTCAAGGCTTTTGCATATTCAAGAAACTCTTTTTGTTTTAACAAGACTTTTTTTGGCTTAATTATATATTCATGTAACGGAGTTATCTTAGAAAATTGCCAAACTTTACCGAAAGAGCTATATCGTGGTTTGGATTTGTCATAATTAATTAGTATAACACATCTTTTATTTGATGGATTCTCTACAAATGAACTTCCAATAAGTTCAGCATCTTTAACAATGTTTATACAGAACTTTCCTGCATACAATTCTCCTTTAATATGATTACAATCATTGTCATATGGACTTTTTTCACAAATAGAACAAATTATTTTCTTAACTATTAATTCGGTACTAATAAACATTTTGTATGGATATAACTTTTCGATGTTTAGAAGATGTTTGTAGAAATTATCCGAATCAAAAAGTTCTTTACCATTGGAAGCCATATCAATTCCTCGAATGTTTCCAAAACAATCTTGTAATAAGTTCCACGAAGCTTGAAACTCATTATCTCCTAAGAATCTCCAGAACTTGCAATAATTACGTAATAAACCCCAAAAACAATTAATAATTACATACTGATTGCACAATATCTCATCTGTATCACAATTTTGTTTTACAGCAGCCTGACATTTCTTTGTCTCTTTATTTAAGTTAGAAATAGCAGTGTCAAATTCTTCTTTTTCTATTTGCTTATAGAAAAGTTTTTTCTTCTCGATTATTTCTTTGAAAAACTTCTTATCAATAGTTATATTTCTCATAATTTTGACATAATTTCTGAAACTTTCTCTGGTGTGAAAGTACTGTTGATTTCAGATGCAGGTCCATCATACTCTAAGTCTAAGCTTTTTTTCTTTCCTTTTATCTTAAGAGTGAACTTAACATTGCTATTGGAATCCTCAAATATTCTTGTATATTTGTTTTGTAAATATGATACTATTAATCCAACAATAACTTTAATACCAATATTTTGAACAAATTGAGCACTTAATACTACTAACGGTATAAAAGCATCAAAACTATTCAAACTTAATAGTTTGGTCGGTTCGGATACAAACTCTGCCTTGTATTCTGAATTTTGATTAATATGCTTTTTGAAATCTGCTGATTCGGAAGGATACAGTGCACCCTTTTCCTCACGCCAGCCTGAATTTGGTACTAATAATATTTGTTCAGGATTCTCTTCTAACTTTGATTCTGTTATTTCATCAATATTATTTATTTCAATTATTTTAAGTGTCATAATATCCCCTCAAATGTTTGTAAGTATTTTTTGTATAAATACTTTTGGTGTATAAAGTGTAGTTTGTGTATGTTATTCTCTGTCTATAAGAAGACTGTTTATGGTTGCTTCTCTTATAAAGTCTATTAAATCTTTTAAGTCGTTATTATAATATGTTTTTATTATATCTTCTCTATCTTCTTTATTATTATAATATTTTAATATATAATGATTAATATATTCTATTTTTATCTTATTTAAAGTGGTTTGAGTGTATATTCTTAAGGGTCCTTTTAAGTCGTTTTTCTCTATCTTCTTTGTATTCATTTTTTTACCTACACTTTGTTCATTTAGTACACTCAACACGTTTTCTAAATTATAATAGTTGTATATTGTTTGTAAGAAATTTAGTAGGTGTAAAAAAATTGTATAGAAATCGAACTTTTTATAGCTAGTTATATTAATTATTATATCTTCTGGTTTTAATCTTTCTGAGTAATGGTTGTAGTAGAACACTAGTTTCTGAAAAGTTTTATAAGTCACGTTATTGAAGATTTTTATTTCTTGTAAATCTTTTCCCTCCATAAAAGTTTCTAAATCGTATAATGAACGTTTAATTGGTTTTGACTTGTAAGATATTTGATGAACTTTATTATAATTAATTATTAAGAAATGTGCTAGTCCATAGTAATTTAAAGAGTAATAGGCTCGTTTATTATTCTCATCTACTTCTTTGTGTAAAATCATATATCTTGTTAGAATATTTAGTAAAACAGATATTTTGCTAGGATTCAGTAGTTCAAAAAAATTTTTTGTTTCATTTGTAGTTCTAGTTCCCATAATTACATTTTTAAAATTTCTTGCCATATTATAGGCGTAATCTCTGTCAACGTGTAAGAAATATAAGATTATGATTGTGAAATATTTTGCTCTGGTTCTATATCTTTTTGAACTTGTTTGATAATCCCATATCTTTTCTAAATCACTCATATGTACTTTGTGAACCTTGTGTACAATTTAAATTTTGTTATTAAATAGACTATATACTAGAATGTGTCTAAAAAAAGTTACAGAACATATCCACACCAGAGTATTTCTAATTTGTAGGCTCTCAGAAGAAGAGTCTCACAGGTACTGGCACTGTGAAAAAATGCCTAGAAATAAAATGGATTTAGACAAAATTGCCAACTGGTTTGGCTTAGTACGAAAAGAAGTAGTAGAAGTGCAGAACAACGAACAACCAAAAGAAGAAGAAGTTAGAGACTTTAAAGAAGTCTACAATGAAGTGAGAAGTATTTTGAAAGAATACATCGAACTTAGTCAAGAAGAAGAGTATGATATTCTTGTAAATTGGGTATTTCATACTCGCTTGGCTGATGATTTTGGTATAACACCATATATAAAACTTAATGGTGTGCCCGGAAGTGGAAAGACAACAATAATGGAAGTGTGTCAATTATTAGTTAATAATGGAAAAGTTCTAAGTGGAATGAACGAAGCTAGAATTGTTCGTATGCTTGAAAGTAGCATTCAAGTTATATTCTTAGATGAATTTGAGGGTATGAGCAGGTACACTAAAACAGAATTAGAATCTGTTTTGAATCAAGGATATAAGAAGCGAAGTGCACATAGTGTACGATGTGAAGGCACATCTTTTGAAGCAAAAGAAAAGAATATTTTCTCGCCAAAGATGATTGCAACAGTAAAAGACTTCAAGTCTATAACTCTTAATGACCGTTGTATAGAGATTATAACTGTGAAAGCTCAGAAAGAGTTGAAACAGACAATTCGAATAAGTGAAGAAGAGATGCAAAGATTTGAAGTTTTAAAAAATGCAATAAACAATTTGATGCAAGAGCATAAAACGAAGATCCTTGAAAACTTTGATTCGTTTAATGAAGCATTCGCTCGACATAGAGAACTTATTGGAGTTATTTGCAGTATTGCAAAAGAAGTGGCTGAAGACAAAAAATTGCTCGACTATTATTTTAGTAGAGTTGATGAGAAAGAGTCTTTATCTTTAGAGTACGATTGGCAATATAATTTGTTAGTGGCTTTAAAAGATATAACTGATGAGAGTAGAAAGAAGTTCTTTGTAAAAGAAATAACTGTGAAATATAGAGAACAACTAGGTATTGCTGGAATTAAAGAAGGCACAACTGGAAGAGAATTGCACAAACTTGGTCTTAAATCTAGTAAAAGACAAAGTGAAGGCATTCCATACTACTTGTCTTCAGAAGATGTAGATAAAGCAATAAAGAGAAATGGCTATGCACAACATTTCGAAGAACCAAGTGTAGAAAGTGTACAAAGTGAACCAGAAATACAGTAGAGGGTATATAAGATTGATATACCAAAGGGTTTCGTAGTGTATAAAACAGTGTTTCGTGGTATATAAAATTGAAGTGTGCGAAACACCCTTTAAATCTTTAAAAAAGCTCTTTTTAAGCACAAAAACGCACATATTTGATAGTTTAGGGTATATAAGGAGGGTATAAAACATTTCGATATAGTGGAGTGTCTCTTCAAAGTCTCTTACTCTAAGAGATAGAAAGTTGTGTTATGGCTAATTATTAGTTTGAATCTGGTTCATATTCTTTGATATCTGTGTAAGTTTTAGTATAATCACAATGTCTGCAACTATTTGTTACTCTATAATTTTCAACTATGTTTTTTTCAACTTTCTTTTTATTTGTTAGAATTCTTTCTACTTCTGTAACTGCGAATTCTTGTTTACATTTTGGACAGTTATGAGTATATTTAGCACTTACCAAAGCAATTAATAATGCTAATACAATAAATCCTATTGCGTGAACATATGAATTTGTAATGAGTTTTGTTCCAATAACATCTTGAGAGATAAAACCAGATATTAAACCAGGAACAACTAATGCAATAATTGTTTCTTTAACTCCTTTTCTAAGAAATGACCAGTAACCTTTAGACATATCTAGAAAGAAGTTACTAGCACCTTCTACAGGAACAGCAATCTCTTGACTTTTTTTATTCCCATCATTATGGATTTGAATTATATCTCTTCCAGCCACATTACTTCCAGAAAAATCTTGTTTATCTCCTTGTATAATATTACCTGCTTTAACGTCTTTGTTACCATATTTTGAGTCATATTTTTCAGACATATGGTTATTAAGGTAAGTTTATTTATAAATATTATTCAATTTGGTTGTTCAAAACAATATTTATATAGTAATATTTATTAACACTTTTATGACTGAATACTGGAGTTTTAATAAAATTAAATTCAGACTTCTTTTATTTAGATATAATCCCTATGTGCTAATTATAACTTTTCTTCTAATAATGGTAAGAATGATATATTATGGTTTTTTATTCAACATAAACATTCCTTCCCTAGCCCAAGTCATAATTGTGTTTGTATCTGCTCTTATCATCTTTGATTTATTTATGGAATTATTATTAGACACAAAATTGAATTCTCAACAAGAAAAATATATGTCCATTTACACAAGCGTTCTATTAATACCGTTCACATTTCCTATTATAGACTTTTTTTTAATAGATTTACCAACAGTGTTAATCTTCTTCTCTGCTTGTTCAGTATTTTCATTAATTTATAAGTTTGCTAAGAATGTGAGATGGAGCGTTGTTAGTTCAATTATTTATATTATAATAATTAAGTTCACATATAATCTAAATTGGCACAATGTTTATTTATCTCTCTTCATCCTCTCATTTTTTATTGTTTATGGATTGAGATTTCTGGAAACTTTTACAAATATGAGAGTTGTATCTGAAAGGATAGAACAATTGAAGAAAATGTTTGGCGAACATAAACATATGAAATCGAAAGCCAAAGTTATTAACAAAAAACACCATCTTCTATTTATTAAGAAAGATGTTTTTTACGATACTGGAGAACAATTCTTAAACAATATGTATGAACCAGTAACAAATAAAAAAACTCTGAAAGAGCTTTCTAGATTAAAACTTCTTAAGAAGAAATTCCTTGAATTATTATCTGATTATAAATCTAAGAAATACAAGAAAAAGAAGTTAAGTCAGAAGAAATTAGATATTATAAAATATAAAACTCATATTAATCTTCAAAGTAACTTTAGTTTAATTATATTTGCCGGACAACTAATTTATAATTTCTTAGTAATGTTATTTCTAAATAGAAAAATGATGGCGAAAATGGCTTATGATGCATCAAACGACTATTCTCTTTTACCTAAGCATTGGCAAAGAACTGATTCAAAATTACTTTGGAAATCAGATTTTTCATTAAGCTTGATAACAGAACAAATAGGAGACCAAGAGTATAAAGTGCTTCTATCAATGAAATATTATTATCAATGTCCATCTCAAGAATATATTGATTTTATGAAAGAATTCATAAAAGAAACAAAGCAGTTAAGTAAGAATAATAATTGGATGTCTATATGT
The DNA here is from genome assembly GCA_013202845.1 of Candidatus Woesearchaeota archaeon. Classification (GTDB taxonomy): domain Archaea; phylum Nanobdellota; class Nanobdellia; order Woesearchaeales. Next base: position 84,261 of record JABMPT010000003.1, on the reverse strand, counting down.
GTTGAGAGACATAAGTTGGCTGAAAAAGTCTATGGGAAGAAATCAAAACGTCTATGGTCATTTGACTGGCCGAAAAAAGTTATGAAAAATTTTCTAAATCTTATTGAAAAACTAGAAACATGTGTGTATTGAATCGGTTGTGTCACAAATTGCTTTAAGTTAGTAACACGTTTGGGAATATTTATATAATTCAAGTTATATTTCAATACATATATTGGGTGTTTATTATGAATAAATTTTTTATTGTTTTTCTATTATTAGTATTGTTTTCAGTGTTAGCGTGCACACAGCAAGTTGTATGTAATAAACCATATATGCTCGTTGGTACTGATTGTTGTCTTGACTTGAATGATAATTCTATTTGTGATTCTGATGAAGAAAGCAATTCAGTTGTTGAACAAACTAATAAAACTGTAAGTAGACCAGAACAAGCTGGAGAATTATTAAGTAAATTGAGTATACAATGTCGTAATGAAATTGATTTATTATATGAAACACATAATTCTTCAATGCATAAATTACTAACCACTTGTGATGGAGGGGTAGATTTTTGTTTTGGACAAGTTGATGAATTATCAAATCAATTAGATGCAGAGGGAGATAAACTATTAGAGTTATGTAACTCAGTAAATGATGAACTATTGGATAGAGCACAATATACAGATGTAGACCTTGAAGATTTATATGAAGAATTATCAAATGAGTTATCTACAAAAGCCCAAGAAGGAAGAGTTAGACTGGAGGACCTTTATGAGAAATTATCATCTACAAGCTCAAAAACCACAGTTAAAGTTACTAACGTCATAGATGGCGACACTATTGTGATTGATACTGGTGAAAGCGTTAGATTAATCGGGATAAATTCTCCTGAAGTTGGAGAAGAATGTTATGAAGAAGCAAAAGAAGAACTTGAAGATTTGATATTAGGAAAAGAAGTTACTTTAGAATCAGATATTCAAGATAAAGACAAATATGGAAGATTATTAAGATATATTTATGCTGATGTTTCTGGAGAAGAAGATATGTTTATCAATTTTGGAATGATTTTTTTAGGGTTTGCTTATGAATATGAATATGGCTCAAATAAAGAATATTCTTTTTTGTTTAAAGAAGCAGAATTGACTGCCTCTTCAGAGAATCGTGGTTGTTTATGGGAAGATTATGATAATTCAGTACCTATTTGTTCTTCTAATCATTATAATTGTGCAGATTTTAGTACACAAGCTGATGCACAAGTAGTAATGGAATTTTGTGGAAGTGATGATATACATTACTTAGATGGAGATGATGATGGAATTGCTTGTGAAAGTTTACCTTGAAGGTACTTATAAGAAAATTATAAGAAAAACTTGTTGAATACAAATATGTCGCAAAAGCACACAATTTTATTCACAAATGAAGATATTCTAACTAAAATTTGATAAAAAGAATAGTTCGTAAGCTCGTTTTTTGTCGTGTCAATAGTGTTTTCAGAATTTGAATGTTGTTTTTTGTTAAAAGTTATGTTATGGATTATTTCTTTTTATGATTGTATTTACGAATAACAAATAGTTTTTTCAAAGTTGAAATTCTCATCATAGATGTTGTAGGCCTTTTTATTTATTATTTCAAGAATATTGTCTTCATTGTCAGTAATTATTTTCATTAAATGAATTGTGTCTAAAAGTGAGTCAGGGTATTTACCACAATACCACCACTTTATGTTATCCCCTTTTTCACGACCTTTCTCGCATTGAACATAAAGTAACCAAGTAACATTATATCCTTCGTTGGTATAACCGTTGTAAGAATTGTTTAATCGCATATATTTTGAACCCAGAATACTCTTCCATTCAAAAACATTTATTTCATCTAATTGGGGACATTCTTCTTGTGACTTTTCGATTTCTGTTTTTGGACAACTATTAATACTATCTTTTATCGAACCGTCATAACATTGATATTTTGTGATAGTTTCTTTTTCAATCTGTTTTGGACAAGTTGAATAATCTAAATCAGGACAATTAGCTTCTGAATATTGTGTTTGACAACCAGTAATAAGTAAAATCAAAATTAGTGATAGTGAGACTATTATTTTCATTTCAATCTTTTTCTAAGTTACCAGTATATAACAATTTTTCTAAATTCAAAGCTACATGTGGATACCAATGTTCTACTTGTTGAGCTTTTGCTAAGTAATGATTTGCACTTATTGACTTTGAAGCTCTTCCTTGTATGAAGTCCGCCACACTTTCCGGCACATTATTGTATAGTAAGAAGTTATAATGCCATTTTCTAAGATATTTAAGTGAAAAGGTACATCCTTTATGCTTATACTTTTGTCTTAGAGAGTTATAAGAGCTGTTTACTCGTTTAAGCTTTTTATACACAAACAAAGGAAGATAGATATTGTTAATGTTCTTAGTATGTCTTAAATCTGAAACATTATAAGAGACATAGTTTGGATGAATAGCAAACTTTTTCTCGTCATAATTCTTGAGAAAGTCCAAACATTCGATAAATCTTATTCCGGAAGTGACCAAAACCAAATAAACGAGTTCATAAGTAGGATTATGTTTGATTTTGTTGTAATTAACTAACATTTCTTCGTTGCTTGGTACATAGAAGTCCTTTCGACTTTTTTTAATCTTCAAAACCTTACGATACTTGGAGATAACATAATCGGATAGCTTTTCGATTTGCTCACAAAATTTTAGATAAACTCTTGCAGTTAGTATGATAGAGCTTAATCCAGTTTTATTTTTATAGATTGATTCTTGTAAGTCAAATGGAGATGTAAAAGTTTTATTCTTGAAGTGTTTTTTAAAATAAGATTTCAAGTGTGTTACATGGTCTTTGCTATATTGTTGTAAGTCAATCCACTTAAAGAAATCAGCTCCATTTCCGAAGAAAACGTGCGTATGTTTTTGAGAATTATGGTTACAATTACAGGTTTTCTCGTCGTCATAGCCATTGTTTTTGTATGCGGGGGAAGGGATTCGAACCCTCGTAAGCACTAAGCTACTGGATGACTCAATCATTGGCTTTACGCCTCAGCACTCAAGATATTCTTGAGTCCAGCCCGTTTGGCCACTCCGGCACCCCCGCAAGTAGCTGAATTAAAGAAATAGAATGGTTTTATAAAATTAACTCAATGTTTTAAGCTTACTTTCTATGCTAGATAGAGCAGATTCAAGTTTTGTAAGTTCTGAAGGCTCTATAATTTTCTTCTTAACGGCTTGTTTCTTAGAAGTTTTCTTGCCTTTCTGTCCTTTTTTCTTTCTAGAAGGCTTCTCTTTTTTCTTTTTCTCCTCTTCGAATTTTGATATTAACTCTGTTGGAAACTCGTCTTTTAATTTGTCCAAAAAAATATTTATCTCTTTAAGTCGAAGCTTCAATTCTTTTATTTTTTCAGATTTTTGCTCTCTAATCTTAAGGATCTTTTGATAACTTTTAAGATTCTGGATTATCTCTTTGGAAGATTCTAGCACTCTCCTCCGAATATCATTAGGGTTCTCTATTCTTCTGAAAAAATCTTCAGCCATTTTATTTTGATCCTAGAGTTTTTTCCATCTCTGCAACATTGTTTGTCGCCGCCTCGAGGTTTTTATTCCAAGTTTCTAGTTCTTTATCTTCTTCAGATTTAAGCTCTGAAATCTTGGTTATTGTTTCTTGAGCTTTTGCTATTTTCTCCTTTACAGCTTTAACTATGTCTAGGACTTCATTGTACTCTTCGATTTTTACGAAAATTTGATTATCCATCTTATTCACCTCTCGAATAACGAGCCATCTATCTCCATTAATTTTTCCTGTATTAAATCTAAATTATCATGAAAGCTTTTGTAATTTTGCAGAAGACTCCTGTTCCTGAGTTCATGTTTTTGAATATTAGCCCCTGTTTCTGCTAGTGAATCTTGATTTGTGTGTATCTTTTCAAAGATTATTCTGCAACTCTCCACATTCATATAATGGTCTTCTCCTTTTTGTGCAGTTTCTGCTTTGACTAGAGGTTTTGCTTCAACATCGGATGAAATAAAGGTTGACTCGGCTTCTATTTGTGGAGCAGTTTCTTCCTCTTTTTCTTCTTCCTTTGATTCTTCTTCTGTTTTTTCAGCAAGGTTCATTTCCTCGTCTGTGAATTCTGGTAGAGAAAAGTCCACTTCTTCTGGTTTTGTTTCTTCAGAAACTTCTTCTATTGTTTTTTCAGGTTCTTCTTTCTTTTCGGTTTCTGGTTCTTTAGCGCCAGATTCAGGAGTTTCTTCTGCTCCTGGTTCGGATGGCACGGGTACATCTTCAATCTGTTCTGGTTCTGGCGGTGCTTCTTCTGTTGGTACTTCCGGGGTTTCTTCTTTAGAGCTTATTGGTTCTTCTATGCTTGGTATTTCTTCCATTTCAGTCTTGCTAGGTTCCTCTTCAGGTTTTGGAACAGGAATCTCTTCTGCTTCGGGTGGTAAAGGGATATTCTCTATTTTTGGAATTTCTTCTTTTTTTCCGAGAAGTTCTTGTTTTAACTGCTCAGGATCTTGATTAGCAGGCGTAAGTCCTGCAGATTTTTCTTTGTCCTTCTTTTTTAGAAATCCTAAAAACCCCATACTCACCACTCTTTTTTAGCTAAAGTTTTCACTTTAAAGTATTTACCATTGTTTTTAACTTAGTATTAAAACTTTTCTTATTATTTCTAAATAGTGAATGACTGTTCGAAAATATTTCGACAATTACGAAATATTCACGAAAATTTCTGGTTAAAACATATTAAAATAAAACAATAAAAGACATTATGTATGTAAAAAGCTGCTTTTTCCTAGTTTTTTTCCTAGTTTCAACACTCCAAGTATCTGCCAATAACGAAATTGAGATTAATGTGACTGTAAATGTGTTGCAGGAAGGTTTAGAAGGCGTTGGTTATTTAATATATGAATCAAAGAATGAAATAAATAAAAGAATGCTTCCAATTTTCATTGGCGCGGTCTTTGCGTTGCTTCTTATAATATTTGTACTTAAGAAAAAATCAAAGATATTCGATAAATTTATATAAGAATTTCAAATAAACAAAACACTGTATAATGACGTCAAAAGAAATTAAAATAAAAGTAAAGGAAGAAGGATATATCCAAGCGATAGCAGTATTTGAAGTTGTCGGAAGCCCAAAAGAGCATATTCAAAGAGCTTTGCAAGCACACCTGGATAAATTAGTTAATGATAAAGATATAGAAGTCATAAAAACACATGTAGAAGATCCTGAAAAACAGGATACTTATTGGAGTACTTTTGCAGAAGTGGAATTATTGGTTAAAGGACTTGATAAATTTACTTGGATGTGCATGAATTTCATGCCTGCGTCGGTAGAAATAATGGCTCCTGAAGAATTAACTTTTAAGGGAAGGGAGCTCACAGGATGGCTTAATGATTTATTGGCAAAGTTACATGAAATAGGGGTTCTTTCACAACAAGTTGGTCAGCAAAATAAGGCTTTGATAAAGAATATAAATGCGTTAATAAGAAATTCAGTGCTCACATGTATTGATGCGGGAATAAATAACAAATCAGGAATTGCAAAGAAAGTAGGTGTTTCTGAAAAAGATTTAAAGCCTGTATTCGAAGCAATGATAAAAGAAGGAAAAATTAAGAAATCAGGAAAAAAGTATTCTAGAAAATGAGTGAAGTAAGTAACCAGATAGAGGCACTATTATTCTCAAGCGGGAGAGCTATGAACATTGAGGAAATATTCAATATAACTAATTTAGAAAAGAAAGACATAAAGAAAGGTTTGAAGGAATTAAAGGAACATTATGACTCTGTTGATTCAAGTTTGATGATTTCACAAGAAGGAGATCTTTGGAAATTTAATATCAAAGAAAAATATATTTCTCTTGTTACAAAAATAGTGGCGGACACAGAACTGATTAAATCAGTTTTAGAAACCCTATCTGTTGTTGCCTGGAAATCTCCTGTTTTACAGTCAGAGGTTATTAAAATAAGAACAAGCAAAGCTTATGAGCATATAAAAGAGCTTGTTGATGCAGGTTTCATAACTAAGGAAAAAGAAGGAAGATCCTATAGGATAAGGATTTCTGAGAAATTCTTTGAATATTTTGATGTTCCTGGAGACAAAGGGATAAAAGAGGCTTTCAAAGAAGTAAAAGTTCCTGAAAAAAAAGAGCCTGAAAAAGTTGGAGAACTGGATGTTGTTCCTGTAAGTGGAGACAGTGAAGAACATGGAAGGACAAAGGAGATCTTTGGAGAAGGAGAACCTGAGCAAGTTGAAGAGGAACAATCTGAGGAAACAGAGGAAGAAGAAAAGCAGGAGATACCTCCTGTTGACGGAGAATTTCTTGACAAGATAAATAAGCAGATTGATGAAATAGCTGCTAAAAATGATAAATTAGAAGATGATGAACTTTTTAAGAGAAGAAAAGAAGAACAAGAGGTTGGTGAAGGCGAAAAAAGAGAGGAATCTTCAGATGAGGAAACTCCTTTAGAAACTGAAGAAGAGTCTTCTGAGGAAAAAGAGGAAGAGAGCGAAGAGGATTCAGAAAAAGCTGAAGAAGATTCTGAGGAAAGTTCTGAAAAAGAAAAAAATGTTTCTAGTTAAATGTCCGCGTTGCAAAAGACAGATGAAATGTTCCCCAAGAGTTCCTGTTACAAAAGCTGTGAAAAACTGTGTTTTCTGCGGTTATAGTTTCAAAATTCATTCAAATCTGGCAAAAAGCAGGATTGTTAAGAAGGTATAATTTTGGATTAAAATCGTAACGCTTATAAAGACTTAAATATTATCTTTTCTCGAGGAAAAATTCTGAAAAAATGGTTGTAAATAAAGAGGCAAAAACTACAGAGAAAATTATCCCTCAAGTGATTGAAGATGAGATGAAGACAGCATACTTGAGTTATGCGATGTCAGTCATTGTTGGGAGAGCTTTACCTGATGTAAGAGATGGTTTAAAACCAGTTCACAGAAGGATTCTCTATGCCATGAATGACATGGGCATGCGCTATAATAGTTCTTATAAAAAATGTGCCCGTATAGTAGGAGAAGTTCTTGGAAAGTATCATCCTCATGGAGATACTGCTGTTTATGATGCTTTGGTTAGGATGGCACAATCATTTTCCTTAAGATATACTTTGATTGATGGTCAAGGAAATTTTGGAAGCATAGATGGGGATAATCCTGCAGCCATGCGTTATACAGAAGCAAAAATGGCTAAGATAGCTGATGAAATGCTTCAAGACATTGACAAAAACACAGTTGATTTTGCAGATAATTTTGATGGTTCGTTAAAGGAGCCGCTTGTTATGCCTTCAAAACTACCTACTTTACTGATCAATGGAAGTTCTGGAATCGCGGTTGGCATGGCAACAAATATTCCTCCGCATAATTTAACTGAAGTTGCAAAAGGAGTTGTTGCTTTAATTGACAATCCTAAAATAACGCCAACAGAGTTGATGAATTACATTGAAGCACCTGATTTTCCAACAGGCGGAATCATTGCTGGGAGAGGAGGCATAATATCTGCTTATAGCACAGGAAGGGGAAAGATAGTTTTGAAAGGTCTTGTTGAACAGGAAGAAAAAGGCGACAGAAAGATTTTGGTGATAAAGGAGATTCCTTACATGGTTAACAAATCTCTATTGGTTGAAGAGATTGCTAATGGTGTTCAAAGTAAGAAAATAGAAGGCATATCTGATCTAAGAGATGAAAGTGACAGAGGAGGAATAAGAGTTGTTGTAGAATTGAAGAAAAGTGCGACACCAGAAATTGTTATGAATCAACTATTTAAACATACAAGACTCCAATCTACTTTTGGAGTAATAATAGTTGCATTGGTTAACAATGAGCCAAAATTGCTCAATCTCAAAGATTTACTTTTCAATTATTTAGAACACAGGAAGAATGTTGTCAAAAGAAGAACAAAGTTTGATCTTATAAAGTCAGAGAAAAGAGCCCATATATTAAAAGGATTATTGATAGCTCTCAGTAAAATTGATGCTGTTATAAAGTTGATTAAAGCTTCTGATTCTGTTGAGAATGCAAAGAAGAAACTGATGAGCAAATTCAAGCTTACAGTCCCACAGGCATTGGCTATTCTCGATATGAAATTACAGAAACTTGCGAAGTTAGAAAGAGGAAAAATTGAGAAAGAACATAAAGAATTACTTGAATTGATTAAGGCACTTAAGGAGATTCTGAGAAGTAAAACCAAGATACTTGACATAATAAAAAATGAATTGAACTATTTAGTAGATAAGTTCGGTGATGCAAGAAGAACGCAGATTTCTGAGGATGAAGAATTACTGGATGTTGAAGACTTGATTGAAGAGGAAGATGTTGTTATAACTTTAACTCATGCTGGATACATCAAGAGGCTTCCGATAAATTCTTACAAATTACAGAGAAGAGGGGGAAAAGGTGTTATTGCTACAGGAACAAAGGAAGAGGACTTTGTAGAAGATGTCTTCATTGCAAATACTCATTCATATTTACTCGTTTTAACAGATAAAGGAAAAGTACATTGGTTAAAGGTTTACCAGATTCCAGAAGCTACAAGGCAGGCCAAGGGAAGGCCTATAATAAATGTTGTTAATGTTGAACAAGGAGAAAAAGTGAAAGCGGTAATTCCTGTAAAAGAATTCGATAAAGATCATTATTTGCTAACTGCAACAAAGAATGGAATAGTGAAGAAAACTTCTCTTGATGCTTATTCAAGACCTAGAAGAGGCGGAATAATCGCTCTGAAACTTGATGAAGGAGATGAAGTAGTTGGTGTTGTTTCAACTGATGGCAAACAAAACATATTACTAGCCACAAAAAAAGGCTTTGCTGTAAAATGTGCGGAAACTGATATAAGACCTATGGGTAGGGTCAGCAGAGGTGTGAAAGGAGTTTCTCTCAGAAAAGAAGATGAATTAATAGGTATGGTTCTGGCTGTCGATGAAAAGAAGATTCTGACAGTGACAGAAAATGGTTATGGAAAAAAGAGCTTAATATCAGATTATAGGTTTATTAGAAGAGGTGGTAAAGGAGTCATCAATATAAAAACAACAGAGAGAAATGGAAATGTAGTGACTATAAAGTCAGTTATTGATGATGATGAGTTAATGTTTATCAGCAAGGAAGGTATTGTGATAAGAACTTATTCTTCAGACATATCAACCATTGGCAGGAATACGCAAGGAGTTAGGCTTATGAGGATGAACAAGGGCGACTTTGTTGTTTCTGCAGCCAAAATAGTAAACGGTAACTCTTAAAAACATTTAAATAGGAGTTTTCTAAATTTGGTTATATGAAAATAACTAAGGAAAGACTTGCAACAAAGGGTTGGTCTGAAGAAGAGATTAACAAAACAATAAAAATTCTGGAAAAAGCTAAGCAAAAGAAGCATCCTCACATATGCGTATTGGATAAAGCTGTCTATTGGATAGCTCTTGTTTTGATGATTTTTGGGAATTTTGCTTTTTCAACTTTTTTGATACCTGTATTAGTGACTTTCAATAATCTCTCTTTGTATTTCATAATTTTGCTGTTAGCAGCATCATTTGGAATAGCAATGAGCATAGTTATAAAAGATATTGAGGATTTGGAGAGAAAACATCACTTAGCAATGTTTCTGATAATTCCTATAGTTGGTTTGATCAATTTTCTTATTGTTGTAAACCTTTCTAACAATAATCCTTTAGCTGCTTCGCTTAATACTTATCATAACCCTTGGATAGTCGGAGTAACTTACCTTGTTGGCTTCATGATTCCTTATGTTTACTTAGTGTTTGAAGAAAAATGGAAGAGATAACACTAAAAGAGTGGACTATTCATTTTGTCAAGAATAAGGATCTTTTGCAGAAAAATCTTGTTGATTATGAGGAAAAAGAAAACCCGATAGTCTTTCATTTTAAAGATAAAGACTGTCAGTACTTAATTCTGGAAGTTCTTGATGATTCTGTCTTTTCATTTATCAGGCAGACAGGATTAAAGACTGTTGTGTGTCTTGGAAAAAAAGAAAATTTGAATTTCTTTATTGAAAATTGGAAGACATTCAGTAGTATTCAAGATTTGAACTTTGTGTTTGCAAGGATTCATGACAGTAGAAGGTGGATTATTAATCCTTTTGTGCACAACAAAATTTGTGATGATGAGTCTCTTGTTTTAGGATTGAAATCAATGTTTTCAAGCACTTTTCAACCATAATATTATTAAATGCGGCTTCTTTGTTGATTTTTATGGATGAAAGAGTTAGTACAGGATCTGATTTTTTTGACACTTTGTTAGATGGTGGTTTTGAAAAAGATGTTATCACTACGATTTATGGACCTGCAGGCAGCGGAAAGACCAATCTTTGCATGATGGCAGTTGCTGGTTTTCCTTCTGATAAAAAAATAATTTATATAGATACTGAAGGTTCTTTCTCTATTTCAAGGCTTAAACAGATAACAACTGATTATGAAGAAGTAATGTCCCGAGTTATGTTCTTTAAGCCAACAAATTTTGATGAGCAAAAAGAGCTTTTTTCTAAGTTAAAAGATGTTATTAATGAAAGTATTGGATTAATTGTTTTTGATGGTGTGGCCATGCTCTATAGGTTGGAGATTGGTAAGAACAAAGATGTTTATAATGTCAACAGAGAACTTGGCATACAGCTTTCTTATCTCTCTGAGATTGCTAGAAAGAGAAATATTCCTGTGCTTATAACAAACCAAGTCTATGCAGATTTTGATAATAAGGAAAAAGTCAACATGGTAGGAGGAGATATTCTTAAATATTCTAGCAAATGCTTGATAGAACTTCAAAAAATTGAAACTGTTAGAAGAGCTATTCTAATAAAGCACAGAAGTTTGCCTGATGGCAAGCAAGTATTCTTTAGGATAATTAATCCTGGTGTTGAAGAAGTAAAAAAAGAAGAAATAAATTAATCTGCAGTGAAGTCATCTAAGGTGTATTTCATGTCTTTCTCCTTTTTTATTATGTCTTTTCTAAGAGCATAGTTCTTAGCGAGCAAGTATAGGAGAAGACCCAAACTCTTTTTTCCTTTGTTATTGCATGGAACTACGAAGTCAAGATTGTTAACCTGATTGTTTGTATCGCAAAGTCCGATTACAGGTATCCCTATCTTCAAAGCATCTGTAACTGCGTTCTTGTCAGGCCATGGATCTGCAACTAATATTAGTTTTGCTTCAGTATATTTTTGCAGTTTGGTATTTGTCAGTATTCCTGGCGGGTATCTTCCTGCAAAAGCTCTTATACCAGTTATCTCTTCCACGAATTTTATTGGTTTCCAACCGTTTTCACGTCTGCAAACTATGATTACGTCTTTTGCTTCATAGTTTGACATAAAATTAACCAATAGTTTGATTCTTTCATTTATCTGTTGTATGTTCAAAACTGATAAGCCGTCAGGCCTTGTTTTATATATGAAGTTCGCCATATGCTTTGTTTTGAATTTTGTTCCTATGTGGATACCTGCTTTTAGGTATTCATCGTTAGCAATTAATAGTTCTTTATCATTCATTTTAATCCTCTTGGTAAAAGTTTTTAGAAAACTTCTACCGTTTTTTTTACCTCAGGTAGCAATGTTTGCAAGCAAATTATGCAAACGTTGGTAATGATTTTTGAGAAAAAAGAGCTATTTATAAACCTTTTGCCTTGAATTCCTTTAATACTTCATAGACAGGACCTTTGTCTGTTAATGTGCTCTTCATAAGCTTGAATGATGGTGTTTTGAAAGTTATCTCTTTCATATCTTGTTGTTTTAGTTTTAAGATTTCTGCTTTTTCTTCAGGCGATAGATATTTTATTCTGGCAATAGTCAAATGAGGAATGTAATCTTTCTCTTTTTTGAAATCCTTGCTCAGAGTTTCACATATTTTCTTTTGTAACTCTATCAATCCATTTGCTTCTTTGAACCCTATCCAAACAACGTTTATGAAGTTATCACTTGGAAAAAATCCTATATTACTGCTAGTTATTGAGAACTCTTTAAAATCTATTTTTTCAAGAAGTTCAATTATCTTTTCAGGAGCATCCACTTCTCCAAGAAATTTCAATGTGAGATGTAAGTTTTTCTCAAGAACAGTTTTTATTCTTCCTAAATCCTTTATTTTTTCCTGAATATTTGCTATTTCTTGTTTTAGCTCTTTGCAGATATCTATAGCTATGAATAATCTCATAATAATAAAAATAAAAAAATTAGAATTATTTAATATTTACTTTTTTTTCTTAGGTTTCTTTTTTGCAGGTTTTTTTTTGGCTGATGTTTCTTCAGCTTCTGGTTCTTCTGCTTCAGATTCCTCTTTCTCCTCTTCAGGCTCGCTACTCTGTGCTTCTTCGGCGTCTGCTTCCTCTTCTGCAGGTTCTTCCTTTATGGCTTCCTCTGCTTCAGGTTCCTCTTCAGCCTCAGGCTCTTCTGCTTCTTCTCCAAAATCTTCACTGTCTTTTGACTCGTCTAGTAATTCGTCTTCTTCAGGAGCTTCAGCTGCTTTTTCTGCAGGTTCTTCCTCTGCTGTTTCTTCAGTTTTTGGCGCTGCTTGTGCATCCCCAACAACTTCACCAAAGCCTACTTTTCTCAGGACGCGACTAATCTTAATTCTTACTGCGTCTCCTTCTTTTACACCAGGGACAAAAACAACAAAGCCCTTAACCCTGGCTATTCCGTCGCCTTTTTCGCCGACGCCTTCGATGTTTACATCATACTCTTCGCCTTCATTAACAGGCGTAAAACTTCTTCCAAATGTTCCTCTCATGTATGCTTTCACCTAACAATTTTTTATGTTTTTAGAATTTTATTTGCGTGTTTATAAATATTGTTGTTATTTTAAGAAAAATAAAAAAATTAGACGTCAGTTATTCCAGCCTCATCAATGTTGAAAATAGCTTCAGCATCTGGTAGATTTGGTGCATCAACCAACTTGGCCACTCTTGTGCCTTTTTTCCCTCTTCTTAGGTATATTCTGAAGGTACTATTATGAGCAACTACATGTCCGCCTATTGCTTCTGTTGGGTCTCCAAAGAATTGATCTGGCTTTGCCATGACTTGGTTTGTAACATACACACAGAGATTGTATATGTCTGCTACTTTTGATAAGACGTGCATATGTTTGTTTAGTTTTTGCTGTCTTTCTGCAAGTGTGCCTCTTCCAACAAATTCTGCTCTGAAATGAGCTGTTAAAGAATCCACTATTAACACTCTTACTTTCAATCCTTCTTTTATCAAGTCTTCAACTTTTTCTGCCAATAACATCTGATGGTCAGAGTTGTATGCCCTGGCAACCTTTATGTTTTTCAGCACTTGTTCTACATTCAGTCCTTGTGCTTCAGCCATCTGCTTTATTCTTTCAGGTCTGAAAGTGTTTTCTGTGTCTATGTAAACGGCTACTGCATCTGGATCTTCTACTTGGCAGTTAACAGCTATTTGATGAGCGAGTTGTGTTTTTGAGCTTCCGTATGCTCCAAAACACTCTGTGATTGCTCCTGTTTCCAGACCGCCTAATAGGATTTCATCAAAGTTTTTGCTTCCAGTTGTTATTCTGTTAACATTTTCCCTTTTTTTGAGAACATCTATACCTGTTTGAAAGCCCATGTCCATATTATCTCTGGCAGATTGGATCATTTTTCTAGCAACTAGCTCTGATACTCCAACCGCATTTACTAGTTGTCCTGGTGTTGAAACAGCAACACTCATTAGATTATCATATCCTACTAGTTTTAGTTTTTCAGCGGTAGCGGCACCAACACCCGGCAGATTTTCTATTGTTTTTTCTTTTTTTGGTGTGATTTTAACTTCTTTTTTAATTATAACTTTTTCTTGTGCTTCTTTTAACATTTTATATCACCTACTATTTTTCTATTCCTTGATTATTAATAAAAGTTTTCCTGTTTTTATCGGAATTGTTTTGTTTTATTCGAAAAATTAGAGGAAGTTATGCTTCCTCTTCAACAGCTTTTTCTGATAAAGCTAAATGTTCATATGCTTTTGTCAGAACTAGAGTTGCTTTTGGCAAATCATTCATTCTTAAAGAATTGGTTGTTTGCCATTCATTGTTTTTATCTTTGTAAGTTCTCTCAAAAGAAATTGTTTTGTAACTTACTTGTTCACCGTCTTTGTTGACGGCGCTGTTAGCCCAGATAGTTGCTACTACGGCTCCAGCTCTAATTTTTTTCTCTGGAAAGTTTTTCCCAGAAACAGATTTTACTTGTTGTATTGTTTCCATATACAACACCTCCGTTTGCTTTTCGCATTTTATTTCAGACCCTCCTTCATTATGAGCTTCTATGGCTCCAGAGGGTGGAGTTGACGCTTTTATTTCGAAGCGACCATAAGAATTAGGTTTATTTCCTTTATATACCTGACGCGAGCATGTCCAGTGACCAGTGTTAGGGTGTTATTATTTCTAATTTTTTTGGCAAAACACTTATTTTTACTGGTGTTGTGCCTCCTATTTCTGCGTCTGTATGGAATAGAACTCTATTTTTCGATTTTATCTCTGCTTTTTTTATTTTGTATTGCTTTATCTCTTTTATCTTAGAGATTGTTCCGCTAGCAGCCCCTACAACATATTTCATGATGCTCCACACATCCTTGTTTTTGAAGATGCATAAATCTAAATATCCGTCGTCCAATTCCGCTTCAGGAGTTATTTTTATGTTTCCTCCGTATCTCTTGACATTGCTTATGATTGCAAAGTATCCTTTTTCTTGTTTTTTTCCATTAATCTTTATATCTAGTTCTTCTGGTTTATGTTGAAATAAAGTCTTCAGACCTGCTACTGTGTATGAATGCTTTCCTATTAATCCTTTTAGCTTCGGTTTCATATTTGTTATTGCGTGTGCATCAAAACCTATGCCTGCTACAAATATGAATTTCTTGTTGTTTATTGTGCCGAGATCAACCTTTTTTGTTTTTTCTTTCAGAATCACTTCACAGGCTTTTCTTGTTTGTAAGGGTATTTTAAGCTCTTTTGCAAAGACATTCCCTGACCCTATAGGTATTATCCCTAGTTTTGTCTTTGCATCCAGTCCATTTATCACTTCGTTGATGGTTCCATCTCCGCCAGCAGCTATAACTATATCGTAGTTTTTTGCTTTTTTTGCAAGGATTGTTCCGTCTCCTGCTTTTTTAGTCCTAGAAATGTCTATCTTTATGTTGTTTTCTTCAAAGAATTCTTCTATTTTCTTCTCTGTTCTCTGTTCTGGAAGGATATTTCTCTTTAGTTTGTTTATATTTCTTTTCTGTACTCCTGCCAGAGGATTTATTATTAGTTTTATCTTCACATCGCTTGCAAAGTGAAATTTATATAAATGTTTTTTCACTACTATCTTTTATGCTTGGTAGAACTCATTTGGTTGTTGCTTTCTTTGTCTTTTTACTACTCTCATTGTTTTTAGACGTCAGTAATCCTGTTTTGTTTGCTTTTTTCCTTTTATTTGGCTCTTTATTCCCTGATATTGATCGCTCATCATCAATTCTTGGCAGAAAAGCGAAGTTTGTTTCATGGTTTTTTTCTCACAGAGGATTTTTTCATTCCTTTTATGCTATGATTCTGTTTTCTCTAGTTATCTATTTATTGTTTGATTTGGTTTTAGCTTTGGCTTTTCTCATAGGTTTTTCTTCTCATTTGTTTTTAGATTCTTTCACAAAACTAGGTATTTCTTTCTTTTTAGTCGACAAAAAAATCAGAGGCAGGCTTGTAACTGGTGGCTTGTTTGACAAAGCCATGCTTCTAGCTTTCTCATTCTTAGATATATATTTACTAATACTTGTGTTGGCATAATTATTTTAGAACAATTATTTTCCTTTATCTAAGTCTTCTAAGTCATTGATAGATAAGGCTTCTTCTTTCAACTCCGGTTTTTCTTCGTCTTCAATAACTGCTTCTTCAACTGCAGTTGTATCTTCTTCCACGCTTTCTTCCTCTACAACTGGTTCAGGTTCAACCTCTTTTGTTGGTTCAGGAGTTGCAGGTTCTGTTGCTTCTTTTGTTTCTGTTTCAGTAGCCGATGTTTCTTCCTTTGTCTCTTGTTTTATTTTTTTTATCTCTTCTTCTGGATCAACATCTTTGTATATGAGATTTGCAACCAATTCCAATCTGTCGAATGCTTCATTTTTATTGGTTCTTCCAACAACCTTGACAATTGTTCCTAGAAGTTCTGTCTTCAATGGTTCGAAATCAGTAGGGTTTTCCCTGAATTTTAACACTTCTTCATTTGTTAATTCCAATAGTTTCTGTATTTGGTTTCTCCATAGAACAGTTCTTATGTTCTCTGTTCCGTCGTCCAGGAAAATGTTTAATACATAAGCATACGTCATGTTCTCTACTTCTTTGTCTCCTAAGTAGTATTTTCCTTCTTTCTCTGTAACTCTTCTTCCTGTTTCGCCATCAATCTCAAAGAATCTTATGTCAAATACCTGTACAATTGTTGCAAGTACCTCAACGTTATCGTCTCCTTCTGCTAATTCAGATAGTTTCTTTCTTACCACTGATTCCTGGACATCTTTCACTGTAACGCCAGAAGGATTGATGTTTATCTTCCCGTTATCGCCCATATGAATTTCTTTTCTTCCATTGTTGTCACGCACATAACCTCCTTGTAAGGTTATTATGTCGCCTTCGTTTATCTTTGCAAATTCATCTGTTTGATCATTCCACAACACAACTCTGATAAATCCTGTTTCATCTGCAATTATGAAGCTTGCCAGTTTTCCACTTCTCTTCTCTGTCTGGAACTCTCTAAGTTCATATTTCCTTGTTACTTTTCCGCTAACTTCAACATTCCTCATGCCTGCAAGGATGTTTTTAACTTGAATCTTTTCTCCTTGAGCAGCAGCCACTAGCTTTACACTTAATTCATTAGCTATTATGTGAGCTGCACCTTCTTCAGAAATTAATCCTGATAATTCATCGAGTTTGGTTTTAATCTTGCTCTCGATTTCGTCGTCAGAAAGACTGCTTTGTTCCTTAATCTTTTGCTTTATATCAGATAATGGTATTGTAATCATTTAATCCCCCAAGATTTGAGGGTTTTCCTTTGTTTAAAAACTTTATTGTTGTAGAAATTATATTTATGACTCTGCTATTAGGAGAAATTCAGTTCCTGTGTTCTTGTTCTGGAAGTTGTCAATAGCTGCAATCTTGAAAGTGTATCCTGTATCATCCTGTATGTTGAACTCGCTCTTTTCAATCTCTAAATAGTATTTTATTTCTGTGTTTGGAAGTCCTTCATAGTATAATTTGTTTTTTTCTTTGATAGCAATGTTTTCTTCTGCTTGTTCCTTGTAAAATTCACCAATTAATTGTTCGTTAGTTGCTGTGTTGTAATAGGATGCTTTGTACAATACCAAATCATCGATGTTTTCTTGTTCCCAAGTTATTGTTATTCTACTATCACTTCTTTGCACATTTAGATTCTTCACTTTTGCAGGAGGGGTCTCATCTATCAATGTCAATGCGAATTTTATCTTTGCTTCTTCATACACTAATTCCTTTCTGTTATTGTTCTCTTTTACAACTGGTAGCTTGTCTGTTGTTTTTGCGCATATTCTGAAAGTTTGTTTTGCAACTGTGCATTCGTTTGGTATTTCTGAAGGTGTTTGCACTGCGGTTCTGAATTTTTCACTAAATTCTGAATCAACCCATAGAGATAGTTTATTATTTCTTTTGACAAGGAATAATTTATTGAAATCTTCTAACTCATGTCTGTTTCCTGATAACTGGTCATAAAAAGTGATTCTCTTGTTCTCTAATTCTTTGTTGTATTCAAACAAGTATTCTTCTGGCGCCCAAAAGTTTGTATCTTCAATACTGAACTCTGCTTTCAGTTCCTTTGGCTCTGCCATCTCTACTTCAAAGAACAGTTTTGGTGTTGCGACCATTGATTGAGGAACTATTTTTTCACTGAATGTTATTCTGTAATCTTCTTTTAATCCTGCTTTTATTTCATCTTCGCTATATTCTTCTGTAATCTTGCATTTACAATTATCTCCCCACGAATATGTGCAATCCTGCAAATTCTCGATGAAATCATAGAATACACGTTCTGCGCCCTCTTCGCAATCATGTAAATGTAAGAGTTCTGTGTCATGTTCTTTGTTGTATTCACTCATTTTATTATCCAAGCATTTTGAAACATTATCTTTGCATTCGTCTATTGTTTCTTGTGCAAATTCTTTTAGTTCTTCATAAATTGAGAGATTGTATTCTGTGCTTGTTTTGAAGTTTTGTCCGAATTCAAAGAAACCAGTAGTTGTCGGTGACCTCAAATCAAGTCCTCCCCAAGCAACAAAGTATCCTCTAACTCTTTCTACATAAGTCTTTATCTCATCTATTTTGTTGTTTACTTGTTCATCACTCCAGCTCTTGTATGGATCGAATTGTTTTAGAGTGTCTGGACTAATTACTGCTGTGACTTCTTCCCACACAGGATCATCTTTTTTTGTCTTCAGCAATGCAAGAATTATTGGTCCTGAACCTGCATTATATGATGCAACCGCAAAGATAGGTGCTTGTGATAATTCTCTGAATTCTTTATTGTTTCTTAGTACTGATAAGTATTTTGCGCCTGCAGGTATTGCTTTTACAGGATCAAATCTAGGATCTTCTATATACACTCTTGTGTTGTCAGGTTCACAGTGATTTAGTTGACATACGGGAGTTATTGGTTCGACTTCTGATTCAAAATAATCCTTTGCTGTTCTTGATGTGAACTGCATTATGCCTGCGGCTCCTGTTGGAGACACTGCTTTTGCATCTCCGAGAGATTCCTGTGTTATAATTGCTTTTATCAATGCCTCTTCAACTTGGTGTTCATGACTTGCCTGTTGTATTATGCTGTCATATTGGTTTATTCTTGCTATTGCTTCTGGAGGTATTTCCCTTGTTTCTATATCTCCAGCTTCCTTTACATCGCCGTCTAATGTCAATGCAATCCTTATCTTTTCATTTGTTTCCCCGATTACTTCGAGTTCTTCTCCTTTCTGGCTCATAGTCAGGAAATGTTTGTTAGATATTGGAAATTTGTTGAAACCGGTCAATTCTTCTCCAAGTACTCTGCTAAATATTTTCTTGAATTCTTTTTCTTGTTCTGGTAAGCAACTTTCTGTTTCAGAATTCCAGAGATTATATGCGGAATTTCCACATTCATTGTCTTCTAAGCCCCCATTATTTCCTGCTTCTATAAGCGCTCTGCTTAAGCTTAATTTTGCAGCATTATCTAGATATAGCATCCCCGCTTCTTGCTCTTGATACGCATTTATTGTTAATGAGGCGTATCTACCGACTGTTGCGTCAATTTGTGATTTTATCTTTGAATTATATTTTTGGTTCATTCCAGCAACCATGGTGTATAGAGCTAGAGCTGTGAAAACCACGACAATGATTACAAATACTTGTCCTTTTTTGTTCATTACATATTTTGACCGAGGATACCTAGCACTTTAGTGCTAGGAGGAACGGTCAATTCCTCCATTAGTTTTTTCTAACATTTTTGATTATGAAATGGTGCGCGACGAAGTTGGCGCACGCATTTTCCTATTTTTGTTAGTGTGAGCTATGAACTTTTTCGTTGCGCGGAGGCAACGAAAAATGAAATTGAACTTGAAACATTATAAGCATTCTGTTGGACAAAATGCACAACATTTAGTTTGGAAAACATACAAGGCAAGACCTTTGTTCAAAAATCTTCATTTCAAGAAGGTTTGTGAAGGTGCATTGCAATTAATCGCTATGAAATATGATTTTAAAATATGTGAACTTCAGGTACGACTTGACCACATACATCTTTTTGTCGAATTTCCAAAAACAATGTCTGTTTCCAAGGCATTTCAACTTTTTAAAGGTATTTCTTCTCATGTTTTGAGAAGAAACTTTTCATATCTTCGTGAAAATATGCCTAGGCTTTGGAGCAAGGGAAAATTTCATCGTTCAGTTGGAAATGTAACATATGATGTAATACAAAATTACATTGCTCATAGTCAAGGTGATTGGAGTTTACCTGATAATAAGCTTCCCGCTTACTATCATCAGCGAAAACTCGCTGCTTTTTCCTAAACGGATACCTCACCTTTTAAGGTGAGGAGGATCATTTTTATATCACAAATAATATCCAATTTTCGAATGAAAGCTCTATTTCTCCTGTTTCATAACTTGGAAGAGTTGTTGAAACAATTATTCTTTCGTCATATGGGAGCATTCGAACATAAATAGGTAGATTATCAGGTAAAAATAGTCTTGCAAACCATTTTGCCCAGGTTTTAATCTTTTGTCCTACATAGCCATGTCCATATTCTACTTTTTGTGTTCCATAACCTGATTTGTTGGGATATTTTATCTTTAGTTTCCAGTTTTCTCCGTATTTTTCATCAAATCTTTTTTCAGTTAGTTCCCTGAGTTCTTTTCTCTTGTTGAAGTCGAATTCTGATTCTATTAGCAGTTCTGCTACAGCATAGTCTTTTCCTGGCACTGGCTCTCTTAGGAATAATAACAGGTTTGTTTTTGAATCATCAATGGATGTTTGCTTATTTAGATTTTCATTCATTTCTCCCTGTATATATGCTGCTATTATCCAAAAAATCAATGTTAGAAAGAACAGAAACAAGTATCCAAACATGTTTGATGCTGCTTCTGCAAATCCTTTTTTGTTCATTATCATGATTTCGCTTTTAATATTTCAATCCTTAATAATCCTGTTTTTTGTTGGCCATTTTCAAGGTAGGAAACCCTCAATTCTTTTACTCTATAATCTGCGCCGCCAGGACCTTCTAACTTTCTGACTGGTTTTAAGAGTTCGAACAAATCTTTCTGATAATACACAGAATCTTTACCTTGGAGTGTGAGGTTGGCTGTGAAATATCTGCCAGAGTAGTCTATTGCTTTTTCCAGGTTTTCGCTGTTTAGTTTTTCTAAATCAATGAATCCTAGATAACTTCTTCCTAAATCCTCATCATAATATGCCATCGCATTTGTGGAGTATAGTAATCTGTTGTAGAAAACGCTCATCTCCATGTTATCAGTTGATACAGTGTTGATTGTGAAGAAATAAGCGAAGAATAATATGATAGTTACAGCAGCACCTAAAAATATTATTTTAGGTATCATCTGCATTATCCAAATTTCTTCGTCATCACCGGGTTCATCCATAGTAATTCTTCACCCCTTCTGCTATTAGTTTCAGTAAATCATTTGACGGCTCTTTGACTTCCACTACAAGTCCTAATTTCGAGTTTTCTAATGTCTCAAACCATTGTGAGTCTTGAGCTATGTTTTGCAAGCTGGTCACTTTTATTGTAATTGAATCATCCTGTAGTATGCTGTTTTTCATCAAGCAGCTAAGCTTTTCGCTTCTTCTAGCGCTTTTATGATAGTAGAAATTCAATCCTTCATCATCACTTTTTTGTAAGATAATAGTTAAGTCTGCATTTTTTTCAGAATCCACAATGTTGAATTCTGCTAACTCATTTTTTACCAATGCTTCAAATATAGGGGTGTCTGACTTTACAAAGATGCTTGTTTGCGTAGGATCCGCAGTTGTGTCTATTTCAGGACAGATTTCCTCTTTTAATGGTTCCTCGCTTATTCTTGTCTTGCTTTCTGAAAAGTATATCTTAACGTATGAACTGAATACTTCGTTTGGTTCAATGATTATTTTGCTGTCTCTTGCGAATCTGAAGCTTGTCGGGATAGGATTATTTATTTTTGGATTGTAATCATACAATCCAACTGCATTCTCAGTAAGTCTGAACACTAATGGCTTGGCGCTGTTCACTAATTCATAATTCAACTCTATTATTCCTCTTCCAGCTTGTCCCATATCCATTAATAGTCCAAGATCTCTTGAATAATAGAGTCTCCAGTAGGTTGTATCATCTAAGAAATTGCTGACAGCTCTAAACATTAGAAGGCCGACAATTAAGGCAGCCATCATCATTGAAGTCAAGAAAATAATCTTTCGCTCATTCCCTCTTTTATTCATAAGAAAAAATTTGGCTTTAAAAGTTTAAAAATTTTTGTATTTGAGAAGAAGCGGTTTTATATATATGGGGGCATCACTGTCGGATCAGTAATTGGAAGAAGATTTGTGCTCTGAGCCGCTGGTGGATTGCACTCACATCCACAAGGGTTTGCTTCTTTAATCCATTCCTCATCATACAAATTGTTACAGTTACATGGAGCAGGACAAGTTTCACATGCGTCTTTTTTTAGTCCTCCAACTAAAGCTCCTTTAGTATCCCAGTAACAACCTATCTCTGCAACTCCACAGATGTTGAATGTGCAGGCATATTTATCGCTTTCATAGTCATTATCTGTCTTGTATTTTTCACAGGCATCAATCTTATTACCAAAGCAGTAACCTTCTGGAAGTTCCTTGTTTTTATGTCTAAGTACGTTGTTTTCCTTTATGCAGAATCCAAATTCATAAGCTGTTTCTCCACAAGCACATTTTTCAGAAATTGGTCCTATTGGACATTCTTCTATGTTTTCATTTATGCATTTGTTTTTTTGATAATCAAATTTACATGCAAAAGTTTTATCTTCACCAACAATGTTTTCTGTGAACACATAATCATAGTGTCGGCCTATACATCGAGTGTCCGACTCTGTTGGACAGATATTTATGAATTTGTATCTTAACAAGTTATCTTCTGTTTTTAAGTCTATGAACACTTCTTTCTCATCATTAGGCGATGTTTTAACTTGGATTAGCATTTCTTGAGTACTCCAGATAACTTCGTCGTCTTCATCATATCCTGGAAAGTGTTTTCCTAGGAAACATAGTTGTCTGTCTGCAAATTCTTTGTTTCCAACAAAGTATGTTTTTTGCGCTACAGTTGTACAGACAGGAATCCCGTGTTCTGTTGAATAGCAGAGATTTCTTTCGTCCTCTCGTCCACATCCCATCTTTTTGTAAGTTAATGACCTACTGTAAAACCTTGCTTTACTTGTTTTTACACAATCAACAACTTTTTTTATTTTTCCATATTTCTTGGATTCCACCTTAAACAAGCAGATACAGGCTTCATTTCCGCACAGTTTTTCATCTTTAGGCTTGTCTAGTTCAGTATGAAAATAATTAGCTTTGTCCTTGTCATGCTCAAATCCGATGATTACATATCCGGGTTCGATTTCCAAAATTATGCTACCTATAGCTGACTGGCTTTTTAAGCTGACAAGACCATCTACCGCACTTGCCAATAACTGAAAGTTTTCATAAGAAGGGGTTCTTGTCTCAGAGCCTAAATAAGGCGCCAATACTTTTGTCATTGCAGAAACAACAACAAAGATTGATAAGGCCACTAATATCAAGTTAGTAATACCTTTAAAACCAAAAATTCCTTTTTTCATTTTAAGCTAAGAAATTGTGCAACAGATCTTCTTGTCAGGTTCTAATTTAGTAGGACATCCAAATGAGTCAGGTGAATAACTGTATCCGTTTAAGGTATCGCATTCAGCGACATTAGCTACACAAGTTCCGTTCTTTATTCCAGGTATGTTTTGACAATCACTGAAGCTTGTAGCATCATCAGTCTTATCCACGTATTGTCTTGCAAATATTGTGCTTGCTATTAAAAATATAAAAACAAACATGAGAGCTCCTTGCATGAATGTCCAAGTACCTTTTTTTCTAAGCATTTTGATCTCCTTCGTTATTGAACTTTTGTGCGTCTTCCTCTGTTTCCTCCTCTTCAGGCTCTTCTGGTTCTTCAGCAACTCCTGCAATGTTTTCGCTTGTTGAACAGCAGACATGTCTTTCTTCTTCGCATTCTTTACCAGGATATTCCTGTCCTATATCCTTGCAATCCTCTGCAGTCATGCAATCTCCATAGGTTGGTTTGCAATTATTAAGTTCCTGAGAAGGTTTAAGGCTTTTCATCACAAGAACGATTCCAAAAGCAACTACCAGCACAAGTATAAATGCGCCTATGAATTGGGGAAAAGTCATGTTTCCCTGTCCTTTCTTTTTGACAGTCATTCTTCTAAACAGGGCGACAACACCACAAACTACCAGTACAGAATTCTCCTGCGTATGTACTAACTTGTTTATCTTCATCACAAGTTTTTTGACATACAGCCGCTTTTTTTATGCATTCTGTGTTATCAGAAACATGTGAGCCTGATCTTGCAACAAGCAATGCTAGTATTACGAGAACAAGTATTCCAATCGCTGCTATAATTATGGTGTTTATGCTCAGTCCTTGTCCTTTTCTACTTCTAATCATTTTTTGATAGGTATGCAACAAACTTGTTCCTCAAGAGGGCATTTAGCAGTTGAATAACTTGTGTATAGTTCTCCTGCATCTGCGCAGTTTCCAACGCATACACCGTTTACATCGTTACAATCAACGACTAGCTCTCCTCCACTTCTTAACAATAGAACAGATAATATAACAAGCACTAATAATGCTATTGCAGCTATTATTATAACATTTATGCTCAGTCCTTGTCCTTTCTTATTTTTGAACATGCTAATTCACCTCGCTATACTTATTTTACCTTAGGATAATGACTATATAAATTTTTTGTAAATTTCAATTATTAGGATAGCTTCTGAATTTCTCCTTCTTCAAGATCTGTCTCTTTTGAACCGACTGCCAATATTAAATAATAGGTTCCTGGTTCCAATTCATCTCCTTTTTCATTCATACCATCCCATTCTATGGTGCGCTCTCCAGGTCTCTGGTCTTTGAATTCAATTGTCACTTTCAATTCTTGATTATAATTATAAACTTTTAAAGAAAAATCTGTTTTGTCAAGTAAACTTATTAGTTCATATTTTATAGTGACTTTATCGCTGAAAGCATCTGGAGGATTCAATCCAATCAGTCTTATCTCATCTCCCAGTTTGCTATTATCTACGATGTCGCCTGCATCTCTGTATTTTGCAATCAATGTTTGTGGCACACCTAATATTATAACTACTAATAAGAATAATCCTAGCGATACAGAGAGTATTTTGCCCCAAGTCATATCTGATTGTCCTTTCTTCATTTTCAAGATATATATGCAAGTATTCTGTCGATTAAGTTGCCAGATTGCTCGCCTCCACTCATAACACCATACATGATTACTATTACCAATATAATCAGTACTATCACCCAAGATATCAACCACTGCATCTCCATGCCTTTTTTCAAGAGTTTCATCTTCTTTATCTTCATTTTTTTTATACTATTTATTTGTTTGCTTTGTGGGTGCAATCTCACAATCGAGATTTTCAAATTCTTCAGCATCGTATTCTATCAGTTGAGGATAAGCAACCCATAAAGGTTGATCTTCTGAAATTTCAACTCCTATGATTCCTCCCGCGATTCCACCTATGATGAAAATCACAGGTGATGTACTCATAAATATTATTGCAGTTGCACCGCCAATTAAAACTCCTCCCACCCCCGCGTTTTTTATGATACCTATAGTTTCTTTTATCCAATCTCTGTCTTTTACATATACAAATAGAATAGCTTTTTTTGTATCTGTTCCAAACTGATCAGTCATTTTTTCCAGTTCCGGATTTCCTTTCAAAGTTTCTACACTGAATTCTTCATTATTGGTAAATCCTGATAAGTATTGCAAATAGCTATATTTTTGTCCCGGTATATACGTTTCTGCAAGGAATTTATTGAATTTATTGACTTCTATATCCTCATTTTTAAAATCCAAAACATAATGTGTGTGACAATAGACTGCTCTATCATTTCCAAACAAGTTTTCTTTTCCTTCCTGCCAGGCATCCCAGGTGCGTCTCATCCTTTCTGCCACTTGGGATTTTATCTCTTCCTCTGTTTCTCCATCCAAGGTTTCTACAATTGTTGGACAATGTATAGGAATTACTTTCTTTCCCTGACTCAGCTTTATCATCTTTGCGTGTGAAATAACTTCTCTTTCACATTCACTTTCTGCAAAGAAAGATTGCATCCAACTGCCTGTTTTATTTGCAAAAAGAGCTGAACCAAACAAAAATATTACTAGAAGAATTATTCCCATCAAATATCTTTGGCTTATCTCTCCTTTTTTCATACTAAAATTTTGTTTGCTGTGAATGGTAATGTGTCCTTCGCACATAAAGCGTTTTTTGTGTCGATGTCCATTAAATAAGTATTCAATGTTCCGCCTTTTTTAACACCTTGTCTTACGAAAACTACTAAGTAGTTTTTTTGATTTCCAAGCACAGGATTGCTCTCAAGTGTCAAGTCTGTATTAATGAAAGCAATATCGTTGTGTTTTGCAAATTCTTCCCAGCAATTCTCTCCGCCAAGATAGTCGTCTGCACAAGCAGATTCGTGTTTTGCAATGTAGTCATACATTTTTTTTGCTCCTGATTCTCCTGCTAGTTTTCCACTTATATCTCTGTCCTTCATATAATCTTTCAAACCACTGAATATTTGGTAATTTGCAAGGTTGAATGATATTATTGCACATGTTCTACAGCCAGTAACTTTATCTTCATTCGAAAATATAGGATCCCAGTCCCAAGCCCAATATTTCCAACCTCTAGGTATATAGAATGCATCAAGTTTATCTCTGCCAAACTTTGCCCAGCATTGAGTCATCTCTTCAGCTACCACTTTATTTACTAATTCTTCTGTTATTTCTTTGTCCGGATATTTTTTTATCTTTGTTTTTTCCTCCCCTCTCTGTGATGTGTAATCCTCATCGTTGAAAACTATTTTGTATGAAGGGCAGAAAACCTCTATATCGCTTTTATGAGCCAAGAATCCATATTCAAAAGTTTCAAAACTTCTTGTAAGTACAGTTGAATAACAATCAGTATCTCTAACGCTGTTGGTAATCCCTGCATAAAGTCTTGTGCTGATAGGAAGCAAAACTAACAACACAACCACTCCAACAATGATATTAAATAAAGTGTTATGGGTTGCTCCTTGTCCTTTGGTTTTCATTTTTTTATGCGAATAAGGGTCCTGTTACAGCCCTTATTATTAAGAAAATGATTATCAATCCGAATATTAATAGTATGAGCCTTCCTGTATTGCTTAACATGAAGGGCATTGCTTCTTCTGGCATACTGAAAAACCCGTTTTTAGAATATAAAAAACTTTCGTTACTCACAAATATCCAACTTGAGAACTACTGTTCCCGTTTGTGGGTATAGACTGATTGGTTGGAATGCAGAATCCTTTTCATCATCAGCATCACAAGAAGAGTTAAAAACAATATTGCTGTTAGGCATGTTTATCTCGAATCTGTATTTTTTACCCCACACATCAAGTGTTTTTGAAATAGTATCATGAAGTGTTTGATTGAGGTATTTACAAGATCCTCCACACCCAAGTCTATCTCCTGTAGCACAATCCTGAATCAACTCTTCCATTGTGTATCCTCTGCACTCACTGTTTGTTTTCAGAAAGGATATTATAAAGTTTGATGCTAGTTGATCATCTTCATAAGAAGTTTTTATCTCATTCTTTGGTCTATTTGTTTGCAATGTCACCATGAAAACCATTCCTAAAACTAAAAGTATTACTATCACGATCAATCCCATGATTTCCATCTGTGCTTTTCTATGCATATTTTTCTACCACCAAAACTCCGAATGAGTTTGTGTCGCTTATTGGATTGTAAATAACAACTGGCATGTATACAACGCTTTTTGAAATCCATGTTCTGTTTGTGCTGTACAATTCTAATATGCTGTTATCCATAACATTTTGAAGGCTGATTTTTGAAGTGCCAAACAATTGTCTGTAATAGAAGTATTCTTTTCTACCTGATTCGCCTTCACCACTAAAACTGTCAGTGATTATTTGAGCTAGATATTTAAATTTTAGAATGTCTATGCATCCATAATCAGCCACTTCTGCAAATGAGCATTGTAGTTCTGGTAATGCATAAGCTATTTGAGACAGTTTCACAACATCAAGCTCTTCAAACAAAGATTTCTTCTCTTGGATATCTGTTTCTTTAAACTTGCTGTAGAATACAAAGCTGAATATCATCAGTATTAATAGAATTACTATTATTGCAATCGATTCGCCCATTTGTATTTGTGCTTTTTTTCTCATCTTAGTATATTATTGGACAGTTCTTGCTTCTAATCAAATTTAAGTTATCTCTTGCTATTTGTTTTGAGTGCAGGTATATACTTTCAGAGTTTTCTAGTGTTGGATTTGAAGTTATTTCATTTATTTTTTCTTCAATAAAACCATACAACATCAAGCACCTTTCATCAGAGATTTCTCGTGATATATTCAAAGTTCTCTTATAGTTTAAATCCATTAAGGTTTGTAATCTATCAAATGCTTTATCCATTGTGCATTTATAGAATTCTTCATCCTCTGCAAAAATTGCTCCGAGTAAAGCTTCTTCTTTAAGGTATTTGACAGCAGGAGCTCCATCAAAAGATACTTCTCCATGAGATTTTAAGTCAGTAGTGTTGATGGTTATATTATGAACATTCTCTGCTGGTTTATCTCCGGTATGAGGATGAGTTGAGAACTCTATTATTTTATAATAATCATAATTGAAATCCGGTATATCGTCACTAGGCCCTATACTTTTTACAGTAATATTTTTTGGCAGAATCTTCAATAGTTCTGGCGCAAATTGTCCATCATCTACAACTATGAATTGCGCTTTTCTTGTTGTCAAATACTGAAAAAAACCAATCCTAAAAGGCAAATCCCAGCTCTGTGTCCAGCTTATCAATTGATTTCCGGAAAGTTTGCTTTGTGAAAATATAATGTCGTAAGGGATATCTTTCCTTATGCCATTGCCTAAGTCGTAAAAGGAAACTCCGTCTTCACAAACGAATTGAATGGTTACATCTGGAATCTTTATCAGTTTCAATGTTCCTGCCTTCTGCTCAGAACTCTTGACAACAGTGTCAAGATTCTTTATTATGCTGGCTGCCAGTTCAGTGTCTGCTTCTTTTGTCTGTGATTTAATAATATAGAGGAAGAATATCAGGATGACTGCTCCAACTATGAATACGAATATCCAGTTGAACTGCATTGCAATCTGAGCTTTTTTCATAATTTCACCTCCATGAAATTATGGAACTCAAAAATCTCTGATTTTTGTTGTCTCATCAGCTAACACCAGAAGAAATTATGGTTTTTTTCCCAAGACCTTCAAATTTTATGTAGAATTTACCATTAGTATTATTTATACATATTATTTTTTTTTCAACTTCAATTTCTGTCATGAAGCCAAAGGGCTCTGTGAAGTTTGATTTCACAAGGAATATATTTTGTTCAATGCCATCTTTCACACTATTTTTTATTACGTCTGGACCTTGAGTAAGTGTTTCTTCATCAATTATTGCTGTTGTGTTTACAAAGCAAACATTGGCGTATGAGCATGGTGCATTCAATGATTCTCTGTGAAGTGATCCGTAAGAACTGTATTTCGTGATGTATGATTCTAAACTGCTTTTGAAAGTTGTTTTCTCAACCTGACAGGCTTTATCTGTCAAACCACTTATTGCTCTATAACCTATCAGTAGAATTATACCAACAATCACTATGGCTACAATATATATGAAAACCTGCTGTATTTGACCCTTTCTCATCTTGCAGTGAGTTTGAGCTCCTTAATCAAATCAGACACTTCTTTCTTTGTCATCAATTTATTATCAAGGAACTCGAACAAGATCTCTGCCACTGTTTGTTTAGAGACCTGTCCTCTCTTTAATAATTGTGACAGTATTGCTTTAAAAACATTTGCATCTATATGGTTTTTAGAAGTAACGTTTGCAAACACTTTCATAAGGTCCTTGCTAGAAACCTCTTCTTTATCAACAGCTTTTTTAACATCTTCATGACTTTGACCCGCAAGATCTGCAAGTTTTTTGAATATATCGTCTTGGTCTAAATCTTCTTTTTCTTCCTCTTTTTTATCCTCAGTTTCTACTTCTAAAGGGAATTCTTCTTTCTTTTCTTCAACAATTTCTTCTTCTTTCTTTGTTTCCTCTTCTTCAGTGCTTTCTTTGGCTTTTTCTCCTTCTGTTTCTTTCTTTATCATCTCCAATTCCTGGAAAACGTTTTCTCCAACATCTTCTTCTTTGAAATCCTTTTCCTTTTTCAACTCAGAGATATCAACATAGCCTTCTTTCTTTTCTTCATCTTCTTTCTCTTCACCTGTCTTTGTTTCGTCTTTTTCAGCTTCCTTATCGGGTTCTTCTTCTAACTCCTTTATTTTGGCAGTTTTCTCATCAGTTTCAAAAGCTTTCAACAAATCCTTTCTTTTCTTCTTTTTCTCCACAGATTTTTTCTTGAAAGTTTCTTCTGCTTTCTTTAGAGTAATACCTTCTTTCTTTTCCTCTAATTCATCACCAATAGGCATTTCACCTTTGTCATCGATGAGTCTTGGTTCTAGTTTCTTCTTTTTTTTCTGGTTTTCAAGCATTAAGAATGCTATTCCAGCAATTATTAAGATCAAACCTATCAGTATGAAAGTCCATGAAATCACTTTTTTGTTTGAATCTGATACAGGTGGTTCATCCTTTGTTCCGGCTTTTGGTGGATGACTAGTTGAGTCAAATGGATTGGTCCCTGCTGTGAATTCATCAATGTTTGTGAAACCATCGGAATCAGGATCCCCAATAGCATCACTAGGGTCATTTAAATCCAAACCATATTGGTTCTCCCAGTAATCCGGCATTCCATCGCCATCAGTATCTTGGTTTAGGTCTTCAGAACAAACACTGCTTCTGCAAACGTCTGAGACACAGTCCCTGTCTTCCTCACAATTCATTCCTAGCTCGCATTTGGAGCATTCTCCTCCGCAGTCAATATCTGTTTCATAACCATCTCTGAAGCTATTATCACAAGCAGGACTTCCACAGGTCCCAGTAATCATATTACACGACCTTGAAATACAGTCTTCATTTTTTAGACAATTAGCGGCTCCTTCACAAGCAGCACATTCTCCTCCACAATCAACATCAGTTTCTATCGAATCTTTCATTTCGTTGAAGCAATGCGCAGGATAGGTATCTTCCGCAGTTGTGTATTCTATGAATTCACTGCCACTGGCGTTGTTATTGTTCAGGTCATAAACTGTCCAGCAAAGGTTAGCGCTTTCAGTAAAGAGTATTCCATCATCAAGTGTTTTGAATTGGCTTGCTATGCAATCTTCTGAATCAGTTGAGATTCCATAATCAAACAAATCCTTGCATCCGGATTCCGAATCCAAGCATTTTACTTGCACCAAAACACCATCTCTTGTTGGAAATATTTCTGTGGCTGTTGATGGAGATGTTGAGTCGCATTCTGCTGAGTCAGAATCTTTGGCAGCAAAGGTTGCTTGAGCCTCTCCAAAGTTTCCAGCTTCATCATACGCAATAACACTAACTCTATAGTTTGCTCCTTCTTCCAAGTCTAATTGTTCAGAAAATGTCTGGATTGTTGAGCCCTGAGCCAAGATATCATTTCCTTTCATAATACTATAATTATATCTGTCGATACCACTAATGTTGTCTTCTCCGTAGAATGTTCCTGAAACCTCTGATAATGAACAAGAAGGATCTTTTACTTCAACAGAAACATTGTAAGGCTTTGTTCTGTCAACTGTGAACTCAAAAGTTTTGGATCTAGGTGTTAGCGCTATGCAGGAGACTTCATAAGAATATCCTCCTTCTTCCAGCGCTCCAAAATCTTCAGTGTAGATTTTGTTGCCAATCACAGTTGTGAAATCATTATCTGGGTAATCTTCTCCATATTTACATCCTCCCGGTGTTTGGATGCTCGTCTCAATCTCAAAGATTATGGTTCCGTCATCAATGTATCTTCCTGGCTCTTTCATTTCTATTGAGAATTCTTCTTCAAAAGCAACTCTTGCTGTCGCTTGCACAGTATCAGAAGTCAATCCTGCAAGGTTTGTGCAAGTAATATC
Organism: Candidatus Woesearchaeota archaeon; assembly: GCA_013202845.1. Taxonomy (GTDB): domain Archaea; phylum Nanobdellota; class Nanobdellia; order Woesearchaeales. Next base: position 52,461 of record JABMPT010000003.1, on the reverse strand, counting down.
GTAGTCAACAATCACTTCTTCAAACAGTTGAGGTACAAGTCTTCTGGCTAGTTCAGTGAAGTCAAGTTCCAAATAGTGTTCTTTTTTGTAGGCTGAGAAATTATCAGAATCATATCCCTCAAATTCATAATAAACACCATCTTTATTATATGAGCAAATGGCCCTATCACTACTTGACACCTGAAGAACCGCTATGGGTTCTTGGGTGTCAGTAATAGGGTTGGGAGTTATAGTAACTCCCAAAGATGGTGGTGATGGATCATAACCTAAATATAATGAAGTTGGGTGAACGAGATCATTTTCATCAACGCATTTCACATAGAGTCTCATGTCTTTTCCGTCTTCATCGGGTGAGTTATCGTTCAAGGATATTCCTGTTATTGTGTGTTCTGTTCCTCCTGTTGAATCAAACAAGAAATTAAAATTATCAATTTGTGGTGGTGGAAGAGGAACAGGAGAGTATTTACAATCAGATGTATCGCCTGTTTTAACAACAACGTCAAATACCTCAACAGAGGAAACTCCTAACTCAGGCGAATCAATCCAGATATTCATGAATGGAGAATCAACTGTGAAAGGTTGTATTACTCTACTTGGATTTCCAACAGAGTCCATAGATAATATGTGAAGCTCATAATCATTATTCGTAAGATATTCCTCTGCATACATAACATAATTCACATTATCAGAAGTTGTGTAGTTAACATCAAATCGTACATCATCACTTCTTAAAATCTCTGTGTCTAAAATATCTACAGGTTCGTTATAAACTACTTCTATTTGAGGATAAGATATTGTAACATTTATATGATCTTTTATGTAGACGGAAATATCTATTGCTTGCGCTAGAGGAATTAGAAATAATAGTAAAAACAATACACCTCTTTTCATATTAACAAGCTGCTTTTGGTTTTAGCTGATATCTCTGAATGTTATCTCTGGTACACTTGGCGGTTCTAGGTCAAGAAGTATGTATAATGAGCCTGTTGTTTCATGACCTGATATGTCTGTTAGAGTAACAAACACTGTGTTTAGTGTTTCAGCTGAGTTTGCGCCGTTAACCAAGAGTGTTAAATAAAAAGTACTAAGGTCTGTGCTATTCTGCCTTATACATTCTTGTTCTTCTCCGACGCATTTGTTTATGCAGCCTGTCTCACCTCCTTCTTGTTCATAACACAGGACTGTTGTATCGCTAGAGACTTCTCCTATTAGTGTTACTTCCCAATCTCCAACTGTTGCATTGGTGTTTGATGTACGGAAATTTCTGTCTCCAACTACAGAGACTATGTTGATTGTTGGTGGAGTATTATCTACATTGACAGTGGTGTTCTTCTTTGAGTAGTGTCCTGCGTAGTCGCTTAAGGTTACGTTTATTATTTTGAGTCCTTCTTCTCCCCAATCAAATGTTTCTGAAATTATGAATAAATACTCATTACCGGATTTCTCTGTTTCTAAGATTACTTCTTCTCCATCTACAACAACATCTGCTAGTAAATCATAATCCTCGTTTGTCACATCTGCAGTAATAACTAATGCTTGGTCTGGTTTGATGTATGATCTTTCAGTTTCTAAAGTGAAGTATGGAGCTGTCTGGTCAACTATTATCGTGAATAATTTTCCTTCACTATCCTGCATATAGTCTCCTATAGGACCTATGCTGCCATTTGGCAATTCTTTTGTGGCAGATACCACAAAGCTGTATAACCCCTCTGCCAAAGCATCATTGAAGCTGCAAGTGAATAAATTCATAGGATCTGAATTACAAGTAATGGTTGTATTTGTTTCATAATCTGTCAAAACTACCTCTGTAATATTTATGTTTAGGAATTCTACTGAACCATCTGCTTCCATTGTGAAATCCAATTCAAATATTGGTTGAGCATTATCAACAACCGTTCTTCCAGATCCATCTATGTTATCTTCTGTTGTTCCGTTAACAGTTAGTATTGGTTGGGCAGGTATGTTTCCATCTACTACAAAGTCAATTCTACTATTTGGTATTCCAATTAAGTTGTTTCCTGCATTGTCTTCTATGTTTATAGTTACATTGTATTGCCCTCCATCCCAACCAGCAGAAGGTGCATACTCAATTCTATATTCCCCGCTTGATTCCCCTGGATATGTTAGTATTAATCCAGTATCAATTTTTGAGCCGAAGAAGTCTCCATCTTTCTTTATTTCAAATCTTATGGAATCATTTTTTAACCCAGAGCCACCAATATGTTCTTTGAACTCAATGATTATCTGCTTATTGCTGTCCATTGTTCCGCCTATAGGCGCATAATATGTGGTGATTGGTTCTGCATTGTCAACATATATGAAGTACTCTTCTGTGTATCCAATGTTTAAAGTGTCGTTTAATCCAACAACTAGTTTGTAGAAATTATCGCCTGCAGGCGAGTAATCAAAGTCTAAGTTTTGACCAAACCAGTTGTAATAATAATTGTTGTCAAACAAATAAACTGTTTGTCCAGGTTTAAGGTTCTCTTCAAGATTAGGTGTGAAAGATATTTTATGTCCTGATACTCCTAAATTTTCAGAAGCTGTTATTTCATAGAATTTACCGTAGTTTTCATAATCTGTTCTTGCTATTCTATCTTCTAATGGATTGAATAGGATGTAGTTTCCAGGAGCCCATTGTCCTGAAAGGGATTGAGTTGGCGACTCTAAAGCTATTATGACGAATTCTGCATCTTTGTTTGCTGCTAATTTTAACGGCATGTCTTCTATAGATGATTGTACTCCCGCAAGAGATATCTGGTCATATATTTTGCTTGGTGTGAATGCATCGCCTAGTCCTTTGATAGTGTAGAACAATACCTCGCCCTGTATCTCGGTGGTGTAACCTGTTACGAATAAGTTCAAGTCTCTTATCAAGTATGTGTTGTTATATACAGTTCCATCGCTTACAGTTACAGCGTCGTAGTATATGAAAGGATACCAGTTCAAATGCTCATCCCTGTAGCTTTGTCCGGAGCCCCTGTAATCGTCGTAAAGAGATGGTTTGAATATTGGCTTTAATTGTGGAGCAGGAGGTCCTAGTGTGTCGAAATCTTTTCTGAAGGTTTCTGTATTTCCCATTCCATGTGTGTCCTCTACTTCAATGTCAAACACTATTTCTCCTTCTTCATCGTAGAATCTGGCAACATCAAGAGTTAGATTTGCAGAGAAACTATTATCCTCTGCTAACCCTTGAACTTGTGATACCAAAGAGATAGTTGGGGAGCTAGCACCACTATCATAATCAATGTAGTAAGAGAACCTCACCACATCTTCTATTGGTTTTGAAGAATTAACAACTATGTTGTAAGTTCCATAAGTTAATGTTTCAACAACTTCACCATTTTGAGTTGCAACTAATGTTAAGTCTGGAGGGAAAGGATCAATCATGACTGTTACAGTCCTTATATCTTCTTTGTTATGTATACTTGGTGGAGCTTTATCCAGTGATTGGAAAGAGAACTCAAAATTTCTTTCTTCGTTTCCTCCTACAGGAACTTCCCATCTTTCTTCAACCCACTTGCATTCGAAAACTCCTGTATCATTTTTTTTACAGAACCATATTTTTTCACATCCAAATGAGCCATCCCATCCATAACCTTCTAAACCCCAGGTCTTGTTGTTTTCATCTTTATAATAGTCTGGGTCCACACATATGAATTCTAAATTCACGTTTTGATAATATCTGTTGAAGTCCATCTCTTGTTTTGGTAATGGTGGTTCAGAGCTAGTTCTGTTGACAACTGTGACTGGCTTTAATCTGTCAACCGAGAACACTATCCAGTCACCATCGCTGTCCTCTGTTATTTCTTTGACTGTTTCATCCTGTCTTTCGTAGGTTATCTCACAAGCAGTGTAGAACTTGTAAACTCCAGAACCCGGGAAGTTGATTATTTTTGTGTGTTGTACTGAATCACTAGTGTCGAAGGGTCCTTCAAACACGCGGTTTACAGAATCATGGCTTTCAGTTGTTGGCATATTATTATATTTATAAGTCTCTGTGCTGTATCTGCAAGTAGCATTATTTATAGTGTCAACAGATAACTCAATTTCTGTTTCATAGGATTTATCAAAAGAAGGCGTGGCATTTGTGATGCTTATATCGCCTTCAACCTTAACTTCCTGTAAGTTATCAATTGCAGCGTTACCATAATCATCCGTGCAGTTAATGTTGAACCAGTAAGTTCCATCTGATAGGTTATATTCCTCATGGAATTTGGTTTCTGGTGGTTCATTATCTATGATTGGTTCTTCATCTCCGCCTCCGCTATTTTTTAATCTTATTGTGCAAGTGACTAGTTCGTCAAAGGTAAAGTTGGCAGTCAAGAAGTTTATCCATTCCCAATCGTCTTCAAATATCTCTTGAGAATCATAGTCATAGGTAAATGTATAGTTAGGACTTCTTGCATCAACAGAGAAATTCAAAGTGTTTACAACTTCCAAGTTTTTAGCAGAGTCTTGTGAAAAGTAGGATAAGGAGTAATTATCCTGAGAATTTAGAGATTCAGAGAATTTTCTAGTCAGAGAAGTTGTTTGAGTTTTTTGATAAGAACTTCCGTCAACATATCTGTCTTTAGCATCAGAACAATAATCAAGATTACTTATATTAGCAATGCACATGTAAGTTTCTATATTGTCTGAGTCATAGACATTATCCGTTACAAAAAATGGAATAGTAAAGTTCTTTCCAAACACAACATCATCATGGAATCTTTGATTGTCAATCACAGTTACAGGTGATTCAAAGTCTCGTTCGCAGACAAAGTCATTGTCACAATCTTTTAAACCACCTTCTGTTGGACCAGGGACGTGGTCTGCATTATCGTCAGCGTCTCTATAACAACGCTCAGTAATAGAGTACCATTTACATTTTCCAAACCCGAAAAAGTCTTTGCTTAGAATGTTTTGATTGGATTGATTAAGAGAAAAATTAGTTCCTCCAATACAATCTCCTTCATCATCATAATCCTTACAACTCGCATCAAGAATGCCTTTACACTCTGAATAGAAAAGATCTCGCGTATCGTAGTTGTTTTTTGCTGCAAAGTAGCAGTTACCATATAAATTACATAAGTCACGATTACAATAAGGGAATATAGGATTATTGGTTTTACACAAACTACAATTCTGCTGAGCTGGTTCTATTGGATGACAAATGCCCAGTTCGAATTCACTATTAGATGCGGTGTATGGATCCCAGGTACATTGATAGTTGTCGGTATTATCAAGGAATTTTCCACAAGGATTAGAATCACAAGTGTTTTCTGTTCTGTAATCGTAGCAAGATGTTACATTTGCACAAGCACTTAGAATTTCAACGCTTTTATTTGTTTTTTGTTCAAAACAAATTTTGCTTTCAGTAAGGCTAAGACAATCTAATGTTTCGCTTGTTTGACCAGGTTCTTCATAATAGTAAACACTGGGGAAGTCATATCCAAGACTTAATGCGAACTTTGAGTACATGCCATAAAGACTAGAACATTCTTCGCAAGCGCCCGCACCCAAACACTCATCATCCTGACCAGGTTTTTGGAAGCAATAACCAGTACACTCTTCTGGGTCATTGTAAGTGTTTGGAAAGTTTTCTCCTTCATCATCACAGCTGTACAAATAATCTCCCACACAGAAATGGTCTTTGTGTTCTTTCATGCAATCTCCATGTCCAGTTATTATATTGGCAAAAGAATAATATGGATTATTAGGTTCATCACTGTATATAATTCCAACAGCGTAAGTATAAGTTCTTTCTGGATCAATATAATATTCATCTTTTATGTTCTGAGAGTCCGATATAAATAATTCTTTTATACTAATTGGAAAGTTATCTATATCTACACCACAAAGTTCTATATCGCATCGTTTCACAACAATTTTTTCAATCAAGCTTTCACAAGTATCAGGCAAGCCCCAAGTAAGAAAAATTGCGGGTTCTTCAGCAACAAGGCTTATTCTAAGAGCTTGTGGAGGATCTTTTCCAGTGCTGCAGACCCTGTTGCACATACATAGTTCATTACAGCCATCATATGCAGCCCCCCGACATTGTTCACCAGGCGCTGTTAAATCGCACTCCTCTATTCCTGAATCAATAGCGCCATTCCCGCAAGTCACAGGCGTTTTTAGTTGGCAATTCTCATCACAGTAATTAGTTGGCAATTGAACATCACGAGGATCACATTCTTCACCAGCAAACTCTTCAACTTCACCATTACCACACTCTGCTTCACAATTCACAGGATCATTGCAATGAGAACAATATTCATCTATTCCAAGATCTGGTCCGACAAATAGCCATTGTTTAGTATCATAAGTGTCACACCAACCTTTATTGTCAATGTCACAAGCAGGCTCACAATCATAATCATCATCAAAGTCACAGTTCGGAGGACAAACTCCATCACAAGCACCACTTGTCTGGCAAGGTCTATGCAAACAGTTGCCATCAACATCTCCACAATAATTACAATAAATATCTAATTGATTAGTATTAGTAATGTCGTAAACATGCCAAGCTCCATCTTCACAATGAGCATTGTCAGGTGTAGAACATTCGCCTTCACTACATACTCCGCCAGAAATATCAATCTCAGTGCAAGTATCAGTCGAGTCACATCCTTCATAACAAGTCCAGCCAGTATTACAATCTAGTGGACCAGCAGGGGTTCCTCCAACGCATTCATAATCCGCAGCGCAACATTTTCCCGGTAAATTGTTATTACATGCATCAGTTATCAATCCACAGCTTAAAGTAAAATCAAGAACTTTATCACCAAGAAACTCAGTTGTGTTAGAAGCCTCCACGCAATCAAGAGCACCGGCAGTTACTGTTAAAGCATTGGATTCAGGAATGTCTTGGATTGAATACTCTCCATTAGCGTCACTTATTCCACTGTAAATATTCTCAGCAGTCACAGTAGCTCCTTGGATTGCATTTCCATCTTGATCATAAACGAAACCAGTTAGAGTATGGAAATCAACTGCTTCACAATCACTAAGCAGTCCACAGGAACTACTGTTAACATAAAGTTGTTGAGAAGAATCAGAAGCACAACAGAATTTATCTGTGCTTTCAGGAGTTATTATTACATCTCCACAAGCACAGCGCTCAATGTTTTCTCCATCGCAAGAAAGAAAAGTACAAGCAGGAGCACATATTTGTTGGCATTCAGTACTGGTTGTAGCTTCAGGATGGAACACTCCGTCAGGAAGTAGAGCACAGCTTTCAGCAGTTGTGTATTCGTCATAATGATAGTATGCATCCAGCTCATCAACACAGCAACAACCAGGTGCCTGTGCAGAAGAAAAAGAACTAACAACAACAAACAAGGTAAATATGAGAATCGCTAACCAAAACCTCTTCAAATATAACACCACCATCTTTTTCAAATCAAATTAGTATACTTCTACTATATATAGTTTTTGAAAATCAAATCACCACCAGACACCAGTATTGCAGCTTTCCTCTGCAGGATCTGCATCCACATTTTCTCCATCACCATCTTCGTAACAGATTCCATTGAAAACACAGTCAGATGTTTCGTCACAACAAGCAGAAGTTCCGCCATATGATAAGTAGTACTCGTTTGCATCATCTCCACAACAATATCCCTCGTTTAAATCTCCTCTTCCAGTTCCAGTTCCTCCAATAGTTCCTTGTCCTCCCGCTGTCCAAATTTGTCCGCAAGTTTCACAAGTTCTTTGTGTAACGTCAGGATTATATTCTTTTAAAAAACATGTTTCCTTTCTATTTCTTGTATCGGGATGTACATTTGTTGGGTAATACTCATTGAAAACACAATCAAAGCTTGAGCAATCATTAGGGCAGGTTTCTATATTAGTAGTTTGGGTTTGTTGATAACAACCTCCAATGTCACATCTTCCCTCTTTACTTCCATAGCACGGAGTTGCACGTTCAGGACAATCTCCATTATTATTGCATGTTTGGCTATTTTCTTCAGCATCATTAGCATTTTCTTCTAAAAGGGTGCAGTCATCGCAAAAATTAACATCTAAAATTGTTTTATCACAATCCCCAAACCCATCACAAGTCGCATTGCAGAAGTAATCTCCTCCAGTTCCAAAACCTCCATTACCAAGAGTTGAACAAACTTCAGTATAATTACAACTACCAGTTCCTCCTTGAAATTCAGCTTCGAAGGTTGTTTCATCATATTCAGCACAACCAGGATTATTTATTGAAAATTCTATTGAGAAATCAGGATTTTGAATTGGAGGTCCAGAGCATCTCTCATCAGGCATATCTAAAGTAAAATCATCACAACCAGTTATGTTTATTACTTCTTGCGCTCTATCTCCTTGACAAATATTTCCTCTAGTACCATCACATCTTCTAGTAAAGTTTCTCATCCAAATATCATTATCACTTTCATCCACTATGTAATTAGGGTTGTTTATGTTATAATTAACATCTGGAAAGGGAATTTCTGAAAATCTTCCATCAACACTCAAATCATTCAGGCTTTTATAACTGCCATATTCTTCAAAATAATAGCAAATATTTCCATCTGTTATTTCATAATTATCATTGCAGCAAGTATGATCTGCCAGAAAGGGATTATTTTCAACTTTAATTTGGTCATCATAAGAGTCTATTGTTTCTATGTAATGATACGGATAAGGTGCGGTGTTAGGGTTTCTATGTGGTAAGCATTGATGTACTTCTACAAGCATCATAGTTGGAGTAGTCCATTGCACACCATCATATTCGTCAAAGTATTTTAAACTAAGAGTGATGTTATGAGTGCCTACTTTCGTAAAGTTTTTTGTATTAATATCTTCAATATTCACAGGATCAGGAATAGGTGTTTCGTTCTTATCTGTTCTGTTCAGGTATCCTTCCCACTCATCTCTCCATTCAAATTCTAATACGCCTGTGAAGTATGATAGGGCTTTTGCATCTAATATGTAAGGATCTTCTTTCGAAGCATTTCTGTTACCAATGTTTTCATAGATGTTTCTTCCAGAAGGCACTGCAATTGGCACATCATAAACCATTATCGATACATTCTGATAATCTTCTAATCCCTGGTCATCTACTACATGAACCAAAGTGTGATGCAGACCAATATCTTTTCTTGAAGTTCTATAACTTGCGTTTCGACCTGTTTCTCTATACAATTCTGAACTACTCCAGTTTCTAACAACGAAATTCTGGTTCTCTACATACAATGCAGGATTAACAACACATGCTTCATAATCTTGAGAACAACCAATCTCATCAAAAGTGCTGTTGAAATGTTCCATCCATCCACTGTAATTATAAAACACGATGTTTTCATCAGGATCCTTTCCAAAAGGGTTTATAACTATCTCTCGTCCTTCTTTCACAACAACATTGTAACGTTGTCCGAAATCAATCCAGTCAAGAACAGGTGCGCGATTCTTAACAGCAAATTGGAATACCAAAGGATGACCTCTTATCAAAGATTCATTATCAACTATCTGGAATATATCATCAAACTTGCCGGCTTCACAGTCAATGCACGGATTGACCTGTCTCACTAAAGAAATCTTTGTATCCCATCCAAGAAACGGATTACGAAAGTCATTCTCAATATTAAAATGAATATCTTTGTATTCCTGCTCTATAAGTGCTTGTGCATATTCATAAACTTGTTTCAGCCTTATATTCTTCTTCAGTTCAAAACCTTGATCTATGGTTATCATAGATCTTCCAAGCTTTACTTTGAAAGGATAGCTGACATTAGCTACAAAATACTTGTTTGAGAATGTCACTGTACTATCTGGATCATTAATTACAGTCACGTTATATCCAATGTTTTCAAATACAGAGAAGTCAACACAAATCTCCAAAGCATTAGCAATGTAAGTCTGAAGCTGTTCTTGAGCACTATTCTCATCATACCCAAATTTACATGTTCCAAAGCGGTAGAAAGAAGCGTTGTGACCACTGGCATTAAGCCTGTTGGTTCCATTAGGATCACATAGTTTTGGCAAGGATACAACTCCAAGAGCGCCTGTATAGAAATCGCAACTATTTGCTAATATGCTCTTATTATGATACTCTCTTTTAATTATGTCAAGACTGGTATTTGCAAGAGGATAATTTGGTGGGCTTGGGAAAACACAGGAACTGTTGAGATTTGGCTTTATACCATACGAAATGTTTGTATAATTGTAGAAGCTGATATTGTAGAAAGAAGCACTTAGATTAGATATCAAATAATCTTTACCAACATCTACAGGATTAGGCCAGCTACCTCCTTGGTTTTCATAGAGTTTTCCTCCTTGTAAGGATAATAAATAAACAGCGTCATCAGTCACTCTCTCAAGACAGCTCTTAACATAGAAGTTTATATTATTGCTTCTGATAGCTTCTTGAACAACCATCTCTGCCTGAAGTTTCAGTCTTTCCTGAACAACTAATCCTCTGGCGAATAAGAGGAATGCAAACGCTGCTATCAATACAAAACCAAGAACAATGAAAATAGTAAACTGACCTCTTTTTCCAACCATGAAGAAAAAATAACAGATTAACTATATAAAAATTATTATTAACCAGGCAAGGAACAACCAGAAATCTCGCTTAATCTCTCAATTGTCTGAACTTTAGGGTATCTTTCACCATCAAGCTCCCAAGTAGGAGTTGTAGTGACACCTGTTGTTTCAGCATAATCCTTGTAGTTCACGTATTGGAATGATTTACCAAACATCTCTTTCTGTCCAGCAGTATAAGTACACCACTCAGCACCATAAACTACCAGTCCTTTTTCAGTGAGACATTTAGCAAAGTCATCATAATAAGCAGGATTGTTACTGTTAGAGAAAAATGAAAAGATGGCATATGCAGCTACAAGCACAATAATAGCAATAATAATGATATTTCTTTTAGTGCTTTTACTCTTTTTAGCTGATTCTGCTTGTTTCTTCTCTTCTAATCTCTTCTGCTTTTTCAGCTTGCGTTTCTCAGCTTTTGTAAGAGCCAACTAAATCACCTACAAAGTAATAGTTGGTTCACGAGCAGTTTCGGTCGTAGATTCTACATCTACAGAGATGCCAGCAACACCGCAACCACCTCCAACATACGCACCAGTTGGTCCTGTAGGTGGCTTGTCATAATCATTGTTAGAACATCCCACTAAGAATAAAAGTCCAACAACCAATAATATCATAATAATTTTTCCACTTTTCATAAAAAAGCACCTCCCAATACCAATCGAAAAGAGGTTTTATTAAAATAGTTTTCGCTCAAAAAATTCCAAAAGGTTTATAAACCGAACTATTTTTCGAAAAATAACGGCCCGAGTGGATAGCGTACAGGGTTAAAATAAGCTATTTCTCCTCGGTTGAATAAAAAAATGAGTGAACAAGAATTCAAACATTTAATAAGGATTGCAAACACAGATTTAGATGGTAATAAATCTATTCTATACGCCATGAGAAAGATAAAAGGCATCAATATAATGGTTGCAAATGCTCTATGTGGACTGGCAAATATCCCTAAAAGAAAAAAAGCTGGAACACTTTCTGATAAAGATGCAAGTAAATTGACAGAGTTAGTAAAGGATCTAGCCACTATTGGCACCCCAGAATGGTTGATGAACAGAAGAAAAGATCCTGAAACAGGAAAAGACAAACACTTACACGGACCAGACCTACAATTCACACAAGATAATGATGTCAAAATGCTCAAGAAAGTCAAATCTTACAGAGGACTAAGACATCAATGGGGAGTTCCAGTAAGAGGACAAAGAACAAAATCAAATTTCAGAAGAAACAAAGGAAAAGGCTCACTAGGAGTCAAGAGAAAATCAGGAACTAAAGCAGGAAAGGTATAAAATGGGAGACCCAAAAAAAGTAAAGAAGAAATACAGTACGCCAACACATCCATGGCAGAAAATCAGGATTGAGGAAGAGATAGCTTTGAAAAGAGAATTTGGATTAAGGAATAAAAGAGAGATATGGGGTATGACCTCTGTCTTGAAAAATTTCAAAGGTCAATTGAAAAAGCTAAGCGCTATGAGTGGAGCACAGGCAGAAAAAGAGAAAGAGCAGTTAAGAACAAAATTACTGTCATTAGGACTTATAACTTCAGATTCTCCTTTGGATTCAGTTCTTGGACTGGAAGCAAAAGACATAATGGAAAGAAGGCTTCAGACAGTTCTATTCAGAAAAAACCTTGCAAGATCAATTGACCAAGCAAGACAATTCATAGTTCACAGACATGTGTCTGTGGCAGGAAAGAAAGTCACAGCACCTTCATACATGGTGAGTGTGATTGAGGAATCACAAATAACATTCACAAATGCATCACCATTCTCAGACCCAAGTCATCCAGAGAGATATGAGGATTCATCGAAAACAAAAGTTCAAAAGAAGAAAGAAAAGAAGAAAGAAGAGACAGAAGAAATAGCTGCTTTTGAAAAAGTACATGCAGATGAAGAGGCAATAGTAAAAGACATTGGTAAAAAAGAAGAACCTAAGGAAAAAGAAGAAACAAAACCTGAAGTTCAAAAGGAAGAAGTAAAAGGAGAAACAAAAGAAACAGCGAAACCCGAAGTGAAAAAAGAAGATGCTAAACCAAAAGAAGAATCCAAAAAATTAAAAGGTGAAAAGAAAAAATGAATGATTCAACAAGGTGGGGAGTCGCGCATATATATTCATCTTATAATAATACAATAATTCATATTACAGACATTACAGGAACAGAAACAATAACCTTGACAAGTGGAGGGCAAGTAGTGAAAGCTCACAGGTTGGAATCAAGCCCAACAGCAGCAATGACCGCAGCAAAAAAAGCAGCAGACGCTTGCATAGACAAAGGGATAAGAGGATTACACGTGAAGATAAAAGCTCCAGGAGGACACAATGGTCCAATGAACCCAGGTCCAGGAGCGCAAGCAGCGATAAGAACATTGTCAAGAAGAGGACTAAAAATAGGATTCATAGAAGACGTAACACCGATACCGCATGGCGGATGCAGGAAGAAAGGCGGAAGAAGAGGGAGGAGAGTATAATGGAAATAAAAAAACTATCCAAAGCAAAAGACAAGATGAGCTTTTTAGTAAAGGGAATAGAGCACTCCTATGCAAACACCCTCAGAAGGCTAATGATGTCGGAAGTGCCAACACTAGCCATAGAAGATGTTGAGTTCAAAAAGAACAACTCAATATTATATGATGAGATGGTAGCACACAGATTAGGACTTCTACCATTGAAAACACCTATAAAAGGAGTTGATGAAAAAACAGCCATACAATTTACATTAAAAGCAAAAGGACCAGGATATGTGTATGCATCAGACTTGAAATCAAAGGATGCTAAATGCAAGCCAGTATATCCAAAAACTCCTATTGTGAAACTATTAGAAAAGCAAGAAATACAATTAATGGCTACAGCAAAACTAGGAAATGGAAATCAGCATATGAAATGGAGCCCTGGAGCAATCAACTACGTCCAGGAACCAACAATCATAATCAATAATAAAAGCTCAAAACTAGAAACTTTTAGAAGCAAATATCCAGAACAAGCATTTGACAAGAAAGGATTGTTAGATAAGAAAAAAATACTTGATGACAACCTTGTAGATGCATGTGAAGGTGTTTGTGATGATGTATTAAAAGTTGAATACAACAATACAAGCTTCATATTCACCGTAGAGTCATGGGGGCAACTAGATTGTAAAGATATAGTTGTCAAAGCAATTGAAATATTCAACGATCAACTGACAGAGTTTTCAAAACTCCTCAAGAAAAAGTAATCCTCGTAGATGCGAGGGTGTCAGAGTCTGGTCAAATGACTACGGTTGAGGGCCGTAGGCCTTAGTGGCTGCGCGGGTTCGAATCCCGTCCCTCGCATTGCAAAACAAAAAATGAAACATCAACAATTGAACGAACTGATAGGCGAACTCAAGAAGAATTCCATAGCCAATAATGTAAAAATTTGGAAAAGAGTAGCTACTGATCTAGAGAAGCCAAGCAGAAATAGAAGAGTTGTTAACCTGTTCAATATAGAGAAGAATGCAAAAGCAAACGAAACAATAGTAGTTCCTGGAAAAGTATTAGGAACAGGAGAACTAACAAAGAAAGTCACAGTTGCAGCATTCAACTTCTCAGATTCCGCTTTCAAAAAGATAAAAGAGAAAGGAGAGGTATTGTCAATACCTGAATTGCTGAAACATAATCCAAAAGGAAAAAAAGTGAGGATATTAGGATGATCTTAGACGCTACCGACTTAATACTTGGAAGATTTGCAACAGTAGCTGCCAAGAAATCATTACAAGGAGAGAAAGTAGATATAGTGAATTGTGAGCAAGCAGTTATTGTTGGAAGAAAGCAAGAAATATTGGCCAAGTACAAAAACAGAAGAGAAAGAGGAGCTCCACTAGTTGGGCCTTACTTTCCAAGAATAGCAGACAGATTTGTCAGAAGAAGCATAAGAGGAATGTTACCATACAAACAACCAAAAGGCAAAGAAGCATTCAAAAGAATCATGTGTTACAAAGGCATGCCAAAAGATTTTCAAGATAAAAAAGCAGAAACAATAAAGGAAGCAAACCTCATAAAGCTATCGCACACAAAATACGTAACAGTTAAGAATGTTTGCACTTTTTTAGGTGGTAAATGATGAAGACAGTACATGAATCCGGTAAAAGGAAAAGGGCTATTGCAAGAGCAACCCTTAAACCAGGAACTGGAAGATTAAAAGTGAACAAGATGGATATAGATTATTATGAGCCTAAGCTTGCAAGAATGAGAATAAAAGAGCCATTGTTGCTCGCCAAAGAGATAGCATCAAAAGTAGACATTAGCGTAAATGTTTCTGGAGGTGGATCCATGGGTCAAGCAGATGCAGCAAGACTAGCAATTGGAAGAGCACTTTCAAACCACAGACCAGAATTAAAGAAAATGTTTTTAGATTATGACAGACAGTTACTAGTAGCAGATGTTAGGAGAAAAGAAGTCTCAAAACCAAATAGTAGAGGACAAGCTAGAGCCAAACGACAGAAATCATACAGGTGATTGAATATGATAATACCAGTTAGATGTTTTAGTTGCGGAAAACCAGTAGGACACCTATGGGAAGAATATCAAGAAAAGTTGAAAAAGAAAGAAGAGCCAAAAAAGGTTCTGGACTCATTAGGATTAGAAAGATACTGCTGCAGAGCATTATTCCTAGGACACGTCGATTTAATAGACACTGCAGCCAAATTTAAGAAGTTTTGAAAATGTTATGTAACAAAGATAGCGGATTGAGTCTGTTGCTGTTATAGAGAAAGCTCTCAGATTTCTAGAGGGCTAAAGAAAAAATATATTAATTAGCAGACTAACACAACAAGAAGATGGCAAATTTCAACAAAATTGCTGCGAAATGGCAGAAGGAATGGGAGAAAGCCAAAATATTCAAAGTAAAGGAAGATTCTAAGAAAAAAAAGTTCTATGTTCTAGAAATGTATCCATACCCAAGCGCTTCAGGACTGCACATGGGTCATGCAAGGAATTACTGTATCGGAGATGCTTATGCTCGTTATAAAAGAATGAATGGTTATAATGTTCTCTATCCAATGGGTTATGACTCATTTGGTTTACCAGCTGAGAATGCAGCTATAAAAGCAAAATCACATCCAAAAAAATTCACAGAAGCATCTATAAAAAATTTTATCAAGCAGCAGAAAGCGCTTGGCTTAAGTTATGATTGGAGTCGCATGGTGACGTCACACGATCCTGATTTTTACAAATGGGATCAATGGGTTTTCCTGAAGATGTATGAGAAAAAACTTTCTTACAAGAGAAAATCTGTTGTTAATTGGTGTCCAAAGTGTAAAACTGTTTTGGCAAATGAGCAGGTACATAGCGGCAAATGTTGGAGACACACAACCACAGAGGTAGAGGTCAAGGACTTAGAGCAATGGTTCTTCAAAATAACAAAATATGCTGATGAACTTCTGAAAGACATCAAAAAACTGAAAGGATGGGCAGAAGATGTCAAGACAATGCAAGAAAACTGGATTGGAAGAAGCGAAGGAGCATTAATGGATTTTAAAATAGAAAAATCAAATAAGAAATTATCTGTCTTTACAACCAGGCCAGACACTTTTTATGGAATCACATTCTTAGTTTATGCGCCAGAACACCCTGACGTAATGGAACTAGTTAAAGGAACCAAATATGAAAAAGACGTCAAGAAATTTGTGAGGAAAGTTGTTCTAGAAGACAAGTTCATGAGAACTGCAGAAGACAAAGAAAAAGAAGGAATGTTCATAGGAAAACACGCTATAAACCAAATAACAAAAGAAAAGATACCCATCTATATAGCAAACTTTGTTCTTTATGAATATGGAACAGGAGCAATAATAGCAGTGCCAGCGCATGACCAAAGAGACTTTGAATTCGCAAAGAAATACAAGATCCCAATAAAAGTTGTTATCAACCCGTCGGATTACGAGTTAAATGCTGAAAAGATGAGCAGGTCATATATGGGAGATGGAATAATGACTAACTCAGAAGAATTTGATGGAATGAACAACAGAGAAGCGATTCCTAAAATAACAAAATTTTTGGCAAAAAACAAATGTGGAAAAGCAACTGTTCAATACAAACTAAGGGATTGGTTAATTTCAAGACAGAGATTCTGGGGCTGCCCAATACCAATAATCTACTGCGATAAATGCGGAGTTGTGCCAGTACCAGAAAAAGATTTGCCAGTAAAACTGCCAGAGAATTTCAAGTTCACAGTTGGAAAAGGGAATCCATTAGAGCACTGCAAGAAATTTGTCAGCACAAAATGTCCAAAATGCAAAGGAAAAGCAAGAAGAGAAACAGATACAATGGACACCTTTGTAGATTCCTCATGGTATTTCCTAAGATACTGCGATGCAACAAACAAAAAGAAAATATTTGACCAAAAAAAAGTCAACTACTGGATGCCAATAGATCAATACATTGGTGGGAAGGAGCATGCGACAATGCATCTGATTTACTTCAGGTTTTTCACAAAGTTCTTGCGTGACTTAAAATTGTTGAAGTTTGATGAGCCAACACTGAATTTATTCAACCAAGGAATGCTGCATAAGAATGGAGTTGTGATGTCAAAATCAAAAGGAAACGTTGTCATGCCAGAAGAAGTAGCAAAGAAATACGGCATAGACACCGGAAGGTTGTTCTTGATGTTCGTAGCCTCACCAGAGAAAGACATGGAGTGGAGCGATAAAGGAGTAGAAGGCACATACAGATTCTTGAACAAGTTCTATAATTTGTTTAGCAAGAAAATAGTTGCAAAAATCGACAGGAGAGAAGCAAGCAAACTTCACAAAACCATCAAAGAAGTCACAGAGTGCATACAGAGCTTCAAATTTAATCTTGCAATAATAAAAATTATGGACTTGACAAATTATCTGCACAACAAAGAAAAGATATCAAAAGAATCAGCAGAGAATCTTGTCTTGTTGATGAGTCCGTTTGCTCCGCATACATGTGAAGAATTATGGAAGAAACTGGGCAAAAAACCATTTGTTTCGCTGGCTAAATGGCCAAAGCATAACGAGAAGAAAATTGATGAAAAAGCAGAGGCAGAAGAGCAGCTCACAGTCAATCTTAATGCTGATATAAATGCTTTGTTGAAGCTGATAAAAGTCAAGAAGATCAAAAAGATAAGATTATTTGTCTCATCAAATTGGAAGTATAAGTTCTTTAAGCAATTCAAGAAAGAAGTAGATAAAACAAGGGATGTAAAGGCAATAATTGGAGCAATTATGAAGAGTCCTCTGAAAAAATATGGTCAGGACATAACAAAGATGATACCTGTGCTTGTGAAAGACGCTTCAAAAGTCCCTGAAGTGGTTTTGGACCAGAAAACCGAGCTTAAGCAGTTAAATGATTATAGGAACGTATTGGAAAAAGAATACAAATGCGCAGTAGAAGTCGAAGTAGCTGAAAAAAGCAAGGAAGCAAAAGCAAAACAGGCAAACCCTGGCAAGCCAGCAATAGTTATAGAGTAAAATGGTAGAAGTTATACCGACTACAGAAGAATACGTTGACCAAGCAGCAAAAATTCTATCTGATAATTATTTTGAAACTTCTGATGAAGCAAAAGAACATGTTCTAGCAAAAATAAAATCAAAAGAGAGTTTTATTGCAGTAATAGGAGATGAAGTTATTGGATTAATGAATTATAGACGAGACTATTCTCATTATGCAAATTTTATGTCTGATATAGTTATTTCAAAAAATCATAGACGAAAAAGGGTTGCAACACAGCTAATGAAAAAATTTATCGAAGTTTGTAGAAAAGAACAACCAGAAAAACAAAGGTTTGCATTAAGCAGTACAGATGTGACAAATGACGCTTCTATTAAAATGCATATCAAGTTTGGTTTTAAAAAGCTAGGTGTTGTTAAGAAATTGCATTTCGGAAAAGATGAGATAATATTTGGTTATGATTTGAGGAAGGAATAAATAATTCTTTAAGGGTTGATTATTTGATGGATAGATGGAATAGGTAAAGTTAGTATATTCATAACAAAATTTTTAAATTAATTAATCAAACAATTGTTCTATGGGGGATAAAGAGTTATTCAACTCAAAAACAGTAAAAAGGCTTTGTTCTAAGATTAAATTATCTCATTTGCAAAAAAGAGCTGCAAAAGACTGGTTATATTTGCTAAATGAAGGAAAATTAAAGCAAGAAAAACTTAATTACTTTAAATTTGGAGAGATTATATTAAAAGAGCTTCTAGGTTTTGATATTAGAAATATGTCTTTTGAAGAAGGAAACATTGAGTTCTCTTTCAAAAATAAAAAAGGTAAAACAGTATTAGGAATTGAAGCCAAGGGAACAAAAACAAAAGACTTGTTTGCAGAACAAAAAGGTTATAGAGAAGGACAAAGAACGCCTATACACCAACTTTGGAGATATATGGGTGATTTAAATCTTGATTATGGTTTTGCGACAAACTACAAAGAGTTTGTTCTCTTAGAGCGTTCCAAAGGTACTTCTGCATATCATTTCTTTGATTTTGAGGAGATAAGATCTAATGAAGAAAAACTGAAAGAATTTATAGCTATTTTCTCAAAAGAACAAATAATAGATAAAGGCTTCATAGAAAAACTAGAAGAAGAATCTGCAATAGAAGAAAAGAATTTTACAAAAGAATTCTATAAGTTATTCCATGAAACAAGGTTGATGTTGCTAAAAGAATTTCAAAAAAATGATATTTCAAAAGAAGCAGCTCTTCATTTTAGCCAATTATTTATTAATAGGCTTATGTTTATACTATTTGCTGAAGACACAGATAAACTAGAGAAAAGAATACTAGAAAAGAAAATACTAAACTCATTGGAAAATATTGAGTCATTCTCAGCTAATTCCAATAATATATCTAATTTAATTGCAGGATTGTTCAGGGATTTGAATACTGGCACTAACTTTCCTGTGAAGATATTCGGATTTAATGGAGGTCTATTTAAACATCCAATCCCTCCAAGAATATATTTTAACGACTTTCGAAATGAAAGTTTTTTCAAAGACGTTTATCAATATTCTAAACTGAAAGATAACAGTCTGAAATTAAATGAAAAAGAACAAGAAATATTTAATAAGTATAAAAACAGATTAAGTCCAATAATTAAGAATCTTTTGTTAATGGCTTCTTTTGATTTTAATACAGAAGTTAGCGTGAATATTCTAGGTCACATATTTGAACAATCACTTACTGATTTAGAAGAGTTAAAAGAAGGAACAACTTCAAAAAGAAAAAAAGAAGGAATATTTTACACGCCAGAATATATAACTGATTACATTTGTAGAAATACAATAATTCCTTATTTGTCTAAGAAAAATGCAAAAACACCCAGAGAACTGGTTTTAGAATATGCAAATAATATCAAAGAACTTGAAAAAAAGTTTTCAGACTTGAAGATAATAGACCCTGCATGTGGTAGCGGAGCATTCTTAATAAAAGCAGTAGATGTTTTATTGGAAATACATAAAGAGATACAACTATTTAAGCAGAACAAAGGAGAATATACTGCTATAAAAAAAGGTAGAAAAGTTAAGAAAGATGAAGGGCAACTAATGCTTGTTAAATGGCATGAAGAAGATGAAGCAAGAGAAATAATTGAAAAAAATATTTTTGGAGTAGATATAAACGAAGAATCAGTAGAAATAACGAAACTAAGCTTGTTTTTGAAAATTGTAAGGAAAAATAAAAAACTAATAGATTTATCTGATAAGATAAAATGTGGAAATTCTTTAATTGATGATGAGCAAGTTGATCCAAATGCTTTTGATTGGGAGAAAGAATTTCCATTCAAGTTTGATATAGTTATTGGGAATCCGCCATATGTAGTATTATCTCCTGATGTACTAAAAAATTATGCTCTAACAAAAGGAAATTATAATACCTATATTGCCTTTTTTGAAAGAGCATTTCAATTACTAAAATCTACTTCAAATTTAGGATTAATAGTTCCAATTACTTGGTTTGCAGGAGATAATTATAACATTTTTCGGGATAAAGCGTTAAAGCACTACAACCTTACTCATATAATACAACTACCTTACGATATTTTTGAAGCTTATATTGACACTTCAATTGTTATTATTCAAAATGGAAAGTATAATGATTTTGTAGAAACTTACCAGTTCGATATTAAGGCTCCTAAAGGTAAGATAGATATTGATTTATTTAAGAAGTTCAATAAAAAAACATGGATTGAATATGGCAAAATATTCTTAAATGATTCGATTCTAAAAACTGGCGAGAAGGTTTGGTTCTCAAAAAAGAATATAAAATTAAATAAAATAGCAAGGATTAATAGAGGCAGCTTGCCTCCTAAACCTGATGAAATATCTGAAATAAAAGATAAGCATCATAATATTAAGTGGTTTAATGACCAAATTTTTAGATATACAACCATAAAGGAAGATGAGACTGACTATTATGTTAATTATGATACTTTGAGAGAGAATAAACCTCTTAAACTATTTCAATCTGAAAAAATATTAGCAAGGCAATTAATAAGCAGACAGTTTAGAATGAATTTGACCTATGTTAATGAAAGCTTCGCATTTAAAAAAAATCTATACGCTATTTATGACAATGATAAAAACTATGATTTAAAATACATATTAACTGTCTTAAACAGTAAATTATTTAGTTTTTGTCAAGTTAATTTTAATACATCACTTCAAAGAGATGATTTTCCAGCCTTTAGTTTAAAAGACTTTAAAGACTTCTCTATAGCAAATATCTCTCCCACTCAACAAAAGCATTTTATTAAAAAAGCAGATATTATGCTTGAAACTAACAAAAAACTTCAGACGAATATAAGTAAATTTATTAGATTTATAAAATCTCAATATAATTTACAAAAAACATCTAGTAAATTAAAGAAATTTTATTTTCTCTCATACAATGATTTTATAAAAGAATTAAAAAAACAAAACATAAATTTTACAAAAAAGGAAGAGTACGAACTTATGGATTTATTTGAAACTGAAAAGAAAAAAATTCTAAACATAAAATCAGAAGTTGATAAAACAGATAGAGAAATAGATGAAATGGTTTACAAGCTTTACGGAATAACAAAAGAAGAACAGAAGATTATTGAGGAGAGTTTGAAATGAAAACACAACTTGAGTCTGTTTTTAGTTATTTTTTGGCAGCATTTTTTGTAGTTGGTACTTCTTTATTTTTTGTCATATTTTCTGAGCAATCTAAACCTAATTTTTATCCCCTTACAATTTTTTTACTGGGCATTTTGATTATAACACTTTTTTATAATAAACTAGATTTTTTAGAGTTTTCAAAGACAAGTTTGAAACTTCAGTTGTTACAAGCATCTATTAAAAAACAAAAAACTGATTTCAATCAGTATGAACTTTTGAAAGAGAAGTATAGTCGAGAGTATGATACGCAGTTAGATATTAAGGAGGGTATTTGAAATGTCTACAGTTTATGATTCATCAAAACTTGAAAGATTTAATAAGTATATTATTGAAGAATATAATAAAAGTTTATTTATTGAAAAGATTGGTGATGTTTCGGAAGTAGATTCTACTGATGGGACTTTCACGCAAATTGCTATTAGACCATTAATACAAAAAGATATGCTTGTTCCTTCTAATTATGTTCCAGAACTAATGGGTGTTGGTCGAATTATAGCTTTAGGAGAAAGAGATTTTTTGATTAAAAAATTATTGGAAGATAATACTATTAAATGTGTTAGAATAAAACGACAAGATTTTAATCCTGAAACACTTCAGAATGAGTTAGAATCACTTAATGCAAAGATACTCCTATCTGTAAATGCAGAATCAATTCTTTTAAAGAACAGAGATTGGATGAAACATCTTGACTTTACTGTAGGTAATTTAAGATTTAATCATTTTTATGATCTGTTTCCGATTCCAGATAAAATACTAAACAATAAATTAGTTATTCTAAATGAACTGTCCTTAGTTTGGATGAAACAAGTTTTTAAAAATGAAATAACAAAATCAAATGAAAAACTTGAAATTGAAATAGGTAAATTGCAAAATGGTAATAAAGTCGATGTTTTGATTAGAAGTGTCAATAAATTTTATTATTATAAAAACTATATAAAGATTATAGAGATTATTTGAATGATTGAAATATAGATTGGGAATGGCTGTTTATAAATCAGAAGTTGTTTCAGTCAAACCTGAGTTGTTCCAATCTATTTAGAATTTTTATATTATGTCACCAACATATTTAAATTTATTCTATCAAATCTAAAGATATATAAATTAAATTAATATTTTCTTATTAATATGGGTGATAAAGACTTTGAAACGAAAGGAGAAAAAGTAGATAAAATCCTTGTTGAAATCAACTATCGTATAATCGAACTATTCTCAGCAGGATTGTATTCCAGTCCAAACAAAGCATTTGAGGAACTCGTTTCAAATTCTTATGACGCAGATGCTGATAAGGTTGCAGTATATTTATCAGAAGACTTAGAGTCAGAGGATGCTATTCTGTGGGTTTGTGATAATGGAACTAGTATGGATGGTGATGGACTAAAGTTATTATGGAAAATAGGTGAAACCAATAAAACGTCACCAGAATACAATGGTAAACGAAACCCTATAGGTCAATTCGGGATAGGCAAGTTATCCACATATGTTTTAGCCCACAAATTAACTCACATATGCAAACACAAAGGAAAATATCTCGCAGTCACTATGAATTACCATGTTATTTCAGACAGTTCTTCAAATAATGGAATTGCAACAAAGCAAATTTTTCTTAATGAGAGAGAATTAACAGAAGCACAAGTTAAAGAAATTCTTGAGCCTATAATCAAAAAGAAAGATGTTAAGTTAGTTGACTTCAATTTGTGGGGAGATAATGCTGAAGATAGTTGGACTATGGCCATAATGTCTGACTTAAGGGAAAAAGGCAAATCAATAAAAGAAGGAAGATTAGAATGGATTCTGTGTACAGCTTTACCAATCAATCCGGGTTTCAATTTACTTATGAACGGAAGAAAATTAGAACCAAGTAAGTTCACTGGTAAGATAATAAAAGAATGGACTATTGGAGAAAATGATGATATAGCTAAAAGAGAAAAACACATCTGCCGAGAAGAAAAAGGTAAACATTATGTTGACTTGCCTACCTTAAAGAATGTAAAAGGAAAACTCACATTATATGAGAACACTTTGACGGGCGGAAAATCAGAGAAATGGGGTCATAGTCATGGGATATTTCTTATGATTAGAAATAGACTTATTAACACTGATAATCCTTTATTGAACAATATGGAAGAGTTGCATCATGCCACTTTCAATAGAATCAGGTTTGAAATCCATGCTGATGAGTTAAATAAGTTTTTAACTTCACCAAGAGAATCTGTTCAAGACTCAATTGAATATCAAGAACTCATAACTTATATTAAACAGAAATTCTTTAAAGCAAAAGCAACATTTGATGAATGGTGCAAAAACCGATACCCTGCACCAAGTTTTGCAGACAAAATATCAAATATCTCTCCTTTCTATTCTAAGATTCCTATATATGAATCTGTCAGAAAATGTTTCAATAAAGAAATTAACTGTCCGACAATGATTAAACTGCCAGAGAATATCTCGGAAAAGGAAGAGAAAGAGATTCTTGCAGAATTAGACGCATCCATTACTAACCCAGAAGATAATTTAATTGAGGATTATTCTTTAGATAATGATTTGAAAGTAGAAGACCCTATCGCTAAACTTAATCTAAAAGAAAAAAAGATTGAAATTAACACACGCCACCCATTTTACATCGCTTTCCTTTCTGAACTTAAAGGAAAAAGCAACTTACCTTTTACTCTAATTGCTACGAACGAAATTTTTACAGAAGCAACTTTGATAGAAAAAGATGTTGACCAAGTAAGCATTCAAGATATACTGCAAAGAAGAGATGAAATGCTAAGAGAGTTCTGTAGACAAGGCAAGCCTAATATATTTGTTGCAGTCACAATGTTAAAAAATTCTTTAAATGATGAAAAAGGATTAGAGGAAGCACTGCATTACTGTTTTGATTGCTTAGGGTTTGAAGTTGAACCAATGGCATTAAAAGGAACAGCCGAGGGTAAAGCCACAGCAAGGTTAGGAATGTGGGAAGGTAAAAAACAAGATTATTCTTTTACTTATGAAGCAAAAAGTACTAAAAAGGACAAGATTAAAGCCGACGCAGCCAAAACAGGTGTTGTAAATCTACACAGAAAAAAGCATAAAGCAAATTTCGCTCTTGAAGTTGCTATAGATTACGAAGGTGCAAACAATGAAAACAGTAATGTCAATCAACTCGCCAAAGATGACCATGTTACTTTAGTTAGGGCAAGAGACTTATGGACATTAATGATACATGCTATTCCTAACCAATTAAATTTCTTAAGATTTAAAGAATTCCTTAAGGATTGTAAATCTGTTAAAGAATCATCAGAATGGATTGATAAATTTTGTAAAAAAAAGATTAAAAAGAAACCATATAGAGAAATTTTAGATGCTATCTGGGAGATTTTCAAGAATGATCCTCGCGAAGCTCCAAGTCTGGAAAGTATTCGGTTCGAAAACAAAGACTTAAAGAAATATAATACTGAAGAACTAAAAGAAATGATTAATACACTTCAAATGATAATGCCTCATTTAATAAACATTGAAAATAATAAAGTAAGAATTTTGCTACCTCCTGAAAAAATTCTTGAATCTTTAAATGAAACTGTTGAAAAGCAATTACCACAAGAGTTTAAAGAGAAGTTTAGTGAAGTTTTCAAAAATAACTTAGATGAAAGCTAAATTTTTTGAAAAATAAGAAGCATGTCGTGTGTTGGTCTAAGAAGGTTATTCCACGTCAATTCTGCTTGAACAACTTTACCTTTATTATGAATACTGTTTGCATGTTTTGTTATTTTGATTGCATAATCTTTATATTCAAAATATTTTGATAGAATATTGTAAGTTTCAAAACATAAAGGAATATTTTTTCCGTTTAAAATCTTATCACCTACAAGTACACAAATACGTCCTTCTTTTTTTAAGACTCTCCTTAGTTCAAGAAATACTGAATGTAATTTTATATAAAACTTTTCCAAGGTTTTTCGACTTAAATCTTCCTTTTCATTAGAATATTTCACCATGTTCCAATATGGTAAGTGAACAAAAATCATAGAAACTCTATTATTTACTAACGGCAATTCTGCAGAGTCAGCTTTTCTAATGTCATCCCTGTGTGGATTTATATCGAATGCTAAACATTTTCTATTCAATGATTTAGCTACATCCAATGTTGTACCTGACCCAGACATGCTATCTAAGATTATATCTCCCTCTTCACTGTACTTAAGAATACATTGTTTGACAACTTGCGGAATACAGTTTCCATGAAAAATATGAGAACCGTATCCTTTTTCTCGATTACCAAAATTCCAAACAGAAGAAAGTTCTATTCCTTTTTCTTCAAGATCCTTAAGTTTTTTGAATTTCTTTTCTTTATTCTTCATTTTGGAATAAGTATGAAAACTTCTCTATCCACAAGTTCTCTCGGAACAGTTAATTTTCCTGAAGTATCATTATTTTTAGACACTCGCCTCACTAAAATTCTATTAATAGGTATGTCTTGTAATGTAAGCTTTGCAGAAACTGATTTAATGTCATTCCCGGCCATATATCTACTAATAGTCTATTAATAGATATATAAATCTTTCTATTTCTTCCTTCTCGTAGAGAAGCAGTTTAATGCTTAATAATGGAATATATTTTTAAAATAAGTTTATATCCTCATATAAGATGAATCAAAGCCATGATGAAAGTCTTGTTAAGATGTGTGTTCTATACACTTTGTTTTTTCTAGTTGGAATTGGTATTGTAATGATATCTGTAATTCTATTGGGAGAAGATTTTTTTAATAAATTAAGCGAGTTAAGAATACCTACAGCAATTCTTGTTGCAATGATTTTTTTTATAGTATTTTTTTCTTCTAAGCGAGTTAATAATTGGTTTGAAGATAGATTGCTGAATGAAAAATTCTTAAGTGCGACTGTTTTTGGTTTAATAGGTTTTGTTGTAGTTTATTTCCCTCTTACACGAATTCTAGGACCCTTTGACAATATGGCTTTATTAGTATTTTTGTCTTCATTAGCCATGATTATAGCTTTACTTACCATATTATCTAACCACGACAAAAATTGAGAAAAGATAAAAAACTGTCCCGAGCGAACATTACTTCTTTTTACGCCACCAACAAACAACCTTTCCATCTTCTCGTAAGTATAATTGTTTAAACAGAATAGGCTTCCTTCTCGTCACTCTGCATTCTTCCAGCTCATTCTCTAAATACAACAATTCATTCCCATTTGCTAATATCTCCTGTTTGTAGACTTCGTTTTTTATTCTTTTTCGTGTGGCTTTATGCCATACTAGGTATCAACGGACGATACCGTTGTTTTTTAATATTAGGTCATACTATTGCTTTTATAGTTATCTCTTATTATTATTCTTTAATTTCTTTTTGTTTTTTTTATCTCTTTCCTGAACTTCTCAATATGTGTAGTGTAAATCTTTGGAGCTAATCCTGTATAATTGCAGTCTGCACATTCAAAGTTCTGAGCAGGCACAGATCCGATGA
Source organism: Candidatus Woesearchaeota archaeon (assembly GCA_013202845.1). Classification (GTDB taxonomy): domain Archaea; phylum Nanobdellota; class Nanobdellia; order Woesearchaeales. The sequence goes on along the minus strand of JABMPT010000003.1, from coordinate 25,352 downwards.
ATCTAATAGCTGGTGGAAGCTTGTCATGCAAAGAGAGTCTTAAGCTTCCGCATTTTGGGCAGATATACGCGTCTTTTGCATTCTCAGCTTTCTTAATAGCCATTTTCTTAGTAACTACATAGAACACATACATGATTATAACAATAGAAACTATGCTAAGAACCCTTGACAGAACCTCTAAAGTTAATTGATTCATTATCTTTTCTCAATCTTGAATCCGCATTCACTGCACTTCCATAACTCGAAAACATCTGTTTTGAAAGAAAAAGGCAGTAATGTTCCTTTATCACACTTTGGGCAGTTTGGTAGTAAACTCATCTTTAACCTCGTTTTTATAGGTGCGCGCCTGAAGGTGGACGCAAACTAAAATCAAAAGCAACCTTGACTTTCCCTCAGTCCTGCGACCCTCTAAGCACCATAATCAATATTTAGAGCTGCTTCATTCCTGATCTGACTCAGTTCATAAAAATCACGATCCTAGAGGACAAAACGTCGACGGTACGGCCAAGACTCTTGGCTCCAGCAACGCCGCCCTTCAGGCTTCAACTCCGCCGACATCCATTTGCGGTAACAGGTGAGGATGGGCCACCCAGTCTAGCGAGAAAAGCGAAGAGAAAGTCGTTTTTAAAGGTATTGTTTGTTTTTCCGAAAATTTTATTAAGTTTTAAGAAATATTTATCTTTGGGGGAATATTATGAAGAACTCTATAGTCTTTCTAGGCACAGGTGGAGATTCAATAGTTGTTGGAAAACAGGTTAGGGCTTCAGGAGGAATTGTTTTTAAGTTTGGAGATAATCAGTTCCATGTTGACCCTGGGCCAGGAGCTATTGTAAGAGCCAAGCAATTCGATATCAATCCAAGAGAGACCACAGCTATATTAGTTTCTCATAACCATCTGCATCATACAGCAGGACTTAATTCAATGATTTCTGCAATGACCTACTCAGGCATTGACAAGAGAGGAGTCTTGGCTTGTGATGAGGAAACCCTTCACGGCTCTCAAATGGAGAAACCTGCAGTGTCAAACTACCACAAAAGTCTTGTGGAAAGATTCATAGCCATGAAACCAGAAATGAGAATAGGTATAAACGATGTCAACATAGTTGCTACCCATGCCAAACATACTCCAACTTCAATAGGTTTTAAATTCTACACGCAGAATTTCGTAGTTTCATACACTTCTGACACAGAGTATTCAAAAGAGCTGATTGCAGATCACAAAGGATCTGACGTCATTATCATAAACTGCAAATATCCTCTTGGACTTAGGCAAAAGGGGCATATGAATTCAGAAGATGTTGTCAAATTCCTAGAGAAAACAAAGCCAAAACTGGCAATCTTGACTCATTTCGGAATCAAAATGCTGGATGCTGATCCAATATATGAAGCAAGAGAGATACAGAAGAAGACAAAAAGCCAAGTGATTGCTGCAAAAGATGGATTAGTGGTTAATCCTGTCTCTTACACAGCATCATTAAAACAGAGAAAGCTCAATTCTTTCTAAAAAATCAGAACAATCAAATAGCCAACAATGCAAGCAGTAGTTATTGCAGGCATTGCAGGATAAAACTTATCTTTCTTTGCAAACACAAACAAACCGAAAACAGCTACTGTCACGATAATGCTTATAATGCTTGTCTGAAAAAAAGCCATTGTTTGAGAAACTCCTTGTCTTATAAGACTCTCCATGACAACTCCTGAAAATATCAATGGAAAAGCGACATCTCCTCCACCAAGTATTGCATTCTTCACTTTTTTCTTGCCATGTAAAGCAGGTTTGTCAGGAATTTGTAACTTAACTCCTTTCTTCTCTTCATAAGGTATCATCAAACCAGCAAACAATTTGCTTTTTGCCTGGAACTTGGCCATCTTGACCATGTGTTTGCTCTTCCAAACAGCGTACATGTCATATAATGAGATAACTATTAACAATGCAAACATCCAGAAGAGATCAAACAAAGGGACAAGCAAAACTGCAAGCCCAGAATACATCAGCACTTCAGTTAAGTTATGAGTTAAGATGTTTTTTTTGAACATCTTCAGCAATGCAAAGATGAACGCTATCAAGAATGCCCATCCAAAGCTCATCACAACTCCAAGAGCTATGCTGATAGCAAAGAAAACTGCCAAGAAGAACCAAGTTTTCCACAAAAGAACTTGGTTATATTTCATAATCAAAAGGACAAGAAGAGTTCCTATTACTATCGCTATAGCGACATAGGTAAATGATTCTGCACCTGTTGTATCAGGCCTCGCACCTATAGAAGTATCCTGATGCTCGATAACAATGGTTCCGTTTATGTTTTGAACGCTTGATATATCTTCATTAACCAAGTACAAACCAACAATCTGGGTCAAGAAGAAAATGCTGAGAATGATTGCAGTGACATTGAAAGTGTGCTTCATGAAGTTCAAGTATGTAGATTATTTTTAATAATTTCTTATTTTATAAAATTCTTCTATAAACTTATCAGCTACGTTCTTATCGTGTATTATTAATATATTCTCATCATTTCTTTCATTAGCACTTTTGGTTGGGTTATAGCTTCCAACTATTACAGTGCGGTTGTTTATTATGAACACTTTGTGGTGCATAGTTCTAGGATTGTTGTCTGGTAAAACATTCACTCCCGAATCATTCAAAAACTTGAAAACATTGTACTTCATATTTATTCTTTTCTTTTCCATTATTCCCTCGACTTTTATAATCTTGCTCTTTTCGACAAGCAGTTTAGCTATTTCTTTATCTGTAAAGGAGAATGTCATAAAGTAAACACTTTCATTTCCTTTCATTAATTCTTCTAGAACTTTTTTTTGGCAATCATCTTCTGGGCAAAAATAATTCTCTATGCGGAAATTGTTGAAAAATATTCGTGTATTTTTAGTTTTTTTATTATAATCTTTTTTTAGTTCTTCGAATTCTTCTAAGTAGTTGTTTGCTAACGTTGTTGATTCTATTATGATTAGGTTGTTGTTGTTCTTGAAGTTGCCGTTAAATGTTGGGTTGAAGGAGCCGGTAACTATGCTTGTTCTGTCAAAAATGCAGAACTTGTTGTGCATTAAGCCTTTGCTTTTAACCCTTGTTCCAAAGCCATCATAGTTTTTTTCAAAAACTAGCACTTCATGGTTTTTAAGGGCATAACTTAAGTTTTCCAAGTTTAAGTCATAGAACGCGCATTTCACTTCTTTGCTGTTCAAAATGTTTTGAATAAGAATTTCTTCACAGTCATCTGATGGGCAGAAATAAACTTCTATTCTCCCTTTTTCTTTAGGAATGCTTGAACAAGCTGTTAGTATTAGTAAAATTATTAATGCCGTTTTTTTCATAGAATTATTTCTTTAAAGCTCTTTATATGTTATTTTCAACTTTTTCCGGAAGAGTTTCGAAATAGTCGTGATTTCGAAATTCAAAATTTCTAATTTTGTAATTACGGAAATATTTTTTCAAAGCTTCTAGCTAAAGCGAATTTTGTGCCAGGGTATTCCTTCTCGACTTCTTCTATTAGAGAATTTTTCCCTTCTTTCTTGCTAACTTTTATTTTCTTTACCTTACAAAGAAAGATTATTTCTTCTTCTAATACGTTATCCAAGATTTTTTTATGATCTTTCTTATTATTTTTATTTTCTAAATAGTTTTTCAGATTTCTTTTTACTTCCCTGTCTAGGTTTGTTGGAATAATGGTTTCTTTAGAAGGATTCTTAACTTCTTTTATTGCTAAATGTTTTCCAAAGATATTGTTTAATAAAGTCTTTGCAATAAAAAACTCTTTAGAATTATCATTTAGCAATTCAATAGTTTTTTCTTTAATCTTCTTGTTAATTCTTATGTCTTTCCTAACTCTTTTTTCAATTAGCTTAAGGAAGCATTTATCGCAGTATTCTCTCTTTGTATAGCTCAGTTTAATGCTTGCTTTTTGTCTACATCCGAAGCATTTTTGATTTGTTACCATTCTAGAATGGATATAAATCGAAACATTTATATATTTTATTTGATATCTTAAATATTGGTGAGATCAAAGGGAGGGTGATGGATTTCTAAAGCAATTCTCAACAATTAATACTCACCTCTTTTTCCCGGGAAGATTCCATTTTTCTTGGAATCTTCCAGGGTTTTAAAATCGTGATTTCTTTCTCTTTCTAAGGTTGAAGAGCAGGACAACAGATGCTCCAATTATGAATCCAAATGCGAATATTTTAAGTCCGATAAAATCAATGTTTAAATCAAATTTTCTTTTGCTTGGAAAGTACATGTCTAGTTTGCTTAGCTCTAAAGAATACTCTGCAAAAGTCAAACTTAAAACAACATCATAATCTATCAATGAGTTGGCATATTCAAAGTAGCTATAACCAAGTATTGGAAATATGCTTTTTGCTTCTTGTTCATTTATTATTTTCTTTATCGCTTCAAGTTTTTCCCTCACAATGTTCTCTGTTTCATTTTCGCCGATCATAAGAGCAGTTAACAGAATATTTGCTTCTGCCTTTGCCTTGCTTGCTTTAAACATGCATACTGCAAACTCTCCTTCATCGTGTCTGCTGAGAGCAGACTCAACATCGTCTTTTGAAGTTTCAAGGAATCCTGGCAGATAAAGTTCAGCATAATTGATTCTCTCTTCTGCTTCTGCAATTTTCTTTAAACAACCTTGTTTTAAATATGTTTCATCCAGCTGTATTTTCTTACCTTGTAAAGCAAAGAACTCTGACCAAGCAACAGCACTAAAAAGTCTTTCTTTTGCATAGGCAAGAAGAGGATAAGAAATATTGTGGTATTCTATTTCACCAAGATATTGACTTGACTCAGATAATCTCTCTTTTACTATCATATATGTTTCTAGATTTGATAAACTAATCAGCTCTTTTTCATTGGTTTCATCGTTGATTGTTTTCCAATCGTTGTTGGTTTCGTTGAATATTATTTGTAACCCTTCAATACTTTTATCAGAGAATTCTATTTCTCGGAGTCTTAGGTTTGCTGAGAAACAATAACTCGCTCTTGCATAATAATAACCTTCAATTTTTGCGTCTTCTGATTTGTTTAAGAAATCTTCTGCAGTGATGTAAATGCTGCTGTTCGATTTCTCTACCTTTTCAAGAATGTTTTTGCTTCTTAAACAGAGAATATCTGCAACTTCAGTCATTTTGTTGGAGTATTCTTTTGAAACCAATACTTCTTCACTGTTCTTTGAAAAATCTTTTCCAGTGAAATGGTACAATATCTCTTCTAGATTCTTTACTTTAACAACTGTGATTTTCTCAGTAAGGTTTTTCTCTTGTATCTTGGATATGTTTACTTCTGATTGCCACTTAGGTATTATTATTTTTGTAAAACCATTATCTATAGCTGCATTTATCTTTTCATTTATGCCTGCGATTGGCCCTATCAATCCGCCGGAGTTTATGGTTCCTGTCATAATTGTTTGTTCATCTAATTCGAGATCTGATAAAACACTGATGGTTAGGACTGAAATTGCAGCGCCAGCACTTGGTCCTCCAACAATACTAGCTTTTGCCCTGATTGTGTAGAAGAAGTCATATCTTGAACAATCCTTGTCTAAAAAATCACAAGCAACTTCGTTTGCAAATCTGGTTGATATCTGTGTGTCAAGTTTTGTAAGAGGAAATGAATCAATGAATATGGTTCCTCTTCCTGGCTTGACTTCAAGATAAAGATCAGCCACTCCTCCTTTTTCATCAGGACCTCCTACTGTTAAAAGGTTCATATGTCCGGTCTTTGCATGAGCAAAAGGAACTAGAAGAATCATCAGTATTAGGATTTTCAATAATTTCATTTTTTCTTATACCTTCCTCTTTCTTCAACTATTTTGAATCTTTCTATAACTCTGTTGTAATCCTTTGCATCCTTGTATCCTTTTAGGAATTCCTTGAATGCTTTTTCCCAAACCTTGTAGTGTTTGCTCTTTAATGCTTGCTTGAATAGATGGATGTCTACTGCTTTGTCTTCTATTTTTTCTGAAAAAAACGACAGCCCAAAATCTATGAAGTAAATCTCCTCTTTCAGAATCATGTTTGAAGTTGTTAGGTCTCCATGGATTATGCCGGAGTTGTGCATCGCTGCAACTTTCTTTCCTATTTCTTTTGCTAAAGAAGGCTTTTTATCTAGTATATCGCGAATCTTATCTCCTTCTATGAAGCTCATCTCTAAGGTTTCCTTTCTGTCGGTTTTTTTCAATCTCGGAGCTTTGACAGGAACTTTTTCTAGAATCTTGGCTTCTGCTCTTGTCCTGCTTTTTCTTAGAACTTCGTCTATTTCTTTTATTCTGTAGCTCTTTTTTATTCTTTTCTTTATTACCTTGTCTTTATCAAGGTAAATAATAGCTTCTGCACCGTCGCCTATTCTTTTCATAGAATTTGTAGAAAAATTAGAAATTTAAAAGGGTTTTGCTAATACTCGCAGAATATCTCGTCCATCTCGTCTTGGGAAAGGTTTTTTCTATTAAGGTCGTTTATATCTTTTCTATGATTATTGTCTCTTATTCGTTTTATCTCCTCTTCCTCTTCCATTAATAGTTGGTCTTGCATTTTATTCGTAAGTCCTCAATTCTTCCTGATAATTTGTTTTTCGAGCTTCTTTTTTAAGCTCTCCTGAAACCTCTTCTTTATCAACCACATCAGTCAGACTCAATTTTTTCACCTCTGAATAGTAGTCAAAATGTTAGAACTAATATTTAAATCTTTCGTTTTTTAACTATTTTTTAGTAGTTACAATATTATTTCAGTGTGAAACGAGAGAATTTTTTACACGAGAAACAGGAATAAACAAGTTTGCCACTCTGAGTTCTCACTCTAGCATTTACACCCGATCTAAGGTATTTATAGCAATGCTTGCAGAACTTCCTCTTATACTCGGACTTTAGTCTGACTTTAAATTTCATAGCGATCTTTCTAGCAAGATCAACATACCTGTCTGCCAGCTCAGGATTTTCACTAAAAACTTCATCTGCTTGAGAGAAAAGCTTATCGATACGCTCTCTTGCAATGTTTAGATGGTCAGCTGTTTTTTTAGAGTATTTCCTTACCATGAAGCTATAAAAGAGTTCTTATTATAAAAATTTTAGCAAAAGCATTATAAATAACTAATAGTTCTAACCGCCTATGGGGTTTTTTGATTTTCTAAAAAAGAAAAAAGAAGAGGAAGTAAAATTTAGTGAAGTGGATGCTTGGATAGAGAGACATCTTGAAGATAAAGGATTAGACACAAAAGTAAAGAGCCTAAAAAATCATATAGAATCCAGAATTTCAGAGGCAAGAGAGCTTTTGGAAAAACTAGAGCAAGCATCATTGCTAAACGAGAACATACCTGAAAGAGTAAAGCATATAATGGAAGGCAACAGGAAGAATTATTTAAGGAAGATAAACCAGTTCTTAGATGATCTAAGGATTCCGGGAGACTATTTGAAGATTAGAGAATTCTCAAAAAAGTTCACAGAAGACCTTGACAGCTTAAGTGAAGAAACGCAGAAGAGCTATTTTGTTCTGAAGGAGTTTTTAGAGTCAGAGCTTGTAGCAGTTGTCAAGAAAATAAAAGAAATTGAAGACTTGGCAATCGATTTCAGGCAGGAGATAGAAAAAGAGAACTTGCACAAGGTAGAGAAATTAAAAGAAAAACTAGAGGAGTTCAAGAACTCCAAGGAGGCATTGGCAAATCTAGAAACTTTAAAGCAGGAGCAAGAAGAAGAACTTAAAGAGTTAAAGAAAAAGGAGAATTCAACTGAGAAGAAAATATCCAAACTCAGAAACAGTAGTAGTTATAAGGATTATGAAAGGTTGAAATCTGAGAAGGAAAAAGCAGAAGGAGAAATACAGAAGAAAAAAACAGAGTTAATTGCTCATTTCTCGACGCTGGAAAAAGCTTTCAAAAAATACAAGAGGATGTCATTGAATGAAGCACTGATAGAGAAATACTTGGATGATCCAACAAAGGCATTGCTTGAAGACGAACCACTGAAGATACTTGAAGTCCTTAGTAAGATGAAGCAATCATTAGCAGATCTGGGCTTAAAAGATAAAAAAGAAGAAAAGACAAAAGAGGAAATAGATAACCTCAGTAAAGAAATGTTAACAAAGTTAAGGGAAAAATTCCAAGAACTTTTTGATAAAGAAAAAGAAAACAAGAAAAACTTACTGTCTAATACATCCGTCATGAACATATCAGAGCAGGAATCGTTTCTTGAAAATGCTAAACTTAATGTCAAAGAGAAAGAACGAGAGATAGAAGACTCAGGTCACAAGATAGAAAGAATCAATCCAAAACTCGTAAAGCAGCAAGTGAGAGATATGTTGAAAGAATTCTCAGTTATAATGAAAAATGGATAGCATAAATGAATTCATATCCAAATTCACAGATAAGAAAATTAATGGAATAGTGAAGATTGGCAGAGAGTACTTTTTTGTGCAGGATGAACAAAAAAAACTACGTGAGAAGATAGGCAAGGAAGTTTTTTCAATGGGAATTTTTCTTGGAGAGAAGAAAAAGATTTTTGAACCAAGTCCTGCACTCATTGATATGATTGCAAAGCTTTCTGACAAAAAAGTTTTTATTTCAAAAAAGGCAGAATGGTTGTTTCTATGCGGGAGGGATGTGTTCATGGACAGTATTGTCAAGAAGAATACTGATTCAGGATTAGTTCTAGTACAGAATGAGAAGAATGAAAACCTTGGATATGGAAAACTAACTAATAAAGGAGTAAAGAACATCCTAGATAAAGGAAATTATTTGAGAAGAGAAAACTAGTTCTTCAATACTTCTAAAGCAGGCAGAGTTCCTTTCTGGATAAATTCCAAAGAAGCACCACCACCAGTGGAGACATGCGAGAATTCATCTCTCAAACCAAGTTTTTCAACAATGGCGGCGCTGTCACCACCACCAATGATGACCTTTGCTTTTAGACCTGCTAAAAACTTTGTCAAATCATAACTTGCTTTGGCATATTTCTCAATTTCATAAACGCCAAGGGGTCCATTCCAGAAAACAGTCTTGGCTTTCTTTAATCTCTTTTTGAAATCTTCAATAGTTTTTTCACCAAGATCTAAACCAATCCATTTCTTTGGAATCTTGTCAGTTTCAACAGTTTTAGACTTGGCTTTTTCACTAACTTCAGAAGCAACCACTACATCGCTTGGTAAGATTAATTTCTCATTGTTCAATAAGAGCTTAGCAGTCACAATTTGGTTGTCTTCACACATTGAGCCACCAATCTCCAAGCCAAGACTTTTGTAGAATGTGAATATCATGGCACCTCCAACTAAAAGCTCATCAACTTCAGGAAGCAATGAGTTCATTACAGGAAATTTCGTAGAAAGTTTAGAGCCACCCACGATAACAATTAAGGGTCTCTCAGCTTTTGAAAAATCCAGGTTTTCAACCTCTTTCTGAATCAATAGACCAGCGCATGAAGGAAGAAACTTTGTCACACCAACGGTTGATGCATGTGCTCTGTGAGAAACACCGAAGGCATCGTTCACAAACACATCTCCGTGTGAAGCAAGTTTTTTTGCAAATTCAGAATTGTTTTCTTTCTCTTCTTTATGGAATCGAAGGTTTTCAAGCAATACAACCTTTTCATCAGGAATGACGACATTCACACAATCATCAAGCTTGGTAACATTCTTTCCAACATGCTTCATCAAGCGAAGAGCAACTTTATCCATCTTAAGTTCTTTCACATGTTTGCCTTCTGGTCTGCCAAGATGACTCATTATTATGACTTGTTTGGCTCTTTTTAGAACATATTTCAATGTTGGAAGACTCTGCTTTATCTTGAAGTCATCAATTATTTCTCCACGCTCATCTAAAGGAACATTGTAGTCAACTCTCAAAAGAACTCTCAAACCAGTGATATCAACCTGTGTTAATGTTCTCATATTGTTAAAAAAAGAAAAGGAGTATAAAAAATTAACTACATTATCTTCAATACATCAATTACCCTGCTGCTGTAACCCCATTCATTATCATACCAGCCAACAACCTTGACAAGTTTGCCAATGACTTTTGTTGATTTAGCATCAAAAATACAAGAATGCGGGTTTCCGAGTATGTCTGTACTTACTAGAGGATCCTCGCTGTATTCTAAAATTCCTTTCAAATGTGATTTAGCTACATTTTTGAAAAGATTGTTTATCTCTTCAGCACTAACCTCTTTTTTCAGTACTGCTACGAAATCTGTTATGCTTCCATCAGGTACAGGTACACGCATAGCCATACCATCAAGTTTTCCATTCAATTCAGGGATAACCTTGCCTACAGCAATGGCTGCTCCGGTGGTTGTTGGAACTATGTTGACTGCAGCACTTCTAGCTCTTCTCAAATCCTTTTGAGGAGCATCAATCAATCTCTGGTCAGATGTATATGCATGGACAGTTGTCATGAAACCATGCTCTATTCCATAATTATCATTCAAAACCTTAACCATTGGCGCCAGACAATTAGTTGTGCAAGAGGCGTTGTCAATTACCACGTGCTTTTCTTTGTCGTATAAATGTTCATTCACCCCCATCACAATGCTGAGATCAGTTCCTTTACCAGGAGCACTGATCAATACCTTCTTTGCTCCTGCTTTTATATGCTTCTCAGCATCCTCCTTTTTCCTGAAGAAACCAGTGCTTTCAACCACTACGTCAATGTTTAAATCTCCCCAAGGAAGGTTTTCAGGGTCTCTAGCAGAGAACACCCTTATCTCTTGACCATTTATTATCAATGATCCGCTTGTATGCTCAACAGTTCCTTTAAATGTTCCATGAACAGAATCTCTTTTGAATAGCTCAGCCAAAGTGTCTGTGTCTGTTAAATCATTGACTGCTATGAATTCAATATCTTTAGCTTCGGAATTTAGAAGTCCTGCCTTAAGCACCATGCGACCTATTCTTCCAAAACCATTGATTGCAACTCTCACCTTTAAGTACACCTCTTTTTTAAATGGTTGATTCTTTAAAACTCTCGTTTGTCTTTTTCCAGATTTCTTCATAAGTTGTTAGCTTCTTCTTTATAAGAACATCGGATAAAGCTTCTAATTGGCTTCTGACCAATGCAAGCTTGTAGGTGTTTATTAGTAATAATTCTCTGAGCTCTTGTTTAGAAAGATCTGTGATCTGTTTCTCAAAGTTTTTTTCAACCTCTTCCCTTGTTTTTTTACTAATGGCCAGTGTGATCACCCCTTGCTATAAAATGGTGCTTGTATATATAAAAATCTTTTGCTTTTCCGTGCACAAAAGAATATGTTAATATAGATAAATGGGAATAACCCTAAGAAAAAAAGACTCACCTCTTTCCCCCAGGCATTATTCCTGCCAGTACTAGTTGTAATCTGGTTTATAAAGATTATCAATAATTCCAGCCAGAAGCTCCTATCATGGGCACGAATCTGCAGTCAAATAAGAATTTCTCCTCCAACTTACCTTTGTTTTTCGTGAAAACAAATAGTTCTTGGAATGAACGGTCACCAATAGGTATGACAATTCTGCCACCTTCATTTAATTGTTCATTTAATTGTTCGGGAATCTTCTGGCAAGCTGCAGTTACTAGAATGCCATCATATGGGAATCCTTCCTTATAGCCTTCATGTCCGTCGCCTTCAACTACTTTCACATTGTTATAGTTGAGTTTCTTCAGGGTCTCTCTGCTTTTTTCTGTTAATTCCTTTATTCTTTCGATTGTGTAGACTTTCTTTGCTATCTCTGCAAGTACTGCCGCCTGATAACCTGAACCAGTTCCTATTTCCAAGATTTTTTCACCACCTTTAAGAGTCAGTGCTTCTGTCATTGCAGCAACAACATATGGCTGTGAAATAGTTTGTCCCAGACCTATTGGCACTGGAAAATCTCCATAAGCTCTTTCTTTGTGCTCTTCTGGAACAAATTCATGTCTAGGAACTTTCTCCATTGCTTTTAGAACAAGTTCGTCTTTTATGTCCCGACCTCTGAGTTGGTTATCAACCATACTTTTTCTTGGCTCAGAGTAATTCATTTTTTCATATAAACAGTTCTTGTCGGGAAAGCCATCTCTATCTTGGCTTTTTCAAACCTCTTTTTAATCTCCATGTTCACATTATGTCGTGCTTCTAAAATCTCATCCAAGTTTTTAATCCAGTAAATAACCAAGAAGTTCAATGAGCTATCTGCAAATTCTGTAAAACTTACTATTGATCTGTTTTCTGTGTCTTTGTTCTTTAGTATGACATCTTCCAGTATTTTCTTTGCTTCCTCCATCTTTTTCATGGAAGTATTGTACTCAACGCCTATTGTTGCTTTTACTTTTCTAGATTTTTCTCTTGAGACGTTCTGCAATATAGTATCAGAAATCTTTGAGTTTGGAACTATTAATTGGAATCCATCAAGTGTTTCAATCCTGGTTGATCTCAATCCTATTTCTCTAACCCATCCGTCATAATCTTCGATTTTTATCCTGTCGCCAAGCTTGAAAGGCTTGTCTGTTAGTATGGCAACTCCCCCGAATAGGTTTGCCAGCATGTCTTTGGCAGCTAATGCAAAAGCCAGGCCTCCAATACCAAGTCCTGCAATCAGAGAAGTTACATCGTAGCCAAATTTATCGATTATGATAATAGCAGCCATGACTATCAAAGTAATCTTGACGATTCTTCTGATAATTGGCAGCAATACATCATCCAACTCAGATTTTGTCTTTGAGGCCAATGGTTTGATGTAATTTACAATCAAGGCATCTACAAAGTATATTACAAACCAAAATATGTTGATTATTAGTATTATATGTACGACATTCGAGAAAAATTTATCTGCGCCTGGAGATAAGTTGAGAGTCTGAAGAGCTACAATAAAACCTATAACAAAGATGAGAAAAACCAAGGGTTTCTCCATCACAGCTATGATTATATCATCGATTTTGCTCTTAGTTTTCTCTGCTTTTTGTTTCAGGAAACCACTGCTCACATAGAATACTATTCTTCCAATGATTATTGAAACTATTATTATACCAAAAAATATCAAGTAATTATATGTTGTGTTGCCAAAATATTCAAATCCTAAAATAGCAGCCATAAACTGTTTTTATGAGAAGCGCTTTATATTTTTTATGGTATTTCCTTGACGCAGCCTTCCATCCAAGAAAGATATTCTTTGTTTGCTCTGCCCGTGATCTTTATTATGGCTGGAATGTCGTAAGAATGAAGTTCTCTGATTTTGTCCTTTACTTCTTCTTCACAGCGGTCAAGTGTTTTGATGAACATGATTGCTTCTTTTTCTTCCTTAAGTTTCCCTTCCCATTCATATATCGAATCTGAATCCACAATATTTGCACAGGCTATTAGTTTCTCTTTTAGAAGTTCTTTAGCTATTTTTTTAGCTTCTTTCTTGTCCTTGCAAGGCACATAGTAGAGTATCATCTTTTGATTTTCTTATAAGAGACAAATACCACTAAAAATAACTCTATTAAAATAATTATTGGCCTTAGAATTCTGTGTGCGTCATTAAAGTATTCTATTGTCCCTATGAATATGGCTGCTAATCCTCCTATCAAGAATCCTGCTAGTAGCCATTCTTTCAAAGAATCGCTTTCGAAAGGCAAATATATGCTCAGGATGACAGCTATTAATCCGAGTGCAGTAGACATTATAAACTTGAATAATTGATAATCCTTTCTGGCTTCATCATATTCTACTCTGCAAGCCCTGCATTCATAACCTTCAACACAACCATCGCTGTAAATAGGAGTAAATTCATGTCCTTTATCCTCACATTCTCTTGCTCGAGTCTCAGGAAAGGTCGTAGATGGACAATCCAGTTCTCTTGCGACAGGAGTTTTATATGGATAAACCTCCTCACAATAGTCAGAATATTCCGGTCTTTCATAGATTGCCAGTATTAAGCTGAATATGAATGATGCAAACAATATTGCTATTACGGCTATTATTGCTGCTTTTTTCAGGTTAATCATTTTACATATAGACTCTTCTCATAGAGTTTAAATACTTTGTCCAAATCTTTCTGCTCGACCAGGTTCCTGAGTTCTATTCTTGCAGATGCCTTGGCAAGTCTCATTATTCCGAGGATTAGTCTTGGGCTTACTTCTACTAAGAAGTTTTTCTCATCTTTCTTTAGTTTTGCAGAGAAGTCAACAATTTGTTTCTTCAGTTTTTCATCAAATCCCACGTCCATCATATGTGAGAACTCGACATAGTCTCTTAAGAACAAAGCATCATTTATCTCCAAATTCTTCTCAGTTTCACTAACGATTTTTTCAGCAATATTAATGAATTGTTCTGTGCTTGGTCTTCTAACAAAGAACACTAAGTGGAATCTTGACATCAATGCAGGGTCAAAAGGTATCTGTTTAAGCCAAGTCTCTGGAGTTCTTCCCACAAATTTGTCTCCTTTTGGATTAGCTGTTGCCAATAAGCTGATTCTGGCATCCAGCTTTACATGCTTGGTTCCTTTATCATAGGTTACAAAGCCTTTCTCCATAGCATTCAACAATGAGCCACGTTCTCTGCCCCTCATCAAGTTCAGTTCGTCGACACAACAGATTCCCTTGTCTGCCATAGGCAATAGGCCTTTTATTATGTCATTTCCTCTTGCTGCGGCTGTTAGTCCTGCTGCACTTGTTCCTGAGCCAAGGCCAAATGAGGATATAGGCGCTATTTCATCAATAGCTCTTAAGATATCTGTTTTTCCAGTTCCGGGGTCTCCTAAAAGCAAAACATGCACTTTGTCGAGTGAGAATAATAATAGCAAAGCAGCTTCTTTCACAGAATCCAAACCAACTATGTGCGACGCTATGAACTTCTTTATCCTCTCTTCGGCCATTAATGAGAATTCTTCGTATTTCTTCTCTCTTACCTTCTGGCCGATGATGTCATTCCACTCTTCTGTGATTTTTACTATGTCTTTGTCTTCAACTCCCGGATTGAGTATTGGGAATGATTCATCTTCTATCAGTTTATCAGAGACTTTTAGAGAAGAGTATGCTATTCCTATCTTTCCAAGCTTTAAAAACTTCTTAATCTTCTTAAAATCGCTGTAATCAAGGTATTTCTTTATCTTCACAAGATCCTTTTTACTCTTCCTAGATAAAGGTATTAGCAGTTTTAGTATTGACATGACCCCTCTTTGCTCAATAATTCCTTAGAACATATAAAGTTTTCGGGATTTTGCTATTAATATACAATTTTCCTCCCATTTTCCAAAACCTTTTTATATACAGAATCCTATACAGCTAGAGGGGGATTGATAAATGTATATTAATTCTGAAAATGGATGACTCAGATTTCGATAGGTTAATGGAAATTCAAAGGATGACTGCTTCAAGTATCAGGCAGGAATCTGAGGTAGACAATAAAATAAAGATTCTTGACATCCTGAATGAATTCACTGCCTCAAAAGGGAAAAAGATTCTAGTTGAAGCAGTAATTATAGAAGCAGGTATTCAAGGACTTGCTGAAAGCGAAGTCATGACTACTTTAGATGCTCTAAAATCAGATGGAACGGTCAAAGAGCCAGAACCAGGGTATGTGCAGTTGACTTAGTATCCG
Organism: Candidatus Woesearchaeota archaeon; assembly: GCA_013202845.1. Lineage (GTDB taxonomy): Archaea > Nanobdellota > Nanobdellia > Woesearchaeales. The sequence goes on along the minus strand of JABMPT010000003.1, from coordinate 9,834 downwards.
AACAATGTTTTCTGAGAACTATTTTTGATAATATCATCAAAGTTTGTGTCAAAGAAACTAAGAACTGTATCTGCCAATGGTTTTATTTGTTTCTCAATGTAATGTTCATAATCAATCCTGCTTTTCTGCAGTTCTAATGGTTCAGGACCATTTACAGTCATGACATACTCGATTATGTTGCTTTTCAACTCTTTCAGCATGCGAGCTGCTTTTACATGGGGCGGAGTTGTCTTTACATATGCATCAAGACTTTTTCTTATTGCTTTCCTGTAAATCAATAATTCGTTATGTTTGCCTTTTTTCAAGTCATCAACAAATTTCTTTACATATTTAGCGACTTCTTTTTTGTGGAATATCTTATCCAATAACTCTAATTGGAATTTCTTGGCTAGCTCTGTCCAATCCCTTCTGACAAACTCCAGACCTACAAAGTCCATCTTCTCTTTGCTGTCCTTAACTATGAGGCCTGCGTATCTTTTCTTGCTGCCTTCTTCAGAGCCACGGGCTTTTGGCATTAGGAAACGTTTGTATATTTTTTCGAATTCCAGTTCTAGAAAGCTTTTCACATCATATTCCTTGTCAATGTGCTTTGCGAAGAATTCATTCATCTTATTTTGAATATCTAATCCTATCTTGTCAGCTTCTTTCTCGTTCTTAACATTCAGATTTACAAATACACTGTCAGTGTCGCCGTATATCACTTCATAACCCATTTCTTCAATCTTTTTTGCAGCGAGTTTTATGAAATGCTGAGCAAAATATGTTATGGCATTTGCCATATCTATGCTATGGAACCTAAACACAGGATTGGCCATAACTCCAAACATAGAATTCATAACAACCTTGATAGCATAACTGCCAGTTGCATCTTTTTTCTTCTTAATAACATCTCTTGCATCCCATAGATGTTGGATCATATCTGAAAGTATACCATGTTCTCTTCTGAAACAAGCTCCGTTAGGCGCTTTTATCAGGTTTTTGCCTTTACCGTCTTTTACATATGTGAATGGATCTATGTTGAAAGTCCTTATTATACTTGGGTACAGGCTTTTGAAGTCGCACACAATAACATAATCATATATTCCTGGTTTTGGTTTCATGACGTAGCCGCCTTTGATTCTCTCTTCCCGGTTTCCAAATTTTGCAGAAGGAGCGACATAGCCTTTTTTTCTCAGATCTCTCAAGTACAATGAGTCAAAAGCTGAAATGCTTCCCTTGACCCTGTCAAGCTGTATTCCTGTTAACAATGATCTTTGCAATGTTAATCCTAGTACGCCTGTCTTATCAAGGATTCCAGTTACCAGTTCAGAATCTTTTAGGTTATAATTTGCTAATTTCTGTGGATTGTTCTTGAAAGCGTCTTCTATTTCTGCGCCCTTGTTTTGAGCTCCTATAAGCTTTTTTTCTCCCAAAAATTCACTAGCAGCAGTGTCTAGTTTGTAATCCTGTAATCTGATAAAAGAGGTTTTCAACAGATGTATTCCGTCAAGGACCATTCTCCCTGGAAAGTTTGCAGATGAATCCCTGAAAAAAGATTCCTGTTTTCTAATAAAACATTTAACATCATCCCTTCCCAGCTTGAAATCCATGCCGTACTGCCTGAACTTTTCTTCTAGTTTTATAAGGTCAAAATCTATTACGTTCCAACCGGTTATAATATCAGGGTCCAACTCCAACAGCTTTTCCCTAAATTTTTCAAGCAATTGGCTTTCATTTTTCACAGAAATAGCATTTTTTAGATTTTTGTCAGATATGATTATTGCTTTAGAAAAATTCTCTGTATGCATTGATATTGAGTACAGTTCTCTCGCATGCCTGTCAGTTTCTATATCTATAGATAAAACTTTTAGCTCTGGCTCCCATTCAACTGGTTTCAATTCAGGTTCTTCATAAATTCTGTTGACAAGCTCACCTTTCTTGAAATCACCGTTTATCTCCAAAGTTCCTTTAAAATCCTTGTCCATCATGAACCGATAAGCAAACCTTATATCTGCTTCAAAGCACTCAATCTCCTTGTCCTCCAACTTCTTCCTCAGCTCAGGAACTTTTCTAGGGACGTCGAGGATTACTTTGATAACTTTTTTTCCACCAAAGTTCTTCAGAGTTGTTTTTTCATATTCAAAATTAACAGTCTTTAATGCTTTCTTCAAATTCTTCTCTTTAATATAGAAATATGGTCTGAAATAATTGATAGTTTGGAATGATTCTCCATTCTCAAGTCTGCCAAAAAGATGAACATAAGCCTTCTCATCAACAATCCTGTAAGTCGGGTAAACAACATATCCTTTCATGTTTTAGAAAAAGAGTAAAGGATATTTAAAGTTAGTGGATAGCTTTATATATATTACATTTCTAACATAAACCATGACAAAGCGAATAATGATAGTTAAGAAAGAGAAATGCAACCCAGAAGGTTGTGGAGGCTATCTTTGCATTAGAGTTAGCCCTACTAATCGTGCTGGAAAAGACGCTATTGTCAAGAGTTCTGATGGAAAAGTCATGGTCAATGAAGAGATTATTACAGACGGTGATAGGATTGCAGCAAATAAATGTCCATTTCATGCTTTGGAAATGGTCAATCTGCCGGAAGAGCTTGATAAAGATCCTATTCATCGCTATGGAAAGAATGGATTTGCTCTGTTTAACCTGCCAACACCCTTGTTTGGGAAAGTTGTTGGAATTATTGGAATGAACGGAATAGGAAAAACAACCGCAATAAAGGTTCTGGCTGATGTTCTAAAGCCAAACCTTGGAAAAATTGAAGAGGAAAATTATGAAGCATCTCATGAAGAGCTCATAGATTATTTCAAAGGCACAGAGGCACAAGCATTCTTTGAAAAAAGAAAAAAAGGAGAGATAAAAATTGCTTACAAACCGCAACAGGTTGATATGATACCTAAGCAGTTCTCAGGAACTGTCAAGGAATTATTGCAGAAAATAGATGAGAAAGGAATGATTGATGAAATTGCTGAAAAGCTTGAACTGAAAAAAATACTGGACCACAATATAAAAGATATTTCTGGTGGTGAGTTGCAGAGAGTTGCAATAGCAGCAACAGTCTTGAAGAAAGCGAATGTCTATTTCTTTGATGAGCCAACATCATACCTTGATATAAAGCAGAGATTGAAGATTTCAAAATTCATCAGGGAATTAGCAGATGAAAACACTGCTGTCATGGTTATAGAACACGACTTGATAATATTGGATTATATGACTGACTTCGTTCATTTGATGTATGGTAAAGAAGGGGCTTTCGGAGTTGTTTCCATGATAAAAACTACTAAAGCAGGTATCAATGTCTATCTTTCTGGATATCTGAAAGAAGAAAATGTTAGATTTAGAGGTAATAAGATAAAATTCATGAAAAAAGCTCCTATCAAAAAAAAATCTAATTTCAAGATGACTGATTGGCAAGCACTAAAACACAAACAGGGAATCTTTAATCTGAAAATCAATAAAGGCACACTATACAAAAGCGAGACAGTTGGAATATTAGGAGAAAATGGCATTGGAAAAACAACTTTTGTAAGAATTCTAGCAGGAGAAATCAAAACAAAGGATAAAATTAAGGAGTTAAAGGTGGCTTACAAACCACAGTACTTGGAAGTCAATGATGAACTAGTCGCAGTCACCTTGAAAAGAGCTAATGAAAAATTTGGCAGTATGATTATTAATCCTTTAAACCTTAAGGATTTTATGACTCGAAAATTGAATGAGCTGAGTGGGGGAGAGTTGCAGAGAGTCATGATTGCCAAATGCTTGGCAGAGGATTCTAACATTATATTGATGGACGAACCTTCTGCTTATCTGGATGTTGAGCAAAGACTTGAGATATCTAAAGTTATCAAAGATATAATGGAACACACTGGAAAATCTGCTTTGATAGTTGACCATGACTTATTGTTTGTTGATTATCTTTCTGACAACTTGATTGTTTTTGATGGTGAACCTGCAGTGAATGGAGTTGTCAATGGTCCCTTTGAAATGGAAGAAGGCATGAACACCTTCCTAGATGATTTACAATTAACATTCAGAAGGGATGAAGAGAATAATCGACCAAGAGCAAACAAAGTTGGCTCTCAGTTGGACAGAGAGCAAAAATCTAAGGGCAAGTTGTATTATGTGTAAAAAGCGTTTGTGACTATAGACTTATATACTTATTTTGATTTCTTTTTTAAAATGCGCTTGGATTATTTAGTAGGTAAAACTTTTCCTGAATTAATAGTAGAACTTCCAAAGTTTGAATGGAGGTTAATGAATGCTAAGTTTAACCCAGTTAACATTTCTTTAAAGACATTAATGTTTGTAAACTATGATAATCTGAAACCAAGGGATGAGATTGATATGTATTGGCCAGTAGATGTCTCAAATGGTCTTTCATTAGATGATATTTCTTTTATTGAAGATGTTCAAAAAACTCAGTCAAATAGATTGGTTGGTTTTATTTCAAAAGCAGAATATGATTCAGATACAAAATGTACTTCTACAGCCTTTGCGAATATTCCTATGATTGACTTTGATACTCATGAAACCTTTGCATTTATGGAGGAAGATGAATTATTGAATCTAATTAAAACAAACATACGAGAAGTAGTTGAGCTAGAACAAGGAGTTATACTAAAGTCAAGTCCAAAAAGAAATTATTTCTTTTTAGGAATAGGAAATCTTTTAGATAAAGAAGATTTTATAACTTTTATTGGTTTAACTCTTTCAATGAAATATGCTACTGGTGATAATCCTTTTTTGGATTTAGTGGATACTAGACATGCAGGTCATTCTTTGACACCAATGAAATATCTACCCGAGATTGAGAAAAATGCAAACTCTGATTGTGCTTGGTCTAGTTACGAGTTAGTAGATCGCTTTAGCACATTAAGAATTTCTCCAAAAGAAGGATACAAAGATTATCCTGTTGTTGTTGATGTTTTGTAAAAAATAAAAAAATTATTTGCCAGATATCCTTATCTGGCCTTTGTAACTTCCTGACTTCTGGTCGTCGTTTGTGGTCACTTTAAAATCAATTTCTAGGTTTTCTCCTCTTGTTAAGGTGGTCACTTGTTGATATACAGCTGTCAATGTTTTACTTGTTTCAAAGTTGTCAGTTGAATATTCAATACTGTCAATAGTTATACTTTTATCACCATTGACAAGATTTGTCCCTTTGACTTTCAATGAAATATCTTTGTTTCCAAGATTTCTCACAGTGAGTGTTTGCACAGAGCTATTGCCCGCAGCTAACTTGAATCCAAGATTCGTCTCTGCACTTATGGCTTCAACAGAGTTGTATTCGAATTCCGTACTTTTTGAAAACTCTTGTCCATTACTTGTGATAACTGCTTGCAAAGTATAGTTTCTGGCTTCCTCATAGTATTCCATTGAAACATTGCCTCTGAAAAAAGCATGCGTTTCATTGCTGCTAATTTTCACTAAGTTGAATTCATTTGAGCCAATAACAGCTTTTGCACTTTCTAACTCGCTGCTGTTGTCTTTGTCATAAGCCTCAACTAATACCTCAAACTTTTTTTCACTTCCAGCGACAGGTTCTATCTGTACTCCTGGTTTTGAAGAGTTATCGTCACTTAATATTTCAATGCTTAACACTTCAGGGTTATTATTTGTGATATTAACTTCGACATCAATTATCAATTCTAAAGGGTCTGGATCAGGATTATAGAAAATTGGTGAACCTCCAACAAAATCCATGGAATTATCATTGCTATCATGTATTCTTCTCAAGCTCTGTCCTTCATTTACACTTGTGTGTGGAGTTCCTTCATATAATCCTTCATCAATGTTTAAGATATTTCCCCAACCAACTGCATCGATAGTTGTGTTTCCGCCTACTAAAGCAACACCTGCATCTGTATTCGCCAAAGTTATGGCTTCTTCATAGTGAGCATCAGGCCAGGAGGTATAGTCCTTGTCTAGACTAAATCCGTTATCAGCTATCAACAAGTATCCTCCTGACGAGATGATGGAGTTAGGGGGTAGAGTAGCGTCAATTGATGAAGATTCCGTAGCCAAAAACCATCCAGAAACATCAACTGCTTCAGAATCATTGTTGTAGAGAAGAACAGCTTCTCCACCGTTTTCACTGTTGATTGGGTTATACAGTACTTCCCAAATCATTACTTCTGCAAATACTGGTTGGCAGAATAATATCAAAGTAAGCAATAACAGTTTTTTATTCATTTCTCATCACCCTTTAAATCAAAACATTTTTTTAGTAGAAGATGTCTTTAATAAGAGTTTTCCAGGATTTTTCGGAAAGATTTTGTAGCTTCCGAAGAGGTTTCGAATGAAAAAACAAGAAAAGCTAATCTTTGCTTTGGCAATAACATGCTTATTGTTTGTAATTATAATATTTCCTTTAAGATTGACTCTTTTCAATGAGTCTTATTATCATTCACAGTTTGCGAGGAACAATGTTCAGATTGAAAACAAGGAAGAAGTATTGGTTAACCTTCTTAATTTTTTCAGAGGAGAAGAGGACTTAGAGTATTTTTCTGAAAACGAAAAGTCTCATCTAGAGGATGTAAAAATTTTGCTGGATAAATTCTTCTTTTTATTCTATTTTACTCTATTTTTATTCATAGTTTCTCTAACAACATTATTCTTTATTAACAAGAAAAACTTTAAAGAAAACCTTCCGAAGATACTGTTTTTAGGAGGGTTATCTTCTTTCACAGTTATAATTCTCTTGTTACTTGCCTCTTTTAATTTCTCTGTGACTTTTGATGGATTTCATAAATTGTTTTTTTCACAAGGAAATTATTCCTTTTCATCAACTTCTTTATTGATATCTTTATTTTCGGAAAGTTTTTTCAAATCATTTTTCCTCAGAATGATATTTAATTCTTTGATATTGTCAATCATATTCATGGTGCCACAATTGGCTCTAAACAGAATGAGAAAATAATCAAGCTCGTCCCCTGCTCTCTCCGTCAACAACACCAGAAGCTATTAGATGGGCGATTCTCAATGCTTCAGGAACGTATGAACGGGTACAAGTAATTCTGAGAACCTCTTTAACATCTTCTAGCGGAATATTGACAAATTGTACATAGACATCCTTTATCTTTACAGGTTTCTCCAAATTATCAATTATTTTTTTATGGTTGGTCTTGCCTGCTTTCTCCATTGCCTCAAAGAATTTTTCATAATCTGGATAATCCCTTATGATATTTATAACAGGCAAACCTGTTTTTTCAGAAAGCTTCCTTATGTCAAGGATATTAAAACCACCGACAGCAACTCCATCAGTGAAAATTATCTGTAGTTGAGGTTTGAACTTGCATTTATTTATTATATCGATTATCTTGTCAGTTGCGTCATCACCGTCCTGTTTAACATGGCAAGAGACAAGTCCATCCATGAAATCACCGCCTCTGAAAATAGTACCCACAACAAGAACTTTTTCTTTTTTTCCTTTCACAAAAGGACCATCATCAATGCCGATGACTCTTATATGGTCTTTCATGTTTATATTAACACCTTAAGATTTTTAAAGGTTTATCAATTCTGGATATTGAGGTGGTTTTCAATGGTTTTAATAGGATCAAACTATGAAGCTCTAAAAACTGGAGATTCTGCTCCAGAATTTTCTTTGTCAGCAACGGACGGAAAAACATACTCTTTGCAGGATTTCAAAGGTGCAAGAGCATTGCTCGTTGTCTTTATGTGCAATCATTGTCCATATGTCATTCCAAAGATATCTGAGTTAAAAAGGATAACTACAGATTACAAAGACAAAGGACTTGTTGTTGTTGGAATAAACCCAAACGAAGATAAGAATTATCCAGAAGACAGTTTTGAGAATATGCGGCGAATAGTTGAAAAAGAGAATATCAATTTTATCTACTCGAGAGACGAAAGCCAAGAAGTTGCAAAAGCTTATGGTGCTGTATGCACACCTGACCCCTTCTTGTTCGATGAAGACTTCAAGCTAGTGTTTCATAGCAGGATAGATGATACTCATGGTGATGAAACTCCGACTAGGCATGAACTTCATGAAGCTATAGGAGAATTCTTAGAAAAAGAAAATATTAGCCTTGAAGAGCAACCCTCTATGGGCTGCAGTATCAAGTGGCTTTATTGATTAACGAGCAACTATCAATGTGCTGGTAATCTTTACATCTGGCATGGATCTAATCTTCTCCATAACAAAGGTTCCTGCTTCTTCAGGAGTCTTTGCTTCTATCTTTGCCAGGATATCCCATTCTCCAAATAGGATGTGTGCTTCCTTAATCTGTTTGAAGGATAGCAGTGAATCCAGCACTTGTTGTTCATCGCACTCTAACAAAGCAACTAATACATATGCTAACATTTTATTTACCTCTGAGCTTAGAACAAGTTTTTTATTTTAAAAGGTTTTGTTTTATTTAAGCTTTCTTGCAAATGTCAAGAAGCCAGTATGTCCTAAGTCTTTCATTCTCGGTCTTAGAATCCTGTCTTTTACAGTCCATTCCCTTTCAATGACTTCAATTGCTTTTTCAAACAAGAAATTATCTGTCAATGCTTTGACAAATCTTTCAACCTGATTAATGTTTGGATTGTAAGAAACCAAAAAACCTCCTTTCTTTAATACTTTTTCAGCTGTATTGACAGCTTTCCAAGGCTCTGCCACGTCGAGAATGAAGACATCAATGTTTTTTTCTTTTATCTTCTTTTCATCAAAAATATCTCCTTTTTTGACTTCAATGTTTTTTATACCTAGTTCACTTATGTTCTTTTTTGCCGTCTTCTGATGTTCTGCGTTGATATCATAGCTAATAACTTTCTTAGCAACTTTTGCCAAGAAGCATGCAAGTCCTGCTGAACCAGTGCCTGCATCCATGACAACAGAGTCCTTTGTGATGCCTGTGCTGGTGATTATTGCTCCGATATCTTTTAAAGTTATTATCTGAGCCAATCTTTTGAGACGCTTGTAATAATCTATGAAAGAAGGCTCTAGAATAAAGAATTCTTCTTTTCCAACCTTTATTGAATCTTTTTTGAAATCAGTTTTCCTTATTAAGCCGAATTGGCTTGAAAAGTCTTTATCGTTGTCAACTAGATGCTTCTCGAATTTAGAAACTAATACTTTTCTGCCTTCTGCATCAACTTTTCTCTCTTTCTTGATAAGAAGCTTTTTTGCCATTGTTAGAAGCAGGAGGAGGGACTCGAACCCCCGATCTAGCGCTCTGCAGGCGCTCGCCTTAGCCGCTTGGCCACTCCTGCGATAGATGAAATGAAAACACAGCGTTTTATAAATCTTATCCTGGTAAAGCTTTAAATACTGGTGTCTAATTCCTTAACCACTCATGGATAGAGATATTTTTGCAGGGATTGGTGATGTATCATATGATACGGTTTTTCTAACTGCGATAGCGCAAAGGTCATTGCAGCTTGATCATGATATCAATGATAATGACATGGCATATTTAGCAGATATCTTGGCATGGTATAACAAGTATGATTTGAAGGATGTCAGTCCTGGCATAGGATTTGAAATGGCAAATAATAATGACTTAGATGACAAGTTTGCTATGGAATTGTTTTATGGCGTTGGAAACCTTGCATTGGTAAAAGCAGCTTATAATGATGACAGAGGTCTTCTTTCAATTGCAGACACCTGTTTTTTGGAAGCACAGAAATTATCCGCTGAATTAAGGAATAATAATTTACATGAGCATGTAACCAGGGTGAGAGCTAATCTGGAGACTTATGCAACAACTTTGTTTCTTACATTGAATCCTCATCCAATGATTACAGATGATTATGGGTTTGCATGATTCTAAAAAGAAAAACATGGACCTGGAGGGATTCGAACCCCCGATCTACAGCTTAGAAGGC
>JABMPT010000002.1 GCA_013202845.1 Candidatus Woesearchaeota archaeon | reverse complement strand
TATAACTTGTGTTTTATAAGGAGTTGCGTGGAAACTCCAACTAATGATGTTCATCCCAGAAATCAAATTTCTTAATTATGTTATTTACATTACCTAAATATCTAACTACCTTTTGTTTAGGGATTAAAGGCTTAATTTTCTCATCATACACTCCTTCAACAATGTAATAGTAAGTCTTGCCTTTGATCTTCTTTTTTCTTATGTAAGCCATCATAAATTTTGTTAGGCATATGTAATATTTAAATATTTGTATTCTGTAGTATAGAAAAAAATAAATATTAGTTAGGCATATAAATAAAATATGTCAAGGCTTCCAAACAAAGAATTTAGAGCAATGGTTCCATTGCTCAGAGAAAAAGGATTTTATGAACCTGAAAAACCTAGAAAAATTTCTTGGTCAGAATATAACCTGACTCAGATTGAAGATGCTTATGAATCACTTACATTCATAAGGGATTCAGTAGATAAAACTGAATATCTAAACACAGAAGGCAAGATTGGAAGACCACTAACAGACCCAAAGTCTCTTGCTAAAGCAGTTCTTTTGTGCGAGGAACTTAGCTTAACAGAAAGATCTGCACAAGGATGGCTGAAAATTCTTGGTCCTTTCTTAGGAATATATGAAACCTTGGATGATAGAACAATTGGAGAAGCTTATGATAAGCCAGAAGTGCTTTATATCCTTAAACAGGTTTTTGATGAATCAAAAACCTCTGATGGTAAACTTTCAGGAGATGGAACTGGTCTCGAGAACAGCAGAAAACAAAACTATGAAAGCAGTAAAAAATATGGAACTTATATGACTAGCATAGTTGACTCAAGAGAAATCATTCAGGCATTTGACATTAGCGGAGAGCAGGAATGCAGAGCAATGTATAAGCTAGTAGGAATGGTTGAGGGAAATAGCTTAAGATTAGACGCAGGATTTAATGACAGAGAGTTAGTAAGAAAAATATCATTAGAAGGTATGATTCCTTATGTTTTTCCAAAGAAAAACAATAATATGAATGGACATCCTGCGTGGAAATTAATGTATACTGAGCTTTTCTTAGATGTTATACAGTGGCTTACAGAATATCATATAAGAAGCCATGCAGAAAGTTTCCATTCAAGCTTCAAGAGTAGGAATAAGTTGCTTATGAAAAGAAGACCTATCTGTCAGTTAACTCAAATAACAGGGAGGATCATTTTACATAACAGAAGAAGATTATCTTATTTTAATAAGCTGGCTAAAGCCAGCTAATTTCCACGCAACGCCATAATTCCAAAGCATTTATAACCAATGTAAGGGAAGATATTAAATCTGCTTATGTAAAGACTGATCTGCTGGTTGAACAGGGCCTGAGATTGGCAAATACTCTTGACTTTATAAATAAAAATCCTAATAAGGTAGACCTTATTGCTGATTTAAATTATAATTAAAAATAGATTATTTAGGTAATTCTTTCAAGAGTTAAATACTTTTTATCATAGAAACCACAAAATCCATTGGTCCATCATTTAGAATTACAGCATCAAAGTTTTTCTCATAGATATTTTTGTTCTTTTCAATGTTTTTGTTAAGAAATCCTATCTTTAGTATTGTTTCGTGTTCAAGGCCTTTTGCCATATCAGTATCACCGAGGCTGTCTCCTATAAGAATTACATTTTTCCTTTCTTTTATCATACCAAAATATTTAGTTTCCTTTATTGCAAACTCATCCTTATTGAAAGAGTGAATTATCTTTGATTTATAGCCCCTTACATTTCCTTTTTTGTCATAATTAAAGAAATTTGATATGATATGCATGTTGTTATACAGCAGGCCCTCTGATTCAAGATGGCCTTTTATTATATCGCCAATTCCTGCAGAAAATATAAGAAGAGGAATGTTTTTTTTGTAAAGTTCTTTAAAAAAATCTTCTGCACATTTTCTCAGCAAAATTCTTTTCTTTTTTATTATATCCTCAACAACTTTTTGATTCATTCCTTGTTCAGTCAAAAGCTGTATGTGCATGCTCCACCATTCCATCATCTTTTTGTCTTTCTCTTTATCAGAAAGTTTATGATTTATCTCAAAAGGATGGTAT